>NZ_CP155917.1:4800000-6306551 GCF_044232075.1 Achromobacter sp. EB05
AAGTTCGGCGACTGGCGCTGTTGTTCCTTGAGACTCGAGATCCTGATCTCGAAGAATTCATCAAGATTGGAACTGACGATACAGACGTAGCGCAGCCGTTCGAGCAGGGGCGTGCTCGGATTTTCCGCCATCGCCAGCACGCGTTCGTTGAACTTGAGCAGCGACAACTCGCGATTCAGGAGCAAGGGCTCGGCGGGCGGGCGTGTGGTCATACCGGATTCCATACGTAAGGAGAGCGTGGAGTTTTACTGCAAAATAGTGACGGTTCTATGACACAACGCCAAATGCGTAGCGTACGACAAAACCGGGACGCATGGAGCATGGTCTCCCGGCGCCAACTGCCTGTTCCATAAGCGAAAACCCGCAGCGGAAGGCGCTGTCATATGGGGTCTCTATAATCAGGCCACCTCACAGCCAATATTACGAGCCGCATGGATCAACTTCTGGCCGCCGTGGACCTCGGGTCCAACAGCTTCCGCCTCTCCATCGGACGCATCGTTCAGCAGGACGGTACGCCCCAGATCTACCAGATCGATCGCCTCAAGGAAACCGTCCGGCTCGCCGCCGGGCTGGACGCCGAAAAACGCCTTGGCGACGACGCCATCGAGCGGGCCATCGCGGTCCTGGAACGTTTCGGCGAACGCCTGCGCAGTTTCCATCCCAACCGTGTGCGCGCGGTCGCCACCAACACCTTCCGGGTGGCGCGCAATACCCGCGATTTCCTGCCCCGGGCCGAAGCCGCCCTGGGCTTCCCGATCGAAGTCATCGCCGGCCGCGAAGAGGCCCGCCTGATCTTCTCGGGCGTGGTCCACACCCTGCCGCCCTCGCCCAACAAGCGCCTGGTGATCGACATCGGCGGCGGCTCCACGGAAGTCATCATCGGCAAGGGCCATGAACCCGGCCTGATGTCGTCGCTCTACATGGGCTGCGTCAGCTACAGCCGCCAGTTCTTCTCGGACGGCATCGTCGACGCCCACCAGATGAAGCAGGCCGAGCTGGCCGCGCGGCGCGAGATCGAAGTCATCGCCAAGCAGTACCGCAAGACCGGCTGGAAGGAAGCCTACGGCTCTTCCGGCACCGCCAAGGCGCTGTACGCCATCCTCACCGAAGGCGGCATGTCCGAACGCGGCATCACCCGCGCCGGCCTGAGCAAGCTGAAAGACCGCATCGTGCGCGCCGGCCGCGTCATCCCGTCCGAGCTGCCCGGCATCAAGGTCGAGCGCGCCGACGTGCTGCCCGGCGGGCTGGCCATCATGAGCGCGCTGTTCGACGAACTGGGCATCGATGTCATGCACACCGGCGACGGCGCATTGCGCCTGGGCGTGCTGTACGACCTGCTGGGCCGCGACGACGAGCACGACAAGCGCGACGAGTCGGTGCGCCAGTTCATGAAGCGCTATCACGTCGACATCAACCAGGCGCGCCGCGTGCACCGCGCCGCGCTCAGCCTGTTCGACGCGATGATGCCCGAAGGCGCCGAACGCGCCGAACTGCGCGCCGCCCTGGGCTGGGCCGCCGACCTGCACGAAGTGGGCCTGTCCATCGCCCACAACGCTTACCACAAGCACACCGCCTACGTGCTCGAGAACGCCGACATGCCGGGCTTTTCTCGCGCCGACCAGCAATTGCTGGCGCTGCTGGCGCTGGGCCACCAGGGCAAGCTGAGCAAGCTCGAGCCGCTGGTGCGCAATCGCGCCCAGTGGATGGCCATCCTCAGCCTGCGGCTGGCGGTGCTGCTGTTCCGCCGCCGCGGCGAAATCGACCCGCTGCCCCTGACCGCGTCCATGCGCAACGACTCCATCGTCGTGCGCGTGAACCGCGACTGGCTCGCGCAACACCCGCTCAGCGACTTCACGCTGCGCGCGGAAGAAGCCGAATGGTCGAAAGTGGGCTTCTCGTTCGAACTGCTCGAGTTCTGAGCCGCGTCCAAAACAGCACGGCCCCGGAAGAATCCGGGGCCGTGTGGCGTGGCGGGCATCTGGCGCTAGAACGGCGACAGATCGGTCTCGCGTTCGAGCTGCTTGAGTTCCAGGCGGAATGGCCGCGTTGCCCGCCGAATCAGTCTGATCTTCATGCGGCGGAACAAGCGGCGCATGATCAGCGCTGACCGTTGGCCGTGGGTTGATCCAGGCCGAAATGGCGGCGGTAACGCTCGTCCATGCCGTCCATCTTCAGCAGCACCGGGAAGTCGGCGGCGTTGAAATCCGGGTCCCAGGCGGGTTCGCCGCAGACCGTCGCGCCCAGCTTCAGGTAGCCCTTGATCAGCGGCGGTACGCGCGCCGGCAGCGTGCTGTTGAGTTTTTCCACCGGATAACGATGCAGCGGCGTCACATGCGGCTGCCCTTCTGTCGGCAATTGCTTGGAAATCGTGCGCCACACTTCGGCAGCGGTGACGCCGTCGTCGCGCAGGCTGACGCTGGCGCAGCCCAGCACGTACTGGTAGCCGCCGCGGCGCAGGTATTCCGCCAGGCCCGACCACAACAGCATGATGACCGCGCCGTTGCGGTAGTCGGCGTGAGTGCACGAGCGCCCCACTTCCACCAGCTCGTCGCGGATCGCGCCGAGGCCGGACAGGTCGAATTCGGATTGCGAGTAGTAGCCGCCGGCCTCGCGCGCCTTTTCGGGCGTGAGGATGCGGTAGGTGCCGACGACACGGCCGGTGTCGAGTTCGCGCACCATCAGATGCTCGCAGAAGGGATCGAAACGGTCGTGCTCGATTCCGTCCTGGGCATCGGGGAAGACCGCGCCCATGTCTTCGGTGAAGACGTCGTAGCGCAGGCGCTGGATCTGTTCAATTTCCTCGGCCGTGCGCGCCAGGCCGACCACCAGCACCCGTGCGGCGGGGCCTGTCCACGGTTCGGTAGCGTTACGGCTTGGGTTGATGCGTGCTAGTTCCAGCATTGCGCGAAGCTCCTAGAGAGTCCGGTCAGTTTGGACGCCCTGTATGTCAAAGACTTGACCAATATGTTACGTGACTATGAAGTTTAGTTCGGAGCGCTGCGGCCACAATTCCGCAAAGTTCGACAAAACTTTACAAAACAATACTTATTCCCAACAAACAATGGCCATTCATCGCAAAGCAATGAATGGCCATGTCCGGTCCTGGCGAAGTTGGCTTATCCCAGGCTGGCCGCCAGCTTCTCGGCTGACGTCACTGCCAGGGTTTCGTCCTCGGCCTCCACCATCAGACGCAGCTTGGGCTCGGTGCCCGAGGCGCGGATCAGCACGCGGCCGCGGTCGCCCAGTTCGGCCTCGACGGCCTGGCGCGCGGCGGTCAGGCCCGGATGAGTCTTCCAGTCCTGGCCCGGGGTCAGCGGCACGTTGATCATCTTCTGCGGATACATGCGCAGGTCCTTGATCCATTCGGCCATCGAGGCATGATTGCGGCGTAGCGCGGTCAGCACCTGCAGCGCGGCGATGATGCCGTCGCCGGTGGAGTGGCAATCCAGGCACAGCAGGTGGCCGGAGCTTTCGCCGCCGTAGAGCCAGCCGCGCGCCTGCATCTGTTCCAGCACGTAGCGGTCGCCCACGTTGGCGCGTTCGAAGCCCACATTCAGGCGCTGCAGCGCCCGCTCGAAACCAAAGTTGGTCATGAGCGTGCCGACCACGCCGTCCACCTTGCCGCGCTGCATGCGCTCGCGCAGGATGGCGTACAGCAGTTCGTCGCCGTTGTAGATGCGGCCGTCGCCGTCCACCATCTGCAGGCGGTCGGCGTCGCCGTCCAGCGCGATGCCGAGCTGGGCGCCACGCGCCTTCACTTCCTTGGCCAACTGCTCCGGGTGCAGCGCGCCCACGCCCTTGTTGATGTTGAAGCCATCCGGGTGCACGCCAATCGCGTGCACTTCGGCGCCCAGCTCGCGGAACACGTGCGGCGCGATGTTGTAGGCCGCGCCGTGGGCGGCGTCCACCACGATCGTCATGCCGTTCAGGTCCAGGTCGTTGGGGAACGTGCTCTTGCAGAACTCGATGTAGCGGCCCTGGGAGTCCGACATACGGCGCGCGCGGCCCAACCCTTCGGAGCTGACACAGCCCAGCGGCTCATCCAGGGCGGCCTCGATGGCCGCCTCGATCTCATCCGGCAACTTCATGCCCTGGGCCGAGAAGAATTTGATGCCGTTATCCTGGTAAGGATTGTGCGAGGCGCTGATCACGATGCCCGCGACCAAGCGCAGCGCGCGCGTCAGGTAGGCCACGGCGGGCGTGGGGATCGGGCCGGCCAGCAGCACGTCGATGCCCGCGGCCGACAGCCCGGCCTCGAGCGCCGATTCCAGCATGTAGCCGGAAATGCGCGTGTCCTTGCCGATCACCACCTGCGGGCGGCTGCCGCCGCGCACCGCGTGTTCGCGCGCCAGCACGCGGCCGGCGGCATAACCCAGGCGCAGGGCGAATTCCGCGTTGATCACCGGGCCGCCGACTTCGCCGCGCACACCGTCGGTACCAAAATACTTGCGTTGAGTCATGAAGTGATTGCTCCTTGTTCAGCCGCCTGCCAGACCTTGAGCGCATCCACCGTGGCCGCCACATCGTGCACCCGCACGATCGAGGCGCCACGGGCCACACAGGCCAGGGCGGCGGCAATGCTGCCGGACAGCCGGTCGCCGACCGGCCGGCCGGTGGCCTGGCCGATCATGTTCTTGCGCGACAGGCCGATCAGCAATGGATAACCGCCGCTGCGCAGGCTAGACAGCCGGCGCAGCAATTGGAAGTTCTGGTCGGCGGTCTTGCCGAACCCAAAGCCGGGGTCCAGCACGATGCGTCGGGGATCGATCCAGGCGGCGCGCAGCTTCTGCGCCCGCGCCCCCAGAAAGAGACCGATTTCGCCGATCAGGTCGGAATATTCGGGCGGCGTCGCCTGCATGGTGCGCGGCTCGCCTTTCATGTGCATGACGCACAGACCGCAACGCGACTGCGCCACCGCCTCGATGGCGCCGGGCTGCCGGAAGCCGTAGATGTCGTTGATCATGTCGGCGCCGGCATCCAGCGTGGCGCGCATGACCTCGGGCTTGAAGGTGTCGATCGACAAAGGCACGCCGCAGTCGCGCAGCGCCTCGATCACCGGCAGCAGCCTGTCCAGCTCGTCGGCGACCGCCACCGGCTCGGCGCCGGGTCGCGTCGACTCGCCGCCCAGATCGAGGATCTGCGCGCCTTCGTCGATCAGGCGGCGCGCATGCGCCACCGCGGCGTCGGTATCGTCGTGCTGGCCGCCGTCGGAAAACGAATCCGGCGTGACATTGACGATACCCATGACAAGCGGGCGCTCGAGATCAAACTCGAAGCGCCCGCAAAGGAAGTTATTCGCCATAAATCAGGACGAAAGACCTCAGACCGCGGCTGCCGTGTTACCGCCGGCGGCCAGGCCGGTCGGAGGCGTATCCGACGTATCCGACGGACCTTGCGGCGTCTTCGGGGGACGCGGCGGGCGGCCCTCGATGATGTCGTTGATCTGGTCGGCGTCGATGGTTTCCCATTCGAGCAGCGCGGCGGTCATGGCTTCGACCTTGTCGCGGTTGTCTTCCAGGATCTTGCGCGCAACGCCGTACTGCTCATCGATGATGCGGCGGATCTCGGAGTCCACCTTCTGCATGGTGGCTTCGGACATGTGCGTGGTCTTGGTGACGCTGCGGCCCAGGAACACCTCGCCTTCGTTCTCGGCGTAGACCATCGGACCCAGCTCGTCGGTCATGCCGTAGCGCGTGACGATGTCGCGGGCGATGGCCGTGGCGCGTTCGAAGTCGTTCGAGGCGCCGGTGGTCATCTGGTTCATGAAGATCTCTTCGGCGATACGGCCGCCGAACAACACCGCGATGGTCGACAACAGGCGGCTCTTGTCCATGCTGTAGCGATCGCTTTCCGGCAACTGCATCGTCACGCCCAGCGCGCGGCCGCGCGGAATGATGGTGACCTTGTGGACCGGATCGGTCTTGGGCAGCATGCGGGCGACGATGGCGTGGCCGGATTCGTGGTACGCGGTGTTCTTGCGTTCCTCTTCGGGCATGACGATCGAGCGGCGCTCGGCGCCCATGATGATCTTGTCCTTGGCCTTCTCGAAGTCCGACATATCGACCGTGCGGCCGTTGCGGCGCGCGGCGAACAGCGCGGCTTCGTTGACCAGGTTGGCCAGGTCGGCGCCGGAGAAGCCCGGGCAGCCGCGCGCCAGGATGGTCGCGTCGACGTTGGGCGACAGCGGCACCTTGCGCATGTGGACCTTCAGGATCTGTTCGCGGCCGCGGATGTCCGGCAGCGGCACCACGACCTGGCGGTCGAAGCGGCCCGGACGCAGCAGCGCCGGATCCAGCACGTCGGGACGGTTGGTGGCGGCGATGACGATGACGCCCTGGCCCGACTCGAAGCCGTCCATTTCCACCAGCATCTGGTTCAGCGTCTGTTCGCGTTCGTCGTTGCCGCCGCCCAGGCCGGCGCCGCGCTGGCGACCGACGGCGTCGATTTCGTCGATGAAGATGATGCAGGGCGCGTGCTTCTTGGCGTTCTCGAACATGTCGCGCACGCGGGCCGCGCCCACGCCGACGAACATTTCAACGAAGTCCGAACCGGAGATGCTGAAGAACGGCACCTTGGCTTCGCCGGCGATGGCCTTGGCCAACAGCGTCTTGCCGGTACCGGGCGAGCCGACCATCAGCACGCCGCGCGGAATACGACCGCCCAGCTTCTGGAACTTGCTGGGATCGCGCAGGAAATCGACCAGTTCCTGGACGTCTTCCTTGGCTTCATCGCAGCCGGCGACGTCGGCGAAGGTGATCTGGTTGGTGTTCTCGTCGAGCATGCGGGCGCGCGACTTGCCGAAGCTGAACGCGCCGCCCCTGCCGCCGCCCTGCATCTGGCGCATGAAGAACACCCACACGCCGATCAGCAGCAGCATGGGGAACCAGGACACGAAGATGCTCATCAGCAGCGACTGCTCTTCGCGCGGCTTGCCCGAAACCTGCACGCCATACTTGAGCAGGTCGGAAACCATCCAGAGGTCGCCCGGCGAGGTCAGCGTGTAGGGGCGGCCCGCGTCCGGCGTGACGTAGAGCACGTCGCCGCCAGGGCCGCCCTGCACGTCCACCTTGCGGATACGGCCCGCCTTGGCGTCGTCCATGAACTGCGTGTAGGTCACGCCGTCCTGGGTCTGCGCGCGTCCGTCGAACTGCTTGAAGACCGTGAATAGCACCAGGGCTATCACCATCCAGACGGCGACTTTCGAAAATGAATTATTCAAGGTCGATCTCCTGCTTTCGATTCCGACCGGCGACCGCGCACCCGCATATGGCACAGTCACAAGTATGTCAATAGCCCATTCTACCCTGTCGGACCGGGTTGCGTCCTGGGAAGGGGCGGGGCCGCTAAGTTACGTCTGATTCGTGATTTTGCTGGTCTTTGTCTCGGCAGGCCGGCCGTCGTCGGACCGGTGGGTTCTTGTGACACCGGGGCACGTGCCCCGGCGCGGGTTATTTCAGATCGCGCGCAACCAGAAAGGTTTCGGAGGACTTGTCCCGCGATGCCTTCGGCTTGCGCTCGACCACCCGCTTGAAGTGCTGTTTGTAGGACTCCACGATCTGCGAAAAGCCGGTTCCGTGGAATGCCTTGACGATCAGCGCCCCGTTGGGCTTGAGATGGGCGAGGGAAAACTCCATCGCCAGCTCGCACACGTGCTGGATGCGCGCGGCGTCGGCGATACCCACGCCTGACAAGTTGGGGGCCATGTCGGAGATTACAAGATCCACCGCGCGCGATCCGACCATGTCTTCCAGTTGTTTCAAAATGTCATCCTCGCGGAAGTCGCCCTGGATGAATTCGACGCCCGCCACGGGCTCCATGGGCAGCATGTCCAGGGCGATGATGCGCCCGTCCACCACGCCGCCCGGGCCCGCCAGGCGCTCGCGCGCCACCTGCGACCAACTGCCGGGGGCCGAGCCCAGGTCGACGACCAGGTCGCCACGCCGCAGCAGCTTCTCGGTGTCGAGAATCTCGATCAGCTTGAAGGCGGCGCGGGCCCGGTAGCCCTTCTGTTGCGCCATCTTCACATAGGGATCGTTGATGTGCTGGTGAATCCAGTCTTTGGAGAATTTATTCTTGGCCATTACCGTACAATTCCACGCATGCCTATATTAGAACTTACCTCTCGTGAGCGCAGCGACCTTCGGTCCGCCGCTCACCCTCTGCGCCCCGTCGTCCTGATCGGCGACAACGGCCTGACCGAAGCCGTGCTCAAGGAAATCGACCTGGCACTCACTTCCCACGGCCTGATCAAGGTCCGGGCCGGCGGCGACGATCGCGAGGCCCGCGAGGCCATGCTGTCGACCATCTGCGACACCCTGTCCTGCGCCCCGGTGCACCACCTGGGCAAGACCCTGATCCTGTTCCGCCCGCTGGCCGGCAACATCAAACCGCCCGTGCTGGCCGCCCTCGAGCCGGAACGTCCCGCCAAGCGCCGCGCCTCCGAGCCGCATACGCCCAAGAAGCTCGCCGCCGAAGGCAAGACCCTGGCCAAGCGTCCGCGCCGCTCCGAAACCGAAGAGCCCAAGCCGAAGACGCGCTTCGTGCCGCAGGACCAGCTCAACAAGAACGGCAAGCCGATGCGTCCCAGCAACAAGAAGACCGCCTCCGGCAGCCACGGCATCCCGCGCCGCGCCGGCAGCGCGCTGAGCCTGCGCGCCGGGGCACGCAGCGGCACCAGCCGCAAGTCGTCGCCCAAAAGGTAATCCGGGCAGTTCCGCCGGGCACAAAAACGGGCGCTTTACGCGCCCGATCCACCATAGCGTTCCGCAGTGTTGCCGTGCCGGATACCCGGTGCGGGCTATGGTGCTTTGCTGATTTTACCGCTCAGAGCCAGCGTCAGATGTAACGCACGCTCAATACTTCATACTCGCGAACACCGGCCGGGGCCTTGACCTCGACCACGTCGCCTTCGCTCTTGCCGATCAGCGCGCGGGCCACGGGGCTCGACACGGAGATCAGGTTCGACTTGATGTCGGCTTCAACGTCGCCGACGATCTGGTACGTCACACGATCGCCCGAATCCAGGTCCTCGATGTCGACGGTGGCACCGAACACGGCGCGACCTTCGGCCTCGAGCGAAGTCGGGTCGATCAGGTGGGCATTGGAAAGCGTGCCCTCAAGCTCGGCGATCCGGCCCTCGATGAAACCCTGGCGCTCGCGAGCCGCATCGTACTCGGCGTTCTCCGACAGATCGCCCTGCGCGCGCGCTTCGGCGATAGCGTTGATGACGGCGGGACGTTCCACGGTTTTCAGCCGCTGGAGCTCTTCTTGCAAGCGCTCGGCCCCGCGCACGGTCAAAGGAATGGCAGACATGTCGTTTCCCAAACAAAAGTAGAAAACGCCCCCGACGGAGCGTTCTCGGTGTGAAGGTCTTGGACCTGACGCATGGGGCGCCGTCGGAAGCGGACTCGTGACGGGCATCGCCAGGAACGGAACGGCCAGGGGCGGGCAAAGCTGAACCCGATGGATCCCCTTGCGCCCGCTCGGGCCGGCCCGCCGGACGAATGCGGCAAGCTGCGACCAAAACAAAACCCCGGCTCGGGTCGGAACCGGGGCAATCAAGGTCATATTGTGGTCAAAGTCCGCCGGAATTGCAAGCCACCGGAGAAACCGGCTTTTTCGGCGCATTTCGCCGCCGTAACCCGCTAAAACCCGTCGTTTCCCGGATCGGCGCCGGCGTTGCACAAAAGATACTCAACAGTAAGGACAAACCCGACCACGGCGAGGTTTATGTAAAAACGCGATGTGGTGCTCAATAAAAAAGGTATAACCGACAAACTGGCCCATTAATAACAATTAAATACATGCCGGTATTAGCCGGCATTTTCCTGTTTCAAGCGAAGGGATACGCGAGCCGCCCGTGTTGGCCACGCGTAAAGCGATTGATTGTGCGTGTTGCAGGTTGGGCGGACGCATCGCAGTCATCCGGCGCGACGTTCGCCCCTCTGCCGCAGCGCCGGTGGGCACGGTATCCACGCCTGCGGTGGAGCGCGTTCAAGAACGGGAGCTCCCATGCTGGAAAAATTGAAAGTCCGTACGGGCATGATGCTGGTGTTGGCCTGCTTTGTGATTACCCTGGCGCTGGCTTGCGGCTTGAGCTGGATGAACGCCGAAAACAGCATGCACGAAATCGAGGACCTGAATAATGTGGCCGTGCATCAGGTCGATCCGCTCTATGAATCCAATGCCGCGCTACTGCGCGCCCGGCTGTCGCTGGGCACGGGCATCGCCGACCTGCAGTCCGGCGCCAACGACCAGGCGGCCAGCGCGCAAGCCGCCGCCGCCGAACAGCTCAAACTCGCGCGCGAGCGCTTCGACCGCTACATGGCGGTGCCCAAGAGCGAGCGCGGCCAGGAGCTGGCGCGGGTCCTGCAGGGCCGCTTCAACGCCTACGCCGCCGCGCTGGGCGAACTGGACGCGGCGCTCAAGGAGCGCTCGGTCGCGCGCTACCAGCAGAACGAAGCGCGGGTGCGCCAGGCTGACGCCGACTTCGCCAAGGACATGCAGGTGTTCCTGGCGCGGGTTCAGGAACGCAGCGATAGCGTGCTGGAAAGGTCGCAGAGCACCTATTCGACCGCCCGCATCTCGGCCATCGCCCTGCTGTCGGTGGCGCTGCTGCTGGCGGTGCTGTGCTGGGCCTTCATCCGCCGCGGCGTGCTACTGCCGCTGCAGGACGCCGGCCGGCATTTCGACCGGATCGCCGCCGGCGACCTGACCCAGCGGGTCGACGCCCGCTCCAACAATGAGATCGGCACGCTGTTTTCCGCGGTGCGGCGCATGCAGGACGGCTTGACCCGCACGGTGACCACGGTGCGTCAGGGGGTCGAGGAGATCAATGTCGGCGCGGCCGAGATCGCCGCCGGCAATGCCAATCTGTCGACCCGCACCGAGCAGCAGGCAGCCGCGCTTGAAGAGACCGCCTCGACGATGGAAGAGCTGGCCGCCACCGTCAAGCAGAATGCCGACAACGCCGCCCAGGCCAACCAACTGGCGGCGGTGAGCATGGAGGTGGCGCAGCGTGGCGGCCAGACGGTCGGCCAGGTGGTGGCCACCATGCAGGGCATTTCCGAGAGTTCGCGGCGCATCGCCGACATCGTATCGGTGATCGACGGCATTGCCTTCCAGACCAATATCCTGGCGCTGAATGCCGCCGTGGAGGCGGCCCGTGCCGGGGAACAGGGCAAGGGTTTCGCCGTGGTGGCGGGCGAGGTGCGCACCCTGGCGCAGCGCGCGGCGCAGGCGGCCAAGGAGATCAAGGTCCTGATCGAGACCTCGGTCGATACGGTCGCGGCCGGCTCATCGCAGGTCGCGGCCGCCGGCCAGACCATGGACGAAATCGTGACCTCGGTGCAGCGCGTGGCCGACATCATGGGTGAGATCTCGGCGGCCTCGGCGCAACAGGCCGGCGGCATCGACCAGGTCAGCCTGGCGGTCTCGCAGATGGACGAGGTGACGCAGCAGAACGCCGCGCTGGTGGAGCAGGCCTCGGCGGCCGCGTCGGCGATGGAGGATCAGGCCCGGCGCCTGGCGGAGGCGACCGCGGTCTTCAAGACCCAGTCGGGCCAGGTGATCGAGGCGGCCCCGGTGCAGGTGGGCGGCCGGACGCCGGCGTCGCGGCTGTCGCGTTCCTGAGCGGCGCCGGCCTGTCGCGCCCGGCCAGCGGAGCTGCCGCCTCGCGGCCGGCCGCCGCGGGCCGGGCGCGGCGCCCATGGGACGGGCGCCAGGCAGGGCAACCGCCCCGCCCTATTTCTTGCGGCGCAGCAACGCGTACAGGATGATGGCGCCGAAGGTCGCGGTGCCGATGCCGCCCAACGTGAAGTTGCCCAGCTTGACGGTGAAGTCGCCCGCGCCCAGCACCAGCGTGACCGCGGCCACGATCAGGTTGCGGTTGTCGCTGAAGTCGACCTGATTGACCACCCAGATGCGGGCCCCGGCAATGGCGATCAGGCCGAAGACCACCACCGACATGCCGCCCAGCACGGGCGCGGGAATGGTCTGGATCAGGGCGCCGAACTTGGGCGAGAAGCCCAGCACAATGGCGATCAGCGCGGCGATCACGAACACCAGCGTCGAATAGATGCGGGTCACCGCCATCACGCCGATGTTTTCGGCGTAGGTGGTGACGCCGGTGCCGCCGACGGCGCCCGAGACCATGGTGGCCACGCCGTCGCCGACGAAGGCGCGGCCCAGGTAGCGGTCCAGGTCCTGGCCGGTCATGGCGCTGACCGCTTTGACGTGGCCCAGGTTCTCGGCGACCAGGATGATGGCCACCGGCACGATCAGGCCCATGGCCTCCGCCTTGAACACGGGCGCGGCGAAGTGCGGCAGCCCGAACCAGGCGGCGGCCGACACGGCCGAGAAGTCGATCGGCTTGCCCAGGCCCATGCCGTTGGCGAAGATCGCGTAGACCACGCAGGCCAGGATCAGGCCGACCAGGATCAGCAGGCGCTGCACCATGCCCTTGGTGTAGACCGCAATGCCGCCCACGCACAGGATGGTGACGATTGCCATGGCGCTGTCGAAGCCCGAGGCGCCCATGGCCCCCTTGGCGGCGATAGGCGCCAGGTTCAGGCCGATCACCGCGACCACCGCGCCCGTCACCACCGGCGGCATCAGGGTGTCGATCCAGTTGGCGCCGCCGCCGGCGCGGCCGTTGGCGATCCAGACGAGAACGCCGATCAGCGTGTAGGCCAGGCCGCAGGCGATGATGGCGCCCAGCGCCACGCCGATGTTGGCGTTGGCCCCGCCGCCGGCATAGCCGGTAACCGCGATGACGCCGCCGATGAAGGCAAAGCTGGAACCCAGGTAACTGGGGACCCGGCCGCCCACGAACAGGAAGAAGATCAGGGTGCCGATGCCCGACATCAGGATGGCGACGTTGGGATCGAAGCCCATCAGCAGCGGCGCCAGCACGGTGGAGCCGAACATCGCCACCACGTGTTGCGCCCCCATGGCCACGTTCTTGGGCCAGGACAGCCGTTCGTCGGGCGCGATGATGACGCCGGGCTCGGCGTCGTCCGCCAGGCGCCAGCGCGGAAAATAGGAATTGGACATGGAATCCCCGGGAGTGATTGGTGTGAGCGGGCGCCAGTGTAAAGGGGGCCGGGAACGGGCGGCAACTTAAGTTCCCCGCCGCAATGCCGTATTAGTGGAAACCCCAGTCAATTCCCTCCCAGGAGATCTCCATGGCCATCGATTCCATCAGCGGCACCTCGCGCATCGGCAGCATGGCCGACCTGTGGGCGCAGAAGATCCAGGCCAACAAGGAAGCCAAGGATGCCAAGGCCGGCGATCCGGGCGTCAGCGTCACGCCAGACGGCAAGATCCGCGTCAACAACGCCGGCGCGATGAAGGTGGGCCAGGCCGAGGAAACCGAATCGTCCGAAAACGACGATCATTACACCCGGCAGATCAAGGAACTGCAGCGCCAGCTCAAGCGCGTCATGGAGCAAATCGAACGCGTGCGCGACAGCAACGCGTCGGCGGAGCAGAAGGCCACGCAAATGCAGGCCCTGAACGGGCAGGCGCTGCAGATCATGAACCAGATCCAGCAGGTGATGAACGAAAAGATCAAGGCGATGACCAAGGCCAACGGCGGCGTGTCGGCCACGGCCTAGGCGGCCGCCCCAGGCCCGCGCGCTCGCGCGGGTTCTCCCGAATGCCCGCCACACTGATGGCGCGCATCAAAATTTGTGATTGGACTGGCGGCGCATGCAACCGCTAAGGTCTCCGGACAAATCGAAAAACCACGGAGACAAACCATGCATGCAATGCGCACAGCCCTTGCAGGGGCGCTGCTGGCCGCCTGCGCCGCCCCCGCCCTGGCGGGCACCGTCACGGTGATCACGTCGTTCCCGAAAGATTTGACCCAGGCCTACAAGACCGCGTTCGAGAAGGCCAACCCCGGCATCACGCTGGAGATCCTCAACAAGAACACCGTGTCCGGCATTGCCTACGTGCGCGAGACGCCGGCCGGCCAGCGCCCGGAAGTGTTCTGGGCCAGCGCCCCGGACGCCTTCGAGGTGCTGGGCCGCGACAAGCTGCTGGCCAAGTCCTCGGACGTCGCCAACAAGGACGTGCCGGACAAGATCGGCAACTACCCCATCAACGACCCGGGCGGCATGTACCTGGGCCAGGCGCTGGCCGGCTACGGCATCGTCTACAACACGCGCTACATCGCGGCGCACAAGATCCCCGCCCCGGTCGAATGGAAGGACCTGCTGGCGCCGCACTGGTTCGGCCACGTCGGCATCACCTCGCCGTCGCGCTCGGGCACCATGCACCTGACGGTCGAGACCATCCTGCAGGGCGAAGGCTGGGACGACGGCTGGAACACGCTGCTGCGCATGTCGGGCAACAGCAGCGCCGTGACCGAGCGCTCGTTCGGCGTGCCGGACGGCGTCAACAACGGCCAGTTCGGCGCGGGGCCGGTGATCGACTTCTTCGGCCTGTCGAGCAAGTACTCGAAGTTCCCGGTGGAATTCGTCTATCCCTCCGAGACCGCCATCGTGCCGGCCAACATCGCGCTGATCGACGGCGCCAAGAACACCGAGGAAGGCAAGAAGTTCATCGCCTTCACGCTCAGCCAGGCGGGCCAGGAACTGCTGCTGGAACCGAAGATCTCGCGCCTGCCGGTGCTGCCGTATTCGGCGCTGGGCGGCAAGGTGCCGCAGGGTTATCCGGATCCCGCCGAGATCGCGCGCCGCAGCAAGGTGCAGTTCAACGCCGACCTGTCGCAGACGCGTTACTACGTGGTGCAGTCGCTGTACGACCAGACCGTCACGTTCCGCCTGAAGGAACTGCAGGCGGCGACCAAGGCGATCTACGACGCCGAGGCCAAGCTCGGCGACAAGGGCAAGAGCGGCAAGCCGGCCGAACTGCTGGCGCAGGCCCGCAAGCTGGCCTGGGCGCCGCTGGTGGACGGCAAGCAGGCCGCCGATCCCGAGTTCCTGAAGATCTTCAGCGGCAACAAGAAAGACGCCGCGGTCAACCAGCAGATCACCAAGCTGGAAGGCGAATGGAACGGCACGGCCAAGAGCAATTACGAGCAGGCCGTGAAGCTGGCGCGGGAAGCCGCGGCGCTCTGAGCCCGGCTCGCGCCGGACGGGGGGCTCGCCCCGTCCGGCCGCCGCCCCGCCGCGGGCGGCCTGTCTTGAACCATTACGGGAATCTCGATGAATCTTCCGGGCCATTCACGCCTGCCCGCCGGCCCCGTGCTGGCCGCGCTCCTGGTGCTGGGTTTCCTGGCGCTGTTCCTGGCCGTGCCGGTCGGCACGGTGTTCTACAGCGCCTTCGTCAACGCCGACGGCGGCTTCACCATCGGCCACTTCGGCGCGTTCTTCAACCAGCCGCTGATGCTGGAGGCGTTCTTCAACAGCCTCTACGTGGCGGGCTGGTCAGCGCTGCTGGCCTCGCTGATCGCGGTGCCGCTGGCGTACTTCACGGTGCGCTTCGATTTCCGCGGCGCGCTCATCATCCAGACGCTGGGGGTGCTGCCGCTGATCATGCCGCCCTTCGTCGGCGCGGTGGCGATGCAGCTCATCTTCGGCCGCTCGGGCAGCGTCAACCTGCTGCTGAACGACTGGTTCGGCTTCACCATCCCGTTCATGGAAGGCCTGAACGGCGTCATCTTCGTCGAGGCGCTGCACTACTTCCCGTTCATCCTGATGAACCTGGTGGTGGCGCTGCGCAACATCGACGGCGCCATGGAGGAAGCGGCCTTCAACCTGGGCGCGCGCGGCTTCCGGCTGTTTCGCCGCGTGATCTTCCCGCTGGCGCTGCCGGGCTACGTGGCCGGCACCTCGCTGGTGTTCGTGAAGGTGTTCGACGACCTGGGCACGCCGCTGGTGCTGGGCACCACCAACATGCTGGCGCCGCAGGCCTATCTGCGCATCACGCAGGTGGGGCTGGAGGATCCGCTGGGCTACGTCATCAGCGTCATCATGATCGCCTTCTCGATCCTGGCGCTGTGGCTGTCGGCGCGCGTGCTCAAGGGCCGCGACTACTCCACGCTGCAAAAGGGCGGCAACTCGATCCAGAAGCGCAAGCTGCGCCCGGCCGAAAGCGTGCTGGCCTATGGCTGGATCATCCTGGTGCTGCTGCTGGTGCTGTCGCCGCACATGGGGGTGCTGCTGCTGTCGCTGGCGAGCGTCTGGAGCTTCGCGCCGCTGCCGGACGGCTACACGCTGGCGCACTACAGCGCGGTGTTCAGCGAATCGCAGGGCATGATCGCCAACACCCTGCTCTATTGCGGCCTGGCGGCGGGCGTGGACGTGATCCTGGGCACCGCCATCGCCTACCTGATGCTGCGCACCCGGCTGCCGGCGCGCCAGTGGCTGGACTTCCTGGCGTCGGCGGCGCTGGCGATCCCGGGCATCGTGCTGGCGATCGGGCTGCTGCGCACGTTCCGCGGCGTGGAGATCCCGGGCACCGGCACGCTGCTGACCTCGTCGTGGATCATCATCATGATCGCGTACTCGGTGCGGCGGCTGCCCTACGCCTTGCGGTCGTGCGTGGCCGCGCTGCAGCAGATCAACGTATCGCTGGAGGAAGCGGCGCAATCGCTGGGCGCGACGCGCCTGCGCACCATCCGGCGCGTGGTGGTGCCATTGATGGCCGGGGGCATGCTGGCCGGCTTCGTGACCAGCTTCGTGACGGCGGCGGTGGAGCTGTCGGCCACCATCATGCTGGTCACCAAGGACAGCCAGGCGCCGATGAGCTATGGCATCTATCTGTACATGCAGAGCGCCGCGGGCCGGGGTCCGGGCGCCGCGCTGGGCGTGCTGGCGGTGGCCGCGGTCGCCATCGGCACCTATGTCTCGCACTTGCTGGTGGAACGCGCCCAGGCGCGCCAGCGCCCGGCGCGTCACGACGAGACGGCCTGAATCAAGGGGAATCGACATGAAGAAAGTCAGCGTTGAATGCCGCAACATCCGGCTGTCGTATGGCAAGACGGAAGTGCTCAAGGACGTCAACATCCACATCGAACCGGGCGAGTTCTTCGCCCTGCTGGGGCCGTCGGGTTCGGGCAAGTCCACCCTGCTGCGCCTGATCGCGGGCTTCAACCGGCAGGACGCCGGCCAGTTGCTGGTGGATGGCAAGGACATCAGCGCCATCCCGCCATGGGACCGCAACATCGGCATGGTGTTCCAGAACTACGCGCTGTGGCCGCACATGACCGTGTGGGACAACGTGGCGTTCGGGCTGGTCGAGCGCAAGCTGCCGCGCGAGCAGATCCGCACCAAGGTCGAGGCCGCGCTGGAGCTGGTGGGGCTGTCGCAGTACGCACGCCGCCGCCCCAACCAACTGTCCGGCGGACAGCAGCAGCGCGTGGCGCTGGCGCGCACCATCGTGATCGAACCGCAGGTGCTGCTGCTGGACGAACCGCTGTCGAACCTGGACAAGAAGCTGCGCGTGCAGATGCGGCAGGACCTGCTGAGCCTGCAGCGGCGGCTGGGCATCACCACCATCTTCGTCACCCACGACCAGGAAGAAGCCATGACCACCGCCGACCGCATGGCGGTGCTGGACCATGGCGTGGTGCAGCAGATCGGCGCCCCCAGCACGCTGTTCGATTATCCGGTGAACCGCTTCGTGGCCAACTTCGTCGGCACCATGAACGTGCTGGAGGGCGAGGTGCGCGAGCGCACCAGCGGCAGCGTGGTGCTGGCGGTGGAAGGCGTGGGCGACCTGCACCTGCCGCTGGCGGCCGAAGCGCCCGCGGCGCAGCGGCTGGCGGCCAGCTTCCGGCCGCACACGGTGCAGATCGAAATGGCCGACGGGCTGGGCGACGCGCGCTACGTGTGGCTGCCGGGCGTGGTGGAAAGCAGCGAGTTCCTGGGCGAGTTCACCCGCTACCAGGTACAGATCGGCGAACAGCGCCTGACGGCCGACCAGTCGCACCTGGCGGGGCTGTCGCCGTTCCCGGTGGGCGCGCCGGTGTCGATCGGGTTGGAGCCGACGCAAGTACGGCTGCTTGCCGCCTGAGCCCGCTTCCCCTACAAAGGCGGCATGGAAATCTATCAGATCCGCGCCTTCGTCACGGTTGCCCGCCTGGGCAACCTGACGCGGGCCGCCGAAGCGCTATCGCTGACCCAGCCCGCCGTCACCGCGCAGATCAAGGCGCTGGAACAGAGCCTGGGCGTGGCGCTGTTCGACCGCAGCGGCGGGCGGCTGGCGCTGGCCAAGGCCGGCGAGATGCTGCTGCCCACCGCCGAATCGCTGCTGGTGCTGGGCGCGCAGTTCAAGTCCGAGGCGCAGCAACTGCAAGGCAGCCTGCAGGGCGTGGTGGAACTGGGCCTGCCCAGCGAGAAGCCCGACTTCCTGCGGCTGGGCGAGCTGGCGGCGGCCATCACGCAGCGGCTGCCGCTGATCGAACTGAAGACGCAGATCCAGCCCACCGCCGTGCTGGCCGAGCAGGTCAGCACCGGCCGGCTGCCGGCGGCGTTGACCATCGCCGCGCACCCGCCGCGCGGCGTGCTGTGGCTACCGCTGCGCAGCGTGCGGTACCGCATCGCGCTGCCGACCGAACACGCCGCCGTGCTCAAGCGCGGCGGCTGGCGCGAGGTGGCGCAATTGCCGTGGCTGGACGGTCCCGCCGGCAGCCACACCCACCTGCTGTTGCGCGACATGTTCGAGCGCCACGGCCTGTCGCCGCGCATCGCCATGCAGAATGACGATCAGGCCAATCTGGAGGCGCTGGTGCGGGCCGGCGCCGGTTGCGCGCTGCTGCGCGAGGAAACCGCGCTGGCCGGCGCGGCCTCGGGCGACTTCATGGTGTGGGGCCAGGCGCGGGCCGACGCCACCCTCGGCTTCATCCTGCCCTACGAACGCGCTAGCGAGCCCGCGCTGGTCGCGTTAAGCTCGGTGATTCAAGCCATCTGGAAGCCGCGCGCGCCCGTCGCGCCCGAGCCGCTCTGAGCCGGGTCGGTCCGCCACCCGCGCCCTTCCCCACCGTATCGACACCGCAATGACTGAAATCTGGTTCATCCGCCACGGCGAAACCGACTGGAACCGCCAGCGCCGCCTGCAGGGCTGGCAAGACATCCCCCTGAACGAGTTCGGCCGCAACCAGGCCGGCCTGCTGGCCTCGCGCCTGCGCGAAGACGCGCGCAGCACGCCGATCGACGCCATCTACAGCAGCGACCTGCAGCGCGCCCACGCCACCGCCACGCCGGTGTCGGAACAACTGGACCTGCGCGTGCGGATCGAGCCCGGCATCCGCGAGCGCGGCTTTGGCGTGCTCGAAGGGCTGGACCTGGACCGCATCGACGTGCTGGCGCCGGAAGCGGCAGCCGCCTGGCGCAGCCGCGACCCGCTGCGCCCGCTGGACGGCGGCGAGACGCTGGGCCAGTTCCAGTCGCGCGTCATCTCCACGGTGGATGACGTGGCCAGCCGCCATGACGGCGAACGCATCCTGATGTTCACCCACGGCGGCGTGCTGGACATCATCTGGCGCCATGCCAGCGGCGTGCCGTTGAACGCGCCGCGCGACGCGGCATTGCTGAACGTCAGCATCAACCGGGTCGGCGTGCGCGGCCGGCAGTGGGAAGTGCTGGATTGGGGCGACGTGGGCCACGTGGACACTGAAGTCGGCGACGACGTCGTGCCGTGACGGCCTGCGCCAGGGTGTCGTCCTGACGCCCTGGCCGCTGACGCCCTGGCCGCTGTCGCCCTGCGGCTCAGCCGGCTTTGTCCGCCTTGCGCGGCTTGCGCGGCGCGTTGCGCGCCAGCCGGTCGTAGACCGCGTTGGGCAGCAGGCGCATCAGTTTCGCCACCACGCCCATCTGCCAGGGAATCACCGTGTACGTGGTGCCGCGCCCAATCGCCGCCTGGGCGCGCTGCGCGAACTTGTCGGCGTCCATCAGGAACGGCATCTTGTACGGATTGTGGGCCGTCATCGCGGTCTTGATGTAGCCCGGCGCGATGGTGACGACGCGGATGCCGTCTCCCCATAGCTCCAACCGCAGGCTCTCGCAGTAGGTCACTACCGCCGACTTGGAGGCGCTGTAGGCGCCCGCCCCGGGCAAACCGCGCACGCCGGCGACACTGGCGATGCCGACCAGCCGGCCGCCACCGGCGGCTCGCATCGGCTCGACGAACGGCTCGAAGGTCGCCACGGTCGCCAGCAGGTTGGTGTCGACGATGGCCTTGAAGACCTCGTAGTCTTCGTGATGGCCGGTCAACGTGCCGGCGCTGATGCCGGCGCTGGCGATGACCACATCCACCCGCCCCTGGCAGAACGCAATGAAATCCTGCGCCGCCGCGTGCAGCGCCTGACGGTCGCGCACGTCCACCGCGTAGCAGCGATGCTGGCCCGGCAGGCTGGCGGCCAGCTCCCGCAACGCGTCCTCGCGCCGGCCCAGCAGGCCGAGCGTGGCGCCGCTGGCGGCATAGCGCTGCGCCAACGCGCGGCCCAGGCCGCTGCTGGCGCCGGTGATGAATACTCTGTCCATGGAGGCTCGCCCCGGGTCGGATGAAAAAAGGCGGAGCCTCTCGCAAGAGAGGCCCCGCCCGCTATGCTACAGGAAGGTCGGCGCGAGTCTTACAGGAAGATCAGCGCGAAGATCGCCGCCACCAGCGCCCACTTGGACAGGTAGTACAGCGGCTTGCTCTTCTTCTTGAGCGCCTTGCCGAAGCGGCGCACCGCATACACCGCGCCGAAGATGCGATTGATGCCGCCGGTGGCGTCGCCTTCCTGGTTGGGCGCGGCCGCCGCGCGCAACAGGAAGCCGCCGACCACGCGGTTGAACGCCTGGGCCCAGCGGTAACGCATGGGGCGCTCGACGTCCGCGAACAGGATGATCCGGTTCTGGTCGGTCTTGTTTTCGGCGTAATGGATGAAGGTCTCGTCGAACACCACCGCCTCGCCGTCGCGCCAGTAGTATTCCTGGCCGTCGACGTTGATGTAGCAGTCGGGGCTGTTCGGCGTGATCAGACCCATGTGGAAACGCAGCGAACCGGCGTACGGATCACGATGGCGCGGCAGGCGGCTTCCCGGGGGCAGCGAAGCGAACATCGCGGCCTTGATGGTCGGGATGCCCGCCAGCAGCTTGGTCGTGACCGGACAGAGGGCCTCGGCCGACGGATGGTCGGCGTCATACCACTTCAGGTAGAAGCGCTTCCAGCCCGTCTTGAAGAACGAGTTGAAGCCCGCATCGTTGTACTTGTCCGACGCCTTGATGTGGCCGTCGCCATAAAGGTTGACGGCCTCGGCGCGGATTTCCTCGCAGCGGTCCAGCAAGACCTTCAGTTCCGGGAACTGGTCCAGGTCGAGATAGGGCTTGTTGGGCACGCTGGAGAACGCGTACATGAAACAGTTCAGCGGCGCCGTGAAGGTGGAGTGATCCAATGCCTGCCGCGAGAACCGGTGTCGTACGCGGCCACGGTAGTGGACTACCGTGGCGCATACGATGAATAACGCCAGAATGAACCACTTCATTCTTTTGTCCTCAATTCACTTGCGGCGCGCCCTCTGCGCGCCCAAGCGCTATTTGTCCAACAAGGACGCGTGAAGTTCCTGCAGCGGATACACCTGCAGGCCGAGGCCTTGACGCAGGTACTGCATGCCCTCGACCGCGGCACGCGCACCGGCGATGGTGGTGAAGAAGGTCACGCGCGCGGCCAGCGCCTGCGTACGGATGGTACGCGAGTCGGCAATGGCGTTGCGGCGCTCTTCGACGGTGTTGATGACCAGCGCGATCTCGCCGTTCTTGACCATGTCGACGATGTGCGGACGGCCTTCCGTGACCTTGTTGACCAGTTGCACGGGAATGCCCGCCGCTTCGATCTCGGCCGCGGTGCCGCGCGTGGCCACCAGCTTGAAGCCCAGGGCGTGCAGGCCGCGCGCCACTTCGACGGCGCGGGGCTTGTCCTGGTTCTTGACGCTGATGAACACCGTGCCGGATTCCGGCAGGCGCACGCCGGCGGCAAGCTGCGACTTGACGAAGGCCTCGCCGAAGCTGGTGCCCACGCCCATGACTTCGCCGGTCGACTTCATTTCCGGGCCGAGAATGGTGTCCACGCCCGGGAACTTCACGAACGGGAACACGGCTTCCTTGACCGAGAAGTAAGGCGGCACGACTTCGCGGGTGACGCCCTGGGCCGCCAGCGTCTGGCCGGCCATGGCGCGCGCGGCGATCTTGGCCAGTTGCAGGCCGGTGGCCTTGGACACGTAGGGCACCGTGCGCGAAGCGCGCGGGTTCACTTCCAGCACGTAGACATCGCCGCCCTGGATGGCGAACTGCACGTTCATCAGGCCGCTGACGTTCAGGGCCTTGGCCATCATGCCGGTCTGGCGCTTGATCTCGGCGATGACGTCGGCCGACAGCGAGTACGGCGGCAGGCTGCAGGCGGAGTCGCCCGAGTGCACGCCGGCCTGCTCGATGTGTTCCATGACGCCGCCGATGAAGACGGTTTCGCCGTCGGCCAGGCAGTCCACGTCGACTTCGGTGGCGTTGTTCAGGAAGCGGTCCAGCAGCACGGGCGAGTCATTGCTGACCTTCACGGCCTCGCGCATGTAGCGTTCGAGGTCCTGCTGCTCGTGCACGATTTCCATGGCACGGCCGCCCAGCACGTAGCTGGGACGCACCACCAGCGGGTAGCCGATCTCGGCGGCGTGGGCCAGGGCCTCGGCTTCCGTGCGGGCCGTGCGGTTGGGCGGCTGGCGCAGGCCGAGCTTGTTCAGCAGCTTCTGGAAACGCTCGCGGTCTTCGGCGATGTCGATGGATTCCGGGCTGGTGCCGATGATCGGCACGCCGTTGGCTTCCAGCGCGCGCGCCAGCTTCAGCGGGGTCTGGCCGCCGTACTGGACGATCATGCCGACCGGATTTTCCTTGTGGACGATCTCCAGCACGTCTTCCAGCGTCAACGGCTCGAAGTACAGGCGGTCGGAGGTGTCGTAGTCGGTGGAGACGGTTTCCGGGTTGCAGTTGACCATGATGGTCTCGTACCCGTCGTCACGCAGCGCCAGCGCGGCATGCACGCAGCAGTAGTCGAACTCGATGCCCTGGCCGATGCGGTTCGGGCCACCGCCCAGCACCACGATCTTCTTGCGGTCGGTGGGCGCGGCTTCGCACTCTTCCTCGTAGGTCGAGTACATGTAGGCCGTGCGGGTGGCGAATTCGGCGGCGCAGGTGTCCACGCGCTTGTAGACCGGGCGCACATTCAACTGGTGACGCAGCTTGCGCACTTCGGATTCGACCGTGTCCAGCAGGAACGCCAGGCGACGGTCGGAGAAACCGCGGCGCTTCAGTTCCCAGAGGGTGGCGTAGTCCAGGTCGGACAGCGTCTTCTGTTCGAGCGCCAGCTCGATATCGACGATTTCCTTGATCTGCGACAGGAACCAGGGGTCGATGTGCGTGATGTTGTGCACTTCGTCCAGCGTGAAGCCCTGCGCGAAGGCGTCGCCCACGTACCAGATGCGTTCCGGACCGGGTTCGCCCAGCTCGACCTGCAGCTTTTCGCGGTCGGTGGTCTTCTGGTTCAGGCCGTCGACGCCGACTTCCAGGCCGCGCAGCGCCTTCTGGAACGATTCCTGGAAGGTGCGGCCGATGGCCATGACTTCGCCCACGGACTTCATCTGGGTGGTCAGGCGCGCGTCGGCGGTGGGGAATTTCTCGAAGGCGAAACGCGGCACCTTGGTGACCACGTAGTCGATCGACGGCTCGAACGAGGCGGGCGTGGCGCCGCCGGTGATTTCGTTCTTGAGCTCGTCCAGCGTGTAGCCCACGGCCAGGCGCGCGGCGACCTTGGCGATGGGGAAACCGGTGGCCTTGGACGCCAGCGCCGACGAACGCGACACGCGCGGGTTCATCTCGATGACGATCATGCGGCCGTTCTTGGGGTTGACCGCGAACTGCACGTTCGAGCCGCCCGTGTCCACGCCGATCTCGCGCAACACCGCGATCGATGCGTTACGCATGATCTGGTATTCCTTGTCGGTCAGCGTCTGGGCCGGCGCCACGGTGATCGAGTCACCAGTGTGCACGCCCATGGGGTCCAGGTTCTCGATGGAGCAGACGATGATGCAGTTGTCCGCCTTGTCGCGGACCACTTCCATCTCGAATTCCTTCCAGCCCAGCAGCGACTCTTCGATCAGCAGCTCGCTGGTGGGCGAGGCTTCCAGGCCGCGGCGGCAGATGGTTTCGAATTCTTCGGCGTTGTAGGCGATGCCGCCGCCCGAGCCGCCCATGGTGAAGCTGGGGCGGATCACGGCGGGGAAGCCCGAGGTGCCGACTTCCGCGGCGATGCGGCGCTGCACTTCCCAGGCTTCGTCCATGCTGTGGGCGACGCCCGACTTGGCCGATTCCAGGCCGATGTCGGTCATGGCCTGTTTGAACTTCTGGCGGTCCTCGGCCTTTTCGATGGCGTGCTCGTTGGCGCCGATCAGTTCGACGTTGTGCTTTTTCAGCACGCCATGGCGGGCCAGGTCGAGCGCGCAGTTCAGCGCGGTCTGGCCGCCCATGGTGGGCAGCAGCGCATCGGGCTTTTCACGCTCGATGATCTTTTCGACGGCCTGCCAGGTGATGGGCTCGATGTAGGTGACGTCGGCCGTTTCCGGGTCCGTCATGATCGTGGCGGGGTTGCTGTTCACCAGGATGGTGCGGTAACCCTCGGCCTTGAGCGCCTTGCACGCTTGCGCGCCGGAATAGTCGAATTCGCAGGCCTGCCCGATGATGATGGGGCCGGCGCCGATGATGAGAATGCTTTTTAGGTCTGTACGCTTGGGCATGATGCAATCTTTACTTTTGGCCGGACATCAGGCTGATGAACTTGTCGAACAGCTCCAGGATGTCGTGCGGACCGGGGCTGGCTTCGGGGTGGCCCTGGAAGCAGAAGGCCGGACGGTCGGTGAGCTCGAAGCCCTGCAGCGTGCCGTCGAACAGCGAGACGTGCGTGACGCGCGCATTGGCCGGCAGGCTGGCCGCATCGACCGCGAAACCGTGGTTCTGGCTGGTGATGAAGACGCGCTTGGAGGCCAGGTCCTGCACCGGGTGGTTGGCGCCGTGGTGGCCGGTCTTCATCTTGAGCGTCTTGCCGCCGACGGCCAGGCCCATGATCTGGTGGCCCAGGCAGATGCCGAACACCGGCAGCTTCTTGTCCAGGAACACGCGGGTGGCGTCGATGGCGTAGTCGCAGGGCTCGGGGTCGCCGGGGCCGTTGGACAGGAACACGCCGTCGGGATTGAGCTTGAGGACGTCCTCGGCGCTGGTCTGGGCCGGCACCAGCGTCAGGCGGCAGCCGCGGTCGGCCAGCAGGCGCAGGATGTTGGACTTGATGCCGAAGTCATAGGCAACGACATGGAATTTGGACTGGTCGGGCTGGGTGTAGCCTTCGCCCAGTTGCCAGGTGCCCTGGGTCCAGGTGGTGCTGTCCTTGATGGACACGACCTTGGCCAGGTCCTGGCCGGCCATGCCGGCAAAGCCGCGGGCCAGTTCGACGGCGCGGTCGGCGTCCGAACCAACGAAGATGCAGGCGCCCTGGGCGCCCTTTTCACGCAGGATGCGGGTCAGCTTGCGGGTGTCGACGCCGGAAATGGCGACGATGCCCTGCTCGGACAGGTACTCGGGCAGCGATTGCGTGGAACGGAAGTTCGACACGCGGGCGGGACAGTCGCGCACCACCAGGCCGGCGGCGTAGACGCGGTTGGCTTCGACGTCCTCGGCGTTGACGCCGGTGTTGCCGATATGCGGATAGGTCAGCGTGACGATCTGGCCGCTATAGCTGGGATCGGTGAGAATTTCCTGGTACCCGGTCATCGCGGTGTTGAACACCACTTCGGCAACGGTATGCCCAGGCGCACCGATCGACACGCCTCGAAAAATGGTACCGTCCGCCAGAGCCAGAATTGCAGGAGGGAAGCGGTTGATCCCCTCGGGAAAGAGTTGCGGCAGCACAGTAAACCCCGGTTTTAGAATCGATAATCAAACCTTGGAATTATACCTTGAGCGGGCGTTTTTCCCGGGGAACCGCGCCAAATAAGGCTGAGATCGAAGATTTCAGCCGCCGCGCCAGGCCGATCACGCCCCGCCGCCGGCCTACCAACGGTGACAGCGCGGCCGGCGGCGCGGTGATACGCTAAAGCACCTTCAACCCTGATGCTGCGAGCCGTATTGTCCATGTCCAGCCAACTTGACGCCCTGCGCAATCACACCACCGTCGTCGCCGACACCGGCGATTTCGAAGCGATGAAGGCGCTGCGGCCCACCGACGCCACCACAAACCCGTCCCTTATTTTGAAGGCCGTGCAGCAGGACGCCTACCGCCCGCTGCTGGAAAAGACCGCGCGCGACCACCGCGGCGCCCCCACGCCCGAATTGATGGACCGCCTGCTGGTCGCCTTTGGCCGCGCCATCCTGGACATCGTGCCCGGCCGCGTCTCGACCGAAGTGGACGCGCGCCTGTCGTTCGACACCCGCGCCACCATCGAGCGCGCCCGCGCCCTGATCGCCCTGTACGAAGCCGCCGGCGTGCCACGCGAACGGGTGCTGATCAAGATCGCATCCACCTGGGAAGGCATCCAGGCGGCCCGCGCGCTGCAGGCCGAGGGCGTGCGCTGCAACCTGACGCTGCTGTTCTCGCTGCCGCAGGCGGTGGCCTGCGCCGATGCCCAGGTGCAGTTGATCTCGCCGTTCGTCGGCCGCATCTACGACTGGCACAAGAAGGCCGCGGGCGCCAATTGGGTCGAAGCCGACCACGCCGGCGCGCGCGACCCCGGCGTGCAGTCGGTGACCCGCATCTACCAGTACTACAAGCGTTTCGGCATCGCCACCGAGATCATGGGCGCCAGCTTCCGCAACGTCGGCCAGATCCTGGCGCTGTCGGGCTGCGACCTGCTGACCATCAGCCCCGAGCTGCTGACCCAGCTCGCGCAGACCGAAGGCGACGCCCCGGCGCAACTGCGCGCCGACGCGGTGAGCGGCGATATCGCCCGCATCGCCTCGGATGAAGTGGCGTTCCGCACCCTGCTCAATGACGACGCCATGGCCAGCGACAAGCTGGCCGAAGGCATCCGCGCGTTCGTGGCTGACGCCATCAAGCTGGACGCGCTGATCGAAGCGCAACGCGCCTGACCGCTTGCCCGGCCGGCATTGGCCGGGCGCGCTCAGCGATGATCGTGCGAATGCACCTGCAGCGCTTCCAGGAAGCGTGACACCATGTTGTAGGCCGCCACGGTGGCGGTCAATTCCACGGTCAGCTTGTCGGATCCCATGGCGGCGCGGGCCGCCTGGAACACCGGCTCGGGCACCTGCACCTGGCGCGTCATGGCGTCGGTGTAGGCCAGCACGGCGCGCTCGCGCTCGCTGAAGAGGGACGAGGCCTCCCAATCGGACAAGGCGTCCAGTTGGGCCTGCGACACGCCCTCTTTCAGCGCGATCGGCGCATGCTGGTCGGCCTCGTAGGGCGCGCCGTTGATCGCCGCCACCCGCATGATCACCAATTCGCGGATGTCGCCCGGCAGGGTCGACAACTGCCGGATCGAGGTCAGGTAGTTGAGCCAGCCGCCGGCCACGGCCGGGCTGTGCAGCAACATCTGGTACAAGTGCAGCACGCTGCCGCGTTCGGCGACGATGCGGTCGACCAGGGGTCGCGCTTCGGGATGGGACAGATCGGCGTAGGGAAGACGCGCCATGGAAACTCCGGAATAATCCGGCCGCTTGCGCCAAACGGCCAGGGGGATGGTGGACGCCCAAAAGACGAGGCGGCGCGCGCCAAAATCCCCTACGCTGCATATGCACACATTCGCAAGAACTTTGACATAATGACAACACATTGCGCACCTCCAGGACAAGCCTAGAATGAATGCGCCCACCCAGTCGCATCCGCCAGTCACGCTCGCGAACTGCGACAGCGAACCGATTCACGTCCCGGGCGCGATCCAGCCCCTGGGCGCGTTGCTCGCCTTCGATGCCGCGGGCGTGTTGCGCTACGCCAGCGAAAACGCGCCGCAGGTGCTGGGGATGCCGGTCGCATTGGGCTATCGCTGCGATCCGGCTTCGCTGCCGCCGGGCCTGGCGCGGAACCTGCCAGGCTGGCTGTCTCAGGACGATCCCGTCTTCGATCCGCTCAGCATCTCGCTGGACGGGCACGTCTACGACGTCATCGCCCACCGCAACACCGACGAACTGACGCTGATCGAACTCGAGCGCCGCGGCAACGACGCCGGCATCGCCGATCAGGCGCTGATCTACCGCAGCATCGAGCGCGTGCGGGCCCAGCGCGACATCGCCGGCCTGCTGGAGCGCGCCGTCCAAGAGGTGCAACGCGCCACCGGCTTCGACCGCGTCATGGCCTATCGCTTCCATCCCGACGACAGCGGCGAGATCGTGGCCGAGCGGCGCGGCGATCCCGCGCTCGAAGACTGGGTCGGGCGCCGCTATCCCGCCGGCGACATTCCGGCCCAGGCGCGCCGCCTGTACACCGTGAATACCTTGCGCCAGATCGCCGACGGCCAATACCGGCCGGTGCGGGTGCTGGCGCAGGACGGCATAGACGCGCCGCTCGACATGAGCTTCTCGGTGCTGCGCAGCGTGTCGCCGGTCCATCTGGAATACATGGCGAACATGGGCGTGCGCGCCACCATGAGCCTGTCGCTGGTGATCGGCGGCAGGCTCTGGGGCATGATCGCGTGCCACCACCATTCGCCGCGCCTGGTCCCCTACCCGGCCCGGCTGGCCTGCGAGGCCCTGGCGCAGGTGCTGTCCGCGGCGCTGGCGACCATCGAGGGCAACGACCGCGCCGCGCAGACACGGCGCAATGCCGCGCTGGTCAGCCGGCTGACCGAGCGCGCGTCGGATTCCGAAAACATCCACCAGGCCCTTTCCGGCGGCCCGGAAACGCCCGCCTCGCTGATCGCCAACGACGCCGCGCTGTGCCTGTGGGGCAACAGCGTCACGGTATTCGGAGGCATCGCGCCGCGCGGCGAACTTGCCGGCATCCTGTGCGCGCTGGACCAGAGCGGGCAACGTGTCGTCCACACCAACCACATCGCGCGCGACTATCCCGAGCTGCAGACCGACCTGGTGCCCTATGCGGGCCTGCTGGCGTGCAAGTTCGATCCCATGAACAATGGTTGGCTGATCTGGTTGCGGCGCGAACAGATCGAGACCGTGGTGTGGGGCGGCAAACCCGAAAAGCAATACGCGGTGGGCAACCTGGGGCCGCGCCTGACTCCGCGCGGCTCGTTCGAGGCCTGGCGCGAGGTCATGCGCGACACCAGCCCGCCCTGGCTGCCGGCCGAACTCGAGGCGGCCGACAACCTGCGCGACGAGCTGTCGCACATCGCCACCAGCCGCGCCGCCGACGTCGACCGCGCCCGCACCGCGCTGCTGGCGATGCTGGGCCATGACCTGCGCGATCCGCTGCAATCGATTTCCATGGCGGCCACGCTGCTTTCGCGGACCGACGCCGGCGCGCGCATGGGCGAGCGCATCCGCTATTCCAGCGGACGCATGCAGCGGCTGATCTCGCAGGTGCTGGATCTATCCCGGCTGCAGGGCGGCATGGGGCTCGGCATCGAAAAGCGCGAATGCCGCCTGTCCGACCTCCTGAACGGTCTGATCGAGGAAAAGCGCCAGGCCTATCCCGGCCTGCTCATCGAGCCGGACGTGCACCCCGACCTGGTGCTGACGGCCGACACCGACCGCATCGCCCAGGTGGTCACCAACCTGATGAGCAACGCCCGCCAGCATGGCGCGCCGCGCATGCCGATCCACGTCAGCGCGATGCCGCGTGGCGACACCATCGAACTTACCGTGGCCAACCATGGCGCGCCGATCCCCGACGAGGTCATGGCGCACCTGTTCTCGCCCTTCAAGCCCGAATCCCTGGGTCAGTCGCGCAACCGCAATGGCCTCGGGCTCGGCCTGTACATCGCCGAACAGGTGGTGCGCGACCACCAGGGCGAGATCGCCGTCGACTGCCGCGACGGCCTGGTCATTTTCACCGTTACCCTGCCGCGCGACCAGGATGCGCCGCAGATCCCCGAATCTGGAGACACCCCTTGAACGACGAGCGCGCCCTACGCGTCCTGCTGGTTGACGACAATGAAATGGGCTCGGAACTGCTGGCCGAATTCCTGGCGCTGTCCGGCCTGGAAGCGCGCTGCGCAGGTACTGGCGAAGACGCGCTGCGGCAGGCCGCCACGTTCGCTCCCGAAGCAGTGCTGGTCGACATCCTGCTTCCCGACATGGACGGCTACGAGCTGGCCCGCCGGCTGCGCGAACGCAATGTGTCATCGCGCATCTACGCCCTGAGCGGCCTGGCGCGGCATGAACGGCACGAAGACGCCACCGCCCTCTTCGATGGCTGGATCGAAAAGCCCGCCGACCCCGATGCGCTGCTGACCGTGCTGCGCCAGGCAGGTTGACACCGCCATGCAAGTCGATATTTCCGCCCAGGCGCTGGCCGCGCAAGGCGTACGGCTGAAGGTGCTGGCGCAGATATTCCCGGTGCTGCGCCATGAGGCCATCGCGCCGCTATCGAACGCCACCTTGGCGGCGGCGATGCTGGGCCACGCGCCGGAAGGCGCGGATGCCGAGGCCCGGCAGCAGCGCTGCGAACGGCTCGCCGGAGACCTCAACGATATGCTGGAAGACAGCGTCAGCGTGATCCGCGACCTCGACCAGTGGTTCAGCGACAACGGCGCGATGCTGCCGCTGGCAACGCTGCTCAAGGAATGCCGCAAGCTGCTGTTCTCGCAATTGATGTGGTCCAAGCGCCGGGTCCGCTGGCCCGAGGACCCGGGCATGCTCGAACTGCCCGCTTTCAGCAGTCGTTATCTGCTCATGGCCTGGCTGCTGTGCCTGGTGGCCTGGCTGCCCGAAGACGCCGAAGTGGAGCTCGACACGGCTGACCCCTCGGCATGGCATGCCCGCTTCGCCGTGCCCGCGCAGGCGCCGGACGGGCCCGCGCTGTTCGACGCGCGCGACATCGAATGGCTGGCCGCCGATTCAGGCTGGCGCTTCGAGCGGCAGCCGCAGATCTGGTCCTTGCACCGCAACGCCGCCCCCGGCAATGAGCCCGCATGATCTCCCCGGTGCACCAACTCCTGCGCGACGGCACGCGCGACCGCCACGAGGCCCTGGATATGGGGCTGGCGCTGGCCGATGGCAACGTCAGCCCGGCCCGCTATGTGGCTTATCTGCGCGCCATGCTGGGCTGGCTTGAACCGGTGGAAAGCCGGCTGTGGCAACTGGACTGGCCCGCCTCGTTGCGGGCTGCGGACCGGGACGGCAAAAGCGCGTTGATCCGTGCCGACCTGCGGGCGGCGGGCGATAGCGCGCCGGTTCCGCAATGTCCCGATGCGCCGCGCCCGCTGGCGGCCGACGCCTATGCGCTGGGCGTGGCCTACGTGGTCGAGGGTTCGCAACTGGGAGGACGCTTCCTGGCCAAGCGGCTCGAAGCCGCCGATCCGCCGTTGCCGCTGCGCTACCTGCGCGGCTATGGCGATGAGGTCGGGCCACTGTGGAAGGGTTTCCTGCAACACCTGGACGTGGCGGCGCAAGGACAGGAAACGCAGGCGCTGAAAGGCGCGCGCGACGCGTTCGACAGCCTCGCCGCCTGGCTCCGGGACCAGGGCGCCCTGCAGAGCCCGGGCCAGCGATAGCCGCCGGGCCGCGCCAGCGCGCGGCTCCGGGACGGCCTGCGGGTCAGATCTTCTCGGTCTCGCCCGACTTCGGCTGCCACTTCATCAAACGTTTTTCACCGATCCCGACGATGTAATCCAGCACCAGCGCGAACGCGGTCAGCACCACGATGCCGGCGAACACCGTGTTGACGTCGAAGGTGCCCTCGGCCTGCAGGATCAGGTAGCCGACGCCGCTGGCCGAGCCCAGGTATTCGCCCACCACCGCGCCGACGAAGGCCAGGCCCACCGAGGTGTGCAGGCTGGAGAACACCCAACTGGTGGCCGACGGCAGGTAGACGTGGCGCAGCAACTGGCGCCGGCGCGCGCCCAGCATACGGGCGTTGTCCAGCAGCGTCGGGCTGACTTCGCGCACGCCCTGGTAGACGTTGAAGAAGACGATGAAGAACACCAGCGTCACCGCCAGCGCCACCTTGGACCAGATGCCGAGCCCGAACCACATGCCGAAGATCGGCGCCAGGATCACGCGCGGCATGGAGTTGGCCGCCTTGATGTAGGGATCGAGAATCGCGCTGGCGCGCGGCGACAGGCCCAGCCACAGGCCGAAGGCCAGGCCGGCGATGGTGCCGATGAAAAAGGCCAGCACGGTTTCGGTCAGCGTGACCCACAGGTGGGTGTAGATGTCGGCGTTGGTGACGAACCAGGCCCAGATGCGGCCCCATACCTTGAGGGGCTCGCCGAAGAAGAACGCCACCTTGGAATCGCGCGAGGCGAAATGCCACACGCCCAGGATGACGACGAGCAGCAGCAACTGCCAGAAGCGCAGGCTGGCGGAACCTGGTTTGAACGACTTGGACATGGTCAGGGCCTGTTCATGGGGAAGCGGGCGTGGCCGGGATCAGGCACGGCCTCAGGCCCGCTTCTGTTGTTGGGCATAGCCCTTGAGCACTTCCTCGCGCAGCACGGCCCAGATGGCCGCGTGCAGTTCGACGAAGCGCAGGTTGTTGCGCACCTCGGCCACGTCGCGCGGACGCGGCAGGTCGATGGCGAATTCGCCGATGGGATGCGTGCCTGGCCCGGCCGACAGCACCACCACGCGGTCGCTCATGGCGATGGCTTCGTCCAGGTCATGGGTGATGAACAGCACCGCCTTGCGCTTGGCCATCCACAGGTCCAGCACCTCGTTTTCCATCAGTTGGCGCGTCTGGATGTCGAGCGCCGAGAACGGCTCGTCCATGAGGATGATGTCGGGGTCGCGGATCAGCGTCTGCGCCAGCATGGCGCGCTTGCGCATGCCGCCGGACATCTGGTGCGGATAGCGGCTCTCGAAGCCGCCCAGGCCGACGCGGCGCATCCAGTCGCGGCCGCGCTCGAGCGCCTCGTCACGCGGCACGCCGGCGAAATCCAGCCCGGCCACCACGTTGTCGAGCGCGCTGCGCCAAGGCAGCAGCGCCTCGCCCTGGAACATGTACCCGGCGCGCGAATTGATGCCCGACAGCGGCTGGCCGAAGACCTTTACCTGGCCCGACGACGGCGCCAGCAGGCCGGCGCTGACGTTGAGCAGGGTGGACTTGCCGCAGCCCGTGGGGCCCACCACCGACACGAACTCGCCCGGCGCGATGGCCAGGCTCGTGTCGCTGACGGCGGTGTAGCGCTGCGAGCGGTCGTCGCGGGAGACGAAGGTGCAGCTGATGTTTTCCAGCGATAGCGCGGCTTCAGCCATTGGGGTACTTCTCGTTGGCGCGGCGGGCGAAATCGTTGGTCCAGACCTTGGACGGATCGATCTTGGCGCCGTCGAAATCCGCCTGGTACGCAGCCAGGGCCTTGAGCGCGGTGGCGGCGCCGTCCTCGGGGATCATGCCGTCGGGCGACAGGCCCTCGAGGCTCTTGCCGATGGCGGCCTTGTACACCGCCGGGTCGCCCAGCAGGTACGTTTCCGGCACGACCTTGGCGATCTCGTCGGGACCGGCCTTCTGGATCCACTTGTCGGCGCGCACCATGGCGTTGGTGAGCGCCTGCACGGTATTCGGATTGGCGTCGATGAACGCCTGCGGCGCGTACAGGCAGCCGGCCGGCATGTTGCCGCCGAAGATGTCCTGCGTGTCCTTGAGAGTGCGGGTGTCGACGATGATCTGGATGTCACCCGGCATTTCCAGCATCGACACCACGGGGTCGGTGTTGGAGATGGCGTCGATCTGGCCGCTGCGCAGCGCGGTCACCGCGCCGGCGCCGGCGCCCACGCCGATGATGGAAACGTCGGAAGCCTTCAGGCCGTGCTTGGCCAGGAAGAAGCTGACCACCATGTTGGTGGACGAGCCCGGCGCGGTCACGCCGATCTTCTTGCCCTTCAGGTCGGCCGGGCCCTTGTAGTTGGGCAGGTTCTTCTTGGAGACGCCCACGCCGATCATCGGCGCGCGGCCCTGCAGCACGAAGGCGCGGTAGGCCTGGCCCTTCGATTGCATGGCAAGGGTGTGCTCGAAGGCGCCCGAGACCACGTCGGCGCTGCCGCCCACCACGGCCTGCAGCGCCTTGGAGCCGCCGGCGAAGTCGGCGATGGAGACGTCCAGGCCCTCGTCCTTGAAGTAACCGCGCGCTTCGGCGATGGACAGCGGCAGGTAGTAGATCAGGGGCTTGCCGCCCACGGCGATCTGGACCTTGGTCTTCTCCAGCTTCTGGGCGCGCACGATGGCGGGGGCCATGCCCATGACGCCGGCGGCGCCGGCCATCTTGAGCAGATCACGACGTGTGACTGACATGTGTTGTCTCCTTGGGTGCGGGGATACCGATAGCGCCGGTCTGCGCCAGCTTGTCGATAGCCGCTGAATCATACCCCAGCGATTTCAGGACTTCCTCGGTATGTTCCCCTAATGACGGACCGATCCAGCGGGTGCCGCCCGGGGTTTCCGAGAGCTTGGGCACCACCGCAGGCAGCTTGACCGGACTGCCGTCGGCGAAGTGGTGCTGCTCGATCATGCGGCGCGCCAGGAACTGCGGATCGCTGAACATGTCGGCCACGCTGTAGATCTTGCCGACCGGCACGTCGGCCGCCTTCAGGGTGTTGAGCGCTTCCTCGATGCCGCGGCCATCGCACCATTGCTGGATGGCGCCGTCGATCTCGGCGACCCGGCGGGCGCGGCCATCGTTGCGCACCAGGTCCGGGTCCGAGGCAAGGTCGTCGCGGCCGATGGCCAGCATCAGGCGGTGGAAGATCGCATCGCCGTTGCCGGCGATGACGATGTTCTGGCCGTCGCGCGTGGTGTAGGTGTTGGACGGCACGATGCCGGGCAGCGCGCCGCCGGTGCGCTCGCGCACCACGCCGGCCACGTCATACTCGGGCACCAGGCTTTCCATCATGTTGAACACGGCCTCATACAGCGCCACGTCGACCATCTGGCCCTGCCCCGCCTGGCATCCTTCGCCCTGCACGCCGTTCCAGCGGCCGCCGGTGGCGTCGCGGTGGCGCAGCGCCATCATCGCGCCGATCACGCCATGCAGCGCGGCGATCGAATCGCCGATCGAGATGCCGACCCGCAGCGGCGGCCGGTCGGGATGCCCCGACACGTAGCGCAGGCCGCCCATGGATTCGCCGATGGCGCCGAAGCCCGGTTGATCCTTCATCGGGCCGGTCTGGCCGTAGCCGGACAGGCGCACCATGATGAGGGCGGGATTGATGGCGCGCAACTGCTCGAAGCCCAGGCCCCACTTCTCGAGCACGCCGGGGCGGTAGTTCTCGACCACCACGTCGGCGTCCAGCGCCAGTTTGCGGGCGATTTCGCGGGCCTCGGGATGCTTGAGATTGAGGGCAATGGATTGCTTGTTGCGGGCCTGCACCGTCCACCACAGCGAATTGCCTTCATGCAGGTGGCGCCAACTGCGGATGGGGTCGCCCCCGCCCGTGCCATCGGGGCCGTGCGGCGTTTCCACCTTGATGACGTCGGCGCCGAATTCGCCGAAGATGCGCGCGGCGAACGGGCCGGCGATGAGCGTGCCGAGTTCCAGGACCTTCAGGCCGGTCAGGGCTGACATGTTGGTTGTCTTCCTCTCGTGGAGGCCGCGCCGCGCGGGCGGGCCGTTTTTCCAATGCCCGCCGGTACATTGCCGGCGCGCTATTGTGGGGCGTGTCAGGTGGTCTTGCGCTCCATCAGCGCCCAGGCGATGGTGCCGGCGTCCACGTATTCCAGCTCGCTGCCGGCCGGCACGCCGCGCGCCAGGCGCGTGACCCGCAGGCCGCGCTCGCCCAGGGCCTCGCCCAGGAAATGCGCGGTGGTCTCGCCTTCGGCGGTGAAGTTGGTGGCCAGGATAACCTCCTGCACCACGCCGTCGGTGGCGCGGCGGATGACGCGGTCGAAATCCAGCTCGCGCGGGCCGATGCCCTCGAGCGGCGCGACGCGTCCCATCAGCACGTAGTACAGGCCGCGGTAGCCGTGGCTGGACTCGATCATGTTCTGGTCGGCCGGCGTCTCGACGATGCACAGTAGCGAGGGATCGCGCTTGGGATTGGCGCAGGTCGCGCACACGTCTTCTTCGGCGAAGCTGTTGCAACGCGAGCAGTGGCGCAGGTCGCGCACGGCGCCGGCCAGCGCGCGTCCGAGCATGTCGGCGCCCTGGGGGTCGTGCTGCAACAGGTGATAGGCCATGCGTCGCGCGGAACGCACACCCACGCCGGGCAGGCGCCGCAGCGCCTCGATCAGCGAGACCAGCGGTTCGGGTTCGGGCAGTAGAGGGTCCATGACACGACGGCAACTTGCGGACGGCAAAGGCCGCGCCGCCCGGGGCGGCGGCGGCCGGAACGTTCGATCAGAACGGCAGCTTCATGCCCGGGGGTAGCGGCATGCCGGCGGTGACGGACGCCATCTTTTCCTGCGAGGTGGCTTCGGCCTTGCGCAGCGCGTCGTTGAAGGCGGCGGCGACCAGGTCTTCCAGCATGTCCTTGTCGTCGGCCAGCAGCGACGGATCGATTTCGACGCGCTTGACGTCGTGGCGGCAGGTCATGGTGACCTTGACCAGGCCGCCGCCGGAGGCGCCTTCGACCTGGATCTCGGCCAGCGCGTCCTGCGCCTTCTTCATGTTTTCCTGCATCTGCTGCGCCTGGCGCATCAGGCCGGCCAGTTGTCCTTTCATCATGATGGAGCTTCCTTGAACGAGGGAATGTAGGGATTTGCCGGCGCGTTACGCGGCGGCGGAAGGAGAGTCGACGTGGCGGATCGAACCGGCCACGACATGGGCGCCGAAGTCCGCCACCAGCGCCTGCACGAAGGGATCGACGGCGACCGCGTCCTCGGCGGCCTGCTGGCGCGCCGCGCGCTCGGCCTGGGCCACGGCGTGGGCCGTGGCTTCACCGACCGCGCCGACGTCCACGTCCAGCCGGATACCCTGGCCGAAGTGTTCGCACAGCACCGTCTGCAGGCGCACGCGGCTTTCGCTTTCGGCCAGCGTCTTGACGGCCACGCGCAGGATGATGGCATCGCCCTGCACGCCGGCCCATTCGCTCTGGCGCGCCAGTTCGGCGGCCAGGCCGGTGACCGGCAGGCGCGCGGCCAGTTCGGGCCAGGCGGCGGAGGTCATGTCGGCCAGGCGCGCGCGCGACTGGCGCTTGCGGGCTGGAGCCGGGCCTTCGCGCCGGGCCGGCGCCGCCGACGGGGCGGGCGCGGCCGAGGGCGCGCTGGCCAGCGTTTCGAAATCGTCGTCGGGGTCGGACGTGAAGCCGCCGTCGGGCGCGAAGCCAGCATCAGGCACGAAGCCGCCTTCGGCCTCGAACGGGATTTCCTCATCGACCCAGGACGGCGGACCGTCATCATCGGCGGCCGGCGCGACCGCGGCGGCCGCGGGCGTCACGGCCAGCGGGGCCGACTTGGCGGGCACCGGGGTGGCGGAGGCGTCCGTGGCAGGGGCACGCGCCGCGGGCGCATCCGCGATGGCGGGCGCGGCAACGGGCGCTGCCGTGGCTGGCACGCTCGGCGCGGCGGTATTCTTGGGGGACGACGGCTGGGCAGCGGCGTCGACGGCCGCCTGGGCGGAACCCGCGGCGGTCGGCGCATCTTCCCAAGGCGGCACGCTGGCAGCGGCCGGCTGGGCGGGCGTGGCGACGGGTGCGGCAACAGGCGCTGCGACAGGCGGCGTGGCCACCGCCGTGGGCGCACCAGCCGCGGGCGCGTCGGCCGGCGCCGGCGCGACGTTCGCTTGCGGCACGCTGCCGGGGGAGGACGGCGCGGGGGCTGTCGCCACGGGGACCGGCGTGGGCGCAACGGGTTGCGCCACCGGCGCGACCCGTTCCACCACCGGCGCGGCGGCGACCGGCGCCGCTTGCGGCGGCTGCGCGGCGGCCACGGCGGGCTCGGCCGTCTGGCGGGCCGGCGTGGCGGGCGCTTCGATGGCGGTCTGCGGACCGGCGTCACCGTTGAGCGCCAGCATGCGCAGGCAAGCCATGATGAAACCGGCGTACTCGTCCGGCGCCAGCGTCAGTTCGCCGCGGCTGTGCACCGCCACCGAGTAGAACAGTTGCACCGCGTCGGGATGCAGGGTTTGCGCCAGGCGGGCGATGTCGGCCGCCAGCGGATCCTCGGCCGGCATCACGCCGGACACGCGCTGCTCGATGGCGACGCGCGACAGCAGCACCGCCAGGTCGGCCAGCGCGCCGGCGTACGACAGGCCGCGGGTGGCGAGTTCGTCGGCCACCGCCAGCACGCCCTTGGCGTCGCCCGTGGACAAAGCGTCCAGCAGGCGCACCAGGTGGCGCTGGTCGATGGTGCCGAGCATGCCGCGCACGGCGTCCTCGGTGAGATTGCCGGCGCTATAGGCGATGGCCTGGTCGGTCAGCGACAGCGCGTCGCGCATCGAGCCCGACGCGGCCTGGCCGATCAGCCGCAGGGCGGGCACTTCGAAGCCGACCTGTTCCTCGCCCAGCACCGCCTGCAGGTGGCCCACGATGGAGTCGGCCGGCATCTGCTTCAGATTGAATTGCAGGCAGCGCGACAGCACCGTGACCGGGATCTTCTGCGGATCGGTGGTGGCGAGGATGAATTTGACGTGCGGCGGCGGCTCTTCCAGCGTCTTGAGCATCGCGTTGAACGCGTGCCCGGTGAGCATGTGCACTTCGTCGATCATGTAGACCTTGAAGCGGCCCGCGCCCGGCGCGTAGACGGCCTGCTCCAGCAACTGGGTCATTTCCTCGACGCCGCGGTTGGAGGCCGCGTCCAGTTCGAGGTAGTCGACGAAACGCCCGGCATCGATCTCGGTGCAGGCGCGACAGACGCCGCAGGGCTTGGAAGTGATGCCGGTTTCGCAGTTGAGCGATTTGGCCAGGATGCGCGACAGCGTGGTCTTGCCGACGCCGCGGGTGCCGGTGAACAGCCAGGCGTGGTGCAGGCGCTGGGTGTCGAGCGCATGCGTCAGCGCGCGCACCACGTGATCCTGTCCCACGAGGGTATCGAACGATCGCGGCCGCCACTTGCGGGCCAGTACCAGATAAGTCATGGCGGGATTGTAGAGCCTTTGCAAGAGCCGATGCGATTGCCGGCGCGAAATGCAAAGGGGACGGAATCATCTTCCGGGGAAATCCCCTTGGAAAACAACCCCGTCCCCTTTGCGAAAACCGGTTGGCGAGCCTTACTCCGGCACTGACCCTAAACGACTATGGCTGCTTCGTTCCCGACCTGACCAGGTTCACCGTCGAACCATGCGAAGGGGCCCGCCAAGCAAGATTCTAGCAGAGCTTCGCGTTGCTCGCTCGGCTAGCCTCTTGCTTGGCGGGCCCCGGGGGGCTGTATGTGCGCCCCCTCCCCGGCCCTCCCCCCGAGGGGGAGGGGGAGAAGACGTTGCTTCGCTTGTCTTGGCGGCTCGCTTCGCTTTGCCTGGCTCTGCCTTGGCTTGCCTTGCTTTTACTTCGCTTGGCTTGCTCCGCTTTGCCTGCCTCGCTTGCTTTGGCTTGGCTTGCCCTGGTTGGGCAGTGGGGCTGCTACAGGTCGATCCAGGCGCGGGCGCGGGGGAAGTAGAGGGCGGCGCGGGCTTTGCGGCCGTCCAGGGCGGTGACTTGGGCGCAGTAGCGCAGGAGTTGGTCGCCGTGGCGTTGGCGCATGCGTTGGGCGAAGGCGGCGGGGGATTCGTTGGGTTGGGGGCGGCCTGTTTTGTAGTCGACGATGAGCCAGCCGTCCTCGGTGCTGAGGGCCAGGTCGATGACGGAGACCTTGCCGGCGGCGTCGATGAGGGGCCATTCGCGGCGGGCGCCGGATTGGGAGAGGAGCCAGAGGCCGCGGTCGTCGGCGAGGGTCGACTGGAGCGTGTCCAGGACGGCTTCGGCGGCGGCGTCGGCCTGGCTGGCGGGGATGCCGGCGCGGGTCAGTTGGCGGCGCATGGCGGGCAGGCGCTGGGCCAGGGTGTCGGCCGGCCAGGCCGCGATGCCGTCCTGGCCGATGCGGGCCAGCCAGGCGTGGGCCAGGGTGCCGATGGCAGCGTCGTAGCCGGATTCGAGTTGCCAGGCCGGATGTTCGGCGCTGTCGCCCCAGGCGCCGCGCGCGGCGGCGGCGAAGCCGGGGCTGATGGCGATGTCTGCCTGCCGCGCCAGTTGCGCCAGGCCGTCGCGGTGCAGCCGGCGCAGCGGTTCGCCTTGCCACTCGGGCGCGTCGGCCACGGGCTCGGCCGTGTCGCCATCGGCGGCCGGCGGCACCGGTGTCGCCAAGCAGGGCCAGAGCCGGCCCAGCAGGCTCGCGGAGGATGGCGTCTTGGGCTGGCCGCTGGCCTCGTCGACGCTGACGTGGCCGACCAGATGCAGGCGCTTGCGGGCGCGGGTGGCGGCGACGTACAGCAGGCGGTCAATCTCATAGGAGGCGCGGCGGGCCTCGCGCGCGCCCAGGTAGCGCGACACGGGATCGGCCTCGGTTTCGGCGCGCGGCTTGACCGGGCCGAACAGCACGCGCCCGCCGCTTTGCTCGAAGCGCACCAGCGGCGGCTGGTCGCCGCGCGGCGCGCGATGCAGGCCGTACAGGATCACGGTCTCGAACTGCAGGCCCTTGGACTTGTGCATGGTCATGATCTCGACCGCGGCATCTTCGTCGGCGGCGTCGGGCGCCGCGAACAGGCGCGCGATGCCGGTATCCAGCGCGGCCGCGTCGATGGCCCCGTGCGGCGCCAGGCGCTCGACCAACTGGAACAGGCTTTCGGCGTCGTTGGCGACCGACGGACCGCTGTAGAGCGCCGGCCCGCCCAGGCGGCGCCACAGCGTCTCGACCCAGGCCGCGAACGGTATCGCCCCCGAGGCATTGCGCGTATCCAGCAATATCGCCGCCACCTGCCGCAGGCGCGCGTATTCATCGGGGCGCAGCAAGGTCTCGGCCGAACGCGGAGTATCGGCGCCGCTGAACGAGGGCTCGCCATCGCTCGCCGCGATCGGCGTCAACGCCGGATCAACACGCGAGGCATCAGGCGCCGCATCGTCGAACAAGGCCCCTTGCGCCGGGTTCTCGGTGTCGTCGAACAGCGATCCCTGACGCGCCGCCGGCGCGGTGGCCAAGGGCGCCGCCACGGCCTTCGCCGGCGCCGGGCGCAACAAGCGCTCCAGCAGCACCGGCACCGGTGTCGCATGGTCGGCGCCGAACAGGCGCTGCAACGACTCCAGGGTCAGGCCGCAGAACGGCGCGCGCAGCACCGACAGCCACGCCAGCCGGTCGCCCGGATGCGACAGCGCCCGAACCAGTTGCACCAGGTCCGCCACCACCGGCCGCAGCGCCAGCGGCACCAGGTCCACTGCGCGGCAGCGGATGCCTTCCTGCGCCAGCCGACGCGTCAGGTTGCCCAGGTGGCTGCGGGCCCGCACCAGGATGGCGACCGGGTGCTTGCTGCCCGCGTGTTCGGCCAGCGCGTGCCGCACCAGGCCGACGGCGATGTCCTCGGCCTGTTCCTCGGCCGGCGCGGCGCCGGCGCGCGACCAGGCGGGATGGAAGCGCACGGCCGCATCCGGCAAGGCCTCGTGAAAAGCCGTGGACGGGCTGTACTTGATGGCGCCCGCGGCGGCGTCGCTGCGCTTGGGCAAGAGTTGCGCGAACGACTGGTTGACCCAGTCGACGATGCCGGCCTGCGAGCGGAAATTGTCGGTCAGGTTGAGGAAACCCGGTTGCAGTTCGCCCACGCCCGTTTCCGCGACTTCGAGGAACAGCCCCACCTCCGCCTTGCGGAAACGGTAGATCGACTGCATCGGATCGCCAACCAGGAACAGGCTGCGGCCGTCGCCCTCCTGCCAGCCGGAGGTCAACGTTTTCAACAGATCGAGCTGCGTCTGGCTGGTGTCCTGGAATTCGTCGATCAGCAGGTGGCGGATGGACGCGTCGAGCTTGAGCAGCAGCTCGCCCGGATCGTCGGCGCTGCCCAGCGCCGAGGCGGCGCGCTGCGAGATCTCGATGAAATCGACCTCGCCGGTGTCGGCAAAGCGCAGCCGCAATTGCGCCACCGCCAGCGCCAGCGTCATCAACTGCGCGCCCAGCACTTCCCATTGGGCGTCGCTCAAGCGCGGCGCGGGAATGTCGCGCACCGCGGCCAGGCGCCGCACCCACGGGGCGTCGCCATCGGCGCTCTCGAGCCAGGCGACGAAGGGTTCTTTATGCGCGCACTTGGCGGGAAAGCCCAGGTTCTTGTTGACGGTCTTGCGCAGCGACCCGGTGCCGGTCAGCAGCAGATGGGCCACGGCGCGCCATTGCTCCAGCACTTCGGCGTCGGCCGGCAGTTCCTCGGTCCAGTCGAGCAAGGCCGCCAGGCGGTCGTCCTCGCCGCCGTCCTGCAATTGCGCCGCGGCCAGCCGCGCCGGGCCGCACAGCGCGTCGGCCCAACCGTAGGGCATGGCCTCGCACAGCGCGTCCAGGTCTTCGCCGATGGCCTCGGCCAGGGTTTCCTCCAGCGCCTCGCGGTCGGAACCATGGCGCAGCAGCGGCAGCCACTGGTCGCGCTGGCCGAGCATGTCGGCGATGGCGTCCTTGGCCGCCTGCACGTCCACGTCCATGTGCTGCAGCAGGATGCGGACCGCGTCGTAGTCGTCCGCCAGATCGAGCGTGGCGCGCGCCGCCGCTTCGTAATGGGCGCGGGCGTCGTCGGTGATCTCGGGCATGCCGCCCAGTTCGGACAGCCACGGCATGCTGCGGACCAGGCCGGCGCAGAACGAGTCGATGGTGCGGATCGCCAGCCGCGCCGGATGCTCCAGCAGGTGCCATTCCTGTTCGGCGTTGCGCGCCAGCGCGGCGCGCGCCAGTTCCCAGCTACGGCGTTCGTGCGCGGCCTCGGGCGGCGCGTCCAGGCCGCGACGCAGCTTGCTCAGCACGCGCGCATGCATCTCAGAAGCCGCCTTGCGCGTGAAGGTGATGGCGACGATTTCCTCGGGGCGGTTGACGGTGGCCAGCAGCGCCAGGATGCGGTCGGTCAGCAGTTCCGTCTTGCCGGAGCCGGCGGGCGCCTGCACCAGGAAAGAGCGTGCGGGGTCCAGCGCCGCCGCGCGCGCGGCATGGTCCTGGGGCTGGCGTTCCATATCGGCCATGGCTCAGGCGTCCTCGTCATCCAGGTGCAGGCGCAGGAAAGGCAGCGCGTCGCAGTATTTCAGGTCGTCGCGGCGGTAGGCGACGTTGGCGGCATGGCCCGCCACGTATTCATCGGCCAGCGACTCGATCGCGGCGCGCCAGCGCTGGCGGATCTCGGGCCAGGGCAGGCCGTCGAAGTACTTGCTCTCGGCCGCCAGCGTCACGCCTTCCATGCCCAGGTCTTCGTCGGCCAGGCCCTGTGCCGCCACCTGGCGCGCATGGATCTGGGCCAGCACCAGGCCGGCCACTTCGCCGCCGGCGGCATCGGCCAGCACCGAGGCGTAGAACGGCAACTGCACGTTCACCGGGCGGCTACGCGACCAATCGGGCTCGGGCTTGGCGGCGGCCACGCCGGTCTTGTAGTCGACGATGACGTTGCGGCCGTCGGCCAGCGTGTCGATGCGGTCCAGCCGCAGCTTCAGGTGCAGCGGGCCATGGCGCCATTCGTGGTTCTTCTCGACCTGCGCCACCGCGAACGGCAGGCGCTGGGCTTCCATGTCCAGCCACGACGCCAGCACCGTCCGCGCGCGGGCGCATTCCAGCGCCTTCAGCGCCGGCGCATACTGCTGCAGTTCTTCCTCGGCGGCCTGCGCCACCGCCTGCTCCAGCAAGGCGGGCAGGCGGCCGCCGGCCAGCGTGTCATGCAAGGCCTCCTGGTCGGGCAGCATGCCCCACACCAGTTCCAACGCCTTGTGCAGGAACTGGCCGCGCACGTTCACCGTGGCCGCGTCGGCATAGGCCGCGAGTTCGCGCCCGCCCAGCCGGTGGCGCACGAACGCCCACAGGGGGTTGCGCGCCTGCGTGTCCAATACATCCAGCCCGCCGCCGCCATGATCGTCGGACGTCAAGGGCGGCCCTTGCGCGTCGTCCAGGGTTTCCTGCGGCAAGGCGGCCACGGCGGCGGCCGGCGCCGGCCGCCAATCGGTCAGGGCAGCTCCGGCGATCAGCGGCGACGGCCGCAACTCGCGTTCGCCATCCATATGCGCGTGGCTGACGATGACCTCCGGCGCGCAGCGGCACAGCGCCGCGTAGATGCCCTCGGCCCACTCGCGTTCGCGCTCGGGCGTGGCGCGCGGCGCCTTGGCCTGGCGCAGCACCGCCAGCGGCAGCAGCGGGTTCGGCTTGGGCGAGGCCGGCAGCACGTCGTCGGTCAGGCCCAGCATCCAGACGCCGTCCCAGAAACCGCCTTCGGCTTCCAGCAGGCCCAGCACATCCAGGCGCGCCAGCGGGTCGCGCTGCGGCTGGAACGCGGCCGAGCGCGCCACGCTCTGGAGCAGGTTGACCGCCGCCACGCCGCCCAGCCTGCCGGCGGCCGGCGCCAGCGCCGAGAAGCCGCCCAGCGCCTCGCCGAACGCGCCCAGCACCTGGTAGCCGACGCTGTCCAGCGCGCCCTCGCCGGGAAAGCCGAGCGCCGTCAGCGCCGCCTTCATGCGCAGCATCCAGACATCGCTGGTGGCGCGCGCGCCGCCCTTCGTCCAGATCTCCATGGCCTGGTCCCAGGCCTGCGCCAGCGGCGGCAACTGCGACAGTTGCTTGCGCCATTCCGTCGCGGACAGGTGGATCTGACCACGACGGCGCCAGCGCGCGTCCAGGGCGGCCAGGCCGGCGCGTTCGCTGACGTCGCCCGCGCAGTGGCCCGCCAGCAGCGCGGCGCCCAACACCTCGACGCCGGAGCCGTTGCCGGCCGCGCACTCGGCCAGCGCGCGCAGCCACGCCAACGCGGCGCGCGCCAGCGGCCATTCGTCCAGCGGACGGCCGACCGCCACGTTGAAGGCGAACGCCGGCGCGCCGTCATGGCCCGCCAGCGCCTGGCTGAGAATGCGCCGCGCGAACGGCGACTCGGCTTCGAGCTGGGGCGAGACGATGGCGTAGCGGCCGCCGGGATGACGCTTGAGCTGGCTGGCGGCCCACTCGGCCGCCGCGCGCCATTCGGCGCCCTGGTCCGGCGCCTCGTAGCGGCGCGGCGCGGCGGGCGCGCGCTGCGTGTCGCGCCATTGCGCGATCAGGCAGCCCTGTTCCTCGAACGCCCGCAGCAGGCGCCGAAAACGCGGCGACATGTCGGTAAAGCCAGCCAGCACCAGATGGCCGGGCACGGCCAGCCGGCCATCCTCGAGCGCCCGCAGCACGCGGGCATAGCCCTGGTTGGCGTCCTCGGCGTCGATGGCGGCCAGGGCCTGGCGGTAGCGTTCGCGCCAGCGGGCGAAGCCGCGGTACTCGTCAGTGTCGGCGCCGGACGGTACGCGCAGCGCCCACTCGTCCATGAGCTGGTCCGCGTCCATCGACAGGCGCGCCGCCTGGCTCGCGTCCAGCAGCACGCGCTCGGCCTCTTCGGCGCGGATGGCTTCGGTCCAGACCAACTGGGTGGCGAAGCCGTCGAGCCGGTAGGCCGGCACGTCGTCATCGGCCTCGAACGCCAGTTCATTGGCGGATTCGGCCAGCCAGGCGGACAACGGCAGGATGCGCGGCAGTTCGCTGACCTGGCGCTCCTGGCGCAGCAACCCGGCCAGCTCGAGCGTGAGCCGGCGCGACAGGCGGTTGTTGACCGTCAGCACCAGCATGTCGGCGGCGGGCATGTCGCCGATGGCGGACAGGCTCAGGTCGGGGTAGGAAAGCGGGTCGTCCTGCATGGGCGGCGTCAAAACGCGATACGGAAACGCGGTGTCAAAACGATTACCGCCGTAGGATACCGCGCCCCCGCCCCGCCCGCGTGGCTAGAAACCGCACAGCGACGCCAGGTTTTCCCAATGGATCTGCATGTCGGGCTGGGTATAGCCCCAGAAGGCCAGGCCCAGCACCAGGGCCAGCGCCCCCCAGCCCGCCAGGCGCCAGACGCGATGGCGGCGGGCGGGCGATGCGGAGGGCGAGTCGGTCATCAGGGTCACCCGCGCATCAGGCCGTCGCCGGCTGCGCCAGCGGCTGCTCGCGCACCGGCAGGCACAGCAGCGCGGCGGCCACCGCCAGCGCCACGCCCAGCCACCAGACCAGGTCGTAGTTGCCGGTCTTGGCATAGGCATAACCGCCCAGCCAGACGCCGATGAAACTGCCAACCTGGTGTCCCAAAAAGACGATGCCCGACAGGGTCGCGGCATAACGCAGGCCATAGATCTGGCCGATCAGCCCCTGCGTCAGCGGCACCGTGCCCAGCCAGAACAGGCCCATCCAGGCCGCGAACGCGTACAGCACCCACGGCGACAGCGGCAGCCACAACAGCAGCAGGATGCCGAAGGCGCGCATGCCGTAGACCACCGCCAGCAGGCGCTTCTTGCTGTACTGGCCGCCAAGCTTGCCGGCGTAGAACGACCCCAGCACGTTGAACAGCCCGATCAGCGCGATCGCGGTGGCGCCCTGCCCCGGCGTCAGCCCGCCGTCGGTGACGTAGGCCGGCAGGTGCAGCGTGATGAAGGCCGTGTGGAAGCCGCAGACGAAGTAGCTCCAGAACAGGAAATGGAACGACGGATGCCGCACCGCCTGGCGCACCGCCGCCGTCAGCGATTGCTGCGGCCCGCCGTGGGCCTGCGGACGGCCGCGCAGGAAATAGGCCAGCGGCGCCGCGCAAGCGACGAACAGCGACAGCACCCACAACGCGCCCGGCCAGTCCAGGCCGGTAATCAGCGCCTGCCCGGTCGGCACCACCGCGAACTGGCCGAGCGAGCCGCCGGCGCTGGCGATGCCCATGGCGGTGCTGCGATAGGCGGGCGGCACGGCACGCGCCACCACCGGCAGGATCACCGGGAACGTGGTGCCGGCCTGGCCCAGGCCGACCAGCAGGCCGGCGCTCAGGTAGAGCGTGGTTTCGTCGGTGGCGAAGCGGGTGCCGATCATGCCCAGCATGTACAGCGCCGCGCCCAGCGCGATGGTGCGGCCGGAGCCATAGCGGTCGGCCAATATGCCCATGAAAATGCAAGCCACGCCCCAGACCAGGTTCTGCAGCGCGAAGGCCATGGAAAACACTTCGCGGCTCCAGCCGTGCGCCAGGCCCATCGGCTGCATGAACAGGCCGAAGGTGGCGCGCACGCCCATGGCCAGCAGCACCACCAGGGTACCCAGGATGACAGTGCGCACGTAACGCGTATCGGTAGTGCTCGACATGATTGTTCTTATTGATGGAGAAAGGCGCCCCCTCCTCGGGACGGCCTGGCCGTGGGCCAGACGCGCACATCATAAACAAATAACCCGGAGCCACCGGCAATACCCGTGTCGCCACATCGCATATGTCGCCACGGCGCGCGCCGCGCTCAACAATATAGTTGATTTTATCAACCATTTATTTCAGAATGGGATTTTCCCCATCCTGATCAGCCATGACTCTGCAAACTCCGCTGACCCGCCTGCTGGGCACGCGCTATCCGATCATCCAGGGCGGCATGAGCTGGGCCTCGTCGAACGCGGCGCTGGCGCTGGCCGTATCGCGCGCCGGCGGGCTCGGCGTGATCGCCGCCGGCCCCATGTATCCCGAGGCGCTGCGGGCCGCCGTCCGCGCGGTTCGCGCCGGCACCGAGGCGCCTTACGCCGTCAACATCCCGCTCTACAACAAGCGGGCGCAGGAACACATGGACATCGCCTTGGCCGAAGGCGTGCCGGTCATCATCGCCTCGCAGGGTGGACCCCAGAAACACATTGGGCGCGCGCGCGACGCTGGCGCAAAATGGTTGCAGGTGATCGCCAGTCCGGAGCATGCCGCCAAGGCCGAAGCGGCCGGCGTGGACGCGGTGATCGCGGTCGGCCTGGAAGCCGGTGGCCACCCAGGCCCCGACGAGATCGGCTTGCAGGTGTTGCTGCGCGCGGTAGTGCGACGCGTGTCGGTGCCGGTGGTGGCGGCCGGCGGCATTGCCGACGGCGCCGGCATCGCGGCCGCGCTATGCCTGGGCGCGGCCGGCGCGCAACTGGGCACGCGCTTCCTGCTGACGCCGGAGGCGGGCGTATGCGACGCCTACAAGGACGCGGTGCTGGCGGCGGGCGTGGCCGACACCACGCTGGTGGGACGCGGCCGTTCGCCGGTGAGAATGTTGCGCAACGCCTTCGCCCGCGACTATCTCGCGGCCGAACACGGCGGCGATCAGGCCATGCTGGAGACCCTGTTCGCCGGCAGTTCCTTGAAGCAGGCCGCCTTCGACGGCGACGTGCAGGGCGGCAAGGTCGAGGCCGGCCAGAGCGCGGGCCTGATCGACAGCCTGCAGCCGGCGGGCGCGGTGGTCGAGCAACTGGTGGCGCAAACGCGCGAAGCGCTCAGGCGCGCGGCGCTGCTGGCGGAGTGAAGCGCGGATCGCGCCCCACATCCGCACGAAGGTCGCCGCGGTTTCAGCCCTGCCCCGGTATCGCCCGGGCAGCGGCGCGATTCACGCGCCGGCTTCCCAGGGATTGACGATGACCACGCCACAACCCGAAAAATCAGACACGTTCCGGGTGACCAGCGTCATGCCGTGCACCAGGGAGGTGGCGGCAATGAACGCATCCCGCTCGGGACGCATATCCGGCACGTGCAGCCTGGCGCAGCGCAATGCCACCGCCCCATCGAGCGGCAGCGTCCTGTCGGAGAACTCCGGCAGGACGCGATCACGCATCCACTCGCGCAACCGCGCGCCTTGCCCGACATCGCGCCGCTCCATGCGCAGAATGCCGATCTCCAGCTCCATGAGCGTTATCGCGGAAACGTAGAAATTCGCCGCATCCTCATCCGAGAGCCAGGCGGTCACGTTCTTGTCGGCCTTGCCGTCGCCCACCTTGCGCAGTTCGGAAAGCACGTTGGTATCCAGCAGGAACATCACGCGACGTCCGCCGGGCGAGGCAGCTCGCGTGAGCGGGGAGCATCGAGTTCGATGTCGGCAAGGCCGGGCATCGACAGCGCGCTGACGATACTTCGCTTTTTGCCGACCAGGCGCCAGTAGTCCTCGATGGCGAGCAGGACATGGGACGGCTTGCCTCGATCCGTGATGAACACGGGCCCCTTGAGGGCCGCCTTCTTCGCCTTGGTCACGTCCTGATTGAGTTCGCGGCTGGAAAGTGTGGTGATGGACATCGCGCATCCTTTGATCCTTGCTTAATGTGTAGTAACGTTACTACATTAACAGTGGCGGGACAACCCCCGGTAGCCGAGGCCGCCCAGGAATTCTCCCGCGCGTCAGGATCAACCAAGGGCGACCACGCGCCCTCGCATCCAGCCAGAATCGTCCTATTTCTTCATCAACCCCGCCGCCTGCACCAGCTTGCGCATGGCGGCCTGGTCTTTCTCCACGAAGGCCGTGGCTTCCTGCGGCGTCATGTTCCACAGGTCCACCCCCTGCGCCTGCATCAGCTTGCTGTACTCCGGATTGGCGTTGACCTTGGCCACCGCGTCGTTCAGGCGCTGCAGGACCTCCGGCGGCGTGCCCTTGGGCGCGGCCAGGCTGTACCAGGAGGCGGACTCCGCGCCCTTCACGCCGGATTCGGCCAGCGTCGGCACGTCGGGCAGCAGCGGCGAGCGGTGGTCGTTGGCGTAGGCCAGCGCCTTGAGCCGGCCGCTGCGGATGAACTGCAGGCTGGCGGCCAGGTTCAGCACCGCCATGTCCACCTGCCCGCCCACCAGATCGTTGATGGCGGGCGCCGCGCCGCTGTAGGGGATGTGGACGATGTCCACGCCGGCGCGTTCCCGGAACAGCTCGGCGCCCAGGTGCGGCGAGCTGCCGGGCCCGGCCGAGGCATAGTTGATGCGGCCTGGTTCCTTGCGCGCCATCGCGATCAACTGCTCGACGCTGTCGGCCTTGAGCGTGGGCCGCACCACCAGCATGTTGGGCTGGTTGGCGACGATCGAGACGAAGGCGAAGTCCTTGATGCCGTCGTACGGCGTCTGCTGCATCAGCGGCGTCACCACGTGGGCGGCCGACGTGCCGAGCAGCAGCGTGTAGCCGTCCGGCTTGGCGCGCGCCACGAAGTTGGCGCCGATGGCCGCGCCGCCGCCGGCCTTGTTTTCGACGATGATGGTCTTGCCCAACTGCTTTTCCAGCTCGCGCGCCAGCGCCCGCCCCAGCACGTCGGCGGGACCGCCGGCGGCATACGGGTTGACCAGCGTGATCGGCTGCGAGGGATAGGAATCGGCGGCGACGGCAGGGGCGCACAACGCGCCCGCCACCGCCGCGCCGCACAGCAGGCGCTTCAGAGTCTTCATGGTTTGTCTCCTGGGATATTGTGTTTTATGTGTGGTGCGGGGAAAGGCCCCGGGGCTCATGGCCCCGATGGCTAGATCGCGCCCTGCGCGCGTAACGCCTCGATCTGCGCAGGCGACAGGCCGAGCCGGCCGGCCAGCACGCTGTCGGTGTGCTCGCCCAGCAAGGGCGGGCGCTCCAGCCTCGGATCGTCGAAACCGTCGAACTTGAACGGCACCGGCACCGCGCCGAAGCGGCCGATGGACGGATGCTCGTAGCTGGCCACCATGCCGCGCGCCAGCACGTGCTCGTTGTGCAGGATCTCCTCCACATCCAGGATCGGGCCGGCCGGCACGCCGCGCGCATCGCAGCGGCGGCACAGTTCGTCGCGCGTCAGCCGCGCGGCGGCCGCCGACAGGCCGGCCATGACTTCGTCGCGGCGCACCACGCGCACGGCGTTGCGCGCCAGCTCCGGATCGTCGGCCCACTGCGGCAGGTCGAGCGCCTCGCACAGCGGCTTCCAGTGCTGGTCGCTGCCGGTGATCTGCACCCAGCGGCCGTCGCCGCACTCGAACGCGGCGGAGGGCACCCGGCCGGGGTGTTCCGTGCCCAGCCGCGGCGGCACTTCGCCCAACGCGAAATAGCGCGCCGCCGCCAGCGATAGCAGGCCCACCTGCCCGTCCAGCATCGAAAAGTCGATATGGCAGCCCTGTCCCGAACGCGCCCGCCCCACCAGCGCCGACAGAATGCCGATGGCGGCCCACAGGCCCGCGGTCAGGTCGCTGACCGGCAGGCCCGGCTTGACCGGACCGCCGCCCCGCTCGCCGGTCAGGCTCATGATCCCGCCCATGGCCTGGAACACGGTGTCATAGCCCTTGCGCGGCGCGTACGGTCCGGTCATGCCGAACCCGGTGCACGAGAAATAGATCAGGCCGGGGTTGTCCGGCGCGATGTGCTCGCGGTCCAGGCCGTACTTGGCGAGCGTGCCGACCGGGAAGTTCTCGACCACCACGTCGCAGGTCTGCGCCAGCCGCCGGATCAGCGCCTGCCCCTCGGGGTGGCGGAAGTTCACCGTGACCGACTGCTTGCTGCGGTTGAAGGCCAGGTAGTAGGCCGACTCGGTGCCGCCCTCGCCTTGCACCTTGGGTTCGAAGCCGCGCGTCTCGTCGCCGCCGCCGGGCTGCTCGACCTTGATGACCTCGGCGCCCAGCTCGGCCAGGATCATCGAGGCGAACGGGCACGCCAGCACGCGCGACAGGTCCAGGATGGTGACGCCTTCAAGCGGCCTCATCGCGCCGCTCCCTGGCGAAAACCACGCATGATGACGTTGGCGTCGCGGCCCACGCCCAGCGCCTCGCCCAGCCCCAGGTCGGCCGCGCGGTGGAAGGCGCGCTTGGTCAGCCCCATCGCGGCCGGTTCCCAGCCGGCCAGGCGCTGCGCCATCGCCAACGCCTGGTCCAGCACCTGCGCGGCGGGCGCGACGCGATTGGCGATGCCCAGTTGCAATGCGCGCGCGCCATCGATCGGCTCGGCCATCGCCACCAGCTCGAAGGCATGCTTGCGGCCGACCTGGCGCACCAGGTTGGCCATGACCACCGCGGCCACGATGCCGTGGCGCAGTTCCGGATAGCCGAAGCGCACGTCCTCGGCCATCACCGTCAGGTCGCAGGCCAGCGCCAGCCCCGCGCCGCCGCCAAGCGCATTGCCGTGGACCGCGCCGATCACCGGCTTGACCATGCGCGAGAACACCAGGTGCAGGTCGGTCGTCAGGTCGGCGCGGCGCAGCACCGCGTCCGGCTGTTCCGGCGTCAGGGCCGAGAACTCGCCGGTGTCGGCGCCCGCGCAGAACGACTTGCCATTGCCCGTCAGCACCACCGCACGCACCGCGTCGTCGCGGTCGGCCTGGCGCAGCGCGTCCAGCAGCGCCGTGGTCAACGCGGTGTTCAGCGCGTTGTGCTTTTCCGGACGGTTCAGGCGCAGCAACCGCACCGCATCCAGGTCTTCAATGATCAGTTCCGACATCACGCATATCCTCTTCCAATGGCGACAAGCAAATTGATTGATTAAATCAACAATATAGGTAAAAAAAGGCGCGAGTTCGCGCCCGGCGTTCAGCGCGGCTGCACGCCGCGGCCGCGACGCGCCGGCACCTCCGCCTTGCATTCATTCAGCATCTCCAGCGCGTGCGTCGTCAGCTTGTCCAGCATGCGCTCCATGGCCTCGCGCTCGGACTCCGACAGCACCGACAGCATGTCCTCGTTGCGCTCGATCGCGGCCGGAAATATCTCCTCGTACAGCGCGCGGCCGTTGCGCGTCAGGTCCAGGCTCACGCCGCGGCCGTCCTGGCTGTCGGCGCTGCGCTGGATCAGGCCGCGCTCGATCAGTTCGGACACGGTGCGGCTGGCCTGGCTCTTGTCGATGTTGGCCTCGCGCGCCACCGCGTTCAGCGACATGTCCGGCGCCGCGCCCAGCAGCGCGATGATGCGCCACTCGCGCGGGCCCACGCCGTAGCGGCTTTCGTTCAGGCCGGCGGCGATGCGGCTCGACACGTAGGCCAGCCTGTTCAGGCGGTACGAGAACAGTTCCTTCAACGCCCGGGGTGCGGGACGCGCGGCGGTGGCTGACTTGGATGCGGTTCGGGTGGCCATGGGCGGACTCTTCAGATGCGGGGGAAAACGGCGTGCGCTCGGGTCGCACGCCGCTGCCCGCATGATATACAAACACGCTCGGCGGTCCTCATGCGGCCGCCTCCCGCGCGATGCCGAGCAGCGGGTTCAAGCCGCTTTGCGCCACGCGGCTGTGCAGCGCGCGCCCCAGCACCGCCTCGCAATGCCGCGACACCGCGTCCATCGCCGCCAGATCCAGGCCGGTGCGCACGCCCATGGACTCGAACAGATTCACCAGGTCTTCCGTCGCCACGTTGCCGGTATGACCGCCGCCGTAGCGCACCTTGGCCGGATGGCCGCCAACGCCGCCGAAAGCGCAATCGAAGTGCGTCACGCCCGCCTCCAGCGCGGCCACGTAGTTCACCAGGCCGGTGGCGCGCGTGTCGTGGAAATGCGCCACCGGCGTCACCTCGGGCACCTCGCGCGCCATCCGGCCATACAGGCCGCGCACCGAGGCCGGCGTGGCCATGCCGGTGGTGTCGCCCAGCGTGACGATGCGCACGCCCAGCGCGGCGAAGCGCCGCACGTCGGCCATCACCACGTCGGGGTCGACCGCGCCTTCGAAGGGGCAGCCGAACGCCACCGAAATCGTGCCGATCAGGCGAAAGCGGCCGTTCGCCAGCCGCGCCATCTCGGCAATGTTGTCCCACTGGGCGGCGCGTTCGCGCTTCAGGTTGCGCGTCGAATGCGATTCGCTGGCCGAGACCAGCAGGCTGATCTCGTTGGCGCCGATACCGGCATCCAGGTCAACCAGCGCGCGCTCGACGGCGCGCGCGTTGGCGCAGGTGGCCTTGTACCAGACGCCCGCGCGCCGCGGCAGCGCCGCCAGCAGGTCGGCGGCGTCGGCGAATTGCGGCACGACCTTGGGATTGGAATACGAGGTCGCCTCGATCCGTTCAAAGCCCAGCGCCGCGAAACGGTCGATCAGGTCGGCCTTGACCGCCGTGCCGATGAAGTCGGGCTCATGCTGCAGCCCATCGCGCGCGAAGCATTCGCACAGCACCACGTCGCGCGCGCTCATGCCTGTTGCTCCAGTCCGAACAGCGCCAGCGCATGGGCGCGCAGCTTGTTCTTCTGCACCTTGGAACTGCCCGTCATGCCGATGTGCTCGAAGCTGTCGACGATCTCGACATAGCGCGGCACCTTGAAGTTGGCGCAGCGCGCCTTGCACCAGGCCGTCAGTTCCTCGGCCGTGCAGTCCTGACCGTCCTTGAGCAGCACGAACGCCGCCGGCACTTCGCCCAGGCGCGCATCGGGCACGCCGACCACCTGCGCCATGCGCACGGCGGGGTGGCCGTGCAGGGTCTCTTCCACCTCCGCCGGCGCGACGTTCTCGCCGCCCACGCGGAACATGTCCTTCAGGCGGCCCACCATGCGCAACCGGCCCGCCGCGTCCATTTCGCCCAGGTCGCCCGTGCTGAGCCAGCCGTCCGCGCTGAGCGCGCGGGCGGTGGCCTCAGGCATCTTGTAGTAGCCCTTCATCACGCTCCAGCCGCGCGCCTGGATCTCGCCCTGCATGCCGGCCGGCAGCGGCTCGCCCGTTCCCGGGTCCACCACCCGCACCTGCATGCCGGGATGCGGCAGCGCCCAGCCCATGGCGCGCAGTTCAAAGGGATCATCGTGCGCCGACAGCGTGATGTTGGGCGAGGCTTCGGACTGGCCGTAGGCATTGCAGATGCCCGGCACCCCCATCACGTCGCGGATCTTCTGCATCACCTGCGGGCCCGCCGCCGCCCAGCCGCCGCGCAGATGGATGCGCGCGCGGTCGAAATCGGGATGGCCCATCAGCATGAGAAAGATGGTGTCGTTGCCGGATGTCAGGGTGCAGCGCTCTTCGTCGAGCATGCGCAAGGCGTCGGCCACGTCGAACTTGGGCAGGGTCAGCAGGCAGCAGCCGCTCATCAGGCTGACCAGGATCGACAGCGTGGTCCCGGCCACATGGAAGTAAGGACGGATGCTGAAATAGCGATCGTCCGGCCGCACGCCGATGCGCTGCGCCGCGGCCCAGGCATTGGTCAGCATGTTGGCGTGCGTCAGCATCACGCCCTTGGGAAACGACGTGGTGCCCGAGGTGTACTGAATCAGCAGCACATCGTCCGGCGCCACCGCGCGCATGCGGTCCTGCAGCGTCGCGTCATCCACGGCCTCGCCCGCCCCCAGGAAATCGGCCCATCTGCCCGCGCCCCGCGGGCAGCGCTCGCCCAACACCACCACTTGCCGCAGCAGCGGCAACGCCGCGCCCGGCAGCGCCTGGTCCAGCGCCGGTTCCACCTGCGTGAGCAGGTCGAGGAAGTCGATGCCCAGGAACGACTCCGCCGTCAGCAGCACCTTGACGTCAGCCTGCTTCAGGCAGAACGCGAGTTCGTCGGTCTTGAAGCGCGTGTTGACCGGCACCGTCACGGCGCCAAGCATGGCGCAGGCATAGAACACCTGCACCCAGGTGCCGCCATTGCCCAACAGCACGCCGACATGGTCGCCACGGCGCACGCCGGCCGCATGCAGGCTGCGGGCGATGGCTCGCGCACCGTCCTGCAGCGCGGCCCAGGTGAGGCGTTCGCCGGGCGCGACGAAGGCTTCGGCGGCGCCGCGTTCGGCCACCTGGCGCGCCAGCGCCTGCGACAGGGTTGTCGGGCCGATCATGCCTTGTCTCCCGCCGTGCCGAAGCCGGCGATGGCCTGCTTCCAGTCGGTGCCGCGCAAATTCTCCTCGATCGCCAGCAGCTCGATCGCCATCGCGCCTTCGCGCGTCGTCGCCAGCCCCTGGTCGATGCTGCGCTTGGTCAGCCTGACCGTCAGCGGCGCGGCGCGCGCGATGGCCGCGGCCATCTGCGCGGCTTCGGCGGCAAGCGCCTCGGGCGCGTACACCTGGTTCACCAGGCCGATCTCTCGCGCCTCGGCCGCGTCGAAGCGGCGGCCGGTGAATAGCAGCTCCTTGGCCTTGCGCGCGCCGGCTACGCGCGGCAACCGCTGCGTGGCGCCGACGGTGCCCCAACCCACCTCGGGATAGCAGAACGTCGCCTCGGACGAGGCCAGCACGAAATCGCTGGCCGCGGCGATCTCGCAACCCGAGCCGAACGCCGCCCCCTGCACCACGGCGATCACCGGCTGTGGCATGCGCTCGATGGCGGCATAGGCGGCGAAGCCCTGCACCCGGCGCGCCGTCATCTCGGCGTTCGACATGGTCTTGCGTTCCTTGAGGTCGGCGCCTGCGCAGAACGCCGCGCCCGCCGCGGCGATCAGCACCACGTGCGCGTCCGGATCGTCCGCCAGATGCTGCATGGCCTGCACCAGTTCGGCGCACATGAGGGAATTGAGCGCATTGCGGCTGTCGGGCCGGTTCAGCGTCACCGTGGCGACACGGTCCTGCACGTCCAGCAGGATCGTGTGAAAAGTCGGGGTCATGCCTGCTCCTGGATGTTCTAGGTATGGGGCCAGCCGCTCGCGGCGTCCGGCCATGCCAGGAAATATAGGACATATAGTTGATTAAATCCACTAAATTTCTGCAGCGACCCAATGGTGTTACACTTGCGCCCCTGGTCTTTCCCTGGAATATCAAGGCACTAGGCTCCCCGCGGGCCCTGCGCAATTCCAGCGCAAAGCCCGCGTGCTCGTCTCGCCGTAGTTAAATGGATATAACCGGCCCCTCCTAAGGGTCAATTGGTGGTTCGATTCCACCCGGCGAGGCCACGCTCCCGACCGCGGTTCCGCAGGTCGACTCCCACGAAATTCCCGTGCGTTCAGCCGGATGAGGGTTAATCCGGGCTACGCTCACGCGCCGCGCGCCGGTAGCGTCTCGGGACGCCGCGCGCGACGAATAAGCCGCCCGTCAATACGTCCCCGATATTTTTTTGGGCGATGATAGCGAATCGCCTTGCGCCCGACTTGAAATTACTGTTTAAATTCGACGCGTAAGCCCCTAATTCATCTGGACTTTTCCCGAACCGTAGCAAGCCCGACCGGGGAAATAATTCATCACAGACTGACAAGCCTGCTCAAACCATGGCATTTACCTGGAAACGTGCAATTGCGAACGCGATAGCGCCGGCGGCGCTGGCGGTGTGCGCGCTCCTGCCCTCAGCCGCGCTCGCCGCGAAAAATACCGATCCTTGCAAGACCAACGCCAAGTCGGCGGCTTGCAAGGCGCAACAAGCCAAGAAGGCCCCCGCCCCCGCCAAAGCGGGCGCCGGCAAGACCGCCGCCCCGAAGCAGGCCGCAGGCAAGACCGCCCCCAAGGCCGCCGCTGGCAAGCAGGCCGCGCCGAAATCGGCCGCCGCCAAGACGCCGCCCAAGGGCGCCGCCGGCAAACAGGCCGCCGCCAAGGGCGCGCCCAAGCAGGCCGCGGGCAAGAAGGCCCCGCCCAAGGGCGGCAAGCAGGCCATCGCCCAGCAGAATTCGTCCAAGAAGGGCGCGGCCGGCAAAAACGGCAAGCCCAACAAGCCGTCGCGCGCGCAGCGCACGGCCGCCGCCGCCGCGGCAGCCGCCATGCCGCCGCCCGCGGTGTCGGTGCGCGCCGAAGCCGCGGCGCTGCGGTCCAGCACCGCCTACGTGCAGGACCTGGCCACCTCCACCGTGATCTTCGCCAAGAACGAAAACGTGGTGCGCCCCATCGCCTCGATTTCCAAGCTGATGACCGCGGTGGTGGTGGTGGACGCCAACCAGCCGATGGACGAAATGCTGGAGATCACCGATGAAGACATCGACGGCCTCAAGCACACCACCTCGCGCCTGCGCGTGGGCACCAAGCTGTCGCGCGGCGACATGCTGCACCTGGCGCTGATGTCGTCCGAAAACCGCGCCGCCAACGCGCTGGGCCGCCATTATCCGGGGGGGCTGCCCGCTTTCGTGGCCGCCATGAACGCCAAGGCGCAGTCGCTGGGCATGACCAGCACGCATTTCATCGAGCCCACGGGCCTGTCCAGCAACAACGTGTCGTCGCCGCACGACCTGGCCCGCCTGCTGCGCGCCGCGTCGCAGCGTCCGCTGATCCACCGCTACTCCACCGACACGGAGTACGACGTGGAGATCAACAACCGCACCCAGACGTTCCGCAACACCAACCTGCTGGTGCGCAAGCCGGACTGGGACATCAAGGTGTCCAAGACCGGCTACATCAACGAAGCCGGCGAATGCCTGGTGATGCTGGCGCGTATCAATGGCCGCGACCTGGCAATCGTGCTGCTGGACTCGCAGGGCAAGCTGTCGCGCATCGGCGATGCCGTGCGCATCCGCCGCATCGTGCAAAGCGAAGTGGCCATGGCCTCGGCCCAGCCGGGCGGCTGATCCCACCATTGCCGCGCACGAAAAAGCCCGATCGTCGATCGGGCTTTTTTTACGTCTGGCGACGGGGCTGCATGCGGACGGGCGCAAGCCGCGCGTGTCCGCGCCGGCGCGGCGCTACGCCGCCACCGGCCGCTTGGACCGCAGCGGTTGCGGGTCGTACATCGACGATGGCAGGCCTTCCAGCACCGCCTGGGGGTTGAGCGAGCGGATCGGCACCGCGGCATCCGCAGGAATGCGGCCCTCGGCCTGCAGCAACTGGTAGCGCAGGCAGCAAACGCGCAGAAACGAGGTGAAGTTGGCGGCCTCGCCGCGGTACTCCACCAGCTCGTCGTACAGCCGCTCAATCAACTGCGTAACCCGCATGCCATCGCGCGCCGCGATTTCCTCCAGCACCTGCCAGAACAATTGCTCCAGGCGCAGGCTGGTGGCCACCCCGTGCAGGCGCAGGGAGCGGGTTTCGGGCGCATAGGACTGTTCGCTCGCGCGGATGAAAATTTCACACATGGGAGCTCCTGGGGCGGACACGAGGCTTGCGGGCCACTGTACGACGATAGCCGCCAGCCCGGCAAGACGCCTCTGCCTCGGGGCATTCCCGCCGATTCTGCAACGATACGTTTCTTGCGCGCAGCTCGTCCGAGAGCCGTTGATATAAATCAAGGTCTCGGACGCGTCCCCATCCGAGCATGCTAAGACTGATCTGACTTCGGAGGTAACAATGAACAAGACCATGAAGGCCGCCGTGGCTCGCGCATTCGGCAAACCCCTGGAAATCGAAGAAGTCGAAGTGCCGCGCCCCCGCGCCGGCGAACTGCTGGTGAAGATCGAGGCCTGCGGCGTCTGCCACACCGACCTGCACGCGGTCGAGGGCGACTGGCCGGTCAAGCCCAATCCGCCCTTCATCCCCGGCCACGAGGGCGTGGGCCACGTCGTGGCGGTGGGCGAAGGCGTGACGCACGTCAAGGAAGGCGACCGCGTCGGCATCCCGTGGCTGTATTCCGCCTGCGGTCACTGCGAGCATTGCCTGGGCGGCTGGGAAACGCTGTGCGAACAGCAACAGAATGCCGGCTACTCCGTCAACGGCGGCTTCGCCGAGTATGCGCTGGCGGCGGCGGACTATGTCGGCCTGTTGCCGAAGAACGTCGGCTTCGTCGACATCGCCCCGGTGCTGTGCGCCGGCGTCACGGTCTACAAGGGCCTGAAGATGACCGACACGCGGCCCGGCAACTGGGTGGTGATCTCCGGCATCGGCGGCCTGGGCCACATGGCGGTGCAGTATGCGCGCGCCATGGGCCTGAACGTGGCGGCGGTGGACATCGACGACGACAAGCTGGCCTTTGCCAAGCGCCTCGGCGCGGAAGTGGTCGTGAATGCCAAGACCACCGATCCGGCGGCCTATCTGAAGAAGGAAATCGGCGGCGCCCACGGCGCACTGATCACGGCGGTCTCGCCCAAGGCCTTCGAGCAGGCGCTGGGCATGGTGCGCCGCGGCGGCACCGTGGCGCTCAACGGCCTGCCGCCGGGCGACTTCCCGCTGTCGATCTTCGACATGGTGCTCAACGGCGTGACGGTGCGCGGTTCGATCGTGGGGTCGCGCCTGGACCTGCAGGAGTCGCTGCAGTTCGCGGAGGAAGGCAAGGTGCACGCGACCGTGGCCACCGAGAAGCTGGAGAACATCAACAGCGTGTTCGACCGCATGCGTCGCGGCCAGATCGAGGGCCGCATCGTGCTCGACATGGCGGCTTGACCCGCGCGCCTTGCCGTGCAAAAAGGCGCCTGCCGCGGCAGGCGCCTTTTTTTGTGGAGGCGCGGAACGCCCGCATGGCGCGGCAACGCCCCGCGCTCATGGGAATGCGGCGCCGGCGCGCGCGTGGCAGCGCCCACGGGCGCTCGCCGCGCGGTCCTGGCTCAGTGCGTGATCCTGGTCCCAAGCACGGCCAGGAACTGCGCCAGCCACGCCGGGTGCGCCGGCCAGGCCGGCGCCGTCACCAGGTTGCCGTCGGTGTAGGCCTGGTCGATGCCGATCTCGGCGTAGGTGCCGCCGGCCAGCCGCACTTCCGGCGCGCAAGCCGGGTAGGCCGAGCAGGTGCGGCCTTCCAGGATGCCGGCGGCCGCCAGCAGTTGGGCGCCGTGGCAGACGGCGGCGATCGGCTTTTTGGCCTGGTCGAAGGCGCGCACGATCTCCAGCACCTTTTCGTTCAGGCGCAGGTATTCCGGCGCGCGGCCGCCGGGGATCACCAGGCCGTCGTAGGAACCGGCCTCGACGCGGTCGAAATCATAGTTCAGCGCAAAGTTGTGGCCGCGCTTCTCGCTGTAGGTCTGCGCGCCCTCGAAATCGTGGATGGCGGTGGCGATGCTCTCGCCGGACTTCTTGCCGGGGCAGACCGCGTGCACCGTATGGCCCACCGCCAGCAGCGTCTGGAACGGCACCATGGTTTCGTAGTCTTCGGCGTAGTCGCCGACCAGCATCAACAGTCTCTTGCTCATGATTGTCTCCTGGGGATGGGGGATCGCCGGCTACAGCGCCCGAGGGCCGGGCGGCCGGTTCTTGATGTTCTGCTGTCCATTGTGCGCCTGCCCGCGCAGGCGAGGGTGGTAACGGGATACCACGCCAAGATGGATGCCCCGCAGCGGGACCGCGCCCGCCCTGACGTTCATGCGCGGCCGCGCGCCGCGCCGGCCCGCGGCAGGCGCCCTACTCCAGCGCCACCGTCACCGGCTTGGCGCCCAACAGGCTCACCAGCACGTTCGGGTCGATGCCCACCAGGTAGCCGCGGCGGCCGCCATTGATGTAGACGACCGGGTATTGCAGCACCTCGGCCTCGACCCACACCGGCATCTTCTTGCGCGTGCCGAACGGCGAGGTGCCGCCCACTTGATAGCCGGAGTGGCGTTGCGCGACCTCGGGCTTGCAGGGCTCGACCTTCTTCAGCCCGGCCTGGCGCGCCAGGTTCTTGGTGGAGACTTCCCGGTCGCCGTGCATCACCACGATCAGCGGCTTGGCCGATTCGTCTTCCATCACCAGCGTCTTGACCACCGCGTGCGGATCCAGCCCCAACTGGCGCGCGGCCTCGCCAGCGCCGCCATGATCGACGTAGTCGTAGGTGTGCTCGGTGTACGCCACCTTGTGCTGCTTGAGGAACTGGGTGGCGGGCGTTTCGGAAACGTGGCGGGCTTTGCTCATGGCATTGCGGTGGAAAGGCGAAGGCAAAAGTGTAGGCAGACGGACGGCGGCGCGCAAACGCCGGCGTCAACCACGCGGATGATGCGCGGCGTGCAACGCCTTCAGGCGTTCGCGCGCGACGTGCGTGTAGATCTGCGTGGTGGAGATGTCGGCGTGGCCCAGCAGCATCTGCACCACGCGCAGGTCGGCGCCGTGGTTCAGCAGATGCGTGGCGAAGGCGTGGCGCAGCACGTGCGGCGACAGCGGCGCATGCACGCCGGCCAGCACCGCATATTTCTTGACCAGTTGCCAGAACGCCTGGCGCGACATGGCCTCGGCCCGGCCGGTGATGAAGAGCGCGTCGCTGACGCGGCCGGCGGCCAGCTCGGGGCGCGCGGTCTTCAGATACTGGTCGATCCAGTGCGCCGCTTCCGCGCCCAGCGGCACCAGGCGGTCCTTGCCGCCCTTGCCCAGCACCACGCGCACCACGCCCTCGTTCAGGCTGACGTCCAGCGCCCGCACCCCGACCAGTTCCGACACGCGCAGGCCGGTGGCGTACAGCGTTTCCAGCATGGCGCGGTCGCGCAGGCCGCGCGGCTGGCCCAGGTCGGGCGCGCGCAGCAGGGCATCCACCTGCTGCTCGGACAGCGTCTTGGGCAGGCGCGGCGGCTGCTTGGCCGCCACCAGCGTCAGACAGGGATCCTGCGCCGCCCGGTGTTCGCGCAGGGCCCAGGCGTAGAAACGGCGCAGCGCGGCCAGGCGGCGGTTGGCGGTGGTGGCGCGGGTTTCCTCGTGGCGGAAGGCGAACCAGGCCTCGATGTCGGCCTTGCCGGCCTCGGCCAGCGCCTTGGCGGGGCCGGCCGGCAGCGTGTGGGCCGAGGCCGCGTCGCCATAGCGGTCGGCCATCTCGCGGGCATAGGCTTCGGGGTCCTCGAGCCAACGCGCGAAGCCGGTCAGGTCGCGCCGGTAGGCAGCCAGCGTGTTGGCCGACAGGCCGTCCTCGAGCCAGACGGCGTCAATGAAGGCGTCGATATCGGCCTGGGAAGCGAGCGGTTGGCGGGAATCGGACATGGAACGGAAATCAAGGCATCAAAAGACGACGTGTCCGGCGGCAACCAGCGCCGGCGCTGGCGCGCGCAACGTTGCGACGTGCGCCGGCCACGCCAGGGGGATGGGCCACATTCTACGGCGGCGCTTGCGCCATGCCCTCAGCGCCCCGCCACTGCCGCGGCGGCCGACTTGAGCCAGGTCTCGAACAGCTTCAGCGCCTCGGAACGCTCGCTGCGCTGCGGATAGCCGAAGTAGTAGCCCTGGCTGACCGTCAGCGACTGCGCCACCGGCATCGCCAGCGTGCCCTGGTCCAGCGCGGGTTGCGCCAGGAATCGCGGCATCAGGCCCACGCCCAGCCCGGCCTGCACCGCCGCCATCACCATGGTGAACAATTCGTAGCGCGGACCGCCCGCCGCCTGGGGGCCATACAGGTAATTGTTGGCGCCGTACCACTGGCGCCAGGCGTCGGGGCGCGAACTCAGGTGCAGGTGGGTCATGCCCGCCAGCGCGCCGGCGCCTGCCTCGGTGACGCGGGCGGCCAGTTCAGGCGCGCAGACCGGCACCAGCTCGCGCTCCGGAAACAGCAGCACGCCCTGGGTGCCGGGCCACAGCGTGTCGCCGTGGTACAGCGCGCCGTCGAACGGCTGGTCCTTGAATTGGAACGGCAGCGTGCGCACCGACAGGCTGACGGTGATGTCCGGCTGCTCGCGCTGGAAATCCGCCAGCCGCGGGATCAGCCAGGTGGTGGCCAGCGTCGGCACCACCGCGATGTGGATGCTGCGGCCCATGCCGGTACGGCTCACCAGGCCGAAGGTGTCCTTCTCGATCTGGTCCAGGTGATGGCGGATGCGTCCCGCATATTCCGCGCCGTGGTCGGTCAGCACGATGCGGCGCCGCACCCGCGTGAACAACTGCACGCCCAGCCGCGCCTCCAGGCTGGCGACCTGGCGGTAGACCGCGCTGTGGGTCAGGGACAGCTCTTCGGCCGCTCGGGAAAAACTGCCCAGGCGGGCCGAGGCCTCGAAGGCCTGCAGGGCGCTGAGGTTGGGAATGCCGTTTCTCATAGAGCGGGAACCGCCAGGAAGGAACCGAAGATCGCCGGAAACACCCGCCGCGCCTGCCGCGGCGCAATATCCGGGTCGTGCCGGCGGGTCACTAGATTGTGCAATTTTATCAATTGCGTTGTGCGATCAAGGAACATTATGCTCGGGTGTCTTAATCTCGGCTCATCCTGACACCCACCATGTCCCAGCAAGCATCCCGCCTCGGCGGCCACATCCTCGTCGACCAGCTCGTCGCCCAGGGCGTCAAACACGTTTTCTGCGTTCCCGGCGAGAGCTACCTGGCGGTGCTGGATGGCCTGCACGACGCCGACATCAAGGTCACCGTCTGCCGCCAGGAAGGCGGCGCGGCCATGATGGCCGACGCCCATGGCAAGCTGACCGGCGAACCCGGCATCTGCATGGTGACCCGCGGTCCGGGCGCCTCCAACGCGCTGGCCGGCGTGCACATCGCCAAGCAGGACTCGACCCCGATGATCCTGTTCGTCGGCCAGATCGAGCGCGGCATGCGCGAGCGCGAGGCCTTCCAGGAAATGGACTACCGCGCCGTGTTCGGCACGCAGGCCAAGTGGGTCACGGAAATCGACCAGGTCGAACGCATTCCCGAACTCATCTCGCGCGCCTTCCACATCGCCACCTCGGGCCGTCCGGGCCCGGTGGTGATCGCGCTGCCCGAGGACATGCTGGTGGAGGCCGCGCAGGTGGCCGACGCGCCCCGCTACGAGGTCATCGAGTCCGCGCCCACCGCCGGCCAGTTGGCCGACCTGGAGCAGTTGCTGGCCAAGGCCAGCAATCCCGTCGCCATCCTCGGCGGCACGCGCTGGGACGCGCGCGCGGTGCAGCAGTTCGCCGATTTCGCGCAGCGCCACGCGCTGCCCACGGCCGTGTCGTTCCGCCGCCAGATGCTGTTCCCGGCCGACCATCCGTGCTTCATCGGCGACGTCGGCCTGGGCATCAACCCGGCCCTGCTCAAGCGCGTGGCCGACGCCGACCTGGTGCTGCTGGTCGGCGGCCGCATGTCGGAAAACCCCAGCCAGGCCTACACGCTGCTGGACATCCCGGTGCCCAGGCAAAAACTGGTGCACGTGCATCCGGACGCCGCCGAACTGGGTCGCGTCTATCGCCCCACGCTGGCCATCAATACCTCGCCCGCCGCCTTCGCCCAGGCGCTGGCCGGCCTGAAGGCCCCCGCCCAGCCGGCCTGGGCCGACGGCACGCAGGCGATGCGCGAGTCGTACCTGAAGTGGAGCGACCCGGCCACCGTGACCACCCCGGGCGCGCTGCAGATGGGCCAGGTCATGGCCTACCTGGAAAAGACCCTGCCGGCCGACGCCATCATGACCAACGGCGCCGGCAACTACGCCACCTGGCTGCACCGCTTCCACCGCTTCACCCGCTTCGGCACGCAACTGGCGCCGACCTCGGGCTCGATGGGCTACGGCCTGCCGGCGGCCGTCGGCGCCAAGCGCGTCTGGCCCGACAAGACCGTGGTCTGCTTTGCCGGCGACGGCTGCTTCCTGATGCACGGCCAGGAATTCGCCACCGCCGTGCAGTACGACCTGCCCATCATCGTGGTGCTGGTCGACAACGGCATGTACGGCACCATCCGCATGCACCAGGAAAAGCACTACCCCGGCCGCATTTCCGCCACCGAGCTGAAGAACCCGGACTTCGCCGACTACGCCCGCGCCTTCGGCGGCCACGGCGAACGCGTCGAGACCACCGAGCAGTTCGGCCCGGCGTTCGAGCGCGCGCTGGCCAGCGGCAAGCCGGCCATCCTGCACTGCTTCATCGACCCGCAGACCATCACGCCGTCGACCACGCTGGACAAGATCCGCGACGCGGCGCTCAAGGCCCGGCACTGATACCCGAGAGGCGGCGGCAACCCCACGGCGACGCGCCCGCGCGCGTCGCGTAAACCCCGGGTTGCCGCGCCAATTATTTTAGGTTTAAACTTTCCACATTCCGAAAACGGAAATCCATAGCGGAGACCCAGCATGTCCTCGAATCCCTCGTTCCATTGGCAAGATCCCCTGTTGCTGGACCAGCAGCTCACCGAAGAAGAACGCATGGTGCGCGACGCCGCCCACGCCTACTCGCAGGACAAGCTGGCCCCGCGCGTGCTGAACGCCTTCCGCAACGAAAAGACCGACCCGGAAATCTTCTCGGAAATGGGCGAGCTGGGCCTGCTGGGCGCCACCATCCCCGCCGAATACGGCGGCGCCGGCCTGAACTACGTCAGCTACGGCCTGATCGCCCGTGAAGTCGAGCGCATCGACTCCGGCTACCGCTCGATGATGAGCGTGCAGTCGTCGCTGGTGATGGTGCCCATCAACGAATTCGGCAGCGAAGCGCAGAAGCAGAAGTACCTGCCCAAGCTGGCCCGCGGCGAGTGGATCGGCTGCTTCGGCCTGACCGAACCCAACCACGGCTCCGACCCCGGCGGCATGGAAACGCGCGCGGTCAAGACCGCCGACGGCTACAAGCTGACCGGCAACAAGATGTGGATCACCAACTCGCCCATCGCCGATGTGTTCGTGGTGTGGGCAAAGTGCGTCGGCGGCGAGTTCGACGGCAAGATCCGCGGCTTCATCCTCGAGAAGGGCACCAAGGGCCTGACCGCCCCCGCCATCCACGGCAAGGTCGGCCTGCGCGCCTCGATCACCGGTGAGATCGTCATGGACGAAGTGGAAGTGTCCGCCGACCAGATGATGCCCGGCGTGTCCGGCCTGAAGGGTCCGTTCACCTGCCTGAACTCGGCCCGCTACGGCATCGCCTGGGGCGCGGTCGGCGCCGCCGAAGCCTGCTGGCACACCGCCCGCCAGTACACCCTGGACCGCAAGCAGTTCGGCCGCCCGCTGGCCGCCAACCAGTTGATCCAGAAGAAGCTGGCCGACATGCAGACCGAAATCACGCTGGCGCTGCAAGGCTGCCTGCGCCTGGGCCGCATGAAGGACGAAGGCACCGCCGCGGTCGAGATCACCTCGATCATGAAGCGCAACTCCTGCGGCAAGGCGCTGGACATCGCCCGCCTGGCCCGCGACATGCTGGGCGGCAACGGCATCTCCGACGAATTCGGCGTGGCCCGCCACCTGGTGAATCTGGAAGTGGTCAACACCTACGAAGGCACCCACGACGTGCACGCCCTGATCCTGGGCCGCGCGCAGACCGGCATCCAGGCATTCTATTGATTTGCAGTTCGCCGCGCGGACGGAGCCCGGCTCTGCTCCCGACGCGCGGTTCGCCGGCAGGCGAAGACTGTGCGCCCCTTTCGAGGGGCGTTTTTTTTGCGCGGGCGATGCCCACTCCCGGCGCGTCTTAGGGTTATCAGGAACTAGCCCGCGCGCGGCTCATGGCTTACGCTGCCTGCAATTGGCCTGGTGCCGGCCCGCTGTATCCGCCTGCCCGACCCCGGATTTTTCGTCACGACCAGGAGTCGCGCATGCAAGGCAGTCCCTCGTTCCGCCTGTGGGCGGGCATCGCCATCGCTTTTGCAAGTCACGGCGCATTCGCCGCCACTACCCTCACCATGACCACCGAGTATCCGGCCACTTCGATGCCGGGACAAGGCGTGTCCACCTTCGCCGACCTGGTGCGCGGCAAGAGCGGCGGCCAGGTGTTGATCGATGCCAGCTTCGACGCCGCGCGGGGCATCAAGTCAGGCGACATGATCGACGCGGTCCAGGCGCGCAAGGTCGATGCCGGCGACGCCTTCGCCGGCGCGCTGGCGACCAAGTATCCGATTTTCGGCGTGTCCTCGCTGCCATTCCTGGCCGACTCGCTGGCCAAGGCGCGCGCGCTGAACAAATCGGCCCGTCCGGCCTACGAGAAACTGCTGGCCGCGCACGGCCAGAAACTGCTCTACACCACGCCCTGGCCGGCCTCGGGGATCTGGTCCAAGGACAAGGTGGACAGCGTCGCCGCGCTGAAGGCGCTGAGCATCCGCACCTATGACGCGACCTCGCAGGACGTGATGCAGAAGGCCGGGGCGCGCGCGCAGAACATCTCGTTCGCCGACGCCATGCCGCGCATCGCCTCGGGCGAGGTCAACGCGGTGCTGTCCTCGGGCGACGGCGGCGCCGGCCGCAAGCTGTGGGAACACCTGCCACGCTTCGCCGAGATCAACTACGCGATGCCGATCTCGGTGGCGACGATGAACCTGCAGGCCTATCAGGCGCTGGACGCGAAATCGCGCAAAGCGATCGACCAGGCCGCCGCGCAGACCGAGGCCGAGCAGTGGAAGCGCATCGAAGGCCGGTTGCAGCAGAACTACGCCAACATGCGCAAGAACGGCGTGACGATCGACACCGCCGTGCCAATGCCGGTGCGCCAGGCGCTGAAGAACGCGGCGGTGGATTCGGTGAAGCAGTGGGAGGCCGCGGCGGGGCCGGAGGGGGTGAATATCCTGAAGGCGATGCGGCGGCCGTAAGTGGGTAGCCCCCGTCCACACCGGGTCCGGGGGCTTTACGGTCACGCGTATTCCCAGACCGAACCGGACTCGACATTGGCATTGACGGTGTCGGCCATCCACCACATGCCAGGTGGCACGTGCATGGTGAAACCGCAGCGCATGCCGGCATACCCGCCAGGAGTCGTATCGTAATGGTAGGGAACCGATCCCGCATTACCGGAGACATTGTTGAGGTATCCGGCAACGATAATCGTCCCCGCAGCGACGCCAACACAATGAAACCCGACCAGTATGGGGCGGCCTGTGGTGTTCTGATACCACGTGCGCAACACCGTCGTGCGTGAACGAAGCTGCTGCCCTGTACCGAACACTTGTCCCTTCAACTGCTGCAAAGTGGATTGGGCCACGCCCAGGTCGGACGCCAATTGTGCGGCGTCGACGCTCCCCGCGTTGATGACAGTCCCGAAGGCCTGCACGGTCCAGACACCGGAAGCGAACGTCGGATGCGCTTCTGCGCCGCCTTCGCTAGTGGTGTTACGGGTAAAGATAGGAGTGACCGAGGCGGTAGTTCCGTAGAAGGAAGAGCTTCCGCCAGTCTCCCCGTACAGGTACTGCGGCGACGAAAAAACGTGCTGGTGCGCCTTGTTCTGGCTGGCTTTCAACACGCCGTTCAAAAGCGCGCCATCGCCGCGCATGAACGGCGCGCCAATTGAGCCGGGGGACTTCCCGTTGTAGTCCGGCATTCGGATGGTGGTAGAGCCGTCTCCCAACGTGAAGCTGCCGCGCTTGAGCGGATCGGCGAGCCATTCGGCCTCCTGCACCACCGGTAGTGAACGCGCTGCCACCATGGCGGCAAGATCCTTGAAAGTGGCGCGGCTGATTATCTGCCCATCCGCAGGAATCTGGCCAGCGGGAATGGACGTACGCAGCGGCCACCATGCAACCGAGCCTACGGGCGGACCGCTGGGGATCGGTGGCAGTTGATCGACCGGCACCTTGCCGCCATCGTCCAATGTGGCGATACCCCCGGGCTGGCCTTTTTCCGCCGGCGGCACCGCTGACAGCTGCACCGCTGGCACGCGGCCATCGGCGCCCAAGGTCGCCACGCCGCCCGGGCGCCCCTTATCCGAAGCAGGCACCAGGGGCGGCAACTGATTTGCGACGATCAATCCGTCCGCGCCCAAGGTCGCCACCCCGTCAGGCTGAGCTTTTTCCGCCAAGGGAATCAAGGCAGGCAATTGCGCTGGCGCGACTTTGCCATTGCCGCCCAACGTGGCAACGCCATTGGGTTTCCCCTTCTCCGCCAACGGCACCGACGGCACCGGAATTGGCAGATGTTCGACAGGCACACGCCCATCCTCGCCCAGCGGGGCAACGCCACTCGGCGCCGATTTTTGCGACAGAGGGATCGCAGGTGGAGGCAGATGCGCAGCCGGCACCTTGCCAGCCGCATCCAACGGTGTCACGCCACCCGCCGCGCCTTTTTCAGACATCGGCACGGCGGCGTCCGCCTTGCGTTGCGCGGCGGCGGCGGATACTTCGACAGTTTCCACACCGACACGAGTCTTGCCGAAGTTCTCGTTCACCAGCGCCATGGCGTCGCGCAGCGTGTCGCCGGTCTGGTCGTTCGGCGCGAGGCCGATGTTGATGGGTTTTAGGATTTGCATGGGAGAAAAGCCCTGACGGCGTGATGCCGCGACACGAAATGGAACAGCCACCCACGTATTCGGGTGACGGGGAAAAAATGGGATTGCGCGGACAGATGCCGCTGCCAACGTCCCGGCGAGCTTTCCACGAGCCTCACCGGTACTCGGTCCAGAAATTCTGCGTCATGCTGTCGGCCACCACCCGATAGGTGATTCCTGGGGGAATGACAGCGGTGAGCGCCAGCGAGACGCCGTTCATTGTGGTGATGGAGCGCGTCCCCGCGATGCCGCCCACCATCACATACATGTTGCCGCCGGAGCTACTGTTGGAAGAGCCAACGATGTAAACCGAGATCGGCCGACCGGTACTGTTGGTGTATGTCACACCGAATGCCCGGGACGCGCCCATGTCTTGAAGCGTCTGCCCAACGCCGAAGACCTGCGCGCGTAAAGTCTGAAACGCCGCATTGAGCGCCGCATGGTCACTAGCAAGCTGTGCGATATCGACGCTGCCGGAATTGACCACAGCAGCAAAAGCGTGAATCGTCCAAACGCCGGTAACGTTCGCCATCCGCGTTTCGTCGCCGGTATTGACGATCCAGCGACTGCCGTTCGTGGTCTGCCGCGTGGTGGTGAATGTGTAGCCGGCAAAATTCCCCGAAGCCATCACAGCATTCAGGGAAGCGTCTGCCAACACGTTAGTGGCTTGATTGAATCCGCTCACGACACGGTGGTCCATCGGACCGAGTTGGTCCGCTTGCAGGGAGCCAGGCATGCCCGCGGATTTCGCCCCATCTCCTCGCAACACCGCCGCCGCGAGAGACCCTGCGGCCCTGGCGTTCAAATCGGGAACCCGAAAGGTCGAAGATCCGTCTCCCACGGTATAGCTCCCCCGCTTGAGCGGATCCGCCAACCAATCCGCCTCGGACACCACCGGCACCTTGCCTTCCGTCACCATAGCCGCAAGATCGGGAAACGTGGCGCGGGTAACGATCTGCCCATCAGCGGGAATCTGGCCCGCCGGAATGGAAGCGCGCAGCGGCCACCACGCGACCGAACCGACCGGCGGTCCGCTGGGGACAGGCGGAAGCTGGCCGACCGGCACCTTGCCCTGCGCATCCAGCGTGGCAACGCCACCGGGTCGGCCTTTTTCTTCCGGCGGCACGGCGGCCAGCTGAAGCGCCGGCACGCGACCGTCAGCGTCCAGGGTTGCTACGCCGCCGGGACGCCCCTTGTCGGCCGCAGGGATCAACGGCGGTAATTGATTGGCGACGATCCGGCCATCCTCGGCCAGCGTGGCAACACCTTTGGGCTGCGCCTTCTCCGCCGCCGGAACCAGATCGGGGAGTTGAGCGAAGGGCACCTTGCCGTCCGCGGCCAATGCCGCGACACCACCCGGCTGGCCCTTTTCCGCCAGCGGCACGGACGCCACCGGCACCGGCAGGTGATCGACAGGCACACGCCCATCCTCATCCAACGGAGCGACGCCGCCGGGCGCCGATCCCTGCGATAGCGGAATGGCCGGCGGCGGCAGGTGCGCGGCCGGCACCTTGCCCGCCGCGTCCAGCGGCGTCACGCCGCCAGCCGCGCCTTTTTCGGCGGAGGCAATCGCGGCATCCGCCTTGCGTTGCGCGGCGGCGGTGGCCACTTCGACGGCTTCGACGCCCGCGCGGGTCTTGGCGAAGTTCTCGTTCACCAGCCCCATGGCGTCGCGCAGCGTGTCGCCGGTCTGGTCGTTCGGCGCCTGGCCGACATTGATAGGTTTCAGGAGTTGCATGAAGGGGACCTTGATGACGAATCGCAGCAGCGGCGCTGCGCAAAAAAAGCCCGCCGGCGGATGCGGGCGGGCCTGGGCGGAATGCCGGGTTCACGGAAGGAAGTGATCGTCTTGCGGGCTGCCTCATTCGGCGGGCCCATGCAAAAGGCCCGCCTGGTATCCCGGGCGGGCCTTCAATGCCGGTGGACGCAATTTGCCCACGACGCGGTCATGTTACGGGTATCCGCGGGAGCGGACAAGGCAACTGCGACACGGACGCCTGGCCCCGCCGCGGCGGGCGCGGGCCCGGCATGGCGGCAGGCTAGTCGCCCGACAGATCGAACAAGCTGGTCGCGTCCAATTCCAGCACGCCCTCGTCATGCTGGTTGATCACCGTCCAGGCCCAGGTGATGATGCCGAGGTCCGGCCGCGACGAAGACGTACGCACGCCCTGCACCCGCGCTTCCAGGCGCAACTGGTCGCCAGGACGCACCGGCGTGCGCCAGCGCACTTCGCCCAGGCCGGGCGAGCCGAAGGACTCGGAATCGTGCAACGCGGCATCCACCGCCATGCGCATGGCCAGCGCGCAGGTATGCCAGCCGCTGGCGATGAGGCCGCCCCAGCGGCCCTCGGCGGCCCGCTTGAGATCGGTGTGGAACCACTGCGGGTCGTACTTGCGGGCGAACTCGAGGATTTCGGCTTCCGTGATGGTGACCGGACCGGCCTTGATCAGCATGCCGTCCTTGAAATCAGCGAACTTCATTGGTGGACTTCCCCTCGCATGGATGACCCTTGGAGGGCTTGCCGGAAGCCGGCCGCCCGTTCAATAGGTCTCGAAGTGCAGCCGCCCCTCGCGGCGCAGCACATCATGCAGGATAGTCCAATCCTGTCCCGCTTGCACCGTCACCTCGCGCAAGGCGTCCAGCACGCCGACTTCCATGCCCTTCAGGCCGCAGACGTAGATGCAGGTGTTGCGATCGGCGAGCAGTTCGCGCACGGCGGCGGCGCGTTCGCGGATCAGGTCCTGCACGTAGCGCTTGGGCTGGCCGGCTTCGCGCGACAGCGCCAGGTTGATGTCGATGAAGTCGCGCGGCAGTTTCATCAACGGGCCGAAATACGGCAGCTCGCGTTCGGTGCGGGCGCCGAAGAACAGCATCAGGCGGCCATTCTCCCCCGTTTCGATGCGGCGCCGGTAGCGCTCGGTCATGGCGCGCATCGGCGCCGAACCGGTGCCGGTGCAGATCATGATGAGGTTGGCGCGCGGGTGGTTCGGCATCAGGAAGGTATGGCCGAACGGACCGATCACCTGCACGGTGTCGTTCTTGGCCAGGTCGCACAGGTAGTTGGAACAGACGCCGTTCACCGACTGGCCTTGGTGGTCCTCGGTGACGCGTTTCACGGTCAACGACAGGTTGTTGTAGCCGGCGCGTTCGCCGTCGCGCGGGCTGGCCAGCGAGTACTGGCGCGCGTGGTGCGGCCGGCCCTGGGCGTCGGTGCCGGGCGGCAGGATGCCGATCGACTGGCCTTCCAGCACCGGGAACGGCAGCTCGCCGAAGTCCAGCACGATGTGATGGATGTCGCTGTCGGTGTCGGCGCCGGTGACGCGGTAGTTGCCGACCACGGTGGCGGTCACCGGCGTCTTGTGGGTGTAGAGGTTGACGTAGGGATGCGCGGCGGACCACGGCGGCACGCTTGCGCCGGGCGTGGCGGACGGCATGGCCGCCACCCCGGCGGACGACGCCGGCTCGACGACCGCGTTCGCCGCCTCATCCACGACGGCCGCGGCTCCCGGCAGGGGCTGTTCGCGCGGCAGCTCATCCCAGCGCAGTTGGTCCTGCACCGAATAGGCGTCGCCGCGCACCACCAATCGCCAGTTGTCGATCGAGCCGGTGGGGCACGGCGGCACGCAGGCCATGCAGCCGTTGCAGATGTCCGGGTCGACCACGTAGTTGTTGCTGTCGTGCGTGATCGCGTCGATCGGACAGGTTTCTTCGCAGGTGTTGCAGCGGATGCAGATCTCGGGATCGATCAGGTGTTGCTTCAGGACTTCCATGGGCAGGGCGGCGTTCATCGCGGTCATCCGAATGCGCGGCGCGGCGGCGCATGGCGCCGCCACGGGGCCTTAGTTGAAACGAACGTACTCGAAGTTCACGGGCTGGCGGTTGATGCCCATGACCGGCGGCGCGATCCAGTTGGCGAACTTGCCGGGCTCGGTCACGCGGCCCATCAGCGAGGCGACGAACTCACGGTCCTCCGGGGTGGGCAGCCATTGATGGCGGTGCGCCTGCCATTGCGCCTCGGACAGGATCTCGCCCTCGGGCGACATGCGGATGCCGGCCAGCGTGCCGATCTGGCGGTTGAAGGCCTTGTGCGGCACCTGCAGGCGGAAGGCGATGCCGCTCTTTTCGATGACCTTGTTCCAGCGGCCGATGCCGGCCACCGAGTCGCGGATGAAGTCGTCGCGCAGCACTTCGTTGAGCGCGTTCAGCATCGGCACCTCGATCTCGCGCAGCCTGCCGTTGTCGACCGACAGCACGCGGTAGGTGTCGTTCTTGAGCTGGTGGTCGTCGTTACGCTTGCTTTCTTCGTAACGGCCCTTCAGGCCCGAGCCGTAGAAGATGGCGGCGTTGGACGACTGGTCGGCGCCGAACAGGTCGATGGTGACGCTGTAGTGGAAGTTCAGGTAGCGCTGGATCGTCGGCAGGTCGATGACGCCGGCGGCGCGCACGGCGGCCGGGTCGTCGGTCTTCAACTGGTTCATCACTTCGCAGGTGCGCTGGATCACGCGCGAGATGCCGGATTCGCCCACGAACATGTGGTGCGCCTCTTCGGTCAGCATGAACTTGGTGGTGCGGGCCAGCGGGTCGAAGCTGGATTCGGCCAGTGCGCACAACTGGAACTTGCCGTCGCGGTCGGTGAAGTAGGTGAACATGTAGAACGCCAGCCAGTCCGGCGTCTTCTCGTTGAAGGCGCCGAGGATGCGCGGGTTGTCCGAATCGCCGGAGGTGCGCTGCAGCAGCGCGTCGGCCTCTTCGCGGCCGTCGCGGCCGAAATAGCGGTGCAGCAGGTAGACCATCGCCCACAGGTGGCGGCCTTCCTCGACGTTGATCTGGAACAGGTTGCGCAGGTCGTACTGCGACGGCGCGGTCAGGCCCAGGTGGCGCTGCTGCTCGATCGACGCCGGCTCGGTGTCGCCCTGCGTGACGATGATGCGGCGCAGGTTGGCGCGGTGTTCGCCGGGAACGTCCTGCCAGACGTCGCGGCCCATGTTCTCGCCGAAGTGGATCTTGCGCTGGACGTCCTGCGGCGCCAGGAAGATGCCCCAGCGGTAGTCGGGCATGCGCACGTGGTTGAAGTGGGCCCAGCCGTCGGGCTCGACGCTGACGGCGGTGCGCAGGTAGACGTCGAAGCCGTGCGAGCCGTCCGGACCCATGTCCTGCCACCATTGCAGGTAGTTGGGCTGCCAGTGTTCCAGCGCGCGCTGCAACGTGCGGTCGCCGGACAGGTTGACGTTATTGGGGATCTTGTCGCTGTAGTTGATGCCTGACATTGTCTCTGCTCCTGGATGGACGGCCGCGTCGGGGCGGCGTCGGGTCTTGGGGCGCGGGCCGCGCTGCGCGGGCCGGCGCCGTGTATGGGAACTTGCTGCGTGGGCCGCGCTAGACGCGGTTCCAGTCGAATGTCGCCTGCTCGCCCTTGCCGTAGAGTTTGAGCGCGCCCTTCTCGCCCGCCGCGTTGGGCCGGTTGAAGATCCAGTTCTGCCAGGCGGTCAGGCGGCCGAAGATGCGCGTTTCCATGGTTTCGCGGCCGCCGAAGCGCAGATTGGCTTCCAGGCCGGTGAGCGCGTCGGGCGACAGCGCGCGGCGCTCTTCGAGCATCATGCGCACCTCGTCGTCCCAGTCGATGCTGTCGGGCGCGTAGGTCACCAGCCCCAGCGCCAGCGCGTCGCGCGCGGCCAGCGGCTGGCCGGCGCGGGCCCGCACCGCTTCAAGCGGCGCGGTTTCCTCGTGGAAGCGGCGTTGCAGGCGGCTCTGGCCGTTGACCATCGGGTAGGCGCCGAAGTTGGCCTCGCCCACGATCAGCCGGGCCGGGTCGTGTTCCTCGCCTTCGCTGTCCAGCATGTAGCTGCGGTCGGCGGCCAGCGCCAGTTCCAGCAGCGTGCCGGCAAAGCAAGAACCCGGCTCGACCAGCGCGAACAGGCTGCGCGAGGTCACGTCCAGGCGCGCCAGCGTGCGGCGCAGCAGGCCGGCGGTCTCGCGCACGAACCAGTGATCGGCGTGGCGTTGCAGCGCGGCGTCGGCGGCCAGCACGGCCTGCGGGTCGCCCTCGGTCTTGAAGATCCAGGTGCCGATGTCGAGTTCATTGGTGCGCAGCGACAGGATGGCGTCGTCAAGCTCGCGCGCCATCTGCAGCGGCCACCAGGCCGCGCCGGCGGCCACGATGTCGGCCAGCTCCGATTCCACCGGGCCTTGCGGCGCGCGCACCGTCCAGGAGGCCTGGCGCTTGGCGCGATCCAGTTGCACGTCGACGTAGCGGTAGGACAAGGCATCGGCGGCTTCCTCGCGCGCCAGCGGCGTCAGCGCCACGCCCGCCTCGCCAGCGGGGCGGCTGCTGCGCTCGGCCAGCGCCAGCGCGCGCTCGCGCACCGCGGCCTCGAACTGCGCGGGCTTGACCACGTCGTCGACCAGGCGCCAGTCCTTGGCGCGCTGGCCGCGCACGCCTTCGACCAGGGTGCAGAAGATGTCGGCGTGATCGTGGCGCACGCGGCGCTTGTCGGTGACGCGGGTCAGGCCGCCGGTGCCCGGCAGCACGCCCAGCAGCGGCACTTCGGGCAACGCGACCGAGGACGAGCGGTCGTCGATCAGCAGGATCTCGTCGCAGGCCAGGGCCAGCTCGTAGCCGCCGCCGGCGCAGGCGCCGTTGAGCGCGGCGATGAATTTCAGGCCGCTATGGCGGCTGGAGTCCTCGATGCCGTTGCGGGTTTCGTTGGTGAACTTGCAGAAGTTCACCTTCCAGGCGTGCGAGGACAGGCCCAGCATGAAGATGTTGGCGCCCGAACAGAAGATGCGGTCTTTCATGCTGGTGACGACCACGCTGCGCACCTCGGGATGCTCGAAGCGGATGCGCTGCAGCGCGTCGTGCAGCTCGATGTCCACGCCCAGGTCGTAGGAATTGAGCTTGAGCTTGTAGCCCGGACGCAGGCCGCCGTCCTCGGCCACGTCCATCGCCAGCGTGGCGACGGGGCCATCGAACGACAGGCGCCAATGGCGGTACTGAGAGGGATCGGTCCGAAAGGCGACCTTGTTGGCGGCGCTGCTCATTGCTTGTCTCCTGATGCCCTAGCCGGATAGGAAAAATACTGCACGACATGAATTATTATGCAGATTAGTGCAGGCAAAAATCAGCGTCAAGCAAAAGATGCACAAAAGTGCAGGTCATCAGACGCTCGTCAAAGCGTCCCTCAATGAAGCCCCCCTCTCCGGACGGACAGGGCGACGCCCGCGCACCACGAAAGAAAAGGCCGCCCAAAGGGGCGGCCCAGGCGATCGGCAAATGCCGCGGGCGCTACAGCGGCAGACCGCAGGCCTTGCGCACCTGGGTACGCAGGCCGGCGAAGCTCTCCTGCACGTCCAGGTGGCTGGTGACCCAGGTCAGGTCGGCCTTGGCGTAGAACGCTTCGCGCCCGGCCAGGATGCGCTTCAGGTCGGCCATGGCCTCGTTATTGCCGGACATCGGCCGGAAGTCTCCCTGCGCCATCACCCGGCCCATGTGCTCCTCGGGCGTGGCGCGCAGCCAGACCGTGTAGCAGTGCGCCAGCAGCAGGTTGAGCGTGGCCGGCTCGGACACCAGGCCGCCGGGGGTGGCCAGCACCATTTCCGGATAGATCTGCACCGCCTCTTCCAGCGCGCGCCGCTCGTAGCGGCGATAGGCGTTGGGGCCGTACAGGTTGTGGATTTCCAGGATGCTGCAGCCGGCCACGCGCTCGATCTCGCGATTCAGCTCGACGAACGGGTAGCCCAGGTCATCGGCCAGCATCTGGCCCAGCGTCGACTTGCCCGCGCCGCGCAGGCCGATCAGCGCGATACGCTGGGTGCGGTTGGGGCGCTGCGCGCCGGCGCCCACGCCGAACAGCTGGGTCAGCGCCTCGCGGGCGCGCTGCAGGTCGGACTCGGTGCGGCCGCTGAGCAGCTCGCGGATCAGCAGCCAGTCGGGCGATTCGGTGGTGACATCGCCCACCAGTTCGGCCAGCGCGCAGTTGAAGGCCTTGGCGATCTGCAGCAGCACAAGGATCGAGGCATTGCCCACGCCGTGCTCGAGATTGGCCAGATGCCGCTCGGACACGCCGGTCACCTGCGACAACCCCTTGCGCGTCATGCCGCGGATGGCCCGCAGGCGGCGCACCCGCTCGCCCAGCGCCACCAGGAAGGCTTCCCGCCTGGGTTCAGTTGGCGCCGCGTCTTCTAGCGCTTGGTTCATGGTGTAGCTGACTCCGCAAAAACCCTGATAACACCCGATTTATGCACTATAGTGCTTGACCCATATCAATGGAAGCACTATTTTTCCTCAAACAGCTTCAACAGCGTGTCAGGTGCGACAAAACAGCACTGGATTGCATCCGCCGCTGAAGCGCCGACAGTGTATAGGAGGAGACCGGGTGAGCACGCCAGAACGATTCCACGCGCTGATGCGCCAGGTGACGGACCTGATGGCCGGCCAGGCGCTCGACGGCGCCCTGCAGCAGCGCCTGAACCAGCAGGCAGGCCCCGACAGCGCGTTGTACGCCGAAATCTTCGCCGCCTGTAGGCAGGGCGTGGCCGACGGCTGGATGTGCAACCGCGAAGGCGGCGGCATCCGCTACGGCCGCGTCATCAAGCCGGCCGAGGACCTGGGCGGCTGTTCGGTGGACGTGGTCGACATGGACGACCTGGCCGGCCCGCACCACGCGCATCCCAACGGCGAAGTCGACATGATCATGCCGCTGACCGACGCGGCGCGCTTCGACGGCCACGGCGCCGGCTGGCTGGTCTATGGCCCCGGCAGCGCCCACCGCCCCACGGTGACGCAGGGACGCGCGCTGGTGCTGTACCTGCTGCCGGGCGGCGCCATCGAGTTCACCCGCGCATGAATCCGCGCCCCGCTTCCCCACAGCGCCCCGGCCGCGCCCCGCGTGGCCGGCCGGCTGCCGGCGCGGGCTGACCCCGCGTCCCATGCCATGCCCCCGGTCACGACAAGCCGCCAGACGCTTGCGGACCGCCGGACAGGCCGCCCCGCCCGCCAGGACACCAGGAGACAACCGTGAATGCCTGCCCCGCCGAACTGAACTTCGCCAGCCACCTGGCCGCCTTGAACGCGCCGCGCGCCACCAAGCTGGCCTACATCGACGACACCCGCCAGCTCACCTATGGCGAACTGGCCGAGCGCGTGGCGCGCATGGCGGGCGCATTGCGCCAGTTGGGGCTGCGGCGGGAGGAACGCATCCTGCTGCTGATGCAGGACACGGCGGACTGGCCGGTGGTGTTCCTGGGCGCGCTGCACGCCGGCGTGGTGCCCGTGGCCGTGAACACCCTGCTGACGCCGGACGATTACGCCTACATCCTCAACCACAGCCGCGTGCGCGCCGCCTTCGTCTCCGAGAGCCTGCTGCCGACCTTGCAGGCCGCGCTGGCGCAGGCGCCCGGCGAGGTCGAGCACCTGGTGGTGTCACGCCCCGCGGCGGCGCTGCCTGCCGGCGCGCACGAACTCGACGCGCTGCTGGCCGCCGCCCCGCTGGCGCCGGCCGCGCGCACGCTGTCCGATGAGATCGCCTTCTGGCTGTATTCGTCGGGCTCCACCGGCAAGCCCAAGGGCGTGGTCCACACCCATGGCAACCTGTGGCACACCGCCGAGCTCTACGCCAAGCCGGTGCTGGGCATCCGCGAGGACGATATTGCGTTCTCGGCCGCCAAGCTGTTCTTCGCCTACGGGCTGGGCAACGGCCTGACCTTTCCGCTGTCGGTGGGCGCCACCGTCGTGCTGATGGCCGAGCGGCCCACGCCGCAGGCCGTGTTCCAGCGCCTGGTGCGGCACCGCCCGACCGTGTTCTACGGCGTGCCGACGCTGTACGCCAGCATGCTGGCCGCGCCCGACCTGCCGCCGCGCGAACAGGTGGCGATGCGCATCTGCACCTCGGCCGGCGAAGCCCTGCCGCGCGATATTGGCGAACGTTTCCAGCGCCATTTCGGCTGTGACATCCTGGACGGCATCGGCTCGACCGAGATGCTGCACATCTTCCTGTCGAACCGCGCCGGCCAGTTGCGCTACGGCACCACCGGCAAGCCGGTGCCCGGCTACGAGGTGCAACTGCGCGACGACAACGGCGCGCCGGTGGCCGCCGGCGCGATTGGCGACCTGTACATCAAGGGCCCGAGCGCGGCACTGATGTACTGGAACAACCGCGACAAGACGCGCCAGTGCTTCCTGGGCGACTGGCTCAAGAGCGGCGACAAGTACATCTGCGACGCCGACGGCTACTACACCTATGCCGGCCGCAGCGACGACATGATCAAGGTCAGCGGCCAGTACGTGTCGCCGGTGGAAGTGGAGAACGTGCTGGTGCAGCACGAGGCGGTGCTGGAAGCGGCGGTGATCGGCGTGCCGGACCACGACGGGCTGGTCAAGACCAAGGCCTACGTGGTGCTGCGGCCGGGCTACGCGCCGGACGCGAACACCGGCGCCGACCTGCAGCGCTACGTCAAGCAGCACCTGGCGCCCTTCAAGTATCCGCGCCAGATCGACTTCACCGACGAACTGCCCAAGACCGCCACCGGCAAGATCCAGCGATTCCGCCTGCGGCAGTTGGAACAGGTCACGCCATGAGCGCCGTGCCCGCCCCCGAGCCCACCGCCCTGGCCGACGTGCGCGCGGCGGGACGCGACCTGCGCCTGGAATACCAGTGGATCGCGGCCGCGCGCGGGGACGCGCCGCTGCTGGTGTTCCTGCACGAAGGGCTGGGGTCCGTGTCGATGTGGAAGGACTGGCCGCGGCAGGCCTGCGCCGCCGCCGGCTGCCGCGGGCTGGTCTATTCGCGCCATGGCTACGGCCGCTCCACGCCGCTGGCCGCGGGCGAAAAGCGCCCGGTCGACTTCATGCACCGCGAGGCCGCCGACGTACTGCCCGCGCTGCTCGCCGCGCTTGGCATCGATGCCAAGCGAGATCGGCCCATCCTGTTCGGCCACAGCGATGGCGGCTCCATCGCGCTGCTCTACGCCGCCATGCACCCCGACGCAGTCGCGGGCGTCGCGGTGGCCGCGCCGCACATCTTCGTCGAGGACCGCACCGTGGCGCATATCGAACAGGCGCGCCAGGCCTACCGCGACACCGACCTGCGCGCGCGGCTGGCGCGCCATCACGAGGATGTCGATTCGGCCTTTCGCGGCTGGAACGACGTCTGGCTGGACCCCGCCTTCCGCCGTTGGAACATCGAGGATCACCTGCCCGCCATCGGTTGCCCCATCCTGGCGATGCAGGGCGTGGACGATGAGTACGGCACGCTCGAACAGATACGCGGCATCCGCCGCGCCGCGCCGCAGACACGGCTGCTGGAGATTCCCGACTGCCGCCACTCGCCGCACAAGGACCAGCCCGCCACCGTAATCCAGGCCATCGCCGGCTTCGTCGGCGCGCTGGACCAACCCGGCCGCCCCAGCGGCAGCCCATGACAAGCACGGAGACACCACCATGACCCACGCCCTGACCCGGGCCGCGCTGAGCGCGGCACTGATGCTGGCCGCAAGCGGCGCCCTGGCCGCCGACAAGCTCAAAGTCGGCTTCATGCTGCCCTACAGCGGCACCTACGCCGCGCTCGGCAACGCCATCGAGAACGGCTTCAAGCTGTATGTGGCGGAACAGGGCGGCAAGCTCGGCGGGCGCGAGATCGAGTACTTCAAGGTGGACGACGAATCCAATCCGTCCAAGGCCGCCGAGAACGCCAACCGCCTGATCAAGCGCGACCAGGTCGACGTGCTGATCGGCACCGTGCATTCGGGCGTGGCGATGGCGCTGGCCAAGGCCGCCAAGGACGCCGACACCACACTCATCGTGACGAACGCCGGCGCCAACGCCATCACCGGCCCGCTGTGCGGCCCCGGCATTTTCCGCACCTCGTTCACCAACTGGCAGCCGGCCTACGCCATGGGCCCGGTGGCCAAGGCGCGCGGCCACAAGACGGCGGTGACCATCACCTGGAAGTACGCGGCCGGCGACGAGGCCATCGGCGGTTTCAAGGAAGGCTTCGAGCAGGCCGGCGGCAAGGTGGTCAAGGAACTGAGCCTGCCCTTCCCCAACGTCGAATTCCAGTCGCTCCTGACCGAGATCGCCGCGCTCAAGCCCGACATGGTGTTCACCTTCTTCGCCGGCGGCGGCGCGGTCAAGTTCGTGCAGGACTATCACGCGGCCGGCCTGGACAAGACCATCCCGCTGTACGGCTCGGGCTTTCTCACCGACGGCACGCTGCAGGCGCAGGGCGCGTCGGCGCAGGGGCTGCTGACCACGCTGCACTACGCCGACGGCCTGAACACGCCGCGCGACAACGCCTTCCGCGCCGACTACGGCAAGGCCTACAACATGCAGCCCGACGTCTACGCGGTGCAAGGCTACGACGCCGCGCAACTGATGCAGTCGGGGCTGGCGGCGGTCAAGGGCGACTTCGGCAAGAAGGCCGAATTCCGCGAAGCCATGCGCGGCGCCACGGTCGATAGCCCGCGCGGCGCGTTCACGCTGTCCAAGGCCGGCAACCCGGTGCAGGACATCTACTTGCGCCGCGTCGACGGCCTGGAGAACAAGGTGGTCGACGTGGCCGTTCGCAAGCTGGCCGACCCGGCCCGCGGCTGCAAGCTCTAGGACCGGAGAGTCCCCATGGACCTCGGCATCCTGCTCATCCAGAGCCTGAACGCCTTCCAGTACGGCCTGTTGCTGTTCCTGGTGGCCAGCGGCCTCACGCTGATCTTCGGCATCATGGGGATCATCAACCTCGCGCACGGCAGCTTCTACATGATCGGCGCCTACATGGCGTTCGCGCTGGGGCCGGCGGTGGACCGCTGGCTCGGCGGCGGCTTCGTCGCCACCCTGGCGGTGTGCGTGCTGGCCGCGGCCGCGCTCGGCTACCTGCTGGAGGCGGCGTTCTTCAGCTACCTGTATCGCCGCAACCACCTGCAGCAGGTGCTGATGACCTACGGCCTGATCCTGGTGTTCGAGGAACTGCGCAGCATCCTGGTGGGCAACGACGTGCACGGCGTGCCGCTGCCGTCCTGGCTGCAGGGCAGCATCGCGCTGGGCGATGTGATGACCTACCCGGTGTACCGGCTGTTCATCTCGGCGGTGGGCATCGCGGTGGCGCTGCTGCTGTACTGGGTCATCGCGCGCACGCGGCTGGGCATGATGCTGCGTGCGGGCGCCAGCAACCGCGAGATGACCGGGTCGCTGGGCATCGACGTCAACAAGCTGTACCGGCTGGTGTTCGCCGCCGGCGTGGCGCTGGCGGCGCTGGCCGGCAGCATCGCCGCGCCGGTGTCGTCCGTATATCCCGGCATGGGCAACGGCGTGCTGATCATCTGTTTCGTGGTGGTGGTGATCGGCGGCATCGGTTCGATCCGCGGCGCGTTCCTGGCGGCGATGCTGGTGGGCGTGGTCGAGACCTTCGGCCAGGTGCTGTTCCCCGCCGCCGCGGGCGTGCTGGTGTACGTGCTGATGGCCGCGATTCTGCTGTGCAAGCCCGAAGGGCTGTTCAAACAGGGCTGACCATGAATGTGAATCGACTCCTGCCTGTCGCGACCCTGCTGGCGCTGGCCGCCTTCGCCTGGAGCGGCAGCGACTACTACACCGGCCTGGCCGTGAAGATCATGATCTACGCGGTGTTCGCGCTCAGCCTGCAATTGCTGGTGGGCGGCGCCGGGCTGGTCAGCCTGGGCCATGCGGCATTCTTCGGCATCGGCGCCTATGCCGCCGCGCTGCTGTCGCCGTCCTCGGAAGCGGCCAGCCTGTGGTGGCTGCTGCCGGCCGCGCTGCTGGCGGCCGCCGCCTACGCCGCGCTGACGGGCGCGCTGGCGCTGCGCACGCGCGGCGTGTACTTCATCATGGTGACGCTGGCCTTCGCGCAGATGGCCTACTACGTGTTCCATGACACCAAGGTCGGCGGCGGCAGCGACGGCATCTACCTGTACTTCCGGCCGCAGGCCAATATCGCGGGCTGGGTGCCCTTCGACCTGGACCAGGGCAATACCTATTATTTCTTCGTGCTGGCCTGCCTGGCGCTGACCTGGGGCTTCCTCGCCCTGCTGCGGCGCTCGCCGTTCGGCGCGGCGCTGGCCGGCATCCGCATCAACGAACAACGCATGCGGGCGGCAGGCTATTCGACCTATCCGTACAAGCTGGCGGCGTATGTGATCGGCGCCGCGCTGGCGGGGCTGGCCGGCTTCCTGTTCGCGCTCAAGGACGGCTTCGTCACGCCCGAGCTGCTGGCCTGGGAACAATCGGGGCTGGTGCTGCTGATGGTGATCCTGGGCGGCATGGGCAGCCTGGGCGGCGCGGTGCTTGGGACGGCGACGCTGGTGCTGTTGCAGGAACTGTTCCAGTCGCAGGCGCTGTTCGGCGACTACGCGCGCCACTGGCACCTGCCGCTGGGCCTGGCCATCATCGCGCTGGTGGCGCTGCTGCCCGACGGGCTGGCCGGCCTGCCGGCGCAATGGCGCCGGCGCCGGGCGCGCCGGGCCCCTGCCACCGCGGTCGCCTCGGCCGCGTCGGCCGGCGCCGCCAAGCCCCTCCCGCTGCCGATCCAAGGAGAGCCCCATGCCTGATCCCCTGCTGACCGCCGACGCGGTCACCCGGCGCTTCGGCGGCCTGACCGCCGTCAACGGCGTGTCGCTGGCGCTGCGACGCGGCGAAGTGCATGCCGTCATCGGCACCAATGGCGCGGGCAAATCGACCCTGATCAACATCCTGTCCGGCGAACTGGCGCCCAGCAGCGGCCAGGTGTCGCTGGGCGGGCGCGACATCACCGCCTGGGGCCAGCCCGAACGCGCGCGCGCCGGGCTGGGCCGCAGCTACCAGCGCTCGACCCTGTTCCCGGAACTGAGCGTGTTCGAGAACTGCCGGCTGGCGGCGCAGGCGCGGCGCCAGCGCTTCTGGCACTGGTGGCGGCCCGCCTCGGCCTGCGCGGTCAGCGCCGACCTGGCCGCGCAGGCGCTGGAGCGCACCGGCCTGGCGGCCGACGCCATGCAACCGGCGGGGCTGCTGCCGCATGGCCGCAAGCGGCAGCTCGAGATCGCCATGTGCCTGGCCGGCGAACCGCAGGTGCTGCTGCTGGACGAACCGCTGGCCGGCATGGGCCCGGAGGAAACCGACCGCATCCTCGCGCTGCTGCGGACGCTCAAGGCCAACCACGCCATCCTGCTGGTGGAGCACGACATGGACGCGGTGTTCCGCATCGCCGACACCATCACCGTGATGGTCAACGGCAGCAGCATCGCCAGCGGCGACCCGGCGCGGATCCGCGCCAATGCCGAGGTGCGCACCGCCTACCTGGGCGAAGACCTGGACGGAGACTTCACATGCGCGCACTGATCGAAGCCGACGGCCTGCATGTGTACTACGGCGCCAGCCACGTGCTGCGCGGCGTCGGCCTGCGCATCGGGGCGGGCGAGTCCGTGGGACTGGTGGGCCGCAACGGCATGGGCAAGACCACGCTGATCCGCAGCCTGGTGGGCCAGGTGCGCAGCGCCCAGGGCCGCGTGGCGGTGCGCGGCGCCGACTGCACCCGCGCCCGGCCGCACGCCATCGCGCAACTGGGCGTGGCCTACGTACCCGAAGGCCGCGGCATCTTCCCCAACCTGAGCGTGCGCGAGAACCTGCTGGTGGCGGCGCGCGCCGGCGAACAGGGGCGGCGCGACTGGACCTATGCGCGGGTGCTGGAGACCTTTCCGCGCCTGACGGAACGGCTGGGCCATGGCGGCCAGCAGTTGTCGGGCGGCGAACAGCAGATGCTGGCGATCGGCCGGGCGTTGATGACCAACCCCGACCTGCTGATCCTGGACGAAGCCACCGAAGGCCTGGCGCCGCTGATCGTGGCCGAGATCTGGAAGATCATCCGGCAGATCCGCGCCACCGGCATGTCGACGCTGATCGTCGACCGCAACTACCGCGCGGTGCTGGCGCACACCGACCGCTGCCTGGTGATGGAAAAGGGCTTGATCGTGCAGGACGGCGACAGCGCGGCGCTGGCCGCCGCGCCGGAACAATTGACGCGCTACCTGGGCGTCTGACCGCCCCGCGCCTGCTCCTTGCCGCGCGGGGCAAAAGCGTCAGATCAACGCTTCGATCAGGAACGGGCCGCGGCGCTTCAGGCCGTCCTGCAAGGCGCGGGCGAAGCCTTCCACGGTATCGACGCTGACCGCCTCCACGCCCATGCCGCGCGCCAGGTGGGTCCAGTCCAGATAGGGCTCTTCCAGGTCGAGCATGCGGCGCGCGTTGCGGCCCGGCTCCTGCACGCCCACGTTCTTCATCTCCCCATGCAGCGTGGCGTAGGAACGGTTGGCCAGGATCACCGTCAGGCAGTCCAGGTTCTCGCGCGCCTGCGTCCACAGCGCCTGCAAGGTGTACATGCCGCTGCCGTCCGCCTGCAGGGTGATGACCTTGCGGTCCGGGCAGGCCACCGCCGCGCCGGCCGCCAGCGGCAGGCCGATGCCGATGGCGCCGCCGGTCAGCATCAGCCAGTCATGCGGCGCGCTGCTGGCGCTGTAGATCGGGAATTCGCGGCCCTGGGTGATGGACTCGTCGCAGACGATGGCATTCTCGGGCAGGTGGTGCGCCACCAGGATGTTGACGGCGGCGCCGGTCAGCTTGCCGCTGGCCGGCACCTCGTAGGCCGGCGCGGGCGCCGCCAGGCGCGGCGCGTCGGCGGCGATGCCGAGTTCGTCGGCCAGCCATTCCAGCGCGTGCGCCAGGTCCTGCTCAACAGTGGCCAGCACGATCTTCTCGCAATCCTCGGGCGCCAGCAGGCTGGGCTTGCCGGGATAGGCGAAAAAGCCCACCGGGGCCTTGGCGCCGACCAGCACCAGGTGACGCACGTCCTTGAGCTTGGCCACGGCCAGGTCGATCGGGTACGGCAGCCGGTCCACCGGCGTGCGGTCGCCGCCGCGCTCGATGCGGCGGTTGGAGGTTTCGGACATCAGCCGCACGCCGGTGGCGCGGGCGATGCGGCCGGCGGCCTTGAGCGCGCGTTCGCGCAGCGCGGTGCTGCCCAGCAGCAGCGTGGTGGTTTCGCCGGAGCGGATCGCCTTGGCGGCGGCGCGCACCGCCTCGATGGTGGTGTGCGGCACGGCCTCGTCGACCACCTTGGCCACGGCGGTGTCGGCCGGCAGCTCGGTCCAGGCGGAGTTGGCCGGCAGGATCAGGGTGGCGATGTTGCCCGGATGGCGGCGCGCCACGGCAATGGCCTCGGCGGCGTCGGCCGACATCGATTCGGCCGACATGCCGCGCTTGACCCAGTGCGACATGGGACGCGCCACGCCTTCGACGTCGCTGGTCAGCGGCGCGTCGTATTGCACATGATAGGTGGCATGGTCGCCGACGATGTTGACCATCGGCGTGCGCGCGCGCTTGGCGTTGTGCAGGTTGGCCAGGCCGTTGCCCAGGCCCGGCCCCAGGTGCAGCAGCGTGGCGGCCGGCTTGTCGGCCATGCGCGCGTAGCCATCGGCCGCGCCCGTCACCACGCCTTCGAACAGGCCCAGCACGCAGCGCATCTTCGGTTTGCGATCCAGCGCCGCGACGAAGTGCATCTCGGACGTGCCCGGGTTGGCAAAGCAGACGTCCACATCATTGGCCAGAAGGGTATCGCAAAGACTATCAGCGCCGTTCATCGTGTTTCCCTGGTTGTTTTACGTAGGCTTGGGCCGGCGGCGGCGCGCCGGCCCGATTTGGCATGATAGGTAGCGTAGCGCAAACCGGGTAGAGCCATTTGCGCGGCTCGGCATGGAACCATTCCCCAGGTTCCGGCAACCGGAATTCAGGCCGCCGCCCCCAACGCTGTCCCGCCAGGAGAAGGCCGCGCCTACGCCAGGATCTGTCCCAGAAAAGCCTGCGCCCGCTCCGAACGCGGCGCCCGGAAAAAGTTGTCCGGCGTGTCGGTCTCGACGATCGCGCCCTGGTCCATGAACACCACCCGGTCGCCCACCTCGCGCGCAAAGCCCATCTCGTGGGTCACACAGACCATCGTCATGCCGTCGCGCGCCAGCGCCACCATGGTGTCCAGCACTTCCTTGACCATCTCCGGATCGAGCGCCGAGGTCGGCTCATCGAACAGCATGATCTTGGGCTGCATGCACAGCGCGCGGGCAATCGCCACGCGCTGCTTCTGGCCGCCGGACAGTTGGCCCGGATACTTGGCGGCGTGCTGCGGGATCCTGACGCGCTCCAGATACTGCATGGCGCGGCTTTCCGCCTCCGCCGACGCCACGCCCTTGACCAGCATCGGCGCCAGCGTGCAGTTTTCCAGCACCGTCAGGTGCGGGAACAGGTTGAAGTGCTGGAACACCATGCCCACCTCGGCGCGGATGCGTTCGATGTTGCCGACGTCGTCGTTCAGCTCGATGCCGTCGACCACGATCGTGCCCTGCTGGTGTTCCTCCAGCCGGTTCAGCAACCGGATGGTGGTGGACTTGCCTGAGCCGGACGGGCCGCACAGGATCAGCTTTTCACCGGGCCGCACCTCCAGGTCCAGCCCGTCCAGCACCTTGAAGTCGCCATACCATTTGGAGACGCTCCGCATCGTGATGATCGGCGCCAAGTCGTTCAATCCGTCCATCGCGTCAGGCCTTGGAAATGTCATGGTTGTCGCCGGCGCCGCTCCAGTAGCCCGGCACGGTCAGGCGCTTTTCCGAGCGGCGGAACAGGTAGGCCAGCACGCTGCACAGGGCGAAATAAATGACGCCCACCATGGTGTAGACCGTCAGCGCCTGGAAGGTGGCGCCCGCCAGCATCTCGCCGGCGCGCATCAACTCATACACGCTGATCACCGCCACCAGCGAGGTCTCCTTGACCAGCACCAGCGCGTAGTTGCCCAGCGCGGGGAATATGGTGCGCAGCGCCTGCGGCAGCACGATGCGCTGCAGCCGCTGCGTGCGCCGCAACCCCAGCGCCCGCGCCGCTTCGTACTGGCCCGCGTCCACCGACTGGATGCCGCTGCGGAACAGCTCGGCCAGGTAGGCGCCGAAGTTCAGCGTCAGCCCCAGCACGCCGGCCACGAAGCCGTTGATCACCACGCCCAGCTCCGGCAGGCCGTAGTAGATGTAGAACAGTTGCAGCAGCAGCGGCGTGCCGCGGATGATGTCGATGTAGACGCGGGCCGCGCGGCTGACCAGCGGCCGCCGCGACAGGCGGCACAGGCACACCACCAGGCCCAGCGCCACCGCCAGGAAAGCCGAACAGAAAAACAGCGCCAGGGTCCAGAGCGTGCCCTCGGCCAGGGGACTCAGGTACATGCGCAACGTGGCGAGATCCAATGCTTGCTCCTTAACTCGTGCTGCTTATCCGCGCGGCGGCGGCATTACTTGCTGAGCAGGTCGGATACGCCCCACTTCTGCCCGATCGCGGCCAGTTCGCCGTTGCGCTTCATCTCGGCCAGCGCGGCGTTGACGGCCTCCAGCAGCGCCGTATTGCCCTTCTGCACCGCCATGCCCACCTGCCACTTGCGCTGCGGCTGGTAGCCCGTGTCCAGCTTCACGCCGGGGATGTTCTTGGTCTTGATCTGGTAGATGATGCTGGGCGGATCGACGATGCCCAGATCGACGCGGCCGGCGCGCACATCGGCCAGCAGCGTGGAATAGTCCTGGTAGGTCGATACCTTGGTGCCCGGCATGTCCTTGATCATGTTGAACTGCACCGAGTCCACCAGCACGCCGACCTTCTGGCCCTGCATGTCCTCGAATTTGGCGTAGCGGCGGGTGGCCTTGTCGCTGACCACGATGCCCTCGCCCCATTCGTACACGGGCGCCGAGAAGTCGATGGCGCGGGCCCGCTCTTCGGTGATGAACAACGGCGCCGACATCAGATCGGCGCGCCCCGAGGTCAGCGTCGGGATCAGGCCCGAGAACGGCACGTCGGTGAGCTTGTCGGCCACGCCCAGATGCTTGCCGACCGCGGCGGCCACGTCCACCATGATGCCTTCGAGCCGGTTCGACTTCGGGTTCTTGAAACCGTGCGGCGGCGCGGACGCGGTGGTGACCACGTTCAAGGTCTTGTCGGCGCGCACCTCGTCGAGCGTACGCGCCACGCTGGCGCCGGCCTGGGCCAGCAGCGCGGCCGAAGCCAGGCCGAGCAGGATGGATTTGAGTTTCATGCAATTCCCCTTGTATGAAATGGATGCCGCAATGCGCCGGTTCAGTCCGGGCGTCCTTGCGGGTACTGCCGTACCGCCACCGCCGCCAGCGCGCAGAACTCCTGCATGACGGTGGCGGCCAGGAACGCCGTGGCGCCCTGCACGTCCTGCGGCGGCGAAACGGTGTTCACGTCGAACGCCACGAAATTCAGGCCCGCCAGTTGGCGCAACAGGCCCAGCCCTTCCTTGGGCGACAGGCCGCCCCACTCCGGCGTGCAGACGCCGGGCGCGCAGGACGGGTCGAAGATGTCCATGTCGAAGCACAGGTACACCGGCCGCTCGCCGATCTGCTGCTTGATGGCGTCGAGCGCGCCCTTCTGGTCCTGGTCGAACTCGTCGAAGGGCACGATGGTGTAGCCGACCTCGCGGCCGAACTCGATGACGCCCGGCATGAACGAACTGCCGCGCGTGCCCACGTGGAAGCTGCGGCGCACGTCCAGCAGGCCTTCCTCGGCGGCGCGGGTGAAGGTGGTGGCCGTGTTGTAGCCGGGGATCGGGTAGGTGTCGGTGTGCGAATCGAAATGCAGCACCACGAAGTCAGGATGACGTTGGGCCACGGCGCGCAACTGCGGCAGCGTCACGGCGCCGTCGCCTCCCATCGAGATCGGGATGGCGCCCGCATCGAGGATGGCGCCGATGCCCGCCTCGATCAGCGGATACGAGGCGTCGGGATCGCCGGGATGGCAGGCCACGTTGCCGACGTCGATGGCGCGCAGGAACTCGGGCGGATTGTCGATGCCGTGGCGGCGGAAGATGTCCACCGGCCGCAGCAGGCGCGACTGTTCGCGGATCGCGTCCGGCCCCTGCCGCGAACCGACCCGGAACGGATGCGTGCCGCAGTCGAACGGGATGCCCACGACACAGGCGCGCGCGGCGCCGCTACCGGCGGCGCGGGCCGGCGGCAGGCCCATGAATCCCGACACGGGATGAAAGCGGACTTCGGCGGACGACGGCACGGCGCGGCTCCTTGGCGACAGGCGGCAAGCTTGTGGCAGAGTGAATATTTAGATTCGATCAAATCGCTATACGATACGATCGTGTCATAAATAGATTAACGCGCGTGCCATCACCCCGCCAATTAGGGAGTTTCCCTTGATTGGCGAGTTAATATCCGATTGAAATAGTACGGAATTGACGTGACGACGCCCCGCGGCGGTGCGTCACCGATGCTTCAATTTGACGCGTCGCGCCAGCACTCCGAACCGGCCTCTCATGTCGCCGCGTCTTCATCGCCCCGAACATCCGCGTTCGCGGTGGGGCCAGGCCTCGATCAGGCCTCGTCGTCGCCCAAGGGCGCGCCCCGCAACGCGCCGCCCGGCGGTTCGAGCTCATAAAACGGATGCGAGCGCCCCAAGGTGCGCGAGGCGCTGATGGCGTGCGCCGTCTCCACCACCTGCGGCCCGAACACGGCCTGCGCCTGCTCGAACGACCAGCGGCTCGACGGCACCGAGACATTGACCGCGCCCAGCGGCGTGCCGCCGGCATCCAGCACCGCCGCGCTGACGGTGATGTCGCCGGGATAGAACTCACCGTTGGAACGCGCGTAGCCATGGCGGCGCGCGAACTCCAGCTCGGCCAGCAGCGCATCCAGCTCGGTGAGGGTGGCCGCGGTGTACGCCTTGCGGTCGCAACGCTCCAGCAGGCCGCGCGCCACATGCGGCTCAAGCCGCGCCAGCACCGCGCGGCCGGCAGCCGTGCAATACAGCGGCAGGCGCATGCCCACCGGCATGTTGACGAACATTTCCTTATGGGTCGCAAAGCGCGCCACGTAGACCATGTCCAACCCGTCGGGCTCGGCCAGGCTGCACGTTTCCTGGCAGTTGCGATTGAGCGTGTGCAGGAACGGGTTGCCGCCCAGCACCAGCGGGCTGGTCTGCACGTACTTCATGCCCAGTTCGAGCGACCACGGCCCCAGCGAGAACTTCTTGCTGGCCGGATCCTTGCGAAGGTAGCCCAACGTCCACAGCGTATGGGTGAACCGCTGCACCGAGCTCTTGCTCAGGCCGGTGGCCTCGGCCAGCTCCGGCAGCGTCATCGCCGGCCGGCCTTCGCTGAAGGCCCGCAGCACGGAAACGCCACGCGCCAGCGCGGCGATGAACAAGGGGGAATCCTCGGGTCGGGTCTGCGTCATGGCGCGGGATGCGTCCGGTGGAAAAGCGCATAGCGTACCGCATAACGGTTCGCCCATATCGCTCAACGATCCGATGCCCAGCGCCGCGGGGCATGCGGCATGCCGGAAACAAAACGGCCCGCGCAAGGCGGGCCGTTCGTGCTCAGATCACCGCAATCAGCGGATCGGCCACGGGTACATCGCGCCGCCCTTGCTCCACAGCGCGTTGGTGCCGCGTTGCAGGCCCAGCTTGCTGTCCTTGCCGACGTTGCGCTCGAACACTTCGCTGTAGTTGCCCACGGCCTTGATGGCGTTGTAGGCCCACTTTTCATCCAGGCCCATGTTCTTGCCGGCGCCCGGCGTCACGCCCAGGATGCGCGAGATGTTGGGGTTGTTGCTCTTGAGCATCTCGTCCACGTTCTTCTGCGTGATGCCGTATTCCTCGGCTTCCAGCAGCGCGAACAGCGTCCACCGGACGATGCCCAGCCAGTTCTCGTCGCCCTGGCGCACCATGGGGCCGAGCGGCTCCTTGGAGAAGCGTTCCGGCAGGATCTCGTAGTCGTCCGGCTTGGCGACCTGCGTGGCGCGCACGGCGGCCAACTGCGAGGCATCGTCGGTGAAGGCATCGCAACGGCCCGACTCGAAGGCGCGCACGACTTCGGTGACCTTGTCGATCACGACCGGCTTGAATTCGATGTTGTTGGCGCGGAACCAGTCGGCCAGGTTCAGTTCGGTGGTGGTGCCCGGCTGCACGCAGACGGTGGCGCCGTTCAGTTCCTTGGCGCTTTTCACGCCCAGCTTCTTGTTCACCAGGATGCCCTGGCCGTCATAGAAGCTGGCGGCCACGGCCGACAGGCCCAGCGAGGTGTCGCGGGTCTGCGTCAGCGTGACGGTGCGCAGCAGCACGTCGACTTCGCCCGATTGCAGCGCGGTAAAGCGTTGCTGGGTCGACAGCGCGGTGCCCTTGAATTTGGTCGGGTCGCCGAACACGGCGGCGGCGACGGCGCGGCAGATGTCCACGTCCATGCCTTCCCATTCGCCCTTGCTGTTGGTGGCCGAGAAGCCCGAGACGCCGTCGGTCAGGCCGCACTGCACGTACCCCTTCTTCTTGACCGCATCCAGCGTGGGGCCGGCCACCGCCGCCTGGGATGCGCACGCCAGGGCAAGCGCGCCGGCAGCAAACGAAATCAACCGCTTCATTATTGCTTCTCCTGAATTAGATGCCCCGCGCCGTCCTGTAGGCCCGTCGCGGCTGAAACCAAGCCCATGCTTTGCGGGCCGGCCGCCAGATTACGCGATGTCCACGGCGTGAACAACGCGCGGAGGCCTAGTGGAAACCCGAGTAGCAAGTCGTTGGCGAAATGCCCTCCAAGTCCGGTGATCGAACTTTATTGACGGGCCCGCGGGGCGGATCGCTGGACCCTGCGTGCCATACTTTTTTCGCGTCCTGGCTGACAGGCAACGCGATCACCATCCCTCAGAAAAAGCCGGCCGCGCCACTATAAAAACCCGGGACGCGCGCCAGCATTCGGCCGAATCATGGAGGAGACAAATCCATGGCACCCGCAAGGAAACCGCAGCCCCCCAGCTTCGCGGCGGAACACCGCCGCCATGTCCTCAAGACCCTGTTGTACGCCGCGCTCGCCGCGGGCGGGCTGGTCGCCGGCCCCGCGCACGCGGACGACTGGCCCAGCAAACCCATCAAGATCATCGTGCCCTACACGCCGGGCGGCTCCACCGATATCGTCACGCGCATCGTGGTCGAAAAGCTCGGGCCGCGCCTGAAGCAGACCATCATTGTCGAAAACCGCCCCGGCGCCAACAGCAGCGTGGGCTCGGCGATCGCGGCCAAGGCCGCCCCGGACGGCTACACCTTCCTGTCGATCCTGCCGGCCTACATCATCAACTTCCATCTCTACAAACTGGGCTACAAGCCGGACGACCTGGTTCCCGTGGCACAGATGGCCGACCTGCCGCTGTTCCTGTTCGTGGCGCAGGACCTGCCCGTGAACAGCGTGGCAGAGCTGGTGGAATACGCCCGCAAGCACCCCGACAAGCTCACCTATGCCTCCAGCGGCAACGGCTCCAGCGCGCACCTGACCGGCGCCGATTTCGCGCTGCGCAACAAGATCACCATGACGCACGTCGCCTACAAGGGCAGCGCGCCGATCCTCACCGACCTGCTGGGCGGCCGGGTGTCGATGGTGTTCGATCCCATCCTGGTGCCGATGCAGTACGTCAAGCAGAACCGCCTGAAGGCGCTCGGCTTCACCGGCAAGCAGCGCTGGCCCACAGAGCCGTCGATTCCCACCATGGAAGAGGCCGGCATGCCGGGCTTCGTCACCGGCTCCTGGGCCGGCCTGATGGCGCCAGCCAACACGCCCAGGCCGATCATCGAACGCATGGCGCGCGAGATCAGCGAGATCGTGCAGGAACCGGACGTGCGCCAGAAATTCCTGGACGCGGGCTTCCTGCCGGCCAGCGGCACCTCGGCGCAGTTCGCCGAACTGATGAAGCAGGATTCGGCGCGCTATGCCGGGATCATCGAGCAGGCCCGCATCACCGTGGACTGATGGCCGCGGGGCGCGCCGGCAACCCGCGCCCCGCCTGATACGAAGGCAACCATGATCGACAAGTTCATCGACACCCCCGCCGCCGCCGTGGCCGACATCCACGACGGCGCCACCGTGCTGGTCAGCGGCTTCGGCGGCGCCGGCATGCCCACCGAACTGCTGCACGCCCTGATCGAGCAGGGCGCGCGCGAGCTCACCGTGGTCAGCAACAACGCCGGCAACCACGAGACCGGCCTGGCCGCGCTGATCAAGGCCGGCCGCGTGCGCAAGGTGATCTGCTCGTTTCCCAAGGCCTCGCATTCGTGGGTCTTCGACGACCTGTACCGGCGCGGCGCCATCGAGCTGGAATGCGTGCCGCAGGGCACCATCGCCGAACGGCTGCGCGCCGCCGGCGCCGGCCTGGGCGGCTTCTTCACCCCCACGGCCTATGGCACCGAACTGGCCGCCGGCAAGGAGACCCGCATCATCGACGGCCGCGGCCATGTATTCGAGACGCCGCTGCACGGCGACTTCGCCCTGGTCAAGGCCGATCTGGCCGACCGCTGGGGCAATCTCACCTACCGCAAGAGCGCCCGCAACTTCGGCCCCATCATGTGCATGGCCGCGAAAACCACCATCGTGCAGGTGCGCGCCAAGGTGGCGTTGGGCGAGCTGTCGCCCGAGGCCGTGGTGACGCCAGGCATCTTCGTCAAGCGCGTCACCCAGGTGGCGCACTCCGCGTTCTCCAGTTGAAGGATTCCCCATGCCCACTCCCCTGACCCGCGAAGCCATGGCGCGGCGCCTGGCCCAGGACATTCCCGACGGCAGCTACGTCAACCTGGGCATCGGCATGCCGGTGCTGGTGGCCGCGCACCTGCCCGCCGGCCGCGAGATCGTGCTGCACAGTGAAAACGGCATTCTCGGCATGGGCCCGCCGCCGGCCGAGGACGACATCGACCTGGACCTGATCAACGCCGGCAAGCAGCCGGTGACACTGCTCGAAGGCGGCGCCTATTTCCACCACGCCGACTCCTTCGCCATGATGCGCGGCGGCCACCTGGACATCTGCGTCATGGGCGGCATGCAGGTCGCGGCCAACGGCGACCTGGCCAACTGGTCGCTCAACAAGCCCGGCGAGGCGCCGGCCGTGGGCGGCGCCATGGACCTGGCGGTGGGCGCGCGCCGCGTCTACATCCTGATGGAGCACAACAGCAAGGACGGCTCGCCCAAGATCGTCGAGCGCTGCGCCTATCCGCTGACCGGCGCCGGCGTGGTCGACCGCATCTACACCGACCTGGCCGTGATCGACGTGACGCCCGACGGCTTGTGGGTCCGGGATATGATCGACGGCATGACATTGACAGCGCTGCAGGCGCGCACCGGCGCGCCGCTGCGCGCAGGCTGATGCTGCCCAACCTTCCCCCGCCCGGCTACGCCGCGCCTCTCGCTCCCGAGGATCACCCCGATCAGTTGCGCGGTGATCCCGACTACATGCTGACGCTGGCGCGCGGCCTGCACGTGATCCGCGCCTTCGGCACCCGCCGCCATCCGCAGACCGCGGCCGAACTGGCGCGCCGCGCCGGCCTGCCGCGCGCGGTGGTGCAGCGCTGCCTGCACACGCTGATCCTGCTGGGCATCGCCGAACAGCATGGCCGCCAGTACATCCTGACGCCGCGCATCCTGGGGCTGGGCTACGCCTACTTCTCGTCCACGCCGTTCGTCTCGCTGGCGCAACCGGTGCTGGAAGAACTGAGCGCCAGCGTCAACGAGACCTGCGCGCTGGCCATCATGGAAGGGCACGAAATGCTCTACCTGGCGCGCTCGGAAGTGAACCGGCTGCTGGCCACCTCGATGGGGCTGGGCAGCCGGCTGCCGGCCTATTGCACCTCGATCGGCCGCGTGCTGCTGGCGCAGTTGTCCGAGCCGGCGCTGGCGCGCTACTTCGCCGCCATCGAACTGCAACCCTACACCGAGTTCACCATCACCACCGAAGCGCGGCTGCGGGCCGAGCTGGCGCGCATCCGCGAGCAGGACTACGCGGTGGTCGACCAGGAACTCGAATTGAATGTGCGCGCCATCTCGGTGCCGGTGCGCTCGGCCAGCGGCAAGGCCTGCGGCGCCGTCAACGTCAGCGTCAAGGCGGCGCGGGTGCCGCTGGAGCGATTGACGGGAGAATTCCTGGCGCCGATGCGCCAGGCGGTGGCCAGGATCGGGGAATTCCTGGCGGCCTGAAGGGCCGCCCCCCTACAGGTCGGTGGTGTCGAGCGTGAACGCGGCGGCGGCGCGGCCGATGCGGTCGTTGACCGCGTGCCACGCCTCGCTGTCCGGCGGCGCCTGCACGATGATGCGCGCGAAGCCCTGGCCGTCCAGGTCGCGCAACAACGCGTACAACGCCTGGGCGTAGCGCGCCGGATCGGCCGGCACCTGTTGCCACTGGATGCGCGCATCGACGGCCGCCGGCGGCGGCGTGTACGCCACCACCACGACCTTGCCCGGCGGCAGGCCGCGGCCTTGCAGCGCGGCTTGCAGGCGCGCGTCGGACGCCAGTTCCAACGCCGTGCGCGGCGCATAGTGCGCCTTGAGCGTGCCCGAGGCGCGCGGCGCGGCGGCGTCTGGCGCGAACACCTGCACGCCCAGCACGGCCTCGATCTGCGCGGCGCTGATATGGCCGGGGCGCAGCAGCACCGGGCCGGCGCCGCGGTCCAGCCGCGACAGGTCCAGGATGGTCGATTCGATGCCGACCTCGGCGGCGCCGCCTTCCAGCACCGGCATGCCGGCCGCGACCTCGTCGGGAAATTCGTGGCGCACGTGGTCGGCGCGGGTGGGAGATACCTGGCCGAACTTGTTGGCCGACGGCGCGGCCACGCCGCCCTGCCCGTTCGGCTTGCCGGCCGCGAACGCCGCCAGCAGCGCCTGCGCCACCGGATGCGAGGGGCAGCGGATGCCGATGCTGTCCTGGCCGCCGCTGACGGTGTCGGCGATGTGCGGCGCGCGCTTGAGGATCAGCGTCAGCGGACCGGGCCAGAAGGCGTCGATCAGCAGACGCGCCTCGGGCGGCACCTCTGCCGCCCAGTACGACAGGTCGCCCTGCGGCGCGATGTGCACGATTACCGGGTGGTTCGACGGCCGGCCCTTGGCGGCGTAGATCCTGCCCACGGCCTGCGGGTTCTCGGCGTCCGCGCCCAGGCCGTAGACGGTCTCGGTCGGGAACGCGACCAGCTCGCCGGCCAGCAGGCGCCGGGCGGCGTCGGCGATGTCCGCGGCGCTGGCGGAGTCGGGCGAAGCGGACATGGCGTTACTCGGGCGCCTGCATGCCCAGCGCGGCGGCGACACGCGCCGCGTCGGCCTGGGCCTGCTGCAGCGTCGGCGCGACGATGGTAACGTGGCCCATCTTGCGCCCGCGGCGCGCCTCGCGCTTGCCGTACAGGTGCAGCTTGGCCGTGGGCACCGCCAGCGCGGCGGCCCAGTCGGGCTCGCGCTGCGCGTCGCCGGAGGCCGACGGATACCAGATGTCGCCCAGCAGGTTCAGCATCACGGCGGGCGCCAGCAGGTCGGTGCCGCCCAGCGGCAGGCCGGCCATGGCGCGCGCCTGCTGCTCGAACTGGCTGGTGAGGCAGGCGTCCATGGTGTAGTGGCCGCTGTTGTGCGGACGCGGCGCGATCTCGTTGACGATCAGGCTGCCGTCCCGGAGCACGAAGAATTCCACGCACAGCACGCCGTGGTAGCCCAGGCCCTGCGCGATGGCCTGCGCGGCCGCGGTGGCCTGCGCCTGGCGTTCGGCGTGGGCGGCGTCGAGCTTGACCGGCGCCGCCGTCGACACGGCCAGGATGCCGTCGCGGTGCACATTGCGCGCCACCGGGAACACCACGCTGGAACCGTCGAAACCGCGCGCGAGCACGACCGAGATTTCGTAGTCCAGCGGCATCAGCGCTTCCAGCACGCAGGCCACGCCGCCGAACTCGGCGAACGCGGCCAGCGCGGCCTCGCGCGAATCGATGCGGGCCTGGCCCTTGCCGTCGTAACCCAGGCGCGCGACCTTGAGGATGCCGGGGAACAGGCTGTCGGGCGCGGCGCGCAGGTCGGCCTCGCTGCGGATGGCGGCGTGCGGCGCGACCGGGATGCCCTGGCTGGCGATGAAGGCCTTCTCGGCGATGCGGTCCTGCACGATGGCGACCGCGTCGGCGGCCGGGCTGACGCGACAGCGGGTCGCCAGCGCGCGCAGGCTGTCGGCCGGCACGTTCTCGAATTCGGTGGTGACGGCCTGACAGGTCTGCGCCAGGCGCGCGAGGCCGTCTTCGTCGTCATAGGCGGCCTGGATGTGCAGGTCCGCCACCATGCCCGCCGGGCATTCGGCGGCCGGGTCCAGCACCGCGACCTTGTAGCCCAGGCTTTGCGCCGCGTGACAGAACATGCGGCCCAGTTGGCCGCCGCCCAGCAGGCCGAGCCAGCCGCCCGGGGCAATGGTGAAAGCAGTCGATTGCGTCATGGGGATCAGGCCTCGGGCGGAACCTTCATGTCGCGCGCGGCCTGCGTCTGGCGCGCGCGGAATGCCACCAGCTTCTTGTGCAGGCCGGCGTCGGTGCCCGCCAGCGTGGCGATCAGGTGCAGCGCGGCGTTGGCGGCGCCGGCCTCGCCGATGGCGAAGGTGGCCACCGGCACGCCCTTGGGCATCTGCACGATGGACAGCAGCGAATCCTCGCCGCGCAGGTACTTGGACGGCACCGGCACGCCGAACACCGGCACTTCGGTCAGGGCCGCCATCATGCCCGGCAGGTGGGCCGCGCCGCCGGCGCCGGCGATGATGCCGCGCAGGCCGCGATCAAACGCGGCGGCGCCGTACTCGGCCATGTCCTGCGGCATGCGGTGCGCGGAAATCACGCGCGCCTCGTACGGCACGCCGAAGTCTTCGAGCATGGTGACGGCGTGCTTCATGACCTCCCAATCGCTGGAGGAACCCATAATCACGCCCACCACGGGGGTGGCCTGCGCCGCTGCGAAAGTCTTGGCTGTCATAACCGGTGTCGAGTCGTTGAAAGGCCGCGGCCGTGCCGCGAAACCCGGTATTTTACCCGGCGCCGGCGCCACCCCTAGGGCGTATTGCCCGAACCCAGCCAGAGATAGCCGGTGGGATTGTCCGGGCAGGGCCCGAAACCGCATTGCAGCGTGGTGCTGCCCAGGTTGGCGAGCACCATGATGAAAAACAGGGCCATGATGATTACGCCCAGCGCCGACACCGGCCGCTTGAGCATGTTGTCGCCCCATTTGCGATCCACCGACAGCATCAGCACGCAGAACACGATCAGGACGCTGAAGGCGATAAAAGCCCAGGTGTAGAAGTGCAGGCCCAGGAACGGCGTGCCATAGCCCGGGTCGCCCGGCGCGATGTGCAGCAGCACCTGGCGGCCCGCCGCCACCATGCCGCCGAGCGAGGCGGCAATCGTCATGGCGTAGTGCATGGGTGACGGGCCCAGCCGCAGGTTCAGCAGCAACCCCACCCCGGCCAGCATGAAGGCCACGCGTTGCAGCAGGCAGAGCGGGCAAGGCGGCTCGTCGTAGGCGAATTGCCAGGCGAAGGCCAGTCCCAGGATCGTCGTCACGCCCAGCAGGGCCAGGGCATTGAGCACGCGCGAGCCGCGCGCGGGATTGCGGGAAAAGATCATGTCGGCGGGCCTACAGCGACAGCGCCAGCGGGCTGGTCATGTGGAACTGGCACCAGGCGGCGAACACGCCCAGGGTGATCAGCCAGAAGGCGACGCAGGGACGGCGCTTGCCCAGCAGACCGAACCACACGGCGACCAATCCGGTCAGGAAAGGCAACATCATGATCATGCGCAGCTCCTTTCTTCGTCCGGTGGGCGATGCGCCCAGGCGGCGGCTGCGGGCCGCGTCCGGCAAGTTGGCGGAAAGGAGGCCGCGCGAGCACGCCGCCGGCCTCCGGATGCAGGTTGCCGGCGAGTATAGCGTAACAATACGCAATAATTTTTACGGAAAAGCAGGGATTTCCCTGACCGTCCGGCCGACGCGGACAAAAAAAACCGCCCGGTTCACGGGCGGCTCTCGGGGCGCGGCGCGCGCGTCAGGCGACCAGGCGGTCGAGCGCTTCGCGGTACTTGGCGGCGGTCTTTTCCAGCACGTCCTGCGGCAGGCGCGGCGCGGGCGGGGTCTTGTCCCAGGTCTGGGTCTCGAGCCAGTCGCGCACGAACTGCTTGTCGAAGGAAGGCGGGCTGATGCCCACGCGGTAACCGTCGGCCGGCCAGAAGCGCGAGGAATCCGGCGTCAGCACTTCGTCCATCAGGTACAGCGTGCCGTCGTCGTCCAGGCCGAACTCGAACTTGGTGTCGGCGATGATGATGCCCTTGGTGGCGGCGAATTTGGCCGCCTCGGCATACAGCTTGAGCGTGACGTCGCGGATGCGCTCGGCCATTTCCTGGCCGACTTCCTTGACCACGTGGGCAAAATCGACGTTTTCGTCGTGCATGCCGAACTCGGCCTTGGCGGCCGGCGTGAAGATCGGCTCGGGCAGTTGGCTGGCCTGCTGCAGGCCGGCGGGCAGCTTGATGCCGCAGACGGCGCCGGTGGCCTGGTAGTCCTTCCAGCCGGAACCGATCAGGTAGCCGCGGGCCACCGCTTCCACCAGGATCGGCTTGAGGCGCTTGACCACCACGGCGCGGCCGCGCACCTGGTCGACTTCATCGGGCGCCACCACGTCTTCGGGCTTGATGCCGGTGGAGTGGTTCGGCAGGATGTGGGCCAGCTTCTGCAGCCAGAACTCGGTCAGTTCGGTCAGCACCTGCCCCTTGCCGGGGATGGGATCGTCGAGGATGACGTCGAACGCCGAGATGCGGTCCGATGCGACGATCAGCAACTTGTCGTCGCCCACCGCGTACATGTCGCGGACCTTACCGCGGCCCAGCAGCGGCAAGGACTTGATGCTGGATTGATGCAAAGCAGAAGTCACGGAAAAATGGCCTATGGCAAAAATGGGGGTCGCGCAAAGCGCATAGGTTACTGCAAATAGCCCCGTCTTGCCGCGCGTCGGGCCGCGGGTTAGTCTGGCCGGATGCCAAAAAATGCGCCGGCCGCGCACCGCGTCACGGCGCCCCCTTTTCACCTGGAGGAGACACAGTCGTATGCAGGATGCAACCCAGAAACGCCCGCCCCACGCCGACGCGCAGGTCCACCTGACCGGCGGCTGCCAATGCGGGGCGGTGCGCTACGCGGTAACCGACGAACCCATCATGGCGGCCACCTGTCATTGCCGCGATTGCCAGTATTCCAGCGGCGGCGCGCCGGCCCACGCGCTGATCCTGCCGGCCGGCTCGGTCACCCTGCTGCGCGGCCAGGCGCGCGAACACCGTTACCAGGGCGATTCCGGCCATACCGTGATGCGCAGCTTCTGTGCGGACTGTGGCACGCCGCTGTTCGGCGGCTCGGAGGGCATGGGCTACGAAGTGGTGCGGGCCGGATCCCTGGACGATCCCGAGGCCTTCCACACCCGCGTCAGCATGTGGACCGATTCGGCGCCGTCCTGGCACCATGTGGACCGGACCGTGCCGAACTTCCCCCGCAACGCCCCGCCCGCCTGAGGCGCGCGCGACAGGCACGAAAAAAAGGCGGACCCTCGCGGGCCCGCCTTTTTGCTGCCCGCCTTCCCTGCAGGGAAGGCGGCCGGCGGCTTACTGCACCACCTGGGCCAGCTTGCCCGAGGCGTACTGGGCGGCGATCTCGGTCAGCGGCAGGGCCTTGATCTTGCTGGCGTTGCCGGCGGTGCCGAACTCGGTGTAGCGAGCCACACAGATCGCCTTGGCGGCGGCGCGGGCCGGCTTCAGGTATTCGCGCGGGTCGAACTTCTCGGGATTCTCGGCGAAGAAGCGGCGGATGGCGCCGGTCATGGCCAGACGGATATCGGTGTCGATATTGATCTTGCGCACGCCGTACTTGATGGCTTCCTGGATTTCCTCGACCGGCACGCCGTAGGTTTCCTTCATGTTGCCGCCGAATTCACGGATCTCGGCCAGCAGTTCCTGCGGCACGCTGGAGCTGCCGTGCATCACCAGGTGGGTGTTGGGCAGGCGGGCGTGGATTTCCTTGATGCGGGCGATCGACAGGATGTCGCCGGTGGGCTTGCGCGTGAACTTGTAGGCGCCGTGGCTGGTGCCGATGGCGATGGCCAGGGCGTCGAGCTGGGTGCGGCGCACGAAGTCGGCGGCCTGCTCCGGATCGGTCAGCAGTTGGTCCATGGTCAGCTTGCCGTCGGCGCCGTGGCCGTCTTCCTTGTCGCCTTCCATGGTTTCGAGCGAGCCCAGGCAGCCCAGTTCGCCTTCGACCGTCACGCCCAGCTTGTGGGCCACGTCCACCACCTTCTTGGTGACTTCGACGTTGTAGTCGTAGTCGGCGATGGTCTTGCCGTCTTCCTTGAGCGAGCCGTCCATCATGACGCTGGAGAAGCCCAGGTCGATGGCGCCCTGGCAGACCTTCGGCGACTGGCCGTGGTCCTGGTGCATGACCACGGGGATGTGCGGGTAGGACTCCACGGCGGCCTGGATCAGGTGCTTCAGGAAGCCTTCGCCGGCGTACTTGCGGGCGCCGGCCGAGGCCTGCATGATCACCGGGCTGTCGGTCTCCGCCGCGGCTTCCATGATGGCCTGGACCTGTTCCAGGTTATTGACGTTGAATGCCGGAATGCCGTAGCCGTGCTCGGCGGCGTGGTCGAGCAACTGGCGCATGGAGACTAGGGCCATGTGTGGTCCTCCTTAGGTACTGTCGATTGAAAGATGGTTGAAATCGAGCGGGATGGTGGGATTTTACGGGGGATTCGAAGAAAGGTCTTGAAACGGCCGGTATCCCTATCCACCAGGACTAAACCGGCCGCCGGAGCCGCGCGCGAACCGCGTCCGCCGTCCGGCCAGGATCGGCCCGGGACGCGGCCGGGCAGCCCCGCTCAGGGCCGTCCCGCGTGCGGCACGTCCACCTCGGCCACCAGAATCCGCCCCTCTGGTTTGGCGCGGCGGTTGGCCTCGATGAAATCGGGCGCCGCCGCCATGAACAGCGTCTTGCCGTCCGGCCCGCCCAGGGCCGCGGCGAAGATGCCCAGGTCGCCAGTATCGATCTGTTCCAGGATCCGGCCGCCGCGGGCCATCCGCACGATGCGCTTGCCGATGGCGTCGGCCACCCACAGCGCGCCCTCGGCGTCCAGCGCGCCGCCGTCCGGGCCGATGGCCGAGGCCGCGATCAGCACCGACAGGTCATCGGAATCCGGCAGCGCGCCGAAATGGGCCCAGTCGCGCCGAGGCCCCAGGGCGCCGTCAGGCAGGATGTCGAATTCCGAGATCCGGTTGCCGAAGGTCTCGTTGACGATCAGGGTCTTGCCGTCGGGGGTGATGAACGAACCATTGGGAAACCACAGCCCATCCGCCACCACCTGGGCCACCCCGTCCGGGTCCACCCGCACCAGGGTGGTGGTGGCAAAGGGCTCGCCGGCCATCAGGTCGAAACCGAAGTTACCCACATAGGCGCGGCCCTGGGCGTCGACCACCAGGTCGTTGATGGGGCCGCCGGTCAATGCCGACAGGTCCGCGTGCGGCACCAGTCGGCCATCCCGCTCGCGCCGCAGCAGCCTGCGGTCCTTCATGGAGGAGATCAGCAGCCGCCCGTCGGGCAGCCAGCCCAGGCCGGAGGGCTGCTCCAGCACCCGGCAGATCACCTCCGCCCGCCCCAGCAGGTCGACGGCGATCACCTTGCCCGTATAGAAATCGGAGGCCCACAGGCGCCCGTCGTGCCAGCGCAGGCCCTCCAGGAACGTATACCCCGACACCAGCACGGACAATTCGCGTTTCGGCATAGCTCTGTCTCCTATAAGGGGGGGCCTGTGTGACCCTTTTTTGTGTCGCCCGGCGGCGCACAGGCGGCCAGACCGGACCATTTTGTCATGCTCCGGCCGCCCTGGCAGTCAGGTATGACCCGTCCCCAACCTGACAACTAACTGTCAGGTTGGCGGCGTTAACATCGCGCCCCAAGGGTTAACCCGCGCCACTCCGGGTCCCCTCCGGCATATCCTTCATTGGACCGTTTCGCCCCGCCCCATGCCGGCGGGTAAGGCCTATCCGGCCAACCGACCAGGTCCCTGTTTTCCGTTTTTGAAGATGAATACTAAGAAGCTGACGCGTTACATCGGCATTGCCATGGTGCTGGGCGTCGTGGTGGGCTATTTCTGCAACAAGTACGCGCAGAACGCGCAAGAGGCCAAGGACATCGCCTCGTACTTCAGCCTCATCACCGACATCTTCCTGCGCATGATCAAGATGATCATCGCGCCCCTGGTATTCGCCACCCTGGTGTCCGGCCTGGCCAGCATGAGCGACGCCAGCGCCGTCGGCCGCATCGGCCTGCGCGCCATGTTCTGGTTCATCGCGGCCTCGGCCATCTCGCTGCTGCTGGGCCTGGCGCTGGTCAACATCTTCCAGCCCGGCGCCCACCTGAACCTGGCGCTGCCCGACGCGGCCGCCAGCGCCGGCCTGAAGACCGGCGACTTCACCCTCAAGGCCTTCATCGCGCACGTGTTCCCCAAGAGCATCGCCGAAGCCATGGCCAACAACGAGATCCTGCAGATCCTGGTGTTCTCGCTGTTCTTCGGCGCGGCGCTGTCGTTCATCCGCGGCAAGGGCCACAACACGATCTACACCATGATCGACGAGCTGGCCAAGATCATGTTCCGCGTCACCGACTACGTGATGCGCTTTGCGCCGCTGGGCGTGTTCGCCGCCATGGCCGCCGCCATCACCACCGAGGGCCTGGGCGTGCTGGTCAGCTACGGCAAGCTGATCGGCGAGTTCTACCTGGGCCTGGCGCTGCTGTGGGCCATCCTGTTCGGCGTCGGCTACCTGTTCCTGGGCAAGTCCACCTTCCGCCTGGGCGGCCTGATCAAGGAACCGACCCTGCTGGCCTTCTCGACCGCCAGCAGCGAATCGGCCTACCCCAAGACCATCGAGGCGCTGGAGCGTTTCGGCGTGTCCAAGCGCATCTCGGGCTTCGTGCTGCCGCTGGGCTACTCGTTCAACCTGGACGGCTCGATGATGTACCAGTCGTTCGCGGTGCTGTTCATCGCGCAGGCCTACAACATCGAGATGAGCTTCTCGCAGCAGTTGACGCTGCTGCTGGTGCTGATGGTCACCAGCAAGGGCATGGCCGGCGTGGCGCGCGCCTCGCTGGTGGTGGTGGCGGCGACGCTGCCGATGTTCCACCTGCCCGAGGCCGGCCTGCTGCTGATCATGGGCATCGACCAGTTCTTCGACATGGGCCGCACCGCCACCAACGTGGTCGGCAACAGCCTGGCCACAGCCGTCATCGCCAAGATGGAAGGCAAGGAAGAGGACCTGGCGGCCGGCGCCCCGTCCAGCCCTGCCACGGACACGGACTCGACGCCGGTGCGGACGGCCTCGCGCGAGGCCTGAACGGAACGCGCCAATACCTTCACGCCCCATGAAAAACGGGCCCCGCGCATCCACCGCGGGGCCCGTTTCTCATGGATCGGCCGGCAGCCCGCCAGGGACCGCCGCGCCAACTCAATCGTTGACCGAGCACGACACCGGCGCGCCGTCCTCGAATTCGACGTCGTAGGTATGGACCGGGTCCCACGGCAGCGTGAACCACAGCTCGTAACCATCGCCGTCTTCGTCGAACAGCCACAGCGCGCGCAGCACGGCCTTCTCGGCCATGGCTTCGGCGGTTTCCTCGCGCAGCAGTTGGTCGTCCTCGATGCCGAGCTTCTTGTAGTGCTCGTACGAGTAGTTGTCCAGCAGAAAGTCCGCCGCGGCCAGGATCTGCTCGTCGAGATTGCCGATGATGGCCTTGACCACCTTGGAAGCCGCGCCATCCGGCTCTTCGCCGTCGGTCTGGACCATGACGTGGATCGGCGGGCGGCCCTCGCCCACGGGCACGTTTTCCGCGGCCCAGAGATCGGGTTCTTCGGGGTCCTGGGTGAAGTTGAATCGTGCCATTGCGTGCTCCGGAAAATAAGGCAGACAGGCCGCCCGCTCGTTGGCGGCGTCCTCGTCCACCCATTTAACCAGATGCGCGTGTCCGCCGCTTGTCCATCGACAAGCTTCGGCGGTTTGCTCAGGCAGCCACCAGGCCGTTGGCCTCGGCCACCGGCGCCGGCACGCGAGCCGGCGCGTAGTGCGTCGAGAACACCAGGAGGCCGGCGCTCCAGGTATGGCTGATCAGCGGCAGCGCGCCGACCTGCGCCACCGCCACCAGGTCGGCGCGCTGGCCGACCGCGATACGGCCCCGATCGCGCAGGCCGCAGGCGTCGGCCGGATTGGCCGTCACCAGCGCGATCGCCTGCGACAGCGTCAGCTCGGTCTGCGCCGCGACCGCGAAGGCCGCGGCGATCAGGGTCGAGGGCTGGTAGTCCGAGCACAGGCAGCTCGCCACGCCGGCGCGGATCGCGTCGATGGCGCGCATCGACCCGCTCTGGCTCTTGCCGCGCAGCACGTTGGGCGCGCCCAGGATGGTGGGCAGGCCGCAGGAGACGGCGGCGCGGGCGGTGTCCAGGGTGATCGGGAATTCGCTCATCGCCACGCCCAGGTTGCGCATGGTGGCGATGCGATGGATCGAATCGTCGTCATGGCTGGCGGTCGGGATGCCCAGGACGCGCGCATGCGCCAGCAGGGTCTCGACCCGCTGCACCGCGCCGTCCTGGGCGCGGGCCTTGGCGTGCGCGGCCGCTTCGGCCTGCTCGCGGCTCATGGAATGGTTGCCGATCATGTACTGCAGGTACGACTCCAGCGTCTTGAACTGGCCCTGGCCGGGCGAGTGGTCCATCACCGACAGCAGGTCCACCGCGCCCTCGTCCATCAACTGCCGCAGCACCGGCACCGAGGTCGCGTCGGTGATTTCGTAGCGGCAATGCACGCGGTTGTCGACCAGGCTGTGCTGGCGGAAGGCGCGCACGCCGCGCACCACCTGGGCGGCGGTCTCGTTGTTGCGCACGCCCAGGTCGCTGTTGGCGAACGACAGCGCGTGGTAGGGCGTGGTGATGCCGGCCGCGGCATTGCGTCGGTCCACCTGGGCCACCGCGAAGTCCAGCGGGAATAGCACCTTCGAGCGCGGCTCGGCTTCCTTTTCGATGGCGTCGCAATGCAGGTCGACCAGGCCCGGCACCAGCGTCAGGCCACGCAGGTCGATCTCGTGCGCGCCGCGGGCGCCGTCAGGCGCGATGGCGGCGATGACGCCGTCCTCGATCATGACGGCGCCGTCTTGCAGCACGCGGTCCGGCAGCACGACGCGGGCGTGGGTCAAGTAGGTACGGGTCATGCTTACTCCAGTTCGACGGCGGCTTGCGCGGGGCGTAGCGCCAGGACGCGCGACGCCACCGCGTCGCGCACTTCTTCATCGTGGAAGATGCCCAGCAGGCAGCGGCCGGCGGCGCGCGCTTCGCGGATCAGCTCCACCACCACGGCGCGGTTGTCCGGGTCCAGCGAGGCGGTCGGCTCGTCCAGCAGCAGGATCGGATGCTGGGCGATGAAACCGCGGGCGATGTTGACGCGCTGCTGCTCGCCGCCCGAGAAGGTGGCGGGCGCCAGTCCCCACAGGCGCTGCGGCACGTTCAGGCGCCGCAGCATGGCGCCGGCGCGCTCGCGGGCCTCGTCCGGCTCGACGCCGGCCATGCGCAGCGGCTCGGCCACCACGTCCAGCGCCAACACGCGCGGAATCACCCGCAGGAACTGGCTCACGTAGCCGAGGACGTCGCGCCGCAACGCCAGGATGCGCTGCTCGGGCGCGCCGACCAGTTCCACCCAGTCATCGCCGGCGCGCACGCGGATGCTGCCTTCGGTGGCCAGGTAGTTGCCGTACAGGCAGCGCAGCAAGGTGCTCTTGCCGGTGCCCGAAGGGCCCGCCAGCACCAGGCAGTCGCCGGCGGCGGCGTCGAAATCGACCGCCTCCAGCACCGGCAGGCGGATGCCGCCCTGGTTATGCAGGGTGAACATCTTTCCGAGGCCCCGCACCTCGATCATGGGTTTCGCGACAGTCATGGTCAGCTCTGCAAAATGGAAGACACCAGCAACTGGGTGTAGGGATGCTGCGGATCGTCGAGGATCTGGTCGGTCAGGCCGCTTTCGACCACCTCGCCGCCGCGCATCACCAGGGTGCGGTGCGCCAGCAGGCGCGCCACCGCCAGATCGTGGGTGACCACGATCGCGGCCAGGCCCAGGTCGGTCACCAGTTGGCGCAGCAGGTCCAGCAGGCGGGCCTGCACCGACACGTCCAGCGACGCGGTCGGCTCGTCCATGAACACCAGGCGCGGATGGGTCACCAGGTTGCGGGCAATCTGCAGGCGTTGCTGCATGCCGCCGGAGAAAGAAGCCGGCGCGTCGTCCAGGCGTCCCGCGTCGATCTCCATCTTCCGCAGCCAGCCGCTCGCGGCCTGGCGCAACTCGCCGTAGTGGCGGTCGCCCACCGCCATCAGGCGTTCGGCGATGTTGGCGCCGGCGCTGACCTGCATGCGCAGGCCGTCGCGGGCGTTCTGGCGCACGAAGCCCCAGTCGGTGCGGGCCAGCAGCCGCAGGCGCGCGCCGGACAGCGCAGCCAGGTCGGTGAAACCCTGGTCGCGGGTGTCGTACCAGACACTGCCGGCGTCGGGCGCGGTCTGGTACGACACGGCCGACAGCAGCGTGCTCTTGCCGGAACCGGACTCGCCCACCACGCACAACACCTCGCCGGGGAACAGGTCGAAACTGACGTTGCGGCAACCGTGCACGCCGTCCCAGGTGCGCGTCATGCCGCGCACGGAAAGCAAGGGTTGGGCGTTCATGCGGTGGCTTCCTTCGCGGCCTGCGCGGCCTGGCGGTCGTTGCAGTATTCGGTATCGGAGCAGACGAAGCGGCGGGTGCCGGCATCGTCCAGGATGATCTCGTCGAGGAAGCTGTCGCGCGAGCCGCACACGTCGCAGCATTCCGACCACTTCTCCACGGTGAAGGGATGGTCCTCGAAATCCAGGCTCTTGACCCGGGTGTAAGGCGGCACCGCATAGACCCGCTTTTCGCGGCCGGCGCCGAACAGCATCAGCGCCGGGCTGTTGTCCAGCTTGGGGTTGTCGAACTTCGGGATCGGCGACGGCCGCATCATGTAGCGGTCGTTGACGATCACCGGGTAGTCGTAGGTAGTGGCGATGTGGCCATGCTGGGCGATGTCCTCGTACAGCTTGACGTGCATGCCGCCATATTCGGCCAGCGCGTGCATGGTGCGGGTCTCGGTCTCGCTCGGTTCGAGCCAGCGCAGCGGCTCGGGGATCGGCACCTGGAACACCATGATCTGGTCGGCCCGCAGCGGCGTTTCCGGAATGCGGTGGCGCGTCTGCACGATGCTGGCGTCGCGGGTCGATTCGGTGGTGGCCACGCCGGTCACGCGACCGAAGAAGCGGCGAATGTTGATGGCGTTGGTGGTGTCGTCCGAGCCCTGGTCGATCACCTTGAGCACGTCGCCCGGGCCGATGATCGACGCCGTCACCTGGATGCCGCCCGTGCCCCAGCCATAGGGCAGCGGCATCTCGCGGCTGCCGAACGGCACCTGGTAGCCGGGAATCGCTACCGCCTTGAGCAGCGCGCGGCGCAGCATGCGCTTGGTGGACTCGTCGAGGTAGGCGAAGTTATAGTGCTCGTCGCGTTCGACCGCGGCGCCGGAAGTGGGGGAAGTCGTCATGAGGAAATGGCCTCGTCGAGCTGGCGGGTGTTCTCGGGGGCCGGCGCGGCGCGCTCGGCGCGCAGGCGGCGCAGCAGTTCCAGGTTGGCCTGGAAGTCCACGTAGTGCGGCAGCTTCAAGTGCTGCACGAAGCCGGAGGCCTCGACGTTGTCGCTGTGGTACAGCACGAACTCGTGGTCATTGGCAGGCGAGTCGGCGCGTTCGCCGAGTTCCTGCGCCTTCATGGCGCGGTCCACCAGCGCCATCGACATGGCCTTGCGCTCGCCGTAGCCAAAGGTCAGGCCATAGCCGCGGGTGAACTTGGGGCCTTGCCCGGCGTTGCCGGCGAACTGGCTCACCATCTGGCATTCGGTGATCTCGATCTCGCCCACCGTGACGGCGAAACCCAGTTCCTCGATGTGCATCTCGACTTCCACGAAACCGTAGCGGATCTCGGCGGCGAACGGGTGCGTGTTGCCGTAGCCGCGCTGCGTGGAATAGCCCATCGACAAGAGGAAGCCCTCGTCGGCGCGCGCCAGATTCTGCAGGCGAGCGGCGCGCGAGGCAGGAAAGTCCAGCGGCTGGCGCGTCAGGTCGAACGGCTCGGGATCGCCCTCGGGCACCGCCTCGGCGTCGATCAGGTCGTCGTGCGCCAGCAGGTCGGTGACGCGCGGCATGGCGCTGTCCAGCGGCTCGCCGCCCGCCGGCAGGGCGTCGGCCTCGCGCTCGGCCTCCAGCGAGAAGTCCAGCAGGCGCTGGGTGTAGTCGTAGGTCGGCCCGAGGATCTGGCCGCCGGGCACGTCCTTGAAAGTCGACGAGATGCGGCGCTGCAGGCGCATGGCGCCGGTGTCGATCGGCTGGGTGTAGCCGTAGCGCGACAGCGTGGTGCGGTAGGCGCGCAGCAGGAACACCGCTTCGATCACGTCGCCGGCGGCCTGCTTGAGCGCCAGCGCCGCCAGTTGCGGATCGTAGAGCGAGCCTTCGGCCATCACGCGCGACACCGCCAGCGGCATCTGTTCGCGGATCTGGTCCAGGCTCAGTTCGGGCAGGGCCCGGTCGCCGCGCCGATAGTCGTCCAGCATTCTGTAGGAATTGAGGATGGCGCGTTCGCCCCCTTTGACGGCCACATACATGTCAGCTCTCCACGCGCGTGCCGCGAGGCAGCGCGCACAGTTGCCGCCCGTGCGTCAGGAACACGTCGACGCCCAGCGGAAAACGTTGATGGTTGATGCGCCAGTCGCGCCAGAAACCGTCCGGCAGGCCGGCGGCGCGCAGCGCCTGGCGGCTCTGGATGCCGGGGCCGGTCAGCGTGACCTCGGCGCCTGCGTCCAGCGACGCGACCTCGATGAGCAGCGTCGTGGACAGATCCGGATAGGCCGGGTCTCCGGGATGGCACGACGCCAGCGCGGGCGCGCTGCCGCCCGCCGGCACTGCCGCGAAGCGCGCCAGAGAGGCCGACGGCACCATCGGGCAGGCGCAATGGAAGCGCAGGAAATCGAGCACGCCGGCGTCCAGGCCCTGCGGCAGCCAAAGCGGCGTGTCCACGTCCACCAGCGTCAGCAGCAGCGCGGTCAGCGCCGGCGACAGGCCGGCCGGCACGCCGCTGGCGGCGGCCACTTCATACACGCGGCCCGGATGCGCCATGGCGTCGAGCGCGGTGCGGAAGGTGGCCTGGGCGTCGTTCACCGGGTCCGCGAAGCCCGGCAGCAGCTTGCGGCTCGCGGCGGCCGCGCCAAGAAGTTCTTGATGCATGTCAGTCCTCGCCTCGCACCATCGTGAAGAATTCGACCTTGGTCTGCGCGGCGACGCGCGCCTGGCGATCGATGCGCTCGGCGCGTTCACGCGCCAGCGGCTGGATCAACTGCGCCTGCACCGTGTCGTGCCAGTCGGGCAGTTGCAGCAGCGCGTCGGCCACCGCGGCCTGCTCGGCATGGCGCAGCGAACGGCCCTGCACGTAGGCGATGCCGACCACGCCGTTGTCCAGGCTGACGGCGCAACGTGTCACCGTCATTTCGCCCAGGTTGAAACGCGCCCCGGTGCCGCCGCTGCGGGCCCGCGCCATGGCCATGCCGGTCTGCGCCGGGCGCAGCATCTGATACGGCGGCACGCCGCCAAGCGCGCCGAACGCCCCTTCCAGCATGGCCGGATCGGCCAGCGCCAACACCCGCATCCAGGCGGCCCGTTGCGCCTGGATTTCACCCTGCGCGGTTTGTGGATGGTCCATTATTTCCTCTAAACGTCTAGACGACTGGATGGAGTATGATCGCGTTCAAGTGGAAGTTCAACAGCCTGGCGTGAATTTTTGATGACAGTTGCGGCGGGGACGCATTGCCTATCCCGCGTCCGCCGCTTGGTGCACAATCACAGCCATTCTTGATGAAGCTGATATGACAGCACGAGCACATCCTATGGTCGAAAGAGGTTCCGGTATCGCCGTGTGGCGACAGATCGGCGAGTCGCTGGCGGACGACATCCGCAACAAGTTGTACATGGCGGGCGAGCAACTGCCCTCCGAACCGGAGCTGGCCGCCAAGTTCTCCGTCAACCGCCACACCATCCGGCGCGCCATGGGCGAGCTGGAACAGAGCGGGCTGGTGCGCATCGAGCAGGGGCGCGGCACCTTCGTGCAGGAACACGCCATCGACTACGCCATCGGCAAGCGCACGCGCTTTTCCGAGAACCTGCGCAGCCAGGGCATGCTGGGCCACCTCGAAGCCCTGGGCAGCCAGACGCTGCGCGCCGCCGACATCGCCAAGCACCTGGGCCTGGCGCGCAACGCCCCGCTGCTGCGGGTGCAGATGGTGGGCAAGGCTGAGAACCGCCCCATCAGCACCTCCGAACACTACTTCGACGAAAAGCGCTTCCCCGACTTCATCGAACGCATGAACGCGCTGCGCTCGGTCTCGAAGGTCTACGCCCACTACGGCATCGGCGACTACACGCGCAAATGGTCGCGCATCACCGCCACGCTGCCGTCTCCGGAAGTGGCGCGCATCCTCGGCCAGCCCAAGACGCGCCCGATCCTGCAGGTCGAGGCGCTGAACGTGGACCAGGCCGGCGCGCCGTTGCAATACAGCATCACCCGCTTCGTCGGCGACCTGGTCCAGCTCATGGTGGCCGACGACAGTTGAGGCCGGTGCGCGGCGGCCGCGCGCGGCCGCTTGCGCCGCCCTGCGATTTCACTCATCTAGACATCTGGTTGTAATGCTACACCGCTAACTTTCCATTCATGAACCAAGCACACGCCCCCTCGCCCCTGGCCGGTGTCACAGGCCAACGTATCCTGACCCCGCGCGGCATCGAGCACGCCAGCCTGCGATTCCATGGAGGACTGATCGACGACGCCAGCAACGCGGCCGCGCGCGGCGCGGCCTGGTTCGACGCCGGCAACCTGCTGGTGCTGCCCGGCATCGTCGACCTGCATGGCGACGCCTTCGAACGCGCCATCATGCCGCGCCCCAGCGTCACTTTCCCCTACGACGGCGCCCTGTTCGACGTCGACCGCCAACTGCTGGCCAACGGCATCACCACCGAATTCCACGGCGTCACGCTGTCGTGGGAAGGCGGCCTGCGCGGCGAGGCCTACGCCGAGCGCATGTTCGCCGCACTGGAACGCATGGGACACATCATGGGCGCGCGCCACTATGTGCACCTGCGCTTCGAGACCCACCACGTCGGCGGGGTCGAGACCGCGCAGCAATGGATCCGCGACGGCCGCGTGCGCTTCGTCGCGCTCAACGACCACCTGCCCAGCATGGCCCGCCGCCTGGGCGACGACCGCAAGCTGCTGCAGTACGCCGACCGCGCCGAATGCGACCTGGACACCTTCCAGGAACGCATCCGCCGCGCCATGGGCGCGGCCGACTCCGTGGCCGACGCCATGCGCGAGCTGACCGCCAGCGCCCAGGCGGCCGGACTGCGGGTCGCCTCGCACGACGATCCCGACGCCGCCACCCGCCGCTACTATCACCAACTGGGCTGCGGCGTGGCGGAATTCCCGCTGACGCGCGAGGCGGCCAGCGTGGCCCGCGACCTGGGCAACTCGGTGGTGTTCGGCGCTCCCAATGTCGTGCGCGGCGGCAGCCACACCAACGCCCCCAGCGCCACCGAAATGGTGCGCGCCGGCCTGTGCGACGTCCTGACCTCCGACTACTACTACCCCGCGCCGCTGGCGGCGGCGCTGCGCCTGGTGAACGACGGCGTGCTGCCGCTGGAGCAGGCCTGGAACCTGGTGTCGCTGAACCCGGCACGCGCCGCGGGCCTTCAGGATCGCGGCGCGCTGGCGCCCGGACTGATCGCCGACGCCATCGTGGTCGACGACCACGTGCCCGGCCTGCCGCGCGTCTGCGCCGCCATCGTCGGCGGCGAGCTGCGCTACGCCACCCGGGCCTTCGGCGACGACCACAATCAGCGCATGGCGGCCTGATCATGCCGTCGGCCCACCGCTATGCGTTGTATCTCGCCCCCGCCGGCCCCTGGCGCGAACTGGGCAGCCGCTGGCTGGGCCGTTGCGCCGACACCGGCCAGGCCCTGCCGCCGCTGCCCGGCCAGCCCGAGGCCGCGCGCGACTGGACCGAGGCGCCGCGCCATTACGGCCTGCACGCCACGCTGAAGCCGCCGTTCCGGCTGCGCCCCGGCGCCGCGCCGCAGGACGTGGACGCCGCCGCGCGCCGACTCGCCGCCGGCGAAAGCGCCTTTGCCATCCAGCTTGAATGCGAGCCGCTGCGCGGCTTCCTGGCGTGGCGCATCGCCGCCGCCGACACCGACGGTCAGGCCCGCATCAACGCCCTGGCCGCCGCCGCCGTGCGCGGCCTGGACGACCTGCGCGCGCCCGCCACCGCCGCCGAACTGGCCCGGCGCCAGGCGCACGCGCTGTCGCCCGAACAGCAGGCCATGCTGGCGCGCTGGGGCTACCCCTATGTGTTCGACACCTTCACCTTCCACATCACGCTGACCGGCAAGCTCGACGGCGCCGCGCTGGAGCAGGCGCGGGCCGGCATCGCGGCGTTCGCCGATCCGCTGCGCGGCCAGCCCATGGCGGTGCCCGGCGTCAGCGTCTACGTCCAGCCGCAAGCGGGGGCCGACTTCATCGTCGCGCGCCACTACCCCTTCGATGGCGGCCACATCGACGCGGCGGGCGCGGCCTACCTGCAAGGATCGGCGACGGCATGAACCCGCCCGTTCCCGCCAGCGGCGAACGCCTGGTCTACCTGATGGGCGCCTCCGGCAGCGGCAAGGACACCCTGCTGCGGCTGCTGCGCGCCGGGCTGCGCGACAACGAACCGGTGCTGGTGGCGCACCGCTACATCACGCGCGACAGCGGCGCCACCGAAGACGCACTGTGCCTGAGCGCCGAAGAATTCGCGCGCCGCGCCGCCCTGGGCTGTTTCGCCTTGCGCTGGACCAGCCACGGCCTGCAGTACGGCATTGGCGTCGAGGTCGACGCCTGGCTGGACGGCGGCGCGGCCGTCATCATCAACGGCTCGCGCGCGCACCTGGCCGAGGCGCACCGGCGCTATCCGGCGCTGACGGCTGTCGAGGTCACGGTCGACCCCGCGCAACTGGCGCGGCGGCTGGCGGCGCGCGGCCGCGAAACGTCCGAACAGATCGCGCTGCGCCTGCAACGCGCCGCGCAGGACTTCCCTGTCCCCGAGGGATGCCGCCTGCTGCGCGTCGGCAACAACGGCGCGCCGGAAGCCGCCACCGCCGAACTGCTGGATATCGCCCGCGGCCGGCTGATCGCGTAGCCCGCGCCGGCATCACCGCGAAACGGCCGCCGCGGAGCCACGGCCGCGCCGGCCGGGCGCCTCACTCCCGCGGTCGAGCGTCCGGCCCCAGGTCGGCGCACAGCTCCAGCAGGATGTCGGAAAAACACTCCTCGGCCGCCAGCGCCTGCTCGCGCCGGCGGCGGATCAGGTTGATCGGCGGCAACTCCCAGCCGAAGTCCCACGGCACCATGCCCAGCTTGCCGCGCTGGCACAGCTCGCGCGCGATGTCCTCGGGCACCACCGACATCAGCGCGGGGTTGGCGCTCAGCATGCCCTCGATCACATCGGTGGAATAGGCTTCCAGCACCGGCGCCGGCGAACGCAGGCCGGCGCGGATGAAGTGTTCGACGATCAGTTGGCGCGTCGGCGTGTTGACCGCCGGCAGCACCCAATCCATCCGCGCCACCGCCGCCCAGTCCGCCTCGCGCCGCGCCAGGCGCTGCGCCAATCGGCTGTGCGCGATCAGGCGCGGCCGCTGGCGGTACAGCACGCGATGGGTCAGGTCGTCCTGCGCCAGGGTCGAGGTCGCCCGGCTGATGATGCAATCGAGCTCGTGCCGCCGCAGCATCGGCACCAGGTGGTCGGTGGTGGCGCGGTGCAGCGTCAGGGTCACGCCGTGGCGCTGGTGCAGCCGGCCGATGGCGGCGGTCAGCAGCGCGCTCGACACGTAAGGCACCACGCCGACATGCAGATGCGCCGCGCGGCCGTCGTGCAGCGCCTCGACCTCGCGCGCCCACAGGTCCAGGTCGCCCTGCATGCGGCGGGCCCGCACCAGCGCCAGCTCGCCCAGCGGCGTGGGCTGCATGCCGCGCCCGGTGCGCAGGAACAGCGGCGCGCCGAAGATGTCCTCGAGCTCGGCCAGCGCCTTGGTGGCGGCGGGCTGGCTGATGCCGGTGGCGGCCGCCACGCGGGTCAGCGTGCCGTGCTTGGCGATATTCGCCAGCAGCACCAGGTGGCGGTGGCGCAGGCGGTTGGCGAGTCGGGCGGCGTCCCAGGTCAAGGCGGTCTACTCATAACTGATTGGTTATTCAATTATGCCAACAACGGACACATCAGTTATTTCACGATCCTATACTGCGCCGTATCCCCACCTCGCCCGACCCCGCCCATGTCCGACTTCACCACCCGCCCCGAAATCCGCGGCACCTTCGGCGTCGCCTCGTCCACCCACTGGCTGGCGTCGCAGGTCGCCATGGGCGTGCTGGAGCGCGGCGGCAACGCCTTCGACGCCGCGGTGGCCGGCGGCTTCACGCTGCAGATCGTCGAGCCGCACCTGAACGGCCCCGGCGGCGAAGTGCCGATCCTGCTGTGGAGCGAACGCGAAGGCCGCATGCGCGCGCTGTGCGGCCAGGGGCCCGCGCCGGCGCTGGCAACGCCGGCCTACTTCCGCGGACTCGGCGTGGACCTGGTGCCAGGCATCGGCCTGCTGCCCGCCACCGTGCCCGGCGCCTTCGGCGCCTGGCTGACGATGCTGCGCGACTACGGCACCTGGGAACTGGCCGACGTGCTGCGCCCGGCCATCGACTACGCCCGCAACGGCTTCCCGCTGGTGCCGCGCATCTCGCAGGCCATCCTGGCGGTGCAGGCCCTGTTCCGCGACGAATGGACCAGCTCGGCCGCCGTCTGGCTGCCCGACGGCAAGGTGCCCGCGCCCGGCGCGCTGCTGCGCACGCCGGCCATCGCCGCCACCTACACCCGCATCCTCGACGAAGCGCACGCGGCGGCGACCGACCGCAATGGCCGCATCGACGCCGCGCTGGCCGTCTGGTACCGCGGTTTCGTGGCCGACGCGATCGACGCCTACTACACCCATGAAGCCGTACGCGACACCACCGGCCAGCGCAATCGCGGCCTGCTGCGCAAGGCCGACCTGGCCGACTGGCGCGCCCGCTACGACGATCCGGTCACGCTGCAATACGGCCGCTACACGGTTGCCAAATGCGGCGTCTGGTCGCAAGGCCCGGTGCACCTGCAGCAGCTCGCGCTGCTGCGCCACCTGCAAATGGACACGCTGGACCCGGCCTCGCCGCAATTCGTGCACCGCATCGCCGAGGCCGCCAAGCTGGCCTTCGCCGACCGCGCCGCCTGGTACGGCGATCCCGATTTCGTCGACGTGCCGTTGGCCGCGCTGTTGAGCGACGACTACACCCGCGCGCGCGCCGCCGCCATCGGCCCACGCGCCGCCACCACGCTGCAACCCGGATCCCCGGATGGCCGCGCGCCGCGCCTGCCCGACCTGGAAGCCGCCGCCCGCACCCTGGCCGCGTCCGACACCCGCTTCGGCGTGGGCGAGCCGACCTTCGCGGCGCTGCCGCCGGTGGCGGAATGGGCCGCGCGCGAGATCTTCGTCGGCGACACCTGCCAGATCGACGTCATCGACCGCGACGGCAACATGGTCGCGGCCACGCCGTCCGGCGGCTGGCTGTCGTCCAGCCCGGTGGTGCCGGCGCTGGGCTTTCCGCTCACCACGCGATTGCAGATGACCTGGCTGGACGAGGGCGTGCCCGGCCAGTTGCAACCTGGCAAGCGGCCCTGCACCACACTGTCGCCCGGCCTGGCGCTGCGCGACGGCCTGCCCTACATGGCCTTCGGCACGCCCGGCGGCGACCAGCAGGACCAGTGGACCGTGTCCTTCTTCCTGCGCCACGCCATGGGCCTGAACCTGCAGCAGGCGATCGACGCGCCGTCCTGGCACATCGACCATTTCCCGGGCTCGTTCTGGCCGCGTTCGCTGACGCTGAACCGCCTGACCGTCGAGGGCCGCCTGCCCGAAGCCACGCAACAAGCGCTGCGCGAGGCCGGCCATGACCTGCGCGTCGGCCCCGACTGGTCCGAAGGCCGCATCAGCGCCTGCACCCGCGAACCGGCGGCCGGCGGCGGCCTGCTGCTGCGCGCCGCCGCCAACCCGCGCGGCATGCAGGGCTACGCGGTCGGCCGATGAACCATTTTTCCATCCAGCCGGCGCACAGACCGGCCACATCACAAGGGGTAAACACCATGAAGACCATCCGACGACTGTTGCGCGCCTGCGCCCTGACCCTGGCCTGCGCCGCGCCCGCGCTGGCGCACGCGGCCTGGCCCGAAAAGCCGATCACGCTGATCGTGCCATGGGCCGCCGGCGGCTCCACCGACATCCTGGCGCGCGTGCTGTCCGAAGGCCTGACGCAGTCGCTGGGCCAGCCCGTCATCGTCGAGAACCGCTCGGGCGCCTCGGGCAACATCGGCAGCACCTTCGTGGCGCGCGCCAAGCCCGACGGCTATACGCTGCTGGTCGGCTCGATGAGCACCCACACCATGAACCAGGCGCTCTACGGCAACATGCCGTTCGACGGCGTCAAGGACTTCACGCCCATCGCCGAACTGGCGCTGGTCACCAATACGATGGTGGTGCATCCTTCGGTGCCGGCCAGCAACGTCAAGGAGTTCATCGACTACGTCAAGGCCAACCCCGACAAGGTGGCCTACGCCTCGGCCGGCCAGGGCTCGACCAATCACCTGAGCGCCGCGCTGTTCGAGAAGGCCGCCGGCGTGAAGATGATGCACATCCCCTACCGCGGCGGCGCGCCGGCTGTGCTGGACACGGTGGCCGGCCGCACCCAGGTGCTGTTCAGCGCCGGCACCCAGACCCTGCCGCACGTGCAGACCGGCAAGCTCAAGCTGCTGGCCGTCACCGAGGAACAGCGTTCGCCGCTGCTGCCCGAGGTGCCGACCGTGGCCGAGACCCTGCCTGGCTATGAACTGTCGGTCTGGTACGGCGCCTTCGGCCCGGCCGGCATGCCGCCCGAACTGACCACGCGCCTGAACCAGGAGATCAACAAGATCCTCAAGCGCCCCGACGTCGTCAAGAAGATGGGCGACATGGGCGTGCTGCTGCTGGACACCACGCCGGAGCAGTTCGGCCAGGTGCTGGCGCGCGACGCCGACAAGTACGGCAAGCTGATCAAGGAACTGGGAATCACCGCCGAATGAGCCTCACGTCCGACACCCTCGAACGCCTGGCGCTGGCCTATGACGGGGCCTCGGCCCCGGCCGCTTTCGCCGCGCTCGACGCGCATGCCCACGCCACGCTGGGGCACACGCTGTGCACCATCAACCGCCATGACGCCGAAAGCATGCGGGTGGTGCGGCTGTACAGTTCGAACGCCGCCGCCTATCCGCCCGGCGGCAGCAAGGACAAGCGCGGCACGGCCTGGGGCCGCCACGTGCTGCTCGAACGCCAGGTCTTCATCGGCGAGGGCGTCGACGCGATCCGCGAATTCTTCGACGACCATGACGCGATCCAGGCGCTCGGCCTGCAATCGGTGATCAACGTGCCGGTGGTGTTCGACGGCGCCTGCCTGGGCACCGTCAACTTCCTGATGCCGCGCGCGGCGCTGACGCCGGCCGACATCGCCGCCGCCCGGCTGGCGGGCCTGCTGGCCCTGCCGGCCTTCCTGGCGCTGACGCCGGCCGGTTGAAATGCGGGGCGCGCCCAGTGGCTCAGATCAGCGCGCGGCGGATGCGGGCCGAGGCCATGTCGATCACGACCACGAAGCCGACGATGATGATCATCACCGCGCAGGTCTCGGCGTAGCGGAAGCTGCGGATGATTTCCCACAGCACGGTGCCGATGCCGCCGGCGCCGACGATGCCCACCACCGAGGCCGAGCGCACGTTCGACTCGAAGCGGTACAGCGAGTACGAGATCCACAGCGGCAGCACCTGCGGGATCACGCCGTAGACGATCTCTTCGAGCGCGTTGGCGCCGGTGGCGCGCACGCCTTCCACCGGACGCGGGTCGATGGCCTCGACCGCCTCGGAGAACAGCTTGGCCAGCACGCCGGTGGTGTGCACCCACAGCGCCAGCACGCCGGCGAAGGGCCCCAGGCCCACCGCCACGATGAACAGCATCGCGAACACCATTTCATTGATGGCGCGGCAGGCGTCCATCAGGCGCCGCATCGGCTGGTAGACCCAGGCCGGCACCATGTTGGACGAACACAGCAGCCCCAGCGGCACGGCCACCACGATAGCCAGGAACGTGCCCCACACCGCGATCTGAACCGTCACGATCATCTCGTCCAGGTACATGCGCCAGTCGCGGAAATTGGGCGGGAAGAAGTCGGCCGCGAACTGGGCCATGTTGCCCGAGTCCCGCAACAGGTCCAGCGGCCGCATGTCGGCGCCACGCCACGACATGACCAGCAGCGCCAGCACAAAGGCCCATACGAGCAGGACCGGCAACGACGAGCGCGGGGCGGCGGGGGAACGGGAAGAAGGCACGGCCAGGGTCATGAAAATTCCGGAGTAGGGAAATCGGATGGACGCGCGCCGGCGCTTGACGGAAAGGCGCCGGCGCGGCGCGGCATCGTTACTGCTTGGCGGTGGGCTGGCCCAGGCTGGCCAGCTTGGCGTCCAGGTCGGCCAGTTGCTTCTGCTTCTCGGCCTGGCCGATGGTGGCGTCGGCTTCGATCTTGGCCTTCTCGCGTGCCAGTTCGATCTGGCGGATCGGCACCAGTTGCTGGTTGTCCGAGGCGCGGAAGCCCTGGTAGGTCAGCGCCTTCAGGTTGGCCATTTCGCGCGCGGCATCCTTGCCCTTGCCGTAGTTGACGAAGAAATCGCGGATCCTGGCCTTCATGTCGGCCGGCAGGTCGGTGCGCATGACCAGCGGGTCGGCCGGGATCAGCGGCGACTTCCACAGGATGCGCACGCTGTCGTTGGCGTCCTTGCCGGTGCTCAGGCGGTAGCGCTCCAGCGCCTCGGTGTTGTTGACGGCCACGTCGACCTGCTTGTTGATGACCGACAGCAGATTGGTTTCGTGATTGCTGACGCGCACGGCCTTGAAGAAGGTCTTGGGCTCGATCTTGTTGGCGGCCCACAGGTAGTAGCCCGGCACGGCGGTGCCCGAGGTCGAGTTGGGGTCGCCGGCGCCATAGGTCAACTGGCCGCGGCGCTTGAGCAGGTCATCCAGGCTCTTGATGTCGCTGTCCTTGTTGACGATCAGCAGCGACCAGTAGCCCGGGTTGCCATCCTTGTCGATGACGGACGCGAACACTTCGCCGTTGGCGCGGTCCACCGCCTCGATGGCCGCCTTGTTGCCGTACCAGGCCATCTGCACCTTGTTGAAGCGCATGCCTTCGATGATGCCGGCGTAGTCGGAAGCGAAGAACGGCTTGACCGGCACGCCGATGGCGCGGCTCAGGTCGTCGATGACGGGCTGCCACACCGACTTCAGGTTGGTCGACGACTCCGTCGAAATGATGCCGAAGTTCAACGGCTTGGCCTCTTGCGCATGGACTTGCGTGGACAAGGCGGCAGCGGCGATCAGGGCAACAAAGGTTCTGCGTAGCATGGAAAGCTCCGGGTAGGAAACGGGCGGGGTCAGGCCGCGCAGGCCTGTCGGGAAAGCGACGCAAGGCCCGGCAGGGGCTGGGCTTGCGGCGTGTATTCGGGAAGCAGCTCGCTCAGTTCCGAGCCGTACAGGTCGCGGAGCATGGCCGGCGTCAGGTCGGCCGAGGGGCCGTCGTAGACCACCTTGCCGTGGCGCAGCGCCACCACGCGCGGGCAGTAGCGCAACGCCACATCAACCTGGTGCAGCGAGACCACCACGGCCACCTTGCGGCTGCGGTTGATGTGCGCCAGCGTGTCCATCACGCGGCGCGAGGATTCGGGGTCGAGCGAGGCGATCGGCTCGTCGGCCAGGATCACGCGGGCGTTCTGCACCAGCGTGCGGGCGATGGCGGCGCGCTGCTGCTGGCCGCCGGACAGCGTCGAGGCGCGCTGAAATGCGTAGTCGTCTATACCAACCTGGGCAAGCGCGTCGAGCCCCTGGCGCACTTCGTCGCGCAGGAACACGCGCGTCAGGCTGCGCCACAGCGGCACCCGCGGCAACAGGCCGGTCAGCACATTGGTGATGACCGGCAGGCGGCCCACCAGGTTGAATTGCTGGAACACGAAGCCGATGCTGGCGCGCGCGCCGCGCACCTGGCGCGACAGGCGGCCATGTCGCTGGATCAGTTGGCCGTTGACCGTGACGCTGCCCTGCCCCGCGTCGCCGACCACAAAGCCTGCCAGATGGCGCAGCAGCGTCGACTTGCCCGAGCCCGAGGCGCCCAGCAGCGCCACCATCTCGCCGTCCGCCACGCGCAGGTCGACGTTGTCCAGCGCACGGGCGCCGGGATGGAAGGACTTGCTCAGCCCCTGTACTTCGATGGCGTAGGTCATCGTTGAATCCCCTTGGATTGGTTCATTCGCGCATTCTGTTTTCGCGGCATGACAGCGCGATGACCTGGCGATCGAATCATTTGGCTGAAAATAGGGGTCACGGCAACCGACTGAAAGACATCCGTCACATAACGCCGCGCCACCGTCGCAGGTGGCGGGTATATTCAAACAATCCCCCTTTCGACAGGCGGTCATCATGCTCAACGGTTCCTGCCTTTGCGGCCGTGTTGCCTACCAGATCACCGGCCCGCTCACTGACGCGCTCAATTGCCATTGCGCCATGTGCCGCAAGTCGCATGGCGCCGCGTTCCGCAGCCGCGCCACCGTGCAGGCCAGCGACTTCGCCTGGACCAAGGGGGAAAGCCACGTCACCTGGTATTGCTCGTCGCCGGGCAACTACCGTGGCTTCTGCGAGGCCTGCGGCACGCCGCTGCTCAGCCGCTTCGACCAGACGCCCGACATCTACGGCCTGCCCCTGGGCGCCCTGGACGATGACCCCGGCATCAAGCCAGGCGCGCACTGTCATGTGGCGAACAAGGCGCCCTGGTTCGACATCACCGACTCCCTGCCGCAATACCCGGACGCGTTCGAAGGCGCCGAAACGTCCCTGCCGCACGCGGTCACCTGAACGGTTACACAGAAACTCAACCAGACAGTTGAATTGAAACGGCAAGGCGGGCTATATTCAACCTCATGGTTGAATCACTGCCTCCCCCGTCCCTCGATGCCGTCTTTCGCGCGCTGGCCGATCCCACGCGCCGCGACATGCTGCGGCGCCTGGCCGGCGGAGACAGGACCATCGGTGAACTGGCCGCGCCCCTGCGCATGAGTTTTGCCGGCGCCTCCAAACACGTGCAGGCGCTGGAACGGGCCGGCCTGCTGCGGCGGACCGTCAACGGCCGCAGCCATGTATGCAGCCTGAATCCGGCCCCGATGGCCGAAGCCATGCGATGGCTGCGCTTTTATGAACACTTCTGGTCGGGCAGGCTGGACGCGCTCGAAGCCGCGCTGGCCGCCCATGCGCCCCCGACCGCATCTTCGGAGAGCCAACATGAGTGATTACGCTGTCGTCACCAGCCCCACCTCCCTTTGCTTCACCCGCGTCCTGCCCGGCAGCGTGGAACAGGTCTGGGCCTTCCTGACCGAATCCGACAAGCGCGGGCTGTGGCTGGCGAGCGGCGACATGGAGCTGCGCGAAGGCGGCGGCGTCACGCTGCGCTTCGTGCACGCCGATCTGTCATCCGTGGCCGAGCCCACGCCGGCGCCCTACAAGCCCTATGAGAACGGCGTCACCACCCACGGCATCATCACCCGCTGCGAACCGCCCAGGCTGCTTGCGTTCACCTGGGGCGGCTCGCAGGGCCAGCCGTCTGAAGTCACGTTCGAGCTGTCGCCGCAAGGCGAAGGCACCCGCCTGGTGTTGACACACCGCAAGCTGGCCTCGCGTGCCGACATGATCGACGTGGCCGCCGGCTGGCATGCGCACCTGGGCGTGCTGGCGGCGCGCCAGGCCGGCCGCGCGCCAGGCCCGTTCTGGTCGGCGCTGCAGCGCTGGGAAACGGACTACCAGGCGCGCATCGCGGCGCAATGAGGGACGCCCTCCGCCCCGCCTCCGGCGGCGCGGGGCGAGCGCCGCCCGCCTTTCCAATGCCCGGATCGGGCGCGGCGCAGTCGTTCAATAGCAACTATCACGCCGCCAGGCCGGATAAAAACTGGCTAATCATTGCGCTTTGCAGTAACATAAGTCCGTGATTTTTCCGCAAAAACCGGGCTTCGTTCACAACATTGAGTGCCAACCCACGGTGGCAGTCTGAGTACTACCCGCAGTGGCGGGTCTGGCCGGACTTACGCCCGGCATTCCCGCAACGCTGCAACCGGTTTTCTTGGGTGAAACCTGCCCTTGCCCCGTGGCGCGACCCGCGTCGCCCGGCATCGCAGCAGACACTCCAACCCGCTTCTTCCGGCGACGCGCCACAAGCGCCGACCCGCGACCAAGCTGCGCATCACGCGCACCCTGCCCTCGCGGCGCGAGTATCCGTCATTTCAGACATCCGCTTGGGATGCCGTGGCCCATACCCGCGCTTGCCCGGACGTTTTACGTTCAACCGCTGGACCTGGCCAACAGAGTCCGACGCGCTCGCCATCCCCGGGTGGCGCGCCATGCCGACGGCATGGCGGCGCGTATTGATCAAGGAGTAGAGAATGGCTAAAGAAGAACTCATCGAACTGGACGGCATCGTCGACGAAGTGCTGCCCGATAGCCGCTACCGCGTCACCCTGGACAACGGCATCGAAGTGGGCGCCTACGCCTCCGGCCGCATCCGCAAGCACCGCATCCGCATCCTGGCCGGCGACCGCGTCACGCTGGAAATGTCGCCGTACGATCTGACCAAGGGCCGCATCAACTTCCGTCACAAGGATGAGCGCGGCCCGGCCCCGGCGAGCCGCCCCCAGCACCACCGCCGCTGAGCCGCGGGGCCGGCGTTCGCGCCGGCCTGCCGCCACGGCGGGCGCGCCCCCGCGGGTTGCCCCGTGACCTTAAACTCGCGCACGCCCTGCCGTAGTAATGCGCAAGACCCCGGTTCGTGAAAGAATGGCGCTCCCCCGGCGCCAGGCCCGGCGGAACACGCATGAAGCAGCAAGATGGATCTGACACAGGAATTGAAAGAAGCGGCCGACCAGCTCTCCCTGGCGCGAAGACGATTCGCCAAGGGGGAAGAAGGCCTGCGCCTGCTGCATCAATCGCGGGAATCGTTCATCAACAGCCTGCGCAACACCGGCCTGACCTATGCCGAGGCCAAGACCAAATACGACAACTGCCTGGATGAACAGGAAGTGCAGTTGCACGGCATGCTGGACAAGATGATGTACGCCGAGCGCATGCATCAGTACATCCTGCACCGCATCTCCCTGCAACAAGCGCAGGACGCGGCCGCGCCGCAGGCGGCCACCGCCTGAGGGCGGCCGGCCCTTTCCCAGGTCTTCCGGGTTTCAAGCGGCGCCCGCGCCCGGCGCGGCCTTGCCGCGCCGACGGATCCGAGCCGGGTCAGGGCTTGAAGGCGCCGATGAAGATCGCGGGGTCGACCCGCGCATCGTTCAGGCTGACGTTCCAATGCAAGTGGGGGCCCGTCGCCCGGCCGGTCGCGCCGACCTTGCCGACCACCCCGCCGCGCGGCACGACATCGCCGACCTTCACGTCAATGGCCGACATGTGGCAGAACATGCTGACCAAGCCCTGGCCATGGTCCAGGAAGACGGTCTTGCCGTTGAAGAAATAATCCCCCACCAACGACACCACGCCGGCGGCCGGCGCCTTGATCGGCGTGCCAGCCGGCACGGCGAAATCCAGGCCGGAGTGCGGATTGCGTTCCTCGCCGTTGAAGAAGCGGCGCAGGCCGAACGGACTGGACAGGCGGCCGCCGCTGACCGGACGGTCCAGCAGCAGGTTGCTGGGCGTGACGCCGGAGCGATAGGCGCGATTGGCGGCGCTCTGCTCGGTCATCTCGCGCTCGATGCGCTTCATGTCTTCAGGATCGGGATTGACCTGGCGCGGATTCTTCAGCGTGATGTGCTGCGCCACGTATTCCTTGGCGCGCACGGTGAACGGCAGTTGGCGCGTGCCGGCGCCGTCGCGCACGGAGATTTCCTGGGGACCCGGCTTGACCGCCAGCGGGATGCCGACCACGGCGATCCACTGCTTGCCATCTTCGCGCACCACCAGCACGCGGCGGTCGCGGTAGGTGACCTCGGGCGCCGTCGCCGCGTCGCCCAGCGCCAGCACGGCGACGCCGCCCGGCACCGGCGCATTGAGCTTGCGGCTGATGAAGCCGCCCTGCTGCGCGGCCGGCGCTTGCTTGGCGCGCACCGGCAGGGCCAGGCCCACCGCGGCCGCGGCCAGGCCCAGCCGCAGCATGTCTCGGCGTCGCGGCATCACTGTTGCAGGCACAGGTTGGCGGGTTCGATCAGGGTCTGGTCGCGCCGCGCGATGCGGGTCGACAGGCGCGCCTCGGTCTTGCCCTTCCAGGTGGTGGTGGTCAGCACCGCCTCGACGCCCAGGCTGTCCGACTGGATCAGCTCGAAGCCGTTGCGCACCGCCTTGCGCTCGAAGCGCACGCCCTGGTCCTTCCATGCCGCGGCAACGCAGTTGGTGTAGTCCTCGGCCGTGCGCGGGGTCGAGCCGTAGAACACCGGATCGCGGTCGCGGACGTCTTTGACGTTGGCGCAGGCGGACACGGCGAGCACGACGGCGGTGAGGGACAAGGCGGTACGGACCTTCATATCGGGACTCTCTGGCAAGGAATGGAAAGAGGCGGCCAACTATACCGCAGCGTCCGGCGACGGCTGCGGGCGGCGCGCCGACTTGGGGCGGAATGCGGCGATGACCTCGGGACGGGTCTCGGCATAGGGCCCGCCGATCAGGTCGATGCAATAGGGAATGGCGGCGAAGATGCCCGGCACCAGCGTCGAGCCATCGTCGGCCTTCAGGCCCTCGAGGGTCTCGCGGATCGCCTTGGGCTGGCCCGGCAGGTTCACGATCAGGGCGGCATGCGCCGGCCGTTCACGGACCACGGCGACCTGCCGCGACAGGATCGCGGTGGGCACAAAGCGCAGGCTGATCTGGCGCATCTGCTCGCCGAAGCCCGGCATTTCCTTGGTGCCGACCGCCAGCGTGGCCTCGGGCGTGACGTCGCGCCGCGCCGGACCGGTGCCGCCGGTGGTCAGGACCAGATCGCAGCCGCAGGTGTCGACCAGCTCGATCAGCGTCTCGGAGATGCGGGCCGCCTCGTCGGGGATCAGCCGGTCCACCGCCTGCCACGGCGAGGCCAGCGCGCCGCCCAGCCAGGCGCGCAGGGACGGCAGGCCCTCGTCCTGGTAGGCGCCGGCCGACGCGCGGTCGGAAATCGACACCAGGCCGATGATCAGTTCGTCGGGATGGCGGCGGGCGATACGGGTAGGGGCGGTCATGGGCGATCGGGCGTGGGGTGGACGGAAGGCGCGGGGCACGGGCGCCGCCGGCGGGCCGGGGCGCGGTCAATCCTGGAAATCCAGGACCCCGCCAGACAGGGATGCTATCGCATTCTCCGCCCGGCGGCCGGCCGGGGGCGCCGGTCCCCCTGTGGCAAAAAGGGGAATCCGCGGGCACCCGCGGGTTTGCGCCCTTGTCTCGGTCATGGGGGCTGGATAACATCCGCTCACAATCCTCTCTTTCACCCCGATCCGCGCGCCGCGCCTTCCTGGTTCCTCATGTTCACACGCACCCTCGGGCAGCATGCGCTGGCGGCGGCGCTGGCCTTGTCGGTGGCGCTGGCCGCGGGCTGGGGCGCCTGGCACTGGCTGGCCCTGCGCACCGGCCCGTGCGCCGAAGCGGCGACCGGGGTCTACATCCATAACCTCGGCAACACCCTGGAAGACCAGACCCGCAACCTGTCGCGGCTGAGCCAGGCGCTGCGCACCGGCGACCGGCTGGTGGTGCTGGGGTCGTCCGAGTTGACCAGCACCGACCTGCGCTTCGTGCCCTACCGCTTCCTGGCCGACGAGCTGCGCATGCCGGTCATGGCCTACGGCCATTCCGGCTTCCAGTCGCTGGGCATGCAACTGGTGCTGGCGGCGCTGGCCGACGACCTGTCGTCCGCCTCGCGCGTCGTCATCATGGTGTCGCCGGGTTGGTTCGACGGCGACGGCGGGCTGGGCCCGGATGAATTCCGCGAGCATGCCAATCCCCTGCTGCCGCGCCTGCTGCGCCAGCCCGAGGGCCGCGAACAGGTGGCGCGCTGGCTGCGCGACAAGGGCGACGCCCGGGTGGCGTGGTCGATGGCGGCCGAGCAGGCCTACGTCTTCCGCCAGCGGCTGATCGGACTGTGGACGCCCGCGCACGCCGCCCCCGCGCCCGAGCAGGAAGCCGCCGGCCCGACGGCGGCGGCCCGGGTGGTGGACTGGGACGCCCTGGCGCGCGAGGCCCAGGAAGCCGAACAGGCGCAGATGACGCGCAACCGCTACGCCGTGCGCGACGATTTCTTCGACAAATACCTGCAAACGGTCGCGGCCGGCGGCAAGACCGCCTTCCAGCCCCAGCCGCTGACCGGCAAGGACGAACTGCGCGAGCTGGAAGCGCTGATGCGGCTGCTGCGCAACCACGGCGTCAATGCCCTGTTCGTGATGCAGCCGCTGCACCCGATGGTCTTCAGGGACCTGGACCGCTTCACGCCCGTGCAACGTCAGGTCGACGCGCTGTGCGCGCGCTACGCCATGGCCTGCATGGACATGTACGATGCGCCCTACGAGATCGGCACCCTGCGCGACGTGCAGCACCTGGGCGAACTGGGCTGGCTGCGGGTCAACCAGCGCATCGCCGAGGTCTTCCGCCCATGAAATCGCCCTCCCCCCCGCCGAACGCCGTCAAGGACACCGCGCGATGAGAAAAACCCTGTGGCTGTGCCTGCTCTACCTGGGCCTGCTGGCGGTCATGATGATCCAGGCCGACACCTCGGCCAACCTGGGCAAGCCCCTGGAGATCGAGTTCCAGTACCAGAAGTTCTAGCGGGCCGCGCCGACGGCGACGGCGCGCGAGCGGTTTGCCGGACCCGGGGAACGGCGAGAGTTGCCTGAAGCAACCAGGGACAGGTCACAAATCTGCAATAATCTGGGCCTCCGCCGGAACCTCGCCCGCCCCCATGCCCACCCTCTTTCATGGCCTAGACCTCTGGGTTGGCCTCAGCCTTGCACTGGCCCTGACGTTCGTCCTGGCCTTCGAATTCATCAACGGCTTCCACGACACGGCGAACGCCGTCGCGACGGTCATCTACACCAAGGCCATGCCGCCGCACCTGGCGGTGGTGCTCTCCGGCATCTTCAACTTCCTCGGCGTGCTGCTGGGCGGCGTCGGCGTGGCCTACGCCATCGTCCACCTGCTGCCGGTGGAACTGCTGATCAACGTCGATACCGGACGCGGGCTGGCCATGGTGTTCGCCATGCTGGCCGCGGCCATCGCCTGGAACCTGGGCACCTGGTATTTCGGCATCCCGGCCTCCAGCTCGCACACGCTGATCGGCTCGATCCTGGGCGTGGGCCTGGCCAACGCGCTGATCACCGACCTGCCGCTGGCCGAGGGCGTGAACTGGGGCAAGGCGATCGACATCGGCGCCTCGCTGGTAGTGTCGCCGGTGGCCGGCTTCCTGGTCGCGGGCGGCCTGCTGCTGGCGCTCAAGCGCTGGCTGCCGCTGTCGAAGATGCACAAGACGCCCGAGCAGCGCCGCGCCATCGACAACAAGAAACACCCGCCGTTCTGGAACCGCCTGGTGCTGGTGCTGTCGGCCATGGGCGTGAGCTTCGTGCACGGCTCGAACGATGGCCAGAAAGGCATCGGCCTGATCATGCTGGTGCTGATCGGCATCGTGCCGGCCAACTTCGTGCTGGACACCAACAGCACCACTTACCAGATCGAGCGCACGCGCGACGCGGCCACCCACCTGAGCGCGTTCTACCAGCGCAACGAAGCCATGCTGGGCGACTTCCTGGCGCTCAAGCGCGCCGGCTCGGCCTCGGACCTGCCGCGCACCTTCCGCTGCGATCCCGAACTGACCCTGCCCACCATCGACGCGCTGCAGGCCGACCTGCACGGCGTCAGCAACTACGCCGACCTGTCGGCGGCCAAGCGCATCGACGTGCGCCGCTACCTGCTGTGCCTGGACGACACCGCCAAGAAGGTGGCCCGCATCGAAGGCCTGCCGGCGCGCGAGCGCACCGACCTGCAGCGCCTGCGCGCCGACCTGACCGCCACCACCGAATACGCGCCCTTCTGGGTGATCGTGGCGGTGGCGCTGGCGCTGGGCGCCGGCACCATGGTCGGCTGGCGCCGCGTGGTGCTGACGGTGGGCGAGAAAATCGGCAAGCAGGGCATGACCTACGCCCAGGGCATGTCGGCGCAGTTGACGGCGGTCGGCGCCATCGGCCTGGCCAACGTTTTCAGCCTGCCGGTGTCGACCACTCACGTGCTGTCGTCCGGCGTGGCCGGCACCATGATCGCCAACAAAAGCGGCCTGCAGGGCGGCACGGTGCGCAACATCCTGCTGGCCTGGATCCTGACCCTGCCCGCCTCCATGCTGCTGGCGGCCGGCCTGTTCTGGATCGGCGTGCAGATCGCGGGCTGACGCCCGCGCGCCGGCCGCGCGGATCATCTGCACGGCCGGCGCAACACTGTGGCTACCGCGCCGGGCTATGTCCGGCGCGCGCGCGCCTCTACCATGGCGCCATGGCTACCTCTTCCCTTCCCTCCCTGCATTACATCTACGACCCGCTGTGCGGCTGGTGCTACGGCGCCGCGCCACTGCTGCAGGCCGCCCGCGGCATCGATGGCCTGGTCATCGCACTGCACGGCGGCGGCATGATGACCGGCGGCAACCGCCAGCCGGTCACCGACGCGCTGCGGCGCTATGTCATCCCGCACGATGAACGCATCGCGGGCCTGACCGGCCAGGTGTTCGGTCCGGACTACATCGACGGCCTGCTGCGCGACAGCGGCGCGGTATTCGACTCGGCCCCGCCCACCACCGCCATCCTGGCCGCCCAGGCCCTGGACCGACGCGGCCTGGACATGCTGCAGCGCCTGCAACGCGCCCACTACATCCAAGGCCGCCGCATTGCCGACCCGGCTGAACTGCGCCGCCTGGCCGAGGACATCGGCCTGGATGGCGCGGCCTTCCAGGCCGCCTATGACGCCACGGTTGGCGACGCCACCGATCGCCACATCGCGCAAAGCCGCGCGCTGCTGGAGCGCCTGCGAGGCTCGGGCTTCCCGACGCTGGCGCTGGAGCGCGACGGCGCCTTCACCGTGCTCGACCCGGGCCGCTACCTGGGCCGACCGTCACAGTGGCAAGCGGACCTGCGCGCACGCCTGGGGTAATCAGGGCTCGCCGATGTCGCCGTCGCGCTGCAGCGCGCGGTGCATCGCCGGACGCGCCGCCAACCGCTCGGCATAGCCCGAGAACACCGGGTTCTCGGGAATCAGCTTGACCTGCATCATGAACTGCAATGTCCCGCCCAGCACGATGTCGACCGCGCTGAAATGCTCGCCCAGGAAATACGGGCGCGATTGCAGCACGCGGGTCACGACCTGCTCGACCTCGTCGGCCGAGCCCCAGCCCATCGTGCCGCTCTGGTGCGGCGTCTTGAAGGCGCGCTCGGTCATCGCCGGCTCGAACACGCCGGTGGAATACGCCAGCCAGGTCAGGTAGGGGCCGCGCTGCCGATCGCCCACGACGGGCCCCAGGCCAGCCTCGGGATAGAGGTCGGTCAGGTACAGCGCGATGGCCGGGGTCTCGAACACCGGCACGCCGTCGTGCACCAGTGCCGGCACCTTGCCGTGCGGGTGGATGTCGATGTAGTCGGGAGCGATATGGCCGGATCCGTCGCGGCGGCGGATCGACACCATCTCGGTGTCATAGGGCACGCCAAGCTCTTCCAGTAACCAGAGAATCCGGAACGAACGCGAGCGCGGCGCGTGATAAAGGGTCAACATGGTCTGTCTCCTGGATCCGGGGCGGACCCTGCGGCCATTGTGCCGCAGGCGCCCCCGCCGGAGCCAGCACCGTCCCCGACCGCCCCGGTCGCTGATGCGGCCCACGCCCCGCGAGCCGGTCGGGGCGGGCCGCCGCGCTACGCGTCGGTCGCGCCCAGCGCGCGCAATTGCGCCTTCAGGCGGCGCACCTCCTGGCTCAGGTCCAGGATCAGCGCCACGGCATCGAGGCCGGCGCCGAAATCACGCTCCAGCCGGCGCGCGTGCAACGCGCGTTGCAGGTCCATGCTGTAGAAGCGCCATTCGGCCGGGCGCGACCCGCTGGCGTCGACGATGCCGACCTCGACCAATTGCGCGACCCATTCGACCCCGGCGCCGCAGGCTCGCGCCAGATCGTCGGCACTGAGCGGTTGCGATTTGCCCACCACGGTGGCGCTGCTGATGACGACTTTTTTCATGATCAGACCCCCAGGTGGCGCCGCGGATTGAACGGCAGGTCTTGCTGCATCTTGCGGTAGGCCGCCTTGGCCGCGTCGCTGTCGGCCGGCGGCAGCGCCAGCTCCAGCACCAGATACAGGTCGCCGGGCGGGTCGCCCGGAATGCCGCGGCCGCGCAGCCGCAGCTTGCGGCCGTTGCCCGAACCGGCGGGTATCGAGACCTCCACCGTGCCGCCCGGGGTCGGCGCATTGACCTTGGCGCCCAACGCCGCCTCCCAGGGCGCCACCGGCAGCGTCATATACAGGTCGCGTCCCTCGACGCGATAGCGCGCGTGGGGCTTGAAGCGCACCTCCAGGTACAGGTCGCCGTTCTCGCCGCCGCCATAGCCCGGCATGCCCTGCCCGGCCAGGCGGATGAACTGGCCCTCGCGCACGCCCGGCGGGATCCGCACGCTCAGCGTGCGCGTCTGCACCTGCGGGCGGCCCTGGTCGTCGACCGTCATCGAGCGCAGGCTGATGTCGCGGGTGGCGCCTTGCAGCGCGTCCTCGAGATCGACCTCGATGGCCGCGTGGTGGTCGTCGCCGCGGGCGCGGAATTCCTGCTCGCGCCCCGCGCCCTGCGCGCGGCGGCCGCGGCCGCCGAACAGCGACGAGAAGAACTCGCTGAATTGCGCCTCCTCGCCCGAGGCGGCGCCGCGATGGAACTCGAACCCTTCGTCCCAGCCTGGCGGCGGCTGGAAGCCGCCCCCGGGCGAGACGCCGGCGGCGAGGTTGTCGTAGGCCTCGCGCTTTTCCTTGTCGCGCAACACGTCGTAGGCTTCGTTGACGTCGCGCATGCGGGCCTCGGCGTCGCTTTCCTTGCTGACGTCGGGGTGATACTTGCGGGCGAGTTTGCGGTAGGAGCGCCGGATCTCGTCTTCGGAGGCGCCGCGCTCCACCCCAAGAATGCTGTAGTAGTCCTTGAACTCCATTTTCCAGCCCATGGTGAGGGTTGCAGCCAAAGGCGGCGGCTCGCGCCGGATTCGGCCCTGAACAGAAAGAAGATAGGGGCTATTGCGCGATTTTTCAATGCGCTTCGACCCGTTGCGCGGCTTCGCGCATAATTGACGGTCGCGCCACCCGCCGCCAAAGGCGGGGCCGCCCATGAACAGGAACCGATCGTGCTGGAAATCATCGACGTCGACTTCAACAACCCGGAACACGGCCGCCAGGTGCTGGCCATGCTCAACGAATACGCCAGCGGCCCCATGGGCGGCAGCACGCCCCTGCCCGAGTACGCGCAGCGCAACCTGATCGCGGAACTGGCCAAGCGGCCCACGGCGCGCGCCCTGCTGGCGCGCATCGACGGCGCGGCCGCCGGCGTGGCCATCTACCTCGAGGGCTTCTCGACCTTTGCCTGCCGTCCGCTGGTGAACCTGCACGACCTGGCCGTGTCGCCGCGCTTCCAGGGCCAGGGCGTGGGCAAGCAGTTGCTGGCCGCGCTGGAAGACCGCGCCCGCCAGCTCGGCTGCTGCAAGATCACGCTGGAAGTGCTGGAAGGCAACGACGTGGCCCAGGGCCTGTACCGCAAGCTGGGCTACGAAGGCTACTCGCTGGACGAGGACACCGGCCGCGCCATGTTCTGGCAGAAGAAGCTGGCCGCCTGAATACAGCGCTTTTTCGCGGCGTGGCGGACGCACACCCCAAGGGAAGAACCAACATGAAGATGAGCAACATCCCCTTCGGCACCACCGACTGGTCCGAGGTCGAACCCACCGAGCATCCGGGCGACACCGGCAAGGCCTACTGGCGCACCCGCCAGTTCGGCGATCTGCGCGTGCGCATGGTCGAGTACACGCCCGGCTACCTGGCCGACCACTGGTGCAGCAAGGGCCACATCCTGTTCTGCCTGGAGGGCGAGCTGCACACCGAGCTGGAAGACGGCCGCACCTTCGTGCTGACCCCCGGCATGAGCTACCAGGTGGCCGACCAGGCCGAGCCGCACCGCTCGTCCACTGCCATCGGCGCCAAGCTCTTCATCGTCGACTGACGCATCGGCGCGACACGCGAAATTTCAATTGCGTTACGCTTTGCGTCATAGACCCCTTTTATCCACCGCCTGACCGGAGATGCACTTGGGCGCCCCGTTTACGCTGTTCGTCGATTCCCAGTTCCTCAGCCCCTACGCCATGTCGGCCTATGTGGCGCTGACCGAGAAACAGTTGCCGTTCGAGGTCCGCATGATTGACCTCGACGCGGGCGAACAGCGCATGCAGCCGTACCAATGCCGCGCCCTGACCGCGCGCGTGCCGGCCCTGACCCACGGCGACTTCAACCTGACCGAATCCACCGCGATCGCGGAGTACCTGGAAGACCTGTATCCGGCGCCCGCCTGTACCGCGCTGTACCCCGCCCAGCCGCGCGAGCGCGCCCGCGCCCGCCAACTGCAGGCCTGGCTGCGCAGTGACCTGGGCGCCCTGCGCCAGGAACGCCCCACCGAAACGGTCTTCCACGACCGGGCCGGCGAACCGCTGTCGGACGCCGGCCATTCGGCCGCGGCCAAACTGATCCACGTGGCCGGCGCACTGATCGGCGCGGGCCAGTCGACCCTGTTCGAGCAATGGTGCCTGGCCGACCTGGACCTGGCGGTGGCATTGCGCCGCCTGTGGCTGGACGGCCTGCCCGATCCGCTGCGCGACTATGCCGAGGCCCAGTGGCAGCGCCCCTCGGTGCGCAAATGGCTGGAACACAACGCGGCGGCGCGCGCCTGACCCCCGCCCCGGAGCCGCCATGCAATTGCTGGATCACGTCTCCATCAGCGTCGCCGGGCTCGATAGCGCCCGGCCGTTCTATGACGCCGTCATGGCGGCCCTGGGCGCGGCCAAGGTCTACGACCATGCCGACGCCCTCGGCTACGGCGAGCGCTGCCGCCCCGGCGACGCCGGCCATACCTACGTCAGCATCCAGGCCGATCCCGCGGCGTCACCGACTCCGCCGGCGCGCCGCCACTGGTGCTTCAAGGCCTCCAGCCGCGCCGCGGTGGACGCCTTCCATGCCGCCGGCCTGGCCCATGGCGGAGGCGACGCGGGCGCGCCGGGGACACGGCCGCACTATCATCCGCATTACTACGCCGCCTTCCTGTCCGACCCGTCGGGCAACCGCATCGAAGCCGTGTGCCACAACGCGCCCTGAAGGGTGGCACGGGACCGGACAATCAAGAAGGGACAGATAATTCCGGGCGTTTGACTTGCATCAACCGTCCCCATGTTGCGATGCAACATCCATTCGGGTGTAATGGGGGGGTCAAGTCAACTGGTTCCACTCGAGGAACCGGTCCGGTAGCACCCGCTGCCGGGTGCTACCTATAGGAGATCGCCATGGCCGGATCCGGCAACGATCGCGTCCCCGCCCCGTCCTTCAACCCCTGGACGGCCGCCTATGAATACGCCGTGGACGCCTGGCAGCGCGGCGTGCTGTACGCCGACGTCATGCGCCAGCGCGGCAACCAGTACCACGAGCATATGGCCAAGCGGGCCCCCAACGTGCTCAGCATGGAGTACGAACTGGTGCTGGACGGCCGCGAACTGCCGCGCCCGGTCAACTACGGCCTGCTGCGCATCAAGCCGCCCGAGGGCGTGGCGGTCGATCCGATCAAGCGCCCCTTCCTGGTGGTCGACCCACGCGCCGGCCACGGCCCCGGCATCGGCGGCTTCAAGCCCGAGAGCGAGATCGGCGTGGCGGTGCGCGCCGGCCATCCCTGCTACTTCGCCACCTTCCTGCCGCAGCCCGTGCCCACCCAGACCGTCGAAGACGTGATGAAGGCCGAGGCCCATTTCCTGGAAGCGATCATCGCGCGCCATCCCGACGCCGAGGGCAAGCCGGTGGTGGTGGCCAACTGCCAGGCCGGCTGGCAGATCATGATGACCGCCGCCGTGCGTCCCGAGCTGTTCGGCCCCATCATCATCGCCGGCGCGCCGCTGTCCTACTGGGCCGGCTGGCGCGGCATGAACCCGATGCGCTACGCCGGCGGCCTGCTCGGCGGCAGTTGGCTCACCGCCCTGACCAGCGACCTGGGCGACGGCAAGTTCGACGGCGCCTGGCTGGTGCAGAACTTCGAGAACCTCAACCCCGCCAACACGCTCTGGTCCAAGCAGTACAACCTGTACTCCAAGGTCGACACCGAGGCCGGCCGTTACCTCAGCTTCGAGAAATGGTGGGGCGGCCACGTGTTCCTGAACGGGCCGGAAATCCAGTACATCGTCGACAACCTGTTCGTCGGCAACCGCCTGTCGACCGCCGGGCTGGTCACGTCCGACGGCATCCGCATCGACCTGCGCAACATCCGCTCGCCGATCGTGGTGTTCTGCTCCAAGGGCGACAACATCACCCCGCCCCCGCAGGCGCTGGGCTGGATCCCGGACCTGTACCAGGACGACGCCGAGGTGCTGGCGCACGACCAGACCATCGTCTATGCCGTGCATGAGAGCATCGGCCACCTGGGCATCTTCGTGTCCGGCAGCGTGGCGCGCAAGGAACACCAGGAATTCACCTCCAACATCGACATGATCGATGTGCTGCCGCCCGGCATCTACCAGGCCGAGATCACCGACAAGACGCCGGACACGCCCAACGCCGACCTGGCCTACGGCAACTACGTGCTGTCGTTCGAGCAGCGCCGCATGGACGACGTGCGCGCCATCGTCGAGCGCAAGGAAGACGACGACCTGCGCTTTGCCGCCGTGGCCCGCATCTCCGACATCAACCTGGGCATGTACCGCAGCTTCGTGCAGCCGTGGGTGCGCGCCCTGGTGACGCCGCAATCGGCCGAATGGAGCCAGCGCCTGCACCCGCTGCGCCTGCCGTATGAGCTGGTGTCCGACCGCAATCCGCTGATCGCGCCGATCGCGCAGGTGGCCGAGCAGGTGCGGGAGCATCGGCAGCCCGTATCGCCCGACAACCCGTTCCTGCTGGCCCAGGAGATGTTTTCGAAGCTGGTCGAGACCAGCCTGAACATCTTCCAGGAACTGCGCGATTCGGCAGACGAGCGCACCTTCATGAGCGTCTATGGCTCGCCGCTGGTGCAGGACCTGGCCGGCCTGGGCGGCAAGGACGGCCAGCCGCGCCGCCACCCCGGCGTGTCGCCGGAACACCGCCGCTTCATGGAAGAGCGCGCCGCCGAACTGCGCTCGCTGCTGCAGGAAGGCGGCCTGCGCGTGGCCGCCATCCGCATGCTGCTGTACGTGGCCGGCGCCGAGGGTGGCCTGGACGAGCGCAGCTTCGCGCTGATCCGCAAGATGCGCGCCGAGGCCGGCAACGCCATGACGCTGCAGGAATTCAAGGACATCACCCGCGACCAGGCCATGATGATGCGGCTGGACTCGACCGCCGTGCTGCAGACGATGCCGAAGCTGCTGGAAGGCTCGTCGCCGGCCGCCATCCGCGAGGCGCTGGCAGCGATGAAGCACGTGCTGGAAGCGGCCGAGCCGCTGAGTCCCGCCGCGCGCGCCAGCCTGGCCGAGATGGAGCAGATCTTCGAGACCGCCGCGCGCCGCGCGCAAAAGCATGAGCCGGCGCCGGGCGCGCGCAAGGCCGTGCGCGCCGCCACCGCGAAACTGCAACCGTCGCCCCCGGCGCCGCCCGCCGCCCGCGCGCGCCGCGCCGCCACGGCGGCCGCCGCCAAGTCCACGCCGCAGGCCGCGGTCAAGGCCGCCGCCCGCAAGAAGGAAGCCGCGCCCGCGCGCGTCCGCAAACCCGCCACCGCCAAGGCCAAACCGGAATGAGCCTGCCCACCTCCACGCACTACGACAAACTGATCGCGCGCGCCCAGACCCTGGCGCCCGCGGCCTGCGCCATCGCCCATCCCTGCGACGAGCCGTCGCTGTCGGCCGCGCTGGAAGCGCGCGACCTGGGCCTGCTGCGACCCATCCTGGTGGGCCCGGAACACAAGATCCGCGACACGGCCGCGCAGCACAGGCTGAACCTGGGCGATGCCCGCATCGTCGATGCGCCGCACAGCCACGCCGCGGCCGAGACCGCCGTGGCGCTGGTGCGCGGCGGCGAGGCCTCGCTGCTGATGAAGGGCAGCCTGCACACCGACGAGCTGATGCACGAAGTGGTGGCGCGCGCCACCGGGCTGCGCAGCGGCCGCCGCATCAGCCATGTGTTCATCATGGAAGTGCCGACCTACGCCGAGCCGCTGTTCATCACCGACGCGGCCATCAACATCTTTCCGGACCTGGAAACCAAGGCCGACATCATCCGCAACGTGATCGACCTGCACCACGGCCTGGGCCTGGGCGAGCCGCGCGTGGCGATCCTGTCGGCGGTCGAGCAGGTCACGCCCAGCATTCCCAGCACCATCGAGGCGGCCGCGCTGTGCAAGATGGCCGACCGCGGCCAGATCGCCGGCGGCGTGCTGGACGGCCCGTTGGCGCTGGACAACGCCATCAGCCCCGATGCCGCCCGCATCAAGGGCATCCGCTCGCTGGTGGCGGGCGTCGCCCAGGTGCTGGTGGTGCCCGATCTGGAAGCCGGCAACATGCTGGCCAAGAACCTGACCTTCCTGGCCAACGCCGAGGCCGCAGGCATCGTGCTGGGCGCGCGCGTGCCCATCATCCTGACCAGCCGCGCCGACAGCCCGCGCTCGCGCCTGGCGTCGTGCGCGGTGGCGGCGATCTACGCGCACCACCTGGCCACGCAGCAGGCGCGTCCGCTGGCCTAGGGCCGGCCGACAGGCCGTGAATGAGCGGCGGGGCCCCGGCCCTGCCTTGTCCCTTGCATCAAGAGGCGATCGACTACATGTCCGACACCATTCTCGTCATCAACGCCGGCAGTTCCAGCATCAAGTTCTACCTGTACGACATCGACGGCAAACAGGCGCTGGCGCCGCGCCTGGGCGGCCAGCTCGAAGGCATCGGCACCAGCCATCCGCGCCTGCGGGTGCGCGACGCCGCCGGCCAGACGCTGGTGGAACGCGACATCGCGCCCAGCCACGCGCCCGATGTGCCCAACGGCCAGGAGGTGGTCGGCACCTGGCTCAGCGGCCACCTGGGCGGCGCGCCGCTGGCGGTGGGCCATCGCGTGGTGCACGGCGGCCCCGACCTGGCTGAGCCGGTGCTGATCGACGACGCCATCCTCGCCACACTGGACACCTTCACGCCGCTGGCGCCGCTGCACCAGCCCAACAACCTGGCGCCGATCCGCGTGATCCGCGAGCGGCGCCCGTGGATTCCCCAGGTGGCCTGCTTCGACACCGCGTTCCACCGCAGCCATTCGGACGTGGCCGACCGCTACGCCCTGCCCGAGCATCTGTACCAGCAGGGCGTGCGGCGCTATGGCTTTCACGGCCTGTCGTACGAATACATCGCGCAGCGGCTGCGCCAGGCGCTGCCCGAGATCGCCATGGGCAGGATCATCGCGGCGCACCTGGGTTCGGGCGTGTCGGCCTGCGCCATGCACCAGGGCAAGAGCGTCGACAGCACCATGGGCTTCACCGCGCTCGAAGGCCTGCCGATGGGCACGCGGCCGGGCCGGCTGGATGCCGGCGTGGTGCTGTGGATGATGGAACAGGGCATGTCGCACGACGACATCGAGCACGTGCTGTACCACGACTGCGGCATGAAGGGCCTGTCGGGCATCAGCAACGACATGCGCGAGCTGCTGGCCAGCGACGCGCCGTCGGCCAGGCTGGCGCTGAAGTACTTCGCCTGGCGCGTGGCCGAAGGCATGATCGGCCTGGGCTGCGCCATGAACGGCATCGACGGCATCGTCTTCACCGCTGGCGTCGGCGAAAACTCGGCCGAGATCCGCCAGGCCATCAGCGAGCATTGGGGCTGGCTCGGCATCAAGCTGGATCCCGAGCGCAATGCGCATCACGGGCCGCGCATTTCCAGCGACGACAGCCGCATCGGCGTGTACGTGGTGCGCACCAATGAAGAACTGATCATCGCGCAGCACACGCTGGCCCTGGTGAAACAACGATGAGCGCCGCCCTCCCTCTTGCCGGCAAGCGCGGCCTGGTCACGGGCATCGCCAACGCCGACTCCATCGCCTGGGGCTGCGCCAAGGCGTTCCGCGCCATGGGCGCGGAACTGGCCGTGACCTACCTGAACGACAAGGCGCGCCCGCACGTCGAGCCGCTGGCGCGCCAGGTGGACGCGTCCCTGCTGATGCCGCTGGACCTGCTGCGCGAGGGCGAGCTGGAGGCGGCGTTCGAGCGCATCGCCGCCGAATGGGGCGGCCTGGATTTCGTGCTGCATTCCATCGCCTACGCCCCGCGCGACGATCTGCACGGCCGCGTCACGGACTGCTCGCGCGCCGGCTTCCTGACGGCCATGGATGTGTCGTGCTGGTCGTTCATCCGCATGGCCAAGCTGGCAGAGCCGCTGATGCCCGGCGGGGGCGCGCTGTTCTGCATGAGCTACTACGGCTCGCAGATGGTGGTCGAGCACTACAACATGATGGGTCCGGTGAAGGCCGCGCTGGAATCGGCCACTCGCTACCTGGCGGCCGAACTCGGCCCGCAGGGCATCCGCGTGCACGCGATTTCACCCGGGCCGCTCAAGACCCGCGCGGCCTCGGGCATCGCCGAATTCGACGCGCTGCTCGACCGCGCCCAGGCCAAGGCCCCGGCGCGCAGCCTGGTCTCCATCGACGACGTCGGCGAGGCCACCGCCTGGCTCGCCACCGACGCCGCCCGCCGCATGACCGGGCAGACGCTGTACATCGACGGCGGCTATCACATCATCGATTGAGGCGCGGGCGCCACAGCCCGCGCCAAGTATCAGGAAAGCGTGGCCGGCGCCGGCCCCTGGCGCCAGCGCTCGATCGCCTCGACCGCCTGTTCGGGCGAGGGGAAGATCTTGTCGCGGCCGATGCGGTCGGCCAGGCCAGAGCGCTCCAGCGCCATGCGGAACTGGCCGTGGCCGCCCGCCACCAGCAGCACCATGCCGCGGTCGCGCAGCTCGCGCCGCAGTTCGTACAAGGCTTCGATGGCGTCGGCGTCGGCCTGCGTCATGGCCTCGGCATCCAGCACGAACCAGGTGATGTCCCCCGCCTGCTCGATGATCTCGCGGGCGCGCCGCCGGAACGCGTCGGCGTTGAAGAACCACACCGACGACTCGAACAGCCAGATCACCGCGCCCGGCACCGGCTGCGCCTGCGGGTTCAGATGCATCTTGCCCAGCACCGATTCGCCCGGCAGACGGCCCAGCAGGGCATCGCGCGGATTGCCGGACACGTACATGGCGTACAGCAGCGTGGCGCCAACCGACACCGCCACGCCCTGCAGCACGCCGAAACCCACCACGCCGACCGCGGCCAGGACGCCGAAGGCCAGCTCGATGCGCGAAATTCGCGCCAGCCGCAGGAAGGCCTGGCCGTCGAACAGGCTGGCGGCCGCCAGCAGCAGGATTGCCGACAGCACCGCCTGCGGCAGCCAATAGAGCGGCGCGCTCAGCAGGCCCACCACCAGCGCGAGCGCCGCCGCCGCGCTGACGCCGACCAGCGGCGACGAGCCGCCCGCCGCCAGTCCCACCGCCGTGCGCGAATCGGCCCCGGTCACCACGAAGCCCTGGAACAGCCCGGCCGCCACATTGGCCGCGCCGAAGCCGACCAGTTCACGGTTCGGATCCACGTGCTCGCCGGTGCGCGCGGCAAAGCTGCGCGCCGTCACGATGCCGCTGGAAAAGCTCACTACCAGCACGCCCGCCGCGCCCAGCAGGATGTTGTCCAGGCCTTCGAGCCGCACCGGCACGCGCAGCGCCGGCAGGCCCGCCGGCACCTCGCCCACCACGGCGATGCCGAGGCTGGGAAAATCGAACAGCCAAGACAGCAGGCAGGCGCCGACCACCAGCATGATCGGCCCCGGCCAATTCGGCCTCCAGCGCTTGATCGCCACCAGCAGCAGGCACGACGCCAGCCCCAGGCAGAGCGTGGGAATGCGGATCTCCGACACGCGCCGCGACAACTCCAGGAAAGGATGCACCAGCCCGCTGTTGCGCAGCCCCACGCCGGTCAGGCCACTCAATTGCGACAGCGCCAGCGTCACCGCCACCCCCGCCATGTAGCCGATCAGCACCGGCCGCGACAGCAGGTTGGCCAGCACGCCCAGGCGCAGCACCCGCGCGATCAGGCAACCCAGCCCGACCGTCAGCGCGATCCCGGTGGCGGCCACCAGCCGGTCCTCGGGCGAGGTCAGCGCCATGCCCGTCAGCGTCGCCGCGATCAGCGTGCAAGTGGCCGTGTCCGGCCCCACGATCAGCGTGCGCGAGGAACCGAACAGCGCGTAACCCAACATGCCGGCGATCGCCGCCCACAGCCCGGCAACCGGCGGCACTCCCATCATCGCCGCATAGGCCAGCCCTACCGGCAACGCCACCGCGGCCACGCTCAATCCCGCGGCGATATCGCGGCCGGCGGACTCCCGGGTGATGCCCCGGAAGTTGTTCAGGCCAGGAAGAAATCGTAGGTTCATGGGGCGGCGAAGCGGAGGAAACGGGGGAAGGAAACCGCGGGAAGCGGGCGAGCGTCAAGCCTACACCAGTCTATGGAATAAGCGCCAAGCGCCCCAGCCGACGGCAGCCACCCAGCTCGGGCCGATGAAAAAAAGCCGCCCCGGAAGGAGCGGCTTCGGATCGCCCGGGCGGAAAGACTACTTGGCCCGCTCTTGCAGCACGGCCACCGCCGGCAGGGTCTTGCCTTCCAGGAACTCCAGGAACGCGCCGCCGCCGGTCGAGATGTAGCCGACCTGCTCGCCGATGCCGTACTTGGCGATCGCGGCCAGCGTGTCGCCGCCGCCCGCGATCGAGAAGCCCTCGGAATCCGCGATCGCCTGCGCCACCACCTTGGTGCCGTTGGCGAACTGGTCGAACTCGAACACGCCGACCGGGCCGTTCCAGACGATGGTGCCGGCCTGCTTGAGAATCTCGGCCAATTGCTGCGCGGTCTGCGGGCCGATGTCCAGGATCATGTCGTCGGCGGCGACTTCATCGGCCGCCTTCACGGTGGCCTCGGCGTCCGCGCCGAACGCCTTGGCGCACACCACGTCCACCGGAATCGGCACATCCGCGCCGCGCTGCTTCATCAGCTCGATCACGGCGCGCGCCTGCTCCACCTGGTCCGGCTCGGCCAGCGACTTGCCGATCGGCAGCCCGGCGGCCAGCATGAAGGTGTTGGCGATGCCGCCGCCCACCACCAACTGGTCGACCTTGTCGGCCAGCGATTGCAGGATCGACAGCTTGGTCGACACCTTGGAGCCGCCGACAATCGCGACCAGCGGACGCTTCGGCTCGTGCAGCGCGCGGCCCAGCGCGTCCAGCTCGGCTTCCAGCAGCGGACCGGCGCAGGCCACCGGCGCGAAGCGCGCGATGCCGTGCGTGGTGGCCTCGGCGCGGTGCGCCGTGCCGAAGGCATCGTTGACGTAGACGTCGCACAGCGCCGCCATCTTGCGCGACAGCGCCTCGTCGTCCTTCTTCTCGCCGACGTTGACGCGGCAGTTTTCCAGCAGCACCACCAGGCCCGGCTCGACCTTGACGCCGTCGACCCAGTTCTGCACCAGCGGCACGGGCATCCCCAGCAGCTCCGACAGGCGCTGGCCGACCTTGGCCAGCGAATCGGCCTCGGTCAGCACGCCCTCTTTCGGGCGGCCCAGGTGCGAGGTGACCATCACCGCGGCGCCAGCGTCGAGCGCCAGGCGGATGCCGGGCACCGAGGCGCGGATGCGGGTGTCTTCGGAAATGCGGCCGGCGTCATCGAACGGCACGTTCAGATCGGCGCGGATGAACACGCGCTTGCCGGACAGGGCGCCGGCCTTGGCCAGCGCGGACAGGGTATTGACCTTGGACATAATGCTTTGCGTCTCCTAGAGTTGGCGAACGAAGGGGACGAACCCGCTTTCCGCCGTGGCGGAAAACCTGTTCGTCCCCTTCGATCCGACAGCGATGCTTACTTGGCCGACATCAGCGCGACGGTGGTGTCGAGCATGCGGTTCGAGAAGCCCCACTCGTTGTCGTACCAGGACGAAACCTTGACCAGGCGGCCCGAGACCTTGGTCAGCGACGCGTCAACGGTGCTGGAGGCCGGGTTGTGGTTGTAGTCCACCGAGACCAGGGGTTCGGTGTTGTAGTCCAGGATGCCCTTGAGCTCGCCTTCCGAGGCGGCCTTCAGGATGCCGTTCACTTCCTCGACGGTGGTGTCGCGCTTGGCCACGAAGGACAGGTCGACGATCGACACGTTGATGGTCGGGACGCGGATGGCGTAGCCGTCCAGCTTGCCGTTCAGTTCCGGCAGCACCAGGCCGACCGCGGCGGCGGCGCCGGTCTTGGTCGGGATCATGCTCATGGTGGCCGAACGGGCGCGGCGCAGGTCTTCGTGGTAGACGTCGGTCAGGACCTGGTCGTTGGTGTAGGCGTGGACGGTCGTCATCAGGCCGTTTTCCAGGCCCAGCTTGTCGTTCAGCGGCTTGACCAGCGGGGCCAGGCAGTTGGTGGTGCACGACGCGTTCGAGATGACGGTGTCGGTCGACTTCAGCACGCCGTGGTTGACGCCGTAGACGACGGTGGCGTCAACGTCCTTGCCGCCCGGGGCCGAGATGATGACCTTCTTGGCGCCGCCCTTGATGTGCGCGCCGGCCTTTTCCTTGGTCGTGAAAAAGCCCGTGCATTCCAGCACCACGTCGACCTTCAGCTCGCCCCACGGCAGTTCGGCCGGGTTGCGGTTGGCCAGCACGCGGATCTTGTCGCCGTTGACGACCATGTACTCGCCGTCGACTTCGACGGTGCCCGGGAACTTGCCGTGGGCGGTGTCGTAGCGGGTCAGGTGGGCGTTGGTCTTGGGATCGCCCAGATCGTTGATGGCGACGATTTCGATATCGTGCTTCTTGCCACCTTCATAGTGGGCACGCAGGATGTTGCGGCCGATGCGACCGTAACCGTTGATGGCGACGCGAATGGTCATGACTAGGCTCCTTTTTTACAGAACTTGCTTGACGGTCTCGGCCACCTTGTCGGCGGTCAGCCCGAAGAACTTGAACAGCGCGCCCGCGGGGGCCGATTCGCCGTAGCGGTCGATGCCGACCACGGCGCCTTCCAGGCCCACGTACTTGTGCCAGAAGGCGGTCACGCCGGCCTCGACGGCCACGCGCGGCAGCCCCTTGGGCAGCACCGATTGCTTCCAGGCGGCGTCCTGCTTGTCGAACACGTCGGTGCTCGGCATGGACACCACGCGCACCGCGATGCCTTCCTTGGCCAGTTGGGCTTGCGCGTCCAGGGCGATGGCGACTTCGGAACCGGTGGCGATGATCACGGCGCGGGCGCCGTCGGCGTCGCGCAGCACGTAGCCGCCGCGGGCGATGGCGTCCACGGTGGCGGCGTCGCGTTGCACGAACGGCAGGTTCTGGCGCGACAGCAGCAGGGCCGTCGGGCCGCCGTCATGCACGTCCATGCCGATGCTGGCCGGGCGCGTCACGGCGGCGTTCCAGGCCACGGCGGTTTCGGCCGTGTCGCAGGGACGCCAGAGCGACAGGTTGGGGATCAGCCGCAGGCTGGCGGCGTGTTCGATGGACTGGTGGGTCGGGCCGTCTTCGCCCAGGCCGATGGAGTCGTGCGTGAACACGTGCACCACGCGCTGCTTCATCAGCGCGGCCATGCGGATGGCGTTGCGCGAGTAGTCGGAGAACGTCAGGAAGGTGCCGCCGAACGGCAGGTAGCCGCCATGCAGCGCCACGCCGTTCATGATGGCGGCCATGCCGAATTCGCGCACGCCGTAGTTGATGTGGCGGCCGAACTGGATGCCCTTGTCGCCGGCGCGCACCGCGCCCACGCCCTTCCAGTCGGTGAAATTGGAGCCGGTCAGGTCGGCCGAGCCGCCCAGCATTTCCGGCAGTGCGGCGGCCAGCGCCGTGATCGCGAACTGCGAGGCCTTGCGGGTGGCGACGGTTTCGGCCTTTTCCAGCGTGGCGTTCAGGAACGCCTTGAATTGGTCGGCGTAGCCGGCGGGCAGCTCGCCCTTCATGCGGCGGGTGAACTCGGCCGCCTCGGCCGGGAATTCGGCGGCGTAGGCGTCGAAGGCCGATTGCCATTCGGCCTGCGCGGCGGCGCCGGTCTTGCGGCCGTCCCAGCCGTCGTAGACGTCCTGCGGGATCTGGAACGGCTCGGCCGACCAGCCCAGCGCGGCGCGGGTGGCGGCGATCTCGTCCTTGCCCAGCGGGGCGCCGTGCACGTTGTGGGTGCCGGCCATGTTGGGCGAACCCTTGCCGATGACGGTGCGGCAGACGATCAGCGTGGGCTTTTCCGATTGCGCGCGGGCGGCCTTGATGGCGGCGTCCACGGCGGCGGCGTCGTGGCCGTCGATGCCGCGGATGACGTTCCAGCCGTAGCCCTCGAAGCGCTTGGCGGTGTCGTCGGCGAACCAGTGCTCGACGTGGCCGTCGATCGAGATGCCGTTGTCGTCATACAGCACCACCAGCTTGGACAGCTTGAGCGTGCCGGCCAGCGAGCACACTTCGTGCGAGATGCCTTCCATCAGGCAGCCGTCGCCGGTGAAGGCATAGGTGTGGTGGTCGACGATGGTGTGGCCGGGCTTGTTGAACTCGGCGGCCAGCAGCGCTTCGGCCAGCGCCATGCCGACGGCATTGCCCAGGCCCTGGCCCAGCGGGCCGGTGGTGGTTTCCACGCCCGGGGTGATGCCCACTTCGGGGTGGCCCGGCGTCTTGGAATGCAGTTGGCGGAAGTTCTTCAGTTCTTCGATCGGCAGGTCGTAGCCGGTCAGGTGCAGCAGCGCGTAGATCAGCATCGAGCCGTGGCCGTTGGACAGCACGAAGCGGTCGCGGTTGGCCCAGGCGGGATCCTTGGGGTTGTGGCGCAGGTTGCCGATCCAGAGGGCCTGGGCGATTTCCGCCATGCCCATGGGAGCGCCCGGGTGCCCGGAGTTCGCTTGTTGCACGGCATCCATCGCGAGGGCGCGGATGGCATCCGCCAAGGCAAGTTTAGGGGCGGTCGGATTGCTCATTCGGAAGGCTCTTTGTGGCTGGCGCGCCCACGCAGGAAATGGGGGCCAGTTGAGTAGGTTGCGAAGCAGACGATTTTAACACCTGGGGATGACCCGGCCGACGCCGGGTAGCGGGGTCCGCCAGATGGACGATGGCCCGCGGCAGAATCGTGATTGCCCCCAGGGGAGGACAGCCATGTCATGGCGTAGTTGCCACAATTGCGGCGGGGCGGTCCGAGATTCATGATGGCCTGGCTTAGCCCTATGTCGGATTCCGTATCATGCTTGCCATGTTGAGCTTCACCATTCCCGCCGCCGGCATCCTGGCCCTGCGCAACGCGCTCGGCGAGGAACGCGCCATCGCGGTGGCGCAGGCGCTGGAACACGCCCGCCTGCAGGGCGAGGCCGACCTGCTCAAGCGCTCGCAGGACGAGGCGCGCGCCGAGCTCCAGGCCTATGCCCTGTCACGCGTCGACTTCGCCCGCGAACGCGCCGAGCTCGAACGCGACATCGCCCGCGAACGCGCCGCACTCGAACGCGAAATCGCCACGCGCGCCGCCCAGGAACAATTCGACAAACTCGTCGAAGTCGTCGCGCAACTGCCCACTCGCGAGGAACTCAAGCGTTTCGCCACCCGCGAAGACCTGGCCGAGGTGCGTCACGACCTCATGCGCCTGGACAAGAAAATGACGGTGGGTTTCCTGACCCTGCTGACGCTGCAACTGGCGTCCAGCGCCCCCAACCTGATCGACTGGGGCATCAAGGTGGTAGGCTACGCGCTCAGGTGACCGGGCCACGGGCCCGCCCCTGAGCCGGGCCGCTTGCCCGGCGCCGCGCCCCGGGTCTGCGCCCGGCCCCACGTTCGCTTTCCGTCCGCCACCGCGTTACCCATGTCCGCTCCCCGCTTCTTCTGCGACGCTCCCCTGTCCCCCGGCGCCCGCATCGCCCTGCCGGAGGCCCTGGCTCACCACGCCATCCGCGTGCTGCGACTGCGCGCGGGGGAACCCATGGTGCTGTTCAACGGCCACGGCGGCGAATACCCGGCGGCGCTGGAAATCGAGGGCAAGGCCGGTTTCGCCCAGTTGGGGGCGTTCGATCCGCGCGAAGCCGAGCTGGCCGGCCGCATCACGCTGGTACAGGGCCTGCCCGCCGGCGACAAGATGGACTGGGTGGTGGAAAAAGCCGTGGAGCTGGGCGCCGCCCGGGTCTGCCCCATCGCCGCGCAGCGTAGCGTGCTGCAGTTGTCCGGGCCGCGGCTGGAAAAAAGGGTGGCGCACTGGCAGCGCATCGCCCGATCGGCGGCCGAGCAATGCGGCCGCAACCGGCTGATGGCGGTCGACGCCCCCGTGACGCTGGCCGACTGGCTGGCCCTGCCGGCCGACGGCCTGCGCCTGCTGTGTCATCCGGACGCCGACGCCGACCTGGCCGGCCGGCTCGACGCGACGCCGGGCCTGCAATCGTTGACGCTGCTGGTCGGCCCCGAAGGGGGCTGGTCGGAAAAGGAACTGGCGCAGGCGCGCGAAGCGGGGGTCCAGGCCGTCAGGTTCGGCCCGCGCGTGCTGCGCACGGAAACGGCGGGATTGGCCTTGATTTCAGCGGCCGGCGCCTTGCTCGGCTGGTGATCGGCGTCCCGCCCCGGGACATGACAGGCCATTGCCCCACCGGCCGGCGGCGCGAGCACCCCAGCCCGGGTCTTCAGTCGTTGTCGCCGTAGGGCGCGGCGGCCACGCCCGGTTCCGGATCGGGGTGCTTGCCGGCGTGCTCCACCACATACGCAAACGTGCGGCCATTCTCGTGGGCGAATTCGGCGGCGTCGGCGCAGACCGACTCGATGCGGGCGGCGTCCTCTTCCAGCGCCGGGTCCCCCGAATGCAGCTTGTACAGCCACAGCACCACGCCGGTCTTGTGATCCAGCACGGTATCGCACAGACAGTCGTACAACGCGTCGAGGTTGCCGCCGAAATACTCGGGGAAGTCCACTGCCTTGACGATGGCGCGCAGCACCGCGGAGCGGCTGCGCGCCGGGTCGCAATTGGCCACAAACAGTGCCAGGCCGAGCTCATGCGCGGCGTCGACCACGGCCTTTTTGTCCAGCCCGTCATGGGCCAGCGCTCCACCTCGCTTCAACTGCTTGTGCAGGGTAGATTGGGCATTGCGCGTCATGCCTGTGCCTCCTTGAAAAAGGCGATCACTTCATCGTTACGCTGCATCGTATCGGCATAACCCAGTTCAATCAATCGCTTGGTGTAGCTGGACTCGAACAACAGGTAGGACATCAGCGCGCCGCCCCCGGGGCGGCCTGGATCGGACGATACACCGAGTACGCGAAAAAGGGCACGGGCCTGCGCCGGCATGTCGCCCAGGTGTTCCAGCGCCAGGGAGTCCAGGGAACGGCTGGGGGTGATCGTCAGCACCTCGATACGGCGCACGGTGACCTCGTCGCCCTCTGGCGGCGCGGCGTGGTCGACCAGGTAGTTCATCCGCTCCAGGCGCTCGACGTCCATTGACAGGCCGTCCAGGAAGATGCTGGACAGGGCATGGCCGCCCACCTGGGCCAGCGAGGGGTACGGCGGCGCCGCCTCCCGGTGCTCGGGGTGGGTGTCGTCGCGGAACCCGGTGCCGATCACCAGCACCCGGTGCGCGCCCAGGTGGATGGCCGGGCTGATCGGCGCCAACTGCCGCATGGAGCCATCGCCGCACCACTCGCCCTTGCCGTGCACCGTGATCTGCCGGGCCGGAAAAACGAAGGGAATGGCGGACGAAGCCATCAGGTGGTCGACCGTGATCGGCGTGGGAATGGCCAGCCGCAGGTAGCGGTGCCAGGGCTCGATGGGCGCGTGCGCCTGATAGAACGTCAGGTGCTCGCCACTGGTGTAGCCGGAGGCCGTGATCGCCAGCGCCGACAGCGCACCGCTCTCCAGATTCGCCTGCAGGTGACCAAAATCCAGCACCCGGCCCAGCAGCTCCTGCATCGGGCTGTTGTCCAGCAGCGACTGCGGCCGCTTGCGCGTCAGGCCGGAATACATCCATCCCAGCGACAGCAGGCCCAGCCAGCGCACGCCGGTGCGGATCAAACCCGGCGCGTCGGCCCGGTAGATCATGTCGGTATTGAGCGACGACCACAGGCGGCGGATGCGGCGCACCCCCAGGTGCGGCCGCTCGGCCCGGCATGCCAGCGCGGCGGCATTGATGGCGCCGGCGGACGTGCCGCAGATGATGTCGAAGGGATTCTTGAAACGCGAATGCCAGTCGGGGTCCAGCAGCTCCATGATGGCGCTGAGCACGCCAACCTGGTAGGCGGCGCGGGCGCCGCCCCCGGTCAGGACCAGGCCGGTCGGCGTGCGCGGGCACGCCGGACCGCCATTGGTGACTTCAACGCGGGGTATTGGCATCGACCACCGTCATCGCGGTCATATTGACGATGCGGCGCACGGTCGAGCTGGAGGTCAGGATGTGCACCGGCGCATTGGCGCCCAGCAGGAACGGGCCCACCGCCACGTTGCCGCCGGCCGCCGTCTTGAGCAGGTTGTAGGCGATGTTGCCGGCGTCCACGTTCGGGCACACCAGCAGGTTGGCCTCGCCCTTGAGCGTGGAGGACGGCAGGATCCGCAGGCGCAGCGCCTCGTCCAGCGCGCAGTCGCCGTGCATCTCGCCGTCGATCTCCAGCTCCGGCTCGGCTTGGCGCACCAGTTCCAGCGCGCGCCGCATCTTGGCGCCCGAGGCCGAGCTGCCCGAACCGAAGTTCGAGCGCGACAGCAGCGCCACCTTGGGCGCCAGGAACATGCGCTGCATTTCCTTGGCCGCGGCGATGGTGAATTCGGCGATCTGCTCGGCGGTGGGTTCGTCGTTGACGTGCGTATCCACCAGCACCACCGTGCGCTCGTTGAGCAGCAGGATGTTCATGGCGGCGTAGACGTTGCGGCCCGGCCGGCGGCCGATCACTTCGTCGATGAAGCGCAGGTGATCATGGTACGCGCCGACCGAACCGCAGACCATGCCGTCGGCATCGCCCAGGTGCACCATCATCGCGCCGATCAAGGTCATGCGGCGGCGCATTTCCACGCGCGCCATTTCCTTGGTGATGCCACGTCGGCACATGCGTTCCCAGTACGTGGTCCAGTACTGGTGGAAGCGCTCGTCGTATTCGGGGTTGGTGACCTCGACGTCCTCGCCCAGGCGCAGCCGCAGGCCGAGCTTCTCGATGCGGGTCAGCAGCACCGACGGACGGCCCACCAGGATGGGACGGGCCAGGCCTTCGTCCACCACCACCTGCACCGCGCGCAGCACGCGCTCGTCTTCGCCCTCGGCGAACACGATGCGGGCCGGACCGCCTTCGCGCACGATGCGCTTGGCCGCCGAGAACAGCGGCTTCATGAAGGCGCCGGAGTGGTACACGAACTGCTGCAACTGCTCTTCGTAGGCTTCCAGGTCGGCCAGCGGACGCGTGGCCACGCCGCCTTCCATGGCGGCCTTGGCCACCGCCGGCGCGATGCGCACGATCAGGCGCGGATCGAACGGCTTGGGAATCAGGTACTCGGGGCCGAACGAGATGTCGAAGGTGCCATAGGCGGCCGCCACCACTTCGTTCTGCTCTTCCTCGGCCAGCTCGGCGATGGCATAGACCGCCGCCTTTTCCATCTCGCGCGTGATGGTGGTGGCGCCCACGTCCAGCGCGCCGCGGAAGATGTACGGGAAGCACAGCACGTTGTTGACCTGGTTCGGGTAGTCCGAACGGCCCGTTGCCATCACCACGTCGTCGCGCACGGAATGGGCGAGTTCGGGCAGGATTTCCGGCGTGGGATTGGCCAGCGCCAGGATCAGCGGACGCGGCCCCATCTTGGCGACCATCTCGGGCTTGAGCACGCCGCCGGCCGACAGGCCCAGGAACACGTCCGCGCCCTCGATCACCTCGGCCAGCTTGCGGGCGTCGGTCTTCTGCGCGAAACGCGCCTTGTCCGGATCCATCAGGGTGGTGCGGCCTTCGTAGACCACGCCCTCGATGTCGGTGACCCAGATGTTCTCCAGCGGCAGGCCCAGGTCCACCATCAGGTCCAGGCAGGCCAGCGCGGCCGCGCCGGCGCCGGACGTGACCACCTTGACCTTGTCGATCTGCTTGCCCACCACCTTCAGGCCATTGATGAAGGCCGCCGACACGCAGATCGCGGTGCCGTGCTGGTCGTCGTGGAAGACGGGGATCTTCATGCGTTCGCGCAGCTTGCGCTCGACGGTGAAGCATTCCGGCGCCTTGATGTCTTCCAGGTTGATGCCGCCGAAGGTGGCTTCCAGGCCGGCGATGATCTCGACCAGCTTGTCCGGATCGGTTTCGTTGATCTCGATGTCGAACACGTCCAGACCGGCGAACTTCTTGAACAGCACCGCCTTGCCTTCCATCACCGGCTTGGAGGCCAGCGCGCCGATGTTGCCCAGGCCCAGCACGGCGGTGCCGTTGGTGATCACGCCGACCAGGTTGCCGCGCGCGGTGTAGCGGAACACGTTGGCCGGGTCCGCCACGATTTCCTCACAGGCCGCCGCCACGCCGGGCGAGTACGCCAGGGCCAGGTCGCGTTGGTTGGTGAGCTGCTTGGTCGGGGTGACCGAGATTTTGCCGGGACGGCCGTGCTCGTGGTATTCAAGGGCGGCTTTGCGGAGGTTGGCATCCATAGGGGCGGCTACTGGCTGGAGTGAGGAACACGAAAGGGGGCAATTCTATTCCGATGGCGGACCGCGCGAAACGTTCCCTGCGCGGCCCCCCGGGACGCGCATCCCCGGCCAGGCCGCGGGCGCCGCCCATCTTACCCCCGCCTTACAAACTGTCGCTATTCGGCGACGGGGCGAATGCGGGAAAACGCCCATACGGGTCGAACAGCGCCTTGATGCGCGCCTGCAGGGCGGCAGCCTGCCGCGGCGCAGCAGTTGTCGGGCCGACATCGCGCGGCGCCGGTCCGTCTGCCCGAGACGCGCCAGCGGCCCCGACATCGGCGACGGGCGGACTGTCCGCCAGCGTCACCCCCTGCACCCATCCCAGGGTGCCGCCCTGCCCCAGCATGAGATGCGCCAGGTTGACCGTCGCCGGCGCCCGCGGCGCCAGGGCGTCGAGCCGGTAGCGCGCCAGCCACGCGTCCCCGTCGCGGCAGGCGGCGGCCAGATCCCCGTTCACCAGTTGGAACAGCGCCGGCACCAGCCGCTGCACCGTCGCCGACCGCAACGGTTGCAGGTCGTCGGCGCCGAAGGGTCCCAGGGTTTCCTCGACGCCGTCCGCCAGCAGCAGGTCCACGGCCAGCACGCCCGACGCCGCGCAGCCCCCCGCCGGCCATGCGGCCGGAGCGGCCAGCCATTGAGCCAGCGTCATCGCTTGCGGCAGGCCCGCGAACTGCCGCAGCCCGGCCCGCGCCAGCGCCGCCAGCGGCACGCCAGGCTGGGCGCGCCAGCGCGGCGCGGGTCCGGCCAGGCGCGCCAGTCCCGCCAGGCGGCCGGGATCGACCGCCAGCAGCGGGCCGTCGACCGGCGCGAACGGCCCGTCGGCATCGTCCAGCGCCAACACCACCCCGTATTCGGCGCATAGCGCGCGCGCATGCGCCACATCGCCCTCTCGCAGCGGCGTCAGCACCGCCCGCGCCTGTCCGTCCGCCGTCGCGCCCAGGTCGCGCACCGTCCCCTGGCACAACAGCCCCAGCCGTTGCAGGAAGGTGGCCCAGGGGGTCTGGACCGGCCGTCGGCCAAGGAGGAAAGCGCGCCGCGATGGCTGCATGACTACAATTCCTTTTTCCGCTTCAAGTAGCCTTCGAGATTCCGATGCCCCGCCTTGCCGCCCGTACCAACGATTTCCTGACCTTCCAGGTGGTTGAACTGTTCAAGCAGGCGCAAGCGCTGCAGGCGGCGGGCAAGGACATCATCAGCCTGGGCATCGGCGAACCGGACTTTACCGCGCCGCCCCAGGTCGTGGAAGCGCTGCAGCGCGCGGCCCAGGCCGGCCAGAGCGGCTACAGCGCGCCCGCCGGCCTGATGCCGCTGCGCGAGGCCATCGCCCGGTTCTACCACGAACAGTTCGGCGCCGTGATCGATCCGCGCCGCGTCATCGTCACGGCCGGGGCCTCGGGCGCCCTGACCCTGGCCTGCGCCGCCCTGGTCAACCCGGGCGCGCAAGTGCTGATGCCGGACCCCTCGTATCCCGCCAACAGCAACTTCGTGCTCGCCGCCGGCGGCCAGCCGCGCCTGATCCCCAGTTCCGCGGAAAAGCGCTTCCAGCTTTCCGCGCAGGACGTGGCCCGGCACTGGACCGAGGCCACCCAGGGCGTACTGGTGGCGTCGCCCAGCAACCCCACCGGCACCTCCATCGACCACGACGAACTGTCCAGGCTGCTGGCCGAGGTGCGCGCCCGCCACGGCTTCGCCATCGTCGACGAAATCTACCTGGGCCTGTCCTACGAAGGCCGGCCGCGCTCCGCGCTCACGCTGGACGACGACATCATCGTCATCAACAGCTTCTCGAAGTACTTCCACATGACCGGCTGGCGCCTGGGCTGGATGATCGTGCCCGAGGCCATGGTGGCCCCCGTCGAGAAGATCGCCGGCAGCCTGGCCATCTGCGCGCCGACCCTGGCGCAGCACGCCGCCCTGGCCTGCTTCACGCCCGACGCCCTGCGCACCTTCGAACACCGCCGCGAAGCCTTCAGGCAGCGCCGCGACTACCTGCTGCCCGAGTTCGAACGCCTGGGCCTGAAGGTGCCGGTCAAGCCGGATGGCGCGTTCTACATCTACGCCGACATCAGCGACCTGGCGAGCGACAGCGCCGCCTTCTCGCAACGCCTGCTGCTGGAAGCGGGCATCGCGGCCGTTCCCGGACTGGACTTCGGCCCTGCCCACGGCCACCACACCATGCGCTTTTCCTACGCCACGGGCCTGGACCGGCTGGAAGAAGCGGTGGCCCGCCTGGGCAGGCTGCTGGGCCGCTGAGGCGCGCCCCCACCGCCCTGGCGCGGCCACGCAAAGGGGTCCAGCCACGGACTGCCGGGCTGGCGCCCGGGCCACCCGCCGGCGCCACGCATTCCCGCGCTAGGCGCCGCTGTGAAGCCACAACCATGGCCGGACATTCCCGGCCGCCGAAATCGCCCGGACACAATAGCCGAGCCTATGGTGAAGCGCCATTTGCCGAGCCCGCGCACCTATATTCCCTGGAGTCTTTTCCGCTCCCCGACCAAGGTCGGGGGCGGGCGGCCGCGCGGCCGGATCGCGCCTATCCAGGAGTCAATTCATGATCAAGCGGATCGCGGCAAGGGTCCGCCGCCCGGGGCGTGGCGCGCTGGCGGTGGCGGGATGGCTCACCGCCTGTCTGCTTCCTCTGGCGGCCCACGCGCTGGGCCCGGGATGCCAACTCGACCCGACGCGGGCCGGCAACTACACACAGGACATGGGGGCGCAAGCGGCGCCCGGGCAATTCGCGCCACCGCTCCTGACGCTGGACAAATCCAATCCGCCAGGCACGGTCGTCTACGATGCCCCCTTGCCGCCGGTGCCTTGGGTGTGTGTCAGCAACAGCGCGAGCATGGCGCCTTTCCTGGTGTCCGGGGGCAACATGGCCTCGGTACTGAACGAGCTGCGCAGGGTCGGCCTGAAACTCGTCATCCAGATCAATGGTTACCCGGCCTGGGAACCTACGGGCAGCACCACCGATGACCGATTCCGCTTGAGCGCCGAGCATTACGCCCCCAAGTCCGCGACCGACCCCACGCTCACGGCGACAGGGGTGCTGCTCGGCAAGCTGCAACTGGTCACCGTAACGCCTCCGACCAGACCTGTCAGGGCCTTCTTCCCCGCGTACAACGACCTGGTCAGAATGCATTACGCATTCATCAATACAAATCACATCGCGATCGGCTCCAGCAACGCAACGGCCGTAAGCCTGATTCCGACCTGCATCGCGAAAATCTCGACGCCCGCTTCGGTCTACCTGGGCAGGGCATACAGCCTGGGCAATCTGCCGCTGCCGCCGCCGACGCCATTCACCATCGTCGCGGATTTCAACGAAGCCTGCGATGGCGGCTTCCAGATCGCCGACCTGGGCAGCATAGTGGTTCCTCTGCAGATCAAGTTCCAGCCCGAAGGCAGCCCGGTGCTGACGTCCAGCGACCGGAACATCGAGTTGAAAAACACCGATGGCACGCCGAACGGCCTTGCGTTGCGGGTCAACGAAAACGGCGCCATTCCGATCGCCTTCAATCAATGGCGCCCGGTGGCCGAGTCACTGACCACCACGCTGCGTCCCAGGAGCCTGAATTACTCGGCGGAACTGGTGAAGACCGGCACGGCGGTGGTGCCGGGGGCGTTCAACCAGCAAGTCACGATACTCGTGACCTTCCGCTGATCCCCGGTTCCGCCCCGGGGATCAGCGGGCTCAATCGCGGGCCAGCGCGATACCCGAGGCCAGCGCCAGGCGCCGGCGCTCGGCCTGCACTTTGGCGCCGTAACCATTGTCGTCCGGCCCGGTCGAGCCGACATAGCAGGCCAGGCCGCCATCGACCGAGCCGCGCCGGTTGATGCAGTCCTTCAGGATGGTGGCGCCCACGGCGATGTTGGCGCCCGGGTCCAGCGGATTCTTGCCAACGGCATCGAACTTGTCCTGGTGCACGCTGGTCATCACCTGCATCAGCCCCTGCGCGCCGACGTGGCTCTCGGCCAGCGGGTTGTAGCGCGATTCGATGGCAATGACGGCCAGCAGCAGCAACGGATCCAACTGTTTCTCGCGGCCCACCTTGTACACCGTGTTCAAGAGCGGACCGGTCGCGTCATAGGCGACCTTGTATTTGCGCGAAATGTAATTGCGCAAGGCTTCGGCCTGCGGCCCGGTGGCGACCATGGCAGGCTTCTTGGGCGTCGCGGGCGCGGCGCGGGCAGGCCCCAACATGCCGGTCGCATTGCTGGACGGCGCGGTGGGTACGGCCATGGCAATCGCCGACGAGGAATCGGCGCCGAATTCGGACCCGGCTTCGGATTCGACGCCGGTCTGCATGGATGAAGGCGCGAGGGCGGTCAACAAGGCTTTGTGCACTTGCAATGCCTGGTCGCGCAAACCAGGCAGGGCGAATCCCATGCTTACCGTCACGATCACCGCGATGCCCAGGTATACGGAGCAGATGCGCAGCGATTCGGCAAGATATTGGTGCACTCCTTGGGCCATGTTCCTGAACAGGCTGGCCACTGACGCATCGGGCATGAAAACCTCCTGCGTTAAAAAAGAGGGAGTCAATGTTAACCTCTCTTCCTCCCCAAGATGTAACCAAATAGCCGGGATCTGTAGTGAAATACCGCGACCTTAGAGACTTCCTCGCTCAACTCGAACGCATGGGCGAGCTCAAACGCATCGCCGCGCCGGTCTCGACGCGCCTGGAAATGACCGAGATTTCCGACCGCGTGCTGCGCGCCGAGGGCCCCGCCCTGCTGTTCGAGAAAGCGCAGCACGACGGCAAGCCGGCCGGGATGCCGGTGCTGGCCAACCTGTTCGGCACGCCCTCGCGGGTGGCGCGCGGCATGGGCGCCGACGACGTCAGCGCGCTGCGCGACATCGGCGAACTGCTGGCCTCGCTGCGCGAGCCCGAAGCGCCCAAGGGCCTGCGCGACGCGCTGGCCAAGGTGTCGATGCTGAAGTCGGCGCTGTGGGACATGAGCCCCAAGAACGTCAAGAGCCCGGCCTGCCAGGAGATCGTCTGGGAAGGCAAGGACGTGGACCTGACGCGCCTGCCGATCCAGACCTGCTGGCCGGGCGACGTGGCGCCGCTGTTGACCTGGGGCCTGGTGATCACGCGCGGCCCCAACGCCCGCCGCCAGAACCTGGGTATCTACCGCCAGCAGTTGCTGGGCCCGAACAAGCTCATCATGCGCTGGCTCTCGCACCGCGGCGGCGCGCTCGATTTCCGCGACCACGCGTTGGCGCATCCTGGCACGCCCTTCCCCATCGCCGTGGCGCTGGGCGCCGACCCGGCCACCACGCTGGGCGCGGTCACGCCGGTGCCGGACAGCCTGTCCGAATACCAGTTCGCCGGCCTGCTGCGCGGCTCGCGCACCGAGGTGGCGCAGGCGCTGGGCAGCAACCTGTCGGTGCCAGCCTGGGCCGAGATCGTGCTGGAAGGCCACCTGCTGCCGTCATCCGACCCGCGCGCGATAGCGCCGGCGGTGCCCGACGGCGTCAACCCGCCGCCCAACAGCGACTACGAGATGGCGCTGGAAGGCCCCTACGGCGACCACACCGGTTACTACAACGAGCAGGACTGGTTCCCGGTGTTCACGGTCGAGCGCATCACCATGCGCCGCAATCCCATCTATCACTCCACCTACACCGGCAAGCCGCCCGATGAACCCGCGGTGCTGGGCGTGGCGCTCAACGAGGTGTTCGTGCCGCTGCTGCGGCGCCAACTGCCCGAGATCGTCGACTTCTACCTGCCGCCCGAGGGCTGCAGCTACCGCCTGGCGGTGGTGTCGATCCGCAAGCAGTACGCGGGCCACGCCAAGCGCGTCATGTTCGGGCTGTGGAGCATCCTGCGCCAGTTCATGTACACCAAGTTCATCGTGGTGGTCGACGAGGACATCAATCCGCGCGACTGGAAGGAAGTGGTGTGGGCCATGACCACCCGCATGGATCCGGTGCGCGACACGCTGCTGGTCGAGAACACGCCCATCGACTACCTGGACTTCGCCTCGCCGGTGTCCGGCCTGGGCGGCAAGATGGGCCTGGACGCCACCAACAAATGGCCGGGCGAAACCCAGCGCGAATGGGGCACGCCCATCACCATGGATGCCGACGTCAAGAAGCGGGTGGATGACATCTGGGGGCAATTGGGACTGTAGCCCGCGGTGGCGCGGCAAGCCGCCCGGCCCATGAAAAAACCCCGCCGGATACGGCGGGGTTTTTCATCTGGGCGGGCGCGCAGACCGGAATCAGCGGTCGTCGCGCGAATCGCGCCACAGCTTGAACAACTGCCAGCCCACCAGCGCGCCGCCAGCCAGCTTGAGCAGCTTGGACTTGCCGCCGCCGCGCATGAACATCGCCGACAGCGACGAGCTGATGATGGGATAGCGCCGCGCCAGGCCGATGGCCTGCATGGCCCAGCGCGAGGCGCCGCCGGACGCGAGACCCGGCACGAAGCTCTTGAGCAGCGCGGCCGGCTCGAGCCTGCGCCCCGTGGACACGATGCCCTGGGCCAGCGACTCGCGCTCGATCGCGGCGCGGGCGCGCAGCAGCTCGATGCGCACGGCGCGGTCGACGGTGGGAGACCTTTTCGTCATGACAAGCCCTCCTGGCGCCGCTGCGCGCGGTCATCGTCCTGCGCGTCGCGCACCCGTTCGAGCAGCTCGGCGTCACGGCCCAGTTCTTCCAGCGTGGCCGCGAATGGCGGCGGCCCGTAGACCAGGCCATGGCGCACCACCAGCAGCAGCACCACGCCGACCACCAGGTACAAGGCCGCCAGCAGGCCCAGGGCCAGATAGCGGTCTTCGGTGGGCCAGAAGGCCACCGCGATCGTGATGGTGAACACCAGCACCGCCAGCGTCAGGAACAGCAAGGCGGCGAACGCCATGCCCAGCAGCTTGAGCAGGCGCGCCTTTTCGCCCGCCGCTTCCAATGCCAGCAGTTCCAGGCGCGTGCGCATCAGCCCGACCAGGCTGGACGCCACGCCAAATACAGATTTGCGTAGACCCATGGCCAAAGGACGCCGGGCGGGCGAGCCGGCCAGAGGCCGGCGCCGCCCGCCCGGAAGTCCTGCCTTGTCAGCGGCGGCTGATCAGCAAGCCGAGCAGCAGGCCGGTCACGCCTGCGATGCCGATGGCTTGCCAGGGATTGTCGTGCACGTAGTCATCGGTGGCGCGCGCCGCCTTGCGACCGCGTTCGAGCACCGCGTCCTGGGCTTCGTACAGGGCTTCGCGGGTGCGCTTGAGCGAGGTCATGGCCCGTTCGCGCAGTTCGGCGGCCTTGTCGCCGGTGCTGCTGGCGGCTTCGCGCAACAGGCTTTCAGCGTCATTCAGGCTGGTCTTGACACTGTCGATGAGTTTTTCTTTTGCGACGTCTTCGGATTTTCTCGTGGCCATTTTTTGAGCTCCTGTAGTGTGTCTATGACAAAACCATCATACCAGCCGCTCCGCAAGGGTCCAGGCCGGCTTGCTACCGTGTGCTACTTGATTTGCGTAATCTCAACGGCGGACTTCACGCCGCCCTGGTCGATATCCTGCTTCATGACCAGGTTGACCGCCGGGCAGTACCAGTCGGTGACGGTGGTGTTCATGCCGGGAATCGGGATGGTCAACCCCTGGAAGGTGGCCATGGTGGGATCGGAATTGCGCGTGTAGGTGACGGGATGGCAGGCCTGCTGGCCCAGCGCGGTGCCAATGCTGGTGGAGCGGCCGACGGTCTTCTCGCCGATGCGCACCGTGGTGCTGGGCTGGCCGCCGACCGGCGCTTCCTTGCCGATCTTCAGGCGGAACGACGAGCCCGGCAGCTTCTGCCCGGGGTTGAGCTTGCCGTCGTAGGCGAACAGGCCGAGCATGCGCAGGTCGAACTGGCCCTCGGACGGCTGTGGCGCCTCGCCGGCGGAGGCGTACTTGAGGAAGGTGGCCTGGCCGCCCTTGACGGTCATCAGGTAATCGAGCTTGGACTTGCCCGGCGGCAGGCCCGCATAGCTGAAGCGGGCCACGCCCTGCACGCGGGCGCGGCAGTTGTCGCCATTGCTTTTCGTAACCTCGGTGAAGGCCAGGTCGGCGCCCAGGGCGATATTGCCCGAGCCGGTCAGTTGCACCGCGCCGCCCTCGTGCATGAACTTCGCGTCGCAGACACCGGCCTGCGCCACGCCGGCCGCGCCCAGCGCGCCGGTCACCAAAACCAGGGATGCCAATTTTCGCAATGCCACAAGCCACTCCAGAAATCCAGGACACGCCGGCGCTGCGCGCCCGGCTGGCTTGATACTACACCGGTTGGCAAATCACACGCATGACGGAACGTGTCAGCCGCGCGACGGACGCGTTGCCGCGCCGGCCGGCGGGCGTCGGCTCCCCGCGTCAGGCCACGGCGCGCGCCCCCGCCGCCACCGGCTCGTCCTCGGCATCGGGCAGCGCCGCCAACGCCACGGGCGCCGGCGTCCGTTCGGGATTGCCGTGACGCCGGTGCAGGAAGTCCACCACGGCGGCGCGGCACGACAGGTAGACCGGATCGTTGGCCAACCGCACCCGGTCGCGCGGCCGCGCCAGCGGGACCGGCAGGATCTCGCCGATGGTCGCGGCCGGCCCATTGGTCAGCATGACGATGCGGTCGGACAACAGCACGGCCTCGTCCACGTCGTGCGTGACCATGATGGTGGTGGTGCGGGTCTTGGCGACGATCTTGAGCAATTCGTCCTGCAGGTGCGCGCGGGTCAGCGCGTCGAGCGCGCCGAACGGCTCGTCCATCAGCAGCACGCCCGGCTCGATCGCCAGCGCGCGGGCGATGCCGACGCGCTGCTTCATGCCGCCGGAGATCTCGCGCGGCAGTTTGTTCTGCGCCGGCAGCAGGCCGACAAGATCGAGCGCGGCGCGGGTGCGCTCGGCCAGTTGGGCGCGCTTTTCCGACGCGCCGAAAACCCGTTCCACCGCCAGGTGCACGTTCTGGAAGCAGGTCAGCCAGGGCAGCAGCGAGTGGTTCTGGAACACCACGGCGCGATCCGGGCCGGGCCCGGTGATTTCGCGCTCGGCGCACAGCAGCACGCCGCTGGTCGGGCGGGTCAGGCCGGCGATCAGGTTCAGCAGGGTGGACTTGCCGCAGCCGGAATGGCCGATCAGGGTGATGAACTCGCCCTGCTCCACCGTCAGGTCGATGTCGCGCAGCGCGACGAAGGCGCCCTTGCGGGTGGCGAAGGTCTGGCCCACGCGCTCGATGCGTACGAATTTCTTCATGGCGCTACTCCTCGGTGTAGGTGAAGCGGCGGGCCAGCGCGACCAGCAGCGTTTCCAGGATCAGCCCGACGATGCCGATCACGAAAATGGCGATGACGATGTGCTCGACCTTCAGGTTGTTCCACTCGTCCCATAGCCAGAAGCCGATGCCGGTGCCGCCGGTCAGCATCTCGGCCGCGACGATCACCAGCCAGGCGGTGCCGATGGACAGCCGCACGCCGGTCAGCATGTAGGGCAGCACGGCCGGCAGCAGCACCTTGGTGGTGACCTTCCATTCGGACAGGTTCAACACCCGCGCCACGTTCAGGTAGTCCTGCGGCACGCGCGACACGCCGACCGCCGTGTTGATGATCATGGGCCAGATCGAACAGATGAAAATGGCCCAGATCGCGGCCGGGTTGGCGGCCTTGAACAGCAGCAGCCCCAGCGGCAGCCACGCCAGCGGCGACACCGGCCGCAGCAGGCTGACGATGGGCGAGAACATCGCCCGCACCGGCGCGTAGCGGCCGATGGCGAAACCGATCGGTATCCCCACCAGCGCGGCCAGGCCGAAGCCGATGCCGACCCGCTGCAGCGAGGCCAGAAGGTTCCAGCCGATGCCCTTGTCGTTGGGGCCGTTGTCGTAGAACGGGTCCGAGAACAGTTCCACCGCCGCGCGCCACGTCACGCCCGGTGTGGGAATCTCCGGGATGCGCATGGCGACCACCTGCCACACCAGCACGAACAGCGCGAAACCGGCCACCGGGCCGACCACGGCGCGCAACGCCGCTTCCAGCCGTTCGCGCCAGGCATCGGTCCAGGGGGCGGCCCGTGGCGCCGGGGCGGGGGTGGCGGACACGGGCGCGGCCCGCTCCATACTCGTTACGGTAGACATCGCGAGCTTCTCCTATGCGTGGCGGCGCTCAGGCCTTGACCTTGAAACCATCGGCGTAGGCCGCCGGGTTGCTGCCGTCCCAGACCACGCCGTCGACCAGTTTGGAACTGCGCATCTCGCTGCCTGGCACGGCGAGGCCGGCGGCCTGCGCGGCCTGCTTGTAGATGTCGATGCGGTTGACCTGGCGCGCGACGGCCAGGTAGTCGGGATGCTCCTTGAGCAGGCCCCAGCGCTTGTGCTGGGTCAGGAACCACATGCCGTCGCTCAGGTAGGGGAAGTTGGCCGCGCCGTCGCCCGAGAAGCGCATCGCGTGCGCGTCGCTCCAACGCTTGCCCAGGCCGTCGTCGTACTGGCCCAGCATGCGGTCGATGATGCCGCTGGCGTCGGTGTTGACGTACGACTTGGCGGCGATGGTCTCGGCGGTCTTGCGGCGGTTTTCGGGCGAGGCGTCGATCCATTTGCCCGCCTCCAGAATGGCGGCGGTGACGGCGCGCGCGGTGTTCGGATGGCGCGCCACGAAGTCGGCGCTGGTGCCCAGCACCTTTTCGGGATGGTCGGTCCAGATGGCCTGGGTGGTCACGGCGGTGAAGCCGATCTTGTCGAGGATGGCGCGCGCGCCCCACGGCTCGCCCACGCAGAAGCCGTCCATGTTGCCCACCCGCATGTTGGCCACCATCTGCGGCGGCGGCACGGTGATGACCTTGGCGTCCTTCATCGGGTCGATGCCGTAGGCGGCCAGCCAGTAGTACAGCCACATGGCGTGGGTGCCGGTCGGGAAGGTCTGGGCGAAGGTGTATTCGCGCTTCTCGGAGGCCATCACCCTGGCGAGCGATTCGCCGTCGCGGGCGCCGGCCTGCAGCAGCTTGTTGGACAGGGTGATGGCCTGGCCGTTCTGGTTCAGGCTCATCAGCACGGCCATGTCCTTCTTCGGCCCGCCCACGCCCAGTTGCACGCCATAGATCAGGCCGTAGAGCACGTGGGCCATGTCCAGTTCGCCGTTGAGCAGCTTGTCGCGCACGGCGGCCCAGGACGCTTCCTTGGACGGCGTGATGGTGACGCCGTACTTCTTGTCGATGCCCAGCACCGAGGCCATCACCACCGAGGCGCAGTCGGTCAGCGGAATGAAGCCGATCTTGACCTCGGCCTTCTCGGGCGCGTCGCTGCCCGCGGCCCAGGCGCCGGCGCGCACCAGCGGGTCGACCAGCGACAGCAGGCCGGCGCCGGCCACGGCGCGCGCGGTGCCGGCCAGCCACTTGCGGCGGCTGGCGTCGGTGGTCGAATCCGGCCCCGTGGCGGCGGGAAGGCGGGGTTTCACTGGCGTCATACGAGGCTCCTGGCAAAAAAAAACGTCCCGCGCGCCGATCGGGGACAACCCGTTGGCGCTGCGGAACGTCGTTGTTCCCTGCCGCGGATCGCGGCGCTTGGCGTGGCCGGACCGCGCGCGGACCGTCCATCAACGGTTAAGCAATCGGCGTGCCAAGTGGCCGGGCGCGCTCGTCGCGGCCGGCGCGCACCCGCGCGCCCATTGGGTTTGCGGCGATCCGCAAGGCCGGGCCAGGCCGACCGGGGCGCTCCGCCCCGATGATGGCCGGCGCGCCTGGCGATCCAACTTGGTGCGCAAACGAATGCGGCAACGCACCATCGATGTGCGGACGGCGCCGACGGCGTCGAATCCGGCGGCTCGCCCGCGCCCCGTCTCCCCTGCGGCCCGGGATCCTCGCCCACGCGGCCGCTGCCCGATGCGCGGCGTTTCTGGCTTGGCCGGGGCCTTGCGCGGGCATGGAACTTGCATGGGTTGAGCCGGCGCGCCCCGCAAGCGGCCCGCGCCAAATAAGTTGTGGCTATATGGATTCAAGAAATCAGAAGTTGTGGGGATGAGACCCGGTCCCTATGATCGTTTGACCTACTGCCGGGTGCGCCCGAGGCCGCGTAATGAAGCTTTTCCCGATTTTTGCCGATCTGAAGGACCGGCCCGTGCTGGTCGTGGGCGGCGGCGCGGTGGCCGAGCGCAAGACGCTCGCCCTGCTCGAAGCCCATGCCGATGTCGCCGTTGGCGCGCCCGAGCTGACGCCAGCGCTGGCGGACCTGCTGGCGGCGGGCCGCATCCGCCACCTGGCGGGCCGCTTCGACCCCGCCTGGCTCGACGGCGCGTGGCTGGCGGTGGCCGCCACTGACGACCGCGGCGTCAACGCGGCGGTCTCCGACGTCGCGCGGGCGCGCCGCATCTTCAGCAACGTGGTGGACGATCCCGAGCTGTCGTCGTTCCAGGTGCCCTCCATCGTCGACCGCTCGCCGGTCATCGTGGCCATTTCCTCGTCCGGCGTGGCGCCGGTGCTGGCGCGGCGCCTGCGCGAACGCATCGAATCCCTGTTCGACCACAGCCTGGGCCGCCTGGCGGGCCTGGCGGAACGCTACCGCGCGCGCATCCGCGCCGGCCACCCCGACCTGGGCGCGCGCCGCCGTTTCTATGACTGGCTGCTGGACGGGCCGGTGGCCGGCCTGCTGCGCCAACAACGTCCCGAGGCCGCGCAAGCCGCGCTGGAAGCCGCCCTGGCCCAGCCGCTGGCGCCGGCCGAAGGCAGCGTGGTGCTGGTCGGCGCCGGCCCTGGCGATCCGGGCCTGCTGACGCTGAAGGCGCTGCGCGCGCTGAACGAGGCCGACGTGATCCTGTACGACCGGCTGGTCAGCGACGACATCATGTCGCTGGCGCGCCGCGACGCCGAACGCATTGCGGTGGGCAAGCTGCCGGGCGAGGACCATCACGCCACCCAGGCGCGCATCCACGCCCTGCTGGTCGAACACGCCCGCCTGGGCCGCCGCGTGGTGCGGCTCAAGGGCGGCGACGCCTTCATCTTCGGCCGCGGCGGCGAGGAACTGGAACACCTGCGCGCGCATGGCGTGCGTTATGAGGTGGTGCCCGGCATCACGGCCGCGCTGGCCTGTGCCGCCTACGCCGGCATCCCGCTGACGCATCGCGAGCACGCGCAATCGGTGCGCCTGGTGACCGCGCACTGCCGCGAAGACGAGGACAACCTGGACTGGCCGGCGCTGGCGCGCGAACGCCAGACGCTGGCGTTCTACATGGGCGTGGGCCAATTGGAACTGCTGACGCAGCGCCTGATCCGCCATGGCCGCGCCGCGATTACGCCGTTCGCGCTGATCGAGAACGGCAGCCGGCCCGAGCAGCGGGTGCTGTCGGGCACGCTGGAAGACCTGCCGCGTCTGGCGCGGGCGCACGCCATCCGCTCCCCCGCCCTGCTGATCGTGGGCGAGGTGGCGGGACTGGCGCAATCATTGCATTGGTTCGGCGAGCACCTGGAAGGCGCGCCGCAAAGACTGGCGGCGTAGCGGCCGGCGACGGCTGCCACAGGCGCCCGGCCCCGCCGCCCGGGAGGACTCAGTCGGTCTTCTGGGTGGTGCCGAAGATGCGGTCGCCGGCATCGCCCAGGCCCGGCATGATGTAGCCATGCTCGTTCAGGCCGTCGTCGATGGACGCGGTGTAGATATGCACATCCGGGTGCTTGGACAGCACCGCGTCGATGCCGACCGGCGCGGCCACCAGCACCAGCGCGCGAATTTCCTTGCAGCCGGCGCGCTTGAGCAGGTCGATCGCGGCGACCATGGAACCGCCAGTGGCCAGCATCGGGTCGACGATCAGCGCCAGGCGCTGGTCCAGTTCGCCCACCAGGCGTTCCAGGTAGGTGTGGGCTTCGAGGGTCTCTTCGTTGCGGGCCACGCCCACCACGCTGACCTTGGCGCCCGGGATCAGGCTGAGCACGCCGTCCAGCATGCCAATGCCGGCGCGCAGGATGGGCACCACGGTGACCTTCTTGCCGGCGATCTTCTCGACCTGCACGGGGCCGCACCAGCCTTCGACGGTGGCGGGCGCGAGCGGCAGGTCCTTGGACGCTTCGTAGGTGAGCAGCGCGCCCACTTCCTGCGACAGTTCACGGAAGCTCTTGGTACTGAGGTCGGCGCGGCGCATGATCCCGAGCTTGTGGCGGATCAGCGGGTGGCGGATTTCGTGCACGGGCATGTGCGTAAATCTCCAGGATTATTGATAGGCAGGGTTGGTTCGCCTCAGGCGCCGCCGCAAACATGGCGCGCGCCCGAGAATCGTAATCGGTTTACCGGGTGGATGCAGGGGGCCGCGTCAACCTTATTGTTCGGCCAGCCAGGCGATCAGGGCGTCGTCGAAGGCCCGCACGGCGCCGGCCTGCTCGTGGTTGACGATGCTGACCACCACGTAGCGCTTGCCGCTGGCGCCCAGCACGTAGCCGGCGATCGCGCGCACGTCGCGCAGCGACCCCGTCTTCAGGTGGGCCATGCCGAGGGTGCCGTCGCCCTTCATGCGGCGGCGCACCGTGCCGTCGACGCCGGCGATCGCGAGGGATGAAATGTACTCCGGCATGACGGGGGAATTCCAGGCCAGGGTCAGCATCGAGGCCAGGCTGTCGGCCGACACCCGCGCGTCGCGCGACAGGCCGGCGCCGTTGTCGATCACCAGTTCGGGCATGTCCAGGCCCTGGCGGGCCAGCAGGTCCTTGGCCACGCTGCCACTGCTGGCCACGGTGGCCGGCCGGCGGCCCTTTTCCGCGCCCAGGGTCAGCAGCAGCGTGCGCGCCATGACGTTGTTGCTGCGCTTGTTGATCTGGCGGATGACCTCGGCCAGCGTCGGCGAATCGTGCGAGGCCAGCACCACGGCGTCGCCCGGCACCATGCCGGCGCGCACCTGGCCCTTGAAGGTGCCGCCCAGCTCCTTCCACAACAGGCGGAACAGCTCGGTGGCGTAGTCGGTCTGCGACAGCGCCAGCCGGTACAGATCGAATTCACCGCAGGAACCGGCCACCTTGCCGCTGACGCGCAGGGTCACGCCCTGCTGGGTGATGACCGGGTCGGTGTTGACGACGGGCGCGCCCGGGCAGCGGGCGTCGCTCCATTCGACCCGGCCCTCGATCTTCAGGCCGGGCAGCGGCGGGTCGATCAGCGGCACCCACTTGTTGGCGGCCGGATCGGGGGTGAACAGGATGCGCACGGCGCCAAAGCCCACCATCAGGGCATCGGGGCTGGCGTTGTAGGCGCGGTCCGGCGCGCCGTCGAAGGCGCCGGGGTCGGTGGCGACCTGACCGAAGATGCTGCGGTCGATCACCAGGTCGTTGATCTGCTTGACGCCGCGCAGGCGCAGTTCGCGCAGCAGCACCCACAGGTCCTGCATCAGGAATTGCGGATCGCCGCCGGCGCGCAGGTAGAGCGGCCCGGGCAGCGCGCCCTTGGCGTCAGGCCGGGCGCCCGGCTCGGTCATGAAGGCGGTGCGCCAGACGTAGTTGGGGCCCAGCTCGGACAGCGCCGCCCAGGTGGTGACCAGCTTCATCACCGACGCCGGGTTGCGCGCTTCCTTGGCGTTCAGGGCCGCCAGCCGCGGGCCGCCGACCTCCTGCACCACCAGCGACAGCGAACTGTCGGGCAGCTTGCTGGCCTTCCAGGCGTTGACCACGCTGGGCGGCAGCCCCGGCACCTGGGCGCAGGCGGCACTGGCGGCCAGGGCCAGCAGTCCGCCGGCCAGCCATTGCCACGGCCCGCCCACCCGCTTTTTCCCTAGTCCCGTCATGCCCTGTCCACCCGGTTGCTCGTGCTGCAAAACCGTGAGCATACAAAACCTGGGACGGTTGCGGGCGGCGGCGCGCGCCGAAAGCGCGCCAGCCGCCCTCGCGAGGTGACTACTGTTGCAGTTTCCACTTGCCGCCGGCCACGGTGGCCATGACCAGCGCGCGCTCGTCCAGGCCGTTGTGGTCGGTCGGGCTCATGTTGACCACACCGGTGGCGGTCGGCAGGTTCTTGACGTTCTCCAGGGCATCGCGCAGCGCCGCGCGGAATTCCGCGGTGCCGGGCTTGGCTTTCCTGAGCGCCACCGGCACGGCCTGCTGCAGCAGCAGGCCGACGTCCCAGGTGTAGGCGGCAAACAGCGACACGCTGCCCGGACCGTTGGCGGCCTCGTACTTTTTGGCGAAGGCCTGGGCCGTGGCCTTGACCGGATGGGTGTCCGGCAGCAGGTCGGCCACCATCACCGGCCCCACCGGCACCCAGGCGCCGTCGCAGGCGGCGCCACAGACGCGCAGGAAATCGTTGTTGGCCACGCCGTGGTTGAAGTAGATCTTGCCCTTGAAGCCGCGTTCGCGCAGCGAGCGCGCCGGCATCGCCGCCGGCGTGCCGGAGGCGCCCACCACCACGGCGTCGGGGGCGGCGCCGACCAGTTTCAGCGTCTGCGCCACCGCCGAGGTGTCGGTGGGCGCGAAGCTTTCCTTGCCGACGATCTCGATGCCGTGCTGCCTGGCGGCCTTTTCCACTTCCACCCAGAAAGTCTCGCCCAGGGCGTTGTTGAAGCCGATGAAGGCCAGCTTCCTGACGCCGTTGGCGGCGGCGTGGCGGGCGATGCCCTCGGCCATCAGGGAATCGGAATGCGGCGTCTTGAAGACCCAGCGGCGCTTGTCGTCCACCGGATCGATCAGGCGCGCCGACGAGGCCAGCGTGATCACCGGCGTGGCGCCGCTGGCCACCGTGTCCAACATGGCCATGGTATTGGGGGTGGTGGAGGAGCCGATGATGAGGTCAGCCTGGTTTTCCGAGATCAGCTTGTGCGAATTGCTGACCGCGCGGGTGGTGTCGGAGGCATCGTCCAGCACCGCGTATTCGACCTTGACGCCGCCGATCTCGGTGGGCAACAGGCTGATGGTGTTGCGTTCGGGAATGCCCAGCGAGGCCTGGGGGCCGGTGGTGGACAGGGTGGCGCCGATCTTCACCTGCGCCAGCGCGGGCGCGGCGCCCGCCACCAGCAGGGCCGCCAACGCGGCCGTCAGAGTGCTACGAGGGGTCATGCGGTATCTCCTTTGGGGCGCGGATATCGTTATGCGTCTTGCCGATCCGCTACGGCGTGGAAAGCGTTATACGACGGGATCCCCCAGGTGCGACAGGAATGACCCATCATGAAAAACCAGGGCGCCGCCGGGGTCGTCCGGGGTGTGCAGGCGGCGCACCTCGCCGATCAGCAGGGCATGGTCGCCCACCTCCAGCACCTGGCGGGTGGCGCACTCGAAGCGGGCGGCGCACTCGTCGAACACGGGGATGCCGTCCTCGGTGGCGTACCAGTCCAGTCCGGCGTAGCGGTCGGCCACCGGCTGCGAGAACACCCGCGCCAGGTCGCGCTGCGGCGCCCCCAGCACATGGATGGCGAAGCCGCCGCGGGTGGTGAAGTCGGCATAGTGGAGGCTGGCGCGGCGCAGGCTCCACAGCACCAGCGGCGGCTCCAGCGAGACGGGCGCGAAGGAGTTGACCGTGAGGCCGATCGGCCCGTCGGCGCCGGCGGCGGTCACCACCGTGACGCCGGTGGCGTAGCGCCCCAGCGCCCGGCGCAGACGAAGTGGGCTGAGATCGTCACTGGCAGGCATGGAGGCTTCCCCGCGGCCGCCGCTCAGGCGGGCACCGTGCTGGCCGGGCGCACGCCCGACAGCGGCAGGGCCTCGGCCATCAGCCGCTGCATCGAGTCCAGCACCCGGTCCTGCGGCATCAGGCCGAAGTTGTGCAGGCTCATGACGTGGTCCAGGCCCATGTCGGCCAGCCGCGCGAGCTTGTCGGCCACGGTGCGGGCCGAGCCGAACAGCGACAGGCCGCTGGCGATGATGTCGTCGTACACCTGCTTGCGCGCATACAGCCGCGTGTCCACATACAGGTCGAAGGCGCGGGCGGCGCGCTCGCGGGCCTCGTCGTCGGTCGCGGCCACGTGGGTGTGCAGCGCCACCGCAGCCATGCCGGTGGCATCCTCGATGCCGGCCTCGGCCAGGCCGCGGCGGTAGTCCTGCATCATCAGGCCGATCTCCTCGAAGTTGTCCACCGCCGCGTAGGGCACGAACAGCATGCGGCGGCCCTGGCGGCCGACGTGGTAGGCGGCCTCGCGGCGCAGGATCGCCACGTACACCGGCACCGGCTGCTGCACCGGCTGCACGTTCAGGCGCACCGCGTGGATGCGGTTGAACTTGCCTTCGTGGCTGACGCGCTCGCCGGCCAGCAGGCGCTCGACCAGCATCAGGTTCTCGTCGAAGCGCTCGCGCTTGGTGGCCGGATCGACGTCGTAGCCCTCGAACTCGTGCTTCAGGTAGCCCGAGCCCACGCCCAGCGACAGCCTGCCTTGCGAAAGCTGGTCCACCAGGGCATAGTTTTCCGCCACCGTCAGCGGGTTGTGGAAGGTGAGGATGGAGATCGCGGTGCCCAGCCGCAGCCGCGTCGTCTGCTGCGACAGCGCCGCCAGGAACACCGCCGGATTCGGCACCGCGCCGTATTCATGGAAGTGGTGCTCGGCCACCCAGAAGGTGTCGTAGCCCAGTTGTTCGGCGCGGCGCGCCTGCTCCAGCACCTGGCCGTAGAGCTGGCCCAGGCTGCGGGGCTGGTCGGGGTAGTGGTCCTGCACCGAGAAGATGGACATCTTCATTGCTTGTCTCCGTCTTTGTCCGTTCGCGCACCGGGCCGGTCTTCCGGCCCGAATGGTTGTTCGCCACGGCACGCTGATGTATTTTTTAGTGATACACGTATTCTAATAAGAGACGAACTGATGTCAACAGATAGCAGCACCGGGATCCAGTCCGCCGAAATCGCCCTGGACGTCCTGACCCGGCTGGCCGAACTGGGCGGCGCCGTGTCGGTGTCGGAACTGGGCCGCAGCCTGGACATGCCGCGCGCCAAGGCGCACCGCTACCTGGTGTCGCTGGAACGGCGCGGCTACGTTGAGCAGGATCCGGCCAGCGCCCGCTACCGGCTCGGACCGCAGGCCCTGCACACCGGACTGGCGGCGCTGGCGGAAGTGGATTTCGTCAAGCTGGCGGCCGGCTGCCTGGAAGACCTGAGCGCGGCCATCGGCCAGACCGTCTTCATCTCGGTCTGGGGCCAGCACGGACCCACCATCGTGCAGTGGCGCGACGCGCGGCTGCCGGTCACGGTCAACGTGCGCGTCGGCTCGGTGCTGCCGCTGCTCAACAGCGCCACTGGACGGGTCTTCGCGGCCTGGCTGCCGGAGGCGCTGGCGCTGCCACGCGCGCTGGCCGAATGGGACACGGCGCGGCGCCAGGGCGGCGACGCCGCGGCGTTGCTGGACGACCCCGCCGCCGCCGGCCTGCCGCTCGACCCGGCCGACCCCGCCGCCGCGCTGCGGGCGCGCTGGCAGGCCACGCGCCAGCGCGGCTACGCCAGCGTCAGCGGCCACCTGCTGCACGGCATCGACTCGGCCGCGCTGCCAGTGCTGGACGCCCAGGGCCAGTTGGCCGGCGCCATCACCGGGCTGGGACTGCACGGCGGCTTCGACCTGGCGCCGGACGGCGCGCCGCTGCGGGCCCTGATGGCGGCCGCGGCCGATTGCTCGCGCCGGCTCGGCTGGCGCGGCGGGCGCTAAGGCGCCGCGCCGGCCCCGGGGGGCGCACCTTCCCCTGGAAATCGCTCGTCCCCGTCCTGCCGTCCTCGCTGGCGCGGAGGCCACCATCGCCGGCCGCCCCGCCCTTTTCGCCAGCCCCTTTACAATAGATAGTTGCCCAGAGCCGAGCCGACAGGTCCGGCTCGCTTTTTTGCCGCCGCCCCATCCGGCGGCCCGGCGGCCGGCCCAGGCCGCGCCCGCCCCTGATACCGATACCCGCGTGCAAGCCCTTACCGTTTCCGATTTCGACTACGAGCTGCCTCCCGAGCTCATCGCGCAGACGCCCGCCGCCCAGCGCACGGGCAGCCGCCTGCTGCACCTGGATGGCGCCAGCCAACTGCATGACCGCCAGTTCGCCGACCTGGAAAAACTGCTGCGCCCCGGCGACCTGCTGGTGTTCAACGACACCCGCGTCATCAAGGCGCGCCTGGCCGGCCACAAGATCACCGGCGGCAAGGTCGAGGTGCTGGTCGAGCGCATCACCGACACTGACCGCGCCCTGGCGCACGTGCGCGCCAGCAAGTCGCCCGGCGCCGGCATGGTGCTGCGGCTGGCCGACGCCTTCGACGCCACGGTGCTGGGCCGCGAGGGCGAGCTGTTCGACATCCGCTTCCCCGGGCCGGTGCTGGAGTTGCTGGACGCGCACGGCGCGACGCCGCTGCCGCCCTACATCACGCACGCCGCCGACGCCGGCGACGACGACCGCTACCAGACCGTCTACGCCCGCGAGCCGGGCGCCGTGGCGGCGCCGACCGCCGGCCTGCACTTCGACCAGCCCACCCTGGACCGCCTGGCGGCGCTGGGCGTGGAACGCGCCTTCGTCACGCTGCACGTGGGCGCCGGCACCTTCCAGCCGGTGCGCGTGGACAACCTGGCCGACCACGTCATGCACGCCGAATGGTTCACCGTGCCGCAGGCCACGGTGGACGCCATCGCCGCAACGCGCGCCCGCGGCGGCCGCGTGATCGCGGTCGGCACCACCAGCGTGCGCGCCCTGGAATCGGCCGCCGCCCAGACCGAGGGCCGCACCGCCCCCGGCCTGCCGCTGGCCGCCGCCCAAGGCGACACGCGCCTGTTCATCACCCCCGGCTACCAGTACCGTGTCATCGACGCGCTGGTCACCAACTTCCACCTGCCCCAGTCGACCCTGCTGATGCTGGTCTCGGCGCTGGCCGGCGTCGAGCCGATCCGCCGCGCCTACGCCCACGCCGTGGCCCAGCGCTACCGCTTTTTCAGCTACGGCGACGCCATGTTCATCGAATCCCCCGCCCCATGACCGGACTGAATTTCGAACTGCTCGCCACCGACGGCGGCGCCCGCCGCGGCCGCATCACGCTCAACCACGGCGTGGTGGAAACGCCCATCTTCATGCCCGTGGGCACCTATGGCAGCGTCAAGGCCATGATGCCGCACGAACTGAAGGACATCGGTTCGCAGATCGTGCTGGGCAACACCTTCCACCTGTGGCTGCGCCCGGGCACGGAGATCATGGAAAAGCATGGCGGCCTGCACGGCTTCATGCAGTGGGACAAGCCGATCCTGACCGACTCGGGTGGTTTCCAGGTGTTCAGCCTGCAGGGCATGCGCAAGATCACCGAGGAAGGCGTGAAGTTCGCCTCGCCCATCGACGGCGCCCGCCTGTTCCTGACGCCCGAGGAATCGATGCGCATCCAGCGCTCGCTGAACTCGGACATCGTCATGGTGTTCGACGAGTGCACGCCCTACGAGATCGACGGCCGCCCCGCGACCGTCGAGGAAGCGGCCCGCTCGATGCGCATGTCGCTGCGCTGGGCGCGCCGCTCGCGCGAGGAATTCGACCGGCTGCAGAACCCCAACGCGCTGTTCGGCATCGTGCAGGGCGGCATGTACGAATCGCTGCGCGACGAGTCCCTGGCCGGCCTGCGGGACATCGGTTTCCACGGCTACGCCATCGGCGGCCTGTCGGTGGGCGAGCCCAAGGAAGACATGATGCGCATCCTGGCGCACGTGACGCCCAAGCTGCCGGCCCAGGCGCCGCGCTACCTGATGGGCGTGGGCACGCCGGAAGACCTGGTCGAGGGCGTGAACCGCGGCGTCGACATGTTCGACTGCGTCATGCCGACCCGCAACGCCCGCAACGGCTGGCTGTTCACCCGCTTCGGCGACGTCAAGATCCGCAACGCCAAATACCGCGACGACACCCGCCCGCTGGACCCGAGCTGCGCCTGCCACACCTGCGCCAATTTCTCGCGCGCCTACCTGCATCACCTGCAGCGCGCCAACGAGATCACCGGCGCGCGCCTGAACACGCTGCACAACCTGCATTTCTACCTGACCATCATGAAGGAAATGCGGGAGGCCATCGCCGAGGGCCGCTTCGAAGCCTGGCGCGCGCAGTTCGCGGCCGACCGGGCGCGCGGGGTGGAGTAGCGCGGGGGCGGGGCGGGTATGCGTTTCGTCTCAAAGCAGCGTTGCCGTGCGCAAGCAGTACCGCGTCACATAGGTAGCGGGCAGGCATCGATGACGGCGACTTGATGGGGGTTTGTCCGCTTTAGCCGCATTGGCGCTTTTGTCACCTTGACCATCGATATACGGTATTGGGCATTGTCCCGCTAGTCCTGCGGGCTTCTAAAGCATGCGGACGCAATGACCAAACGAAATCGAGGGTGGGTTTTCGCCGCGATGTTGACGGCGGCTTGCGTCTTGCCATTGTGGTGGTCTCTTCTCACACCACCGCCCCCGACTCGCGATGTGAAAGCGAAGTCCACGGCCGAGGTAGCAACACCCACCACGCAGACCCTCTTCTCGCCCCCCAATGGCGGCCGTGAAATCCGTTCGCTGAGCATTCATCCGAATGGCAGCGACTGGTTGTTCGTCGAGTGCGTTGAGCGGATTCATCAGCGTTGTGACGTAATGCGCTATCAGTTGACGACAGGCCGCTTGTATCGTTACGGATTACCTGAAGGCTTTCGCTACACGTACGCACACTATTCGCCTCAAGGGCGCTACATCGTAATGTCACGTCGGAAGATTCCGGGTGACTCCGAAGACGAGGAGCGCCGTTCGCTGAATGAATCTGAAATTGCGCTGATGCCCAGCGAAGGCGGTGTGCTGACGATCATTCCGGCGGCGCAAGGAAACAAATTATCCCCTTTCATGTCTCTGGACGAGACGAGAATCGCATTCTGGCGCAGTGCGCGCTTGGTGCCACCCGGTCGGCGTGTGCGGCTTCTAGAGTTCGATCTCTGGGAATTTGACCTTTCAAGCGGCACGGAACGGCCTTTCTCGGGTTTGTTCAAGTTTGTCGAAGGGGGGCAGGCGCAGTACGTTTCGGGCGACGAAATTCTCCTCCAATCCTACGGCCCGTCTGGGCTCTTCGCCGATTACCACGATCGCTATGGGGGTAGCGAGATTTATCGAATGAGACGTGGAGACGACAAGGTGCCAGTCCCATGTGCCTTTGATGGAATCTCGCATGCTGAACTGCCGTCGCAGGACCGGGCTGGCCATCTTTGCCTCCAGGGACAAACGCATCGCCATGGCTTGAGTGTGATCCGCCTGTCCTCGCAAGGCGAGCGGCAAGGGTGGCAGTTAATGCCTGCGAATTCGGGGTCGATATTTGAGCCTCGCGAATTGCTATGTGCGCCAGGCGGCGGCTATATCGCGACGATCTACATGGATCAGCCCTCCACTCGGGGCAACAGGCTTGGAGGAATGGCCATGCTGGATATCGGCACTACCACGTGGTCTGCGATCCAACTGCCTTCGTGGGCAGATGCAGAGATCATCCCTGTGACAGATTCATCCAGACTGGGCAATAACCAAGTGAAACCGTAGTGCTTGACGATTAGCGTGAACGAAGATGGCTTCCGAATATGGCGATATCAGGCTCCTCAACCCCCATTGGGATGAACTGGCCAGTCTTGTTCCCATATATGGCAATTGGTGCGGGCCCGATTGGTCCGCGGGGCAGCGCGGTGGAGAACTGAGTCGGGACGAGCTTGTTCGAGGAGCGGTGTTCAAACGCCCGGGAGTCGATGGAACCACGCAGGAAAGTCCCCTGGATGCGATGTGCAAGGACCACGATCTGGCCTATTTTGATGCCAAAGGTCAGCCGGACGAAGCCATGCAAAAGCTCAAGGCCGACGCAGCCCTGATGGCGAGGCTCTCTCAACTGGATCAGCAAAGCCTGCCGGAAGTTGAGCAGACCTATAGCAAACTGATGGCCTTCGCCTTTGCCGAGAAAATCTGGAATTTCGATCTTCCCGCCCTCGGCTACCAATTCGTGAAGAGTGTATTCGGCGACCTGATGGCATCCATCGAAATGGGATTTGGCGGTATCGACGGGCTTATCTACACAGATCAGTTCGGAACGACCATGAGTGGTTCAAGTTATCACGGGAACGTGATGGGCCTTGATCGTGAGGGGAATGACGAGTGCGTGTCGTATGTGCTGTTTACTTTGACCATCGCCGGAACCAACCGGCAGGGCGTGTCCGTGACTTACTACAAGGATGCCTATTCAGCGATCCACAGCATCACTTCTCTGCATGACGGCGCGGTTATTGCCGGAAGCGAAACGATAACTACAACCCTCGACGATGGTTCAGTGTTCGTGCAAGTTGGAGCATCCGCGCCAGTTACGATTCCCCCCTGGCCTGCTGGCGCTCTACCGCCGCCCGAGTTTACGGAAAAGATGCCCCCCGCTTCGGCTGCTAGCATCGCGCCGTGGCTCGGAGACGAATGGCCAATATTTCCCGGGGATTTCGGGCTGGTGGATGGCCCTGATTTTCCGACAAAGGCGATGGAACCATCGGGAGACGCCTCCACTCCCCGCTATTTCGCCGAGGTAGTGGAACCCGAAGGCCCAGGCGACTTAATGGGATTGCCATCGCCGTCTATCGTGGTCGAAGGGAATTCTGCGGACGAGTGGATCAACCCAAAATGGGATTCGTTCGATTGTGACAGGGCGGACTTAGATAAATATATGAGCTATTTTTGCGATAGCCTTCTCTGACGCACAACTCCTAGCGATCAAGATATCCAGCGTGCACGGGCACGACAGCGCGGGACAGGCTGGCAGTTGCGCCGCCTTCGTTTCAATATCGTCTTTCAGACGCTGGGCAGCGTCTGGATTGTCATCCGAGATGTAGTCGACTATGGCCAACAGATCGGCCCTGGCGACAGACGACCACTCAACTGCGGGCACGGCGCTTCCTGTCGATCAGCGCCTGGGCCTCGTCCATGACCTGCCGGTGCGGAACGGCCGGCCCGGTGTCGGCCAGGGCTTCCTGGACTTTGGCGCGGAACCACGCGTCGTGCGCCGGGGCATCGGTGGTCAACCCGGCGGGCAGGCCGCCCTCCTTGACCACCCGCGTGAGCAGGATGCGCACGGCGTCGGAAATCGTCAGGCCGAATTCGGCCAGCTTTTCGGTAGCGTCGGCTTTGAGCTTGTCGTCCACGCGGACGTGGAGCATCGAGGTCTGGGGCATGGCGATTTGCATCCACCATACAGGGAGAACCCGAACAAGGACTTTTGTTTCGCGTTTCCGCCCTCATCACTGCGCACAGGACGAACTCTACGCCAGAACGGCCGCCCCGCCGCCGGGCCGCCCCAAGGCGGGGCAGCCCCCTCGGGGGGCAGCTAGCGCACGAAGTGCGCGCGGCGTGGGGGCCCTTAAACCTCGCTACAATAGTCGGCTTGCCCTATCCATGGCTCGCGCGGGGATGGGCGCAGAACAAGATCGTCGACAGCACGATACAAACAAACCCAAACAGACCAAACGCAGGAGAATTACATGTCCGCTATCGATACCGCCAGCCTCGTCGTGGCCCAGGCCGCTCCCGAAGGCAATGCGCTGATGGGCATGCTGCCCATCATCCTGATGTTCGTGATCCTCTATTTCCTGATGATCCGTCCCCAGATGAAGCGCCAGAAGGAACACCGCAACCTCATCGCCGCCCTGGCCAAGGGCGACGAAGTCGTGACCGCCGGCGGCATGCTGGGCAAGGTCACCAAGGTGAACGACAGCTACGTCACCGTCGAAGTCTCGGAACTGGCCGACAAGCCGGTCGAGATCATCATGCAGAAGTCGTCGGTGTCGACCGTTCTGCCCAAGGGAACCATCAAGGCCCTGTAAGCGTCCCATAGGAGCTCCGCCGCCGGGCCCCGGGCCCGACGGCAGCCGCCCCGCCGCCCGCCGCGCCAGCCGCCCGGGCGGCCTTTTCTCCACTCTTACATGACGTAGCCGGCAATGAACCGCTATCCCCTCTGGAAGTACATTACGGTCCTGATTGCGGTCCTTATCGGCCTGCTGTATACGCTTCCCAATTTCTACGGCGAGTCGCCCGCCGTCCAGGTTTCCAGCGCCAAGGCCACCATCAAGGTGGATCCGGCCATGCGTGACCGGGTCGAGCAGGTACTGGCCGACGCCAAGATCCCCAACGACGGGGTCTACTACGAACAGAACGGCACGCTCGGCACCGTGCGCGCCCGCTTCACGTCGACCGACCTGCAACTGCAGGCGCGCGACCTGATCGACAAATCCCTCAACACCGTCCAGGGCGACCCGCACTACACCGTGGCGCTGAACCTGCTGCCGGCCTCGCCCAGCTGGATGCGCGCCATGGGCTGGTTCGCCCCCAAGCCCATGTACCTGGGCCTGGACCTGCGCGGCGGCGTGCACTTCCTGCTGCAAGTGGACATGCAGGGCGCCCTGACCGCCCGCTACGACTCGCTGGCCGCCGACGTGCGCTCGGTGCTGCGCGACCAGAAGGTCAACGTGGCCGGCGTCGAGCGCTCCGGCATGAGCGTGGCCGCAAGCTTCGCCAACGCGCAGGACCGCGACCGCGCCATCTCGACGCTGCGCAGCCGCCTGCCCGACCTGGAATTCACCGAAAGCGAAGAGAACGGCAAGCTGCTGCTGCTGGGCGCGCTGAACCCGGCCGCCGTCACCCGCGTGCAGGACTCGGCGCTCAAACAGAACATCAACACGCTGCACAACCGGATCAACGAACTGGGCGTGGCCGAACCGGTCATCCAGCAGCAGGGTTCGGACCGCATCGTGGTGCAGCTGCCCGGCGTGCAGGACGTGGCCAAGGCCAAGGAACTGCTGGGCCGCACCGCCACGCTCGAAATCCGCATGGTCGACGACTCGCCCGCCGCGCAGGCCGCGCTGCTGGGCGGCTCGGTGCCGTTCGGCCTGGAGCGCTACTCCGACCGCGACGGCCGCCCGATCCTGGTGCGCCGCCAGGTGGTCCTGACCGGTGAGAACCTGCAGGACGCCCAGCCCGGCCGCGATTCGCAGACCCAGCAGGCCGCCGTGCACCTGACGCTGGACTCCAAGGGCGCGCGCATCTTCCGCGACGTCACCCGCGACAACATCGGCAAGCGCATGGCCATCCTGCTGTTCGAGAACGGCAAGGGCGAAGTGGTCACGGCCCCCGTCATCCGTACCGAAATCGCCGGCGGCCAGGTGCAGATCTCGGGCAGCATGAGCTCCGAGGAAGCCGCCGACACCGCCCTGCTGCTGCGCGCCGGCGCGCTGGCCGCGCCGATGTCGATCATCGAGGAACGCACCATCGGCCCGAGCCTGGGCGCCGACAACATCTCGAAGGGCTTCCATTCGACGCTGTACGGTTTCCTGGCGATCGCCGTCTTCATCATCATCTACTACCACCTGTTCGGCGTGTTCTCGACCGTCGGCCTGACCCTGAACGTGCTGCTGCTGCTGGCCCTGCTGTCGATGCTGCAGGCCACGCTGACGCTGCCGGGCATCGCCGCCATCGCGCTGACACTGGGCATGGCGATCGACTCGAACGTGCTGATCAACGAGCGGATACGGGAAGAATTGCGCAACGGGGCAACGCCGCAACAGGCCATCCACCATGGCTTCGAGCGCGCCTGGGGCACGATCCTTGACTCCAACCTCACCACGCTGATTGTCGGCCTGGCCCTGCTGGCCTTCGGTTCCGGCCCGATCCGCGGCTTCGCGGTGGTCCATTGCCTGGGCATCCTGACCTCGATGTTCTCGTCCGTCGTGGGCGTGCGCGCGCTGGCCAACCTCTGGTATGGCCGCAAGAAGAAGCTCACGTCGATCTCCATCGGCGAAGTCTGGAAGCCGAAGACCAACTGAACATGCGCGCGGGCGGCCACGCCGCCCGCCGCCGAATAGCCAGGGCAAAACATGGAATTTTTCCGGATTCACCGCACCATCCCGTTCATGCGCCACGCGCTGGTGCTGAACATCATCAGCCTCGTCACCTTCGTGGCGGCGGTCTTCTTCATCATTACGCGCGGCTTCCACCTGTCGATCGAATTCACCGGCGGCACGGTCATGGAAGTCAACTACGCCCAGACGGCGCAGCTTGAAAACGTACGCGGCGTGGTCTCGAAGCTGGGCTACACCGACTTCCAGGTGCAGAACTTCGGCACCTCGCACGACGTCATGATCCGCCTGCCCCTGCAGGAAGGCCAGACGTCGGCCACCCAGAGCGAAACCGTCATGGCCGCGCTCAAGGCCGCCGACCAGGGCGTGGAGCTGCGCCGCGTCGAGTTCGTCGGTCCGCAGGTCGGCCAGGAACTGCTGCACAACGGCCTGATGGCCCTGCTGGTGGTGGTCATCGGCATCATGGTCTACCTGGGCTTCCGCTTCGAATGGAAGTTCGCGGTGGCCGGCGTGATCGCCAACCTGCACGACGTGGTCATCATCCTGGGCTTCTTCGCCTTCTTCCAGTGGGAGTTCTCGCTGTCGGTGCTGGCGGGCGTGCTGGCGGTGCTGGGCTACTCGGTGAACGAATCCGTGGTCATCATGGACCGGATCCGCGAGAACTTCCGCAAGTACCGCAAGGCGGACGTGCAGGAAGTCATCAACAGCGCCATCACGCAAACCATCTCGCGCACCATCATCACCCACGGTTCGACCCAGATGATGGTGCTGGCGATGCTGTTCTTCGGCGGCCCCACCCTGCACTACTTCGCCATGGCCCTGACTATCGGCATCTGGTTCGGCATCTACTCGTCGGTGTTCGTCGCCGCCGCGCTGGCCATGTGGATGGGCGTCAAGCGCGAAGACCTGGTCAAGCCGGTCAAGAAGGAAGGCGAGGAAGGCGAAGTCGCCTGAGCCGCTTCCCGCCCCGCAAGACCCGCCCGATGTGGCGGGTTTTTTTATGGGCGGACGAGCCTGGCGCAGGGCCCTCGGTCACTACGAATAGCCGCCCGTCCTACATGCGGATACCTTTGCCAAAGCCGTCGCCACGGAGGTTGACAGTTATATCCGAACAGGTATATTCATGTTTATCGAACTCCCTCGTCCCCTGTATTGGGAAGGTTCCTCGAAAAAAGACTTCCAGACCTTCCCGCTGGCCGTTCAGAAACACTTGGGGATGAGTCTGTTCATCGTGCAGTCGGGCCGGCGACCGGCCGCGTCCAAACCATGGCACGGACTGGGGCCGGGCGTGTTTGAACTGGTCGACGATCATCGGGGCGATACGTTCCGCGCCGTCTACCTGATACGCATCGGCAACGGCGTGCATGTACTGCATGCATTCCAGAAGAAGTCCAAATCGGGCGTTTCCACGCCGCGGCCCGACATTGCCCTGATCACCCGGCGGCTCAAACAGGTTCAGGCCCGCTATGGGCCCCACAAGAGACAACCATGACGCGTACTACCGGCACCCTGAATGTTCTGCATGACCTCGGCTTTGACGACGCCGCCGATCTGACCACCCAGGCGCAGCTCGCCATCAAGCTCAACGATCTGATCGACCAGCGCCAGCTCACCCAGGCCCAGGTTGCCGCCCTGACCGGCATGACCCAGCCCAAGGTCTCCCAGATTCGCCGCTATCAATTACAGAACATCTCGCTGGAGCGGCTGATGCGAGCCCTGGTCGCGCTGGACCAGCACGTGGAGATACGGGTACGCAAGGCAAGGCAATCCGACACGACAGGAATCAGCGTCAACCTCTAGGCCTTGTCGACGTTCGGTATCTCGTACCCATGCTTCGCATGCTCATCGCCACCAACACCGCCGCCGACGCGATGCCCGCGGCCACGTAGCCGACACTTTCCAGTCCCCACAGCGAAATCGCCAAACCGCCGAGAATCGCCCCAAGGCCCGTGCCGGCGTTGGCGGCGGAGACGTTCAAGGTGCCGGCCAGCGCCTGTGCCTGCGACGCCGAGTGCATCACCCGCACCTGGCAGACGGGAAACAGCGCGGTATAGGCGATGCCCCACACTGCCAGGGCCAGCCCCAGTGGCATCGCCGCGCCCGCCAGCGGCACGCTGGCGGCCATGCCCAGCGCCAGAAGCAGCGAGAAGAACGCGGTGGCCCCCAGCGGGTTGCGGTCGACCAGACGGCCGCCGAACCAGTTGCCAACCAGGCCGATGGCGCCGAACCCCATCAGCCACCAACCGACCCGCGCCGGCGCCACCGCGGCAACGCGTTCCAGTGTGTCGGCCAGATAGGTGTAAGCCGTGAACATGGCGGTGAACACCAGCACCGACAGCAGCACTTGCGCGATGAACTCCGGGTTCCTGAGAATACGGGCCTGCTCTCCGATCCGCAGGCGGGGCGGCCGCGCCATGGCCGGCATGCAGCGCGTCAGGGCCAGCGCCATCAACAGCGACAACCCTGCCAGCCCCCACAGCGCGCCACGCCAGCCGATGGCCTCCGACACCAGCGTGCCCAGCGGGATGCCGAACAGCAACGCGGCGGAGATGCCCAGGTAGACCTGCGATACCGCGCGTCCGGCACGTTGCGGTTCGACCAGTTGCCCCGCCGTCTCGCTGGCCGTGCCCCAGAATACCGGCAACGCCAGCGCAGGAATGAAGCGAGCAACGGCCAGCACCCACAGGTTCGGCGCCATGGCAGCCAGGGCGTTGGACACCGCGAAAATCAACAGAATGACGACGAACAGCCGCTTGCGTTCGACGTGCGACAGCAGCACGGTCAGCACCGGCCCGAACAGCATCACGGTGAAGGCGAACAGGGTCACCAGCTGGCCCGCGGCGGAAATCGAAATGCCGAGGTCACGCGCCAGCGCTGGCAACAGGCCGACGATCAGGTACTCGGTGGTGACAATGACAAAGGCCGCCACCGCAAGAATCGCGATGGACAGGCCGCCCCGGCCCGCCAGAACGGCGGCGCGGGGCGCAACGAGCATGGACATGCGAAAGCGCTCCAGGGGAATGAATGGAACGCACAAGTCTATTGAAGACTAAATTTCCTATCTCGGATATATTTTCTGAGTATATTGGAATTTAGTTCATCAATAGAGGCCCGTATGACGCCCTCCGAACGGCTCAAAGGCATCGAAGCGTTTGTAATGACCGCCAGCGCGGGCAGCTTCACCGCGGCCGCCGAACGCCTCCACCTGACAAGCTCCGCGGTCGGCAAGAGCGTGGCGCGTCTCGAAGCCCGGCTCGGCATCCGGTTGTTCGAGCGCACCACGCGCCGCCTGGCGCTGACCGAGGCGGGCACGGCCTTCTACCGCACGTGCGCGCAGGTGCTGACCGACCTGGAGGAAGCGGAAACCGTGCTGGCGGCGCAGCAGAACGAACCTGTGGGCCGACTGCGCGTGGACGCGCCGGCCACCTTTGGCCGCCTGCGGGTCTGGCCGCCGCTGCTGCGCTTTGCCGAACGCCATCCCCGTCTGCGGCCGCATGTGTCGTTCACCGACCGGTTCGTCGATCTGCTCGACGAAGGCATCGATGTAGCAGTGCGCATTGGCGGCCCGGATCACTGGCCCGCCTCGATCGGATGTCGCCATCTGGGCCGCGAACGCCTGCTCTTCTGCGCGTCGCCCGCCTACCTGGCCCGCCGGGGCGCGCCCGCCTCGGCGGACGATTTGGCGCGGCATGATGCCGTCCTCTACGGCAAGGCCGATGGCAGCGTCAGTCCATGGCTGATCGCTCACGCCGACGGCCAGATCGAGCGGCGCGCGATGACCGGCCGTATCATCGCCGGCAGCGGCGACGCGCAGGTCGCGGCCGTCAAGGCGGGCTGCGGCATCGCACAGTTGGCCACCTGGCTGGTGGACGAAGCAATTACGCGCGGTGAACTGGCACCGGTCCTGCCGGCGCTGGCCACCGACGGCCTGCCGCTGCACCTGCTGTGGCCGGTCGGCAAGCAATTGCTGCCCAAGGTGGACGCGGTGCTCGCCATGCTGACCGAGGAACTGCGGATCGCCTGATCCCGTCGGCCACGACTGTATAGCCCGTCCTGGCGTCCGGTGTACGGGTACAGCCGCCGCCGTATTCACTACCATAGGCCTCATGAAACTCGCTCTCGATCATCTCGTCGTCGCCGCCGCCGACCTGGACAGCGGCACGCGCCACGTGGCCGACCTGCTGGGCATCGCGCCCACGGGCGGCGGCGCGCATCCGCGCATGGGCACCCACAACCGCGTGCTGGGCATGGCGGGCGGCGTGTACCTGGAAGTGATCGCCATCGACCCGGACGCGCCCGCGCCGCAGCGGCCGCGCTGGTTCGGGCTGGACCAGCCGGCCATGCGGGCGCGCCTGGCCGAAGGGCCGTTCCTGGCGCACTGGGCGGCGCGAGTCGAGGCGCCCGCTGACCTGAGCGCATGGCAGGCTCGGCACCCCGATCGCATCGCGCCCGCCATCCCCATGACCCGCGGCGACCTGCGCTGGCGCCTTACGGTGCCCGACGACGGCAGCCTGCCGGCCTGGCGCGAAGCGGGCGCAACGGCCGGCGACGGCCTGCTGCCGACCCTGATCCAGTGGGATGTGGACGCCTATCCCGGCGTCAGCCTGCCGCGCCAGCCGCTGACCCTCGTGGCGCTGGCCGGCACCCACCCGCGCGCGGCGCTGCTGCGCCAGGGGCTGGCCTGGCTGGGCGCGGACGCGCTCATCGCCATCGAGCAGGCCGACGGCCCGCCACGCCTGCAGGCCGCCATCGAGACCGACCGGGGCATCCGGATCCTGGCCTGACCCACACCACACGGAAAGACAACGGAGACATCCCCATGAGCGTCACCCTCAAGCGCTTCGACGACGCGCCCTACGAGCAGCAGTGCGAGGCCACCGTCATCGCCGTCGGCGCCGACGGCGTCGAACTGGACCAGACCCTCTGCTACGCCCGCAGCGGCGGGCAGGCCGGCGACAGCGGCACGCTGACGCTGGCCGATGGCCGCGCGCTGCCGGTGGCCGACACCGTCTACGCTGAAGACCGCCGCCGCATCCTGCACGTGCTGGCCGAGGGCGCCGCGGCGCCGCAGGTCGGCGACCGCGTCACCGTGCGCATCGACTGGCCGCGCCGCCACCGGCTGATGCGCCTGCACACCTGTCTGCACCTGCTCGGTTCGCTGGTGCCGGCGCCCGTCACCGGCTGCAGCATTTCGCCCGACTCGGCCCGCATCGACTTCGACCTGCCCGAGTCGACGCTCGACAAGGCCGACCTGACCGAGCGCCTGAACACGCTGATCCAGGCCCGCACCGACGTCACCGTCAACACCATCACGCCCGAGGAACTTGCGGCGCAGCCCGATCTGGTGCGCACGGTCGGCGCCGCCCCGCCCGGCGGCGCGGCGCGCATCCGCATCATCGAGATCCCCGGCGTGGACCGCCAGCCCTGTGGCGGCACGCACGTGGCCAACACCGGCGAGATCGGCCCCGTCACGGTCACCAAGATCGAAAAGAAAAGCCGCACCAACCGCCGCGTGGTGGTGGCGTTCGCCTGAACCTTGCCGCCAATGAAAATGGCCGCCTGCATGGCGGCCATTTTCATTGAAGTCCGTCGGCGGCGCCTCGCGGCGCGCTCAGCCCTTCTTCCACCAGCGCCACGGCGCGCGCAGCGGCCACTGGTACTTGCTACAGAGCACCCGCGGCGCCAGCAGGTGACCCACGGCGATGGCAATCGCGGCGGCGGTCAGCACGTCGGACAGGTAGTGATCCAGGTTGACCAGGCGGCTGGCGGCGACCAGTGCGGCCAGCGACAGGAAGGCCCAGCGCCAGCGCGGCGCCAGGATGCCGAGCGTCACCGCCACCGCGAAGGCGGCGTAGGTGTGGCTGGAAGGAAAGGAATTGAACTGGTTGGCGCGCGAGAACGACTCGCCCAGCCCGTAGATGCCCTTCTCGAAGAACAGCTCGGGACGGGCGCGCGCCACCAAGCGCTTGAGCACCAGCACCACCAGCCCGCCGACCGCCATGGTCGACAGCATCAGCAGGCTGCCGCGCGCCATGCTGGCGTAGCTCATGCGCACCGGATTGCGCCAGCCGCGCGCCAGGCCGACCAGGCCGACGATGTAGAACGCCAGCGCCACGCCGATGTAGCGGCCGCTTTCGCCCATTTCGCCGATCCACTCGAACGAGGTATTGACCCCGTCGCTGACCGATTGCCGGATCCAGATCGCCAGCGGCAGGTCGACCCACAGGGCGCAGACCGCGGCCACCAGCGCCACCCCGAGACCGGCCAGCAGCCAGGCGGAGGTCGACAGCGGATTGCGGAACTCGTCCGTCGCGGCGGCTGCGGCGCCGGGCGCGAGCGTGGCGGCCGGCGGAAGGGAGGGATTCGTCGTCATCGGACCGGTCGCGTAAAGATAATTGTTCTCGGAAAGGGAATCTGCGAGGGCCAGCTATCGTAACCCTGCATTTCGTCTGCATGAAGGAAATTTGCAGCAAGGGGTAAAATTCCGCTTTTCCCCTCTCCACTGCCCCCGGGATCTACACCCGTCACGGCGACCGACATGCAAGAAACTTCCCTCAAGCGCGTGCCTCACGCGCAAGACGGCGCCGCCGCCGTCCCGCCCGCCCCCGCCACCGGCGCTCCCCGCAAGCTTTACATCCGCACCTTCGGCTGCCAGATGAACGAGTACGACTCGGACAAGATGGCCGACGTGCTGCGCGGCGACCAGGGGCTGGAACTGACCGACAATCCGGAAGAAGCCGACGTCATCCTGTTCAACACCTGTTCGGTGCGCGAAAAGGCCCAGGAAAAGGTCTTTTCCGACCTGGGCCGCGTGCAGCACCTGAAAAAGACCAACCCGAACCTGGTGATCGGCGTGGGCGGCTGTGTCGCCAGCCAGGAAGGCGAGGCCATCGTCAAGCGCGCGCCCTATGTGGACGTGGTGTTCGGCCCGCAGACCCTGCACCGCCTGCCCGACCTGATCCAGCGCCGCCGCGCCGAAGGCCGCTCGCAGGTTGACATCAGCTTCCCCGAGATCGAGAAGTTCGACAACATGCCGCCGCCGCGCGTCGACGGCGCCACCGCCTTCGTCTCGATCATGGAAGGCTGTAGCAAGTACTGCAGCTTCTGTGTCGTGCCCTACACGCGCGGCGAGGAAGTCTCGCGGCCGTTCGACGACGTGCTGGTCGAAGTGGCCGACCTGGCCGACCAGGGCGTCAAGGAAGTCACCCTGCTGGGCCAGAACGTCAACGCCTACCGCGGCCGCATGAGCGACAGCGACGAGATCGCCGATTTCGCCATGCTGCTGGAATACGTGCACGAGATTCCCGGCATCGAGCGCATCCGCTACACCACCTCGCACCCCAAGGAAATGACCCAGCGCATGGTGGACGCCTACGCCCGCCTGCCCAAGCTGGTGTCGTTCCTGCACCTGCCGGTGCAGGCCGGCAGCGACCGCGTGCTGGCGGCCATGAAGCGCGGCTACACCACGCTGGAATTCAAGTCGGTCGTGCGCCGCCTGCGCGCCGCGCGTCCCGACCTGACGCTGTCGTCGGACTTCATCGTCGGCTTCCCCGGCGAGACCGAGGAAGACTTCGAAAAGACCATGAAGCTGATCGAGGACGTCGGTTTCGACACCTCGTTCTCGTTCGTCTACTCGCGCCGCCCCGGCACGCCGGCCGCCGACCTGCACGACGACACGCCGCAGGACGTCAAGCTGCGCCGCCTGCAGCGCCTGCAGGCGCTGATCAACGAGCAGGCCGCCGCCATCGCCCGCAACATGATCGGCACCCGCCAGCGCCTGCTGGTGGAAGGCCCGTCGCGGCGCGACCCGAACGAGCTGATGGGCCGCACCGAGAACAACCGCATTGTCAACTTCGCCGCGCCCGCGCGGCTCATCGGACAGATGGTCGACGTCATCATCACCGAGGCGCACACCAATTCGCTGCGCGCCCGGGTGGCCGACGTCGACCGCGACTCCCAAGAGGCCGAATGACCACTTCCCGCCCCCGCGCCCGCCGCAGCCTGCCCGCCGTCGTCATCCTGGACGGCGACAACACCCACCTGGCCAACCTGTGCGGCCCGCTGGACGAGAACCTGCGCCAGCTCGCCGACGGCATGGGCGTGAAGCTCTCGCGCCGCGGCAGCCGCGTCACCATCGAAGGCGACAAGGCCGAACTGGCCGGCCGCGTGCTGCGCCGTTTCCATGAGCAGGCCGTGCATCGCGCGCTGTCGGTCGACGACATCCAGCTCGGGCTGGTCGAGATCGGCGTCGGCCGCCAGGAAGAGAAACTGCAGGACGCGCCGGCCCGCGAGGCCGACCCGCTGCCCGCGCTGGACGATGACAGCGACGCCATCGCCCTGCGCACCAAGCGCAGCGACCTGCGTCCGCGCACCCCGCGCCAGCGCGACTACCTGAACAACATCCTCAAGCACGACATCACCTTCGGCGTGGGTCCGGCCGGCACCGGCAAGACCTGGCTGGCGGTGGCCTGCGCCATCGACGCGATGGAGCGCGACACGGTACAGCGCCTGGTGCTGACGCGCCCGGCGGTCGAAGCCGGCGAACGGCTGGGCTTCCTGCCCGGCGATCTGGCGCAGAAGGTCGACCCCTACCTGCGCCCGCTGTACGACGCCCTGTACGACCTGATGGGCTTCGAGAAAGTGCAGCGCCTGTTCGAGAAACAGACCATCGAGATCGCGCCGCTGGCCTACATGCGCGGCCGCACGCTGAACCACGCCTTCGTCATCCTGGACGAGGCGCAGAACACCACGCCCGAACAGATGAAGATGTTCCTGACGCGCATCGGCTTCGGCAGCAAGGCCGTCATCACCGGCGACCCGTCGCAGGTGGACCTGCCGCGCGGCCAGGAAAGCGGCCTGGCGCACGCCGTCAAGGTGCTGCACGACGTGCAGGGCATCGCCACCACCCGCTTCACCAGCCGCGACGTGGTGCGCCATCCCCTGGTGGCGCGCATCGTCGATGCCTACGACCGAGCGGCGGAAAATGACGCCTGACCTGTCCCTTTCCGTCCAGTACGGGGTCGACGAGCCCCGCCTGCCGCGCTGGCGCCTGCGCCGCTGGGCCGAGCGGGCGCTGGCCGCCGCGGCCGAGGATGGCCTGGTGGACTTCAGCGCCGCCGAGCTCAGCCTGCGCCTGGTGGGCGCGGCCGAGGGGCGCCGCCTGAACCGCGATTTCCGCCAGCGCGACTACGCCACCAACGTGCTGACGTTCGAATACGGCGTGGATCCGCTGGGCGTGGCGCGCGGCGACATCGTGATGTGCGTGCCGGTGCTGGTGCGCGAGGCGCGCGAACAGCGCAAGGCGCTGCTGGACCATGCCGCCCACCTGACGCTTCACGGCGTGCTGCATTCGCTCGGCTACGACCACATCAAGGCGCGCGACGCCCGCCGCATGGAAGCGCTGGAAACCGCCACGCTGGCCCGCATGGGCATCGCCGACCCCTACCAGGAGCGCTGATTCCGCCCCTCGGGTCAACCCTGAGCAATCGACGCGAAATGGCGGCCTGCAAGGCGCAGATCGCGTCGGTTGGCCCCATTTTCGCGGGCCGCGTTACAAATTGCGCGCCAGATTCGGTTATGCTGACTCCTCCCTAACTTGTCCTCCCGGACGATGTCTGACCCCTACCCTGCTCCCGAAGCGACGCCCGCTCGCTCATCCAAACCCGCCACCAAATCCCTTCTAGACCGCCTGCTTTCCCTCGTGCGCCGCGAGCCCGAGGACCGCGAAGGCATCAAGGCCATCCTGGAAGCCGCGCATGACCGCGACCTGCTGGACGCGGAGTCCTACAAGATGATCAAGGGCGCGCTGGCCGTGTCCGAAGGCACCGTCGGCGACATCATGGTGCCGCGCTCGCGCATGGACCTGCTCGACGTCACGCAGCCCATTCCCTACCTGGTGGCCAACGTGATCGAAACCGCTCACTCGCGGTTCCCGGTGTACGAAGGCGACCGCGACAACATCATCGGCATCCTGCTCGCCAAGGACCTGCTGCGCTGCATGCTGGAACCCGGCATCGAGGTGCGCACGCTGGTTCGCCCGGCCGTGTTCATCCCCGAATCCAAGCGCCTGAACGTGCTGCTGCACGAGTTCCGCGCCAGCCGCAACCACCAGGCCATCGTCATCGACGAGCACGGCGGCATCTCCGGCCTGGTGACGATGGAAGACGTGCTGGAGCAGATCGTCGGCGACATCGAGGACGAATTCGACGAAACCGAGGAAGACTCGATCTTCCCCGAGGGCGAGAACCAGTGGCGCGTGCTGGCCGCCACCGACATCTCGCACTTCAACGACGTGTTCGGCTGCCTGTTGCCCGACGACGAGTACGACAGCGTCGGCGGCTGGATGGGCGGGCAGTTGGGACGCATCCCGCGCCGCGGCGACGTCGCCGAGTTCGACGGATTGAAGCTCGAAGTGGCGCGCGGCGACGCGCGTCGCGCCATCTGGCTGCGCGTCAAGCGCGTGGCGCCCTCCCGCGGCGTCCAGCCCGACTCCGACGCATGAGTCGCGCCCCCCGCGGTCCGTTCCTGTTGGGCGCGGCCGGCCTGACGCTGGCCGGCGCCGTCCACGCCCTCACCTTCGCCCCCGGCCCGCTGCCAGGCTGGGCGCTGGCCGTCACCCAGGTCCTGGCGCTGGCGGTGGCCGCCCGCGTCACGCTGTACGCGCCCTCGGCGCGCCAGGCCTGGCTGCGCGGCTGGCTGTTCAGCTTCGCCACTTACGCGCTGGGGCTGTACTGGATCTTCATCAGCCTGCACCGCTACGGCGACCTGGCCGCGCCGCTGGCGGTGGCCGCGGTGCTGGCGCTGGCGGCCTTCCTGGCGCTGTTCCCGGCCACCGCCGGCGCGCTGGCGCGGCGCTATGTCCCGCTGGCGGCCGACTCGACGCCGGGACGGGTGCTGTCCGGCACGCTGGCCTGGGGCGCGCTGTGGGCCGGCTTCGAATGGGTCCGCGCGGTGCTGCTGACCGGCTTTCCGTGGCTCAACATCGGCTACGCACAGGTCGACAGCCCCATCGCTGGCTGGGCCCCGCTGCTGGGCGTGCACGGCATGGCCCTGCTGTCGGCCTTCGCCGCCGCCGCCCTCGCCAGCCTGTGGCGTCCCGCGGGCCTGCAGAAGCAGCCGCGCGACGGCCGCCACGCGCTGGCCGCCGGGGTGGCGCTGGCATTGGCCGCCGCCGGCTGGCCGCTGTCCCGCATCGACTGGTCCGCGCCCAGCGGCGAACCACTGAACGTGCGTCTGGTCCAGGGCAACATCGAGCAGTCGCAGAAATTCGATCCGGCGCTGCTCGACCAGAGCCTGCGCCGCCACCTGGAACTGGCGGCGATGCCGCCGGCGCCGGGGGTGCCGCCGCCGCAGATGGTGATCCTGCCGGAAACGGTGCTGCCGATCTTCCAGGACCAGCTCGATCCGCGCGTCTGGGACGTCTGGCGCCAGGTGGCGGCGCGGCAGAATGCCGTGATCGCCATGGGGGTGCCGATCCACGACGTGCGCAATGGCCGCGACCGCTACACCAACAGCGTCATGGGCTTCGATGGCCGGACGCCGCTGGAACAACTGACGGGCGGCAGCACCGCGATGCGCTACGACAAGCGCCACCTGGTGCCCTGGGGTGAATACGTGCCGCCGGGCTTCCACTGGTTCGTCGACATGCTGAACATCCCGCTGGGCGATTTCGACCGTGGCGGCGAGCGCCAGACGCCATTCGCCGTGGGCGGCCAGCACATCGCCTTCAACATCTGCTATGAAGACCTGTTCGGTCCCGACCTGCTGCCCGCGCTGCAGCCCGGCCCCGATGGCGAACCGGGCGCCACCATTCTGGTGAACGTCAGCAACCTGGGCTGGTTCGGCGATACCTGGGCGTTGCGCCAGCATCTGCAGATCGGGCGCCTGCGCACAATCGAGACCGCGCGGCCGATGCTGACCGCCACCAACACCGGCATCACGGCGGCCATCGACGCCAAGGGCAACGTTGCCGCCCAACTGGCGCCGCTGCAGCCGGGCGTGCTGCCGGTCTCGGTGCAGGGCATGGCCGGCCTGACGCCTTATGCCCGCTTCGGCGACAAGTCGGCGCTGGCGCTGATCGGCCTGGCGCTGATTGCCGCCTTCGGCGTCAGCCGCGCGCGCCGTCCCTGAACCCGGAACGGGTCGGCCTCGGCCTGGCCCGGCTCCCCACCCCGGGCCTGTGCCGGCGCCCCTTTCCCGGCGCGTCCCTAGCGCAACAAGTCGACAGGCAGCGCGCCGCTGTCGTCGGCCGGCCGCAGCGGCCCCATTCCCGCGCCCGTCAGCTCGATCGCATCCGCGATGCGCGCCAGATCATCGCTATCCAGTTCCAGTTCCGCCGCGCCCAGCACGCCGTCGACCTGGGCCGCGTTGCGCATGCCGACGATGGCGCCGGTGACCCCCGGCCATGCCAGCGTCCAGGCGATGGCGACCGCGGCCTGGGTCGTGCCGTGGCGCTCGGCGATGGGCTTGAGCGCTTCGGCCAGCGCCAGGTTGCGCGCCAGGTTGGGCGGCTGGAATTCGGCATTGCGCGAGCGCCAGTCGTCCGCGCGCAGGGTCCGCGCCCGCTCGGCCGAAAAGCCGCCGCTCAACAGGCCCGACTGCATGGGGCTGTAGACAATGACGCCGGTGCCGTTCTGCGCGCACCACGGAATCAGGTCGGCGCCGGCGCCGCGCTGGATCGCCGAGAACGGCGGCTGCAGCGACTCCACGTGCCCCAGCGCCTCGGCGTCCTGCAACTGCGCCAGGTTATGGTTGGACAGGCCGACGGCGCGCACCTTGCCCTCCCGCCTGAGGTCCAGCAATTCCTGCCAATAGACCTCCAGCGGCGTGCCGTCGCCGGCCGGCCAGTGCATCTGGTACAGGTCGATGCGCTCGACGCGCAGCCGGCGCAGCGACCCCTCGATTTCGCGGCGGATGCTGGCCGGCGCGCCGGTGCGCCGCGGGGTCGCCTGCGGCTGCTCGGGGGACCAGGTCAGGCCGCACTTGGTGAAGACGTAGGGCCGCTCGCCGGGGCTCATCTGCGCCAGCGCACGGCCCACCACCTCCTCGGCATGGCCCAGTCCATAGACGGCGGCGGTATCGATCCAGTTGATGCCGCGATCGACCGCGAGGCGGATAGCGGCGATCGAGTCGGCGTCATCCTGCGGCCCCCAGCCGATGGCCCAGGCGTTGCCGCCCATCGCCCAGGCGCCCACGCCAATGCGCGTGATCGACATGTCGCTGCGTCCCAGCGGACGCGTGGGAAAAGAAGTCGTGGTGCTCATGCGAAAAAATCTCCTGCCGGCAAAACATCATGGCGGATTCCACCCGGGTTCCCGCAGCAGTCACGATAGCACTCGTCCAAGCCGTTGATTTTCCGGGATTGTGCGCCCGGGGCCCGGCGTCGCGGAAGCGGCTGACGCCCCTCGCCGCATGCCAACGTATGCCCCCGCATGCCACGCATGCGTCCCCCTGAACGCGACTTCAATGCAACTTTTTCGTTTTTTGCACCCAACCGACTTGCACGCCGAAATTAGTTCGTGCATAATCTCGTTTCTTCGCCAACGGCACTAAACAAAACCGGCAACGAGATACGAAAAACGACCGCGAAAGCGATCGGAAAAAACGTAAAACGTGGCAGGAGTTGATTAGAAGAACGGGGGTATAGCTCAGCTGGGAGAGCGCTTGCATGGCATGCAAGAGGTCAGCGGTTCGATCCCGCTTACCTCCACCAGTCCAAAGCGAAGAGTAGTAGAGCAGGAAAACTCGCGGTAAAACGCGCAGTAAAGACAGCAAGTCGACAGCAAGTCCAAGTCCCCTTCGTCTAGAGGCCTAGGACATCACCCTTTCACGGTGAGTACAGGGGTTCGAATCCCCTAGGGGACGCCAGTTCACTGGCAGCAGTACAGAGTTTTGTAGTACCAAAGTGCAGTTGAAGTGACACAGTAGTTGAGTAAGCCGCTGCGGAGCGGTAGTTCAGTTGGTTAGAATACCGGCCTGTCACGCCGGGGGTCGCGGGTTCGAGCCCCGTCCGCTCCGCCAAAAGCGCTCTACGCAGTGCCTTTCAAGAGCTCCGTCCCTGGAGCTTTTTGCATTTATAGGGTGTAAGCCTTGTTGTTTGCAGGTTGGAACAGCAGGGATTCTGGGGGGTATAGCTCAGCTGGGAGAGCGCTTGCATGGCATGCAAGAGGTCAGCGGTTCGATCCCGCTTACCTCCACCAGTAAAGCAGTAAGTAGTACAGTAGTTCGAGCAGTTGCAGTTTCCGGTCCCCTTCGTCTAGAGGCCTAGGACATCACCCTTTCACGGTGAGTACAGGGGTTCGAATCCCCTAGGGGACGCCAGTTCGCTGGCTCGCCTACCGGATCTGCGAAGCCGTCCTGACAAGATGGTGCGCTGCCAAGTGTTGTTGTTGTAGACCGCTGCGGAGCGGTAGTTCAGTTGGTTAGAATACCGGCCTGTCACGCCGGGGGTCGCGGGTTCGAGCCCCGTCCGCTCCGCCAAGCACTTGCGTGCATCCCAGCAAGCCGCAAGATCCAGTTGTTCCGCAGGAGTCTTCCTGCACTGCGCCAGAAAGCGCCCGCCAAAAGCTCCGGATTCCGGAGCTTTTTTGCTTTTCGCGGCGACCCGCGCCGAGACGCCCGTTCCCCCTTCTCGTCCGTTTATCCTCTAGACAGGCCGCGCCGCGCAACGCATCCTGTGCGCTTGTGCCAGCCAAGCCAAGAGGCCCACGTGACCGCCAGCAACGCCGCTCCACACCCGCATCGCCAACACCTGCAACGCATCATCGCAGGCCTGAACGAAGGCATCATCCTGCTCGAGGCCGATGGCGTCATCGCCTGGGCCAACGCCAGCGCACTGGCGCTGCATGGGATCGACACACTGGAGGCGTTGGGCAACACACCCGCGGGCTACCGCAAGCGTTATGCGCTGACCTACCGCAATCACCATCGCGTTCCCGCCCGGCAGTATCCGCTGGATCGATTGGCCGCGGGCACGGCATTCGACGATTTGCTGCTGGACCTGACGCGCAAGGACGATCCCGACTTCCTGCGCAACATCCGGGCGCGGGGCCTGCTGCTGGAAGACGACGGCACGGACTATCGCGTGCTGATCCTGGACGACCAGACCGAAGCCTTCAATGCCGAACAGCGCTTCGAACGCACCTTTGCCGCCAATCCCGCGCCGGCGCTCATCTGCCGGCTGTCCGACCTGCGCTACGTGAAAGTGAACCAGGGCTTCCTGGACATGACGGGCCTGACGCGCGAGGCGGTGCTGGGCAAATCGGCCTACGAACTCGACGTGCTCGATGGCGGCGAGGACAAGGAGGACGCGGTGGCCAAGTTGAACGCGGGCCTGACCATCACCCAGCGCGAGGGCGTGCTGCGGCTGGGCGACGGCGGCGCCAGGTTCGTCATCGTCGCCGGCCAGCCGATCGACATGCAGGACGAGCCGTGCATGCTGTTCACCTTCATCGACCTGGAAAAGCGCAAGCGCGCCGAGGAAGCCCTGCAGCAGAGCGAGGAACGTTTCTCCAAGGCGTTCCGGCTGGCGCCTGTGCCGATGGCGCTGTGCGACGGCGAATCGCTGCGCGCGCTGGATATCAATGACGCGTTCGCGCAGGCCGTGGGCGTGTCGGCGCAGGACGGCGCGGGCCAGGAACTGACCACGCTCGGCCTGCGCCCGTTCGACGGCATGGCCGACAGCCTGGCGCGCGGCGAGAGCATCCGCAACCGCGAAGCCGCGCTGGCCACGCCGGACGGCGCCGTGCTGGCTTGCCTGGCGTCGGCCGAGCCGGTCATGATCGGCGACGAGCGCCGCGTGCTGCTGGTGATGCAGGACATCTCCGAACGCAAACGCAGCGAAACCGAGCTGCTGACCGCGATCGAGGCGGTGATGCAGGACACCTCATGGTTCAGCCGCGGCATCATCGAGAAGCTGGCGCAATTGCGCGCCCCGGCGCCGGCGGCGCGCGACGTGGCCGAGCTGGCGCAACTGACCGCGCGTGAGCGCGAGGTGCTGGGCCTGCTGTGCCAAGGCCATGACGACGACGATATCGCCCGCCAGTTGCGCCTTTCGCGCAACACGGTGCGCAATCACGTGGCCACCATCTACAGCAAGATCGGCGTGCATCGGCGCAGCGCGGCCATCGTCTGGGCCCGCGACCGCGGTATCACCGGCCATGAGAAACCCCGCCCCCGCGGCAAGTCCGGCGCGGGCTGACATCGCCCGCCCGGATTTACAAATTGAATCAAAATAATCGGGGTATCGCGCTGCGCGGAGATGCCGCCGCGTTCGATTCCGTCCGCCTCCAAAAAGCGCGATTTCCAGCAAAACACCAGGCAACTCCCCGCCAAAATCCGCATTGCGCCCCAGATTGCGCAAACCCTGCGCAGGTTCTTACGATCCGCCGATCTAGCCGCCCTCCACGGGGCCGGCGAGAGCCCCGCAAGCCTTCTGGAGCCCGTTGATGCAGACCGCCTACATTCCCGTTCCCAAGCCGCCCAAGGCGCAGCCCGCGCCCGCCTGGAGCAGCGCCGCAGTGATGGCGCTCTATGCCCTGCCGTTCATGGACCTGGTATTCCGCGCCCAGCAGACGCACCGCGCCCATTTCGACCCCAACGGCATCCAGCTCTCGAGCCTGCTGTCGATCAAGACCGGCGGCTGTCCCGAGGACTGCGGCTATTGCTCGCAGTCGTCGCGCTACGACACCGGCCTGGAAGCGGAAAAGCTGATGCCGCTGGACGAGGTGCTGGCCGCGGCCCGCGCCGCGCAGGCAGGCGGGGCGCAGCGCTTTTGCATGGGCGCCGCCTGGCGCAGCCCCAAGCCGCACCACCTGGAGGCCGTGGCCGAGATGGTCAGCGCGGTCAAGGCGCTGGGGCTGGAGACCTGCGTCACACTGGGCATGCTGCGCGAAGGCCAGGCCGAACAACTCAAGGCCGCCGGCCTGGACTACTACAACCACAACCTCGACACCTCGCCCGAGTTCTACGGCAAGATCGTCACCACCCGCACTTACCAGGACCGCCTCGATACGCTGGACCGCGTGCGTGGCGCCGGCATCAACGTCTGCTGCGGCGGCATCGTCGGCATGGGCGAATCGCGCCAGGAGCGCGCCGGCCTGATCGCGCAACTGGCCAACATGGAGCCCTATCCCGAGTCGGTGCCGATCAACAACCTGATGCGGGTGGAAGGCACGCCACTGGCCGACGCCGAGCCGCTCGATCCGTTCGAGTTCGTGCGCACCATCGCCGTGGCGCGCATCACCATGCCGCGCGCCGTGGTGCGCCTCTCGGCCGGGCGCGAGGCCATGGATGAGGCCATGCAGGCGCTGTGCTTCATGGCCGGCGCCAACTCGATGTTCTACGGCGACGTGCTGCTGACCACGGGCAATCCGCGCATGGAGGCCGACCAGCGCCTGCTGCAACGCCTGGGCATGCGCATCGACGCCGGCCAGCACACGCACCAGGACCTGTCGGCGTGACGCTGACTCCGGGCCTGTCCTACCTGCTGGCCAGCGTCACCTGCAGTGTCGCCGTGGCGGCGATGCTGAAGCTGGCGCGGCGCTGGCAGGTGGACGTGCGCCAGGCCATCATGGCCAACCACGCCGTGGCCGCCCTGCTCTGCTGGGCCGTGCTGCGGCCGGACCCCGTGGCGCTGCTGACACCACAGACGCCGTGGCTGGTGCTGGCGGCGCTGGGCGTGCTGCTGCCCAGCGGCTTCATAGCGATGGCGCTGGCCGTGCGCCATGCCGGCGTGGTGCGCAGCGACGCCGCGCAGCGGTTGTCGCTGTTCATCCCGCTGCTGGCGGCGTTCCTGCTGTTCGGCGAGCCGGTCAGCGGCCGCAAGCTGGGCGCCATCGCGCTGGCCTTCGCCGCCCTGTTCTGCCTGTTGCGGCGCCCCGCGCCCGAGCCCGAAGCGGCCACGCCGGCGCGCGATACGGACACGGCCGGACGCCGCGCGCCGTGGCTGTGGCCGTTGTCGGTGTGGGTGGCCTATGGCGTGGTCGACATCCTGTTCAAACAGGTGGCGCGCGCCGGCACCGGGTTCGCCGGCGGCCTGCTGCTGGCGTTCGCGCTGGCCAGCGCGCTGATGCTGGCCTACCTGCTCTGGCGCCGCGCCCGCTGGGCCCCGCGCCATCTGGCGGCCGGCGTGGCGCTGGGGGTGGTGAATTTCGGCAACATCATCACCTATATCCGCGCCCACCAGGCGCTGCCCGAGCATCCCGCGCTGGTGTTCGCGTCCATGAACATGGGCGTGATCACGCTGGGCACGCTGGTCGGAGCACTGGCGTTCCGCGAACCCCTGACGCGCCTGAACGGCGTGGGCCTGGCGCTGGCGCTGGGGGCCATCCTGCTGATGACCCCGTGGTGAGCGCCCCCGGCGCTCAGGTGCCGGTGCGGGGCTGCCGCGCCGCCTGATCCTCGGCATCGGGCTCGGCCCGCGCCGGCTCGGCCGTGGCGGTCATGGCCGCGATGGGGGGATCCACCGCGCCGGCGCCTTCCACCGGCGCCGAGGCAGGCGCGGCCGAAGGCTCGGGTTGGACCATCTCGATGCCGATGTCGTTCTCCACATCGACCCGCGGGTCCAGCACCGCGGCGGCCGGCGAACTCTGCAGCGTGTCCGGCATCGGCACGAAATGCACCGGCGCTTCCTCGACCTGATGGGCGCCGGTGACGCGCGTCGGGCGCACCTGCCACACGAGGATGAGCGCGCAGGCCGAGATGAAGACGTAATACATGCTGGGGCCGGCCAGCGACATCAGCAGGCCGGCGATCATCGGGCCGACGCAGGCGCCGACGCCGTAGGTCATGAGCAGCACCGCCGACAGGCTGACGCGGCGCTCGGATTCGACGTGGTCGTTGGCGAAGGCGGCGCCCAGCGGATACAGGGTGAACTGCAGGATGCCGAAGACGCAGGACATGGCCACCAGCGCCCAATAGGGCAAGGTCAGCCAGCCCCACATGACGGTCGGCAGCACCACCAGCAGCAACGCATTGAAGCGGATCAGGCCGGCGCGGTTGATGCGGTCGGACAGCCAGCCCATGGGCCATTGCGACAGCAGCCCGGCGGTGACGGCGGCGGCCACGAACACGGCGGCCTGCGAGGTCGTCAGGCCGTGCTTGGCGCCGTACACGGCCGCCAGGCCATAGAAGGCGCCGGACAGGTTGCCGGCCACGAACAGCACGGTCATGGACAGCGGCACGCGGCGCATGAAGAAACGGATGTCGAGCGCGGCCGGCAGCGGGGTCGGCGGGTGCGAGCGCGCCGTGACGGCGATGGGCACCAGGCACAGCACCAGGCACATGGCGACCAGGGTCAATGGCCGCAGGTCGAGCGTGGCGTAGGCGGTCAGGGCCAGTTGCCCCAGCACCGTGCCCAGGCCGGACACCACCATGTAGACGGAGAACACGCGCCCGCGCTGGTGGTTTTCGGTCTGTTCGTTGAGCCAGCTTTCGATGACCATGAATTCGGTCACCATGACAATGCCCGAGATGACGCGGAACACCAGCCACAGCGGCATGGAGTCGACCAGCGTCTGCGCCAGGATCATGCTGGTGGCGACGGCGGCACAGGCAACGAAGGCGCGGATGTGGCCGACGCGGATGATGAGCTTGTGCCCCAGCCGCGCGCCGCACACCAGGCCCAGGTAATAGCCGGCGATCAGGGCGCCGATCCAGATCTCGCTGACGGACTGCGCGGTCAGCCTCAACCCCATGTAGGTGTTGAACAGACCGGTGCCGATGAGCATCAGCAGGGTCGCGAAATAGAGCGACGAGAAAGAAGAGAGGGTTGCGAGCATGGCGTCTGGCTACCTCTGCCGGGAGGTAGCGGCGCGGACCGCCAGGGCGGCCCGCGCATTGAGCGATGAAACGGGAACTGCGCGGGAAATCAGAGTTGCGACAACAGGGTCGCGGCGTCGCTGACTTCGAACTTGCCGGGGCCTTCGACGTTCAATTGCTTGACCACGCCGTCGACGATCAGGGCCGAATAGCGCTGCGAGCGCACGCCCATGCCGCGCTGGATCAGGTCCAGCTCCAGGCCCAGGGCCTTGGTCCAGAGGGCGGAACCGTCGGCCAGCATGCGGACCTTGCCGGCGGTATTCTGTTCGCGGCCCCAGGCGCCCATGACGAAGGCGTCGTTGACGGACACGCACCAGATCTCATCGACGCCCTTGGCCTTCAGGGCGGCGGCCTGCTCGACGTAGCCGGGCAGGTGCTTGGCCGAGCAGGTCGGCGTGAATGCGCCGGGCAGCGCGAACAGGGCGATGGTCTTGCCGCGGGTCAGGTCGGCGACCTGGAAGGCGTTGGGGCCGAGCGAGCAGCCTTCGCTTTCGGTTTCGATGAATTCGGTCAGGGTGCCATCAGGCACGCGATCGCCGACTTTGATGCTCATGGGGAAATCTCCAGTGTTGGGGGTGTTGCATTGGGGCGGAGGTGCCCCACAGCCCTCATCATAGTTCGTGTCTGTTGCGCTTGCTGGCCCGCCGGACAGATCGGGAAAAAAACCCGCACAGTCTGAAACGACTCCACACGCGGGGCGGCGCGGGGTTCGTTGCCATAATGTGGGCGTGTTCAATGCCCGCGCGCGATGGCCGCGCGCGGGCGCTTTGCGGAGACAAACCGATGCGCAAGATGCTGATCGGCCTGGCCCTTACGATGGCCGTGGCCGCCCCGGCCTGGGCCGCGCCCGACGCGGCCGAGCAGGCCCAGTTCGAATCCTTCGTGGTGGCCGCGGGCGCCTCCAACGGCGCGGCCCGTTCGTGCGGGGCGTCGGAACCCGACCTGGCGCAGCACCAGGCGACCTCGCGCAAGAACCTGGAGCGGTATGCCAAGGAATATGGGTTTTCGGCGGCGGGGTATGACGGGCTCTATCAGAAGGGGTTGGCGGATGGGACGCGGATGATGGAGGAGATGAAGCGGTCCGGCGTCGACGGGTGCCGGGGGGTGCTGGGGAGTTTTCAGAATGAGCGGGTGATTTCTTATGAGGACATGAAGGCGGCGTTGGCTGAGGTTAGTGATGGGTTGCCGGGGGAGAGTGCGGAGAAGTGATCGCTTTTTTGTGAGTGGGGGTTTGGGTTCTTGAGCCGCCCGGCGGGACGGCGCAGGCGGAGGGCGGGGCTACGATTGCGGTCCGGAGCGTTCGCTCCGGACTGCCCCGTCCTCAACCTCGTTGCCGCCTGCGGCGGCTGCCTACGGTTTCCGTCGGGCGCATCTACACGCCCCGCCCTCCGCCTGCGCCGTCCCGCCGGGCTCATGATGTCTTGGTGCCCGCGGTGCTGGGGCGAATGGGGTGCTTGGCGTGGTTGGCCACGTCAACGGGGGTGGGAGGAGTTTGCGGGGCCCGCCAAAAGGCGGCCGCGCGGGCGGCCTTTTTTGGCTTACGCGGGGTCTTGCAGGCCAGGATGAACGCTGCGCGCGTGGGCAGGCTTGGCTTTGAAGCTTGTGGAATTGGCTTTGGAGCTTTTGGGCGCCTGGCTTTGAAACTGCGTCGCGCGTTCACGTTCCCGTGCGACATGAAGGGTCGCGGCGCTTGACCTGTATCTCCCTCGTGCCGCGCCCTCCCCCCCGCGCGCAGCGCCGCTCTCACGACGCACAGCTAAAGCGTACGCCGGGACCGGCTGCCCGCGCAGCCGGTCCCGGCGGGCGACGCAAGATCTCTCCCCTCACCCCGCCCGAGCGGCCTCACCTATGCAGATGTCGGTAGCGCCTGGCGTCGGCCGGGCAGGCGGGGCGCAACCTCGATGCGCCCGAGGGAATCTGAAGGCCGTCGCCGAAGGCGACAACGAAGATGACGAGGGGGAAGTCCGGAGCGAAGGCTCCGGACCGCAATCGTGGGCGCGCCCCGCCTGCCCGGCCGACGCCAGGGGCGGCCTACGAAGAACAACCGCAACGCCTCAACCACCCAACCCATTCTGCTTGAACCAGTCCAGCATCCTCTGCCAAGCCTGCTCCGCCTCGGCCTTGCGGTAACTCGGCCGATAGTCGGCGTGGAAGGCGTGGGGGGCTTCGGGGTAGACGTCGATGCGGGAGGCCTTGGCGGCGGCGGGGCCCTTGGCGAGTTCGATGCGCATCTTGTCGACGTCGGTCTGGGGGATGCCGGCGTCCTTGCCGCCGTAGGCACCCAGGACCGGGGCCTTGAGGTCGTTGACCAGGCTCAGGACCGATCGGGGCTTGAGTTCGCTCGGGTCGCCGCCCAACTGGCCGTACCAGGCGGCGCCGGCCTTGAGCTTGGGGTTGTGGGCGGCGTAGAGCCAGACCTGGCGGCCGCCCCAGCAGAAGCCGAGAATGCCGAGCTTGTCGTCGCTGCCGCCGTGGGCGGCGGCCCAGGCGACCGTGGCGTCGAGATCATCCCGCACCTGCTTGTCGGGCACCTTGCTGATGATCTCGGCCTGCAGCTTGGGGATGTCGGTGTATTTGGAGGGGTCGCCCTGGCGCGCGAACAGCTCGGGCGCGATGGCCAGGTAGCCCAGGTGCGCCAGGCGGCGGCAGACGTCCTGGATGTATTCGTGCACGCCAAAGATCTCGGACACCACCAGCAGCGTCGGCAGGTTCTTCTTGCCGGCGGGCGCGGCGCGGTAGGCGGGCATCTTGCCATCGGCGGTGGGGATGTCCACCTTGCCGGCGGTCAGGCCGCTGGCGTCGGTCTTGATGGCGGTCTGCGCGACGGCGGGGCCGGCGGCCAGCGAGAAGCCGGCGGCGACGGTGGTGGCGATGAAGCCACGGCGGTCCAGCTTGAGGGGCGGCAGCAGGCTGTCGAAATGCGCGTCCTGGTCTTTCATCATGCATCTCCGGGCAAGGGACGGCCGCCGGACGCGGCCGCGTCCTGGCGAACCGCCGGGGTTCACTTCAGGGAGAAGTCCACGCGCGAGGGCAGGCCCTCGTCCTTGATGCCATCGGCGTCCAGTTGCGGGGCAACGATGAACACGCGATCCGCGAGTCCTTCCTGGGCTTGCAGCTTCTCATACACCGCTTGTGCGCGCGCGTCGGCCAGTTGGCGCAACTGTTCGTCGCCCACCGGGGCCGCGGCGCGCAGCATCTCCTCCATCTGTTGCGGCGGCACCGACTTGGCCATGCCGATGAAATTGCGCGGCTTGTCCTTGAGGTCGGTGTCGTCGTAGACCTTTTCCAGGTACTTGGCGCGCTCGGCGCCCGAGACCTCGATGCCGGCCGGGTTCGGCTTCTTGCCGCGCGGGGCGACGTCGCGGGCCTTGGCCAGGCGGATCTGGGCGTCGACCCAGGCCTGGCGCAGGCCGTCCAGGTCGGTCTTGGGATCGGCGCGGCCGCTCAGGTCCATCTTGAGCGCGGGGCGATCGACCAGCGCCTTGGTCAGGGTGTCGATGCGCTGCAGCGTGTCATCGGTGAGCGCGGCGCTGCCGGGCGCGAATTCCACGTATGACAGTTCCTCGCCGCCGCCAAAGGCCGACGCCAGCAGGCTGAAGGGCGAGGTGACGGCCTTGACCACCAGGTTCAGCAGCACCCGCACGACGATGCCGCCGACCGAGAACTCGGGGTCGTCGAGCGACCCGGAGATCGGCAGGTTGATGTCGATGTTGCCGCGCGAGTCCTTCAGCAGGGCCACGGCCAGCAGCACCGGCAGCTTGGTGGCGTCGGGGCTGTTGGTCTTGTCGCCGAAGGTGAGCTGGTTCAGCACCACGTGGTTGGTGGCCAGCAGCGCGCGGTCCTTGATCTTGTATTCCAGGTCCACCGACAGCTTGCCGCGCTTGATCGGGTAGCCGACGTACTTGGCCGAGTAGGTGTTGAAGCGCGGCAGGTCAACGCCCTTGGCCGAGGCCTTCAGGTCAAGCGACAGGTACTTGGCGAACGGCTGCACCACGCCGCTGATCGACAGGGGCGCGGTGGTGTAGACGCGGCCGGTGACCTTGACCTTGGCGGGCTGCGGGTTGGTGGACGACACGGCCGTGATGGAACCGTCGATGCTGGACAGCTCGGCCACGTAGTTGGGCTTGACGAAGCGGTCGGTAAAGGTCATGCGGCCGCGCGTCAGCGTGACGCTGTTGAGCGAGATGTCGGGCATGCCCCCGCCCTTGGCCGCCGGCGCCGGCGGTTCGGCGCGCCGACCGGGGGTCTGCGTGTCCTGGGTGATGGAGCCGCCGGCCTGGCCGGGCGCGGCCACCAGGTCCATGACGTTCAGGCGGCCCTGGGCATTGAGCAGGATGCGGCCGTAGAAGTCGTCGAGCGCGATGTCGCCCAGGCCGGCGACGATCTTCTCGCCCGCCACCGAGACGTTCATGCCGGACAGGCCCAGGCGCTTCCAGTTGAGGAAGTCGTCCTTGTTGACGCGGTCCTGCAGGTCGACGTCGGTGATATCGACCCCGCCCTTCCAGCCGGCCTTCATCGGCGCGCTGCCGTTGGCGGCCGCGAATTCGGCGTCGCCCTTGGCGCCCAGTGTGATGGCGCGCACGGTGGCGTTCAGGCTGGAGGCGAAGTACGGCGCGAACGAGGCGACGTTCAGGCCGGACAGGTCGACCGACGTCTTGACGCTGAGCGGCTGCGGCGTGAAGGCGCCCTTCAGGTCGAGCTTGCCGCCGCCCTGGATGCCGGCCGCGGCCAGCGTGAAATTACTGGCGCCCGGGCCCATGGCCAGGCGGTCGGCGGTGACGACCAGTTGCTGCAGCGCGACGTCGAGCGCGGGATTCAGGGTTTCGTCGCGCGCCTTGAACTGGGCCAGCTCGGCGCGCACGCCCGTGGCGGACGCATCGATGACGCCGTTCTTGTCCAGCACGTGCACCTGCGCGGTCAGCCCGAGGCGGCCGTCCTGCAGCAGGATCGGCGACAGGCTGCGCACGGCCGGCGCGAACGGCGCCAGCGCGACGTTGCCCATGCGCAGCGCCAGCTCCAGCGACAGCGGTTGCAGCACCAGCGGGCCCTTGGCGCGGATCCAGCCGCCATCGGTGCTGTTGTCCACGGTCAGCCAGAGATTGATGGGTTCGCCCTTGACCTGCGGCAGCGCCACGCCCTCGACGGTGACGGCCAGGCCGGTCAGGGTGTAGTCGAGCTTGCTGATGGCGTCGGTGACGTAGAGCTCGCCTTCGTGGATGTTGAAGGCGTCCAGCGTCACCTTCCATTCGGCGGGCGCGGCGGGCTTGGGCGAGGCGTCGGCGGCGGGTGGCGCGTCGGAAGTGGCGGCCGCGGGCGAGGCGTCGTTGGGCGTGGAGGCGGCGGCCGGGGCCGCGGGCGCCGGGCTGCTGGCGGCGGCCTGGGCGGCCTGGGCGGCGGCCGCAGGGGCAGGCTTGGCGGCCTGGGCGGGATCGGTCGCGGCCGGCTTGGCGGCGGTCATCGCGGCGGGTTGGGCCGTCGGCGCCGGGCCGCCCAACTGCTTGAGCTTGTCGACCACGTCTTGCCAGTTCAGGCGCTGGTTGCTGTAGCGGCGCGCGTACACCTGCGGCGCCCACAGGTCGACGCCGCCCACGTAGACCTGGCGCGCGATCGGTTCGAGTTCGAGGCGGGTGACGGTCAGCGCGCTCCAGGCCGCCAGGCTCTCGCCGGCGCTGTCGCGCAGGTCGAACTGGCGCAGGCCCAGGTCGCCGACCACGCGGATCTTGGGCGGCGCGTCCTTGGGCTGCTCGAACACGACCTGCAGGTTCGAGTCGAGCAACGCGCGTTCGAGCTTGAACGGCAGCGGCATGGGCCAGACGTCGGCCCATTTTTCCAACTGCAGCCCGCTGAAGGCGACCCGCAGGGTCGACGACGGCACCTTGTCGAAAGGCCGCGCCACGCCGGTCAGGTCGAACGGGCTGCCGTTGATGCGCAGGTGCAGGCGCGGCTGCACGTCGATGTCGGTGGCGTAGCCGAAGGTGGAGATGAACGGCACGCCGATGGCCAATTCGTCCACCACCTGCTTGCGGCCGGTGACTTTGTCATCGAGCGTGATGACGCCGCCCTCGATCACCATGTTGTTCAGCGAGAAGCGCGGCAGGCCTTCATCGGCCTTGGGCGGCTCGTCCGGCTTGGGGGCCGTCATCTCGGCCACGCGCTGCTGCACGTCGGAGAAGTTGAAGCGGGTGACGTCCTCGCGCACGAGCGACAGCGTCGGCGAGCGCAGCGTGAAGCGGTCGACCACCGGCGCGAACCAGAACAGCGAGGTCCAGGCGGCGCTGACGTCCAGTTCCGAGGCCGTGAACAGGGGCGTCTGCGAGCCGGGCTGCGCCACGGCGAGATCCTGCGCGCGCACGGTAAGGGTGAAGGGATTGAAGGTGATCTTGCCGACGGCGACGTCGCGGCCCAGCATCTTGGCCACGTCCTGGGTCAGCACGTTGTGCAGCACCTTGGGCACCTGCCAGGCGGCGATGCCACAGAGGATCAGCGCCGTGGCCACGACGCCCAAGAGGATCTTGCCTAAGCGGCGGGTGAACCGGAACTTGGGCATCCGCAAGGGCATTGTGCGTCTCCTGGTACGAATCGAAGGCCATTATCGCGTCCTTCGAGCAAATTGGGGGGCTTTTTGCAACGCGGCATCGCGCCGCGGCGCCACAAGCGCAAATGCCCCCGCAGGGGCACGAAAGCGCGAGCCGGGCCAGCGCGGGGGCCCCTGGCGCGGCCTGAAAACCGGCCGGCGGGAGCGACGCCAAGGCCACGGCGGCCGCGCTTATCTTTCCTCAAAGCGCGGCGGGTGGCGGCTCGTCTATCATAGGCGCATCAGCGGCCCGCCACGGCCTGCCGGGACCGCTCTTTTCAATCATTAACAATTCTCGATCCCGATTCCCATGTCCACGCCCGCCCCCACCTTGAGCCACCTGGATGAAGCCGGCCAGGTCCGCATGGTCGATGTCATCGGCAAGACCGACACCGAACGCGTCGCCATCGCCACCGCCAGCGTCCGCATGAACGCGGTGGCCTACGGCCTGCTGACGCAGCCCGGCCAGGGCAAGGGCGAAGTGCTCAACACCGCGCGCGTCGCCGCCATCCTGGCGGCCAAGCGCTGCGCCGAGCTCATCCCCCTGTGCCACAGCCTGCCGCTGTCGTTCGTCGGCGTCGAATTCGCGCTGGACGACGCGGCGCACCGCATCGACATCCTGGCCACCTGCCGCACCAGCTACAAGACCGGCGTCGAAATGGAAGCCATGACCGCGTGCAGCGTCGCCGCACTCACCATCTACGACATGTGCAAGGCGGCCGACAAGGGCATCGTGATCGAACAAGTTCGCCTGAAGTACAAGGCGGGAGGTAAAAGCGGTGAATGGCGCAACGATTAATCTTCTGTACTTCGCCCGCGTGGCCGAACTGGTCGGCAAGCGCTCCGAAGCCTGGCCGGTCGACGGCGAGTCCACCGGTGCGCAGTTGCTGGCCGCGCTTGGCGAACGCTATCCGCAACTGGCCCCGGCCGGCCGCCTGAAGCTGGCCATCAACCAGACCCACGCCAAGCCGTCGGCGCCGATCCGCGCGGGCGACGAGGTGGCGGTGTTCGAACCCGTCACCGGAGGCTGAGCGTCATGGTCATCGTGCAGGAAGCCGACTTCGACGGCGCCGCGCTCACCGCCGCCCTGCGCGCCAGCGCCGGGCCGGGCGTGGGCGGCATCGTCACCTTCGTGGGCTACGTGCGCGACTACGCGCCGGACACGCCCACCGACACGCTTTACCTGGAACACTACCCCGGCATGTGCGAGCGCGAGCTCGAAGACATCGCCGCCACCGCCCGCGCGCGCTGGAACCTGGACGGCACCGTGATCGTGCACCGGGTTGGCGCCCTCGCCCGCAATGCCCAGATCGTGTTCGTGGCCGCGGCCAGCGCCCATCGCGGCGACGCCTTCCGCGGCTGCGAATTCATCATCGACGCGCTCAAGACCCGCGCGCCCTTCTGGAAGCGCGAGACCCTGGCGGGTGGCGACAGCTTCTGGGTGGAACAGCGCCAATCCGACCAGGACCGCACGCAGTCCTGGGACGCCGACACCCCGCCCCCCAAGGAGACTCCATGAACGACGCCTCCCCCGTCTCGCTGGCCTGCGCCGTGCTGACGGTCAGCGACACCCGCAGCGCCGGTGACGACACCTCCGGCAACCTGCTGGCCAACAGCCTGGCCCAGGCCGGCCACCAATGCGTGCGGCGCGACATCGCCAAGGACAACCTCTACCAGATCCGGCGCGTCATCAGCGACTGGATCGCCGATCCCGAAGTGCAGGTCATCCTGACCACCGGCGGCACCGGCTTCTCGCACGGCGACCACGTGCCGCAGGCCATCCTGCCGCTGCTGGACCGCGAGATACCCGGCTTCGGCGAACTGTTCCGCCAGATCTCCTACGAGGAAATCGGCAGCTCGACCATCCAGTCGCGCGCCTTTGCCGGCGAGGCCAACCAGACCCTGCTGTTCTGCCTGCCCGGTTCGAACAACGCCTGCGAGACCGCCTGGAACCGCATCATCCGCGAGCAGCTCGACAGCGGCCACCGCCCCTGCAATTTCGCCACGCACTTCCAACCCCGCGACCAAGAAGACCACTGATACCCATGCTGGATTTCGACCAAGCCCAGACCCTGCTGGCCAACGCGGCCGCCCCCCTCGCGCGCCGCGAACACGTAGGCCTGGACGAAGCGCCGGGACGCGTGCTGGCGGCCGACCTTGACGCCACGGTGGACATTCCGCCGGCCGACAACAGCGCCATGGACGGCTACGCGCTGCGCCTGGCCGACTGGCAGCCGGGCGCGCGCCTGCCGATCCAGCAGCGCTGCTATGCCGGCGACACGCCCGAGCCGCTCAAGCCCGGCCACGCCATCCGCCTGTTCACCGGCAGCCTGATTCCCGCAGGCGCCGACGTGGTGGTGATGCAGGAAGACACGCACGAGGCCGACGAGCAGGTCGAGATCACGCGCCAGCCCCGTCCCGGCCAGCACATCCGCCTGCGCGGCGAAGACACCCTGGCCGGCGCCCCGCTGCTGCCCGCCGGCACGCAATTGCAGGCTGCCCACGTGGCGCTGCTGGCCTCGCAGGGCCTGGCCAGCGTGCCGGTCTACGGCCGCCTGCGGGTGGGCATCCTGACCACCGGCGACGAGCTGGTGGCGCCCGGCGGCGCGCGCGAACCGGCGCAGATCTACAACTCCAACGGCCCGATGCTGGCGGCGCTGGTGCGCGGCATGGCCGCCGAGCCGGCCTTGGTGCTGCATGCCCGCGACACCGAGGACGACCTGCGCGGCGCTTTCAAGACGCTGCTGGCCGAATGCGACCTGGTGCTGAGCGTCGGCGGCGTGTCGGTCGGCGAGCGCGACCTGGTCAAGCCGGCCCTGGCCGCGCTGGGCGGAGAACTGTCGCTGTGGAAGGTGCGCATGAAGCCGGGCAAGCCGGTGGCGCTGGCCATGATCGGCGACAAGCCGGTGGTCAGCCTGCCGGGCAATCCGGTGTCGGCCTACGCGGTGTTCGCGATGCTGGTGTCGCCGCTGGTGCGCCGCATGCAGGGCCGCGAGGAACTGTTCCCGCCGGTGAGCCGGCTGCCGCTGCGCACCGAGCATCCGCGCCTGGACAGCCGCGAGGAATTCCTGCGGGTGCAGCGCCGCGCCGCCGACGACGGCAACGCCGAACTGGTGCCGTACGGCCACCAGGGGTCGGGGGTGATCAGTTCATTGCCGTGGTCGACCGGCCTGGCGCGCCTGCCGGCCGACGTGCAGGTGCAGGACCGCGACCGCGTGCCCTACTACGACCTGCGTCACTGGCTGGCGTAGCGCTCGGCCGCCGCCAGTTCCTCGGGCGTGTTCAGGTTCATGAACGCGCCGGGCGCGTCATCGAACGGCGCGCCCACCGCTCCCACGCGCGACTGCCACAGGCCGACCTTGCGTTCGCCGGCCGCGAGATAATCGCGCAGCGCCGGCAACAGCGACGCGCGCAGCCCCATGCAGGCCGGATGGCGCTGGCCGCCGGCCACCGCATAGGCCAGCGGCGCCCCCGCCGTTTGCGCCGCCGCGATCAGGCGCTGGGCCAGGTCGGCCGGCAGGAACGGGGTGTCGCATGGCGTCACCACCAGCCACTCGCACGGCGCGGCCGCCGCCAGGCCGGCGGCCAGGCCCGCCAGCGGCCCCTGCCAGGCGCCCAATTCGTCGGTATCGTCGGCCACCACCCGGCCATAGCGGGCGTAGCTGTCGGCATTGCGGTTGGCGCTGAGAAGCAGCGGCCCGACCTGCGGCGCCAGGCGCCGCGCCACGTGCGCCACCAGCGGCTCGCCACGCAGCAGGACCAATCCCTTGTCGCTGCCCTGCATGCGCGAGCCCTGGCCGCCGGCCAGGATCAGGCCGGCCACCTGTTGCCGGTCGAAAACGGGCGCGGGGTCAACCACCGATGTAGCTCATCTCGACCTTGCGGGCCGGGTCGGCCATGTTGCGGCCGCGCTGTTCGGAATAGTTGTCGCCGCGGGCGGCCCAGATGCCCGTGAGGATGGCGGCCAGTTCGTCGTCGCTGGCGCCGTCGCGCAGCGGCGCGCGCAGGTCGTGGCCTTCGTGGCCGAACAGGCACAGGAACAGCTTGCCTTCCGGCGACAGGCGCGCGCGCGTACAGCCGCCACAGAAGGCATGGGTGACGCTGGAGATGACGCCGATCTCGCCGCCGCCGTCGCGATAGCGCCAGCGCTCGGCGACGCGGCCCATGTCGTCGGTGGAGATCGGTTCCAGCGGGTGAATCGCGCCGATGCGCGCCAGCACTTCCTCGCTGGGCACCACTTCGGTCAGGTTCCAGCCGTTGGTGTTGCCCACGTCCATGTATTCGATGAAACGCAGGATGTGGCCGCTGCCGCGGAAGCGCTCGGCCATTGGCAGGATCTGCGCGTCGTTCAGGCCGCGCCGCACCACCATGTTGACCTTGACGGGCGCCAGCCCGGCCGCGGCGGCGGCGTCGATGCCGCGCAGTACGTCGTCGGGCGTGAAGCCGCTGTCGCTCATGTCCTGGAACATGCTGGCGTCCAGCGCATCCAGGCTGACCGTGACGCGCTTCAGGCCCGCGTCCTTGAGCACCGCGGCCTTGCGTTCGAGCAGGCTGCCGTTGGTGGTGAGCGTCAGTTCCAGCGGGTGGCCGGCGGGCGTGCGCAGTCCCGACAACAGGCCCACCAGGTTTTCCACATGCTTGCGCAGCAGCGGTTCGCCGCCGGTCAGGCGGATCTTCTCGACCCCCAGCCGGGTGAAGACGCCGGCCAGCCGCGCGATTTCCTCGAACGACAACAGGTCGGCATGCCGCATGAAGACGTAGTCGCTGTCGAACACCTCGCGCGGCATGCAGTAGGTGCAGCGGAAATTGCAGCGGTCAGTGACCGAGATGCGCAGGTCGCGCAGCGGCCGCGCGCGCCGGTCGAGCGCGGGCTGGCCCACGGGCGGCGGCGCCAGGGGCGCCGGACGCTCGGTGCGGCGATCAGCCAGGAGGATCACTTTGCTCATGGGAACATCATAGCCCGGCGCACACGGCGGCGCGCCTAGGAAAATGCCTCTTCAAGGGTCTGCAGGCGGCCGGTATCGCGCGCGTCGTAGCCGACCAGTTGACCGACGTAGCCGACGTAGTCGGGGCTGCGCATGATGGACAGCAGGTCGCGCATGGCGGGCGTCTCCAGCGCGTTCTTGCGGATGGCGAAGAAATAGCGCTCGCGCACCAGCGGAATGAAATCCAGGCCGAAGCGGCAGGCGGCGGTCTCCACGCCCACGCCGGTGTCGGCCATGCCGCTGGCGATGTGGGCGGCGATCGCCATGTGCGTGAATTCGTTGGTTTCGTAACCCTGCACTTCACTGATCGAGACGCCGGCGCGTTGCAGCATCAGGCCGATCAGGTAACGGGTGCTGGAGCCGATCTGGCGATTGACGAAGCGCACGTCCTGGCGCGCCAGGTCGGCGATGCCGTGGATCCGCTTGGGGTTGCCACCCACGACGAACAGCCCGGTATTGCGCACCGCCAGATGAATCAGCAGGTACTCGTCGGCGTGCAGCCACTGGGCGTAGCGATCCATGATCGGCGCCTCGAAGTCGCCCAGCGGCACCTGGAAGCCCGCCAGGTCGCATTCGCCGCGCTCGAGCGAGGCCAGTGCCTCGATCGCGGTGCGATAGCGCAGCTCCAGGCCGGGCTTGCGCCCGCCCATGTGTTCCATCAGCGATTCCACCGCGAACCCGTGGCTGGCGTGCAGCCGCAGGTGCGGACCGTTTTCCGGCAGCAGCCGCGCCAGTTCTTCCTGCAGTTCAGAGGCCAGGCTGTCCAGCGTGGGCATCAGCCGCGCCTCGATGCGGCGATTGGCCCACAGCAGGCGCTGCGCAAACGGCGACAGTTGCGTGCCCTGGCGCCGGTTGGTGATCAGCAGTTGGGTGCCGAAGATGCCCTCGAACCGCCGCAGCACGCCCCAGGCGTGGCGGTACGACAAGTCACAGGCGCGGCAGGCGCCGGCGATGTTGCCGGTGGCGTCGATGGCGGCCAGCAACGCCAGCATGTCCTGAAGCGGCACGGGGGCGCCGTCGTCTCCACCCAAGGTCCATTGCGGCCGCAGGCCGATTCGGAACTTATATGTCATTTATTTCTTATTGAAGGCGATTAATTACCTGTTTAGAGTACACAAATAACGCGAGGCAGGGGAAATTTATATGTTTTTCATTGCATATAAATAGGCCTAACCTCCCATCACAACAGCCCCCTCCCTACGGGGCCCAGCACTCCTGGAGGAGACCGCCATGCGTCAGCGCGAGGCAAAATCCGATCTGGCTTCCACCGGCGGCGCCCGTGGCGGCGCCATGGCCCTGGACGCCGCCCAGGCCTCCGCCAGCCCCGCCGTGGCGACCACCGCCCGCATCCTGGCCCGCCTGAAAGACCAGCCCGGCCCCTTGCTGCCGGTGCTGCACGCGGTCCAGCACGAACTGGGCTGTATTCCGGCCGAGGCGGTGCAGACCATCGCCGAGGCCCTGAACCTGTCGCGCGCCGAAGTCCATGGCGTCATCACCTTCTATCCCCACTTCCGCAGCGAACCCGCCGGGCGCCACACGCTGGAAGTGTGCCGCGCCGAGTCCTGCCAGGCGATGGGCGGCGAACAACTGGCCGCCCATGCGCGCCAGGCGCTGGGCTGTGATTTCCACGCCAGCACGCGCGACGGCGACTTCACGCTGGAGCCGGTGTACTGCCTGGGCCTGTGCGCCCAGTCGCCGGCGGTGATGCTGGACGGCCAGCCGCACGCCCGCGTCACGCCGGCCAAGCTCGACCGCCTGCTGCATCGCGCGCGGGAGGCCGGCCAATGAGCGCCCCCACCCTGATCTACGTGCCGCGCGACGCCGCGGCGCTGGCCATGGACGCCGACGCCGTGGCCGCCGCCATCGAACTGGCCGCCGACGAACGCGGCCTGGCCGTGCAGGTGGTGCGCAACGGTTCGCGCGGCCTGCTGTGGCTGGAGCCGCTGGTGGAGGTGGGCACGCCCGCGGGCCGCGTGGCCTACGGGCCGGTGCAGCCCGAGGACGTGCCGGCCCTGTTCGACGCCGGCTGGCTGACGGGCGGCGCGCATCCGCTGGGGTTGGGCCTGACCGAGGAGATTCCTTATCTCAAGCAGCAGGAACGCCTGACCTTCGCCCGCGTCGGCGTGATCGATCCGCTGTCCCTGCAGGATTACGCCGCGCACGGCGGCCTGCAGGGCCTGAAGCGCGCGCTGGCCATGGAGCCGGCCGCCATCGTCGACGAGATGGTCACCTCCGGCCTGCGCGGACGGGGCGGCGCGGCCTTTCCCACCGGCATCAAGTGGAAGACCGTGCTGGGCTCGCCGGCCGATCGCAAGTACATCGTCTGCAACGCCGACGAGGGCGATTCGGGCACCTTCGCCGACCGCCTGCTGATGGAAGGCGACCCCTACGTGCTGATCGAGGGCATGACCATCGCCGGCCTGGCGGTGGGCGCGACCTACGGCTACATCTACGTGCGTTCCGAATACCCGCACGCCATCGCCACGCTGGAGGCCGCCATCGAGCGGGCGCGCAGCGTCGGCTGGCTGGGCGACGACGTGCACGGCAGCGGCCGCCGCTTCGACCTGGAAGTGCGCAAGGGCGCCGGCGCCTACATCTGCGGCGAGGAGACCTCGCTGCTGGAAAGCATCGAGGGCAAGCGCGGCGTGGTGCGCGCCAAGCCGCCGCTGCCGGCGATCTCGGGCCTGTTCGGCAAGCCCACGGTCATCAACAACGTGATCTCGCTGGCCACGGTGCCGATCATCCTGGCCAAGGGCGCGGCCTATTACCGCGACTACGGCGTAGGCCGCTCGCACGGCACCCTGCCCTTCCAGTTGGCCGGCAACCTCAAGCAGGGCGGGCTGGTGGAAAAGGCCTTCGGCCTGAGCCTGCGAGACCTGCTGTACACCTTCGGCGGCGGCAGCGCCTCCGGCCGGCCGCTGCGCGCGGTGCAGGTCGGCGGGCCGCTGGGCGCCTACCTGCCGGAATCGCAATGGGACGTGCCGCTGGACTACGAAGCCTATATCCAGATCTCGGCCATGATCGGCCACGGCGGCCTGGTGGCATTCGACGACAGCGTCGACATGATGCGCATGGCGCGCTATGCGATGGAATTCTGCGCCATCGAGTCCTGTGGCAAGTGCACGCCCTGTCGCATCGGTTCCACCCGTGGGGTGGAGACCCTGGACAAGATCGCCGCTGGCGGCCCGGGGCGCGAACAGCAGGTGCACCTGCTGCGCGACCTGTGCGACACCATGCTGGGCGGATCGCTGTGCGCGCTGGGGGGCATGGCGCCCTATCCGGTGCTGTCCGCGCTGAACCACTTCCCGCAGGACTTCGGCATCGAGTCCTCGCAGTCCGCCGCCCATCCCGCCTGAAGCCGAGACCGCCATGCTAGAAACCGTCATCAAGCGCGACCGCGACCTGGGCACCCCGGCGCGGGTGTCCGAAAAAACCGTCACCCTGACCATCGACGGCCAGGAAATCACCGTGGCCGAAGGCACCTCGCTGATGCGCGCGGCCGCCGAGGCTGGCATCAACATCCCCAAGCTGTGCGCCACCGACAGCCTGGAGCCGTTCGGCTCGTGCCGCCTGTGCCTGGTGCAGATCGAGGGCCGCCGCGGCTATCCCGCCTCGTGCACCACGCCGGCCGAGAACGGCATGGTGGTCTTCACCGAAACGCCCAAGCTGCACGACCTGCGGCGCGGGGTGATGGAGCTGTACATCTCCGACCATCCGCTGGACTGTCTGACCTGCCCGGCCAACGGCGACTGCGAGCTGCAGGACATGGCCGGCGTGGTGGGCCTGCGCAACGTGCGCTACGGATACGACGGCGCCAATCACTTGAAGAGCGAGAAGGACGAGTCCAACCCGTACTTCACCTACGACGCCTCCAAGTGCATCGTCTGCAACCGCTGCGTGCGCGCCTGCGAGGAAACCCAGGGCACCTTCGCGCTGACGATCTCGGGCAAGGGCTTCGAATCGCGCGTGTCGCCGGGGCAGGACCAGCCGTTCCTGGACAGCGAATGCGTGTCCTGCGGCGCCTGCGTGCAGGCCTGTCCGACCTCGACCCTGCAGGAAAAGACCGTCATCATGATGGGCCAGGCCGAGCATTCGGTGGTCACCACCTGCGCCTATTGCGGCGTGGGCTGCGGCTTCAAGGCCGAGATGAAGGGCCAGGAAGTGGTGCGCATGGTGCCGTGGAAGGACGGCCAGGCCAACCGCGGCCACTCCTGCGTCAAGGGCCGCTTCGCCTGGGGCTACGCCACCCACAAGGAGCGCGTGCTCAAGCCGATGATCCGCAAGCGCATCACCGATTCCTGGCGCGAAGTGTCGTGGGAAGAGGCGATCGAGTACGCGGCTTCCGAATTCCGCCGCATCCAGGGCCAGTACGGCCGCGACGCGGTCGGCGGCATCACCTCGTCGCGCTGCACCAACGAGGAAACCTGGCTGGTGCAGAAGCTGGTGCGCGCCGCGTTCGGCACCAACAACGTCGACACCTGCGCCCGCGTGTGCCATTCGCCCACGGGCTATGGCCTGAAGCAGACGCTGGGCGAATCCGCCGGCACCCAGACCTTCGACTCGGTGATGCACACCGACGTGGTCATCGTCATGGGCGCCAACCCCTCCAGCGGCCATCCGGTGTTCGCCTCGCGCCTGAAGCGCCGCCTGCGCCAGGGCGCGCGGCTGATCGTGATCGACCCGCGCCGCATCGAGCTGGTGAGTTCGCCGCACATCAAGGCCGACTTCCACCTGCAGGTGCGGCCCGGCACCAACACCGCGCTGCTGTCGTCGATGGCGCACGTAATCGCCACCGAAGGGCTGATCGACGAGGCCTACGTGGCCGAGCGCTGCGAGGCCAAGGCGTTCCAGGAATGGCGCGACTTCGTGTCGCTGCCCGAGAATTCGCCCGAAGCCATGGCCGAGATCACCGGCGTGCCGGCGCAGGCCGTGCGCGGCGCGGCGCGCCTGTTCGCCACCGGCGGCAACGGCTCGATCTACTACGGCCTGGGCGTGACCGAGCACAGCCAGGGATCGACCACCGTCATGGCCATCGCCAACCTGGCCATGGCCACCGGCAACGTCGGCCGCGAAGGCGTGGGCGTGAACCCGCTGCGCGGCCAGAACAACGTGCAGGGCTCGTGCGACATGGGTTCGTTCCCGCACGAGCTGCCGGGCTACCGCCACATTTCCGACAACGTGGCGCGGGCGCAATTCGAGCAGGACTGGGGCGTGACGCTGCAACCCGAGCCGGGCCTGCGCATTCCCAACATGTTCGAGGCCGCGCTGGGCGGCACCTTCAAGGGCCTGTACTGCCAGGGCGAGGACATCGTGCAGTCCGACCCCAACACGCAGCACGTGGCGGCGTCGCTGGCGGCAATGGAATGCATCGTGGTGCAGGACCTGTTCCTGAACGAGACCGCCAAGTACGCGCACGTGTTCCTGCCGGGTTCGTCGTTCCTGGAAAAGGACGGCACCTTCACCAACGCCGAGCGCCGCATCTCGCGCGTGCGCAAGGTGATGGAGCCGAAGAACGGCAAGGCCGACTGGGAAGTGACCGTGGCGCTGTCGAACGCGCTGGGCTATCCCATGAACTACCGCCACCCGCGCGAGATCATGGAAGAGATCGCGCGCCTGACGCCGACCTTCAGCGGCGTCAGCTACGAGAAGCTGGACAAGCTGGGCAGCCTGCAATGGCCGTGCAACGACGACGCGCCCGAAGGCACGCCGATCATGCACATCGACAGCTTCGTGCGCGGCAAGGGCAAGTTCATGATCACCAAGTACGTGCCGACCGACGAGCGCAGCACGCGCCGTTTCCCGCTGCTGTTGACCACCGGCCGCATCCTGTCGCAATACAACGTGGGCGCGCAGACCCGCCGCACGCCCAACGTCATGTGGCACAGCGAGGACGTGCTGGAGATCCATCCGCAGGATGCCGAAGACCGTGGCGTCGCCGAAGGCGACTGGGTCGGCATCCAGAGCCGCTCGGGCGAGACCGTGCTGCGCGCGACCCTGACCGACCGGGTGCAGCCAGGCGTGGTATACACCACCTTCCACTTCCCCGAGTCCGGCGCCAACGTCGTCACCACCGACAGTTCCGACTGGGCCACCAACTGCCCCGAGTACAAGGTCACGGCCGTGCAGGTCACGCGCGTGTCCCAGCCGTCGGAATGGCAGCGGCAATGGTCGCGCTTCGCGGACATCCAGCAGAAGCTGCTGCGTGAACGCTCGCGCGAGAACGAAGCCGTGACGTCGGGGAAATAACCCGACAGCCGAGCCCGCCATGGACCACAGCGCCCCTCCCCCTTCCTCCCGCCCCGAGCACGTGGCGGCCCAGGTGACCCGCGTGCGGGCCGGCGCCATCGCGCCCCGCGCCGAAGGCGACAACCTGGCCGAGGAAACCCCGGTGGCGCTGGAGTTCAACGGCATCAGCCACGCCACCATGCTGGCCACGCCCGCCGACCTGGAGGACTTCGCCGTCGGTTTTTCGCTGTCGGAAGGCATCATCGACAGCGTGACCGACGTGCGCGGCATCGACGTGCTGCCGCAATGCGACGGCATCGTGGTGCAGATCGAGATATCCAGCGCCTGCGAGGCGCGGCTGAAATCACGCCGCCGCGCCATGGCCGGGCGCACCGGCTGCGGCCTGTGCGGCGTCGAGACGCTACCCGAGGTGCTGCGGCCGGTGGCGCCGGTGCCAGCCGGCGCGCCGCTGCCGGTGGGCGCGGTGCTGCGGGCGATGCGCGACATGCGCGCGCGCCAGGCGCTGCATGACCTGACCGGCGCCACCCACGCCGCCGGCTGGGCCGACGCCAGCGGCGCCGTGGCGCTGGTGCGCGAGGACGTGGGCCGCCACAACGCGCTCGACAAGCTGGTCGGCGCGCTGGCGCGCCAGGCCCTGCCCGCCGCGCACGGCGTGGTGCTAGTGTCCAGCCGCGCCAGCTTCGAGATGGTGCAGAAGACCGCCGCCGCCGGCGTCGGCATCCTGGCGGCGGTGTCTGCCCCCACCGCGTTGGCCGTGCGCCTGGCCGACAGCGCCGGCATCGCGCTGCTGGGCTTTTTGCGCAACGACGACGCCACCCTCTATTCCCACCCCGAACGCATCACTTCGCAGACCTGACACGCATGGAAATCGGCAACCTGATCCGCATGGCCAACCGCATCGGCCAATTCTTCGAAGCCATGCCGCTGCGGCCTGAAGCGGTGGAAGGCGTGGCCAACCATATCCACAAGTTCTGGGAACCCCGCATGCGCAACGAGCTGCTGGACTTCCTGGCGCGGCAGCCCGACGGCGATGCCGGCGAACAACAATTGCATCCGCTGGTGCTGGAGGCGGTGACGCAGAACCGCGAACGCCTGACACCGCTGGCGCGCGTGCCCTGACCGACCGACGCGTCCACACCGATCCGCGTGCCCGCGACGGCGCGCGGACGCAGCAAGCTTTACCGCAGCAAAGGGTTCAACAAGAGACGGCGGGACTGGATTTCTCCAGCCAACGCCGCTATAAAGCCGCACCCCGAGGAGACCTCATGGAAAGCACTGCAACGCTAGACCTGCCCGGCGCCAAGCCGGGCTTCCTGGACAAGGAACGCACCATCGCCGGACCGGGTTTTTCCCGCTGGCTGGTGCCCCCCGGCCGCCCTGGCCATCCACCTGTGCATCGGCATGGCCTATGGCTTTTCGGTGTTCTGGCTGCCGCTGTCCAAGGCGGTCGGCGGCGCCCAGCCGCTGGCCTGCCCGGCCGACATGAGCCTGGTGGCCGAGCTGTTCACCACCAGTTGCGACTGGCGCATCTCCACCATGGGGTGGATGTACACGCTGTTCTTCGTGCTGCTGGGCTGCTCGGCGGCGCTGTGGGGCGGCTGGCTGGAGCGCGCCGGTCCGCGCAAGGCGGGCGTGGTGTCGGCCCTGTGCTGGTGCGGCGGCCTGGTGATCTCGGCGGCCGGCGTCTACCTGCACCAGATGTGGATGCTGTGGCTCGGCTCGGGCGTGATCGGCGGCATCGGCCTGGGGCTGGGCTACATCTCGCCGGTCAGCACGCTGATCAAGTGGTTCCCGGACCGCCGCGGCATGGCGACCGGCATGGCCATCATGGGCTTTGGCGGCGGCGCCATGATCGGCGCGCCGCTGGCCGACCTGCTGATGCGCCACTTCGCCACGCCCACCTCGCCGGGCGTGTGGCAGACCTTCCTGACCATGGCGCTGGTGTATTTCGTCTTCATGATGTCGGGCGCGCTCGGCTATCGCGTGCCGCCCACCGGCTGGAAGCCGGCGGGCTGGACCGCCCCCGCCCGGCACGCCAACAACGCCATGATCACCCAGGGCCACGTGCACGTGAAGCGGGTCTGGGGCGTGCCGCAGTTCTGGCTGGTGTGGCTGGTGCTGTGCCTGAACGTGACCGCCGGCATCGGCATCCTGGGCATGGCCTCGCCGCTACTGCAGGAAGTGTTCGGCGGCGGCCTCATCAACAAGCCAGAGCTGGGCTACGGCCAGCTCGACAAGGCCCAACTGGCCTCGATCGCCGCCATCGCCGCGGGCTTCACCGGGCTGCTGAGCCTGTTCAACATCGGCGGCCGCTTCTTCTGGGCCAGCCTGTCGGACAAGCTCGGCCGCAAGATGACCTACCTGATCTTCTTCGTGCTGGGCTTCGCGCTGTACGCGGCGATTCCCTGGACCGCGCACATGGGCGCGCTGGCGCTGTTCGTGGCGGCCTTCTGCGTCATCCTGTCGATGTACGGCGGCGGCTTCGCCACCGTGCCGGCCTACCTGGCGGACCTGTTCGGCACGCAGATGGTGGGCGCCATCCACGGCCGGCTGCTGACGGCGTGGTCGGCCGCGGGCATCTTCGGACCGGTGCTGGTGAACTACATCCGCGAATACCAGTTGTCCATCGGCGTGCCGCGGGCGCAGGTGTATGACATCACCATGTACATCCTGGCCGGCATGCTGGTGCTGGGCTTCCTGTGCAACCTGGCGATCCGCCCGGTGAACCCCAAGTACTTCATGAGCGACGAGGAGCTGGCGCGCGAGAAGGCCCTGGCGCATGAGCGCGCGGCGGCGGCCGAGACCCACGGCGTGGGCGCCTCGACCTTCCGCACGCCGGCCGCGCTGGTGCTGTTCGCCTGGGCCTGCGTCGGCATCCCGCTGGCCTGGGGCATCTGGATCACGCTGCAGAAGGCCGTGGTGCTGTTCCACTGATACCGCCCCGACGGGTGGCGCCCCGCGCCATCCGCCGCCCCCGAAGGCGCGAAGCTGCTACATTGGCAGCTCGCGCCTTGTTTTCTTTTCCCCCTGGATTTCCCCGTTTCATGACCGTCCTGCCCCTGAAGCCCGCCTTGTCCGGAGCGTCCCGTTGACCCTGCCTGAACTGCATTGGACCGAGGGCGAAGCCCCGGACCAGACCCACCACACCGCCCGCTGGCGCTCGGAATCCGGCGCCACGCCGCCCAAGCGCGTGGTGCTGGCCGACGACCGCACCACGGCGGACGTGGCCTATCGCCTGGCGTGCGAAGGCGTGGGCCTGCTGTGGCGGGGCGACTTCCAGAATGCGCGCCAGTTGTTGCAGGCGATCACGCGCCGCGTCGACAAGCGCCCGCGCAAGCCGGTCGAAACCATGCTGGAGGCCTTCAACCAGCATCGCCAGATCCAGTCGCAGCGCGCCCGCATCCTCGGCATGCTGCTGATTCCGTTCGACGCCGGCCACGGCATTTCGCTGCGCCGCGCGCCGGACGCGCGGCAGGCCTGCGAAGAAGCCCACGGCCCCGCCGACGAACCGTACGTGGCGTCGCTGCGCGAACTGCTGGGCCTGATCGGCGCCTTCGAATGGCGCAAGAAAGGCGTGGAGATTCCCGCGCTGGACAACCGCATCCACCCGCACTACGGCGTGTTTTCGCCGCTGCGGGGCGAGTACATCGACCTGGTGGCGCGCACCCCGATGCCGCGCGGCAGCGTGGCCTTCGATATCGGCACCGGCACCGGCGTGCTGGCGGCGGTGCTGGCGCGCCGCGGCGGCAAGCGCGTCATCGCCACCGACATGGACCCGCGGGCGCTGGCCTGCGCCCGTGAGAACCTGGAGCGGCTGGGCCTGGCCAAACAGGTCGAGGTGGTCCAGGCCGACCTGTTCCCCGAAGGGCGGGTTTCGCTGGCGGTCTGCAACCCGCCGTGGCTGCCGGCCCGCCCCAGCTCGCCGGTCGAGCACGCGGTCTACGACCCCGACAGCCGCATGCTGCGCGGCTTCCTCAATGGGCTGACGGCGCACCTGACGCCCAACGGCGAAGGCTGGCTGATCCTGTCGGACCTGGCCGAACACCTGGGCCTGCGCACCCGCGAGCAATTGCTGGAGATGATCGAGCAGGCCGGCCTGCGCGTGGTGGAGCGCATCGACACCCGGCCCACGCACGGCCGCGCCAAGGATCCCGACGATCCCTTGTACGCGGCGCGCTCGAAGGAAGTCACGTCGCTGTGGCGGCTGGCGGCGGCCTGAGCGCGCGCCGCCCGTCGTTCGGCACATGCAGAAGCCCGGCCCCCCGGCCGGGCTTTTTCATGCCCGCCCCGCCGCGACGTTGACGCTGATGGCGATGATGAAGACGTTGAAGAAAAACGCGATGACGCTGTGCAGCAGCGCCGTGCGCCGCAGCCGGCGGCTGACGATCTGCACGTCCGACACCTGGAACGTCATGCCCAGCACCAGCGAGAAGTAGGCGAAGTCCCAGTAGTCGGGATCTTCCTTGCCTGGGAAGTCCAGGCCCTTGTGCATGCCGTTGCGGTGGCTGTAGTAGCCATGCGCATAGTGCAGCGCAAAGATCATGTTCATGTAGAGCCACGACAGCACGATGCTGGCGGCCGCCGCGATCAGGTCGGCCGCGCCTTCGAGGCCGCCCGCGGCGCGCATTTCCATCCACAGCGCCAGCATCACCAGGCAAGACAGCAGCACGCTGCTCCAGAGCACGGCGCTGCGGCCGACATCGACCTGCTGCGCCCGGATCCGCATCGTGGCGGGGGTCGCCCTGCCGAAGGCGGCGCCGGTCAGCAGCAGGAACACCAGCGCCGCAAGATCAAAGCCCAGCAGGCCCGCCCGGCTCGGCGCCAGGCCGGCGCGCCACAACCCCACCGCCCCCGCGACGAACAGCAGCCCGCACAGCACCAGGCGCCGATGCGCATGGAAGAACGGCAGCGGCGCGACGCCGGCCTGGGTCGAGTCGGTATCCGGATCCTTGACCGGCAGCGTCATGGCGGCCTCCCACGGGTGGCAAGAGCCTAAACGCTAACCGATCGCGAGCAATCCCACCAGCGCGCCGCCGAACAGCAGCCACAGCGGATGGATCCGCGTCACGCTGCCCAGCAGCGCCACCACCGCGGTAATGGCGCCCAGCAGCCAGGTGTGGGCCGATGCCTCCGTGATCAGCGCGGCGCTGGCGGCCACCAGCCCCACCGTCATCGGGAAGATGCCGGCCTGGATCACGCCGCGCCACGGGCGGTCCTTGAACCGTTCCCACAGTCCCAGGGCGATGATGGTGATGATCGAGGACGGCCCGAACTTGGCCAGGGTGGTGACCAGCATGCCGGCCCAGCCGGCCACATGCCAGCCGACCAGCGTGACCACCATCAGGTTGGGGCCGGGCGCCGCCTGCCCCAGGGCGAACAGCGCGGAAAAATCGGCGGCCGTCATCCAGCCGTGCACCTCGACGACCTGGCGCTGCATTTCGGGCAGGATGGTGTTGCCGCCGCCGAAGGCCAGCACCGACAGTTGCGAAAAGATGATGGCGAGGGCGATCAGGGTCTGGATCATCGACGTTGCCTCCAGACCAGCAGGATGCTCAGGGGCGTGAGGACCGCCATGGTGGGCAGCAGCGGAATGCGCAGCACCGCGATGGCGATGAAACAGGCCGTGGCCACCAAGCCGGCCAGCCAGTCGCGGCGCTTGAGCACCGGCACGCCGATCTTGACCGCCATCGAGATCAGCAGCCCCGCCGCCGCGGCCGCCAGGCCGGCGAACAGGTGCTGGATGTGCGGATCGTTCTGGAAGCGGTCGTAGACCATGCCCAGCAGCACCACGATGGCCGACGGCGCCAGGATCAGGCCCATCAGCGCCGCGAAGGCGCCGCGCGGGCCGCGGAACTTCATGCCCAGCGCGACCGACAGGTTGATGATGTTGCCGCCCGGCAGGAACTGGCACAGGCCCAGCAGGTCGGTGAATTCGGCCCCGGACAGCCAGCGGTGCTTTTCGACCACCATGCGGCGCGCCAATGGCAACGCGCCGCCGAAGGCCGTCAGGCCGAGCATGAGGAATCCGTAGAACAGTTGCCCGCAGGTGGGCGGTGGCCGCGTGGCGTCGGGGGAATCGGGAGCTGCTGCGTTCATTGTCTTGGGGCCGTGACCGGCCGGGAAACGCCGGCGCGCGGCGGCGCCGGGAGTGAAGGAATAGCTCGCAGCCTACTCCCGCCCAAAGATAATGTCTAATATATGACTGACTAAACATTCATATCCGTCACATATGGCATCCGTCGACTTGCGGTTGTTGCGTTATTTCCTGGCGGTGGCCGAGGAATCCCACCTGACCAAGGCGGCCGCCCGGCTGGGCATCCGCCAGCCCCCACTCAGCCAGCAGATCCGCGTGCTGGAACAGGAGCTCGGCGTCACGCTGTTCCACCGCCTGCCGCGCGGCATGGAACTGACCGAAAGCGGCCGGGCGCTGTTGGCCGACGCGCGCAGCATCCTGGCGCTGGTCGATCAGGCGGTCGACGGCGTGCGGCGGGTGTCGCTGGGCGAGGCTGGCCGGCTGACGGTCGGCTTTACCGGCTCGGCCGCCTTCCACCCGTTCGTGCCATCGGTGATCCGGCGCTTTCGCGAAAGCGCGCCGCAGGTGCGGCTGGTGCTGGAAGAAAGCAGCACCGGCGAGCTGATGGAAGACGTGCGCGCCGGCCGGGTCGACGTCGCCTTCATCCGCGGCGCGCACGGCGCCGATCGCGGCGTGGCGGTCGAGAGCGTGCTGGAGGAAACCATGCTGGCCGCCTTTCCCGCCGACCATCCGATGGTCAAGGGGCGCAGCCGCAAGCGCATCGCGCTGGCGGAGCTGGCCGAGGAATCGCTGATCCTGTACCGCCGCCACAGCGGCCCCGGCCTGTACGACGCCATCATCTCGGGCTGCCGCGCCGCGGGCTTCAGCCCGCGGGTGGCGCAGGAGGCGCCGCGCGTGCTGTCCACCCTGAGCCTGGTGGCGGCCGGCCTGGGCGTGTCGCTGGTGCCGGCCTCGCTGCGCCGGGTCAATATCGAGGGCGTGGTGTACGTCAACGTCACCGGCCCGGTGGAGCTGCGCGCCCCGCTCACCCTGATCTGGCGCGACGCGCCGCTGTCGGGCGCGACCCGCCGGTTGATCGAGGAGGTGCGCGCGCATCGCGAGACGCCGGAAGACTAGGCCCGTTCGCAGGGAAAGAAGCCTCTCGCGGTGGCGACGGGCCCCGGGCGCTACACTGGGCGCCATCCTGGCTCTCGCTGCTTGCCCATGCATGCCCCCCACCCCATAGGCGTATACGACTCCGGCGTCGGCGGACTGAGCGTGCTGCGCGCCATCCGCGAAGCGCTGCCGCGGGAACACCTGCTGTACCTGGCGGATTCCGCCCACGTGCCCTACGGCGAGAAGACCCAGGAAGCCGTGCAGCAGCGGGCGCTGGCCATCGCCGACTATTTCGTGTCGCGCCAGGCCAAGGCCATGGTGGTGGCCTGCAACACCGCCACCGCCGCCGCCATCGCGCTGCTGCGCGCCCGCCATCCAGACCTTGTCATCATCGGCGTGGAGCCGGCCATCAAGCCGGCCGCGCACCTGACGCGCAGCGGCGTGGTCGGCGTTTTCGCCACCACCGGCACGCTGGCCAGCCCCAAGTTCGCGGCGCTGGTGCGGCGCGAGGCGCCCGAGATCCGCATCCTGTTCCGGCCGTGTCCGGAATGGGTGCTGCAGGTCGAACGCGGCGAGATCGACGGCCCGGGCGCCGCCCGCGTGGTGGCGGCGCCGGTGCGCGAACTGCTGGCCCAGGGCGCCGACGCGCTGGTGCTGGGCTGCACCCATTTTCCCTTCCTGCGCGACGAGATCCAGGCCGCGGCGGGCGCGTCCATGCCCCTGCTGGAAACCGGCGGCCCGGTGGCGCGCCGCCTGCGCCATCAATTGCAGGAGCGCGGACTGCTGGCGCCGGACGGCGCCGGCTCGGTGTCGCTGGAGACGACCGGCGATGCGGCCGCGCTGGGCCGCATGGCGGCCCTGCTGCTGGGCCTGCCGGCCGAGGCGGCGCAGACGCCGGCGCGCTGGCGCTGAAGTCGCTGGCGGCCCCCCTGCCGCCGGGGCGCCCGCCGCTTGCGCACAGGCCTGATGCCGCCCCGCTCGGACGGTCCGCTTCGTTTGATTCCGCGCATCCCGCCACCGCCCATGGCGCGGGATAATTTCGTACAGTGGAGACACTGCGGCGCATCGCCGCGGCTCGCGGACAACAAGGAGACGTCGATGAAACGCATTCTGATCCCCGTGGATGGCTCGCAACACGCCGTGCACGCCGTCCGGGCAATGCTCGAGGCGCGCGGCTACGATCCGGTCGAACGGGTCGAACTGCTGACGGTGCAGATTCCCCTGCACGCAGGCAAGATCGGCCGCGGCCTGTCGCAGGCGGACATCGACGCCTACCACCAGGAAGAAGCCCAGGCCGCGCTGCGTGAAGCCAGCGCGCTGCTGACCGAGGCCGGCGTGCCGTTCGGCCAGCGCGTCGAGACCGGCGCCGCCGCGGAAACCATCGCGCGCGTGGCCGCGGAGAGCGACGCCGACGAGATCTTCATGGGTACGCGCGGACTGGGATCAGCCTCCGCGCTGTTCATGGGTTCGGTGGCCACCAAGGTCCTGCACCTCACGGACCTGCCCGTCACCCTGGTCAAGTAAGGAGACAGCCATGCTGCATATCCTCGTGCCGGTCGACGGCTCCGACAACGCCAACCGCGCCGTGCTGCATGCGCGCCAACTGGCGCAGGGCGCGCGCGACGCGCGCATCCACCTGCTCAACATCCAGACACCGCCGCAGGGGCGCGCCGGCCTGTCGCGGCTGGTCACCCAGGACATGATCGACGAATACTACGTGCGCGAAGGCCAGGAAGCCGCCGACGACGCGCGCAAGCTGCTCGACGTCACCGGCACCGACTACACCAGCCACGTCGAATTCGGCAACCCCGCGGTCGAGATCGCCCATTACGCGCAACAGCATCAATGCGCCCGCATCGTCATGGGCACGCGCGGCCATGGCGCGCTGGCCGGAATGCTGATCGGCTCGGTCGCCAACCAGGTGGTGCAACTGGCCGAGGTGCCGGTGACGCTGGTGCGCTGAGCGCCGGCCCCAGGCGTCGGCCGGTCAGCTAGGCGCCGGTCGGCAGCGCCGGCAGGATCAGCGTCACGCGCAACCCGCCCAGCGGCGATTGTCCGGCGCTGACCTCGCCGCCGTAGGTGCCGGCCAGGTCGCGCACGATATCCAGCCCCAGGCCCGAACCCGGGCGCTGCTCGTCCATGCGCACGCCGCGCTCGAAGATGCGTTCGCGCTCGCCCTCGGAAATGCCCGGGCCGTCGTCGTCGATCACGATGCGCAGGCGGTCGGGCGCATCCGCCTGGGCGCCGATCCGCACGCGCCGCGCGGCCCATTTGCAGGCGTTGTCGAGCAGGTTGCCAACCATCTCCTGCAGGTCCTGCTCCTCGCCACGGAACTCAAGCCGGTCGGGGAATTCGTCCATCTCCAGCGCCAGCCCGCGCGCCGCGTACAGACGCTGCATGACGCGCAGCAGCGCCTGCAGCGGCGCCCGCAGCGGCGCGCGTCCGCCCGCCGTGCCGGAAGCCGCCGCGGCCCGCGCGCGCGCCAGGTGGTGGTCGATCTGGCGCTGCGCCATGGCGACCTGTTCGCGCACCAGGCGGGCGAACGCGCCCTCTTCGCGCGCCGCCGCGTTGCCCAGGATGGTCAGCGGCGTCTTGACCGCGTGCGCCAGGTTGCCGGCCTGGGTGCGCGCCCGTTGCACGATATCGGCGTTGACCGCCAGGACGCGGTTGAAATCGTCGACCAGCGGTTGGATCTCGCTGGGAAAACGGCCCTCGATCCGCACGCTGTTGCGGCCCTGCTGCGCGGCGAGCTGGCGCCGCAGCCGCCCCAGGGGCCGCAGCCCCACCGCCACCTGCACCACCGCCGCCGCCACCATTCCGGCCGCGAGCGCGCCGAGCGACCACAGCAGCATGTGGTCGAAGCGTTCGATCGGTTCGGCCAGCACCGCGCGGTCGGCGGCCACCACCAGGCGCAGCGAACCGGCGTCGCTGTCCTCGGGCTTGAGCAGGCGCGTCAGCGCGCTCAGGCGGTGATTCTCGGGCCCGGCGATGTCGTGAAGGCCGTCGGCGTCGTCGGCCGCAGGCAGCGCCAACACCTGGTCCCACAGCGAGCGCGAGCGCGCCACGCCCGCGGCCACCACGCGGCCGCTGTCATCGAGGCGGTCGATCTGCCAATACAGGCCCGACAGCGGCTGCTCCAGGCGCGGGTCGCTCAGCGGCGAGGCCACCGTCGGGCGGCCGTCCGGCGCCACGCTGACCGCCGCCGTCAACTGGTTCATGTGCAGCGCCAGTTCGGTCCGCAGTTGTTCGGTGATGTGCTGGCGGAACAGGTTGCCCAGCCCCCATCCGGCCAGCACGACGATCGCCGCGATCCAGGCGAGCGTGCCGGCCAGCATGCGCCAGCGCAGCGACCCCGGCGCGCGCGGCGACGTCATGAGGTACAGGCGAGCCGGTAGCCGAGCCCGCGCACGGTCTCGATGGTGTCGGCCGGCAGCTTCTTGCGCAGGCGGCCGATGAACACGTCGATGGTGTTGGAATCGCGATCGTGGTCCTGCGCGTAGATGTGTTCGATCAGCTCGCCGCGCGAGACCACCTCGCCGGCGCGCTGCATCAGCACCGCCAGCACCTTGAATTCATGGCTGGTGAGGTTCAGCGGCTGGCCATCGACCGTGGCGCGGGCCAGCCGCGTGTCGAGCATCAGCGGGCCGCAGCGCCATTGCGCGCTGGCGTGGTGGCTGTGGCGGCGCAACAGCGCCCGCACGCGCGCCAGCAGTTCTTCCATGTGAAAAGGCTTGGTCAGGTAGTCGTCGGCGCCGGCGTCGATGCCGGCGACCTTTTCGTGCCAGTTGGATCGCGCCGTCAGGATCAGCACCGGCATGCCGCGTCCGGCCGCGCGCCACTGCTTGAGCACGGTCAGGCCGTCCATCACCGGCAGCCCCAGGTCCAGCACCACCACGTCGTAGGTCTCGACCTCGCCCATGTAGTGGGCGGTGCCGCCGTCGGCCGCCGTGTCGACGGTGTAGCCGCCGTGGCGCAGCGCCTCGGCCAGTTGCGACGCCAGGGTCGGTTCGTCTTCGACGACAAGTATGCGCATCAGTGTCGGTTCCGGAATTGGATGTCGCGCCCCTTCATGCCCAGCACGGCGCCGTCGCGCGCATCGATCTTCAGCTTGACCAGATTGCCGCCGGGCTGCAGCAGGCGGATCTCGTACAGGAAGAGGCCGTCATCCTCCTCGAATTCCACCTTGACCACCTGGCCGGGGTAGTCGCGCTCGACGATATCGAGCACGGACCGCAACGGCAGCACCTTGCCGGCCTGCAGGGCCTGGCGCGCCTGTTCATGGTCGCTTTCGTCGGCGCGGCCGGCGCCGGGCCCGACGGCCAGCGCCAGGGCCAGCGCAAGGCCGGTCAGCCAGATTCCGATACGAAGGCGTGCGGTCATGGGGATTCCGTCGGGCGGTCGCGTCCAGGGTAACCCGGCGCGCGGGGGAAAAACAGGGGAATGCAAGCGTCTCATTTATAGCGTGTCGAACATGAACGGCGGGTGAATGACGGCTTCAGAACGGGTTCATGCGCCCCCCCGAATAATGACGTCATGGCCGATCCACGGCCCCACTTCGACCTTCAGGAGAAAACCGCATGAACCCGATCCGCAAGACCCTGACCGCCCTGGCCATCGGCGCCGCCACCCTCACCGGCGCCGCCGCGCTGGCGCAGACCGCGCCGCAACCGGCCCCGGCCGCGCCGGCGCCCGCCGCGACCGCGCCCGCCCAGGCCGCGCCCGCCGCGCAGATCCTGACCGTGCGCCAGATCTACGACGTGCTGACCGCCGCCGGCTATCGCAACATCACCGAGATCGAACTGGAGCATCACCGCGGCTACGACGTCAAGGCCGACAACCCGCAAGGCCAGCGTGTGAAGCTGCGCGTCGATGCGCAGACCGGCGCGGTGCTGCGCAGCCGCATCAAGGACTGAGGCAAATGCCATGAAAACCCGTACCGCCCTGGGACTGTTCCTGCTCGCGCTGACCGGCGCCTGGGCCGTCGACGCCCTCCTGCTGCAACCGGCGGCCTCGGCCGCCTGGCCCTGGGTGCTGCGCCAACAGGCGCTGTACCTGACGGGCGTCTGGTCCATCGGCCTGATGTCGCTGATCATGCTGCTGGCCTTGCGTCCAGCCTGGCTGGAGGGACCGCTGGGCGGCATGGACAAAGTCTACCGGCTGCACAAATGGGCCGGCATCCTGGCCATCGGCGCCGGCGCCGCGCATTGGCTGGTCAAGCTGGCCAGCACGCCGCTGAAGGCGCTGGTCGGCGCCGAGGGCCGGCCGGCGCGCGACGCGGTGCTGGCCATGCTGGCGGATTCGCGCGGATTGGCCAAGGACCTGGGCGAATGGACGATCTACGCGCTGCTGGCCATGCTGGTCATCACGCTGTGGCGCCGCTTTCCTTACCATGCCTGGCGCATCATCCACCGCGCCATGCCGCTGGCCTACCTGATACTGGTGTTCCATACCCTGGCGTTGGCGCCGGCCTATTACTGGACCGGGCCGACCGGCGTGCTGCTGCTGCCGCTGATGGCGGGCGGCGCCTGGGCCGCCGTGCTGTCGCTGGCCGGCCGCATCGGCCAGGGCCGGCGCGCCGCCGGCCGCGTGACGGCGCTGGCGCAACGTCCGGGGGGCATTCTCGAAGTCACTTGTGAACTCGATGCGCGCTGGCCCGGCCACACCGCCGGCCAGTTCGCCTTCGTCACCTTCGACCGGCGCGAGGGCGCGCACCCGTTCACCATCGCCAGCGCGCCGCACCCCGGATGCCGCGACGTGACGTTCGAGATCAAGGCGCTGGGCGATTACACCAGGCGGCTGGCCTCCACGTTGCGCGAAGGCGCGCCCGTCACGGTGGAAGGCCCTTACGGCCGCTTCGCGCGCCACGCCGCTGGCCCGCAGGTATGGGTGGCGGGCGGCATCGGCGTCACGCCTTTCCTGGCGTGGCTGGAGGCGGCCCGCGAGGAGCCCGGCCGCATGCCGCCCGTCTGGCTGCACTACTGCGTGCGCGATGGCGAGGCCGACCCGTTCGTTGAGGTGCTGCGGCAACGCTGCGCCGCGCTGGACAACGTCACGCTCCAGGTGCACAGCGCCGCCGCCGGCCAGCGGCTGGATGCCGCCGCGCTGGCGCAGGGCGAAGTGGCCGCCGGTCGTGTCGGCGAGGTCTGGTATTGCGGGCCCGCCGGGCTGGCGACCGCGCTGCGCAAGGGCCTGCGTCGGCTGGGACGCGGCGACGTCCGCTGGCATCAGGAAGCGTTCGACATGCGCTGAATGCGGCAGCGCGAAAGTCCGCGCCGCCCCGTCGTATGATGGGAGCCTGCCAATCCGCGCCGGGAGCCGGGCCATGCGAATTCGATACCTGTTGGCGGCGTTGGTCGCGTCCGCCGGGCTGGTGGCCGCCTGCGGCGAAGTCGCGCGCCTGCCGGTCGAGGCCGGCATGGGTCCGCGGCCCGAACTGCCCGCGCCCAATACCACCCTCATTCCCACCGTCAACACGGCCAAGGCGGTAGGCTGGAGCGAGACCGGCCTGCCGACCCCTGCCAGCGGCCTGGCGGTCACCGCCTACGCGCGCGGCCTGGACCACCCGCGCTGGCTGTACGTGCTGCCCAACGGCGACGTGCTGGTGGCCGAGACCAATGCGCCGCCCAAGCCGCCAGAGGCCTCCGGCGGCATCAAGGACTGGGCCGCCGGCATCGTCATGAAGCGCGCCGGCGCGCGCACGCCCAGCGCCAACCGCATCACCCTGCTGCGCGGCCTGACGCCCGATGGCGCGGCGCAGATGCGCAGCGTGTTCCTGGAAGGCCTGAATTCGCCCTTCGGCATGGCGCTCGTCGGCGACCAGTTGTACATCGCCAATGCCGACGCGGTGCTGCGGTTTCCGTACCAGGCCGGCCAGACCCGCATCGACGCGCCCGGCGTCAAGGTGACCGACCTGCCCTCAGGCCGCAACCATCACTGGACCAAGAACCTCATCGCCAGCGCCGACGGCGCCAAGCTGTATGCGACGGTCGGCTCGAACAGCAACGTCGCGGAGAACGGCATGGCGGAAGAGGAAGGCCGCGCCGCCATCTGGGAAATCGACGTCGCCAGCGGCGCCAAACGGCTCTACGCCAGCGGCCTGCGCAATCCGGTGGGCATGGCCTGGGGGCCGGACGGCAAGACGCTGTGGACTGCCGTAAACGAACGCGACGAACTGGGCAGCGACCTGGTGCCCGACTACATGACCTCGGTGCGCGACGGCGGCTTCTATGGCTGGCCGTACAGCTATTTCGGCCAGCACGTCGACACCCGGGTCAAGCCGCCGCGCCCCGACCTGGTGGCGCAGGCGATCGTGCCCGACTACGCGCTGGGGCCGCATACCGCCTCGCTCGGGCTGGCCTGGTCCGGCGGCGCCAGGCTGCCGGCGCCGTTCATCCACGGCATGTTCGTCGGCCAGCACGGCTCGTGGAACCGCGACCCGCGCAGCGGCTACAAAGTCATCTTCGTGCCGTTCACCGGCACGCGCGCGGACGGCCAGCCGCAAGACGTGCTGACGGGATTTTTGGACGACGCGGGCCAGGCGCGCGGCCGGCCCGTGGGCGTGGCGCTGGACCGCCAGGGCGCGCTGCTGGTGGCCGATGATGTCGGCAATGCTATCTGGCGCGTCACCGCCGCGGACGCCGCCCGCTGAACCGCGGCATCGCGGGAAAACGCGGAAAAACGGCGCAAGCGGGACCCTGCCACGCAATTCGGTAACGCCCGCTTGCGTTGCGTCAAACCCCTTGCGGGCCCGCCCGCGCCACGAGGAGTAGACTGGGGCGAGAATAGCGCAACGGCCGCGCGGCTCGCGTCCCGCGACGCGCGCGGCTCCACTCCCCTCGATCCCTGGAGGCATGAACATGCTGTTGAAGAATCTCTGCGCCGCGACCATCCTGACCCTGGCCTCGGCCCCCGTGCTGGCGGCCGAATGCTCGGTCGATATCGCCGGCAACGACCAGATGCAGTTCGACAAGAAGGAAATCACGGTCAGCAAGAGCTGCAAGCAGTTCACCGTGAACCTCAAGCACCCGGGCACCCTGGCCAAGAACGTCATGGGCCACAACTGGGTGCTGACCAAGCAGGCCGACATGCAGGGCGCCGTCAACGACGGCATGGCCGCCGGCCTGGACAACAACTACGTCAAGAAGGACGACGCCCGCGTCATCGCCCACACCAAGGTGATCGGCGGCGGCGAGACCGATTCGGTCACCTTCGACGTCAGCAAGCTGGCCGCCGGCCAGGACTATGCCTACTTCTGCTCGTTCCCCGGCCACTTCGCGCTGATGAAGGGCGTGCTCAAGCTGGTCGACTGATCGCCCCTGCCGGCCTCGCGGGATCTGCGCGGGGCCGCCGCGCCCGCCCCTACAATGGCCGTTTTCCGACACCCTGGGGAACGACGCATGAGCACGGATAAAGTGGCAATCATCACCGCCGGCGGCAGCGGCATGGGCGCGGCGGCGGCGCGCAAACTGGCGGCCGACGGCTACCGCGTGGCGATCCTGTCCTCGTCCGGCAAGGGCGAGGCGCTGGCCGCCGAGCTGGGCGGCCTGGGCGTGACCGGTTCGAACCGCTCGCCCGAGGACCTGGCGCGGCTGGTGGACGCGACCCTGCAGAAGTGGGGCCGCGTCGACGCCGTGGTCAACAGCGCCGGCCACGGCCCCAAGGGCCCGCTGCTGGAAATCAGCGACGACGACTGGCACCTGGGCATGGAGTTCTACCTGCTCAACGTGGTGCGCATCGCGCGCCTGGTGGCGCCGGTCATGAAGCAGCAGAAAACCGGCGCCATCGTCAACATCTCGACCTACGCCACCTTCGAGCCGGAGGCGCTGTTCCCCACGTCCGGCGTGTTCCGCGCCGGCCTGGCCGCGTTCACCAAGGTGTTCGCGGACGAATACGCCGAACACAACGTGCGCATGAACAACGTGCTGCCCGGCTTCATCGACAGCCTGCCGGAAAAGGAAGACCGGCGCGCGCGCATCCCGATGGGCCGCTACGGCACCGCCGAGGAAGTGGCCGACCTGATCGCCTTCCTGGCCTCCGACGCTTCCTCCTACATCACCGGGCAGAACATCCGCATCGACGGCGGCATCACCCGTTCGGTGTAATCCGCGCGCCCCGGCCGCCCCCCCCCCGTGCGGGGCGGCGCGCCGCTCGCGCGCGCCTCGTGAAAAAGTATTAGTCCCTCGTCCGAATGGCGGTCTTGAAGCCCCCCTGGCGCTTCGCTACCGTAGGCTTTCGCATTCGACCCCGGGGCTGCCTGCATGTCCGCGTCGCCGTCCGGAGCGGCGCCGCCCGCTTCCGCTGAAACCCGCCCGCCCACGCCCGGCCAGGCCTCGCGCTTTTTGGCGCAGGCCACCTTCGGCCCGACGCCGGCGCTGATCGACGCGGTGGTGCGCGATGGCTACGCCGGATGGCTCGACACGCAACTGGCGCTGCCGCCCTCGCAAAGCCATTTCGACTGGCTGCTGCAGCAAGGCAAGGACACCGAGGCCTACAAGGGCAACGGCATCAACGCGCCGCTGGAATCGACGCTGTGGCGCAAGTTCATCAGCGCGGAAGATCAGGTGCGCACCCGGGTGGCGTTCGCGCTGTCGGAGATCTTCGTGGTCGGGGTGGCGTCGATCACCGCCAACTGGCCGCTGTTCGGCGCCGCCGGCTTCATGGACCTGCTGGTCGAGCATGCCTTCGGCAACTACCGGGACCTGCTCACCGCCGTCACGCGCAATCTGTCGATGGGCTGCATGCTGACCTATCGCGGCAACCGCAAGGAAGACCCGCGCACCGGCCGCCATCCCGACGAGAACTATGCGCGCGAGGTGATGCAGTTGTTCAGCATCGGCCTGGTCGAACTGAACCGCGACGGCACGCCGCGGCTGGTGAACGGCGCCCCCGTGGAGACCTACGACAATGCCGACGTGCAGGGACTGGCCAAGGTCTTCACCGGCTGGGACCTGGACGGGCCGGAGACCGACGTGCAGTTCCACCGCCGTCCGATGGCGCTCAATCCGGCGCTGCATTCGCTGGCCGAAAAGCGCTTCCTGGGCGCGGTGATCCCGCCCGGCACCGACGGCCACCTGTCGCTCAAGCGCGCGATGGAAGTGATCAGCGCGCATCCGAACGTCGGGCCGTTCATCGGCACGCAACTGATCCAGCGGCTGGTCACCAGCAATCCCAGTCCGGCCTACGTCGAGCGGGTGGCGACGGTGTTCGACGACGACGGCCATGGCGCGCGCGGCAATCTCAAGGCAGTGGTGCGCGCCATCCTGCTGGACGACGAAGCGCGCCACCCCGACCTGTCGGCGCCCGGCTGGGGCAAGGTGCGCGAGCCCATCCTGCGCTTTTCCGGCTGGGCGCGCGCCTTCGGCGCCACCTCCACCAACGGCGCCTGGGCCATGCCCGACACCACCGACAACACCATCCGGCTGGCGCAGAGCCCGATGCGCTCGTCCAGCGTTTTCAATTTCTTCCGGCCGCGCTACACGCCCCCCGTCACCGAGCTGGCGCGGCGCGGCCTGGTGGCGCCGGAACTGCAGATCACCGATGAAACCAGCATCGCCGGCTACCTGAACTTCGTGGCCATCTACGTCGATCGCGGCTGGGAAGACCTGCAGACGCCGTACACCGCCGAGATCGCGCTGGCCGCCGACGCCGACGCGCTGGTGGCGCGCATCGTGCTGCTGCTGGCGGGCGACGCCTTCAGCGCGGCGACGGCGCAGGCCATCGCGCAGGCGGTCGACACCTTGCCGCGCGCACGGCCGCGCGACCGCGTGCGCGCCGCCATCACGCTGGTGGCGGCCAGCCCTGAATACCTGGTGCAGAAATGAAGGCCGACCGCCGCGAGTTCCTGCTGCGCGCCTGCGCCCTGGGCGCCACGCACGCGGCGGCGCCGCTGGCGCTGAACCTGGCGGCACTGGGCGCGGCGGCCGCGCAGTCGGCGCCGCCGGGAGACTACAAGGCGCTGGTGTGCGTGTTCCTGTATGGCGGCAACGATCCGTTCAACACGTTGGTGCCGTTCGACCCGGGCGCCCATCGCGCCTACGCCGCCGCGCGCACCGATATCGCGTTGCCGCGCCAGGCGCTGCAAGCCACCGCGCTACGCGGCGCCGCGCCCGCCGCCGACGGCGCGCAGTTCGCGCTCGCGCCATCGCTCGCGCCGCTGGCGCCGCTGTTCGAGCGCGGCGAGATGGCGGCGGTGCTGAACGTCGGTCCGCTGGTGGTGCCCACCAGCAAGGCGGACTACATTGGCGCGCGCGTGCCGCTGCCGCCCAAGCTGTTTTCGCACAACGACCAGCAGTCATACTGGCAGGCGCTGGCGCCGGAAGGCGCGTCCTCCGGCTGGGCCGGGCGGCTGACGGACCTGTACGCCGACATCAACGCGCAGCGCAGCTTCACCGGCATCACCGCTGGCGGCAGCACTGTGCTGCTGGCGGGCCGCCACGTCGCCGGTTACCGGGTCGGCGTGAACGGCTCGACCCGCATCGAACTGCTGACGCGCGACATGTACGGCTCCAGCGCCTGCACCGCCTTGCTGCGCCAGTTGATCACGCAGCCGCGCGAGCACCTGATGGAACGGGAAATGTCACGCATCGCGACGCAGTCGATCGATGCCGACGCGCGGCTGCGGTCGGCCTTGTCTGGCGTGGCCGTGCCGGGCGATTTCGACTCGCCGCTGGCGCAGCAGTTGAAGATCGTGGCCCGCATCATCGCGGCGCGCCAGGCCCTTGGGGCGCGGCGCCAGGTATTCTTCGTGTCGCAGAACGGCTACGACAACCACACCGGCCTGAACGACGCCCACCCGGCCCTGCTCAAGGAGCTGGGCCAGGCGCTGGCCGCCTTCCAGACGGCGCTGGCGGGCCTGGGCGTGGCGCGCCAGGTCACCACCTTCACCGCTTCGGAATTCGGCCGGACGCTGGGATCGAACGGCAACGGCTCGGACCACGGCTGGGGCGCGCATCATTTCGTGCTGGGCGGCGCCGTCAACGGCGGGCGCTACCACGGCACGCATCCGCAGATCGCGCCCGACGGCCCCGGGTTCGTGGACAACGGCCGGCTGCTGCCGACGCTGGCGGTGGAGCAACTGGGCGCGGCGCTAGGCGGCTGGTTCGGCGCCAGCCCGGACGACCTGCGGCTGGTGTTTCCGAACCTGCGCCACTTCGACGCCTCGCCCTTGGCGCTATTTACAGCGCCGCGTGAATCGTCGACGCCAGCTTCTTCCACTTGACGGCTTCGTCGCGCACGAACGCCGCCAGCTCGGCCGGCGTGCTGGTGCGCACCTCGGCGCCCTGGTCGTCGATCTTGGCGGCCACGGCCGGATCGTTGAGCGCGCCATTGAGCGCGGTGTTCAACTTGGCGACCACCTGCGGATCGGCGTTGGCGGGCGCGAACACCGCGTACCACTGCGCCACGTCCACGCCCGGCACGCCAAGCTCGGCCAGCGTCGGCATGTCGGGCAGCACCTTGGCGCGGCGCGTGCCGGCCACGCCCAGCGCGCGGATCTTGCCCGACTTCAGGTGCGGATAGGCGCTGAACAGGCTGGGGAACATGACCTGGGTGACGCCGGCCAGCGTGTCCGTCATGGCGGGGGCCGAGCCCTTGTAGGGAATCTCCAGCATGGCCGCGCCGGTGGCGCGGTTGAACAGCTCGCCCGCCACCGCCGGCGCCGTGCCCGGGCCGGCCGAGGCGTAGCTCAGGCCGTCGGGGTGGGCCTGGCCATACTTGAGCAAGCCCGGCACGTCCTGCACGCCGATGCTGCTGGACACCACCATGAGCGTGGGCGAGTCGGCCACCATGCCGATGGCGGTGAAGTCGCGCACCGGATCGTAGTTGAGCTTCTGCAGCGCGGGGTTGATGCCGTGCGTGCCGATGTAGCCCAGCATCAGGGTGTAGCCGTCGGCCGGCTGGCGCGCCACGTAGTCGGCGGCGATGGCGCCCTGCGCGCCGGGCTTGTTGACCACGATGACGGTCTGGCCCAGCAGTTCGCCCATCTTCTGCCCGATCACGCGGGCCAGGGTGTCATTGCCGCCGCCGGCGGCGGTGGGCACCACCATGGTGATGGCGCGTTCGGGGAATTCGGCGTGGACGGCCGGGCTGGCCAGGGCCAGGCAAAGCGCGGCGGCACCCAGCGTGCCGCGAGTGGGGAAAACCATGTCATGTCTCCTGATGGTTCTGTTGGCGGTCTCTGCGGACCGCTGCGTCTCGAGTCTTTTTTATGCCGCCACCGGCTGGCGCGAGGCCAGCCGGGCGCGGGCGTCCTGCTCCTGCCGCGCCGCGCCGTAGCGCCCCGGCACATAGAGCAGGCCCTTCATGATCTTGCGCGCGGTGCGCACCAGGCCGGCGGCCTGTACCTCGCCGCTGGCGTCATCCAGCTTCACGTCGATGTCCATGCCGCCCGACGGGTGTTCGATGCGCACGCCGCGGTAGCCCGGCCGCGGCGCCGGGCCGCCGCAATCATGCGCCACCGTGCCAGGCATGAGGAAGGCGGCCGCCACGCCCACCGCGCCGGTGGCGGCATGGGCGCGATGGCAGGCATGCGGCGTGAAGTAGCGCGAGCGCAGCGACAGGACGGCGGCATCGCTGCCCGGCGCCAGCAGCACCGGCTTGGGGATGACGCTGTCCGACACGTCGCCCAGGCCCATGCGGGCGCCGGCTTCGCGACGGATGCGTTCCAGGCGCGCCAGCAGCGCGACGTTGGCGTCCAGCTCGGCGGGCGATTCGTCGCCACGCAGGCCGAAGTCGGCGGCGCGCAGCAACACCATCGGCATGGCGGCGTCGATCAGCGTGGCGGCCACGCCGTCCACCTTCTCCTGGCGCTGTCCGGTCGGGAACAGGCGGCCGGTGACCGCCCCCCAGGCGTCGAGGAAATTCAGGCGCACGGGCGCGGCGGCGCCCGGCACGCCGTCGATGCGCGCCTCGCCTTCATAGGTCAGGCGGCCGCCCGGCGTCTGCACCACGGCCTCGATCACGGCGCCCGTGTTGACGTTGTGCACCCGCACCGAGGTTTCGCCGTCGGCCGCGGCGATCAGGCCCTCGTCGATGGCGAAGGGCGCGGCGCCCGACAGCATGTTGCCGCAGTTGGGACGGGTGTCGACGCTGGCGCGGTCCACCGAGACCTGCGCGAACAGATAGTCGATATCGCAGTCGGGTCGGGTCGAGCGCGACACGATCGCGACCTTGCTGGTCAGCGAATTGCCGCCGCCCAGGCCGTCGACCTGCAGCGCGTGGGGCGAGCCCATGGCCTGCAACAGCAGCCGGTCGCGGTCGGCGGGATCGGCCGGCAGCCAGTCGCCAAGAAAAAAGGGGCCGCGGGAGGTGCCGCCGCGCATCAGTACGCAAGGGATGATCGTTTCCATGCCGTGCATTCTGCGACGACGCGGCTATTATTTGAATTGCAACTTACGGATGGATTAATGCATGGCACGCATCAATTTCGATTTACAGGAATTGCAGGCCTTCGTGGCCGTGGCCGAGCGCGCCAGTTTCCGCGCCGCCGCCGAAGACCTGAACCTGTCACAGCCCGCGCTGAGCCGCCGCATCGACAAGCTGGAGGATCTGCTGGGCGCGCGCCTGCTGGAACGCACCACGCGCCGCGTGGCGCTGACGCACGTCGGCCGCATCTTCCTGGAACGGGCGCGCGGCGCCATCGACGAACTGGAACGCGCGGTGCTCAGCATCGGCGACCTGGCGGCGCAGCGCGGCGGGCTGGTGACCGTGGCCTGCGTGCCGTCGGTGGCCTACTACTTCCTGCCCGCCATCATCCATGACTACGCCGAGCGCTTTCCTCGGATACGGGTCCGCATCATCGACGAGACCGCCCACACCGTGCTCAACAGCGTGGTGACCGGCCGCGCCGACTTCGGCATCAGTTTTTTCGGCACCCAGGAGCCCGACGTGGATTTCAAGGCGGTGCTGCGCGAGGACTTCGTGCTGGCGGTGCGGCGCGACCATCCGCTGGCCGCGCGCCGCAGCGTGTCGTGGGAGGAACTGTCGCAGGAACGCTTCATGACCGTGGCCAAGGAGAGCGGCAACCGCCTGCTGATCGACGACGCGCTGGCCAAGAGCGGCAAGCGCACCGTCAGCGCCTTCGAGGTCAGCCATGTCATGACGCTGCTGGGGCTGGTGGAGGCGGGCCTGGGCGTGGCGGCGGTGCCGCAGTTGGCGATGCCGCCGGCCGGCCACGCCACCCTGGCCGGCGTCAAGCTCGAACATCCGCGCGTCACCCGCAGCCTGGGGCTGATCTCGCGCCGGGGCCGCCCCCTGGCGCCAGCGGCGCAACAGCTCTATAACCTTATCCACCAGGCCGGCAAGAGCGCCAAGCGTGGCCCCTCCAAGCAACCCTGAAGCCGCACCATGAGCCCCCAATCCCTGGCATTGCAAGCCGCCACCGAAGACGACCTGCCTTTCCTGCTGGCGCTGCGCAAGGCGACCATGACCGAACACCTGGCGCGCGTTGACGCACCGCGGGACGATGCGCACCACCTGGCGCGCGTCCGTTATCACTTCGACGACGCCCAGATCGTCTGGCTGCACGGCCGCCCGGCGGGCCTGTTCAAGACCTTCCGCGATCCGGCCGGCTGGCGCGTCGTGCAGATCCAGATCGACCCGGCCTTCCAGGGCCAGGGGCTGGGCCGGCGCCTGCTGGCCGGCCTGCTGCGGCAGGCGGACGACGAAGGCGCCCCGGTCACCCTGTCCGTCCTGAAGGGCAACCCCGCCCGCCGGCTCTACGAGTCGCTGGGCTTCATTCCCGTGGAGGAGACCGACCGGGAAATAGAAATGCGCTACGAACCCGCCCCGCCCGCCGGCGGCCACGCCTGACAGCGGCCGTCGCGAAGGGCCCGCGCGAGGCTCGGTTGGATCGTCATCCCCGGCCCTCCACTTTTTTTTCCCGCGGCGGAATATTCCCGTTCGCCCCGGCGTCTGTAGAGGGCAGTCCCCCACTTTCCCATCTACGAGGCACGACATGCGTACTCAAATCGCCGCAGCCCTGGTTCTCTCCTCCGCCGCCCTGTTCTCGGCCGGCGCCCACGCCCAGGCCGTCAAGACCCAGGACGGCATCCTGGTCAACAGCGCCGGCATGACCCTCTACACCTTCGACAAAGATGCCGGCGGCAAGAGCGCCTGCAACGACCAGTGCGCCAAGATCTGGCCCCCGGTCACCGCCGCCGCCGACGCCAAGGCCTCGGGCGACCTGAGCATCATCACCCGCGACGACGGCTCCAAGCAGTGGGCCTACAAGGGCAAGCCGGTCTACCTGTATGCCAAGGACGCCAAACCGGGCGACAAGACCGGCGACAACTTCAAGGACGTCTGGCACGTCATCAAGCCCTGATCCGGCCTGAGCCGTCCCTCCACGCCCGACCATGCGCGCCGACGACGAAGCCGCGATCCTGGCCTGCATCCCCAGCCTGCGGCGCTACGCGCGCGGGCTGACGGGCGACCCGCACCGGGCCGACGACCTGGTGCAGGACACGCTCGAACGAGCCTGGAGCCGCTACTCGCGCTGGCAGCGCCGCGGCGAACTGAGGGCGTGGATGTTCGGCATCATGCATAACCATTTCATCGACGGCGTGCGCGCCAGCCACCGGCAGGCCGAACAGGCCGGCGCGGGCGACCTGCCCGACGTGCCGGTGCGCGCCACGCAGACCGACCACCTGGAGGTGCGCGACCTGGACCGCTGCCTGCAAGGCCTGCCGGCCGAGCAGCGCGAAGTATTGCTGCTGGTGTGCGTGGAAGACCTGTCGTACCAGGAAACCGCGCAGGTGCTGGGCGTGCCGATGGGCACGGTCATGTCGCGCCTGTCGCGCGCCCGCGAACGGCTGGGCGCCCTGATGCAAGGCCAGGAACCCGCCAGCCGGCTCCATCGCGTGAAATGACATGAACGACAAACGCCTCCACGCCATCCCCGCCGTTGGCAACCCGATCACCGAAGCCGACCTGCACGCCTACGCCGACGGCCAGTTGCCGCCCGGCCGCCACGCCGAGGTCGACGCCTTCCTCGCCGCCCACCCGCAGGACCTGGCCCGCGTCCAGGCCTGGCAAGCCCAGCGCCGCGCCCTGCACGCCCTGCTGGACCCGGTGCTGGACGAACCGCTGCCCCTGCGCCTGCCGCTCTCGCCCCCCGCGCGCCGCCTGCCGTGGCGCGCCCTGGCGGCCGGCATCGCCATTGCCGCCATCAGCGCCAGCAGCGCCTGGCTGGCGCGCGGCGCCCTGGACGCCCGCCACCTGCAAACCGTATTGGCCACCGCCACCCCCGACCGCGCCGCCGGCGGCTACGCCCAGCGCGCCGCCATCGCCCACGCCGTCTACGCCCCCGACATGGGCCGCCCCGTCGAGGTCAGCGGCGACAACGAAAAGGCCCTGGTCACCTGGCTCACCAAGCGCCTGGGCGCCCCCGTGCGCGCTCCCTCCCTGACCCACGCCGGCTACGACCTCGTCGGCGGCCGCCTCCTGCCCGGCGGCAGCGGCCCCGTCGCCCTCTTCATGTACGGCGCCCCCGACGGCCAACGCCTGACCCTCTACGTCACCCGCGAAGCCACCGGCGGCCAGACCGCCTTCCAATTCACCCAGGAAGGCCCCGTCCGCGTCTTCTACTGGGTCGAAGGCCAATTCGGCTACGCCCTCTCCGGCGCCATCAGCCGCGACGAACTCCAACGCGTCTCCGAAGAAGTCTACAAACAGCTACAAGGCTGACCCGGGCGCGGACGCGCCCGGCGAGCGCCAATCCGCCCGCGGGCTTCAACAAAGCCCCTGCTCAGACACCCTCGTTCGAGAATCAGTTGCCCTCCCACAAGCGCGCCGCGAAGCGCGCCCCCCATCGCCGCCACTTCGCGCAGCGCCCCCCCCGACGCCCCACCCGATGTATGCCAAACACGGCTGCCCGCGCAGCCGTTTTTGGCGGGCCCCGCAAACTCCTCCGCCCCTCAAACGACGCTGAGCAGAACACCAAGCAAACCGCTCTCCCCACCACCCGCCGCATGGAGACGCACGAGCGGCGGGCTGCGGCGGCCGGGTGGGTGCGGGGCGTGTAGATGCGCCCAAGGGAATCTGAAGGGAGCCGCAGGCGGACGAAGATGACGACGGGGCAGTCCGGAGCGAAGGCTCCGGACCGCAATCGTAGCCCCGCACCCACCCGGCCGCCGCAGCCCGCCGCGCCTTAAGAACCCCCTCTAGCCACGTGCAACATATGCAGCGTGATCTTCCGAACCTCAGCCTTGCTCATCTCAATATGCCCCCGCAACATCCTCCCCGCCGCCTCCCCCCGCCGAGCCAGCACCGCCCGCAAAATCGCCCCATGCTCCTCATAAGTCGCATCCACCCGGAACTCCTTGGTGAAATCCAGCCGCCGTACGATCCGGATCTTCTCCGTCACCTCCCGGTGGATCAGCGCCATCTCCGCATTCCCGGCAGCCGCCACCAGTGAGCAGTGAAAGGCCTCGTCCAGCTCCGCCACCATCCGCCCATCCAGGATCCGCTGTGCCGGCGGCACCAGCCACACATCCGTCAACGCCCCCAGCAGGCCGCTCTCGTCCATGTGCTCGCGCGCGCACAACCGCTCGACCGCCGCCAGCTCCAGCACCACGCGCACGTCGTACAGCGCCTCGAAGCGCTCGAAATCGAACGGCCGCACCTGCCAGCCGCTGCGCGGACTCGGCAGCACGAACCCCTCGCGCTCCAGCCGCGCCAGCCCCAGCCGCACCGGCGTGCGGCTCACCCCCAACCGCAACGCCAGCTCCGCCTCGGTGAAGCGGTCACCCGGCAGCAGCCGGAAGTCGAACAGCTCATCCTTGATGCGCTGGTAGACCTGGTCCGCCAGCGACCCGGCCAGCACCGGCGCCTGCCGCAGCGCCGGGCTGATGCTGACGGGGTCGCGCATGCCGCTCAGGTCACGGGGCACGTCGCGTCCTCGGCCAGCACCAGCAGCGCGTCGCCGGCATTCACCGGCTTGCCCGGCACGCAGCGGATCGCCGTGACCGTGCCCGACACCGGCGCGATCACCGACAGTTCCATCTTCATGGCTTCCACCACCACCAGCGTGTCGCCCGCCGCCACGCTCTGGCCCACCTGCACCGGAATCTTCCAGATGTTGCCGCACATGTCGGCGCTGACCAGCCGTTCGCCATCGCGCAGCGGGGTCTCCGTCTCGGGCGCGGCCTCGGCCGGCGCCACCGCCACGTCCTCGTGCTTCCACAACGCCACCTCGGCGTCGAACGCCGTCTTCTGGCGCGCCTGGAACGCGCCGATGCTGTCGGCCTGCTCGGCCAGGAAGCGCTGGTGCGCGGCGAAGTCGAACACCTCCTCCTCGATCCGCACCGTGGCGCGGCCCTCGCGGAAGTCCTCGCGCAGCGTATCGAGTTCGGCCTCGCTCACCGGATAGAAACGCACCTGGTCGAAAAAGCGCAGCAGCCACGGCTTGCCGTCCTGGAACACCGGGTTCTTCAGGAACTTGTTCCAGATCGGCAGCGTGCGGCCCACCAGTTGATAGCCGCCGGGCGAGTCCATGCCGTAGATGCACATGTAGACGCCGCCGATGCCCACCGTGCCCTCGGCCGTGAAGGTGCGCGCCGGGTTGTACTTGGACGTCAGCAGCCGATGGCGCGGATCGATCGGCACCGCGCACGGCGCGCCCAGGTAGACGTCGCCCAGGCCCATGATGAGGTAGCTGGCGTCGAACACGATGCGGCGCACGTCCTCGCGGCTGGCCAGGCCGTTGATGCGCTGGATGAAGTCGACATTGTTCGGCAGCCACGGCGCGCTGGCGCGCACCGTTTCCTGGTAGCGCTGCACCGCGCCCAGCGTGGCCGAATCCTCGAACGCCATCGGCAGGTAGACCACGCGGGTCGGCACCTTCAGCGTCGCCACGTCGGCCAACTGTGTTTCGATCTCCAGCAGCCGCGCGATCAGCGCCTGTTGCAGGATCACGCGGCTGTCGTAGCGGATCTGCAGCGAGCGCACGCCCGGCGACAGCTCGCGCACGCCATCGATCGGCCGCGCCGCCAGCGCCTCCATCAGCAGGTGGATGCGCATGCGCAGCGCCAGGTCGAGCACGTTGTCGCCATACTCCAGCAGCAGGTAGCCGTCGCCCGCCTGGCGGTACGACACCGACGGCCGGCTGCCCGTCGCCGGCAGCGCCGCGATGATGGTTTCCGAGGCCGTGGCCGGCGGCGCCGACGGCGTGGTGGCCTGCGGTGCCACGGCGCGCAGCTGTTCGACGCTGCGGTCCTGCGCCGCCTCGCGCGCCACCGCCTCGGAATAGTCGATGCGCACGAAGCGGATGCGGTCGCCCGGCTTGACCTGGCCCACCTTCCACAGCTCGGCGCGCGCGATCGTCACCGGGCAGACGAAACCGCCCAGGCTGGGACCGTCGCGCGTCAGGATCACCGGGCTGTCGCCGGTGAAGTTGATGCTGCCGATGGCGTATTCGCAGTCATGGATGTTGGACGGATGCAGGCCGGCCTCGCCGCCGTTCTCGCGCGCCCAGGTCGGCTTGGGGCCGGTCAGGCGCACCCCCAGGCGATTGGAGTTGTAGTGCACCTCCCAATCGGCGGCGAAGAAGGCATCGATGGCCTCGGGGCGGAAGAAGTCCGGCGCGCCATGCGGGCCGTACAGCACGCCGATCTCCCAGGTGTTGCCATAGGCGGGGATCAGTTCGGCCGGCGCGGCCTGCGGCGCGCTCACGGGCGCCTGGGCGTTCGCGGCCGGCAGCTCGGGACGCACCAGCGGCAGCATGTCGCCGACCCGCAGCGTGCGGCCGGCGTGGCCGCCGAACTGGCCCAGCGCGAAGGTCGAGCGGCTGCCCAGGTAGACCGGCACGTCCAGCCCGTTGCGCACCGCCAGGTACGTGCGGCAGCCGGACAGCGCGCGGCCCGTGGCCAGCACCTGGCCCGAGCGCACCGTGACCGGCTGCCACATCGGCACCGGCTCGCCATCGAGCGTGGCGGCGCATTCGGCGCCGGTGAGCGCGACGATGGCATCGCCATGAAAGCGCAGCGTCGGCCCGACCAGCGTGGCCTCGATGCCGGCGGCGTCGGGCGCGTTGCCGACGATGCGGTTGGCCAGGCGGAAAGCGTAGTCGTCCATCGGCCCCGACGGGGGCACGCCGATGTCCCAATAGCCGGTGCGGCCCGGGTAATCCTGCACGCTGGTGTAGGTGCCGGCTTCCAGCACCTCGATGGCCGCGGGCCGGTAAGTGAAGCCTTCCAGGAAGCGCGTCGACAACTGCCCGGCGCGGAAGCGCGCGTCGGCCACGATCTGGCGCAGGTAGTCCAGGTTGGTGGCGATGCCGTGCAGGCGGGTGTGCGCCAGCGCGTCGGCCAGCTTGTCGAGCGCGGCCTCGCGGGTGTCGGCGTGCACGATCAGCTTGGCCAGCATCGGGTCGTAGAACGGCGGCACCTCGGTGCCCGTCGCGACCCAGCCGTCCAGCCGCACGCCTTCAGGAAAATGCACCTCCGTCAGCACGCCGGGCGACGGCTGGAACTGGCGCAGCGGGTCTTCGGCGTACAGCCGCACCTCGATCGACGCGCCTTGCGGCGCGCGCGACATCGCGGCCAGGTCGAGCGGCTCGCCCGCCGCCACGCGCAGCATGCATTCGATCAGGTCCAGCCCGGTCACCGCCTCGGTCACCGGGTGCTCCACCTGCAGGCGGGTGTTGACCTCCAGGAAATAGAAGCTGTCGCGCGCCGGATCGTAGATGAATTCGACCGTGCCGGCCGAGCGGTAGGCCACCGACTCGCCCAGCTTGACCGCCGCGTCCAGCAGCGCCGCGCGGGTCGCGGCCGGCAGGTGCGGGGCGGGAGTTTCCTCGATCACCTTCTGGTTGCGCCGCTGCACCGAGCAATCGCGTTCGCCCAGCGCCAGCACGCGGCCGGCGCCGTCGCCGAAGATCTGCACCTCGACGTGGCGGGCGTTGTCCACGTAACGCTCGATGAAGGCGCCGCCGTCGCGGAAGAAGTGCTCGCCCATGCGCTGCACGCTGTCGAACGCCACCGTCAGTTCGGCCTCGTTGTCGCACCGCGACAGGCCGATGCCGCCGCCGCCCGCCGTGCTCTTGAGCATCACCGGATAGCCGATGCGCTCGGCCTGCGTCAGCGCCTCGCCCAGGCTGGCCAGCAGGCCCGTGCCGGGCGTCATCGGCACGCCGGCTGCGGCCGCCAGTTCACGCGAGCGGTGCTTCAGGCCGAACTCGCGGATCTGCAGCGGCGTGGGACCGACGAAGGCGATGCCCGCGGCCTCGCAGGCTTCCGCGAACTCGGCGCTCTCCGACAGGAAGCCGTAGCCGGGGTAGATGGCCTGCGCGCCGTGCTCGCGCGCGGCCGCCAGCAGCAGGTCGGTGCGCAGATAGCTGTCGACGGCCTTCTCGCCGCCCAGGGCCACGGCCACGTCGGCCTCGCGCACATGGGCCGCGTTGCGGTCGGGATCGGAATACACGGCAACGCTGCGGATGCCCAGGCGTTTCAGGGTACGGATGGCGCGGACGGCGATTTCGCCACGGTTGGCGATGAGGACGGTATCGAACACGGTTCGGCTCCCAGGGGCGATTGGCATTAGCGGGGGGTGGCGTTCAGGCTGGCGAGGTAGGCGCGCCAGCCGCCGAAGGCGGTGATGTCGCGCGCGCCCTCCAGGCCGCGCGGCTCGCAGATGAAGCCCTTGACCTGGCGGCCGTCATGCAGCGTCAGCGTGCCGATGCCCAGCGGCGCGGGGATCTCGGCCACGAAGGCGCCGAACGCCGCCAGCGGGATGTCCCACAGCTCCACCTCGATCGGCGCGCCGCTGTCGGACTTCACCAACCCCGGCTTGGGCGGCGTGGTGTTGGCCAGCGCATAGAGCCGGTAGTCGGCGGCGGTGCGGGTCTTTTCGACCAGCACCGCGCGGCGCGAGGTCAGTTGGTGGTTCAGGGGCATGCCCGTCAGGTGCGCGCCCACCACCGCGACCCGCAGCAGTTCCGGGTCAGCGGCGGGCGGCCCCATCGGCGGCAGCGGCTGGCCCGTGGCGCCCAGCGGCAGGCCGCGCAACGCCTGCCATTGGCGGCCGAAGCGCGCCAGCGCGCGGTCCTGCCAGGCCATGCCGATCAGCGTGATGCCGGCCGGCAGGCCGTCGCCGCGCATGCCGGCCGGCAGCGCGAGCGCGGACAGGTCTGCCAGGTTGGCGAAGTTGGTGTAGATGCCCAACTGCGAATTGAGACGCACCGGGTCGGCCTGCAACTGCGCGATGGTGTAGATCGACGGCGAGGTCGGCACCACCAGCGCGTCGAAGCCTTGCAGCGACTGGTGGATGCGACGCGTCAGCTCGGCGCGGCGGTATTCGGCCTTGAAGGCGTCGAGCGCGCTGTAGTTGGCCGCGCCTTCGACGATGCCGCGCACCACCGGATGGATGGCCTCGGGGTTGTCGCGCCACAGCGACTCGACGGCGGCGAAACGCTCGGCTACCCAGGGGCCTTGATACAGCAGCGCCGCCAGCTCGGCGAAAGGCGAGAAGTCAATCGGCTCGATCACCGCGCCCGCGGCCTTGAGCGCCTGCACCGCGGCCTCGAACGCGGCGGCCGCCTGCGCATCGCCGAAGAACTCCAGGCGATCCGGCACGGCCAGCCGCGGCGTGGCGGGCCAGGGCGCGGCGGCGCCGGCCGGCTGTGCGCGCGAATACGGATCGCGCTCGTCATAGCCCGCGGCGATGCCGGCCACGCGTTCGGCATCGTCCACCGTCAGCGCGAAGATCGACACGCAGTCCTGCGTGCGGCAGGCCGGCACCACGCCGGCGGTGCTGAGCCAGCCCTTGGTCGGCTTCAGGCCGACGATATTGTTGAAGCCCGCCGGCACGCGGCCCGAGCCCGCGGTGTCGGTGCCCAGCGAAAACGCCACCAGCCCACGCGCCACCACGGAGGCGGAGCCGGAACTGGAGCCGCCACTGATGTATTCGGGGTTGAAGCTGTTGGCCACCGCGCCATGCGGCGAGCGGGTGCCGACCAGGCCCGTGGCGAACTGGTCGAGGTTGGTCTTGCCGATCAGGATGGCGCCGGCCGCGCGCAGGCGCCGCACGACGGTGGCGTCTTCGTCCGGCGTGTAGGCGAACTCGGGGCAGGCCGCCGTGGTCGGCCAGCCGGCCGCGTCGATGTTGTCCTTGATGGCGAACGGCACGCCGTACAGCGGCAGGCGGGCGCGGTCGCCGCCGGCGGCGGCCAGCAACAGGCGCAGGTCGTCGAGCTGGCGCGCCAGCATCGGCGCGCTGACCCGCGAGATCCACGCGTTGTCGGCGGCGGCGTCCGGCGCGGGCAACAGGGACGGCAACAACGTATCCGGGGTCACCCCGTCGTCTTCATAGGCCGACAGCCATTGCGCGATCGTCCAACCGATGGGGCCCTGCTGCGTTGCTACGGCATTCATGCTGGAATCCTCTCTTGTATACAAGTACGGATTCCCAAGCAATACGCGTGCCATGTCGGCCGCGCCCCGCGCCGCCACTGCGCGCGCCGGGCGGCGGCGCCACCCTGGGCGCCTCGCGCGCGCGGCCGCCGCACCCGGAGCGGGCAAGGTCCGCACCGATTTTGTGCACGCGGCACCAGATTGAACCGTGCCGTCGTCGTCCCGCCGCCACCGCCGGCATGCCCCTTTTCCCTATCGCTCCATACAGCGCATCGCGCCCCCCGATACGCCTGGCACGCCTTTTGCTTTTGAGTCCTGGTCACGCCCTTGCTTCGGCAGGGCCGCGCGCAGAGGTAGTTGGATGCAGTCCCAGGCTTTGAGACCGTTATCGCCGGCGCCGCCGGCTTCTTCCCATCCAGGAGTCACCATGAAACGCAGACTAGCCCTCAAGCAATTGACCGCCGCCAGCCTATTGGCCATGTCCGGCTGGATGCCGCAACTGTTCGCCGCCGAAGACACCATCAAGGTCGGCATCCTGCATTCGCTGTCGGGCACCATGGCCATCTCGGAGACGTCGCTCAAGGACGTGGCCCTGATGACCATTGACGAAATCAACGCCAACGGCGGCGTGATGGGCAAGAAGCTCGAAGCGGTGGTGGTCGATCCGGCCTCGAACTGGCCGCTGTTCGCCGAGAAGTCGCGCCAACTGCTGTCGCAGGACAAGGTGGCGGTGGTGTTCGGCTGCTGGACCTCGGTGTCGCGCAAGTCGGTGCTGCCGGTGTTCAAGGAACTGAACGGCCTGCTGTTCTACCCGGTGCAATACGAAGGCGAGGAGCTGGAGAAGAACGTGTTCTACACCGGCGCCGCGCCCAACCAGCAGGCGATTCCCGCCGTGGAATACCTGATGAGCGAAGACGGCGGCGGCGCCAAGCGCTTTGTGCTGCTGGGCACCGACTATGTGTACCCGCGCACCACCAACAAGATCCTGCGCGCCTTCCTGCACTCCAAGGGCGTCAAGGACAGCGACATCGACGAGGTCTACACCCCGTTCGGCCATTCCGACTACCAGACCATCGTCGCCAACATCAAGAAGTTCGCCGCCGGCGGCAAGACCGCCGTCATCTCCACCATCAACGGCGACTCCAACGTGCCGTTCTACAAGGAACTGGGCAACGCCGGCCTGAAGGCCACCGACGTGCCGGTGGTGGCGTTCTCGGTGGGCGAGGAAGAACTGCGCGGCGTCGACACCAAGCCGCTGGTGGGCCACCTGGCCGCCTGGAACTACTTCGAGTCGATCAAGAACCCGGTCAACGAGGAGTTCATCAAGAAGTGGAAGGCCTACGCCAAGGCCAAGAACCTGCCCAACGCCAACACCGTGGTCACCAACGACCCGATGGAAGCCACCTACATCGGCATCCACATGTGGAAGCAGGCGGTCGAACAGGCCAAGACCACCGACGTCGACAAGGTGATCGCGGCCATGGGCGGCCAGAAGTTCAATTCGCCGAGCGGCTTCTCGATCGAGATGGACAAGACCAACCACCACCTGCACAAGCCGGTCTACATCGGCGAGATCAAGGCGGACGGCCAGTTCAACGTGGTCTGGAAGAGCAAGGGCCCGATCCGCGCGCAACCGTGGAGCCCGTACATCCCGGGCAACGAAAGCAAGCAAGGCCTTTAAACCGGAACCGGAAGCGCAGCCATGCTGAATGCGGTCATCGCGAAATTCCTGCGTCACCTCCTGCTTGCATGGCTGCTGGCCGCGCCGGCGCTGGCCGCCCACGCGGCCGCGCCGGGCGTGGACCCGGCGCTGCTGGCGCCGCTGGCGGGCGACGACACCGACGCCCGCCTGCAGGCCATCGCCGCCCTGGGCCAGCAGCCCGGCCCGGGCGCGGCCGCCGTGTTGCAGGCGCTGGGCAATGACCAACTGTATGCGCTGCCGGACGGCCGCGTGCTGATCGGCGACAGCAAGGGCCAGGCGACCGATCCGGCCACCGGCGCTTCCCTGGCGCTGCCGCCCGAGGCGGCCGCCATCGGCATCAACAACCGCTTGCGGCGCGCGATCGAGGCGGCGCTGGCCGGTTCGCGCCTGTTCTCCGATAACCCGCAGGAACGGCTGGCCGCCGCCCGCCGCCTGCAACAGACCGGCGATCCCGCCCGCCTGCCGCTGCTGGAGAAGGCGCTGGCCGCCGAAAAAGACCCGGCCGTGCGCGCCGCGCTGGAAATCGCGCAGGCCAATCTCGAACTCAAGAGCGCCGACCCCGCCGTGCGGCGCCACGCGGTCGATCTGCTCGGCCGCACCGACAACGCCGCCTTCCGGCCGACGCTGGCGGCGCTGACGCAACAGCAGGACGGCGTCTACGCCGAACCCGACGCCGGCGTGCGCGAGGCGGCCGCCAACGCGCTCAAACGCATCGACCGCCACCTGGCCACCATCGAATGGGCCGGCAACCTGTTCTACGGCCTCAGCCTGGGCAGCGTGCTGCTGCTGGCGGCGCTGGGGCTGGCCATCACCTTCGGCCTGATGGGCGTCATCAACATGGCGCACGGCGAGCTGCTGATGATCGGCGCCTACGTCACCTACCTGGTGCAGACGGCGTTCCGCGCCTGGCTGCCGGGCTGGCTCGACTGGTACGTGGCGGCGGCGCTGCCGCTGGCCTTCGTGGTCACCGCGCTGGTCGGCATGGCGCTGGAACGCACCGTGATCCGCTGGCTCTACGGCCGGCCGCTGGAGACGCTGCTGGCCACCTGGGGCATCAGCCTGATGCTGATGCAGGGCGTGCGCACGCTGTTCGGCGCGCAGAACGTGGAAGTGGGCAACCCGAGCTGGATGTCCGGCGGCTTCACCGTGCTGGGCGGCCTGGTGCTGACCTACAACCGGCTGGTCATCATCGGCTTCGCGCTGTTCGTGGTGTTCCTGGTGTGGGCGCTGCTGAACCACACGCGCCTGGGCCTGTTCGTGCGCGCCATCACCCAGAACCGGCGCATGGCCGATTGCGTCGGCGTGCCCACCGGCCGCGTCGACATGCTGGCGTTCGGGCTGGGCTCTGGCATTGCCGGGCTGGCCGGCGTGGCGCTGTCGCAGTTGGGCAACGTGGGGCCGGACCTGGGCCGCGGCTACATCGTCGATTCCTTCATGGTGGTGGTGCTGGGCGGCGTCGGCCAACTGGCCGGCACCGTCATCGCCGCGCTCGGCCTGGGCGGCGTCAACAAATTCCTGGAGCCTTACGCGGGAGCGGTCATGGCCAAGATCACCATCCTGGTGCTCATCGTGCTTTTCGTGCAGAAGCGGCCGCAAGGCCTGTTCGCCCCGCGCGGCCGGAGCGTCGAATGAAGCAGACCGCGCTGACCGATTTCAACCTGCTGGCGCGCCGGCCCCTGTTCAATGGCCGCGCCTGGGCCGCGCTGGGCGCGGGCGTGCTGCTGCTGGCGCTGGTGCCGCTGCTGAACCTGGCGTTTCCCGCCGGCCATCCGCTGCACGTCTCGGCCTACGCCGTGGCGCTGCTGGGCAAGTTCATGTGCTACGCCCTGGCGGCGCTGGCGCTGGACCTGGTGTGGGGCTACGCCGGCATCCTGTCGCTGGGCCATGGCCTGTTCTTCGCGCTGGGCGGCTATGCCCACGGCATGTACCTGATGCGCGCCATCGGCCAGGACGGCGTCTACCAGAGCCGCCTGCCCGACTTCATGGTGTTCCTGGACTGGAAGGACTACCCCTGGTACTGGGCCTTCACCGACCACTTCGCCTATGCCATGCTGCTGGTGGTGCTGGTGCCGGGCGTGCTGGCCTTCGTGTTCGGCTACTTCGCCTTCCGCTCGCGCATCAAGGGCGTGTATTTCTCCATCATCACGCAGGCGCTGACCTTCGCCGCCATGCTGCTGTTCTTCCGCAACGACACCGGCTTTGGCGGCAACAACGGCTTCACTGACTTCAAGCGCATCCTGGGCTTCGACATCACCGCGCCCGGCACCCGCGCCGCGCTGTACTGGATCACGCTGGCGGCGCTGGCCGGCGCGCTGGTGCTGGCGCGCGCCGTCACGCAGTCCAAGCTGGGCCGGGTGCTGACGGCGGTGCGCGACGCCGAGAGCCGGCTGCGCTTCATCGGCTACGACCCGCTCGGCTTCAAGCTGTTCGTGTGGACGCTGTCGGCGGTGCTGTGCGGCATCGCCGGGGCGCTGTACGTGCCGCAGGTCGGCATCATCAACCCCAGCGAGATGTCCACCGAGAACTCCATCGAGATGGTGATCTGGGTGGCCACCGGCGGCCGCGGCACGCTGATCGGCCCCATCATCGGCGCCGGCGCCGTGAACGGCCTGAAGACCTGGTTCACCAGCGTGCTGCCCGAATTCTGGCTGTACGCGCTGGGCCTGATCTTCGTGCTGGTGACCCTCTTCCTGCCCACCGGCATCGTCGGCCTCGCCCGGCGCCTGGCCGCCCGCTACCAGGAGCGACGCGCATGACCAGCACCCATACCGAAAGCGCCATGCTCGATGGCGGCCCCAGCGGCGACGCCGGCTACGGCCGCGTCAGCCCCAAGGGCCTGGACACCAGCCACGGCGCCATCCTGTACCTGGAAGGCATCACCGTCAGCTTCGACGGCTTCAAGGCGCTCAACGACCTGACGCTGGACATCGGCGTCGGCGAACTGCGCTGCATCATCGGCCCCAACGGCGCCGGCAAGACCACCATGATGGACGTCATCACCGGCAAGACGCGCCCCACCGCCGGCACCGCGTTCTTCGGCCAGAGCATCGATCTGACCACGCTGAGCGAGGCGCAGATCGCGCACGCCGGCATCGGCCGCAAGTTCCAGCGCCCCACGGTGTTCGAGCAGCACACGGTGTTCGAGAACCTGGAATTGGCGATGAAGACCGACAAGCGCGTGCGGCCCACGCTGTTCGCGCGCCTGACCGGCGAGCAGGCCGACCGCATCGGCGAGACGCTCGACCTGATCCGGCTGCGGCCCGAGGCCTTCCGCCCCGCCGGCCTGCTGTCGCACGGCCAGAAGCAATGGCTGGAGATCGGCATGCTGCTGATGCAGGAACCGCAGTTGCTGCTGCTGGACGAGCCGGTGGCCGGCATGACCGATGCCGAGACCGAGCGCACCGGCGAACTGCTCAACGAACTGCGCGGCCGCCATTCGCTGATGGTGGTCGAGCACGACATGGATTTCGTCAACCAGATCGCCGGCGACGGCAAGGTGACCGTGCTGCACGAAGGCTCGGTGCTGGCCGAGGGGCCGATGGCCAAGGTGCAGGCCGACCCGCGCGTGATCGAAGTCTACCTGGGGCGCTGACATGCTGAACGTGAACACCATCGACCAGTACTACGGCGGCAGCCACACCCTGCGCGGCGTATCGCTGGCCGTGAACCAGGGCGAATGCCTGGCGCTGCTGGGCCGCAATGGCGTCGGCAAGACCACCCTGCTCAAGTGCGTGATGGGCGTGCTGCCGGTGGCGCGCGGCGCCATCGATTTCGACGGCGCCGACGTCACCCGCCTGGCGCCGCACCAGCGCGCCGCGCGCGGCATGGCCTACGTGCCGCAGGGCCGCGACATCTTCGCCCGGCTCACGGTGGAAGAAAACATCCTGATGGGCATGGCGACCAAGCCGGCCGCGCGCGCGCGCCGCATCAAGGAGGAAGTGTTCGAGCTGTTCCCGGTGCTCAAGAGCATGCTGGCGCGGCGCGGCGGCGACCTGTCCGGCGGCCAGCAGCAACAGCTTGCGATCGCCCGCGCGCTGGTGGCCGAGCCCAAGCTGATCATCCTGGACGAACCCACCGAGGGCATCCAGCCCTCGATCATCAAGGACATCGGCCGCGTCATCCACATGCTGCGCCAGCGCGGCGACATCGCCATCCTGCTGTGCGAACAGTACTTCGACTTCGCCCGCGAACTGGCCGACCGCTTCGTGGTGCTGTCGCGCGGCGAGGTGGTGGCCAGCGGCGACCGCGCCGCCATCGACGGCGAGGACGTGCGGCGCCACCTTTCCGTCTGAAAGGGCTTGGATATAATGCGCCGTCATGCACCTCGCCCTCTTCCTGAACCGCGGCTACGCCTGGATCGCGCTGATCGCGATCCTGTGGGCGTCGCTGGTTCCGTCGCTGGCGCATGGCAATCACCTGCCCAATGCCAGCCGCCAGGTCAGCGTGGACTACTGCGCCCCCGAGGGCCGCTCGGCCCTGACCATCGAGGTGCAAAGCGATGAAGGGGCCGGCGACCACGCCGCCCACCACGGCGACAGCAACCACTGCCCGTTCTGCCGCAACCCCCAGGCCGACCTCGGCCTCCCTCCCGCTCCCCTGACCGTGCTGCCGGCGCCCGCCAGCGGCGGCGTCACCTACCCGGCGCTGTTCTACCGCGCCTCGCACCCGCTCCACGCCTGGCGCGCGGCCCAGCCGCGCGCCCCGCCCGCGGCCTGAGCGCGCGCGCCGTTCCCCGTGGACGGCCGCCGCGCCGCCTGCGCCCGAGCCCGCGCCGCCCTTTTCCGGCGGCGACGCCCTGGAGACCCCGCGCCCGCGCCTTTTGCCGCCCCTGAACGCGGCGCCCGCGCGAGCGCGCATGCCGGCCCCCGCCGGCCTGGATCATGAAAAAACACTATGCAGCATCCCTGCTGGCCGGCGCCTGCGCGGCCAACCCGGCGTTCGCGCTGACCGCCGAACCCGCCATCGAGACCCTGCCCGCCACCCTGGTCGAAGGCGAGCGCGCCGACGACGCGCCCAACGGTCCGATCAACCTGGAACGCATCGACGGCACCGGTAGCCGCCTCGGCCTGCGCATCAAGGACACGCCGGCCTCCGTCACCGTCATCTCGCGCCAGCAGATCGAGGCGCGCGGCGCGCTCAACACCCAGGACATCGCGCGCGGCATCCCGGGCGTGAACAACGCCGCGCCCCCCGGCATGGCCGGCGCCGTCAGCTACCGCGGTTTCAGCGGCGGCCAGGTGTCGCAACTGTTCAACGGCATCTCGGTGCAGTACGACTCGGTGGCCGCGCGGCCGATCGACAGTTGGATCTACGACCGGGTCGAGGCCATCGGCGGCCCGTCGACCTTCCTGTTCGGCGCCGGCGCGGTCGGCGGCGCCATCAATTACGTCACCAAGCTGGCCGAGCGCGACACGTTCTATGAGGGCCAGTTGCGCCTGGGATCGTTCGACACGCGCCAGGCATCGGTCGGCATCAACCAGCAACTGGCCGGCTCGCCGGGCGGACGCGGCCATTACCTGCGCATCGACGCCAACACCACCGCCAGCCGCGGCTGGGTCGACGGCGAGCGCTCGAATGCCGCCCAGGTGGCGGCCTCGCTGCTGTCCGACCTGGGCGACGACGTCACGCAGACCTGGGCCTTCGAGTACCAGCGCGAACGCGTCGACCGCCCCTACTGGGGCACGCCGCTGACGGTGGGCGCGAACGGCAAGGTGAGCGGCGAAGGCCACATCCGCGGCGGCACGCGTTTCAAGAACTACAACGTCGACGACGGCCTGTACGAGCAGTCGGTGCTGTGGGCCCGTTCGCTGACGGAATGGCGCGCGGCGCCGGGCATCACGTTCAAGAACACGCTGTACTACTACCGCGCCGAACGCGACTTCCGCAACCTGGAGACCTACCGCTACAACGCCGCCAACAGCCGCGTGCTGCGCTCGGGCGCGCTGCTGCAGCGCCACGAACAGAGCCTGGTCGGCAACCGCGTCGAAGGGCTGGTCGAATCGACGCTGGCTGGCCTGCCCACCAGTTGGTCGTTCGGCGCCGACCTGAGCGTGAACAAGCAGACCCGCTATCCCACCAGCCTGCCGGCCACGGTGGACGCGGTCGATCCGTACGATTTCCAGCCGGGCTATTTCTACGACATCCCCGGCATGACGCGCGGCCACAACCCGGACCGCGACAACCGCATCCGGACGCTGGCCTTCACGCTGGAGAACCGCACGGAAGTGCTGCCCGGCGTGGCCATCGTGTCGGCCCTGCGCAAGGACTTCATCGACCTGGACCTGGCCAACCGCCGCGCGGTCACGGCCAGCGCGCCGGCCTCGGCCTCGCGCAGCTATTCGCCCACCACCGGCCGGCTGGCGCTGAACTGGGCCATCACGCCGCAGGCCTCGCTCTACGCGCAATACGCCACGGCCGCCGATCCCCCGTCCGGCATCATGGCCACCGCCTCGTTCGCCGACGTGCTCAACAACGACAAGCTGACCACCGGCACGCAGAAGGAAGTGGGCGGCAAGTTCGAGTTCTGGGACGGCCGCGGCTCGGCCACCATCGCGGCCTACGAGATCACGCGCAAGCACATCTCGGCGCCCGACGCCAACAACCCGGCGGTCAGCGTCCCGGTGGGCCAGCAGTCGGCGCGCGGGCTGGAACTGGCCGGCGGGCTGCGCCTGACGCGCACCCTGTCGCTGCAGGCCAACGTCGCCTTCGTCGATCCCAGGTACGACGACTTCTCGGAAACGGTCGGCGGCGTGCGCGTGTCGCGCAACGGCAATGTGCCGACCAACACGCCGCGGCGCGTGGCCAACGCCTGGATCGACTACGCCTTCCTGCCGGACTGGAACGCCAGTGTGGCCGCGCGCTACGTCGGCCGCGCCTACGCCGATGCCGCCAACACCGTCTGGGCGCCGTCGTACACCGTGTTCGACGCGGCGCTGTCGCACCGCATCGACCGCCACTTCACCGTCACCGGCCGGGTCCGCAACCTGACCGACAAGGTGTACGCCGCCAACGTCACCGGCACGCCGATGTTCTACCTGGGCGCGCCGCGCTCGTTCGAGCTGACGCTCCAGGCGCGGTTCTGAGGACAGCCATGGACGCCATCCCCTCCCCCCGCCGCCGGCCCGCGTCCGTGCCGTGGTCCACCCGCGCCAAGCGCTGGCTGTACCTGACGCACCGCTGGGCCGGCATCGTGCTGTGCCTGTTCTTCGCCATGTGGTTCATCTCGGGCGTGGTGATGATGTACGTGGGCTACCCCAAGCTCACGCCGCAGGAACGCATGACGCACCTGGCGCCGCTCGACCCGGCCCGCGTCGCCGCCACGCCGGCCCAGGCGCTGGCCGCCGCCGGCGCCAGCGACATGGCGGGCCTGAGCCTGGCCGCGCTGCGCGGCGGCGCACCGGTCTACCTGGTGCCGATGGGCCGCGGCCGCGCGCCCAAGGTGGTGGATGCCGCCAGCGGCGCGCTGCTGCCGCGCGCCGACGCCGCGGTCGCCACCGCCAGCGCCGCGGCCTGGTTCGACGGCCGGTACGCCGCGCGCTACCAGGGCGAGGTGGAGGAGGACGTCTACACCCACTCCGGCGCGCTCGACATTCACCGGCCGCTTCACCGCATCGACCTGGACGACCCCGCGCGCACCCGGCTGTACGTCTCGTCCGCCACCGGCGAAGTGGTGCTGGACGCCACCCGCCGCGAACGGCTGTGGAACTACGTCGGCGCCTGGATCCACTGGCTGTACCCGTTCCGCGGCAATGTCTTCGATCCGTGGTGGCACGACATCGTGGTCTGGCTGTCGGTGGCCGGCGTGGCCGTGGCGCTGACCGGCACGGTGGTCGGCATCCTGCGCTGGCGCTTCTCGCGGCCCTACGCCAGCGGCAGCCGCTCGCCGTATCGCGAGAACATGATGCGCTGGCACCACCTGGCCGGCCTGATGTTCGCCGGCATCACGCTCACCTGGATCTTCAGCGGGCTGATGTCGATGAACCCGTGGAAGGTGTTCAGCAGCGGCGCGGCGCCATTGGCGCAACAGGCCTACGCCGGCGGCGCCTATGCCGTCGACGCGCCGCAGGCGCCCGCCGCCGCGCTGATCCGCGCCCTGCCGGCGGCGCCGCGCGAGCTGCGCTGGCAACGGGTGGACGGCCAGGACCTGGTCCTCGCCCGCAGCGGCCCGGGCGCGCCGCGACTGCTGGCGGCCGCCGACGCGCAAGCCGTCACGCTCGACCCGGCGGCCCTGCGCGCGGCCGCCGCGCGCCTGGTGCCCGGCGCCACCCTGACGGACCTGCAGGTGCTGGATCGCTACGACTTCTACTACTACGGCCGCGACGAGCACGCCATGCTCGGCCACATCGAGAAGCCGCTGCCGGTGTGGCGACTGGTGTTCGACGACCCGCAGGCCAGTTGGGTCTACCTGGACCCGCGCACCGGCCAGGTGCTGGGCCGGCAGGACCGCGGCAACCGCGCCAGCCGCTGGCTGTTCGCCTTCCTGCACAGTTGGGACTGGACCGGCCTGCTGGCGCGCCGGCCGTTGTGGGACATCCTGCTGGTGTTCCTGAGCCTGGGCGGCGCGGCGCTGAGCCTGACCGGCGTGGTGATCGGCTGGCGCCGCCTGGGCCGCAAGCTGCGCGCCTGAAACCGGGCGGCGGCGAGGACCGGGCGGGAATGCACTATGCTCCTGCCTTGTCCCCGCACCCTCGCAAGGAAAACGCCATGTCCGACGTCACCATCTACCACAACCCCAAGTGCGGCACCTCGCGCAACACGCTGGCCATGATCCGCAATGCCGGCATCGAGCCGACCGTGGTGCTGTACCTGGAAACGCCGCCCTCGCGCGCCGAGCTGAAGGCGCTGTTCAAGCGCGCCGGCATTACCGTGCGCGACGCGCTGCGCGAAAAGGGCACGCCCTATGCCGAGCTCGGCCTGGATGACACGTCGCTGAGCGACGACGCCCTGCTGGACGCCATCGAGGCCCACCCGATCCTGCTGAACCGCCCCTTCGTCAGCACCCCGCTGGGCGCGCGCCTGTGCCGCCCGTCCGAACTGGTGCTGGACATCCTGCCCGCGCCGCAGCAAGGCGCCTTCACCAAGGAAGACGGCGAAGCGGTGATCGACGCGCAGGGCAAGCGCATCGCCAAGTGAGGCCGCCGGGCGGAGGAAATCGCATCCAGAAGTAAATCCCTGGATTCCGCCGCATTTTGCAAGGGATTTGACGGCAAACCTGTCTACCATCGCGCCTGACCAAATCATTTCAGTCAGATGACGATTCATGGAATTCCTGGAACCCCTCAATCAGTCCCTTTTTCTTTTGATCAACGCCGATCCCGCCAGCCCCGGCTGGCGCATCCAGGCCGGCCTGATCGTCGCCAACCGACTGATCCAGTTGCTGCCCATCGCCCTCGCCGCGCTCTGGTTGTGGGGCGGACAGGCGCAGCGCGAGCTGGCGCTCAAGGCGCTGGCCGGCATTGGCGCGGCGCTGTTCATCAGCTACCTGTGCGGCGCGCTGTGGCCCCATCCGCGGCCGTTCACCCTTGGCCTGGGCCACGCCTTCTTCGCGCACAAGGCCACCGCGTCGTTCCCGAGCAACCACACCATCATCATCGCGACACTGGCGTTCACGCTGATATTCGACCGGCGCTGGGCCGGCTGGGGCTATGCCACGCTGCTGCTGGCTGCCGTGGTCGGCCTGTCGCGGGTCTACCTGGGCGTGCACTTCCCCCTGGACATCGCCGGCGGCCTGCTGCTGGCGCCGGTGGCGGCCGGGCTGGTCATGCCGGTCTGGCGCCGCGTCGGCGCGCCGCTGACCCTGCTGCTGCAGGCCCTGTACCGCAAGCTGCTGGCCTTGCCCATCGCGCGCGGCTGGATCCGCGCCTGAGCGTTTCTCACGCGGCGCGCGCAACCGGCGCGCCCCTGGCCGCCCGCCAGCGGCCTTCGTGATCCAGCAGCCAGCGCTTGCGATGCAGGCCGCCGCCGTAGCCGGTCAGCGACGCATCGGCGCCGATGACCCGGTGGCACGGCACCACGATCCCGACCGGGTTGGCCCCATTGGCCATGCCCACGGCGCGCACCGCCGAAGCCCGGCCAATGCGCCCGGCCAGCACGCCATAGCTGATCGTATCGCCCGGCTCGATATCACGCAGCGCCCGCCACACCTGACGCTGGAAATCGGTGCCGCCCAGGGCCACTTCCAGCCCGTCGATCGCATCGACCTCGCCGTCGAAATACGCCCGCAACCGGCGGCTCGCCGCCGAGACCCGCGCGGCGTCCTCGATCCGCACGGCGTCCTTGCCGTACTGGCGCCGCAGCAAGGCATGCATGCGGGGCTCGTAATCCTGCCAATCGACCGCGCGCAGACACTCCCGCGCATCGGTCAGCACGAGCATCTGCCCGATGGGCGTGGCAACGCGTTCCAGGGTGAAGGTTTGAATCGGCATGACAGGCTCCGGATACGGTAGGAATGCACCCAATATAGGCCGGCCGCCGACCTCGCGCTGGCGGATTCCGGACATGGCAGTGAGCGTGACAACAGTGTCCGAAAACCGCTAGATCACGTCCGCGTCCGGCGTTAGCATGGCCTCATGAACCTCGACCACGACGCCTGCTACAGCGCCATCCGCGTGCGCGACGCCCGTTACGACGGCCGCTTCTTCACCGCCGTCAAGACCACCCGCATCTACTGCCGCCCGGTCTGCCCGGCGCGCACGCCGCTGTCGCGCAATGTCGTCTTCTACCCCACGGCAGCGGCCGCACAGGAAGCGGGCTTCCACCCCTGCCTGCGCTGCCGCCCGGAAACCGCGCCCGCCGCCGGTCGCGCCCGCGATTTGCCCGACAGCGTCGCGCGCGCGCTCGGCCTGATCGAACTCGGCGCGCTCGACGAAGCGGGCGTCGACGCCCTGGCCGCGCGCCTGGGCGTGGGCGAACGCCAGTTGCGGCGGCAGTTCCGCCAGCACCTGGGCGCGTCGCCGGTGGCCGTGGCGCAGACCCGGCGCGTGCTGCTGGCCAAGCAACTGATCCACGAAACCCGCCTGCCCATGGCCGAGATCGCATTCGCGGCCGGCTTCGGCAGCATCCGCCGCTTCAACGAGAGCTTCCTGGCCCTGTTCGGCCGCGCGCCGGGCGAACTGCGCCGCTCCGGCAAGCCCGTCATCTCGGCCGGCCCGCAGGGCGAAATCAAACTGCTGCTGCGCTACCGCCCGCCCTACGACTGGACTGCCATGCTCGACTTCCTGCGCGTGCGCGCCATCCCCGGCATCGAACGGGTCACGGCCGACAGCTACACGCGCACCATCGGGCTGGACGGCGCCCAGGGCACCGTGCGGGTCGAACCCGGCACGGGCAACGCACTGCAGGCCACCGTCCGTTTTCCCCAACTGCATGCCCTGCCCACCATCATCGCCAGGCTGCGCCGCGTTTTCGACCTGGCCAGCGACCCCGCCGCGCTCGCGGCCCAGCTTGCCCACGATCCCGTCATGGCCGCCCTCACCGCCGCCCGCCCGGGCCTGCGCGTGCCCGGCGCCTGGGACGGCTTCGAACTCGCCCTGCGCGCCGTCCTCGGCCAGCAGATCACCGTCGGCGCCGCCATCAAGCTCGCCGGCAAGCTCGTCGCCGCCCACGGCCAACCCCTGGAGCAACCCGACGGCGATCTGACCCATCTGTTCCCCACCCCGGCCGCCGTCGCCCCCGTCGACCTCGCCCCGCTCGGCATGCCCCGCAGCCGCGCCGCCACCCTGTCCGCCGTCGCCGCCGCCGCCCTGGCCGACCCGCACCTGTTCGACACCACCGACAGCCTCGACACCGCCGTCGCCCGCCTGCGCGAAATCCGCGGCGTCGGCGAATGGACCGCCCAATACATCGCCCTGCGCCAACTGCGCGAACCCGACGCCTTCCCCGCCTCCGACATCGGCCTGATCCGCGCCCTGGAAAAACTCGAATCCCGCGAATACACCCCCGCCCAGCTCCTGGCCCGCGCCGAAGCCTGGCGCCCCTGGCGCGCCTATGCGGCCCAGCATCTGTGGGCGGAATACTGAAAAAGAATAACGGGCCGCGCCGCCATGCAAGCGCGAGTCCCCCCGATGGGCCAGCCCAACAAGACCAAAACCCGCCAATCCCCGGAAAAGCCTCTAGTCCCCGCGAGCGCGCCGCGCACACCCTCTCGACGCAGCACGCCGCGTATGCAAAAAAAGGCCGCGCAGGGCGGCCTTTTTTCTGCGGGCAACGCAAACCTCGCCGCACCCCCACTGACCTGACAGCGCCGCAAACCTCGACGCCGGTAGCCCGTTGCGCGGGGCGCCTGGGGGGTGGGCAACCTCGATGCGCCCGACGGAAACCGAAGGAGTCGCCGCAGGCGAGGACGAGGTTGAGGAAGGGGAAGTCCGGAGCGAACGCTCCGGACCGCAATCGTGGGCGCCCACCCCCCAGGCGCCCCGCGCAACGGGCGGCATACGAAGCCCCCCGCCGCATCAAACCAGTCAGTCCCGAAAATTCTCAAACTGCAACGGCAAATCCACATCCGTCTTCTTCAACAACGCAATCGCCGTCTGCAGATCATCCCGCTTCTTCCCGCTGATCCGCAGCTTGTCGCCGTTGATCTGGCTCTCGACCTTGAGCTTGGCGTTCTTGATCGCCGCGATCAGCTTCTTGGCCACCGGCTGCTCGATCCCCTGCTTCACCGTGATCTTCTGCCGCGCCCCGCCCAGGTTCTCCAGCGGATCCGCCACATCCAGGCAGCGCACGTCGATCCCGCGCGCCGACAGCCGGCCGCGCAGGATGTCCAGCATCTGCTTGAGCTGGAACGCGCTCGACGCCACCTGCGTCACCACGAAACCATCCAGTTCGAATTTGGCATCCGTGCCCTTGAAATCGAAACGGGTGGCGAGCTCGCGGTTGGCCTGGTCGATGGCGTTGGTGAGTTCGTGTTTGTCGACTTCGGAAACGACGTCGAAAGTAGGCATGACACTAAGTCCTGTCGGTAGATGAGGAAAAGGCGGCCGCGGCCGCCGCGATGCCCCATTTTAGCGGGGCTGGCGCCCATCAAGCCATCAGCACCAGCAACCGGTCCGCCTGCAACGGATGCGGCATCACCTGCGCCTGGATGCCGTACGCCAGGAACAGGTTGGCCGGCGTCAGCACCTCGGCCGGCGTGCCCTGCGCCACCGCCTGGCCGCCGCTCAGCAGCAGCAGGCGGTCGCACCAGCGCGCCGCCAGGTTCATGTCGTGCAGGATCACCAGCACGCCCGTGTTGCCCTCGTGCGCCAGTTGCGCCGCCCGCCGCATCAGGTCGGCCTGGTGCTTGGGATCGAGGCTGGCGGTCGGTTCGTCCAGCAGCAGGTAGCGGGCTTCGCCCTGGGCGCGCGCCGCGCGGCATTGCACCAGCACGCGGGCGAACTGCACCCGCTGCTGCTCGCCGCCCGACAGTTGCGGATAGCGGCGTCCATCCAGGTGGCTGACGTCGGCCCACTCCAGCGCCTGCCGCGCCAGTTCGTCGACCTCGGCCGGCGACAGTTCCGGAAACGGATAGGCGCCCATTGCCACCACTTCGCGCACGCCCAGGTCGAAGGTCAGCCCGGGCTTCTGCGGCAGCACCGCGCGCTTGCGCGCCTGCTCGCGCGGCGGCATCCCGCCCAGCGCCCGCCCATCCAGCGTCAGGCTGCCGCCATCCGCGCCCAGCTCGGCCGACAGCGCGCCCAGCAGGGTCGACTTGCCGGCGCCATTGCTGCCCAGCAGGCCCACCACTTCGCCGGGCCGGATTGCCAGCGACACGCGGTCCAGGATGCGCTTGCCGTCGCGCGCCAGGCTCAGGTTCTCGGCGGCCAGCATCAACCGTGCCTCCGGCCGCGCGCCAGCAGCCACAGGAAGAAGGGACCGCCCACCAGCCCGGTCACCAGGCCGATCGGCAACTCGGCCGGCACCACCACGACGCGCGCCAGCCAGTCCGCCAGCGTCATCACCAGCCCGCCGCCCAGCAGGCAGGCGGGCAGCAGCAGGCGATGGTTGGCGCCCAGCGTCATACGGACCAGGTGCGGCACCACCAGTCCGACGAACACGATAGTGCCGCTGGCCGCCACCAGCGGCCCGACGATCAGGGTGCAGGCCAGCACCAGCCGCGCCCGCGCCTGCTTGAGCGAATAGCCCAGGTGCTGGGCCTCGCGCTCGCCCAACAGCAGCGCGTTCATCACGCGCCACTGGCGCATCAGCCAGAGCGACAGCAGCAGCACCCACGGCCCCAGGAAGGCCAGCAGCTTCCAGTTGGCGCCGGCCAGGCTGCCCATGTTCCAGAAGGTCAGGTCGCGCAGTTGCGCGTCGGACGCCATGAAGGTGAACAGCCCGATCAGGCTGAAGGCGATGGCGGTGATCGCCACGCCCGCCAGCAGCAGCCCCGCCACGCCCGGCACGCGCCGTCCCACCAGATAGGCCGACAGCGTCGCGACCAGGCTGCCGATGAAGGCGCCCGGCGCGGTGTACCAGAAGCCGCCCGGCGTCATCACGATGGCGATGACCGCGCCCAGCGAGGCGCCGGCGGAGATGCCGATCAGCCCCGGTTCGGCCAGCGGGTTGCGGAACAGCGCCTGCAGCGCCGCCCCCGAGATCCCCAGGCCCGCGCCCATCACCACCGCCAGCAGCACCCGCGGCAGGCGGATGTCGATCAGCACGTTGCGCCACAGCGCCTGCTCCGGCGTGGGCGTGCCCCACAACAGCGACGGCAGCTCGCGCAACGGAATCGAGACCGCGCCGCTGGCGCTGGCCGCCAGCACCGCCGCCACCACCGCCACCGCCAGCAACACCAGCGCCAGCGGCGGGCTAGCGCGCCATGGCATGCGCGGCCTCCTGCTTGAGCTGGATCAGCGCCTGCGGCAGCCGCGGGCCCAATCCAAGGATCAACAGGTCATCCATGACGATGATGCGCCGCTTCGCCGCGGCCTGTGTCACCGCGATGCCGGGCAGGCGCGCAAAGCCATCGAGGCCACCGCTGGCCTGCAGCGACTCGCGCGTGACGATGATCAGGTCGGGCGCCAGCGCGCCGATGGCCTCGGGCGACAGCGGCTTGTAGCCCTGCTGCCCGTGCAGCACGTTGTCCAGCCCGGCCAGGTGCATGACTTCGGCCGCCGCGGTGCCGCGCCCCGCGCCTTGCGGCGCCCCGTTGCGGTTGATCAGCAGCAGCGCCCGCGCGCGCGTGGCCGGCATGGCCTCGGCCTTGGCCAGCTCGCGCGTCACGTCCCGCACCATCTGTTCGCCGGCCGGCGCCACGTCCAGCGCGCCGGCCACGGCGCGGATGCGCGCCTTGAGCGAATCGACCGACGGCGCGTCCGGCACGCTCACCAGCCGCACCCCGACTTCGCCCAGGCGCTTGAGCGCCTCGGGCGGACCGGCCTGTTCCGAGGCCAGCACCAGGTCGGGCTTGAGCGCAAGCACGCCTTCGACCGGCACCGCGCGGTAATAGCCGACGCGCGGCAACCGGGTCGCGGCCTCCGGGTACAGACTGGACTGATCGTCGCCGACCAGCCGGCCGCCCTGCCCCAGGCCGTACACGATCTCGGTCACGCTGCCGCCCAGCGTCACCACGCGTTCGGGCGGCGCCGCCTGCGCGCCCGCCACCAGCATCCAAGCCGCCACCGCCAGCCATTTCTTCATTGCATCATCCTCAAGCGGCCAACGGCACGCGGCACAGGCCCGACATCAATTCACGCCACCCCGCCAGCTCCGGCTTGCCCGGCTTGCGCTCGCCGAAGAACTGCGCGATCAGGTCGCCGCTGGACGAATACAGTTCCAGCGACGTCACCCAGCCATCGCTGGTGGGTTTGTTCACCACCCAGGCCGACGCGATGGCGGTGGTGTCCAGGTGCAGGTTGAAGGTCGGATCCAGCACGTTGAACCACGGGCCGGTGCGGCGCAACTGCCGAACCGGGCCGGTGTGGATCTGGATCATGCCGCGGTTGCCCACGAAGCACATGATCGACAGGCCGCTGGCCGCCGCCGACTCCAGCATGCGCTCGACCGACTCCACCGGCACCGTCTGCGCCAGGTCTTCGCCGGCCGCGGCCAGCGCCGCCAGCCGCGACACCTTGAACTTGCGCAGCAGCGGAAAGAATTCGTGCGTGTCCTGCATGCCCAGCCAGGCCTGGCGCCACTGGGCGCTGTCCTCGACGCTCGGCGCGTCGGCGGCGGGCGCGTAGGGCGCGGTCTCGGGCCAGCGCGAATCGCCGGCGAACCTGGCTACCAGCGCGTCATACGCGGCGACGTCGGTGGCTTCGGTGCGGTAGACCTTGTGCACCGCCACGCCCGCGCCGTCGAAGAACTGCAGGCTGTGGCGGCCGTCCTGCTCGACCGCCCAGGCGGACTTCCAGCACGAGAAGAACACGCGCAGGTCGATGTCCGGCCCCAGCACCAGGCCGACCGGTCCGTCGGCCTGGATGTCCAGGTAGGCGCCGTGGCGCTCATGCACGCACCAGTCATTGCGCGTCAGGGCCATCACCGGGCCCAGCGCGCCCAGTTCGCGGAAGATCTCCTGCGGCTGGCCGTGCAGTTCGGTGGCCTTGACGCCGCCACAGCCGGCCGCGACCCATTCGGCCTCGGACACGCCGAGTTCCTGGGCCAGGTTGCGGGCGCGCAGGCCGGGCCTGGACGCCGCCAGCGCGTCGTTGCGGGCGCGCAGCTCGGCGGCGCGGGTAGCGAAATCAGGATGCTTCACTTCTTGGTTCATTGCGGTCTCTCCGGCCGGAATGGAAAATCAGGACTGCCGCCGCTGTCGCGCAGCGGCGGCAGCGCGGGTCAGTATTGATAAGTCAGCGAGACGCGCAGGCTGCGCCCCGGCTCCGTGTACCAGTCAACCGGCCGCGGCAGGGCCGTGGCGCCGGCGGTCGGCACGTTGATCGCTTCCCAGTACTTCTTGTCGAACAGGTTGAACACGCCAGCCTGCACCTGCAGCCCCTTGACCGCCGTCGGCCGCCAGTAGCCCATGAGGTCCACCACGCCGTAGCCGGGCGCCTGGAAGTCGCGGTTGGGCGTCGAGGCGCCGGCCTCCGGGTATTCGACCTTGTTGCGACGCAGGGCGGTCGTCAGCAGCGCGTCCACGCCCCACACGTCGCGGCCATAGCCCACACCCAGCACCGCCTTCAGCGGCGCCACCGAGTTCAGGTACTGGCCGGTGCCTTCATCCTTGCCCACGGCCCACGCCAGCGAACCCCACGTGCGCCAGCCCGGCGAGAACTTCCAGTGCGCGCTGGCCTCGGCGCCGTAGATGCGCACCTTGGCGCGGTTGACGTTGCCGGTGATGCCCAACGGGTACTGCCCGGCCCAGCCCGGCTGCCATTGCGGCGAGTTGGCATCCAGCGGCACGTTGCTGTCGATGAAATTCTGGTAGCGGTTATCGAAGAACGATACCGCGCCGCCGAGCGAATCGGAACCCAGCTTGGCGCCCAGTTCCCAGCCCTTGCTGGTTTCCGGCTTCAGATAGGGATTGCCGACCCGCAGGTAGGTGCCGGGGCCGCCGTAGTTGGTGTAGAGCTGCGTCGCGCTGGGCGCCTTGAAGCCATAGGCGTACTGCGCGTACAGGCTCAGCGCGTCGGCCGCCTTCCAGGTGGTCAGCAGCTTGGGCGAGAAGCGCCCGCCGCTGTTCTCGGGCGGCAACACGCCGCCGTTGCGGTTGCTGGCGTAGCTTTCGGTGGACCTGGGCTTCTGCTCGTAGTGGTCGTAGCGCAGCGCCGGCATGACGGTGTAGCGGCCATCGCCGAAACTGAATTCGTCCGACATCCACAACGCCCACTGGCTGCCCTTGGACAGCGGCACGTCGGCCTGGTTGGTGTGCAGCATGTCGCAGGTGCGCGGGCCGAACGGCGCCGGCGTGCCGGCCCGCACGGTGGGGCAGTTGTCGTAGCCGCTGGAGTTCTGCTCGGTCTTGTTGCCATACCACTCGCCGCCCACGGTCCACAACTGCGACACCGTGTTGCCCGCCAGCCGCTTGGTCAGTTCGCCATTGGCGCCGAACATGGTCTGGCGGATGGAGTTGTTGCGGCCGTAGGCGCCGCTGGGGAAGCCATAGCGGAACGGGTCGCCGGGAATGATGTTGGCGCGCGCATCGCGGCTGCGTTCGCCATCGAGCGCGCTGTCGAGCTGCATGCGCTGCCAGTACACCACCGCCGTGGCGCTGTCGATCCAGCCGCCCTCGGCGGGCGCCTTGTAGGAATAATCGAGCGACACGCGCTGGCGCTCGGTTTCCTTCCGGGTGGTGTTCTCGCCGATCAGGTAGCTGGTGCCCGGCCCCTGTTCGAACATGCTGTCCTGCGTGGCCTTGCGCTTGAAGTATTCGCCGGTCAGGCCGAAGCGGTGGCCGCCCTCGACGCGCTGCTGCAGCTTGAGCAGGAAACTGCGCTGGTCGTAGTCCTCGGGCGTCGGCTGGTTGCGGCGCGGGCCATAGCCGCCGACGTCGCCGCGGTTGTCCAGCGCATGGCCGTTGCGCACGCCCGCCTGCACCAGCCAGAAGGTATCGCTGTGGATCTGTCCGGCCAGCGCGGCGTTGGCGCCCCAACTGCTGTCGGCGGTGTCGTAGTCGGTCTTGGCCAACGCGCCGAAGGTCTTGCCGTCGTTCAGCAGGTCCGAGGGATCGAGCGTGTACAGGTCGGCCATGCCGGAGATGGCGCCCGAGCCGCCCGCGCTGGCGTCGGCGCCGCGCACGATGTCCAGGCGCGACAGGGAGTTGAAGTCCACCGCCTCCAGGCCGCCCTTGACGCCGCGCGCGCCGTCATCCAGCCACGGCAGGCGGATGCCGTCCACCCGCGTCAGCACGCGATCCTGGTCGAGTCCGCGGATGTTGATGCTGTTGTTCTGGCGGTTGAAGTTCACGCCCGGTTCCAGGCGCTTGCCCAGGTCGCTCCAACCGCGCACCTGCGCGTCGTCCAGGCGCTTGCGGTCGCTGCGGGTCTCCCACGCCGGCGTGATCGCCGTGCCCTCGCCTTCCACCGTGACCGGCGTCAACTGCGTCACGCCGGCAGGGGCCAGGGCCTGCAGCACAAACACGCCCGGGCTGCGCTCGCGCGCGGCCAGGCCGCTGCCGGCCAGCAGGCGGGCGAAACCGTCAGCCACGGAGTATTCCCCGTTCAGGCCGGCGCCACGCCGCTGGCCCACCAGCGCCGCGTCGAACAGCACCGTGACGCCGGCGTTGTCGGCGAAGCGCGACAGATTCTCGGCCAGCGGGCCGGCCGGGATGCGGTAGCCGCGCGCCTGCTCGGCCGGCGCGATCTGCGCCAGCGCGGCGGCGGCCGGCCACAGCGCAACGGCCGGGGCAGCCAGCGCGGTGGCGATGCGCAACGCCAGGGACAGGCGGGTCAATCGGCATGGAGCCTCTCGGTTCAAGGGGGTGCCGCGGAGGCGGCTGGCGGGAAAGTGAGCCATGGTCGTCCTTTCGATCCAACGGGTATCGGCATTCGTATGCCTCTACTGACCATGACCCTTGACCAACGCCAACCGGACAACCCGCCCCGGCTTTTTTGTAACAACGACGATTCATGCCTGCCCCGCGCGCGGCATGAGCGTCACCCAATACGCGCTGCGGTAACGCACCTGCACCGGCAGCGTGGACGGCAGGGCCGCCAGCACCGCGTCGGTATCGCGCAACTGGAAGGCGCCGGAGATCCGCAGGCCGGCGACCTCGGGATCGCAGCGCAGCACACCGGGGCGGTAACGGCCCAGCTCGGCCGCGAAGGCGTCCAGGCGCCAGGCGCTGGCGTGCAGCACGCCGCGCGTCCAGTCGGCGGCATGCGGATCGGCCGGCTCGATGCGCGGCGCTTCATCGTCGCGCAGCCAGGCCTGCTCGCCGGCCGTCAGCGCCAGGCTGGCGTCGCCGCGGCGCAGCGTCACGCCGCCCTCCTGCACGCTGACGCGGCAGGCCGAACCGTCTTCGCGCACGCAGAAGCGCGCCGCCTGCGCCCGGATATCGCCCTGCCTCGTGCGCACCACGAAAGGCCGCGGATGGACCCCGCCTTCGGCCACCGCGTGGACCGCGATCTCGCCGGCACGCAGCCGCACCAGCCGCAGGTCGGCGCCGTACAGAACGTCGACCGCGCTGGCGGTGTTCAGGCGCATGGAAGAACCATCGCTGAGCGCCACCTGGCGCTGTTCGCCGGTCGCGCTGCGGTAGTCGGCGGTCCATTCGAACGGGCTGGCGCGCCAGGCGGCCCAGCCCGCCGGCCCAGCCACGATCAGCGCGGCCAGCGTCTTGAGGGCCGCGCGCCGGCCGGCCGACTCCGGCCGGTTCAGCGCCGCCATGCCGAGCGATGCCGGGATCAGGCCGAAGCGCTGGTTGACGCGCTGCGCGCGCTGCCAGGCATGTTCATGCTCGGCCTTGCTGGCGCGCCATTGCTGGCAGGCGCGGATGTCGGCATCGGTGGCGTGCTCGGAATTCAGCCGCAGCAGCCAGCGCGCCGCCTCGCGCGCGACCTGGCGATCGACGGCGGGCAGCTCGCCCGCCACGCCCCATTGGACGCTCACATCACCGCCATGATGCATTGTTCGTACCCCTTGGCGATGTAGCGATGCACCGACCGCACCGACACGTTCAGCCGCGCGGCGATCTCGATGTGGCTGAGTCCTTCGAGCTGCGCCATCAGGAACGCCTGTCGCGCCGGGCGCGCCAGGCCGGCCAGCATCTCGTCGATTTCCTGCAGCGCTTCGAGGATGAGCAGGCGCTGCTCGGGCGACGGCGCCATGGCCTCGGGCATGGTCGCCAGGGCGTCCAGGTAGGCCTGTTCGATCGAGCGGCGCCGGTAATGATTCAGCACCAGACGCTTGGCGATGGTGGTCAGGTAGGCGCGCGGCTCGCGCAGCGCGTCGAGTTCGTGCCGATGCCGCAGCACCCGCACGAAGGTGTCCTGCGCCAGGTCAGCGGCATCGCAGGAGTTGCCCAGCTTGCCCCGCAGCCAGTTGTGCAGCCATCCATGATGCGCGCGGTAGAGCAGATGGACGGCGTCGCCGCAGGCTAGCGCAAGGTTGGACACGATGGACTCCCGAACTTTCTTGACTACAAATAAAAATCAATCTCATTCTAAATGCAAAACCGTGGCATGCGTCAAGAAGCCCGCCCGGGCGTCGTGGGGATATATCATGGGGACAGATTCGGCCGCGCGCGCTCCCGCGGCCGCCGTCCCCACAGCCAGGCCTTGCCGTCGGCATTGCGACGACGCGGCCCATTCCGAAGCCCGACACCATGCTCTACAGCGCCCTCAAACTCATCCACCTGCTGGCCGTGATCCTGTGGGTCGGCGGCATGCTGTTCGCCCACTGTTTCCTGCGGCCGGCGGCCGCGCAACTGGAGCCGCCGCAACGGCTGCGCCTGATGGACGCGGTGCTCGGCCCCTTCCTTAACGCGGTGGGGGCCGCGATCGTGCTGATCCTGGCGACCGGCGCCCTCATGATCGGCCAGGAAGCGGCCCAGGCCGCGCGCAGCGGTGGCGCCTTCTTCATGCCGCGCGCCTGGACCGTGATGGCCGCGGGCGGGCTGGTGATGACGGCCATCTACGCCTATATCCGCGCCGCGCTCTATCCGCGCCTGCGCGCGGCGGTGGCCGCCTCGGAATGGCCGCGCGGCGGCCAGGCCATGGCGGGCATCCGCCGTTGGGTCGGCGTCAACCTGGTGCTGGGGCTGCTGATCGTGGCGGCCGTCTTCCTGCTATAGCCGGGCGCAGCCATCGGCACGGCTTGGCCGCCTATCGGATTTCTTTGCCCTGTTGCAATACGCCGTACATCCGGCGTGGCCACACTGGACCGGACTCTCGCGGGTCTTGAACATAAAAGGAAAATCCATGATCAAACGCGTCTTGCCCCTGGCCGCTCTGGGCCTGTCCCTGGCCGCTCTATCGACCGCCTTCGCCGCTCCCATCGACAACAGCGCGCTGGAGCAGCCCGCCTTCCGTGAGCACAAGACCACCTACGGCGTGGTCTACCGCCTGCCCAAGGAAGTGAACGCCGTGCTGGACGCCAAGGTCAACGGCACGCTCAAGCAGGACCTGCTCGCGCTGGGCCTGAAGACCGAGGCCGCAACGCCCAATATCCCGCACGTGACCGTGGTCCACATCCACAGCGCCGACAGCGCCACGCCGCAGCGCATGCTGCGCGCGCTGCCCAAGCCCCCGGCGCCGCTGCAGGTGACGCTCAAGGACTTCTATCCGACCGAAGCGGCCAAGGGCGCGGGCCGCCCGTGGTGGCTGGACCTGGGCGTGGTCAAGAGCGGCGCGGGCTTCGAGGCCATGATGGCCTACAACACCGTGACCACCGCCGCCCTGGCGCCGCTGCGCGACGGCCCGCTGCCGCGCGTGACCGGCCCGGTCTACGCCAAGATGGCCGACGCCGGCCGCGAGCTGGTCAAGACCATGGGCGTGAGCGGCGTCAACGTGATGAAGGACGGCAAGGAAGTGCGCGCCCACAACCCACACACCACGCTGGTCTATAGCATGACGCCGTACGACGCGCGCCTGGCCGACGCCATGAAGCAGGAGTCCGCCAAATTCAACGCCGCGCTGCCCGACGGCATCCAGGCCACCTTCAAGGACGTGTCCATCGTCGAGATCGGCTTTGCCGGCAACGTGCTGCGCGAGATCTACCGCGTCAGCCTGGAAGACGGCTCGGCCATCGACGTGGCCACCGGCAAGCCGGTCGCCCGCTAAGCCGGGCCGTCCGCGGCCAGGCGCTCGCGCAGCACGTCGCGCACCTGGCCGCGCAACCACGCCTGCAATGGCGAAGCGTGCTGGCGGCGCGCCCACACCATCGCCAGTTCCATGCGCCGCAGGCGCGTCGGCATCTCCAGCATCGCCAGCGGGAAATGGCGGCAATGCGCCCGCGCCACGCTGGCCGGCATGGTGGTGGCGTAGTCGGTGTCCACCAGCACATAGGGCGCCACGCCGAAGCCCGAGAGATAGGCCGAGAACGCCATGCGGCCGTCGCCCGGCTTGAGCAGCCGGTCGAAGGTCGTCTCGCGGCCGTACATCTGCTCGAACGCGAACCACTTGATGGCGCCCAGGTCGGCCAGCGTCAGGGCGCCGCGCGCGGCCCAGGGATGCCGCGCCGACAGCACACAGACGCGGCGGTCGGTGTGCAGCGCATCGCGGTGAAAGCGCGCCGGCACCTTGCCGAACAGGCCGATGGCGATGTGCAGCCGTTCGGCCTCCAGGTCGTCGGGCGCGAAATCGCCGTGCAGCGACTGGAAGCGCAGCGTCACGTCCGGCGCGGCGCGGTGCAGCCGCTCGATCAGCGGCGCGGCCAGCAGGATCTCGCTGTGCGCGCCGGTGCCGATGTTGACCACGCCTTCGGCGCGCGCCGGATCGAAGGCCTCGGGCGGGCGCAGCGCGGCCTCGATCTGCGCCAGCGCGTCATGCACCGACGCGTGCAGCTCCAGCGCCCGCTCGGTCGGAACGAAACGTCCCTTCACCACCACCAGCAGCGGGTCCTCCAGCCGCAGGCGCAGGCGCGCCAGGTCGCGGCTGATGGCCGGCTGGGTCTTGTGCAGCAGGCGCGAGCTGGCGGTGGCGCTGCGCGTGCGCATGAGCACGTCGAAGGTCAGCAGCAGGTTCATGTCGAGCCTGCGCAGGAAAGGCAAGGATTGGGCGTCGCGCATGGCGCCATGCTATGCCGTAAGCGAATGATTGCAAAGAACCATATCGGATTCGATATGCGAGTCTTGCGCCATCGGCATTGGGCAGGCGCGGCCGGCTTGGCTACAGTCCGCCACGGACCGGGCGTTTCGACCCGGCCGCCCGCTACGGAGACAACCATGGGCCCCACCCGCCACCTTCCCGCGCCCCGGCGCATCCGCCCCGTGCTGGCACGCTGGTCCGCCCGCGCCCTGCTGGCGCTGGCCGCCTGCCTGCCGCTGGCGGCCCATGCCGCCGATTTCCCCAGCCGCCCGATCACGCTGGTGGTGCCCTTCCCCGCCGGCGGCACGCCCGACATCCTGGCGCGCCTGCTCAGCGACAACCTTTCCAAGCGCCTCGGCCAGCCGCTGATCGTCGAGAACCGGGCCGGCGCCGGCGGCAACATCGGCGCGCAGGCGGTGGCCCGAGCCGCGCCCGACGGCCAGACGCTGCTGATGTGCGCGTTCGGTTGCACCGTGGCGCCGTCGCTGTACCAGCCGGCGCCCTACGACATCGTCAAGGACTTCGCCCCCGTCGCGATGATCGGCACCGTGCCGAGCGTGCTGGTGGTCAATCCCAAGGTGCCGGCCGACACGCTGCCGGCGCTGCTGGCGTATGCGCGCGCCAACCCCGGCAAGCTCAATTCGGCCTCCTCCGGCATCGGCGGCTCGGCCCACCTGGCGACCGAGCTGCTCAAGCAGCGCGCCGGCATCGACCTGGCCCACATCCCCTACAAGGGCGCCGGCCAGGTGGCGGCCGACCTGCTCGGCGGGCAGGTCGACATGTACTTCGACAACCTGCCGGCCTCGCTGGCCAACATCCGCGCCGGCAAGCTGCGCGCCCTGGCCGTGGCCAGCGCCGCGCGCGCGCCGGCGATTCCGGACGTGCCGACCTTCGCCGAGGCCGGCGTGCCCGACTTCCTGATCACGCCCTGGTTCGGCGTGATGGCGCCGGCCGGCACCCCCGCCCCGGTGCTGGACACGCTGCACGACGCCTTCGCCCAGGCGCTGCAGGCGCCCGAGGTGGCAGCCAAGATGCGCGAATTGGGCGTCGAGACCGCCGCCGGTTCGCGCGCCGACCTGGGCCGCTTCGTCACCACCGAAACGGCCAGGTGGAAACAGGTCATCGAGACCAACCACATCAAGGCCGAATGATGGCCGCTGCCCTGGACGACGGCGCGGCGCTGGCGCCGATCCGCCTGCGCGACATGGGTGCATTCCACGTCGGCGGCCGCGACCTGGCGCTCAGCGGCCTGCCGCGACGCGAGCTGGTCATGGCCGAAGGCGGCCAGCCGGTGGCGCTGGATCCCAACGGCACCTACCGCGTCGAACAGATGTACGCCCAGTACTTCCTGTCGGAGCCGGCCAGCGGCCGGCCGCCGCTGGCGTTCTGGCATGGCGGCGGCATGACCGGCGCGGCCTGGGAGACCACGCCGGACGGCCGCCAGGGCTGGCTGCACTATTTCCTGCGGCGCGGCTGGGACGCCTACCTGTGCGACGCGGTGGAACGCGGCCGCGCCGGCGCCGCGCCGCACGTCTGGCCCGACGCGCCGGTGGTGCAGGCGCGCGAGGACTGCTACACGCGCTTTCGCATCGGCCGCCCGGGCACCCGGCCCGGCCCCGGCAGCGCCTACCCGGACACGCAATTCCCGCTGGAGGCGTTCGACGCGCTGGCCGCGCAGATGGTGCCGCGCTGGGTCCACACCGATGCCGCCATCCTGCGCGCCTACCAGGCCTTCCTGGAACGGATCGGCGCGGCCATCGTGGTCTGCCATTCGCAGGCCGGCGTATTCGGCATCCGCGCCGCCCACGCCCTGCCCGAGCGGGTGCGGGCCCTGGTGGCGCTGGAGCCGGCCAGCATCCCGGACCTCGGGCCCGATGCCCGCTACGACACCCCCACGCTGGTCGTGATGGGCGACCACATGGACACCGATCTGCGCTGGCCGCGGATGCGCGCACGGGTGCGGGAATTCGCGGCGCGCCATGCCAGCGTCACGGTGCTGTCGCTGCCCGACCTGGGCATCCACGGCAACTCGCACATGCTGATGATGGACCGCAACAGCCTGGAGTTGGCCGGGCGGGTGCACGACTGGCTGGCGGCGCTGCCGGGTTGAGGACGGCCGGATCAAGAACGGCGGGCCGCGGCTTCCCGCTGCTGCCATTCCATGGCAGCATTACGCCGTCCCGCCCCCGCCCGCTCCCATGTCCCGCACCGAACGCCTCCTGGACCTGCTGCAGACCCTGCGCTGCCACCGCCTGCCCGTCAGCGGCCATCGCCTGGCCGCCGACCTGGGCGTCAGCCTGCGCACGCTGTACCGCGACATCGCCACGCTGCAGGCGCAGGGCGCCGAGATCGAGGGCGAGCCGGGCATCGGCTACGTGCTGCGGCCCGGCTTCATGCTGCCGCCGCTGATGTTCAGCACCGAGGAGATCGAGGCCCTGGTGCTGGGCACCCGCTGGGTGGCCGGCCGTTCCGATCCGCGCCTGGGCCAGGCCGCCGCCAACGCGCTGGCCAAGATCAGCGCGGTGCTGCCGCGCGAACTGCGCGACGAACTGGACGCCATTCCGCTGCTGGTCGGCCCCAGCAGTTGGGCGGTGGTCGACCGGGTCGACCTGTCGCTGATCCGCCAGGCGATCCGCGGCGAGCAGAAAATCGCCATCACCTACCGCGACGACAAGGGCGCCGATTCCGAACGCGTCATCTGGCCGTTCGCCCTGGGATTTTTCGACAGCGTGCGCATCGTCATGGCCTGGTGCGAACTGCGCCAGGACTTCCGCCATTTCCGCACCGACCGCATCGCCACGCTCGAAGCCGGGCAACGCTATCCGCGCCGCCGCCAGGCCTTGCTCAAGGAGTGGCGCGCCATCAATACGGCCAAGGGCGCCCCCTGCTGATCCCTGGCGTGCGCCGCGCGCCGGCGGGTGCGACATCGGCATGAAGACTGCTGACAAAATCTGACAGCATGGCTCTCTAAGATGGGCGCTCATTCAACCAGGAGCGCATCATGTCCGCCAAGAACTTCGTCATTTTCTACGTCGACAAGCCCGAGGCCAGCGCGGCGTTCTACAGCGCGCTGCTGAACCGCCCGCCCGTCGAAAGCTCGCCCACCTTCGCCCTGTTCGCGCTCGACTCCGGCCTGATGCTGGGCCTGTGGTCGCGCCACACCGTCGAGCCGGCCGCCGCCGGCCGCGGCGGCTGCACCGAACTGGCCTTCACCGTGCCCGACGCCGACGCGCTCAACCAGCGCCACCTCGACTGGAGCCTGCGCGGCCTGCCGATCCTGCAGGCCCCCACCAACATGGACTTCGGCCGCACCTTCGTCGCGCTCGACCCCGACGGCCACCGCCTGCGGGTGTTCGCCCCGGCGCCAGAACCCGCATCCGCCGCCGTCGAAGACGAACTGATCACGATCCCAGCATTCCCAGGAGCCTGAACCACAGGTAGTCCAGCGGCACCAGCGCCACGAACGACACCAGCGCGGTCAGCAGGCTCAACGCCAGGCCGCTGCGCGCCGGCACCTGGCCCATGCCCATCGCCACCACGATGGGCGAGGCCTGGTACGGCATGATGACGGTGGCGTAGCCGGCCACCTGCGCCATCAGCACCGTCATCAGCGAAAAGCCCGAGGCCTGCGCCAGCGTCTCGGCCAGCGGCGTATACAGGGCCGGCACGCCGTTGGCCGTGACCACGAAATTCAGCGCCGCCGACAGCCCCACCAGCGAAAAGAAGCTCTGCATCGGCGCCTCGGGCGACAACGGCAGCCAGGCCAGCAGGGCGCGGCCGATGATGCCGCCCAGACCGCTGTCGGCCACCATCGCCGCCAGTCCCAGGATGCCCGCCACGTAGATCGCGGTGCGGAAATTCACTTCCTTGCCGAACTGCTCGCCGCTGACGAAACCCACCTTGGGCAACAGGCACAGACAGGCCGAGCCCAGGCCGATCCAGGCCGGCGACACGCCGTGCCAGCCGTCCGTCACCCAGCCCAGCAACGTCAGCCCCAGCAGCACGGCCAGGCGCTTTTCCGCCGCCGACAGGGGTTGGGCGGCGGGCGCGGGCGGCGCGGTCTCGGGCGTATCGCGGAACAACCAGGCGATGCAGGCCACCAGCACCACGCCTTTCAGGATGCCCAGCACCGGCGCATGCAGCCACAGATACGGCAGATAACCCAACTGCAGGCCATAGCTCGATTCGATGCTGCCGGCCATCACCAGATTCGGCACGTTGGCCGGCAGGATGGAGGTGGACAACTGGAAGGTGCCGAAGCCCACCGCCAGCGCCAGGCCAATCCGTCCACGACGGCCCGCCACCAGCCCGATCTGGTCGGCATAGGCCAGCACGATCGGCATCAGCAGCGCGATGCGGCCCATGTTCGACGGCATCACGAACGCCAGCAGGTAGGTCAGCGCCACCACGCCGGCCACCACCTTCGGATACGAACCCGACAGGCGCCGCGACAGCGCGCCCGCCATGCGGTCGGCCAGGCCGGTGTACTTCAGCGCCAGCCCCAGCACATAGCCGCTCAGCACCAGCCAGAACGCCGCCGACGAAAACCCGGAGAACACCACCTCGCGCGGCGCGGCCGCGAAGATCATGGCGGCGCTGAAGAACAGCAGCGCCGTCAGGTACTCAGGCAGCCGCGAAAAGGCCCACAACGCGATCGTGATCGCGGTGATCAGCGCGGGTAGAATCGGAAAACCGGAGGCGACAAGATGCATGGGCAAACCACCACGAGAACACGGATCGGCGCAGTGTACGGACCCTGTCCCGCGCTGAAAATGCGCGATTCGCAGAGGCTGCCTGCGCGCCTCGCGTAGGCTCGCCGCCATGCGTTTCGACCTGACCGACCTGGCGCTGTTCCTGCACGTGGTGCAGGCCGGCAGCATCACCCACGGCGCCGCCCGCGCCAACCTGGCGCTGGCCGCCGCCAGCGCCCGCATCCGCAACCTCGAGGCCTCGCTCGGCGCGCCGCTGCTGGAGCGCCGCCGCCAGGGTGTCATCCCCACCCCGGCCGGCCTGAAGCTGGCCGCCCATGCCCGCATCATGCTGGCCCAGGCCGACCGCCTGCGCGACGACCTGGCCGACTTCTCCGGCGAATTCGGCGGCTCGGTGCGCCTGCTGTCCAACACCAACGCGCTGACCGCCTTCCTGCCCGAAGCGCTCAGCGGCTTCCTGGCGGCGCATCCGCGCATCAACGTCGAATTGCAGGAAATGCTGAGCGACGAGATCGTCGAATGCATCGCCGACGGCTCGGCCGATATCGGCATCGTCGCGGGCACGGTCGACACCGGCGCCCTGCAGACCCACGCCTACCACGCCGACCGCTTCGTGCTGATCGTGCCGGCCGGCCACGCGCTGGCGGACCGGGCCGAGGTCGCGTTCGGCGACGTGCTGGACGAAGACTTCGTCGGGCTCGACCGCAGCAGCGCGCTGCAACGCTTCCTGGCGCGGCAGGCACTGGTGGTCGGCAAGCCCATCAAGCTGCGGGTGCAGTTGCGCAGCTTCGACGCCATGTGCCGGCTGGTCGAGGCCGGCGTCGGCGTGGGCATCGTGCCCGAAACCACGGCCAACAGCATGCGCCGGTTGCTCAGGGAGACGCCGGTGGCGCTGTCCGACGCCTGGGCCGCGCGCGAGCTGCTGCTGTGCGTGCAGTCGCGCGATACCCTCAGCGCCCGCGCCCGCCGCCTGCTCGACCACCTGCTGGCGGACGCGGCGGCGGTCACGCCGCCGAATACAGATCCGTCATGAACTGCGTGGCCTTGATGCCGGTGCCGGTCAACAGCACCACGGTGCGCTCGGTCTCGCGAATCGCGCCACGCGCGCGCAGCATGTCCAGCGCCGCCGCCGCGGTGGCGCTGGTGGGCTCGGCGTAGAGTCCCATTGCCGCCAGCCTGCGCACGGCGGCAACGATGTCCGCCTCCGGCACCGCAACGGTCTGACCGCCGCTGGCGCGGATCGCCTGCAACACCTCGCGCAGCCGCACCGGCCGCTTGATCGCGGTGCCCTCGGCCACCGTCGGCAGCACCTCGCGTGGCACCGGCGTGTCGGCCCCGGCATGGAAGCTGGCGTCCACCGGCGAGCAGTTCCGCGGCTGGGCCACGAACAGGCGCGGCAGGCGCTTGATCTGTCCGGCCGCCAGCAGCTCGGCAAAGCCGATGGCGCAGCCCAGCACGTTGCTGCCCGCGCCCGCCGGAATCACCACGTTGTCCGGCGCCTCGAAACCGAAGTCCTCCCACATCTCGTAGGCGATGGACTTGGTGCCCTGGAGGAAGAAAGGCTGCCAGTTGTGGCTGGCATAGAAGATCCGCTCGGCGGCCTCGATCGCGGCGGTCTCGGCGTTCTCGCGCGGCCCCTGCACCAGTCTCACCTCGGCGCCGAACGCGCGGATCTGCGCCACCTTGGCGCTGGACGTGTAGGCCGGCGCGAAGATCGTGACGCCCATGCCCGCCGCCGCGCCATACGCCGCGATGGCGGCGCCGCCATTGCCCGAACTGTCCTCGGCGATGGCGCCGATGCCGATCTGGCGCAGCCATGACAGCATCACCGCGGCGCCACGGTCATTGAAGCTGCAGGTGGGGTTGAACCATTCCAGCTTGAAGTGCGGCCGCAGCCCGCCCCACGCGCGCTCGACCATCGGCGTGCCGCCCTCGCCCATCGACACCGGCCGGGTCACGGCGCCGGGCAGCGCGGCCCGGTAGCGCCACAGCGAACGCTCGCGGCGGTCGATGTCGTCGGGCGAGATGCCCGGCAGCGGCGAGATCATCAGTGGCGTGCGCGCATCGGAACACCAGCGGGCCTCGTCCAGCGCATGGCGCGCGCCGGTGACGGGATCGAAATAGTGGGGATCTGACATTGGCGGTCAACCTGGAGAAAGTCGGGAATGGCCGCAGTCTAGGTCCGACCGAGCTCTCGGCGTTGCAATATCATGTTGCGATAATCGCAATGGAGAACCACCATGGAACGTGGCGCCCTATGGGAATACCAGGTGTTCTGCGCCGTCGCGGAACGCCAGAGCTTCGTGCTGGCGGCGCGCGCGCTGGGCGCCTCGCCCAGCGCCGTCACGCGCGCGGTGCAGGCGCTGGAGCGCCAGGTCGGCGCGCAGTTGCTGTTGCGCAGCAAGAGCAGCGTGGCGCTGACGCCGCAAGGCGAAAGCTACTTCGAATACGCGCGCGAGCTGCTGCGCCTGGAAAGCCAGGCGCGCGAGGCCTTGCACGACGCCCAGCAAGGCGACCAGGGCCGCCTGCGCTTCTCCGCGCCCGACCTGCTGGGCGTGACCCTGCTGCCGGCCGTGCTGCGCCGCTACGCGGCCGAGCATCCGGGCGTCACGGTGGACATCCACTACACCGACAAGGCAATCGACCCGATCGCCGAGGGCCTGGATTTCGCCATCCGCGGCGGCTTCCCGGCGTCCAGCGACCTGCTGGGCGCGCGCCTGTGGCCCTACGAGCGGCTGTTGTGCGCCAGCCCGGACTACGTGGCGTGCATGGGCCTGCCGCGCGAACCCGAGGAACTGGCGCGGCACCGGCTCATCATGCATACCGGCCCGCGCGTGTTGAAGGATTGGCACCTGCGGCGCGACAAGCGCATCGTGCGCATGCACGCCGAGCCGGCGGTGCGGGTCAGCACCAGCAGCGGCCTGATGGCGCTGGCGTTGCAGGGCGTGGGCATCGCGCGGCTGGCCGACTGGGCGGCCGCGCCGGAAATCGCCCGCGGCACGCTGGTGCGGGTCTGCCCCGGCTACACCGCCACCTCGGCGCGGGGCGTGGCCCCGCAGATGCATGCGGTGTATGGATCGCGCTCGCTGCCGGCGCGCGCCCGCGCCATGCTGGCGGCGATCCGCCAGGGCGCGGGCGCCGTTTGAAAGGCGCGGCCGCTAGGACCGCTGCTGCCGTGCCTGCAGCACCACCGCCGCGGCGGACTTGCGGAACAGCAGCAGGTACAGCGCCGCCAGCACCAGCAGGAACGGCACGCCGAACACCAGCGTCATCTTGAACACGCCGGTGAAGTAGGTCGTCACCAGGATCGCCAGCATCGCGCCCGCGCCCAGCAGCGTCAGCAGCGGAAAGCCCGGCATGCGGAACGACAGCGCCGCGCCGCCCTCGCGCGCCCAGCGGCGGCGGAAGAAGTAGTGCGTGACGAAGATCATCATCCACGTGAACAGCGCGCCGAACATCGAGATCGCCATCATCAGCGTGAACGAGGTTTCCGGATACAGCACGTTCAGCACGGTGGCGATGGCGATGCCGCTGGTCGACAGCAGCAGCGCATTCAGCGGCGTGCCGCTGCGTGTCAGCTTGCCGAGAGCCGCCGGCGCATGCCCCGCGCGCGACAGGCTGAACATCATGCGGGTGGTGATGTACAACTGGCTGTTCATGGCCGACAGCGCCGCCACCAGCACGATGAAGTTGATGACGCCGGCCGCGTACGGCACCTTCACCGCCTCCATCACCGTCACGAAGGGGCTGCCGCCCTTGCCGGCCTGGTCCCACGGCACGATGGCCAGGATCAGCGCCAGCGTCAGCAGGTAGAACACCACCAGCCGCACGATGGTGGCGCGGAACGCCTTCTTCACCGCGCGCTCGGGGTCCTCGGCCTCGCCCGCCGCCACCGCGATCATCTCCACGCTCAGGTAGCTGAAGATCGAGATGACCACCGCGATCCACATGCCCCACACGCCGTTGGGGAAGAAGCCGCCGTGCGCCGTGTACTGCGCCGCGCCGTATTGCGGACTGCCCCAGACCACATAGGCGCCCAGGATGATGAACGCCACGATGGCGCTGATCTTGATGGTCGAGAACCAGTATTCGATGGTGCCGAACGCCTTCACGCTCATGGCGTTGATGAAGATCAGCGCCGCCGAGAACAGGCAGACCCATTGCCAGCCGGGCACCGACGGGAACCAGAACTTCATGTACTCGGCCACCGCGGTGACCTCGGTGCCCACCGCCAGCACCACGCACGACCAGTACGCGTAGCGCACCAGGAAGCCGGCCAGCGGGCCGATGTAGTGCTCGGCGTAGGCGCCGAACGAGCCCGAGGTGGAATGCGCCACCGTCATCTCGGCCAGGCAGCCCATCAGCAGCAGCGTGATCAGCCCGCCGATGGCGTAGCTGATGATGACGCTGGGGCCGGCGAAGCCGATCGCGAACTTGCTGCCCAGGAACAGGCCGGTGCCGATGGCCCCGCCGATCGCGATCATGCTCATCTGGCCGGACGTCAGGCGGCGCTTGAGCCCCTGCTCGCGTTCGGCGATCCTGCCGAATCCTTGTTGTTGTGTCATTGTCTCCTCCGGTACTGCGCTCTCTTGCTGGATGTCGCTCGGGCCGGTGCGCGGCAGGTCAGGTCACGGCCGAGCGCTGCTTGAACTCGGGCTTGTCCCAGGCCTTGCTGTCGAGCACGTCTTTCAGGATCTCGACCGCGTCCCACACGTCGGCGTAGCCGAAGTACAGCGGCGTCAGGCCGAAGCGCAGCACCTCGGGCTCGCGGTAGTCGCCGATCAGGCCGCGCGCGATCAGTGCCTGCATGACCTCGTAGCCGTTCGGGTGGCGCAGGCTCACGTGGCTGCCGCGCTCGGCATGGTCGCGCGGCGTCACCAGCGTCAGCGGATGGCCGGCGCAGCGTTCCTCGACCAAGGCGATGAACAGGTCGCCCAGCGCCAGCGACTTCCTGCGCACCTCGGCCATGTCGGCCTCGCGCGCCACGTCCAAGCCGCATTCGACCATGGCCAGCGACACGATCGGCTGGGTGCCGCACAGGTAGCGGCGGATGCCGCCGGCCGGCTCGTAGGCGACCGTCATGTCGAACGGCCGCTGGTGGCCCCACCAGCCCGACAGCGGCTGCCAGAAATCGGGAATGTGGCGCGGCGCCACCCAGATGAAGGCCGGCGAGCCCGGGCCGCCGTTCAGGTACTTATAGGTGCAGCCCACGGCGTAATCGGCGTCGGCACCGTTCAGGTCCACCGGCACCGCGCCGGCGGCGTGCGCCAGGTCCCAGATGACCAGCGCGCCGCGCTCGTGCGCCTGGCGCGTGACCGCGGCCATGTCGTGCATCTGCCCGCTGCGGTAGTTGACGTGCGACAGCAGCACCACAGCCACGTCCTCGTCCAGCGCCCGCACCAGCGGCAGGTCGTCGTCGATGAGGCGCATCTCGTAGCCCTGCTGCAGCAGGTCGATCATGCCCTGGATCATGTACAGGTCGGTGGGGAAGTTGTCGCGCTCGGACAGGATCACGCGGCGCCCGGGCTGGCGCTTCTGCTGGATGCGCAGGCTGGCCGCCAGCGCCTTGAAGATGTTCAGCGAGGTGGTGTCGGTGATGACCAGTTCGCCCGCTTTCGCGCCGAGCAGGCCGGCCAGCTTGTCCCCCAGCCGCGACGGCAGTTCGAACCAGCCGGCGGTGTTCCAACTGCGGATCAGGCCGGTGCCCCATTCCTGGGTGATGACCTCGGCGGCGCGCGCGGCGGCGGCGCGCGGCATCACGCCGAGCGAATTGCCATCCATATAGAGCACGCCGGGCGGCAGGTCGAAACGCGCTTTCAGCGGCGCCAGGGGGTCCTGCCGGTCGGCGGCGACACAGCTTTCGCGGGTATGCATTCACAGCTCCTTCGGGCAATATGCTGGCTACATACTATCAGCGCGAGTAAGCCGAATACTTGCAAAACGAGGCGTGGCTTACCCTAGGATTTCGCATTAAATTGCGCCATAGACCATTTTTTCGAATTGGATTGCATCATGCAATTGGACGCCATCGACCACCGCATTCTCTACCGCCTGCAGGAGAACAGCCAGCTCAGCAACCAGGACTTGGCCGAGCAGGTGGCCCTGTCGCCGTCGGCCTGCCTGCGGCGGGTGCGGGCGCTGGAGGAAGGCGGCTTCGTGCGCGGCTACCGCGCCGTGCTGGACGCCGAGCGGCTGGGGTTCGAGCTGGAAGCCATCGTGCACGTGTCCCTCGATCAGTCGCGGCCCGGCTGGCACGAGGAATTCCTGGCCGGCATCGCCCTGTATGACGAAATCACCGAGGCCAGCATCGTCACCGGCGCCTCCAACTACATCCTGATGGTGCGCACCCGCAACCTGGCGGCCTTCTCGCAGTTCGTGGAAGACAAGCTCAGCAAGATCGCGGGCGTGCGCGACCTGTGTTCGCATATCGTCATGCGCAAAGTGAAGAACCGCGGCGGCATGCTGCCGCTGGCGGCCTGGCGCTGACGGCCCCGCGTCAGGCGTGGCGCAGGAAACCGAACACCGTGACGAAGTGGCAGGCCGATCCACCCATGACGAACAGATGCCAGATGCCGTGGGCATGGCGCCAGCGCTTGTCGTTGGCGTAGAACACCGTGCCCACCGTGTAGAGCGCGGCCCCGGCCAGCAGCCACGCCAGCCCGGCGCCCGACAGCGCGCCGGCGATGGGCGCGGCGCACATCACGCCCAACCAGCCCATCGCCAGATAGAGCGGCAGGGCTGGCGCGGCCCCGCGCGCCCACCATAGTTCGCGGCCGATGCCGTACAGCGCCAGCAGCCAGATCGCCACCGCCATGGCGGCGCCCCAGCCCAGTTCCGGCGGCACGAACGCCAGCGGCGTGTAGGTGCCCGCGATCAGCAGGTAGATGGCGCAATGGTCGGCCTTGGCCCACAGCGCCTTGCGGCGCCCGCGCGAGCAGTGATACAGCACCGAAGATGCATAGACGGCGATCATGGATGCCGCGAACACGGCGCAGGCCACGGTCTGGCGCCACTCGACCTTCAATTCCGCGGCCCGCGCGATCAGGGCCCCGGATGCAGCCACCGCCAAGGCCAGGCCGGCCAGGTGCGTGGCTCCGTTGAAGCGCTCTCCTTCGTACATGCCATCCCTCCCGCGCAGGCGGTGCGCCGACGCTTTCCATCATGCCGGCGCGATATGACAGCTTGGGGTCAGCACGAACACGGGGTGGCAGCAAATGGCGTTCCTGCCCGCAGGCGCGCCATTACCCGGAAGAAAGCGCCGCTCAGGCGATGAAATCCACCGCCGCCGGATAGCCTTCCAGCGCGCGCGCCGCCAGGATGGCGCGCTGCACCGCGATCGCCATCGCCTCGGCCGCCATCACGCCCAGCAGCATCATGTTGGCGGGCTTGCTGGACACGCCCGTGCCCAGCGCGAACACGGTGTCGCCGTCGAGCATGGTGTGGATCGGGTTGATGGTGCGGGCCAGGCCGTCGTGCGCGGTCTGCGCCATCTTCTGCGCCTGCGCCTTGGTCAGCTTGACGTCGGTCGCCACCAGGCCGATGGTGGTGGCCGCGCCCTCGCGCATCGAGGTCGGCAGGTCGCCGGCCAGGATCGCCGCGCGCGTGTCCAGCAGCATCTTGCCGTCGGCGGTGCGGGCGCCGGCCAGCACGTGGCCGGTGGCCGGATCGACCACGTCGCCCACCGCATTGACCGCGACGATCGCGCCCACCGTGACGCCCGCCACGGTCAGCGAGGCGCTGCCCAGGCCGCCCTTCATGGCGCGCTTGGCGCCGTACAGCTTGCCGACCGTCGCCCCGGCGCCGGCGCCGACGTTGCCCTCCTGCGGCGGCTTGGCGCTGGCCGCCTTGCAGGCCTGGTAGCCGGCCGCGGCATCGGGCCGGATCGAGGCGTCGCCCACGCCCAGGTCGAACAGGATGGCGGCCGGCACGATCGGCACGTGCGCCACGCCCACGTCGAAGCCGATCTTGCGTTCTTCCAGGTAGCGCATGACGCCGGTGGCCGCCTCCAGGCCGAAGGCGCTGCCGCCGGCCAGCATCACCGCATGCACTTTTTCCACCATGTTGACGGGATTGAGCAGATCGGTCTCGCGCGTGCCCGGCGCCGCGCCGCGCACGTCCACGCCGCCGGTCGCGCCCGCTTCGGCGATGATGACCGTGCAGCCGGTCGGCCGCCGCGTGTCGGTGTAGTGCCCGACCTTGAGGCCGGCCACGTCGGTGATGCTGCCGCCGCCGGGCACCCGGCGCAGGCCGTTGGCGCCGTGCGCCGGCATGACACTTGCGCAAGCCGCGACGCCCGCCGCCGCCATCATGAACGCCCGCCTGTTCCACTGTTGTTGCACGCCTGTCTCCATCTGGATACCACCTGGATGAACCCCGGGCCGGGCGGCCCGGGGCGCGAATACCGCATATGACTTGCCGCTATATTTTTACTATTCCTTATGCTTTGTGGAAAAATAGGCGCGTTGTTAGAGTGCGGCTACACCGGAAGGCGGCGCGATCCGCGCGGCCCTTTCGCAGTGATCCCTCATCCGTGGAGCATTGCCATGAAACTCTTGCGCTCGTTGTTCATCGCCGGCCTGGTCCAGGTCGCCGCCCTGTCCGCCGCCCACGCCCAGTCGGGGCTGGACCAGATCAAGTCCGCCGGCGTGTTCAAGATCGGCACCGAAGGCACCTACGCTCCCTTCACCTTCCACGATGCCTCCGGCCAGCTTACCGGTTTTGACGTCGACATTGGGCGCGCCATCGCCCAGCGCCTGGGCGTCAAGGCCGAATTCGTCGAAGGCAAGTGGGACGGCCTGATCGCCGGGCTCGACGCCAAGCGCTACGACGCCGTCATCAACCAGGTCGGCATCACCGACGCGCGCCGCGCCAAGTACGACTTCTCCGATCCCTACATCTCGTCGGCCGCGGTGCTGATCGTGCGCGACGACAACACCACCATCAAGTCGTTCGCCGACCTGAAGGGCAAAAAGTCCGCCAACACGCTCACCAGCAACTTCGGCAAGCTGGCGCAGAGCCATGGCGCGGAAGTGGTTGCCGTGCAAGGCTTTAACGAAGCCATCGACCTGCTGACCTCGGGCCGTGTCGAGGCCACCGTCAACGACAACCTGTCGTTCCTGGACTTCAAGAAGCAGAAGCCCAACGCCAAGGTCAAGATCGCCGCCACCGACAAGGCAGCCGAATTCAGCAACTCCGGCGTGCTGCTGCGCAAGAACAATCCCGAACTGGTGGCCGCCATCAACAAGGCGCTGGCCGATATCAAGGCCGACGGCACCTACAAGGCCATCTCGGTCAAGTACTTCGGCACGGACCTGTCGGCGCAGCAATAAGCGGCCCGCTCCATGACGCTCCCCGCCTGGCTGCACAACGTCCTGCCCGACTGGATTCTGTCCCAGGTCGACACCCTGGCGGTGCCGGCCTGGGTGCAGTTGATGGCCGACTCGTTCTGGCCCTTGCTGCACGCCGGCCTGGTGTTCACCGTCCCGCTGACATTGATGTCGTTCGCGCTGGGGCTGGCGCTGGCCTTCGTGGTGGCGCTGATCCGGCTGTTCGGGCCGGCGCCGCTGGTGGCGCTGGTGCGCTTCTACGTCTGGCTGATCCGCGGCACGCCGCTGCTGGTGCAGCTATTCGTGATCTTCTACGGCCTGCCCAGCGTCGGCGTGGTGCTCGACCCGCTGCCGGCCGCGCTGATCGGCTTCACGCTGAACGTCGGCGCCTACAACTCCGAAGTGATCCGCGGCGCCATCGAGTCGATCTCCAAGGGCCAGTGGGAAGCCGCCTATTCATTGAGCATGACGCGCGGCCAGGCGCTGCGCCGCACCGTGCTGCCGCAGGCCGCGCGGGTGGCGGTGCCGCCGCTGTCCAATTCCTTCATCGCCCTGGTCAAGGACACCTCGCTGGCCGCCGTGCTGACGGTGCCCGAGATTTTCCAGGCGGCCCAGCGCATCGCCGCCGTCACGTACGAACCGCTGATCCTGTACACCGAGGCCGCGCTGATCTACCTGGTGTTCAGCTCGGTGCTGTCCGCCGCCCAGGTGCGCCTGGAACGGCGCTTCGGCCAGCACGCGGTGTTTTCCGAGAAGAACCGATGATCCGCCTGGAAAAGATCGAAAAGTCCTTTGGCGGCAACCTGGTGCTCAAGCAGGTCGACGTGGCCATCGCCGAAGGCAGCGTCACCGCCCTGATCGGCCCGTCCGGCAGCGGCAAGAGCACCCTGCTGCGCTGCGTCAACCTGCTGGAAGTGCCCGACCGCGGCACGCTCGAGATCGGCCCCGAACGGGTCGAGTTCGAGCCCGGCGAAAAGCTCTCGCGCGATCAGGTGCAGCGGGTGCGCATGCAGACCGGCATGGTGTTCCAGAACTTCCAGTTGTTCCCGCACCAGACCGTGATCGGCAACGTGATGGAAGGGCTGGTGACGGTGCAGAAATGGCCGGCCGACCGCGCCCGCGCGCGGGCCGAGGAACTGCTGCGCAAGGTCAACATGCTGGACAAGGCCGAGGCCTGGCCCGCCAATCTGTCGGGCGGCCAGCAGCAGCGCGTGGCGATCGCCCGCGCCCTGGCGCCCGCCCCCCGCGTATTGCTGTGCGACGAGCCGACCTCGGCGCTCGATCCCGGCCTGGCGGCCGAAGTGGTGGACGTGCTGCGCCAGCTCGCCGGCGAAGGCATGACCATGCTGATGGCCACCCATGACCTGCGCCTGGCCGCCAGCGTGTCGCGCGAAGCGGTGTTCCTGCTCGAGGGCAAGGTGGTCGAATCGGGCGCCTCGCGCGACCTGTTCACCCGGCCGCGCGACCCGCGCACGGCGGCATTCATCTCGACCCTGACGCAGGACGCCGGGCATCCAGCCTGAGCCGGCGGCAGGCCGGGGCGGCGGATCCGCTAGAATTCGGCCCCTGCGGCCCGCGCGCCTACTTGCCCGGCAGCGAGCCGGCAGGATCGACCGCCTGGCCGTCGTAGCGCAGCTCGAAATACAAGCCGACCTGCTTGCTGTCGCTATTGCCCATTTCCGCGATCTTCTGGCCCTGGCTCACCCGCTGGCCTTCCTTGACCAGCAGCTTGCTGTTGTGGGCGTAAATGCTGAGGAAGCTGGCGTTATGCTTGACGATCACGAGATGCCCGTAGCCCCGCAGGCCGCTGCCCGAATAGGCCACGGTGCCAGCGGCGGCGGCCACCACCGGCGTGCCGGCGGAATTGGAGATCACGATGCCATTGGATCCCGAACCGTCATAGCCGCGGGTGACCTTGCCCTGCGCGGGCCACACCAGCGAAATCGCCCCCGGCGGCGCGGTGCGCCGCTTGCCCGTGGCGGAGGCCGGCGCGCGGCTGCCCGACGAACTGGCGCGCGGCTTGGCGGGGGTGGAGGCGGCCTGGCCGGCGGGCGGCACGACGCGCAGCATCTGTCCCACCTCGATCGAGTTGGAGTTGGACAGGTTGTTCCAGCGCACCAGGTTCGATACGCTGGTGCCTTGTTTGCGCGCGATCTGCGTGAGCGTATCGCCCGACTGCACCCGGTAGTAGCCAGGCTGGACCTTGGTCGTGCCGCAGGCCGCCAGCAGCGCCAGCACCACGGCCAGCAACGCCAGCCGGACGAGCCGGATGGCGCCGCGGGACGGCGGACGAGCCGGAAGGCCGCCGGAAACGCCGGCAAAATCGGGAACAGGCAAGAGCTGGGCGGGCAAGGAGAGCACTGAATCCTGGAACGGAGTGAAGAATGACTGCGTCCAAGGGTACCAAGATTTTCGGACGCCGGTATGCCTCCGCAACTTTCGCGGACCATGCCGGGCCGTGTATAACCCGCTGATTGCCGCGAGCTACGGCTCGCCATGCATCACAGCGTCTGCAAGGAACAATATGGGAAAGCCCCAAGCGCCGAGAAAGAACCTGTACTGCCTGCTATGGGCCATCCCGTACCTGCTGTGCGGCGTCTTCTCGCGCCTGCTCAACGACCCGGTGAGCCATGCCGTGTTCGTCTGGCTGCCGCCCGGCGTGGCGGTGGGCGCCTATCTGTTGACGCAACGCCGCAACTGGTCGCTGCTGCTGGCCGCCTTTTTCTGTGCCCAACTGGCGCTCACCAGTTTCACCCGCGGCCAACCCGCCACGGCGCTGGTGTTCGCCATCACCGCCAGCCTGTCCAGCCTGCTGGCGGCCTGGACCGTGCAGCGCCTGAGTCCGCGCGAGGGTGGCGTGGGCCTGGTCGCGGCGTTGCTGGCCGGCGCGGTGGCTGGCGCCGGCCTGTCCGCCCTGCTGGGCGGCGGCTGGCTCTGGCTGACCCAGGAAGCCCATGCGCTGGTGCGGCTGCGCACCTGGGTGGCGGCCTATCTGGCGGGCATCCTGATCCTGGCGCCCGCGCTGACGGTCTGGGCCCATTTCCGCCCGCGCCGTTCGGGTGGTCCGCGCCGGCGCGACCTGGTGCTGGGCGTCTGCGCCTACGTCGGCCTGATCGTGACGACCTTCATGACCTTCGACGGCGACATGATCAAGAACCTGCCGTACGTCGTCACCTTCGAACTGACCTACCTGCCGCTGGTGTTCGCGGTGCTGACCGCGCTGGTGTGGGGCCCGCTGGGCGGCACCCTGGCCGTCATCACGCTGACCCTGATGGCGCTCTACCAGAGCGCCCAGGGCGAAGGCCCCTTCGTCGAGGCCAACGACCACTGGCACGTGCTGCTGGCCACCCAGGTCTACCTGGTGGTCACCGCGCTGCTGATCCTGCTGGTCAACACGCTGCGCGGCGCCCGCGCGCAGGAACTCGAGAACGCCCTGCAGTGGCGCGGCCGCTTCGACCTGGCGCTGGCGGGCAGCCACCAGTTGATGTACCGCTACAACCCGTTCGACGGCTCGCTCGAGCTGGCCGGCGACCTCCAGGGCGCCTTCGGCATGCCGGCCGACGCCATTCCCAACCTGGACGCATTGCTGGCGCTGGCCCATCCCGACGACCGCGCGCGCCTGACGCTGCACTGGGCCGCGCGCCGCGCCGGCGCCCAGGACCGCACCCCGCTGCTGTTCCGCGTGGCGCACGCCGACGGCGGCTGGCGCGTGGTCAGCGACCGCGGCTCGCCGCTGGAGGATTTCGACGGCAGCGTGGCTGTCGTGGCGGGCATGTGGCGCCTGGGTGAAGTCGAGCAGGCAGATGTCAACTAGCACCGGAGCCCTGCTCATCCACGGCTTGGGCGGCACCCAGTACGACCTGGGCTCGCTGCACAAGATCCTCAAGCGTGCCGGCATCGAAACGCACACGCTGACGCTGCCCGGCCACGGCACCACGCCCGAAGACCTGCTGCCGGTGCGCGCCGAGGACTGGATCGACGCCGTCACCGCCAAGTACCGCGAGGTGGCCGAGCGCCACGACACACTGCACGTGGTCGGCATGTGCCTGGGCGCGCTGCTGGCGGTGGAGCTGTGCAAGCGCGTGCAGCACCGCAAGGGCAAGCTGGTGAGCCTGGCCGCGCCGGTCTTCATCGACGGCTGGAGCACGCCCTGGTACCGAGGCCTGCGCAAGCTGGTCTATCGCATCCCCGGCCTGGCCGCGCGCATGCGGGTCGAAGAGGAAGAGCCCTACGGCATCAAGAACGAGCTGGTGCGCTCCATCGTCAAGGCCAAGTTCGAGCGTGGCGAGAACTTTCACTACCGCTGGGTGCCTCTGGCCTGTGTGCGCGAAGTCGACCGCCTGCGCCGCCTGGTGCAGCGCGGCCTGAATGCCATCAGTTGCCCCAGCCTGATCATCCACGCCCACGAGGACGAGCTGACCTCGGTGCGTTCGGCGCACTTCCTGAACGACGCCATTCCCGACAGCCGGCTGGTGCTGCTGGACAACAGCTACCACATGATCTGCGTCGACAACGACCGCGACCGGGTCGCCTCCGACATCCTGCAGTTCATGGACAAGCGCCCGGCGATCGCGCGCCCCGGCCGCGCCGCCGCGATGAGCGGCGACGAAGTCGAGCGCATCCTGGACGACTACCGCGAGGCGATGCTATCGGGCCAGTTCGAAACCCTGTTCCCCCTGTTCGCCGAGGACGTCGTGTGGCACAAAGAGGGCGACAGCCCCCTGAGCGGCGTCTACCAGGGCCGCGGCGGCCTGATCGACCTGTTCTCGCGCGTGATGGACTATTCGCGCAACACCTTCACGGTCGACAGCGTCGGGCCGCCGGAACCGGCCGGGCGATCGATCGCGGTGCCGCTCACCTTCCAGGTGCAGGACGGCCCCGTCCGCTACCGTGGCGCGTCCACCCATATCCTGCGCCTGCGCAATAACGCCATCGCCAAGGTCACCTCGCGCGCCTCCGACCCGGCCACCGAGGACGCATTGTGGCGGCGGCTGGCCGTCGCCAGCGGCCTGGAGCCCGAGGGCGACGCGATGGATCCGGAAACGCTGGCGATCGCCGCCGACGACCTGGAGGACGCATTCGAGGCGGCCGCGATGGCGCTGCGCGCGCTGCCACAGGCGCCATCCACCAGCGTCGCCATCCGGCTGTATGCCTACGAGCAACAGGCCCGGCGCGGCGATGCGCCGCCACATGACGCGCCGGACGCCAGCGTGCGCGAACAGATGGAGCTGGCCGCCTGGCGCCTGCTGGCCGGCCTGCCCGCCGACCAGGCGCGGCGCCGCTATATCGCCCTGATCCGGCGCCTCGATCCCGACACCTGAAGCCGGCTGCGGCCGCTCGGCCTACAATCGGTCCATGTCCGCCCTGACCCATCCCTCGCGAACCACCGGCGCCCTGCGCGTCCGGGGCGTGCTGTGGCTGGCGTTCCTGGCGCTGCTGCTGCGCGCCCTGGTGCCGACGGGCTACATGCCCGACGCGCGCGCGCTGCACGACGGCCGGCTCGAAGTGACCTTCTGCTCGGCCGCCGGCGACCTGTCCACCCTCAAGATCGCGCTCTCGCCCGACGGCAAGCACGGCGGCGCCGGCAACTCCGGCGCCGACACCGGCGCGCAATGCCCGTTTGGCCTGCTGGCGCACGTCACCCCGGCGCCCGCCGCGCAGACCGCGCCGCTGGCGCTCGCCATCTCTCGCGCCGCCCCCTTCCCGCCGGCAAGCGTGGCGACGCCAGTGCAACCGGCCCAAGGGCCGCCGCTGGGCTCGCGCGCCCCGCCCCTCGCCGCCTGACTCCGCCTCTCCGCGCGGCCCCGCCGCGCCCTTGCGAACCGTCAACCGACGAGGCTTTCATGCATTCCCCCCTTTCGCGCGCCCCCGTGGGCGCCGCGCCGGCGCCCGACCGCCACCGGCGCAGACTGCTCTCGGCCCTGGCGCTGCTGCCGCTGGCCGGCTGCGGCCCAGACGCCCCCAAGCTCAACGGCATGGATCTGACCAGCATGCCCACCGGCGATTTCCAGCTCCGGGACACCGAGGGCAGGCAGCGCCAGCTCGCCGACTACCGCGGCAAGACCGTGATGCTGTTCTTCGGCTTCACCCAATGCCCGGACATCTGCCCCACCGCGCTGACCCGCGCGCTGGAGATCAAGAACCTGCTGGGCGCCGACGCCAAGAAAGTGCAGGTGCTGTTCATCACCGTCGACCCCGAGCGCGACACGCCGGAGATCCTGCAGGCCTATATGCAGGCCTTCGACCCCGCGTTCGTCGGCCTGCGTGGCGATGCCGAGCAGACCCGCGCCGCCGCGCAATCATTCAAGGTGTTCTACCAGAAGGTCCCGACCGGCTCGTCCTACACCATGGACCACACCGCGCTGACCTACGTCATCGACGCCGAGGGCAAGCTGCGCGTGGCCCTGCGCCACCAGCAGAGCGCCGAGGAATGCGCCGCCGACCTGCGCACGGTGATCTGAACCGCCCCCCGATCAAAGGAACCCCCATGAAAAAGACCGCATTCAAATCCCTCGCCGCCGCCTTCGCGCTGGGCGCCCTGACCCTGCTCCAGGCCCCCGCCCTGGCGCAGGACGCCACCCTCAAGGTGGAGGACGCCTGGGTCCGCGCCACCGTGCCCAGCCAGCACGCCACCGGCGTCTTCATGCGCCTGACCTCGTCCGTCCCGGCGCGCCTGGTCGGCGTCGAGTCCGACGCCGCCAAGCACGTCGAGGTGCACGAAATGGCGATGCAGGACAACGTCATGAAAATGCGCCAGATCCCCGCCCTCGACCTGCCCGCCGGCCAGCCGGTGGAACTCAAGCCCGGCGGCTACCACGTCATGCTGATCGACCTGGCCAGGCAGGTGTCGGCGGGCGACCCGGTGGCGCTGACGCTGCTGGTGCAAGACGCCAACGGCCAGCAGCGCCGCGTGCCGGTGACGGCCACGGCGCGTCCGCTGGCGGGCGGCGCGGCCCCGGCCGCCAAGCATGGGCACTGATTAACAGGGACCGCGTCATTGCAAGCGCATTGACACCTGTACTTCAAGCTTGAAATAGCTGTTTGCCCCGCAAGCCGCGTTTTCTGCAACGCCAGGACGGCCACCCGGTCGAATCAAGAACACCGGGTGCGCCGTTTCTCCACGCATCCGCCGCATCCCAGGAAATCGCCCCCACGCCGCACCGGGGACGACGGCGCGGCCTGCCCCCAGGCCGTTTGCTTTGATTGCCAGGAGCGTTTCATGAAGACCTTGACAGCTACTTTGTTGCTCTGCGCCGGCCTCGCCGCCTCCGCAGCCGTGCAAGCCCAACCCGCCCAGGCCGCGGCTCCCGCCGCGCAATACAAGCGCGACCTCTACGGCGACTGGCGCGTCAGCTACCCCGCCCCCGCCGCCAAGACCGCCGACCAGGTGAGCGCCGAACTCGCCCAGTCCAAGGCCGACGGCCAGTACACCTTCGGCCAGGAAGACTACCCGCCCGCCATCGCCTCCAACGGCCCGGGGGAAAGCCGCGCCCAGGTCGAGCAGGAGCTCCAGACCGCCGAGATGCAAGGGCAGATGGCGTCCGACCAGGAAAGCTATCCGCCGGCGCCGATGGCGCATAGCGGTGCGTCCGCCATTCAATAAAAGGGACACACCACAATCTGCGGCCCGTCCTGATTCCTCATACAATGCCAGCACACATCCGCCGCCGGCGGCCTCGCGGGGCCCGGCGGCAGCGCGGCGCCCCACGCCGCCCCGGATGCCAGCGTTCCGCGCAGCCGGGCGCCTGATCCGCCGGCGATAGACCGGCAACCCTGTGTCTGGATATGCCCGGTAGTTCCGCCTTTTCCTTCCTGCGTACCCTCTGCAGCCTGCGCTGGCTCGCCATCGCGGGCCAGGCCGCCACCATCCTGGTGGCCAGCGCCGTGCTCGGCCTGGCCCTGCCGCTGGAGCCGCTGTGGATCGGCGTGGGCGTGCTGATCGGCTTCAACGTCTACGCCAGCCTGCGGCTGCGCCACAGCCGCGACCTGTCCCACGCCACCGCTTTCGGCCACCTGCTGGTGGACATGGCGGTGCTGGCCTGGATGGTGGGCTGGAGCGGCGGCCTGAGCAATCCGTTCGGCATGATGTTCCTGATCCTCACCGCCCTGGCGGCGCTGGCGCTGCCGCGCAACTGGGCGCTGGCGGCGGCGCTGGCGGGCATCTCCGGTTATTTCGCCGCCGCCATCTTCGGCCAGCCGCTGCGCGGCGACCTCAACACCCACACGCTGCTGCTATGGGGCCTGGCCGCCAACTTCCTGATTTCCGTGGTGGTGGTGCTGGTGTTCACCACCCGCCTGGCGGCCGACCTGCGGGCGCGCGAGCGCGAACTGGCGCGGCTGCGCGAGCGCTTCACCCGCAACGAGGGCATCGTCGCCCTGGCCACCCACGCCGCCGCCATGGCGCACGAACTGAACACCCCGCTGGCCACCATGACCCTGCTGGCCGACGAGATCGCCGCCGAGGTCAAGGAGCCCGACCTCAAGCAGGACGTCGCCACGCTCAGCCAACTGCTGGCCCTGTGCCGGGAACGGATTCGCAATCTGGCGGTCCCAACCGCCGTGGACCTGGTGCGCGTGGTGGGCCAATGGCGCCTGATCCGGCCGACCATCGACCTGCGCCGGTCGGGCACGCTGCCCGCCAGCCTGCGGGTCGATCCGGCCATCGCCCACCTGCTGCAGGCCCTGCTGAACAACGCGGCCGATGCCGGCGAAGCCGCCAACGAGCCGCGCGTGGACCTGCACCTGGAATACGGTTATGGCGCCCTGCGCGGCGAAGTGCGCGACTATGGCGGCGGCTTCGACCCCGACCACACGCTGCTGCCGGCCACCAGCCTGTTCAACAGTGGCAAGCCGGGCGGCCTGGGCGTCGGCCTGGCCCTGTCGCACGCCACCGTCGAGCAGTTGGGCGGCGAAATGACCATGACCGCCGCCGATGGCGGCGGCACCCGCATCCGTTTTTATTTGCCTCTCGGCACTCCCGGGACCTGATATGTTGAATCCCACCGATCTTGGCCTGCTGATCGACGACGACGAGCTCTACGTGCGCACCCTGCAGCGCAGCCTGTCGCGCCGCGGCCTGGAAACCCGAACCGCCACCGGCATCGCCGAGGCGCTGCGCGTGGCCGAAGAGATCCGCCCCGCCTTCGCGCTGGTCGATCTGCGCCTGGGCGAGGATTCCGGGCTGACCCTGATCCGTCCCCTTCGAGCCCTGCGCGCCGACATGCGCATCCTGCTGGTCACCGGCTACGCCAGCGTGGCCACCGCGGTCGAGGCCATCAAGCGCGGCGCCGACGATTACCTGCCCAAGCCGGCCACCGCGCCGATGATCCTGCGCACGCTGGGCCTGGTGAAGCCGGAAACCGTTACCATCGAAAGCACCATGACGCCGTTGCACCGCCTAGAATGGGAGCACATCCACCAGGCCCTGCACGAGACCGGCGGCAACGTCTCGGCCGCCGCCCGCCTGCTGGGCATGCACCGGCGCTCCTTGCAGCGCAAGTTGGCCAAGAAACCGGGGCCGGAACGCGAGGTCCTGGTCGACTGATTGGCGCGGATACGACACATCGCAACAATCCTGCTTTGTGCAGGTGCGACATATCGTCGCACCCCCACCTGCCCCGCGAAGCCCTCTCCCGCCTGGGAAAACCCTTAAGCAGGGGCCTTGGGGGCAAAAGCCGGCTGGGCAATGCGACCATTCGTCGCACGCTTGACCCAGGTCAAACCGATAGGATGGACGTTGCTGCCTAGCAGCATTCCAGTCTGCTGCTCCGCAGCATTTCCCACCTTCCATCCAAGGCTGTACGTGAAACACCCCCTCCTTGCGACCCTTACGCGCATTTTTGGCGTCGGCGCGGTCATGCTGCTTGGCGGCTGCAACATGGAAATCCTCTCCCCCAAGGGAGACATTGGCGCTCAGGAAAAGACCCTGCTGTTCACGGCAACCGGTCTGATGCTCCTGGTGGTGATCCCGGTCATCATCATGATCCTGACGTTTGCCTGGAAATACCGCGCATCCAATACCAAAGCCGACTACCAGCCCAAGTGGGCCCACTCCACGGCGATCGAAGTCGTGGTCTGGACCGTGCCATGTATCATCGTGGCGATCCTCGCCGTGATCACCTGGCGCTCCACGCACGCGCTCGATCCCTACAAGCCGCTCGTCTCCGAGCACAAGCCGGTCACCATCGAGGTGGTGTCGCTGGATTGGAAGTGGCTGTTCATTTACCCCGAGTACGACATCGCCACGGTCAACGAGATCGCGTTCCCGGTCGACGTCCCGGTCAATTTCCGGATCACCTCGGCCTCGGTCATGAACTCGTTCTTCATCCCCCAGTTGGGCAGCCAGATCTACTCGATGGCGGGCATGGAGACCAAGCTGCACCTGAACGCGCGCGAGCCCGGCACCTACGCCGGCATCTCGGCCAACTACAGCGGCGCCGGCTTCTCCGGCATGCGCTTCAAGGCCATCGCCACGTCGCAGGAAGGCTTCGACAACTGGGTCAAGGAAGCCAAGGCTTCCGGCACCGCGCTGACTCCGGCGGTGTACCAGGAACTGACCAAGCGCAGCGAACACAACCCGGTCGCCAAGTACGCCTCGGTGCCACCGTCCATGTTCGACTACATCCTGGGCAGCACCATGTCCAAGATGGCCGGCGTCGACGACGCCACGTGCACCCCCACGTCGAATAATCTTGTCGCAGGATTGACTCAATAATGCTCGGGAAACTCACCCTCGAGGCCATTCCGTACCATGAACCCATCGTCATGGTCACGCTGGCCGCCGTGTGCCTGGGAGGCCTAGCGGTCTTCGGCGCCATCACCTACTTCCGCAAGTGGAAGTACCTCTGGACGGAATGGCTCACCTCCGTCGACCACAAGCGCATCGGCGTGATGTACATCATCGTCGCGCTGATCATGCTGCTGCGCGGCTTCGCCGACGCCATCATGATGCGTACCCAGTTGGCCGTCGCCTCGGCCGACTCCGCCGGCTTCCTGCCGCCGCACCACTACGACCAGATCTTCACCGCCCACGGCGTCATCATGATCTTCTTCATGGCGATGCCCTTCATCACCGGGCTGATGAACATCGTGGTGCCGCTGCAGATCGGCGCCCGCGACGTGGCCTACCCGTTCCTGAACTCGCTGAGCTTCTGGCTGTTCGGCGCCGGCGTCGCGCTGATGATGATCTCGCTGTTCGTCGGTGAATTCGCCGCGACCGGCTGGCTCGCCTATCCGCCGCTGTCCGGGCTCGACTACAGCCCAAGTGTCGGGGTGGACTACTACATCTGGGCGCTGCAGATCTCCGGGTTGGGAACAACACTCAGCGGCATCAACTTCATCGTCACCATCCTGCGCATGCGCGCGCCGGGCATGACCCTGATGAAGATGCCGATCTTCACCTGGACCTCGCTGGTCACCAACGTCCTGATCGTGGCCGCCTTCCCGGTGCTGGCCGCCACGCTGGCGCTGCTGACGATGGACCGCTACCTGGGCACGCACTTCTTCACGAACGACATGGGCGGCAACGTCATGATGTACGTGAACCTGATCTGGATCTGGGGCCACCCCGAGGTCTACATCCTGGTGCTGCCGGCCTTCGGCGTGTACTCCGAAGTGGTCGCCACGTTCGCCCGCAAGACCCTGTTCGGCTACAAGTCCATGGTCTACGCCACGGCCGCCATCGGCGTGCTGTCGTTCCTGGTCTGGCTGCACCACTTCTTCACCATGGGCGCGGGGGCCAACGTCAACGCGTTCTTCGGCATCGCCACGATGATCATCTCGATCCCGACGGGCGCGAAGATCTTCAACTGGCTGTTCACCATCTACCGCGGCCGCCTGCGCATCACCACGCCGGTGCTGTGGACGCTGGGCTTCATGCTGGTGTTCGTCATCGGCGGCATGACCGGCGTGATGCTGGCCATCCCCGGCGTGTCGTTCGTGCTGCACAACAGCCTGTTCCTGATCGCCCACTTCCACAACACCATCATCGGTGGCGTGGTGTTCGGTTGCATCGCCGGCATGACCTACTGGTTCCCCAAGGCCTTCGGCTTCAAGCTGAACGAACGCCTGGGCCGCTACTCGTTCTACTGCTGGTTCGTCGGCTTCTTCCTGGCCTTCATGCCCCTGTACATCCTGGGCTTCAAGGGCATGACGCGTCGCCTGAACCACTACGACAACCCCGAATGGCAGCCGTACCTGCTGGTCGCCCTGGCCGGCGCCGCGCTGATCATGCTGGGCATCTGGTTCCTGCTGCAGCAAGTGTTCGTGTCCGTGCGCCAGCGCAAGCAGAACCAGGACATCACCGGCGATCCCTGGGATGGCCGCACCCTGGAATGGTCGATCTCGTCGCCCGCGCCTTTCTACAACTTCGCCCACGTTCCTCACGTCGATGAACTGGACCAGTTCTGGGAAGACAAGCAGAACGGCAAGGCCTACAAGCGCCCGGCCAAGTACGAAGACATCCACATGCCGAAGAACACCGCCGCCGGCGTCTTCATCGGCGCGTTCGGCCTGGTCATGTGCTTTGCCCTGATCTGGCACATCTGGTGGCTGTCGATCGTCGGTTTCGTCGGCATGATCGGTTCGTTCATCGTCCGCGCCTATGACCGCGACGTCGACTACTGGGTCCCGGCCGCGGAAGTCGAACGCATCGAAAACGCCCACTTTGAAAAAATGCAGAAGGCCGCCTGAGCCATGATTCAAGCCGTAGCCACTCACCCCCACGCGGGTCACGACGATCACGCGCACCATGACGATGGATCCAAGACCGTTTTCGGTTTCTGGGTCTACCTCATGAGCGACTTGCTGATCTTTTCGGTGCTGTTCGCGACGTTCGCGGTGCTGGCCAACGCCACCGCGGGCGGCCCCACCGGCAAGGAACTGTTCGACCTGAAGTTCGTCCTGGTCGAAACCCTGCTGCTGCTGTTCTCGAGCTTCACCTTCGGCATGGCCAACCTGAACGTCCACGCCAACAACAAGAGCCGCGCAATCGGCTGGTTGATGGTCACGTTCCTGTTCGGCGCGGGCTTCATCGCGATGGAAGTCTATGAATTCCATCACCTGATCACCGAAGGCGCGGGCCCCGGCCGCAGCGCCTACCTGTCGGCGTTCTTCACGCTGATCGGCACGCACGGCCTGCACGTGACGTTCGGCCTGATCTGGATCGTCGTCATGATCGACATGATCCGCCGCCATGGCCTGGACTCGATCAACAAGCGTCGCCTGGCGTGCCTGAGCCTGTTCTGGCACTTCCTGGACATCGTCTGGATCTGCGTCTTCACCTTCGTCTATCTTCTGGGAGCCCTCTGATGTCGCACTCCGCTGCGGCCGCACACGGCCACGACGATCACGCCGCCGACCACGGCAGCCTGAAGTCCTACATCATCGGTTTCGTGCTCTCGCTCCTGCTCACCTTCGGCTCGTTCGGCCTGGTGATGAGCGGCGCGTTGTCCCACACCATCACCATCATCGGCGTGGTGGCGCTGTGCGTGCTCCAGTTGCTGGTGCAACTGGTGTACTTCCTGCACATGGGCGCATCGAAATCGGCCCGCGACAACCTGGCCACGTTCGTCTTCACCGTGATGATCATCGCCATCATCGTCGGGGGTTCGGCCTGGGTGCTGTACAACATGAACGTCAACATGGGCCACGCCATGTAAGACCCGTCATCCAATGACGACAGACAGGCGCCGCGAGGCGCCTGTTTTTTTTGGAAGGCCGTCACGCTATCGGGACGGTTTTTTTTGCGCCCTGCCGCGGCCGCGGTCCATGGCGAAACGCGGCGCTGCCTTCTCCGGCATGGCCGCGCGGCGCCACCGCCCGCTTTCCGCGCAGCGGCCCGTCCCACTTCCCCGCAGGGTTGATGCCGCGCAGGCCCGCCCTCTGGCGCTCGTTATATATTCAAGCTTATAGCGAAGCCCCCCAATCACCGCCGCGAACCGCCCATGGATGCCATCCTGATCGCCGCCCCCACCGCCCGGGATATCGATGCCCTGGCCTGTACGCTGTTGGCGCATGCGCCGCCCGATCAGCCCGATGCGCGCTTTTTCGCCACGGTGATCGGCAAGAGCCTGGCGCACCGCGACCTGGCCCGTACCGGCCTGCCTCCCGCCGAATTGGCGGGGGTGCTGGCCAGCCTGTTTCCCGGCGCGCAGGCTGGCTCGGGCGCGGCGCTTGCCGCCCTGCGAGCGCAATTGCTCGCGTACGCGGCGCGCGGCCTGGCCAGCCCCCAATCGGATTTCACCCGCCTGCTGCGTGTGCTGCTCGACGCCTGCAGCGGACCGGCCGCGACCACGCCCTGGGTCACCAGCGTGCTGGCGCACGCCTGCCTGCGCCCGGACCACCTGTGGCGCGACCTGGGGTTGAGCGGCCGCGACGACGTCACCGCGTTGCTGACGCGGCATTACCCGGGATTGGTGGCGCGCAACACCGGCAACCTGCGTTGGAAGAAATTCCTGGCGTATTCCGCCTTCGCGCATGCCGGGCTGCCGGCGCAGGCCGCGCCCGGGTGCGCCCATTGCGAAGACCACGGCCTCTGCTATGGCACGGGTGGGCAGCGCTAAGGCGCCGACACCCGCCGGCCCAAGGCCAGCGAGATCAGTACCAGGTTGCCTTGACCAGGACCTGGGTGTTGTATTTGCCGGTCACCAGTCCGATCGCGGGTTCGCGCTCCAGGTGCGCGGTGTACCCCTGCGCGACCGACGTCGTATTCATCAGCGGCGCGGCGATGTTGTTCACCGACAGGGAGATAGGCATGCCCAGCCGATCGACGAACAGCGTGCCAAACTGAACATTACTGCCGGCGGCATTGGTGATACGCAGCTTCAACCCGTTTTCCTTGCCGTCGGTATTTTTCAGGTAAATCGTTTGCAGCATGGGATCCATGCGCTCGCCGCCCTGCGGCTCGAAAGACACCGCCAGAGGCAGATGGAAAACGTCGTTTGGATTGGCGCCCGCGGGCCTGGTCAATGAACCCAGGTTGGGGCATGCCGGGTTGACACGCGTGATCACCTGGAAGGGTTTGGACTGCGGCAGCTTGCCGTTGTAGGTGACGGTGTTGAGCACCGTATCGAAGGGCACGACGCTATCCACGGCAAGATCGCCAATGCACCGCGGCACATATTGGAAACGCGTCGCGGAAGTCGTGATGAAAATCCCCGGATCGGCGACGCCCCAGGAATCGTTGATCAGCTTGAAGGCGGTGGTCGACGGCATGAAGACGCGCAACGGACTGGTGATCTGCCTGTCCACGATCAGCAGCATCGTGACGGTCAGGGTCCGCTCGCCGGTATCTTGGGAATATGGGTCGCCGAATACATACCCTTCAGCGCCGCCCGGGATCATTGGGTCGGGATTCCAGAATTTGTTGACGTCGCCGTTGATGATGAGGTCCAGCCGGACGCCGGTGTCTCGCAGCGCTTGCCTGATGATGGCGAAGTCGAATAGCGACCGCAACTCCACCTGGCTCTGGTTTATGCCGGGTCGGTTCCGGTAGCAGCGATAGTTGAATTCGTAGACGCGGCTTCGGTAGAGCCACTCGCCGTTGATCAACTGCCTGTCCAGATCGAACGTGACTGACGGCGGAATTTCCAATCGGACCGCGTTGGCGCCCGCCGACGAAAAGCAGCCGTTGGCAGGATGAGCCTGGCCGTAGGCGAACGCCGGCATCAACGCGATCGCCATCAATACCCGCGCCAGCGCCCGTCTGGCCCTCTGCTGCCATTGCACGATTCTCGACTCCGCCTATCCAAAATGACCTACGGATTCTATCTGTGGCGGTCGCGGCGTCGATGCGGGCATGGTCTGACATTTCAGGCGATGCCCGCCCGTGGCCGACCCGCGGCGTCCGGGCTGTCAGAAGCGATACGTTGCCCCCGCCCCCAGGCCAACGCCGCGTCCCGGCGCCGGCTCGTAGTAGCGGCCATTGCTCTCGTTGACGATGACCGACCCGGCATAGCGCCGGTCGAACAGGTTGTCGATCCGCGCGTAGGCGCTCAACGCCCACGGCCCCACCTGCTTGACGTAGCCGGTGGACAGCGCGGCCACCACATAGCCCGGAGCCGCCGCGTCATTGGCGTCGTCGGCGTACAGGCGGCTCAGGTAGCGGGCCTCGATGCCGGCCTGCCAGCCCTGCGGCGGCGTCCAGGCCAGCGAGGCATAGGCCGACTGCCCGGCAATGCCGGGAATCCGGTTGCCGGCGCGGATGGCGCCGCCGCCATCGTCGCGGTAGCGGGCATCGAGCCAGGTGTAGGCCAGTTGCGCCCGCCAGTGGCCGGCAAAGCGGTTGGACCAGCCCAGTTCCACGCCGTCGCGGCGCGTGCGTCCGGCATTGCGGAAGGTGGCGCGGCCGCCCGTGCTGCCGGCCGCGACGATCTCGTCATCGGTCGATACGCGGAACACGGCCGCGGTCAGTTGGCCGCCCGCCAGATCGGTCTTGGCGCCGACCTCGACGTGGGCGCCGAGCGCTGGCGCCAGCGCGAAATTCAGGCCCGGCTGGCCGCCGGGCCGGTACGACAGCTCGTTGAGCGTCGGGGTCTCGAAGCCGCGCCCATACGAGGCGTACAGCGAGGTCCGCGGATCGGCCTGGTAGCGCACCGCGGCCACCGGCAGCGCGCGGCGATAGCGCGCGCTGCCGCTGTCATCGCCATTGCCCGGCGCGAGGTAATGATCGCGCGAGCGGAACGCCACCGTGCTGTAGCGCAGGCCGGCATCCAGCGTCCAGCGCGGCGCCGCGCGCCATGACGCCTGCAGATAGGGGTCGGCGTTGTAGATCGTGTTGGTTTCATCGCGCCGCAATGCGCCTCGCACGCCAAGCTGGCGGCTGGCGCCGTCCCCCACGTAGTTCTGGTAGCCCTGGCGGTTCTCGCGCAGGGTGTCGTACGAGAAGCCGCCGACCAGCGTCAGCGGCCGCACCGCCGGCCCCAGTTCCGAGGTCCAGCGCAGGTCGGCCCCGCCATAGCGGCGGCGCAGGTCGATCACCCCGCCCGCCTGCGTCGGCGCCGCCTGCGCCGCGGGCGGGATGGCCTGGAACTGCGTGGTGTCGCGCTGGCCGTAGTACAGCATCAGGCGCAGCGTGTTGGCGCCGTCGACGTGGCGTTCGTAGACCAGCCCGCCGTGGGTCTGGCGCACGGTCTTGCGCGTGTCGTATTGCGTGGCCAGCTCGGCGCTACGCGGCGCGTCCTGGAACTGCGCGTACGTCAGGCCGAGCGGATCCCGGGCCGTCAGGTCGACGCTGTTGGCCACGATCGTCAGGCGGCTGGCGTCGTCCAGTTGCACGCCCAGCTTGGCGTTGCCCAGGTTCTTGCGCGCGGCGCTGTGGTCGCGGTAGCCGTCGGTGGTCATGCGCGACAGGTCGAGCACGTAATCCATGTCGCCGGACGTGCCCGAGGCCTTGGCGCCATAGCGCCAGGTGCGATCGGGGCCGGCCCAGGCCGAGGCACCGATTTCGGCGGGCACGGCGCCGTCTTCGGTATAGGCCAGGATCACCCCGCCCGAAGAATTGCCGTACAGCGCCGAGAACGGTCCGCGCAGCACCTCCACCCGGTCGAGCGAGCCGATGTCGATGTTCGAGGTCTGGCCCTGGCCGTCCGGCATGGTTGCCGGGATGCCGTCCACGTACAGGCGCACCCCGCGCACGCCGAAGGTGGAACGCGCGCCAAAGCCGCGGCTGGATATCTGCAGGTCCTGCGCGTAGTTCTGGCGGTTCTGGATCTGCAGGCCCGCCACGCCCGCCAGGCCTTCGGACAAGTTGATGCCCGGCTGGCCGCGCCGCATCGCCGCGCCCTCCACGATGTCGACCGAAGCCGGGGTTTCCAGCGGCGGCGTGCCGATCCGCGTGCCGGATACCGCTACGGGCGCCAGTTGCTGCGGCGTCTGCGATTGGGCGAGCGCCGTCACGGCTGGCGCCATGCCGAGCAGGCCATGCAGGAAGGAGCTGGCCAGGCCGCCGGGCCGGCGTCGTTGCTTCGCCAATCGAAAACCCCGCTGAAGGACCATGGCCCCGAGCCTCGCACAGGATGTCTTCAATGTCGATACGTCCGGGCCAGGGAACCCGCGCGGGGAATGGGTTCTAATAGCGCCATGGAAAACTCGCAAGACATCGAACGCCGGCTGCTGGACCTGGAAGTCAAGGCCAGTTTCGCCGACGACCTGCTGGAACAGTTGAACCAGATCATCGTGCGCCAGCAGCAGCAGATCGACCGCCTGCAACGCGAGGTGGCCGACCTGCGCCAGCAGGCGCCCGAGGGCGCGGCGCCGTTTCGCAGCCTGCGCGACGAACTGCCGCCGCACTACTGACCCCGGCCGCTCCAGGGCGCCCGGTCGCTCCCGTCTGCCCCACCACCCGCCACAACTCGCCCGGCCAGCCCGGGTCGCCTGCCGCCTGTTGCGGGCTTCGTGGCATCGCCACGACGGCCGTGCCATTCCCCCTGCTCCACGCCGCGCCCCAGCGAGGGGTTGCGCCGGCTATCGTTGCCATTGATGGCGACTAATTGCTCGAAATTACTCATCCCTTCCATTTATGGAAAAATCTTTTACCGATATACGGGTTTATCCCTAGTGATATCCGGCGCACTATGGAGCCATCGGGAAACAACAACGAACTACGACGGATAGGCCGCCGATTCGCTCCCTGGCTTCTGAAATCGGAGATTCACCATGAAAAAGACCCTTGCCACCGCTTTGCTGATGTCCCTGGCCGCCCTGAGCGCCGGCGCCTCCGCCTCGCAGAACATCGAACCGAACAACGTGCCTTTCCAAGGCGTCTACGGCACGCCGTATGAAGGCCCGACCCGCGCCCAGGTGCAGGCCGAGCTGGCCGCCGCCAAGGCCGCCGGCCAGGTCTCGAATGTCGAACCCAACGACATGCCGTTCCAGGGCGTGTATGGCGCGCCCCAGTCGGGCGTGACCCGCGCCCAGGTGGAAGCCGAACTGGCCACCGCCAAGGCCGCCGGCCAGGTCTCGAACGTCGAACCCAACGACCTGCCGTTCTCGGGCGCCTACCACCGCGTCAACTGAGCACGGCCTGACGATTTACCCCTCCCCTTGTTGTACCTTGGCCGCCCCTGCCGGGCGGCCTTTTTTGCGTGTGCGCAAGCCGCGCCCCCTGGCCGCGGACGAATGGAGACAAGACGCCGACGCTTCGCGTACCATCGGACCTGACCATCAATGGGCCGCCCGCGCGGCCCTGACAACAACGAGGGAGTCCGCAATGAAAACCATCCGTCTCATCGCTTTCGCACTCGCCGCCGGCGTCACCGCCGGCCCGGTCCTGGCGGCGCCCGCCGTCATGCTGAACAATGCCCTCATCACCCAGATTTCCAAGGCCGACAAGCCGGCTTTCCACGAGGCGGTGGCGCAAGCGCTGAACAGCGCCGCCGACGGCCAGAGCGTGAACTGGTCCAGCACCCCCAAGCGCAAGGCCGCGCCGATCACGGCCAAGATCACGCCGCTGCAGACCAGCACGGCGGGCGAGCGCACCTGCCGCCTGCTGGAAGGCGATTTCGCGCGCACCAGCACCACCGAAACCTGGAAGTTCTGGTTCTGCAAGCAACCCGACGGCACCTGGAAGGCCAGCGCCAACTGAGTCATGGGGCCGGCTTTGCCGGCGCCAAGAGCGCTTTCGTCGCGCCACGCCTTCGGCGGGCGCGCCCTCTCCCGTAGCCCGCCATCCCGAGCCCGATCGCCGTAAAAAAAACGCCCGCGTCATCATGCGATGAAGCGGGCGTTTTGCGATGCGGTCGGGCGCGACCGCGTGGCGATCAGCTTTCGACGCGGTTGGCGTCCAGCACCGTCAGGGCCGTCATGTTGATGATGCGGCGCACGGTCGAGCTGGAGGTCAGGATGTGCACCGGCGCGTTGGCGCCCAGCAGGATCGGGCCCACCGCCACGTTGCCGCCGGCCGCCGTCTTGAGCAGGTTGTAGGCGATGTTGCCGGCGTCCACGTTCGGGCACACCAGCAGGTTGGCCTCGCCCTTGAGCGTCGAGGACGGCAGGATGCGCAGGCGCAGCGCCTCGTCCAGCGCGCAGTCGCCGTGCATCTCGCCGTCGATCTCCAGTTCCGGCGCGGCTTCGCGCACCAGTTCCAGCGCGCGCCGCATCTTGGCGCCCGAGGCCGAGCTGCCCGAACCGAAGTTGGAGCGCGACAGCAGCGCCACCTTGGGCGCCAGGAACATGCGGCCCACTTCGCGGGCGGCGGCGATGGTGAATTCGGCGATCTGCTCGGCCGTCGGCTCATCGTTGACGTGCGTATCCACCAGCACCACGGTGCGCTCGTTGAGCAGCAGGATGTTCATGGCGGCGTAGACGTTGGCGCCGGGGCGGCGGCCGATCACTTCGTCGACGAAACGCAGGTGGTCGTGATAGGCGCCGACCGTGCCGCAGACCATGCCGTCGGCATCGCCCAGGTGCACCATCATCGCGCCGATCAGGGTCAGGCGGCGGCGCATTTCCACGCGCGCCATTTCCTTGGTGATGCCGCGGCGGCACATCAGTTCCCAGTAGGTGGTCCAGTACTGGTGGAAGCGCTCGTCGTATTCGGGGTTGGTGACCTCGACGTCCTCGCCCAGGCGCAGCCGCAGGCCGAACTTCTCGATGCGCGACAGCAGCACGGCGGGACGGCCCACCAGGATCGGTCGGGCGACGCCTTCGTCGACGATGACCTGCACCGCGCGCAGCACGCGTTCGTCCTCGCCCTCGGTGAAGACGATGCGCGACTTGCCGCCGTTGCGCACGATGCGCTTGGCCGCCGAGAACAGCGGCTTCATGAAGGCGCCGGAGTGGTACACGAACTGCTGCAACTGCTCTTCGTAGGCTTCCAGATCGGCCAGCGGACGCGTGGCCACGCCGCCTTCCATGGCGGCCTTGGCCACCGCCGGCGCGATGCGCACGATCAGGCGCGGATCGAACGGCTTGGGAATCAGGTACTCGGGGCCGAACGAGATGTCGTAGGTGCCATAGGCGGCCGCCACCACTTCGTTCTGCTCTTCCTCGGCCAGTTCGGCGATGGCATAGACCGCCGCCTTTTCCATCTCGCGCGTGATGGTGGTGGCGCCCACGTCCAGCGCGCCGCGGAAGATGTACGGGAAGCACAGCACGTTGTTGACCTGGTTCGGGTAGTCCGAACGGCCCGTTGCCATCACCACGTCGTCGCGCACGCCGTGCGCCACTTCCGGCAGGATTTCCGGCGTGGGATTGGCCAGCGCCAGGATCAGCGGGCGCGGGCCCATCTTGGCGACCATCTCGGGCTTGAGCACGCCGCCGGCCGACAGCCCCAGGAACACGTCCGCGCCCTCGATCACCTCGGCCAGCTTGCGGGCGTCGGTCTTCTGCGTGAAGCGCGCCTTGTCCGGGTCCATCAGCACGGTGCGGCCTTCGTAGACCACGCCTTCGATGTCGGTGACCCAGATGTTCTCCAGCGGCAGGCCCAGGTCCACCATCAGGTCCAGGCAGGCCAGCGCGGCCGCGCCGGCGCCGGACGTGACCACCTTGACCTTGTCGATCTGCTTGCCCACGACCTTCAGGCCGTTGATGAAGGCGGCGGAAACGGTGATGGCGGTGCCGTGCTGGTCGTCATGGAAGACGGGGATCTTCATGCGCTCGCGCAGCTTGCGCTCGACGGTGAAGCATTCCGGCGCCTTGATGTCTTCGAGGTTGATGCCGCCGAAGGTCGGCTCCAGGCCGGCGATGATCTCGACCAGCTTGTCCGGGTCGGTTTCGTTGATCTCGATGTCGAACACGTCCAGGCCGGCGAACTTCTTGAACAGCACCGCCTTGCCTTCCATCACCGGCTTGGAGGCCAGCGCGCCGATGTTGCCCAGGCCCAGCACCGCGGTGCCGTTGGAGATCACGCCGACCAGGTTGCCCCGGCCGGTGAAGCGGAACACGTTGGCCGGGTCCGCCACGATTTCTTCGCAAGCCGCCGCCACGCCGGGCGAATACGCCAGGGCCAGGTCACGCTGGTTGGTGAGCGGCTTGGACGCCACGACGGATATCTTCCCCGGGGTGGGAAACTCGTGGTAATCCAGAGCGGCCTGGCGGTCTGCTTGCGAATTCATGGGGCGGCGCCTCCTAGTCTATGACAGGGAAAATTCTAGGGCCGCAGGCATAAGGTGTTCATTCAGATTTAATATTGTCACATCACTTTTATCTTATGCCTTGTCTATGACACCGTTTTCCCCGGACGAGGTGCTCCGGAAGCTGACCTCGCGGCTGAAGATGCGCCACCTGATGCTGCTGCTGCAGATCGAGCAGCACGGCTCGCTGACCCGCGTGGCCGAGCACATGGCCACCAGCCAGCCGGCCGTGACCAACGCGCTGGCCGAACTGGAGAGCATGTTCGACGTGCCGCTGTTCGACCGCTCGGTGCGCGGCATGACCCCCACGCCCCTGGGCGCGGTGGTGCTGGCCCGGGCCCGGGCGCTGGTGCACGACCTGGGCCACCTGGTGCAGGAAATGGAGGCCGTGGCCGCCGGCCAGGCCGCCCACCTGCATGTCGGGGTGATTCCATTCGTCTCGGGACAGGTGCTGTCGGCGGCCATCGCCCGCACCCTGCCGCAGGGGCGCGGCATCACCGCCACCATCCACGAAGGCCAGGGCCCCGCGCTGCTGCGCCAGTTGCGCGACCACACGCTCGACGTGGTGGTGGGTTGGGCCACGCCGTCGGTGGACCTGCGCCAGATCGACTTCGAGGTGCTGTACCACCAGCCGCCGCGCCTGATCGCCAGCCGCCGCCTGGCGGCGCGACTGGGCCGCGCCCGGCTGGAGTGGAACATGCTGGCCGACCTGGACTGGATCCTGGGCACGCCGGACAGCCCGATCCGGGAGCAGGTGGCCGACATTTTCCTGCGCGCCGGCCTGGCGCCGCCCACGCCCTCGGTGCAGAGCGATTCGTCCAAGCTGATCGGCGAGATGATCGTCGCCAGCGACCGCGCCGTGTCCATCCTGCCGGCCGACATCGCCGATGAACTGGTGCGCATCGCCGGGGCGGCGATCGTGCCGTATTCTTTCGACTGGACCTTGCCGCCGATTTCGCTGTTCACCCGCGCCGACGGCCTGCGCCGCAACGTCGACGCCCTGTTCGCGGCGGCGCTGCGCGAGGTCTTCAGCCGCGGCGGGCGAGCCTGATCCCGCCCCCCCACCGGAGCCATGCCATGCCCGCCAGCCAGTTCGTCATGTCGCGCAGCGTCCTCGCCGGCGTGCAGGCGGTGGCCGCGCGCAGCGGCAGGGCATTCGCGCGGCATACGCACGATCAATACGGCATCGGCGTGATGCGCCATGGCGCGCAGGCGTCGCACAGCGGCCGCGGCCGGGTCGAGGCCGGGCCGGGCCAGGTCATCACCGTCAATCCCGGCGAGGTGCACGACGGCGCGCCCATCGGCGGCGAACGCGCCTGGCAGATGCTGTACCTGGATCCCGCGGTGGTGGCGGACGCGGCCGACGCGCTGCCGGCCGCCAGCGGCTTTGAATTCGAACATCCAGTGATGGACGCGCCGGCGTTGGCGGCGGACCTGCTGGCGCTGTATGCGCTGGCCGTGGGCGGCGGCGACGCGCTGGCGCGCGACATCTTGCTGGCGCGCGTGCTGGCGCGCGCCGGCGGCCTGGCGCGGGCCGAGCCGGCCGCTGGCGGCGCGTCCGCCGCCATCCGCCATGCGCTCGCCCTGATCGACGACGCGCCCGCCGCCGCCCTGTCGCTGGCCGACCTGGCCCGCGCCTGCGGCCTGAGCCGCTTCCAGGTGCTGCGCGGCTTCAGCCGCGCCACCGGCATGACGCCGCACGCCTACCAGGTGCAGCGCCGTCTGCTGCTGGCGCGCCGCCTTTTGCGCCACGGCATGGCGCTGGCCGATGCGGCGGCCAGCGCGGGCTTTGCCGACCAGAGCCACATGACGCGGCTGTTCACGCGCGCCTACGGCGTATCGCCCGGCCGCTACGCGCTGGCCGTCGCCGGCTGAATCCGCGCCGCGCAATTTCGTTCAAGACCGCGGCGGCCGTCAACGCCTACGCTGCGGCCTTCTCCGTCATTGCCGCAGCCTCATGAACCGTACCCTGCAAGGCTATTGCTGCCTGGCCGCCGCGATGGCGCTGGTCGGCAGCACCGTCGTCGCCAGCAAGATCATCGCCGCCGGCCTGGCGCCGTTCAGCGCCACCGCGCTGCGCTTCGCCATGGCGCTGCCCTGTTTCGCCCTGCTGTGGAAGCTGGCCGGCGCGCGCCTGCCGCGCCTGGCCTGGCGCGACTGGCTGCTGCTGGCGGCGCAGGCCATCGCCGGCAGCGTCGGCTACACCACGTTGCTGATCGCCGGCCTGCAACGCACGTCGGCGGTGGATGGCGGCGTGATCCTCGGCACGCTGCCGCTGGTGTCGGCCGGCATTGCCATCGCTCTGCTGGGCGAGCGGCCCGGCAAGGCCACGCTGCTGGCCATCGCGGTGGCGGCGGCGGGCGTCTGGCTGATGACGCGCAGCGGCGGGGCCCAGGATGGCGGCACCCTGGCCGGCAACGCGCTGGTGCTGGGCGCGGTGCTTTGCGAGGGCTTGTTCATCCTCCTGCATAAGCGGCTGCGGGCGCCGGTGCCGCCGCTGGCGCTGTCCACGCTGATGACCGCCATCGGCCTGGCGGTGTGCCTGCCGGCGGCCGTCGCCGAAGCGCCGTGGATGCGGCCGCTGCCCGCGGATGCGCTGCTGGCCGTGGCTTATTACGCGTTGGTCCCGACCGTGGGCGGCTTCGTGCTCTGGTACGCCGGCGCCGAGCGCGTCAGCGGCTCGGAAGCCGCGCTATTCACGGCAATCGCGCCAGTGTCAGCCGTCCTTCTGGCCGCGTTGCTGCTGGGCGAAGCGCTGTCGGCCGGCCAGTTGACCGGCATGGCCTGCGTGCTGGGCGCAGCGCTGGCGCTGGCCCGCGCGCGCTAGCCGCGGCTGAACGCCAGCGCGAATTCGTCGGAGAAGATGTCAGCCAGCGATACCCGCAAGGCGGCGGCCCGCTCCGCGCCGTAGGCGGCCTCGAAACGGCGCTGCGCGTCTTTCCACAGGCGCTTGGATTCGGCCAGTTTGTCGCGGCCAGCCTCGGTCAACGCCACGCGACGGCTGCGGCCGTCGCGCTCGTCGCGCGCCATGTGGACGTAGCCATCGCGCTCGAGCGGCTTGAGATTGTGCGCCAGCGCGGAGCGATCCAGCACCATCGCGCGCGCCAGGTCGGTCATGGACGGCGCGCCGGCGCGCGCGATGTGCACCAGGATCGAGTGCTGCGACACTTTCAGGCCGCAGGGCGCGAGCACCGTGTCGTACAACTGCGAGACGCGCCGGGTCGCCTTGCGCAGCGCGGCGCCGTTGCAGACCAGCGGGTCCGGGGGAATGGAGGGGGAATCGACGTCGGACATGATGGCTTCGGACGGCAGGTGAAAAGGGTACGCAACGGCGGGGCGGTCCGGCTGGGCAGCCGCCGCAGGCCGCCCATAACGCTACTGCCCCGCCGGATTCCAGTCTAGCGCAATCTTGACATATATTGGCATATGCACGTAAATTTTGCGGACTTTCCCCTCCGCCCCCCGCCATGCCCGCCTCTCCCGCGCCCCGCCCCGCCAATGCCCGTCTGCAGGCCATGCTGCACGCGCCGATCGCCCCGACGCTGGCCCGGCTGGCGTGGCCCAACATCCTGATGATGCTGGCGCAGTCCGCCACCGGCCTGATCGAGACCTGGTTCCTGGCGCGGCTGGGCACCCCGGTGCTGGCCGGCGTGGCGCTGGTGGTGCCGGTGCTGATGCTGATGCAGAACATGTCGCAGGGCGCCATGGGCGGCGGCATCTCGGCCGCAGTCGCCCGTACCCTGGGCGCCGGGCGGCAGCAGGAAGCCGATCAGTTGGTGCTGCACGCGGTGGTGCTGAATGCGGCGCTGGGCCTGCTGTTCTGCGTGTTGCTGCTGGCGTTCGGACCGCGGTTGTACCGCGCCCTGGGCGCCGAGGGCGCGGCGCTGGAGGCGGCGCTGGCCTATTCCAACGTCATCTTCGGCGGCATCGTGCTGATGTGGCTGATGAACGCGTTCGCCAGCGTCATCCGCGGCACCGGCAACATGCTGATGCCGGGCGCGGTGATCTGCGGCGGCGCGCTGCTGCTGGTGCCGCTGTCGCCGTGCCTGATCTTCGGCTGGGGGCCGTTCCCCGCGCTGGGCGTGGCCGGCGGCGGCTGGGCGCTGGTCACCTACTACGCCGTCGGCACGCTGGTGCTGGGCGGCTATTGCCTGAGCGGCCGCAACGCCGCGCGCCTGACCCGCTGCCGCCTGCACCTGAGCCTGATGCGCAACATCCTCAGCGTCGGCGCGCTGGCCACGCTCAACCCGCTGCTCACCAATGGCCTGGTGGCGCTGACGGCGGCGCTGGTGGGCGCCTATGCCGGCACCGCCGCAGTGGCCGGCTACGGCATCGCGGTGCGGCTGGAATACCTGATGATGCCGCTGGCGTTCGGCCTGGGCGCGCCGATGGTCGCGATGGTCGGCTCCAACATCGGCGCCGGCCAGCCGGAACGCGCCCTGCGCGTGGCGCTCACGGGCGGCGCGATGGCGTTTGCGCTGGCCGAGGCGCTCGGCCTGGCGGCGGCGCTGTTTCCCGAAGTGTGGCTGCGCCTGTTCGGCGCCGAGGACCACATGCTCGAGGCCGGCAGCGCCTATCTGCGCATCGTCGGTCCGGTGTACGGCTTCTTCGCGCTGGGATTCTCGATGTACTTCGCCTCGCAGGGCGCGGGCCGCCTGAAATGGCCGCTGTGGGCCGGCTTCCTGCGGCTGGCGGTGGGCGCGGGCGTCGGCGGCGCGGCGCTGCACCTGACCGGATCGCTGACGCTGTTCTTCCTGATCGCCGCGGCCGCCATGTGCCTGTATGGCCTGGTCATCCTGACCGCCGTGGCGTCCGGTTCATGGTTCGAGCGGGGACATCTGCGCAAGCCCGGGCTCGCGCAACGCTGAGCGCGCGCGGGACCGCCTCATGCCAAAACGACTCTCGCGCCGGCCCTGTCAGGCCTTGGGCGCGTCGCGCAGCGCGTACGCCACCAACTGCTGCGCATAGGCCGGCAGCTCGCCGCGCACACACAGCACCAGGTCGCGCACGGCCCAGTCGTCGACCAGCGCCACCCGCCGCACGCCGGCCGCGCGGCCGTAGCGCACCGCGGCCACCTTCGGCATGATGGCGATGCCCACGCCCTGCCCCACCATGCGACAGACGGCGTCGAAGCTGCGCAGCCGCACGCGGTACGACAGCGCCTTGCCGCCGCGGCGCGCATGGTGCGCGATGTGCTCCTGCAACGCGCTGCCCTCCACCAGCCCCACGAACTCCTCGTCCGCCACGTCGGCCAGCAGCGCTGTCGCGTGGCCCGCCAGCCGATGGCCTGGCGGCAGCACCAGCGCCAGCGGATCATGGCGAAAGCGCAGCACCCGCAGGCCGTGCAGATCCGTGGAATCGGCCAGCACGCCGATGTCGCAGGTGCCGGCGCGCAGGGCGTCGGCGATTTCGTAGCTGAGGCGCTCTTCCAGGTCGACCGAGACGCGCGGGTGGTCCTTGAGGAATGCGCCCAGCACCTGCGGCAGGTACTCGCTGAGCGCGGTGGTGTTGCACAGCACCCGCACGTGGCCCTTGAGCCCCTGACCGTAGTGGTCCAGCTCGCCGCGCATGCGGTCCATCTGCGCCAGCACCAGCCGCGCGTGATGCGCCAGCGTGCGGCCGGCGGGCGTGGCCTGCACGCCGCGATGCTCGCGCAGCAGCAGCGGCACGCCCAGCGTCTCCTCCATGCCGCGGATGCGTTCGCTGGCGGACGCCAGCGTCATGTGCGAACGACGGGCGCCCGCCGTGATGGAGCCGGCTTCCTGCACATTGAGGAAGAGCCGCAGATCGGTCAGGTCGAAGCGCATGCGAAAAGCGTAGCACGCCAGACTCAGGCTGCTCCATAGGCAGGCTCAGCGAGATCCCGATATGGATTCACCCCCTGCCGCGCGCAGAATCTGGCTGTCGATCATCCATCAAGGGGAATATCCATGACTCCCTCCTTCGCGCGGCGCGTTGCCGCGGTCGGGCCTGCCGCGCTGCTGCTTGCCCTGGCGCTGCATTCCTCAGGCCGGGCCGAAGCCAATAACGGTCTGTCGGCCTATGCCACGCCAGCGCAGAAATACGCCCTGGCTCTGGAAGCGCAGACCCTGGGCGACTATCCCGCCATGCTGACGTGGCTGCGGGCCGCGGCGCGCGAAGGCCATGCGCCGGCGCAGCGCATGCTCGGCATCGCCCTGGTCGGTGGCCCCGCGCTGTATGGCGCCGGCCAGCCCGCCGATCTGTGCGAAGGCCGCCAGTGGCTGCTGCGCGCCGCCAGCCAGGGCGGGGCCGACGACGTCGCCTATGCCCTGTTCGGCCGGCCGCGCGACCCGCTCACCGCGCATTGCGAGGCCGCATGAACCTGCACGAACTGTCCGGCATCGCCACGCCGGCGCTGCTGACGGCGACCGCCGCCGTGTTCGTCCTGGCCGGCGTGGTCAAGGGCGTGGTGGGACTGGGCCTGCCGACCATCTCCATGGCCATGCTGGCGCTGGTGATGGCGCCGGCCCAGGCCGCCGCGCTGCTGATCGTGCCGTCGCTCATCACCAATCTCTGGCAGGCGCGGCCGTGGCCGACGCTGACGCGGGTGCTGCGGCGCATCGGCGCGATGCAGCTCGGCGTGTGCGTGGGCACGATCGGCGGCGCGCTGTGGCTGGGCGCGCCGGCCGGCCACTGGGCCAGCGTCTGCCTGGGCGTCGCCCTGGTGGTCTACGCGGCCTGGGGATTGTTCGGCAGGCCGCCCGCGGTGCCGGCCCGCCACGAAGGCACGCTTGGGGTGGCGGTGGGCGTGGTCACCGGCGTCATCACCGCGGCCACCGGCGTCTTCGTGATTCCCGCCGTGCCGTATCTACAGGCGCTGAACCTGGGCAAGGACGGACTGATCCAGGCCATGGGCATTTCGTTCACGGTCTCGACCGTCGCGCTGGCGGCGGGCCTGTGGTTGACCGGCAGCTACAGCCCTGGCGCGGCCGGCGCCTCGGTGTTGATGCTGTTGCCGGCGCTGGCCGGCATGGCATTGGGACAATGGTTGCGCGACCGGCTGTCGCCGCGCGTCTTCAGGCAATGTTTCATGGTGAGCCTGGCGCTGCTGGGCGCCTACCAGGCGGCGCAGGGCCTGACCGGGTAGGCGGCCCCGCTCGCGCTCAGGCCGCCATGCGCCGCTCGTCGACGAAGCCGATCGACACGGACATCTCGCGCCAGCGCGCCAGCTCCTGCTGCACAGACTGGATCTTGCCGCGCGCCTGGTCGAAGGCGTCGCGCCCCAGGAACAGGTGCAGCGGCGCATACTGCGCGTCGGCCGCCTGGATCAGCGCGCGCGCCGCCTTGGCCGGATCGCCGGCGGCGGGATGCCCCGCCGCAGCGGCCTGTCCCGCTTCGGGATGGCCGCCGATCTCCTCCGCCCCCGCCCGCATCGCGCCGGGGTACACCAGCGACACCCGCACGCCGTGCGGCGCGGCTTCCAATGCCAGCGCCTCGGTCAGGCCGCTGACGGCGAACTTGGCGGCGCTGTAGGCGCCCCAGCCGGCGCGGCCGCCATCGAAGCCGAGGATCGACGAGATATTGAAGACGTGCCCCGCGCGCTGGGCGCGCAGGCGCGGCATCACCGCGCGCACCACATTCAACACGCCGAAGACGTTGATGTCGAAACTGCCGCGCAACGCCTCGTCGGACAGCGCTTCGAGCGGCCCGGACAGCCCCTGGCCGGCGTGATTGACCACCACGTCGATGCGGCCGAACGCGGCGATGGCGGTGTCGACCGCGCGGCGCACGTTGCCTTCATCGGCCAGATTCACTTCGAGCGGCAGGAAACGGCCCTCGAGCTTGGCGCCCACCGCCTCCATCAATACATCCACGTCGTCCGCCGTCGCCGCGACGTAGCCCCCCTGATCGAGCAGCATCCTGACCAGCGCCAGACCCAGGCCGCCCGCGGCGCCTGTGACAAACCAGATTTTTTCGGTGCTCATGCGATCTCCCTCTGCTTGCAGCCACCGGCAACAGGCCGGTGACCCGCCGTCGTCCATGGATTCACACGGAAACCATGGACCCCGGGCGTGAGAGGGATATTAAGAATCGCGTGGTGGAGCGTACAGGCTCGTTCTTGCGTGAAACCTGCCTATTTCTACAGCCTTGCGTCTCAGCCCAGCGCGCTGCGGTAGTGCTCGCTGTCGAAGCGCGGCGAGGTGTCGGCGGGCGGCGCCTCGGCCGGGGCGGCGGCCGCGGGCGCGGCAGCGGCGTCGACGCCGAAGAGGGAGAGTTCAGCGGTGACCAGTGCAAGCAGGAAATTTGCCATGATGATTCCTTTGATTCAGATGCCCGGACCGGCGGCGGCTGCGCCGGTCTTATAGAAGACATGGGCACCATCGTGCGGGACGCGGCGCCACGCGTCCATTTGGTTTACTCAATCAAGGCCATTGAAACAACGCAAGCCCGCGGCTCAACGCGCGAACCGGCGCCGCTGCCCGGTCTCGCGCACGGCCGCGACCAGGGCCCGCACCGCCGGCTCGGCCGAGCGTGCAAAGGCATAGAAGCGCGCGTTCGGGAGCGGCGGCATGCCGTCCTCGCGCGCCAGGGCGCGCAGGCCCTGGCGCAACTGGCTGCGCGCCACCGGCGCCACCGCGAAGCCGGCCTGCGCCGCGGCCAGGCAACCCGCCATGCTGGCGCTTTCGAACGCCGGCAGCCAGGCGCGCCGCGCCTTGCCCAACGCCGCGATCGCGGCCTCGCGGTAGACGCAGGGATCGGGAAACACCGCCAGCGGCACGCGCTCGCCCGGCTTCCACGGCTTGTCCTCGCTCCAGGCCCACACCAGTTCTTCTTCCCATAACAGTTCGCCGTCATCGTGCACGCGGGCGCAGCGCTTGCCGAACACCACGTCGAGCTTGCCGCGTTCCTGCTGACGCAGCAGGTCGGTCGTGACGCCCACCTTCAACTCGATCGACGCGCCGGGGTGCGCGCGGTGGAACGCCTGCAGCACTTCAGGCAGCCAGGCGCCGGCGAAATCCTCGGACGAACCGATGCACAACCGTCCCTTCAGGCCGGCGCCGCGCAGGCGGGCGCGGGCCTCGCGCTCGAGATCGACGATGTTGCGCGCGTAGGCGTAGAGGGTCTCGCCCGCCGCGGTCAGCTCGAAGCTGCGGGTGGTGCGTTCCAGCAGCACGGCGCCGGCCGTCGACTCCAGGCGCTTGATGTGGCCGCTGACCGCCGACGGCGTCAACGCCAGGGCATCGGCCGCCAGCGCGAACCCGCCATGGTCGACGACCTCCAGGAACGTGCGCAACAGGGTCAGGTCCAGCACCGCGCCGACCGGCGCCGCAGGGGTGTCCATGGGCGACTCCTAAATACGTGATTCATTGATAATAACCTCACATTATTCACTAATCGTGATTTCCGGCGCCGCTATCGTAGCCTTTCCCGATACCGCAAGGACGCCCGACCATGACCGCCTACGCCACCCTCCGCACCCCCCGGCTGGAAATCGCCTATCTGGAATGGAATCCCGGCGGCGCGCGCGCCGCCGTACTGCTGCACGGCTGGCCCGACAGCCCCGAATGCTGGCGCCCGGTGGCGCAGCGCCTGGCGGCCGAGGGCTACCGCGTGCTGTGCCCGGCGCTGCGCGGCTTCGGCCCGACCCGCTTTCTGGACGCGGCGACGCCGCGCAGCGGCGAGCTGGCCGCGCTGGGCCGCGACGTGCTGGACTTCATCGCCGCGCTCGGCCTGCGCCGGCCGCTGCTGGTCGGCCACGACTGGGGCGCGCGCGCCGCCGCCAACGCCTGCGGCCTGCAACCCGGCGTGGCCTCGCACCTGGCGCTGCTGTCGGTCGGCTACGGCACCAACGATCCCGCGCAGGCCCTGCCGTTGCCGCAGGCGCGCAACTACTGGTACCACTGGTTCATGGCCACGCCGCGCGGCGCGGCGGCCGTGCGCGAGGAGGCTCGCGCCTTCACCCGCTATCTGTGGGACACCTGGTCGCCGCCCGGCTGGTACCAGCCGGACGAATTCGACGAAGCCGCGCGCGCCTTCGACAATCCCGACTGGCCCGCGGTGGTGCTGCACTCGTACCGCCAGCGCTGGGGCTTCGAGGCCGGCGACCCGGCCTACGCCGAGGACAGCGCGCGGCTCACGCCCGCGCCGACACTGGCGCTGCCCACGCTGGTGCTGCACGGCGGCGCGGACACCTGCAACCTGCCGGCGACGTCCGAAGGCCGCGAGCGCTATTTCACCGGAGGCTATGAGCGGCGAGTGCTGGATGGGGTCGGCCATTTTCCGCAACGCGAAGCGCCGCAGGCGGTGGCCGCCGCGCTGCTGAAATTCCACGCGGACTGGCCCGTCGCCGACTGAAGCCCGGGCGCGACGACCGGCAGGAAAACGGGGAATGGCGGATAATCGCGGTATTTCCCGCCGCCCTCGCGGCGGCTTCTTGCGGGCGTTCGCGCCCGGCAGCATTCGGAGTCAGCTATGTATCGCGGCATTGAGGCGATCGAACACTTCATGGTATCCATCGGGCTGACCTGGCAGCCCGGCCGCACCGAGAGCGCCGAACTGCGCGCCAGCTACCGCATTGGCAACACCCGTCCGCTGGGCATCGACCGTACCCTGGTGGAATTCCACTGCGACAACAAGCGTCCCAAGGTCTGGGTGCCCGAGTTCTCGCGCACCAGCTTCCACCAGTGGTTCGAAGTGCCGTTCCAGGAATTCGAATTCACGCCGGGCGGCTCGATGCTGAAGATCAAGGCCGCCGCGCGCGGCAACGCCCCGCCCTACAGCGTGGGCCTGAAGCCGCTCGCCTGAGCGGCCTGCCGCGCCCGGCGCCCGCCGGGCCGCGCTACAACGGTTTGTACATGATGGTCGTGCCATCCAGCCGGTTCGGATCGCGCGCATCGCGGGCAAATCCCGGAATTACCCCCACCGTGCGGTAACCCAGCGAGGTATACAACGGCTCGGCGTTGTCGCCGGTGCGCGTATCCAGCGTGATCAGGCTGCGGCCGGCCGCCACGGCCGCGGCCTCCGCGGCCTGCATCAGTTCACGGGCGATGCCGCGGCGGCGGAAATCGGGGTGCACCAGCAGCTTGCGGATCTCGGCGCGATGCGGCTGGTTGGGCGGCGTATCGCAGTCCAGTTGCACCGAGCCGGCCACCCGTCCTTCCCGCATGGCCACCAGCAGCACCAGGCCGCCGCTTTCCAGCGGCGGCAGCACCTTGTCGAGCCAGAACGCGCGCGCCGCCTCGGGGCCAAAGGGCAGCACGAAGCTGACGCTGGCGCCCTCCTGCACGCAGGCGTGCAGCAACTCGCCCAGGCCGGGCAGCAGGGCGTGGGCCTCATCGGCGGTAACAGAGGTCAATGCAAGGGTATCGATGGACATGGCGGACTCAGACGATGAACAACAGGTAGCGGGCGCCGCTGTGCGGCGGGGTATCGAACGCGCTGGCGCCGTAGAGCTGATAGCGCAGGCAGTCGCCCGGCCCGAGCGCATGGGCCTGGCCGTCGACGCGGATGGAGAGCTCGCCTTCCAGCATCACCAGGTGGTGTTCCAGCCCGGCGCGCGGCGACTGTTCGTATTCGATATGGGCGCCGGCCGGCAATTCGCAGGCCAGCACTTCGCCGGCCAGCTTCTGCGACGGCGGCGACACCGAGCGGCGCCGAAAGCCCGTGGCGCCATCGACCCACACGGCCTGCGCCGCGCCCGGCACCAGCGGCGCGAAGTCGTCCTCGACCATGCGCAGCAGGCGCGACATCGTCATGCCATAGGCGCCGCACAGCTTGCCGAGCACGCTGGCGGTGGGGCTGACCTCGGCGTTTTCCAGGCGCGACAGCGTGGCGCGGCTGATGCCGGCGCGCGCGGCGAGCTCGTCCAACGACCAGCCGCGCTCGGCGCGCAGGGCCTTCAGGCGGCCGGCCAGGCGTTGGTCCAGGTCGAAATCGGGAGCGGGTGAATTTTCCATATAAGAGAATTTATCTCAAATATGGAATTCAATCAATCACCGCGTGCGCGCCTGCAACCCGACGCGGCCGCCGGCAATTCGGCACAATACGGCGTATGCACACAGCCCGATTCGTTTCCATGACCGTCCTCTGCCTGGGCATCCTGACGGGCTGCAGCCTGCCGCCCCTGGACTCACGCAGCGCCTCGCAGGCGCTGGCGCCCGACGTGGCCCGCGACACGGCGCTGGGCCGCGCCATCGCGCCCCTGGCGGCGCGGCATCCGGGCAAGTCCGGCATCCATCCCCTGGCCGACGCCCACGACGCCTTCGCCGCGCGCATGATGCTGGTGCGCGCCGCGCAGCGCAGCCTGGACGTGCAGTACTACATCTGGCACGACGACATGACCGGCACCATGCTGCTGGAGGCGCTGCACGCGGCGGCCGACCGAGGCGTGCGCGTGCGGCTGCTGCTGGACGACAATGGCACCTCCGGGCTGGACACGGTGCTGGCGGCGCTGGACGCGCATCCGAACATCGAGGTGCGCCTGTACAACCCGTTCGCGGTGCGTTGGCCCAAGTCCTTCGGCTACCTGACCGACTTCCGCCGCCTGAACCGGCGCATGCACAACAAGTCGCTCACCGCCGACAACCAGGCCACCATCGTCGGCGGCCGCAACATCGGCGACGAATACTTCGGCGCCACCAACGGCGTGCTGTTCACCGACCTGGACGTGCTGGCCGTGGGCGCCGTGGTGCCTGACGTCTCAAACGACTTCGACCGCTATTGGGCCAGCCAGTCGGCCTATCCGGTGGCGGGGCTGCTCAAGCCCGCCGGCCCCGATGCGCTGGCCGCGCTGGAACGCAAGGCCAGCGCCGTCGAGCGGTCGCCCGAGGCCGCGGCCTATGCCGAGGCGATGCGCGAGCTGCCGTTCATCCAGCAACTGCTGCGCGGCGAACTGGCGCTGGAGTGGGCCGACACGCGCATGGTCAGCGACGACCCGCGCAAGACGCTGGGCACCGCGCCGCCCGAGGCCATGCTGCCGCACCAGTTGCACGACATCGTCGGCACGCCGACGACCGACCTGGAGCTGGTCTCCCCCTATTTCGTGCCCACCGCCAGCGGCACCGAGGCCTTTGCGCGCATGGCGCAGGGCGGGGTCAAGGTGCGGGTGCTGACCAACGCGCTCGAGGCCACCGACGTGGCCGTGGTGCATTCGGGCTACGCCTCGCGACGCCGGGACCTGCTGGCCGCCGGCGTGGAACTGTTCGAAATGAAGCGTCAGGCGGGCGAAGTCGAGCGCAACAAGAGCATGGGGCCGTTCGGCAGCTCCGGCTCGAGCCTGCACGCCAAGACCTTCGCGGTGGACGGACGCAGCGTGTTCGTCGGCTCATTCAATTTCGATCCGCGCTCGGCGCGCCTGAACACCGAGCTGGGCTTCGTGATCGACAGTCCGACCCTGGCGCGCCACATCGCCGACGCCTTCGAGCGCGACATCCCGCGCAGCGCCTATCGCGTCTGCCTGGACGACAAGGGCAGGCTCTACTGGCTGGAACAGCGCGACGGCCGCACACTCCGACACGACACCGAGCCGGGCACGACCGCCTGGCAGCGCTTTTCGGTGTGGTTCGTATCGCTGCTGCCGGTCGAGTCGCTGCTGTAGGCGGCGGCAACATACGGAGTTCGGCGCCGGCCCGATGGCGCTAGACTGGACACTATCGCTTTTCCTATGCATCGCACCGCATGAGCAAGCTGGACACCCTGGACTGGAGCCGCATCGCCGCCGACCTGGACGCGCGCGGCCACGCCGTGGCCGCCGGCCTGCTCACGCCGGCGCAATGCGAGGCGCTGGCCGCCGGCTACGACGACGAACACCGCTACCGCAGCCGCATCGTCATGAGCCGCCACGGGTTCGGCCGCGGCGAATACAAGTATTTCGCCTATCCGCTGCCGCGCCTGCTGCACAACCTGCGCACCGCGCTGTACCCGCGCCTGGCGCCCATCGCCAACCGCTGGAACCGGCAGATGGGCATCGCGGTGGATTATCCCGCCGCTCACGCCGATTTCCTGGCCCGCTGCCACCATGCCGGCCAGCGCCGGCCGACGCCGCTGATCCTGCGCTACGGGCCGGGCGACTACAACTGCCTGCACCAGGACCTGTATGGCGAACACGTCTTCCCATTGCAGGTCGCCGTGCTGCTGTCGCGGCCAGGCCTGGACTTCACCGGCGGCGAGTTCGTCATGACCGAGACCGACAGCGGCGGGCAACGCGCCGAAGTGCTGCCGCTGCGCCAGGGCGACGCGCTGGTATTCACCGTCAACCAGCGCCCGGTGGCCGGCGCGCGCGGCTGGCGCCGCGTGGCCATGCGCCACGGCGTCAGCGCGCTGCGCGACGGCCGCCGTCACACGCTCGGCGTGATCTTCCACGACGCGACCTGACATGGGAACCAGCCTGAACCTGTTCAACGACGAGGAAACCGCGCAGACCGGCCGCGAACGCATCGGCGCGCAGTCAGTCGTGCTGCGCGGCTATGCGCTGCCGGCGGCGCGGGCGCTGCTGGCCGGCGTCGACGCGGTGCGCCGGGAAGCGCCCTTTCGCCACATGGTCACGCCCGGTGGCCTGCCCATGTCGGTGGCGCTGACCAACTGCGGCGACTTCGGCTGGACCAGCGACGCGCGCGGCTACCGCTACACCCGCGAGGATCCGCGCACGGGGCTGCCATGGCCGGCGATGCCGGAAGCCTTCGACACGCTGGCGCGCGAGGCCGCGCTGGCGGCGGGCTTTCCCGGCTTCGCGCCCGATGCCTGCCTGGTCAACCGCTACCAGCCCGGTTCGCGCCTGTCGCTCCACCAGGACAAGGACGAGCGCGACTACGACGCCCCCATCGTCTCGGTGTCACTGGGCATGCCGGCGGTGTTCCTGTTCGGCGGCCACGAGCGCGGCGACAAGGCCGTGCACGTGCCGCTGTTCCATGGAGACGTGGTGGTGTGGGGCGGCGTCGACCGGCTGCGCTATCACGGCGTGCTGCCACTGAAGGACCGCCCGCACCCCACGCTGGGCAGCGTGCGGATCAACTTCACCATCCGCAAGGCAGGCTGAGACGGCTTGCGCCGCGCACCCGCGGAAGCAGCCGGCCGATCGAGGCTGCCGGCCGGCCGCCATGCGGGTTCCCCAGAACTGGCGGCGGCCGCGCGACGGCCCTATTATCGGGCACCCTTGCGCCCTTTCTCCAGGTATTCCATGCGCCTCGCCTTAGCCCTGCTGTGTTCGCTGGCCAGCCTGTCCGCCATGGCCGCCGAGCCGCCGACACCGATCGAGAATTCGCTTGGCATGGTGTTCGTGCCATTGCCGGCGGGCACCTTCCAGATGGGCAGCGACGAAACGCCCGAGGCGCTTGCGCGCGACTATCCGCAATACCCGAAAGAGCGCTTCGCCCAACTGTTCGACGAAGCGCCGGTGCACATGGTGCGCATCACCCGGCCCTTCCTGATGGCGCGCACGGAAGTCACCGTGGGTCAGTTCCGGCGCTTCATCGAGGCCTCGGGCTATGTGCCGGAATCGGAAGCGGACGGCACCGGCGGCTATGGCTACAACGCCGCCTACGACCCCGATGCCAGCGAACGCGGCGACGCCTTCGAGGGACGTGACCGCCGCTATTCGTGGCGCAACCCCGGCTTCGCCCAGACCGACGCGCATCCCGTCGTCAATGTAAGCTGGAACGACGCGACCGCCATGGCGCGCTGGCTCAGCCGCGAGGAAGGCCGCGTCTACCGCCTGCCCACCGAGGCCGAATGGGAATACGCGGCCCGCGCCGGCAGCCGCGGCCGCTACCAGAATGGCGACGATCCGGCCGCGCTGCCGGACGTGGCCAACACTTTCGACGCCGACGCGGCGCCGCTGTGGCCGAAATGGCGGGCGTTCGCCGCCGCGCGGCGCGACGGCCATGCCTTCACCGCGCCGGTCGCCAGCTACGCGCCGAACGCGTTCGGACTCCATGACATGCATGGCAATGCCTGGGAATGGGTGTCCGACTGGTATGGCGAGGACTACTATGCGCATTCGCCCCAGGATGACCCGCAGGGCCCCGCCAGCGGCAACGTCAAAGTGCGGCGCGGCGGCTCCTGGCACACCTGGGCGCTGTACGCGCGTTCGGCCTACCGCAACTGGAACACCGTGGAAACGCGCTATCCGCTCGTCGGATTCCGGCTGCTGCGCGAAGCGGATTAATGTAGACCGGTTAGCATAGCCGCAAGCACAACTTTCAAAAGAGTCCCGACATGCATTCGCTGGGCCGTCTCGTCCTGCTCGTCAACGATTACGACACCGCCATCGCCTTCTACCAGGACAAGCTGGGCATGGAGGTGTTCGTGGACATGGCCGTGGGGCAGCAGCGCTACGTGCACCTGCGCCTGCCCGAGCAACCGTCGGTGGGCGTCTGGCTGCTGCAAGCGCAGACCCAGGCCCAGCGCGACCGCGTCGGCGACCAGACCGGCGGCCAGCCGGTGGGCGTGTTCTACACCGACGACGTCGCCCGCGACCATGCCCGTTTCGCCGGGCGCGGCGTGCGCTTCACCCGGGAGCCGGTGGACGACGGCAACGCGGTGTACGCGCACTTCATCGACCTGTACGGCAACGAGTTCGTGCTGGTGCAGATCCGGCCGTAGGCAGCCGTGTCCGCCCGCCCCGCCTCCCGCGACTGGATCGTGCGCCGCGCGCCGGACGACCGGTTCGAGCGCATCGAGGCGTATTTCGGCGGCCGCGGCTACGGCCTGCATCGCCACGACACCTACGCCATCGGCTGCACGCTGGCGGGCGTGCAGAGCTTCCACTATCGCCGCGGCCTGCGGCACAGCCTGCCGGGCGGCGTGCTGGTGCTGCATCCCGACGAGGCGCACGACGGCCAGGCCGGCACCGACGCCGGCTTCCACTACCGCATGGCCTACGTGCAGCCCGCGCTGATCCAGCGCATCCTGGGCGGCCGGCCGCTGCCGTTCATTCGCGACGGCATTTCCAGCGACCCGCGGCTTGGCGCCGCCTGCGCCGCGCTGCTGCGCAACGACGAGGGCGACGCCGATCCGTTGCGGGAAGACGATGCGCTCTACGACCTGACGCTGGCGCTGTGCGCCGCGGCCGGGCAAGCGCCCGCCGCCCGCCTTCCCGATTACGCCGCCGGCGAACGCGCTCGTCAGTACATCCACGACACCCACGGCATGGCGGTCTCGCTGGACGACCTGGAACGCGCCGCCGGCATCGACCGCTGGCGCCTGTCGCGCGATTTCCGCGCACTGTATGGCGCCAGCCCGTACCGCTACGCGCTGCTGCGCCGGCTCGACCTGGCACGGCGCCTGATCGCCGCGGGGCGGCCGCTGGCCGACGCCGCGGCCGAGGCCGGCTTCAGCGACCAGAGCCACATGACGCGGCGCCATGCCCAGGCGTTCGGCATGACGCCGGCGCAATGGCGCGGCACCCTGCGGCGCTGACGCTCGCCGCACAAACGTACAAGACGACGAGCGCGCGCGTCGCTACGCTGGGGCCTTCCATTTTCCGCCGAGGAACCCCGCATGTCCGCCATCGCCATCAACCTGGCCCGCAAACTCTCGCTGATCCAGGAACACTGGACGCCCAAGGTCATCGCCGAGATGAACGACTACCAGTTCAAGCTGGTCAAGCTGCACGGCGAATTCGTCTGGCACGCCCATGCCGATACCGACGAGACCTTCATCGTGCTCGAAGGCCGGCTGCGCATCGAACTGCGCGACGGCCACATCGACCTGGGGCCCGGCGAGATGGCCGTGATTCCCAAGGGGGTCGAGCACAAGCCCTGTGCCGAAGACGAGGTGCACGCCATGCTGATCGAGCCGCGCGGCGTGCGCAATACCGGCGACCACGGCGGCGAGCGCAGCGCGCCCAACGACGTCTGGATCTGAGGCCGCCTCAGGGGCGGTCGCGCTCGATCACCCGCTTCTCGTTCTTGCCGGCGATGCGCGCCTCGACCCGCCGCAGCACCGCCAGCACGAACAGCGCCATCGCCGTGCTGGCCACGGCCGTGGCTTCGCGGCCCATGCCGGCGGCCACGCCGATGGCGGCGGTCATCCAGATGCTGGCGGAGGTCGTCAGGCCGCGGATCTCGCGTTCGTCGCTGAGCTTGATGATGGCGCCGGCGCCGAGAAAGCCGATGCCGGCGATGACGCCCTGCAGCACGCGGCTGAGGTCGCCGACCGCCATGCCGTTCTGCAGCGGCACCAGCACGAAGATGGCCGCGCCCAGCGCCACCAGCATGTGAGTGCGCAGGCCGGCGGCCTTGCCGCTGCGTTCGCGCTCGTACCCGAGCAGGCCGCCCAGAATCACCGCCATGCCCAGCCGCAGCACGATGCGGGTGGCTTCGCCGGCATCGGGGATGTCGGCGAATTCGCTGCGCAAGGTGCTCCAGACTTCCAGCCAGATTTCCGCCATCGCCGTCTCCCGCGTCCAGGTATGCGGCGTTCAGCATAGCAGGCTGGCGCTGGCGTCGCGCCGGCCATCCGGTTTACAACGTCATCCTGGTCCGCGCTATGACGGACGCGATCGCGAGGAGCTTGGGATGGATCTGCAACTGGAGGGCAAACGCGTACTGGTGACGGGCGCGTCCAAGGGGATAGGCCTGGCTTGCGCCCTGGCGTTCGCGCGGGAAGGCGCCGAGCCGATCCTGGCGGCGCGCGACGACGCGGCGCTGCGGGCCGCGGCCGCCGCGATCGCCGCGCAGACCGGCCGGCAGGCCCGCACGCTGGCGGTCGATCTGGCGCAGCCGGGCGCGGCTGCGCGCGTGGTGGAACACACCGGCGTCGTCGACATCCTCGTCAACAACGCCGGCGCGGTGCCCGGCGGCGCGCTGGATCAGGTCGATGACGGGCGCTGGCGCGCCGGCTGGGACCTGAAGGTGCATGGCTACATCGACCTGGCGCGTCACTATTACCCGTTGATGCGCACCGCCGGCAACGGCGTCATCGCCAACATCATCGGCATGGCCGGCGCGGCCCCGCGCGCCGACTACATCTGCGGCGCGGCCGCCAACGCCTCTTTGATCGCATTCACGCGCGCCCTGGGCGGCGACGGGCCGCGCCACGGCGTGCGCGTGTTCGGCGTGAATCCGTCGCGCACGCGCACCGACCGCGTGTTGACGCTGGCCAGGCAGCGCGCGCAGGCCCGCTGGGGCGATGAATCGCGCTGGCAGGAAACCCTGCACGACCTGCCCTTCGGCCGCCTGATGGAACCCGGCGAGGTGGCCGACATGGTGGTGTTCGGCGCCTCGCCGCGCGCCGGCTACCTGAGCGGCACGGTGATCGACCTGGACGGCGGCGAGCAGTACGCCGGCCGCTGACCCGTCGGCGTCAGCGCGCCGCGGCCCAGCCGGCCAGCAGAGCCGGCAGTTGCGCCATGTCGGTGAAGACGTGGGCGACGCCGACGTCGCGCAGCGCCTCGGGACCGCTGTGGCCGTTGTCGCCGGGGCTGTAGCCGAACACCGTGGCGCCCGCCGCCACGCCGGCGGTGGCGCCGGTGACGGTGTCTTCGACCACGGCGCAGCGGCGCGGGTCCACGCCCAGCGCGCTGGCGGCGGCCAGGTAGACATCGGGATAGGGCTTGCTGCGCGGCATTTCGTGGCCGCTGAAGACGCGTTCGCTGAAGCAGTCGGCGATGCCGACCTTGGCCAGTTGCAGCTCGACCTTGCGGCGGTCGGCGCCGGAGGCCACTGCGATGCGGCCGTCCAGCGTCCGGTGCAAGGCGCGCACCGCGTCCGGCGCACCGGGGATTTCCAGCAGTTCAAGGTCGAGCGCGGCGTTGCGGCGCTCGCGGAATTGCGCGAACCAGTCGGGCGACAGCGCCACGCCGGTGCGCGCCTGGATGAGGGGCAGTTCGTCGCGCACCGCCTTGCCGGTGAAGATGCGGGTGGCCTCTTCGAAGGTGATCGCCCAGCCCAGTTCGTTGAGCATCTCGGTCAGGACGCGGGCGGTGATCGGCTCGGAATCGACCAGGACGCCATCACAGTCGAACAGCACGGCGTCAAAGGGAAAATCAGTCATTGCGGGCAGCGGGAAAGGGGTCAGGAAAGCCCACAAGCATACTGCACGGCCCATTGCCGGCCAGGGGCGCGCGCCGCGGCCGCAAGCAACGGAGTGCCGGCGGCGGCCCGAGCCGTTATGCTGTCCTTCGCCGGCGTCCCCGCCCCGCGCCGCCCTGCCCCCCGATTCCCGCCTCTCATGACGCCACCCGATACCGCCCCGCCCGCCGCCGGACGCCGGCCCCGCAAGACCGTCGCCGCACAGGAAGCCCTGCCGACGCCGGCCCTGTTCGAGCGCGCCGCCCGTCACCTGGCCGCCCTCGACGCCGACTGGGCGCGCCACGTGCAGGCCATCGGCCCCTGCCTGCACGCGCCGCGGCCGGCGCGCGAGCCCTACGAGGCGCTGGTGCGCGCCATTGCCTACCAGCAGTTGCATGCGCGCGCCGGCGACGCCATCCTCGGCCGGCTGCTGGCGCTGTATCCGGGGCAGGCCTTCCCCCGGCCACAGGCGCTGCTGGACACCGACCCAGAGGCCCAGCGCGCCTGCGGCTTTTCGGCGTCCAAACTGGCCACCATCCGCGGCATCGCGCAGGCGGCGCTCGACGGCGTGATCCCGGAGCGCGACGAGGCGCTGGCGATGAGCGACGAAGCCCTGATCGAGCGCCTGGTGGCGCTGCGCGGCGTGGGCCGCTGGACCGTGGAGATGCTGTTGATCTACACGCTCGAGCGCATGGACATCCTGCCAGCGGACGACTATGGCGTGCGCGAAGGCTATCGCCGGCTGAAACGCCTGGACAAGGCGCCATCGCCCGCCCGGATGCGAACCATCGGCGAAGCCTTCAGCCCGTATCGCACGATCGCGGCGTGGTACCTGTGGCGCATGCCCACCGCGCCGGCGGCAATGTCATGAACGCCGCCGGCCATCCGCTGGACCGCTACGACTGGACCGGCATCGTGGGCCAACTGGACGCCGAGGGCTGGGCGCCGCTGCCCGCGCTGTTCAGTCCGCCGCAGGCGCGCGCGCTGGCGCGGGCTTTCGACGACCCGGCGGCCGTCCGCATCACCGGCGAACGCGACGAGCGGCGCGCCCTGCGCCTGCCCGCGCCGCCGCCGCTGCGCGACCTGCCGTGCGCCCTGTATGCGCGGTTGGCGCCGCTGGCGCAGTCCTGGGCGCAGCGGCTGGGCCACGACGTCCGCTATCGGCCGGACCTGGACGCCGAGCGAACCGCGCCCGACGGCCCTGCCGTCCTCACCTGCCTGCGCCTGGACGGCTACGAAGCGCTGCAACACGCGCATGACGACAGGGCGTTCCCCATCCGGCTGGTGGCGCTGCTGTCCGATCCCGCCCGCGACTTCAGCGGCGGCGAATTCGTCATGACCGAGCAGCGTCCGCGCCAGCAGTCGCGGCCCCTGGTGCTGCCGCTGGGCCTGGGCGACGCCGCCCTGATCGCCGCGGCCCATCGCCCCATTCGGGGCGCGCGCGGCGACTACCGCGCCACCCTGCGCCACGCTGTCAGCCGGGTGCGCGGCGGCGAACGCCGTGGCCTGGAATTGCCCCTGGACGGCCAAGCGTTCGCCCCCGGATAGCCTGCCCGCCGCCGCATCGAACTGCACATCCAGATTGCATTTTGAATATTCAATATGCAAAACTAGCGGTCATGCAAAATCCCGCCCCCGCCCTGCGCCACGCCGGCTTCACGCTCGACGGCGCCGCTTATACCCACATCGACATGGCCGGCATGTACGGCCCCGACTACTACCGCCTGCCGGTGGTGCTGCGGCTGCTGCTTGAGAACGCGCTGCGCAACATGCGCGGCGCCGAGCGCGACGCCGCCGTGGCCGCCCTGTTCGCCTGGCTCGCCGACGGCACCAGCGAGGCCGAGATCGCCTTCCAGCCCGGCCGGGTGCTGATGCACGACACCACCAGCACTCCGGCGCTGGTCGACATCGCCGCCATGCGCGACGCGCTGGACGAGGCGGGGGTGGATCCGCGCGCGCTCAATCCGGTGCTGCCTGTGGACGTCTCGGTGGATCACTCGCTGGCGGTGCAGGCATATGCGCAGCCCGACGCGGCGGCGCGCAACCTGGCCCTGGAACTGCGCCGCAACGCCGAGCGCTACCGCTTCCTGCGCTGGGCCGCCAAGGCGCTGTCGAACGTGCGCATCCATCCGCCCGGCACCGGCATCATGCACACCATCAACCTGGAACAACTGGCGACCGTGGTGTGCAACGACCATGGCGCGCTGCACCCGGACATGATGATCGGCACCGACAGCCACACACCGATGATCAACGGCATTGGCGTGCTTGGCTGGGGCGTGGGCGGCCTGGAAGCGCAGACGGTGATGTTCGGCATGCCGACCATGCTGCGCATCCCGGACGTGATAGGGGTGCGCCTGAGCGGCGCGCTTTCGGCTGGCGTCACCGCCACCGACCTGGCGCTGACCGTGACCCAGCGGCTGCGCGCGATCCAGGTGTCGGGCGAGTTCGTGGAGTTCTTCGGCCCCGGCGTCGCCACGCTGTCGGCGGGCAGCCGTTGCGTGGTCGCCAACATGGCGCCCGAATACGGCGCCACCACCGGCTACTTCCCCATCGACGAGGCCACCCTCGACTACCTGCGCCAGACCGGCCGCGACGCGGCCCACGTCGCGCGCGTCGGCGCCTACGCGGCCAGCGCCGGCCTGGCGCTGGATCCGGCGGCCACACCGCGCTACACCCGGGTCATCGAGATCGCGCTGGACCAGGTGCGAATGCACGTGGCCGGCCCCACCCGGCCGCAGGACCTGCGCCCTTACGGCGAGACCCGGGCGATCCTCGCCAGCCTGGCCTTCGCGCCCGGGGCGGCCTCGCCGCTGCCGCGCCACGCCGTCGCCATCGCCGCCATTACCAGTTGCACCAACACCTCGGACCCGCGCCTGCTGATCGCCGCCGGACTGCTGGCGCGCAAGGCGCGCCAGGCCGGGCTGACGGCGCCGGCCTGGGTCAAGACCTCGCTCGGTCCCGGCTCGCCCGCCGCCGCCGACTATTTGCAACGCGCCGGCCTGCTCGAGGATCTGGAAGCGGTGGGATTCGGCATCGTGGGCTATGGCTGCACCACCTGTATCGGCAATTCCGGACCGCTGCCGGAGGCGGTGCGCGCCGGCATCGCCGCCGGCGCCGTCCACCCCGTCGCGGTGCTGTCAGGCAACCGCAACTTCACCGGCCGCATCCACCCCGACCTCGACCTGGGCTTCCTGATGTCGCCGCCGCTGGTCATCGCCTTCGCCCTGGCCGGCGACGCCGAGCGCGATTTCAGCCGCGAGCCCGTGCAGGTGGCGCCGGACGGCCGCGCGGTGTATCTGCATGAGCTGTGGCCGCGCGAGGACGAGATCGACGCGGCGCTGGCGCAGGGCCTGCGCGCCGACGATTTCCAGCGCGCCTTCCGCATCGCCGCCGCCAATCCCGGCTGGCAGGCGCTCGAATCGCCGGACACGCCGCGCTTTCCGTGGGACCCGGCCTCGACCGCGCTGCGGCGTCCGCCGTTCGCCAGCGCCGGCGCCGCCAGCCAACTGGGCCGTTACGCCGCCTATCCACTGCTGGTGCTGGGCGACGACGTCACCACCGACCACCTGTCGCCGGCCAGCGCCATTCCGCCCGACAGCCTGATCGCCGACTTCCTGGTGGCACAGGGCGACGACCGCGATGATCTGAACGTGTTCGCCTCGCGCCGCGGCAACTGGCAGGTGATGATGCGCGCCGCCTTCTACAGCAAGAGCCTGGCAAACCTGCTCAGCCCCGGCGCGCCGGTCGGCCATACGCTGCACGCGCCCAGCGGCGCCATCGAGCCGATCTGGGAAGCCGCCGAGCACTACCGCCGCGACGGCGACGCGGTGGTGCTGCTGGCCGGCGAACGCTTCGGCACCGGCTCCTCGCGCGACTGGGCCGCCAAGGGCCAGCGGCTGCTGGGCATCCGCGCGGTGCTGGCGGTCAGCTTCGAGCGCATCCACCGTTCGAACCTGATCGGCATGGGCATCCTGCCGCTGCGCCTGCCGGCGGGCGTCACGCCGCACCGCCTGGCGATCCAGCCGGGCGACCGCTTCGAGATCGATTGCCCGCCGCAGCGCCTGGCGCCGCGCCAGCCGGTCGCCGTGCGGCTGCTGCGCGCCGACGGCCGCGAACAGGCCTTGCAGGCCACCGCCGCTGTCGAAACGCAACTGGAGCTGCATCTGCTGCGGATGGGCGGCGTGATTCCGGCTATCCTCGCGGATACGCTTGGCGCCGCGAAATCGGCGCCGCCCGACACGGCCCCGCTGGGCTGAGTCCCACTTTCCATCCCCCATGAGCGCGCAGACCCACACCGCCAGCAAGATCCTGGAGCTGATCCGGCAGGACCGCCTGACCGAGGGCGCGCACCTGAGCGCGCAAAAGCTGGCCGACCGCCTGCGCCTGTCGCGCTCGCCGGTCAACGACGCGCTCGGCCTGCTGGAAGCGCACGGCATCGTGGCGCGCAAGCCCAACCGCGGCTACTTCCTGCAATTGGACCAGGAGGCATTGGCGCGCACCTGCGCGGACCTGGCGCCGCCCGCCGCCGAGGACATCGTCACGCAAAGCTATTTCCGGCTGGCCGATGAACTGCTGCGCGGCGTGCTGCCGATGCAGTGCAGCGAGGCGCTGCTGCGCGCCCGCTACGCCCTGACACAGGCGCAGACCCAGGCGCTGCTGGCCCGCGTGGCGCAGGAAGGCTGGGCGCAGCGGCGCCCCGGCTATGGCTGGGAATTCTCGTCGATGATGACCACGCCCGACAGCCTGCTGCAGTCGTACCGCCTGCGCCTGGCGCTGGAGCCGGCCGCGCTGCTCGAACCCTCCTACCGCATCGACAAGTCCGTATTGGCGCGCTGCCGCGCCGCCGAGCGCCACCTGCTCGACGGCGGCATCGACAGCGACAGCGCCGACCAGTTGCACGAGCGCGGCGTGCGCTTCCACGAGTCGCTGGTGGAGGCCTCGGGCAACCCGTTCTTCATCGACACCATCAAGCGCGTCAACCGCGTGCGGCGGCTGCTGTCGTACCGCTCGATGCAGGACCGCAGCCGCTACCGCCAGCATTGCGAGCAGCACCTGGAAATCCTCGACCTGCTCGAGCGCGAGCGCAACGAAGAGGCCTCGCAGGCGCTGGCCCGCCACCTGCGCAGCACGCTCGACAACCTGGCGCGCATCCGCGGCATCCTGGCGGCCTAGGCGGCCGGGGGATCAAGCCGCTTCGCACGGGCCGCCTGGCGGCCCGCCGCGGGCCCCTCAGAAGTCCATCGACGCCGACAGCATCAACGTGCGCGGCACGCCCTGCGAGATGGTGCCGTAGGACGCCACGCCCGACCAATAGGCGCGGTTGAACACGTTGACGACATTGGCGCGCAGGGTCACTTCCCTGCCGTCGATGCGCGTGACATAGCGCGCGCCCAGGTCGAACGTGGTCCACGCGGGCACCGACTGCGTGTTGGCCTGGTTGACGTATTCCTTGCCGGTGTGGATCACGCCGCCGGTCAGGGTCAGCCCGGCGACCCACGGGGTATCCCATTCCGCGCCCAGGTTGGCGGTGAGGCGCGGCACGCCCACCGGCTGGTTGCCGCGCGTGGCGGGGTTGCCGGTGCGCGTCAGCTCGGCGTCCAGGAAGGTCACGCCGCCCAGCAGGCGCAGGCCGCGCAGCGGCTCGCCCGACAGGTTCAGTTCCAGGCCGCGGTTGCGTTGCTCGCTGTCCGCCGCATACACGCCGCCCGTCAACTGGCCGCTGGGCTTGGTGATCTCGAAAGCGCTCAGGGTCAGCATGGCGCTGTCGAAATCGACCTTCACGCCCACTTCCTTCTGCTTGGACTTGTACGGCTTGAACACCTGGCCGGCGTTGGCGGCGGTGGCCGGCGCCACGTCGCCCTTGCTCAGGCCCTCGATGTAGTTGGCGTAGAACGAGACGTTCCGCCACGGCTTGAGCACCAGGCCAGCCAGCGGCGTGATCGCGCTTTCGTCGTAGCTGAGGGTGCGCGCGCCCGTGACGGCATTGAAGTTGCGCGACTCGACCCGCTGCTGGCGCGCGCCCAGCGTCAACTGGACCCGCTCGTCCAGCACGCTCAGCGTGTCGGCCAGCGCGAAGCCGCTCAGGTCCGAAGACGACACCTTGGGCACGCTGGCGGGCGCGGCGATGTCCTGCCGGGGCCGCGTCACCGGGTGATAGATGTTGGACGACAGCGGCGTGCCGTTCACGCTGGCCTGCGCGTTGCGGTCGCTGTACAACGTGCCCATGAAGGTGATGGCATGGCGCACCGGACCGGTCTCCAGCTTGGCGCGCAGGCCGGCGTTGTAGGTGCTGCGATCGACCTGGAACTTGAAATGGTTGGGGGTCACCCGCGTATCGCCGGCGGCGTTGACGAGGGTTGGCGTCTGGTCGGACAGGCGGTTGATGGTGGTGCTCGAGCCGCCCGCGTCGGCGAACACCGTCAGGCGGTCGCTGATGTCGTACTCGACGCGCAGCAGCGCGGATTCGCCTTCGGACTTCCACCAGCTCCACGGCTGCGTCGCATTGCGGCGGCCGTCCGGCGCGTCCGGCACGCGCAGGCCCGCCGCCACCAGGAACGGACGCGTGGGCGCGTCGATCTTCTCGTTCTGGATCAGCAGGTCGAGCGAGGCGCGCAGCTTCTCGCCCTGGTAGTCCAGCGACAGCGCGCCGATGTCGGTGCGCGAATGCAGGTTGTCCAGCGGCGTGTCGCCCTGCCGATGCAGGCCGTTGACCCGCACGCCCCAGGCGCCGTCGTCGCCGAAGCGGCGGCTCAGGTCGACGCGGCCGCCGAACTGCGACGCCCCCGCGTAATCGGCCGACACCCGCGTCAGGTCCTGCGGCAGCGAACGCTTGGGCACCATATTGATGACGCCGCCCACGCCGCTGTTGGGCGACATGCCGTACAGCAGCGCCGCCGGCCCCTTCAGCACCTCGACCCGCTCGATGTAATCGGTAAACACGTGGTAGTTCGGCGCCACGCCATAGACGCCATCGAAGGCAATTTCGCCCAGGTTGCCTTCGCCGATCGGAAAGCCGCGGATGTAGAACGAATCGGTCACGCCGCCGATCTGGCCGGTGAAGCGCACCGAGGAATCGACGTTCAGCGCGTCGGCCAGCGTCACCGCCTGGCGGTTGGCCAGCAGGTCCGAGGTGTAGTTGGCGACGCTGAACGGCGTGTCCATCACATCGCGGTTGCCCAGCAGGCCGAGCCGGCCGCCGCGCGCCACCTGGCCGCCCGTGTACGCGGCCGGCAGCGCCGACGCATGCGCGTCCGCGCCCGTCACCACGACGTTCGGCAGCAGCGTGGTCTCACCCTGCGGCGGCAGCCTGCGCAGGGAATAGGCGCCGCCGCCCTGCTCCGCCAGCGCGTAGCCGGAGCCCGACAGCAGCCGCGCGAAGCCCTCGCGCACCGTGTAGACGCCGTTCAGGCCGTCACTGTGCTGGCCCGCCAGCAGGGCCGGGTCGAAGGACAGCGGCACTCCGGACGCGGCGGCGAAGCGAGCCAGCGTGTCGCCCAGCGGGCCGGCGGGAATCGCATAGGACTTGCCGCTCGCCGCGCTGACGGCATCGGCGGCGCGCGCCGCCGGCGAGACCGCCGAGGCCAATGCCAGCGCCACGCCCAGGCCTAGGACGCGCACCGCCGCGCGCGAGGACGACGAGGGCGTCCGCGCGCGGCGGACGGACAGGGAACGGGAGTGACGGCTAGCCATGAGGGATCCTTCGTGGGCGGGGCATCGCGGTCGCGCCGCGACGATTCACCCGGTACACCGGACGAAGGCGGAAAAAGTGTCAGGGATTCGACGATTATTTTGTAACGGGCGCGGCGGTTCAGCGCGCCGCCACGGTGACCCAGTACGGCGTGATGCGGTGGATCCGCACCGGCAGCGTCTTCTCCAGCAGGCGCAGGCCGGCGTCGGTATCGTTCACGGGGAAGGCGCCCGACACGCGCAGCTCGGCCACCGCCGGATCGCAGCGCAGGAAGCCACGACGGTAGCGCGCCAGTTCCGCCACCAGGTCGGCCAGGCGCCAGTTGCGCGCGGCCAGCATGCCGTCCTCCCAGGACGCCAGCGCGGCGTCGGCGGCCGACTCGGGGCCGATCCGCTGCGCGTCGAACACGGTCTGCTGTCCCGCTTGCAACACGCGCCGCGCGTCGCTGGCGGCCGGCCGGATCGCCACCGCGCCGTCGAACACGGCGACGCGGATGCCGTTGCCCTCGTCCCGCACCATGAAGCGCGTGCCCAGCGCCTGCACCGAGCCCTGCGCGGTGCGCACGATGAACGGCCGATGGACCGGCGCCGGGTCCTTGCCGGTGGTCAGCAGGATCTCGCCCGCGCGCAGCCAGATCACGCGCTGCTCGGCGGTGTACTGGATGTCAACGGCGCTGGCGGTGTTCAGCAGCAGGCGGGTGCCATCGGCCAGTTGCATGCGGCGCTGCTCGCCTGCGGCGGTGCGCGCGTCGGCGCTCCATTCGCGCCACGGCAGTTCGCGCCAGGCCAGCCAGGCGGCCGGTCCCAATAGCGCCAGGCCCGCCACGCTGCGCAGCGCCTGGCGCCGTCCGGGCCGCTCCAGGCGCCGCAACGTGCGCGCGCCCAGCTCGGGCGGCACCTGTCCGAAGCTGCGCAGCATGTCCTCCAAGCGGGCCCAGGCGGCGGCATGCGCGGCGCTGCGGCCGCGCCAGCGCTCGAAGGCGGCACGGTCAGCGGCCGACAGGGTTTCCGACTGGAAGCGCACCAGCCAGCCGGCGGCCTCTTCCAGGACCGCCGTATCCGGGGTGGCGCTCACGCGGCGCCCCCCTGGTAGGCGATGAGGCAGGCCGTCAGCGCTTTCTGCATGTGGCGCTTGACCGTGGCCAGGGACGCGCGCTGCGCGCGGGCGATCTCGGCATAGGTCATGCCGTCGAATTGCGAGGCCAGGAAGATGGCGCGGGTTTTGGCGGGCAGCGTGCGCAAGGTCGCGTCGATGGCGTACAGCGTTTCCAGGATCAGCGCCCGCACTTCCGGCGACGGCACCTCGCGCGGCGGCAACTGCGCGGCCGCGCTTTGATAGGCGTCTTCCAGCGCGCGGCGGCGCCAGTGGTCCACCACCAGGCCCTTCGCGATGTGGGTGAGCAATGCGCGCGGCTCGTCGCCGCCGCCGGCGCGCACCCGCGCCGCCATCAGGCGCACGAAAGTGTCGTGCGCCAGGTCGGCGGCATCGAACGAGTTGCCGAGCTTCTTGCGCAGCCAGACGGACAGCCAGCCGTGATGCTCGCGATAGATCCGCGTGACGGTGTCGGTGGGCAGGGAATCGGTCGAGGACACGGCGCGTCTCGCGGTGAAATCTAAATGGGAATTGTTACTATTTTATCCCATTCCGCCGGCATCCTATCCGCCGGCGGCGCCGCGCAACTGTTCCGCCAGCAAGGCCAGCGCCGGCTTGTCCAGCGCCTGCGCCGCATAGCACAGGCCGACGCGGCGCGACAGCGCCAGGCCATCGAGGTCCTGGGCCGCGACGCCCGGCTGCTGCGCGATCAGCGAGCGCGGGGCGATGCAGGCGCCGACGCCAGCCGCGGCCAGTTCCAGCGCCAGGCGCAAGGACCCGGCCTGCGCGGCGGGCGCGCCGGCGGCCGCGCCGTAATACGGCAGCAGGCGTTGATGGCTCGGATGATCGGGACAGACGATCCACTGCGGCGCGGCGGTCTCGGCGGCGTCGACCGGCAGCGCGATGGCGTAGGGGTCGTCCCACAGCGGCACGAACAGTTCGTCCTCGCAGCGCTCGTCCTCGGTCGCCAGGCGGGCGTCGCCGACGCAGCCTTCCAGCAAATGCAGCAACAGATTGGGCACCGCCTGCCGCGCCCGTGCCACGAACGCGCGGACGTGCGCGCCCGCGATCTCGCCCTCGACGCCGATGCGCAGCTCGGCCAGGCAGGCATCCTGGCGGAACTGGCGCGCCATCGACTCGGTCTGCGCGACCAGGCGGCGCGCCTGCGGATACAGGATGCGGGCCTCGTCCGTGACCGCCACGCCGCGCGCCTGGCGCTCGAACAACTGCGCGCCCAGCAGGCTCTCCAGGCTCTTGATGGTGCCCGACAGGGCCGGCTGGCTCAGGTGCAGCCGCTGCGCGGCGGCGGTGATGTTGCGTTCCTCGAAGACCGCGATGAAGGCATTGAGCTGTCGGCTATCCATAAGTTTTTCCGATTGATGCGAGAAGAATAAACCATTTTTTCAAGCGTGAAAGCCGGTCCTAGAATCGTTTTCAGCCCCTCCGGCATATGAATAACCGATACCTGGAGTCTTCACCATGACTACCCCCCAACGCCCCCTCGTCGTCGTCACCGGCGCCAGTTCCGGCATCGGCCTGGCCACCGCCCGCCTGTTCTCGTCGCACGGCCACCCGCTGCTGCTGCTGGCGCGCCGCCTGGCGCCGATGCAGGCCCTGAACCTGCCCAATGCGCTGGCCCGCCAGGTCGACGTGACCGACCGCGCCGCGCTGGCCGCCGCCCTGCGCGAGGCCGAGGCCCAGTACGGCCCCGCCGACGCCATCGTCAACAACGCCGGCGTCATGCTGCTGGGCGACATCACGCGCCAGGATCCGGCGCAGTGGGACCGCATGCTGGACGTGAACGTCAAGGGCCTGCTCAACGGCGTGCACGCCGTCGCCGCCGGCATGGTCGAGCGCGGCCACGGCACCATCATCAACATCAGCTCGGTGGCGGGCCGCAAGACCTTCCCCAACCACGTCGCCTACGTCGGCACCAAGTTCGCCGTGCACGGCCTGTCGGAAAACCTGCGCGAGGAACTGTCGCCGCACAATGTGCGCGTGGTCACCATCGCCCCCGGCGCGGTCGAGACCGAGCTGCTCAGCCACACCACCGACGAAGGCATCAAGAGCGGCTACCAGGACTGGAAGGCCGACATGGGCGGCAAGGTGCTGGCCGCCGAGGACGTGGCCAACGCGGTGCACTACGCCTACTCGCAACCGCCCGGCGTGTGCATCCGCGAAATCGTGCTGGCGGCGACCCGCCAGCAGGCCTGAGTCCGCGCTAGCGGGCCTTGAGATCGATCGCCCCGTCGGCGGCGGGCGCCAGCGTCACCGGCGCCGCGGCGGCCAGCGCCTGCAGCATGGCCTCGGGGGGATCCAGATCGAACGAAGCCGACAGGCGCAAGCGCCCCGCCCGGCTGTCGGCCAGACGCAACGGCGCGGCCAGATAGCGATTCATCTCACGCACCACCTCGGCCATCGGCGTGTCGCGGAAGACCAGGCGGCCTGTCTGCCAGGCCAGCAGCGCGTCGACGTCGGCGGGCGCCGGCACCCCGATCGCGCCGCTCGCAGGCACGCGGATGCGGTGCCCGTCGCGCAGCACCGCGAGGCCCAGGTTCCACCAATGGCCGCCCGTCACATCCGCCGTGCCCGCACGCACCAGCACCGTCACGTCGTCCTCATCGCGACGGACATCGAAGACGGCGCCGGCCGCGCGCACGTCGGCGCTGCCGGCGCGCACGATGAATGGCCGCTGCGCCTCGGCGTTCACGGTGAAGAGGATTTCCCCGCCCTGCAGTTCGACCTCGCGCCGCGCGCCGTAGAACTTGACCTCGGCCAGGGCGTTGCCATTGAGTTCGAGGACCGAGCCATCGGGCAGCGTGACCTGCTTGCGTTCGCCCCGATCGGCGCTAATGGTGGTCGCAAACGACGGCGCCTCGGCGGGCAGGCTCCACCACGCCAGCAGCGCCACGGCCGCCAGGACAACGCAGGCCAGCCCCGCGCGCGTCAGCAGTCGCCGTCCCGGGCCGCCCGCAGGCCAACGCCAGGCCAGGAATGCGGGCCGGCGCCGGCTGTCGGAATCTCGCGAAAAGGAATCTGTCATGGATGCGTGCCGCCCGCAAGGGGAGCGCGGGCCAGGAATGAACGGAAACAGCGTCGGGCACAAGCGCCGGTAACCATTCGATCGCCCACGCGGCCTTGCGTTCCCATCATATCGCCTGGACCGCGGCGGCCCCGGCGAGGTACCCGCCGGTCAATAATCCATCGGCACGTGGCTCTGCGCCGCGCGCAACTCCTGGATGTGCCGCTCGGCCTCTTCACGCTCGACCGCCGGCGGCAATGCGCGCCAGCTCACCATGTTGCCGGGCGCCTTGGCCGGCATCCAGCCCAGCACGCTGTACAGCGTGATCGCGGTGCCGCCCGTATCGAACCGCGTTTCGTAGTAGCCCTGCCGTTCCGGCGTCGTGTCGCCGGACACCCATTCCAACTGCGACATCCTGTCTCCCTCTTGATCCAGCCTGTATTGAAGCCGCGGCTCCCGCCAAACCCAAGGGTTTGCGCCTGATGGTAGCGCGCCGCCCTGCTCCCGATACGTGCACGATGCGCCCGCTTTTCAATTCTTGACAGAGGGGAATCCCTAAGATTTTTCGGCGGCGCGATTGCTAAGTCGGGAACTGAGGCGCTAGGATGCGGCAAAGGATTCTTACAAACCGGGTCCGGCGAGGCGGCCGCGCCCCGGGCCAGCCCGCCCTCGGTAGCGGGCTTCTTAGGGCGACCGGTATGCCGACATCGAGCTTCATGCGCTATCCGAAAGATCGGTTGGCGGCCCTGGCCAGCGCGAGCGCGCTGCGCGCCATCCGCGAGGGACTGCTCTGGACGATGCCGTGCCTACTCGTGTCGGCGCTGTTCCTGGTGCTGTCGGTGGTGGCCGGCCAGCTCGGTCTGTCCGCGGCGCTGGTGCAGGAGCTGGCCGCCGTGCACAACCGGCTCAACATGGTCATGCCCATGCTGGTCAGCACCTCGGTTGGCTACATGCTGTCGATCCGCCATCGCGTGCCCAATCTGCCGGCCGCCTTCCTGTGCCTGTCGTACGTCGTGATCGCCGAGGGTCTGCTGGCGCCCTACCCGCATGCCGCCGCCACCCTGATCCTGAGCATCGCCATCCTGCTGCCGTTGGGCAGCGTGCCCCTGCTGGCCTGGCTGCACCGGCGCCGCTGGACGCGGCTGGCGCCCGACGGGCTCATCGGCGAGAACGTGCGGGGCACCCTCAACATGGTGATTCCAGGCCTGCTGACCGCCGGCGCGGTGGTGCTCGCGGTCAGCCTGCTGCTGCGCATTCCGGGCGTGGCGCAGTTCGACATTCCGGTCGACCTGGCCTCGCTCGACAGCCCCTTCACCACCGGTCCGATGACGGCGGCGCTGAACTCGATCTTCTGGTTCTTCGGCATCCACGGCTATCACGCGATGGCGCCCGTGATAGACGTGCTGGACCAGGCCACGGCGCTCAACGCCGCCAGCGCCGCGGCCGGCCACGAAGGCCTGTACGCGCTGAACGGCAGCCTGCTGGGCGCCTTCGTCTTCATCGGCGGCGCCGGCGCGACGCTGTCGCTCGTGGTCGCCATCCTGCTGTTCTCGCGCAGCGAATCGCTGCGGCTGCTGGCGCTGGCCAGCATTCCGGTGTCGCTGCTGAACGTCAACGAGATCCTGCTGTTCGGCCTGCCCCTGATTCTCAACCCGCGCCTGCTGATCCCGTTCGTGCTGGCGCCGGTGTGCAACGCGCTGGTGGCGCTGGCGGTGGTGCAACTGGGCTGGATTCCGGCCGCCTCGGTCTCGTTGCCGCTGACCTCGCCGGTCCTGCTCAATGCCTATCTCAGCGCCGGTGGCCACCTGGGCGGGGTGGCGCTGCAAGTAACGCTGATCGCGTTGGGCGCCTGCCTCTATGCGCCGTTCGTGGTCGCGCTGGAACGCCAGCGCAAGGCCGACGCCACCGTCTACTTCAAGTCGCTCGACACCACCTTCCCGCGATTGCAGGAGGAATCGCTGCTGTTCGCGCACGATCCGGTGGTCTCGACCTACGCCAACCGCGCCCGCCGCAGCGCCGAGATCTCGCGGATCCGCGCCATCAGCGAATACGACTTCTATCTCGAATACCAGCCGCAGGTGTCGCTGCGCAGCGGCCGCTGCACGGGCTGCGAGGCGCTGCTGCGCGCCACCGGCCCGGAAGGCACGCAACAGGCGCCGCTGGAATTCCTGCGCTGGCTGGCGCAGGCCGACCTGATGCGCGAAGTGGATCTGTGGGTGGCCAAGCAGGCGGTGCTGCAATGTCTTGCGTGGCGCAAGGCCGGTTTCACCCTGCCCCTGACCGTCAACGTCACCAGCGGCACACTGACCTCGGCTTCGTATCTGGACAAGCTCGTCAAGGTGCTGGAGCAGGCCCAGGGCCAGGTATCGGTGGAGCTGACCGAGGATGCGCTGGTGGAAGACGCGCAGGCGCTGCACACGGCGTTCGACCGCCTGCATGGCATCGGTTGCAAGGTCTATATCGATGACTTCGGCACCGGCTACTCGGCCCTCAGCTACCTGCACCAGTTCGAGATCGACGCGGTCAAGATCGACCGCAGTTTCGTGCTCGCCCAGAGCAGCGCGCGCGGCGCCCAGGTCATGAGCGGCCTGCTGCGCTTCTGCGAGGCGCTGGACCTGCAGATCATCGTCGAAGGCGTGGAGACCCAGGAGCAGCTCGCCGCTCTCGAATCCAGCGCCGAGATCATCGTGCAAGGCTGGTTCTACAGCAAGGCGCTGTCAGGCGAGCACCTGGTGGAATTCGCGCGGCGGCGCATGCCGGCCGCCGCGCACAGCGGCAGCGCCGCCGCTATTTGATGCCGATGAACGGCAGCGCCGCGCCCGGCACCTGCGTGGAGGGCAGCACGCCATCCCATTTCTCGACCGCGTTCAGGCTGACCAGGTTGGTGTTGGCGGCCAGCGCCTCGGCCTTGGCGCGGATCGACGCGGCCTCGGCTTCGCCGCGCATGCGGATGCCATCGGCCTCGGCGGTGAACTGCTGGCGGCGCGCGTCGGCTTCGGCCTTGGCCTTGACCACCTGGATCTCGGCGTTGATCATCGCCGTTTCCTTCTGCTGGCGGGTGGTCTCGATCTGCACCTGCGCCAGCATGCGCTGTTCGATCGAGTGCTCGTATGCCTGCGAGAAACCGACTTCCTCGATCTGCACGCCCACCACCTGCACCGGCGCGCCTTCCATGGTCTTGAGCACGGCGTTGTTCACGTCCAGGCCCAGCTTCTGGCGTTCCTGGATGGCGCGCACCGCGGTGTACTGGCCGAACACGTTCTTGACCGCGTCGGGCGTCTTGCGTTCGAGCACGCGCATCTGCAGGTTGCTGATGGTGCCGTACTCGGAATACAGCTCGGCCACGTGCTCGGGCGGCACGCGGTAGGTGACCGACACGCGCAGCGTGGCCGGTTGCTGGTCATAGCTATAGGCTTCGAGCTTCTCGAACACGAAAGTGTGGTCGCGCACCGACACCGTCATCACGTTGTCGATGAAGGGCGTCTTGAAATCCAGGCCCGGCTCGGACACGCGCACCAGCTTGCCGTTGCGCAGCACCACGCCGCGTTCGCCCTGGTCCACCTGGAACCACGAACCGAACGCCAGGCACAGGATCAGCACGAACAGCACGCCCGTGATGATGGCCACCTTCAGGCTGCGCGGTTTGACGGACTTGACGATCTGGAGGTCGGTCGGCTTCACTTTCAGTCCCTTTCTGATTTGTTGCGTTTACGATCCGAGAGCACGGCGGCGATGCCGCGCGCGAGCAAATAGGCGACCACGGCCGCCCCCACCAAGATCAGGAAATATCGCATCTGGCATTCCCCCCCGGAATAGAAGCGAGCGATTCTAGCCCGAGTCAGCGGCGTGAAAGGTTACGGTTGTTGCAATAGGAAAAACCGCTTGCCAATGGAGATGGTGCGCGTTCCAGCATTGCGGTACGCTGCATGGGCCTTAACTCCGGGTGCCCATCATGCGCCGCTCGATCGCCATTTTCGTGACCGCCTTGGCCTGTACCACCCTCCTCGCCCCCGCCTGGTCGGCGCCGCCTGAAAACCGCGGCAAGCCCGATCACGCCGGCAACGGCAACGGCAATGGGAACAACAAGGGCAATGGCAACAGCGGCGGCAAGAACAAGGGCAACGGCAAGGATGCCGACACCAACGTCAGCGTCACCCTGAGCACCGCGGGCATCAGCATCTCGACCGCGCGCGGCTACGCGGTGCAGGCTGGCGCCACCGGCTATGGCTCCCTGCCGCCCGGCATCCGCAAGAACCTGGCGCGCGGCAAACCGCTGCCCCCGGGCATCGCCAAGAAGATGGTGCCCGGCCCGATGTTGGCCCGGCTGCCGGTGCATCCCGGTTACGAGTGGCGCGTGGCCGGCAATGACCTCATCCTGATCGCCATCGCCACCGGCATCGTCGCGGACGTGCTGGCGGGCGTGTTCGACTGAAGCGTATCGACTGGCCGCCTGGCTAGTCGTAGTAGGCCAGGCCCAGCCGCGCCAGGTCGTCCGGATAGTCGAAGTAGGCTTCGTCCAGCGCATGCAGGCGCGCCTGCTCGGCCTCGGTCATGGCGCCGTAGATATCGTTCAGTTCGATCACTTCGGGCGCGGCCTCGAAACGATCGACCAGGCCGCGCATCTCCGCCAGGATGGCGCGCGTGCGCGCCGCGCCGATCTTGCCCAGCGCCAGCAGCGCCAACTGGCAGGTCGGATCGCCCCAATTGCACAGGAACTGCATGAAGCCGCCGTTGTTGATGTCGGCTTCCATGCGCCACAGCGCAACCAGTTCCTGCTCGCGCTGCGGCAGGCTTTCCAGCTTCCACTCCACCGCCCGCAACGCCGCCAGCGCGCCTTCGTAATGCGCGTCCCACAACAGGTCGCGCACGTTCAGCATGCCCGCGGCCGAAGGCGCCAGCAAGTCCGGCCACACCACGCCATGGTCGTCGTCCACCAGTTGCCACTGTTCGCGCTCGGCCGGGCTGGCCTTTTCCAGCCGGATATGCCGCCGGATCGGCTCGCGCAACGTGCGGCCGTCGGCCAGCGTCAGCAGGATGTGGGTCTCGGTCAGGGCGAGATGGCGGATGCGGTAGTCGGCGGACATGCGATGTCTCGAAGCGTAAGCAGAAATCCGGAACGCGCAGAAGATAACGGATCGCGCCTCGGCCGTCGAGGCGCGGCGCGCCCGTTTATCGTTCCTCGCATCAGGCCGCACACTGTTACGCCCGCGCATGGCCTATCTGCTACCGTAAAGCCTGCCCCGGGCCCGGCCCGCGCGCCGCGTCCGCCATGTCTTCACCGGGAGATCGACAATGCCGCGCCCCTCCGCGTCCACGCCCCTGATCGGCGTGATTCCGCCCTATGTCCTGGACCGCCTGGCACAGCACGCCGACGCGCGTGTCAGCATGCCGGCCGTCAAGACACTCATCATCGACCAGCAGCAGCGCGGATTGCGTGAAATGGCCGCGCGGCCGTCGCGGGCCCAGGTGGCGGCTCCTCGCGCTTCGGATGCCGGCGGCACGCCGCAACGCGCGGTGCACGACGCGGCCAACACCACCGCCCTGCCCGGCAAGCTGGTGCGCGCCGAAGGCGCGAAGGCCAGCGGCGACGCGGCGGTGGATGAAGCCTACGATCACCTGGGCGCCACCTACAGGCTGTTCCACGACGTCTACCAGCGCGACTCGATCGATGGCGCGGGCCTGCCGCTGGTGGGCAGCGTGCATTACGGCGAAGACTACGACAACGCCTTCTGGAATGGCTCGCAGATGGTGTTCGGCGACGGCGACGGCGAAGTGTTCAACCGCTTCACCGTGGCGGTCGACATCATCGGCCATGAGCTGACGCACGGCGTCATCGACAGCGAAGCGGCGCTGGCCTACCAGGGCCAGTCGGGCGCGCTCAACGAATCGCTGTGCGACGTGTTCGGCGCGCTGGTCAAGCAATACGCCCTGGGCCAGGACGCGCGCGAAGCCGACTGGCTGGTGGGCCAGGGCCTGTTCCTGCCGAAAGTGCAGGCGCGCGCCCTGCGCTCGATGGCCGAGCCCGGCAGCGCCTACGACGATCCGGTGCTGGGCAAGGATCCGCAGCCGGCGCACATGAGCGGCTACGTCGATACGCCGCATGACAATGGCGGCGTGCACATCAACTCCGGCATTCCGAACCGCGCCTTCTACCTGGCCGCGACCGCCCTGAAGGGGCCGGCCTGGGAAATAGCCGGCCGCATCTGGTACGACACGCTGCGCGACAAGCGCCTGCGCCACGACGCCGACTTCGCCGCGTTCGCGCGCCTGACGCTGGACGTGGCGCGCGGGGCGCACGGCGAGGCCGCGCACAAGGCCGTCGCCGGCGCCTGGGCGGCGGTGGGCATACAGCCATGATCGACCTGCCTCCGCTCGAATTCGCGCTGCGCGTCAGCCTGACGCGCGAAGGCGGGCTGGCCTACCTGCCCGGCTTGGCGCGCACCCGCAGCATCGACCTGACCTCCTGCCCGCCAGGGCTGCGGCAGGAGGTCGGCGAAGCCCTGCGGCGCACCGCCCCGCTGGCCACGCCTGACTGCGCCGCCCAGGGCGGCGACCAGCGCTACTTCCATGTGGAACTGGCGTTCCGCGATCCGGCCAGCGGCGATACGGCCAGCCTCACCTTCGACGTGCCGGAAGCGCAGGCGCCCGACATCCTGGTGCGTCTGTGGCGCGCCCAGGCCGGCGGCTAGAAAACGCCGCTTGCGGCGTGCGCCGGCGTCACTGCGCCGCGCGTTGCGGCGCCTGGGCCGGATGCGTGCGGAACGCGCCAATCTGGATCGCGCGGCCCGCCAGCAGGCCGCAGCCCGCCATCGCCAGGCACAATGCGGCGCACAGCCCGAGCGCCGCCGACCAGCCCCCCAGCCGGTCGTGCAGGGCGCCGACCAGCGCCGGTCCGCTGGCCGCGAACAGGTAGCCCACGCACTGCGCCATGCCCGACAGCGCCGCCGCCTGCTGCGCGTGGCTGGCGCGCAGGCCCACGAACATCAGGCCCAGGATGATGCCGCCGCCCGTGCCCAGGCCGAGCAGCACGATCCACAACGTGGCCCAGCCCGGCGCCGCGATCAAGCCGACGAACGCCACCAGCGAGGACAGCGCCGAGCAGAACGCGGCCGCGCGCTGGTCCTTCATGCGACGCACCACCGGCGCCAGGAACAGTGCGGGCCCGGCCGACATCAACTGCAGCAGCCCGTGCAGCGAGCCGGCGCGCTCGGCCGAGTGGCCCGCGTCGCGCAGGATCGCCGGCAGCCAGCTCACGCCCACGTAGAACACGAAGGAATTGATGCCCAGGTAAAGCGTCACCTGCCAGGCCAGCGCGGAATGCCACAACCGGCCGCCATGCGGCGCGTGCGCGGTGGACGCGGCCGGCGGCGTATGGTTGGCCAGTTGCGGCAGCCACAGCAGCACCCCGGCCACCGGAATCGCCAGCAGGCACAGCGCCGAGAAGCGCCAACTGCCGCCCGCCAGGCTGGCCAGCGGCACCGCCAGGGCAGAGGCGGCGCCGGCCGCGATGCTCATGGTCAACACATAAGCCGAGGTCAGGCCCGCCACGCGCTGCGGGAAGTCGCGCTTGAGCAGGCTGGGCAGCAGCACGTTGCCGACGGCGATACCCGAACCGATGACCGCCGTGCCGGCATACAGCGCCCAGGCCTGGCCCTGGCTGCGCAGCACGATGCCGCCGCCGATGAGCAGCAGCGCGGCGAACAGCGTGCGCTCCAGCCCATGGCGACGCGCCATGCCGGCCGACACCAGCGAAACGATGGCGAACGCCAGCAGCGGCAACGTGATCAGCATGCCGGCGGCGGTATTCGACAGGCCGAGCTGTTCACGGATCAGGCCGACCAGCGGTGGCATGCCCGTGACCGGCGCGCGCAGCGCCATGGCGATGAAGAGGATGCCCACGATCAGCAGAACGGGGCGTTGGGAAGCGGGGGAGGAAGCGGAAGGAATCATGCCGTCAGCTTAGGCAAAGCCGTCTCTGCTGAATTTCGAGATAATGACAAAATATCCCTGAATCCAGCCAAGGCAGCGCCGCGCCATGTATCCGCCGCACGCCCACAGCCCCTATTTCGATCCCGACACGCCCACGCAATGGACCTACGCCATGCGCGTGGAGGCGGCCCGCAACGAACACGAATCGCCCACCCATCGCCACCGCATGGGCCAGTTGGTGCTGTCGCTGCAGGGCGGGGTGACCAGCTTCGTGCCGCAGGGCCTGTGGATGGTGCCGCCGCGCTGCGGCGTGTGGATCCCCGGCGGCGTGCCGCACCGCAACCGCGTCACCGACAACGGCCGGGTCTGCTTCCTGTTCGTGCCGGCGGACACGCCGGGCCTGCCGACGCAATGCTGCACGCTGGCGATCACGCCGCTGGTGCGGGAAATGGTGGCGCACCTGGCCGACCTGGCGCCGGCCGACACCGCTCTCCCCGCCAACCGCCGTCTGGCCGCCGTGCTGGTCGAGCAATTGACGCGGATGCCGACCGAGCAGTTGCACCTGCCGCTGTCCGACCATCCGCGCCTGCGCGAGATTGCCGCGTCGCTGCGGGCCAATCCCGCCGACCGCAGCACCGCGGCCGAATGGGGCCGGCGCCTGGCCATGAGCGAACGCACGCTGGCGCGCCTGGTGCGGCAGGAGGTTGGCATGAGCTTCGGCCGCTGGCGCCAGCAGATGCACATCGTCATGGCGCTGCAGCGGTTGTCGTCGGGCGTGTCGGTGCAGCGCACCGCCGAAGACCTGGGCTACGAATCGGTCAGCGCCTTCATCACCATGTTCCGCAAGGCGCTGGGACAGACGCCTGCGCGCTACTTCGCCGACAAGGCCTAGGGCCGCGGTTCCCGCGCAAGGGCGCGGCGGCGTGGCGGACCGGGCGCGCCGCTTCAGTCCTTGGGACCCGCCACCAGGAACAGCCGCGGGAACGGCAGCAGCACGGTGCCATCGGCCAACGCGGGATAGGCGCGCGCAATCTCGTCCCGATAGCGCGCCAGGAAGGCCGCCTGTTCGTCAGCGTCCAGCTTGTTCAGATAGGGCCGCAGCGCCGTGCCCTTGAACCATTCCACCACCGCCTGCGCGCCTGCCAGCGGGTGCATGTAGGTCGTGCGCCAGACGTCCAGTCGGCCGCAATGCGGCTTGAGCAGTTCGTAGTACCAGGCGGCGCTGTGACGCGGCGGATGCTTGACGCCGCCGATCTTGCCGGCCCAGGGGCCGTCGGCGGCGACCTGGCGCGCCAGCTTGTGGGCCGGCTCTTCCAGGTTGTCCGGCGTCTGCACCGCCAGGCTGCCGCCCGGCGCCAGCTTGCCCACCAGGCGCGGATAGAGGGTCGCGTGGTCCGGCACCCACTGCAGCGCGGCGTTGGCCAGGATCACGTCGTACTGGCGCGGCGGATTCCAGGTTTCGATGTCGGCCAGTTCGAACGCGATCGACGGCAGGCGCTTGCGCGCCGCCTGCACCATGTCGTCGGAGCTGTCCATGCCGGTCACGTCGGCCTGCGGGTAGCGGGCGGCCAGCACCTCGGTGGAGTTGCCGGGGCCGCAGCCCAGATCCACCGCGTGGCCGACCTGTTCGTTCGGCAGGGCGGCAACCAGGTCGCGCACCGGGCGGGTGCGTTCGTTTTCAAAGGCGGAATACTGTTTGGCGGACCAGGTCATGGCGGCTCCTTGCGTGGGTCTGGGTACGTTCCGCACTCTACGCCGCGTCATTCCATATGACAAATATATATAGGGCTACACATTCATATTTACTGGATATGCCGACACCCTGTCAGAATGCGACCATTCCCCATCCGGAACTTGATGAATGCCTCCGCAACTGGTCCTGTTGCCCGGCATGGACGGCACCGGCGATCTGTTTGATCCGCTGCTGTCCGCGCTGCCCCCCGCGCCGCCGCCCATGGTGCTGCGCTATCCCGCCCGCGAGCCGCTCGGTTACCCCGCGCTCGAACAGCGCGTGCGCCAAGCCCTGCCCGCGCAGGCGCCCTTCGTGCTGCTGGCCGAATCCTTCTCGGGACCGCTGGGCGCCGCCATCGCCGCCGCGCCGCCGCCAAACCTGCGCGGCCTGATCCTGTGCGCCTCGTTCGTGCGCGCGCCGCATCCCCGGCTGGGCCTGGCGCGGCCGCTGGCCAACTGGCTGCCGGTCACACTGCTGCCGCGCGCGGTCCTGCATCACCTGTTGCTGGGTGCCCATGGCACGCCGGCGCTGCGCGCCGCGCTGGACCGGGCCGTCGCGCAGGTGGCGCCCGCCGTCATGCGAGCCCGCCTCCAGGCCGTGATGGCCGCCGACCAACGCGCGGCATGTGCCGGCGTGCGCCTGCCGCTGCTATACCTGCAGGCGCGCCACGACCGCGTGGTGCCGCCCGCCGCCGCCACGCTGGTCAGGCAATTGGCGCCGCAGACCCTCCTGGTCGACATCGACGCGCCGCACTGCCTGTTGCAGGCCGCGCCCGAGGCCGCCGCCGCGGCCATCGCCGACTTCCTGCGCACGCTCGACCCCGCCCCCGCCGAGGGGGCTTTTTCATCTTGAGGCGGCTCGGCGATGAAAAAGGGCCCCCACGCCGCGCCTTCGGCTTGCTGCCCCCCCGAGGGGGCTTTTTCATCTTGAGGCGGCTCGGCGATGAAAAAGGGCCCGCCATGGGCGGGCCCTCTGCTCTTGCCGGGCTTACTCGGTCTTCAGCTCAGGCTGCGACGCCCCCGAGCGGGTCTTCCACAGCGAGAACAGCACGCCGCCGCCGATCAGGCCGAAGGTCACCGACAGCGACACCACGGCGGGAATCTTGCCGATGAAGCCGACCAGGAAGATCTTCGTGCCGATGAACACCAGTACCAGCGACAGCGCGTACTTCAGGTAGTGGAAGCGGTGGATCATCGCCGCCAGCGCGAAGTACAGCGCGCGCAGGCCCAGGATCGCGAAGATGTTGCTGGTGTACACGATGAACGGGTCGGTGGTGATGGCGAAGATCGCCGGCACCGAGTCCACCGCGAACAACAGGTCCACGAACTCGATCAGCACCAGGGCCAGGAACAGCGGCGTGGCCCAGCGCACCGTCTTGCCCGTGGCCGCATCCGGCTCGCGCACCCAGAAGGCGTTGCCGCGCAGCCCATCGGTCACGCGCATGCGGCGCTTGAGGAACTTCAGGATCGGGTTGGTGGCGATGTCCGGCTCCTGGTCGGCGATCATCCACATCTTGATGCCGGTGAACACCAGGAACGCGCCGAACAGGTACATCAACCAGCCGAAGTTGCTGACCAGCGCGGCGCCCAGGCCGATCATGATGGCGCGCAGCACGATCACTCCCAGGATGCCCCAGAACAGCACGCGGTGCTGGAACTGGCGCGGGATGGCGAAGAAACTGAAGATCAGCGCGATCACGAACACATTGTCCAGCGACAGCGATTTCTCGATCAGGAAGCCCGTGTAGTAGGCCATGCCGCTGGCCGGGCCCATCTGCCACCAGACCCAGCCGCCGAACAGCAACGCGGCCGAAATGTAACCCGCCGACAGCAGCAGGCTTTCGCGCACGCCGATCTCGCGGTCTTCCTTGTGCAGCACGCCCAGGTCGAAGACCAGCAGGGAGATGACGATGCCGATGAACAGCAGCCAGCTCCAGGCCGGCGTGCCGGCGAAGTCGGCTTGTAGAAATGAGAGCAAGGCTTCCATGATGTTCCCGCTTGTGTGTGAAGGCCCTCATGATCCGGATCCCGGGCCGATGGAGAAATCAGCCTGAAAGTGAGTTATGGTTCGAAAAAACCGAAGTGAACATCGCCATGCTCAATTACCGCCACCTGTACTACTTCTGGATGGTCGCCAAGGAAGGCGGCTTCTCGCGCGCCGCCGAGCGCCTCGACATGGCCATCCAGACCATCAGCGCCCAGGTGCGCGAACTGGAAAAGAACCTGGGCCACCAGTTGCTGCGTCCGGCCGGGCGCGGGGTGGCCCTGACCGACGCCGGGCAGGCCGCCTTCGCCCGCGCCGAGGAGATCTTCCAGATCGGCCAGGAACTGCCGCAGGAAGTCCGCGCCGCCGCCACCAAGCCGGTGATCCGCCTGTCGGTGGGCCTGTCGGACGGCATCTCCAAGCTCGCCGCCCACGCGCTGCTGGGGCCGGTGCTGGACACCCCCGACCTGCGCCTGACCTGCCACGAGGGCGAGGTCGAGGAACTGCTGGGCGAACTGGCGCGCCACCACCTGGACCTGGTGCTGGCCGGCCAGGGCGCGCCGGCCAACCCCAACCTGCGCCTGACCAGCGACCGGCTGGTGTCCTCGCCGGTCGATTGGTACGGCCCGGCGCGGCTGGTGCGCAAGGCCGACACGCAGGACTTCCCGCGCTGCCTGGAGCGCCTGCCGGTGTTGCTGCCGACCGGCCATTCGGTGCTGCGCCAGACGCTGGACCGGTGGTTCAATGAACAAGGCCTGCGGCCCAACGTGGTCGGCGAGTTCGAGGACAGCGCGCTGATGTCGGTGTTCGCCGCGCGCGGCCTGGGCGTGTTCCCGCTCAGCCGCCTGGGCGGCGACGACGTCGGCCTGCTGCGCGGCCTGCTGCGCGGCCTGCGGCCGCTGGCGCGCTGCGACAGCGTGCACGAGGAAATCCACGGCATCCGCAATCGGCGCGGGCAGCACCACCCGCTAGTGCAGCAGATACTGGCGCATGCCAAGACTTCGGTTTTTTCTTAATGATTGTCACAAAGACGCTGGTTTTTCAGAATCCGTTTCCGCTCTATCGTGGCGTTTCTTTCCTGAATCACCGGAGTACCGCAACAATGAAGAAAATCATCTGGATCGCTTTCGCCGTACTGGCCGCGCTATGGACCGGCCTGGTGGCGCTGACGCTACAGTTGGCGGACTGGGTGCTGGCGGCCATCGCCTCGACCCAGGTGCCGGGCGCCGCCGCGATCGGCTCGGCGCAATGGCAGGCGCCCGCGTGGGCGGCCCCCTGGGTCGACGCCGGCCTGATCCAGTCGCTGCAGTCGGGGCTGGTGTGGCTGGTGGACCTGCTGAACCAGGTCCTGCCCGCGGCCGGCAGCCTGGGCACCTGGATCGCGGTGCTGGGCTGGCTGTTCTGGGGCTTCATCATGGCCGCCCTGCTGGTGCTGGCGCTGATCCTGCACTGGCTGGCCGGCAAGCGCCCGCAGGGCGACGGCCCCGGCCGCCAGGTGGTGTAATAAGGCAGGCAACGCGGCGTCCCGGCGCGCTGCCTCCTCTTATAGGAGCGTACCGTGCCGTCCCGACTATTCCGCGCCGCCATCCTGCCCGCCGCCGTCCTGGCGGCGTCCGCGCACGCGAACACACCGCCCCACGGCATCGAGGTGTGTACGCTGACCGGCACGTCGGGGCAGTACAGCGTGCGGGTTCGCAACACCGGGTCAGCCCCGTTGGCGCGGGCCGACGTGACCGGCGTGCGGCTGGACGGCGGCGGCCAGCCGCAGGGCAACATCAGCGTCAGCCTCACGGCCATTCCCCCCGGCCGCTACGAAACCGCGATCCTGGCGCGGCACGGCGAATCTGCCGCGCTGGTCAGCATCGCCACCTACCAGTCCGTCAACGGCCTCGAGACCCGGCAAGAGGAACTGTTCGCCGGCAAGGTGGCTCACGTGTCGCCCGGTTCGGCCCTGCAATACACGCTGGCGCCGCTGGCGGTGCGCGGCTGGACCGTGGCCTACGGCGGCCCCAACGCGCCCACGCTGGCCCCCGGCAGCGCCGTGCTGCTGGTCTATCCCGCACGCAGCGGCAAGAAGATGGATACCCGGCCCGAAGCGGGCCGCACGCCCGCCGACGTGGTGCCGCTGGCGCCCTGCCCCGTGCCGCGCGGCAGGTAGGGACGCAGCGGGCGCCGACCGCCACGGCGTCCATGGCATGACGGCGCTACGTGCCGTTCAGCAGGTCGCGCTCGTTCAGCAGCTCGTAGACGATCTCGGGCCTGTTGTCGAAGCCGCGGCGGATGGCGGCCGGAATCGACGTGCGCGTCTTGCGGCACAGGCCGGGCTGCTCGTCGAGCTGGATGGCGATGCCGCGCGAGGTGCGCACTTCGTTGTCGCTGGGGATGATGCGCACCACGATGCCCAATTGCGCCTGCATGCGGCCCTGCATGGCGCGCAGGTCTTCCAGGCTGGCAATGTTCTCCAGCCGCGCCACCAGGCGCTTTTCCTCTTCCTTGGTGAGCCGCAGGATGCGCACGTCCGCCGCCGGATCGGCCAGCAGCCGGTCGCGGTCGCACATACAGGCGCCCGGCGGGCATTCTTGACGGATGGGGAACGGGAGGTTCATGGCGCGCGCGTCGCAAGCTATCCGATGATTCTACCCAGGAACCCGCGGCCGCCGCGACCCTCGACGCGTCCCCCGCAGGCACGGCGCGCGGCGCGACGGCTCGGGCATAATGCGCCGAGAAGAAATCCGGGAGGCGCTGCCTTGAAAATGTTCCTGCTTGCGGCCATGCTGGCCGGCGCCGGCGTCAGCGCCGACGCATTCGCGCGCGACCATGCCTACGACATCAAGCCGGGCCTGCGGGCGGTAGTAACCGTCGACGGGGCCACGCAGCAGCGCGTCAGCGTTCGCGTCGGCAAGGGCGCGCCGCAGGAAATCGCCCGCCTGGACGACGAAGCGGTCGACGTCTTCGAGACGCCCGACATCGACCACGACGGTTACCGCGACCTGGTCATCGGCCAGAGCGGCGGCGGCGGCCAGGTCCAGGCCCGGCTGTTCCTGTACCGGCCCAAGGAAGGCAGGTTCCGCGAGATCGCGCATCCCGCGCCGCTGGCCAGCCCGTGCCACCAGTTCGTCAACCCCGTGTTCGATGCCGCCAAGGCCGCCTTCTCGGTGGGCTGCCGCTACGGCGCCGACAGCAACGGCACCGAGGACTACGCGCTGCGCCCCGATGGCACCGCGCGCCCGGTGCGGTGGACCGCCCAGGCGCTGTTCGACCTGGAGGACAGCGCCTTCGAGCTGACATACGGATTCAATGAAGACGGCACGGTGGCGCGCATCCAGATCGACGGCGACGACTCGCCGCTGGATGGCGACAGCAGCGTGCCCTTCGACCGGCTCGACCTGTACGACGCCCCCGATGTAAAGGCGCTGTCGACGCGGACAGCCAAGGCCGGGGAGCGCCTCGACGTGATCGCGCTGCGTCCGCAGTGGCTGCAGGTGCGCGAGGCCGGCGCGAGCGCGGATGCGCCGCCGGCATGGGTGCGCTACGCCGACCTGAAGATCGACAAACACCGCTATGCCCCGGCGCCGCGCACGCCCACGAGCGGCCTGATGCTGTCCGTCTATGGCCACCTGGGCACCACGCTGTACGAGGCCGGCGGCCGCTTCACGCTGCACGTGACCAACCTCGGCCCCGAGCCGGCGCGACTGCAATCGCCACGCATCTGGCTGCTGTTCATCGACGCGCAGGATCGGCGCACGCTGCAGCCGCTCTACCAACGCCCGCCGGTGACGCTGGCCGCGCCCGCCGTTGCGGCCGCCGCCGCGCAGACCTCCCCCGCCTATGCCGACAACGCCGACCGGCCTGCGGCGCCCACGGGCCCGCGCCACGTGGCCGACTGGGCCGACGACCCGGTGCTGTGGCGTCCGGACGGAAACGGCGGGTTCGAGTACCAGGTAAGCGCCGGCAACGGCCAGTACGTGCCCTTCTTCCCCGACCTGGCCCCCGGCCGCTACCGGCTGGTCGTGGCGCTGACGGACCCGGCCGCCGCAACCAGCCCGGTCTACTCGAACGCCATCGAAGTCGACCTGCCCTTCCCCAAACGGCAATGAGCGCGCCCCGCTGGCCCCGCCGCGCCCTTGTTGCCCTCGCCAGCCTGGGCGTGGCCGTGGCGCTGGCCGCCGCCGCCCTGGTCGCGGCGGGCCTGCAGGCCGACGCCCCGCAGGCCGACGTCGCGGTGGTGCTGGGCAACACGGTCGCGCCCGACGGCAAGCCCTCGCCGCGCCTGGCCGCCCGGCTCGACCGCGCCTACGATTGCTACGCCGCCGCGCGCTGCCGCGTGCTGTTCGTCAGCGGCGGCGTCGATCCGGCCGGCCACGATGAAGCGGCGGTGATGCGCGACTATCTGATCGCGCGCGGCGTGCCGGCCGGCCAGGTGGTGGCCGACAGCCTCGGCAACGACACCTGGGCCACCGCCACCCACGCCAGCGCCTATATGCGCGAACATGGCTACACCAGCGCCACGGCCATCACGCAGTACTTTCATGTGCCGCGCACCATGCTGGCCCTCAAGCGCCATGGCGTGCGGCAGGTCGGCGGCGCCTCGCCCCGCTACGCCGAGGCGCGCGACCTGTATTCGATCCTGCGCGAGCTGCCGGCCATCGCCTGGTACGCACTGCGGCCGCTATAGTTTCCCTTCCTCTCTTTCCACAGACGCTACCGTGCTTATCTTCCACAATCCCGTCCACGGCAAACACGATGGCCGCCAGGAAATGTTCCGCGGCAGGCTGGTGCCCTGTCACGAGACCCCGGCCCGGCTCGAATACGTGCTGGACGCCCTGCGCCAGCGCGGCATCGGCACGCTACGGGCGCCGGCCGCGCCCGACCTGGACCTGATCCGCCGCGTGCACAGCGCGCGCTACGTCGACTTCCTGCAAAGCGCCTGGGCCGACTGGATCGCGCTGGACCCGGCCAACGCCGAGCTCGACATCCTGCCGTCGGTATGGCCGGTGCGCGGCTTCCGCCACGACATCGCGCCCAGCAATTTCGCCGCGCGCGTCGGCCTGTTCTCGTTCGACAGCGGCAGCCCCCTGACGGCGGGCACCTGGGAAGCCGCGGCCGCCGGCGCGGCCTGCGCCATCGACGCCGCGCGCGCGGTCGCGGGCGGCCACGGTCCGCGCGCCGCCATGGCGCTGACGCGCCCGCCCGGCCATCACGCCGGCGCCGACTTCTTCGGCGGCTACTGCTTCCTGAACAACGCCGCGCTGGCGGCGCAGGCGCTGCGCGAGGCCGGCGCCGAGCGCGTCGCGGTGCTGGACATCGACTACCACCACGGCAACGGCACGCAGAGCATCTTCTACGAGCGCGGCGACGTGCTGACCGTGTCGGTGCATGGCGACCCGACCACCGAATATCCCTTCTTCCTGGGCTATGCCGACGAACCCGGCCAGGGCGCCGGCCTGGGCGCCAACCTGAACCTGCCGCTGGCGGCGGGCACCGACTTCGCCGGCTGGACCGAGGCGCTGGAACAGGGCCTGGCCGCCATCGGCCGCTTCAAGCCGGACGCGCTGGTGATCGCGCTGGGCGTGGACACCTACGAAGGCGACCCCATTTCGAAATTCAAGCTGCGCAGCGCCGACTACCTGCGGGTGGGCGCGCGGCTGGCCCGGCTGGACCTGCCCGCGGTGTTCACCATGGAAGGCGGCTACGCGGTGGCCGAGGTCGGCGTCAACGTCGCCAACGTGCTGGAAGGCTACGCCGGCTGAGCGGCCGCGGCCATCCGCCGCCACACGGCCTCGACCGCGGCGCGCGCGTCGCTGCGGTCCTTGAATGCCAGGATGGTCACCTCGATGTCCCAGGCGCGGTTGGCCAAGGGCACGAGGTCGGCCGTCTCCAGCCGCCGCAGTGCGCTGTCGGCCAGCCACGCCACGCCCAGCCCCTGCGCCGCCATGTCGCCCAGCACGTCCGACATCTCCGCCTCGAACAGGCGCACACCGTGCAGGGGCTCCGGCCCGCCCTCGATGGCTGCGTCGATCAAGCGCGCGAAATAGACGCTGGGCGAATACATCAGCAACGGCACCGGCCGCGCCGTGGTGCCCGGCAGGTCCAACCGCTCGCGTTCGACCAGGGCGCGCGCCGCGTAGGGCCGAATCAGCTCGCGCCCCAGCGTCAGGCAGTCGTAGCGCGACAGGTCCAGCGGCAATGGCTGCGCCAACTGGTGGAAACAGATCAACAGATCGGCCGCACCCGACGTGAAGGCCGACACCGTGTCATGCACATTGCCCGTCTGCAGGCTGCAACTGAGCTGCTGGCCCGTGCTCCAGTCGCGCCACCAGCGCGGCAGGTGGGTCGTCGCCAGGGCATAGGACGTCGCCAGTCGCAACTGGTTGCGCGCCGGCACGGCGGCGATGCCCGCGCGCGCCTCGACCAACTGGTTGACCAGTTCGATGGCCGCGACGCGGAAGCGCTCGCCCGCCTCGGTGAGCTGGGTCGGGAAAGCGGAACGGTCGATCAGCCGCGCGCCGGCCCAGTTCTCCAGGCTCTGGATGCGGCGGCTGAACGCCGCCTGCGACAGATTGCGGGCCTCGGCCGCGCGCGTGAAATTGCGCAGCTCCGACAGGGTGATGAAGTCCTGCAGCCACCGGGTATCCATACCGCTCCTTGCGCGATTCGCATGGGTCATGCGCGCCATGCATGGCGCCGCATGCGTACTTCGCATTGGACGCCGGCGCCGCGCCGCCAGACACTGCGTCCGTCGGTTCCGCATTGGAACCTGCCTTTTGCCGGAGTGTAAACATGGATCAAACCCTGCGTGCGGCGGCCCGCGAATACCTCATCCGCTACGGCGGCGACACCTTTCCCAACCTGTTCAAGTCGGCCAAGGGCACGGTGGTGCGCGACGACACCGGCCGCGAGATCCTGGACTTCACCTCGGGCCAGATGTGCGCCACCATCGGCCACAACCACCCGGCCATCGTCGACGCGGTGCGCCGCGCCGGAGAAACCGCCTTCCACTTTTTCAGCGGCATGATCCCGGAAGCCGTCGCGCAACTGGCCGCGACGATGGCGCGCGACTGGATGCCGGCGGGCATGACCAAGTCGATCTTCGTGAACACCGGTTCCGAGAGCAACGAAATCGCGCTGCGCATGGCCAAGATGCACAAGAGCGGCTTCGAGATCCTGGCGGTGGGAGGCTCGTGGCATGGCGTCACCAGCGGCGCCGGCTCGGTCTCTTACGCCAGCGACCGCAAGGGTTATGGCGTGCCGCCGGCCGGCGTGTTCGTCATGCCCGAGCCAAACTCGTATCGCCCCTACATCGCCGGCCTGGACGCCGAGCAGTCGGCGCTGGCCTGCCTGGAGATCGGCCTGAAGATGTTCGACATGGCCTCGGCCGGCCGGCCCGCGGCCATCATCGTCGAACCGGTGATCAGCGCCGGCGGCGTGCTGGTGCCGCCCAAGTCCTACATGCAGGCGCTGCGCCGTGCCGCCGACGCGCGCGGCATGCTGCTGATCTTCGACGAGGCGCAGACCGCCTTCGGCCGCCTCGGCTGCCGCACCGGCTCGGAACACTTCGGCGTCACGCCCGACATCATCAGCGTCTCCAAGACCCTGGGCGGCGGCCTGCCGCTGGCAGCCACCATCACCACGCCCGCTATCGAACAGGACGTGCACGAGAAAGGCTTCACCTTCTACACCAGCCACGTCTCGGACCCGCTGCCCGCCACCGTCGGACTGGCGGTGCTGGAGACGCTGCAACGCGAACAACTGCTGGAGCGCGCCCGCCGCCAGGGCGACTACCTGCGCCGCGGCCTGCTGGAACTGCAGCAGCGCCACGAAGCCATCGGCGACGTGCGCGGCCTGGGCCTGCTGCTGGGCGTGGAACTGGTGCAGGACCGCGCCACGCGCGAGCCGTATCACGCGCTCGGCGCCCTGACCACGCAGCGCTGCTTCGAGCTGGGGTTGTCGATGAACATCCGCCGCCGCCCCGAGCGCGGCTCGGTCTGGCGCATCGCGCCACCGCTGACCGTCAGCAATGACGAGATCGACCGCGCCGTCTCGATCCTGGACCAGGCCTTGACCGAAAGCCTGGACCAGATCGCCAAGCCCCGCGCGCTGAGCGCCTGAGCCATTCCCCCTGGCGCCGGGCCGGACCCGGCCGGAGAACGCAATGCCGATATTCCGAACCGCGGCCGGCGCCCTGGCGCTGGCCACCGTCACCAGCCTGGCCCACGCCGGCCCCACCCTCGACACCGTCAAGAAGCGCGGCTACGTGCAGTGCGGCGTGTCCACCGGCATCCAGGGCTTTTCCTCGCCGGACAGCAAGGGCAACTGGCAGGGGCTGGACGTGGACATGTGCCGCGCCATCGCCGCCACCGTCTTCAACGACGCCGGCAAATACCGCCTGACGCCGTTGACGACGCAGGCGCGATTCACCGCCCTGCAATCGGGCGAGGTCGACGTGCTGACGCGCAACGTCACGCCGACGATGGCGCGCGATACCACGCTGGGCCTGATCAGCACCGGCGTGAACTATTACGACAGCCAGGGCGTGATGGTGTCCGCCAAGCTCGGCGTCAAGAAGCTCAAGGAACTGGACGGCGCCACCATCTGCGTGCAGCCCGGCACCGTCACCGAGCTCGACCTGGCCGACTGGTTCCGCGGCAACGGCCTGAGATTCAAGCCGGTGGTGATCGACAAGTACGACGAGATCGTGCGCGCCTTCGCGGCCGGCCGCTGTGACGCCTTCACCTCCGACAAATCGCAGTTGGCGGCCTCGCGCACCACGCTGGAGCAGCCGGACAATTATCTGATCCTGGACGAGAACATCGCCAAGAGCCCGCTCGGCCCCATGGTTCGCCAGGGCGACGACAACTGGTTCAACGTGGTGCGCTGGACCCTGAACGCCATGCTGGAAGCGGAGGAATTCGGCGTGACCTCGGCCAACGTCGACAGCCAGCTCAAGAGCAACAACCCCAACGTGCAGCGCATCCTCGGCGTGACGCCGGGCATGGGCAAGAACCTGGGGGTGGACGACAAGTGGGCCTACAGCATCGTCAAGCAGGTCGGCAACTATGGCGAGAGCTTTGAGCGCAACCTGGGCACGGCCAGCGCGATGAAGCTGCCGCGCGGCCTGAACGCGCAATGGCGCGACGGCGGCCAGATGTACGGCTGGCCGGTGCGCTGACCCGCGCGACGCGGGCGGACAGCCCGGACGGGCGGTTCCGCGCCACGCCTGCCGCGCCCTCGGGCGTGGCGATCTTTTCCGGGATCAGGCGCCGCGCGTCCCGCGCCGCCACCACAGCGCCTCGCACAGCCACAGCAAAGGCCAGGCGAGCAACAGTCCGACCAGCAAGGTCGGCAGCCACGGCGCGGCCGCGGGCGCCGTACCGCCTTGCAGCCAGGCCGGGCTGTAGAGCAGGAAACCGGAGACGAAGCCGCGCGACCAGATATCGCGAAAGCCCGCGCCACGGCCGAGCGCCGCGGCCAGCACGCATACGATGACAAAGAACGCGTCGCCCGCGGCGCGATACCAGGCCGGAATGACCTGCGGATCCAGCGGCCGATACATGGCGATGGCGATCAGCAACGCGCCCAGCACCAGGGCGCGCGCCCAATTGAACGAAGTCCCCGTGTCGCTGCCGCGTACTGGCGTCATCTTCCCGTCAGTCACGCGTTTCCAGCGCCTTGTTGATGCGCAGCGCCAGCAGCGTGCAGGCGGTGCCCGACAGCAGGTAGATGCTGACCGCCACCAGCCCGAAACGCGCCGACAGGCCCAGCGCCACCAGCGGCGCGAAGGCCGCGCCAACCAGCCAGGCCATGTCGGTGGTCAATGCGGCGCCGGTATAGCGAAAGCGCTTGGTGAAGTTGGCCGTGACGGTGCCCGACGCCTGGCCGTACGACAGCCCCAGCAGCGCGAAGCCGATCAGGATGAACGCATCCTGCGCCTTGGGGCTGCCGCCCAGCAGCCACGGCGTGAACAGCGCGAACACGCCGATCAGCGCGGCCAGCAGGCCCAGCGTGGTGCGCCGGCCGATGCGGTCGGCGATCCAGCCCGAGGCGATGGTGCCCAGGATGCCCACGCCCGCGCCGATGATCTGCACGATCAGCACATCGGAGATCTGCTGCGTGGCGCTGACCGCGATCCACGACAGCGGGAACACCGTCACCAGGTGAAACAGCGCATAGCTGGCCAGCGCCGCGAACGCGCCCAGGAACAGGTTATAGCCTTGCTCGCGCACCATCTGCGTGGTGCTGATGGGTTCCAGTTCGCCTTCTTCGAGCAGTTGCGTGTATTCCTCGGTCAGCACCAGCCGCAGCCGCGCGAACAGCGCCACCACGTTGATGGCGAAGGCGACGAAGAACGGATAGCGCCAGCCCCAGTCGAGAAAGTCCGCCTCGGTCAGCGTCAGGTGCAGGAACAGGAACAGCGCGCTGGCGATCATGAAGCCGATAGGCGCGCCCAACTGGCCCAGCATCGCGTACCAGCCGCGGCGCTGGGGCGGCGCGTTCAGGGCCAGCAAGGACGGCAGCCCGTCCCAGGAGCCGCCGAAGGCCAGCCCCTGCAAGCAGCGGAACACCGCCAGCAGCACGATGGCGTGCGAGCCGATGACGTTGTAGCCCGGCAGGAAGGCCATGCCGACCGTGGCGGTGCCCAGCAGGAACAGCGCGATGGTGAGCTTGGTGCCGCGCCCCCAGCGCCGCTGGATCGCCATCGACACCGCCGTGCCGATGGGACGCGCAATGAACGCGAACGAGAAGATGACAAAGGCCCACAGCGTGCCTTCGAGCTGCGGTTCGAACGGGAAGAACACCCGTGGAAACACCAGCACGCAGGCGATGCCGAAGACGAAGAAGTCGAAGTATTCGGAGGCGCGTCCGATGACGACCCCCACGGCGATTTCGCCCGGCGCCACCTTGGCGTGGCTGGCCGCGCCCCCTGTCGCGCCCGGACCGGGCAAGGGGGAGGCATGACCGGGATACTGCGTGGTGGTCGCCATGTGAGTGCTCGCTGAAAGGAGGTTTTGAAAAACGCCTTGTCTACGCTTTTTGCAACACACTCGTACGCACATGCGCCAAGGCCCCGCGGACCGCGGCGCGCTCTCGCCCGGCCCTGCCCCGCACGCCTTTCCGTGCATACTTTTGCTCTTTTTACCCTAGATTTTTCGCGGCTTCCAGCGTAGTGTTGCGTTTACCTCCCACGGTTACGTTTCGGGGTATGGCCATGCCGTCTTTCCCAAGGTTCCGCGGATTGTTGCTGTTAGCCGCCCTGCCATTGCTCTCCGGATGCAATGCGGTGTTGCTCTCGCCATCAGGCGACATCGCGGTGCAGCAGCGCAACCTGATCATCATCTCCACCGGCCTGATGCTGCTGATCATCGTGCCGGTGATCTTCCTGACCTTCCTGTTCGCGTGGCGCTATCGCGCCAGCAACCGCGACGCGCACTACGACCCCGACTGGAACCACTCCACCATGCTGGAGCTGCTGATCTGGGCCGCGCCGCTGCTGATCATCATCGCGCTGGGCGCGCTCACCTGGGTCAGCACCCACCAGCTCGATCCCTACCGCCCGCTGGCGCGCCTGTCCGAAGGCCGCGAAGTGCCGGCCGGCACCAAGCCGCTGGTGGTCGAAGTGGTGGCGCTGGACTGGAAGTGGCTGTTCCTCTACCCCGAACAGGGCGTGGCCGCGGTCAATGAAATGGCCGCGCCGGTCGACCGCCCGATCCAGTTCAAGATCACCTCGTCCACGGTGATGAACTCCTTCTTCATCCCGGCGCTGGCCGGCCAGATCTACGCCATGCCGGGCATGCAGACGACGCTGCACGCGGTCATCAACCACCCCGGCGAATACGAAGGCCTGTCGGCCAACTACAGCGGCGCGGGCTTTTCCGGCATGCGCTTTCGCTTCCACGGCCTGGACCAGCAGGGCTTCGACAAGTGGATCGCCGACGCCCGCGCCTCCGGCGCCACGCTCGGCCGCGACACCTACCTGAAACTGGAACAACCCAGCGAACGCAACCCGGTGCAGCGCTACGCCAGCGTCGCGCCCGGCCTGTTCGACGCCATCGTCAATCGCTGCGTGGAACCGAACCGCATGTGCATGAAGGACGCCATGGCGATCGACGCCGGCGGCGGCATGGGCATTCCGGGCGCGCGCAACATCGCCAGCCTGGACGAGGCCACGCGCGAACGCCTGGGCCTGGCCGATGCGCCGCCGCGCAAGTATGTCGGCGCCATGTGCACCTCGGCGGCGGAACTGGCGCTGTAGCGTCCGCGCCGCCGCCACGGCGCATCGCGTGAAATCAAGGTATTCCCCCTGGAAACCGAGCCCTGGAAACCGAGATGACTGATCAACCAGACCTCACCAAGCTGATCTTCGGTCGCCTGACCTGGGACGCCATCCCCTTCCACGAGCCCATCCTGCTGGCCACCTTCGCCATGGTGGCGATCGGCGGCATCGTGGTGCTGGGCGGCATCACCTACTACCGCAAGTGGGGCTACCTGTGGCGCGAGTGGTTCACCAGCATCGACCACAAGAAGATCGGCATCATGTACATGATCCTGGGCCTGGTGATGCTGCTGCGCGGCTTCGCCGACGCCATCATGATGCGGCTGCAGCAGGCCGTGGCCTTCGGCGATTCCACCGGCTACCTGCCGCCGCACCACTACGACCAGATCTTCACGGCGCACGGCGTCATCATGATCTTCTTCGTGGCCATGCCGCTGGTCACGGGGTTGATGAACTACGTGGTGCCGCTGCAGATCGGCGCGCGCGACGTGGCCTTTCCGTTCCTGAACAACTTCAGCTTCTGGATGACCACCGGCGGCGTGGTGCTGGTGATGATGTCGCTGTTCGTGGGCGAGTTCGCCCGCACCGGCTGGCTGGCGTATCCGCCTTTATCGGGCATCGCGCAGAGTCCGGACGTGGGGGTCGACTACTACATATGGGCGTTGCAGATCGCAGGGGTCGGCACATTGCTGTCCGGGGTGAACCTGCTGGTCACCATCGTCAAGATGCGCGCGCCCGGCATGTCGCTGATGCGCATGCCGATCTTCACCTGGACCGCGCTGTGCACCAACGTGCTGATCGTGGCGGCGTTCCCGGTGCTGACCGCGGTGCTGGCGCTGCTGTCGATGGACCGCTACGTCGGCACCAACTTCTTCACGGCCGACTTCGGCGGCAACGCCATGATGTACGTGAACCTGATCTGGATCTGGGGCCACCCGGAGGTCTACATCCTGATCCTGCCGGCCTTCGGCATCTTCTCGGAGGTGGTCGCCACCTTCTGCCGCAAGCGCCTGTTCGGCTACGCATCAATGGTGTACGCCACGGTCGTGATCACGGTGCTGTCGTACCTGGTGTGGCTGCACCACTTCTTCACCATGGGGTCCGGGGCCAGCGTGAACTCGTTCTTCGGGATCACCACCATGATCATCTCGATCCCGACCGGCGCCAAGATCTTCAACTGGCTGTTCACCATGTACCGCGGCCGCATCCGCTTCGAGGTGCCGATGCTGTGGACGCTGGGCTTCATGGTCACCTTCGTGATCGGCGGCATGACGGGCGTGCTGCTGGCGGTGCCGCCGGCCGACTTCGCGCTGCACAACAGCCTGTTCCTGATCGCCCACTTCCACAACGTCATCATCGGCGGCGTGCTGTTCGGGCTGATGGCCGGCATCACCTACTGGTTCCCCAAGGCCTTCGGCTACAAGCTCGATCCGTTCTGGGGCAAGTGCTCGTTCTGGTTCTGGCTGGTGGGCTTCTACTTCGCCTTCATGCCGCTGTACGTGCTGGGCCTGATGGGCGTGACGCGCCGCGTCAACCATTTCGAGGACATGTCGCTGCAGATCTGGTTCCAGGTGGCCGCGTTCGGCGCCTTCCTGATCGCCATCGGCATCGCCTGCTTCCTGATCCAGCTGGTGGTAAGCTACCGCCGCCGCGAATCGCTGCGCGACTTCACTGGCGACCCGTGGGACGGCCGCACGCTGGAATGGTCCACCTCCTCGCCGCCGCCCAATTACAACTTCGCCTTCACGCCGCGCGTGCATGACCAGGATGCCTGGTGGCAGATGAAGCAGCACGGCTACCAGCGCCCGCAGGCCGGCTTCATCCCCATCCACATGCCCAAGAACACCTGGGCCGGCATCGTGCTGGCGGCCATCAGCGTGGTGATGGGCTTCGCGCTGATCTGGCACATGTGGCCGCTGGCGGTGCTGTCGTTCGCCGCGCTGATCGTCGTGTCCATCGTCCATACCTTCAACTACAAGCGCGAGTACTACGTGCCGGCCGACGAGGTCGTGCGCACGGAGGACGCCCGCACCCACCTGTTGGCGAAACATGTCTGATACCCTGGCTCCCACCCTGCACGGCGGCGCCGCGCCGCCCGCCGAGCCCGTGTTCCACGTGGCCGGCGAACACCACCCGAAGAACGGCACGCTGCTGGGCTTCTGGGTGTACCTGATGAGCGACTGCCTCATCTTCGCCTGCCTGTTCGCCACCTACGGCGTGCTGGGGCGCAACTACGCCGCCGGCCCGTCCGGCGCCGACCTGTTCGACCTGCCGCTGGTGGCGGTCAATACCTCGCTGCTGCTGCTGTCGTCCATCACCTACGGCTTCGCCATGCTGGAGATGCGGCGCAACCGGGTCGGCGCCACGCAGGGCTGGCTGGCGGTCACCGGCCTGCTGGGACTGGGCTTCCTGTCGCTGGAACTGTATGAGTTCGCGCACCTGATCCACATCGGCGCCGGGCCGCAGCGCAGCGCCTTCCTGTCGTCGTTCTTCACGCTGGTGGGCACGCACGGGCTGCACGTCACGTTCGGCATCGTCTGGCTGGTGACGATGATGGTGCAGGTGCGCATGCACGGCCTGATCCCCGAGAACCGCCGCCGGCTGATGTGCCTGTCGATGTTCTGGCACTTCCTGGACCTGATCTGGGTCGGCGTGTTCACCTTTGTCTACCTGATGGGAGTGCTGCCATGAACGCCCATGCCGACCATGCCGGCCACGGCCACGATCACGGCCATCACGACGATGACGACGGCGCCGCCCATGGCACCCTGAAAAGCTACGTCACCGGCTTCATCCTGGCGGCCATCCTGACCGCGATCCCGTTCTGGCTGGTGATGGACCGGGTGTTCGAAAGCTCGCGCACCACGGCGCTGATCATCCTGGCGTTCGCGGCGGTGCAGATCGTGGTGCACATCATCTATTTCCTGCACATGGATGCCAAGTCCGAAAGCGGCTGGAACATGTTGGCGTTAATATTCACGCTGGTGCTGGTCGTGATCACGCTCAGCGGATCCATCTGGATCATGTACCACTTGAACTCCAACATGATGCCCATGTCGATCCACGACATGCGGAATATGCCCTGACGTGATGGCGGCAACAAAAGACTCTACGCATTCCGGCGACACCCCCCGCAATCCCCGCAGCGCAACCACCCTGGCCGTCCTGGGCGTGGTTGCGGCCGCGCTGTTCGCGGGCCTGTGCGCCCTTGGCACCTGGCAGGTGCATCGCCTGGCCTGGAAGCAGAACCTGATCGCGCAGGTGGAGCAGCGGGCGCACGCGCCCGCCACGCCCGCCCCCGCGCGCGCCGACTGGCCGGCCCTGACCTCCGACAACGCCGAATACCGCCGCGTGTCGGCCAGCGGCGCCTACCAGTACGACAAGCAGACGCTGGTGCAGGCCGCCACCGAATTGGGCAGCGGCTACTGGGTCATGACGCCGCTGCAACTGGCTGATGGCGGCGGCACGGTGCTGGTCAACCGCGGCTTCGTGCTGCCCGAATGGCGCAAGCGCCAGGCGGCCGGCGGCCAGGCCGAGGCCGACGCCGGCCCGGTCAAGGTCGACGGCCTGCTGCGCATGGGCGAGCCGGGCAACGGCTTCCTGCGCAACAACGATCCGGCCGCCAACCTCTGGTATTCGCGTGACCTGCCCGCCATCGCCCAGGCGCGCGGGCTGGGCGAGGTGGCGCCCTACTTCATCGACGCCGACGCCGCCCCCGGCGCCGGCCGCGATCCGACGCAGGCGCCGGTCGGCGGTCTGACGACGCTGACCTTCCCCAACAACCACCTGGTCTACGCCATCACCTGGTACGCCCTGGCCGCGATGATCATCGTCGGCGCCGGCATCGTGGTGCGCGAGGAACGGCGGCTGCGCGCGCGCCGCTGACTGGCCCCTGTTGCGAAAGCGCCTCACCAGAGAGGGACGAGCCCCCGTCAATCAGTCCGACAATCGACGCAGATGACCGGAAATACGTGACGGTTGGCCGAGAATGCTTGAGTGCAATCTACACAGGCAATCGGGAACAGGGCGGGCCGCAAGCCCGCCGCTTCGTTCCCCTTGCCATCCCCACTCAAGGAGTTCTCCGGATGAAAAAATCGCTGCTCGCAGCCGCCATGCTGACCGCCTTTGCTGGCATTGCCCAGGCGGAAACGTCGGTCACGCTCTATGGTGTCATCGACACCGGCATCGGCTACAACAAGGTTTCTGGCACCGTCGACGCCGGCAACAACGCTGCCGGCCAGCCTCTGCGTAAAGACGTCGGCGCCAGCCGCATCGGCATGATCAACGGGGTCCAGGCCGGCTCGCGCTGGGGCCTGCGCGGCTCGGAAGACCTGGGCGACGGCCTGCGCGCCATGTTCACGGTCGAAAGCGGCTTCGACTCGGGCAACGGCACGGCGCAACAAGGCCGCCTGTTCAATCGCCAGGCCACCGTCGGCCTGGCCAACGACAGTTGGGGCTCGCTGGAGTTCGGCCGCCAGACCACCGTCGGCGGCACCTTCCTGGCTGAAATCGACCCCTTCTACACCAGCTTCACCCAGGCCAACATCGGCACGTCCTTCAGCGCCGCCAACACCATGCGCTGGGACAACATGGTCATGTACCGCAGCGCCTGGACTGACGGCTTCCAGTTCGCACTGGGCTACTCCTTCAACGCCGACAGCAGCGACGACAACCAGAGCGGCTTCGCCACCGCGGACAACGCGCGCGGCATCACCGCCGGCCTGCGCTACGTCCAAGGCCCGCTGAACGTCTCGCTGACCTATGACCAGCTCAACAGCTCGAACTCGGCGCGCAAGCTCGATGCCGAGGGCGCCCCTGTCATGGTCGACGGCGAGCGGGTGGAATTCGACCATTCGGTCAAGCCGCGCCAGTACGCCGTGGCGGCCTCGTACGACCTCGAAGTGCTGAAACTGGCCGCCGCCTACGGCCGCACCACCGACGGCTGGTTCGTCGGCCAGGACCTGGCGGCCAACCCGGCGCTCAACGACAAGCTCGGCACCATGCACTACGCGGGCGGCTTCAAGGCCAATTCGTACATGCTGGGCGCGACCCTCCCGCTGGGCGGCACGAGCAACCTGTTCAGCTCGTGGCAGCACGTCTCCCCGTCCAACGACAAGCTGACTGGCGACGACGCCACCATGAACATCTGGAGCGTGGGCTACACCTACGACCTGTCCAAGCGCACCATGGTTTACGCCTACGGTTCGTACGGCAAGAACTATGCCTTCATCGAAGGCATGAAGAGCAGCGCCGGCGGCATCGGCCTGCGCCACCTGTTCTAAGCATCCGCGCCAAGCCGGCCCTGCCGGCCTCATGCGCAAGACACCGCCACGGACCCGCTCCGTGGCGGTTTTTTTTGCCTTGGCCTATGGCGATACGCAGCGCCCTGGCCCGTTTGCCCGGCCTTGGGGGAAGAACGGACCACGATTCCGATACAAATAGACAGAAAATCACGGTTTTTGGCAGGAAATAGGACTTTTTGACCTACACTAGGGTTTGGGAACCGCGTTGGGCGTCATGCTCAACGTGTTGTTCCCTTTATTTTTTCCCCTCTACAGCAAGGAGTTCCACGGATGAAAAAGACGCTGCTCGCAGCCGCAATGTTGACCACTTTTGCAGGCGTCGCTCAGGCAGAAACGTCAGTCACTCTCTATGGTGTCATCGACACCGGCATTGGCTACAACAAGATCAAGGGCAATGGCTATGACGGCAGCAAGCTCGGCATGATCAACGGCATCCAGGCCGGCTCCCGCTGGGGCCTACGCGGATCCGAAGACCTGGGCGATGGCCTGCGCGCCGTGTTCACGCTGGAAAGCGGTTTCGATTCGGGCAACGGCACCCGCGGCCAGAGCGGTCGCCTGTTTGGTCGCCAGGCCACCCTCGGGCTGGCCAACGACGCCTGGGGCACGATCGAATTCGGCCGCCAGGCCACGGTCGGCTCGAACTACCTGGCCGACATCGACCCCTTCTACACCAGCTACACCCAATCGAACCTGGGCCTGGGTTTCAGCGCGGCCAACACCATGCGCTGGGACAACATGGTGATGTACCGCAGCCCCTCGATGAGCGGCTTCCAGTTCGCCGCGGGCTATTCGTTCAACGTCGACGATACCAACAGCGACGAGACCCATTTCCGCACCAACGACAACTCGCGCGGCATCACCGCCGGCCTGCGCTACGTTGAAGGTCCGGTCAACGTCACGCTGACCTACGACCAGCTCAACGGCTCGAACCGCGCCTCCATCGACCACGGCGCCACGCCGCGCCAGTACGCGATCGGCGCATCGTACGACCTGGAAGTGGTGAAGCTTGCCGCCGCCTATGGCCGCACCACCGACGGCTGGTTCGTCGGCCAGGACCTGCCGGCGGGCACGCCCTTCAGCGACGAGTTCGGCACCAACCGCTACGTGGACGGCTTCAAGGCTAATGCCTACATGCTGGGCGCGACGATGCCCGTGGGCGGCGCCAGCAGCCTGTTCGCATCATGGCAGCACGTCTCGCCGTCCAACGACCGCCTGACCGGCGGCGACGCCAACATGAACGTCTGGAGCGTGGGCTACACCTACGACCTGTCCAAGCGCACCAACCTGTACGCCTATGGTTCGTACGGCAAGGACTACGCGTTCATCGACGGCCTCAAGAGCACCGCCGCCGGCGTCGGCATCCGCCACGTGTTCTAAGGCAACGGGTCGCGCCGGCGCTGCCGGCGCCCCGGCGGCTCGCCGTAGGCGCGCCGGTACATGGCAATGAAGGCGCTGTCGCTGGCATAGCCCACGGCGTGCGCCACTTCCGTGACGGACGCGCCTTCGGCCAGCCGGGCCCGCGCCATCAGCAGGCGGCATTGCGTGCGCCAGCGCGTGAACGGCAGGCCGGTCTCCGCCAGGAATGCGCGCGCCAGGGTGCGGCCGCTGGCGCCCACCCGTCGGCCCCAGTCGTCGATTGACAACGCGCAGGCCGGGTTTGCCAGCAATTCGCGCGCGATCGGCGCCAGCCGCCGGTCGCGCGGCATGGGCAGGTGCAGCGGCGCCGCGGGCGCGGCGGCCAGTTCATCCAGCAATGCGCCCACCAGGCGCTGTCGCGGCCCATCCAGCGGCCGGTCGGATGGCCATTGCGTAACGCGCACGATCAGCTCGCGCAACAGCGGATTGACGTCGAGGATTTGCGGCTCGCGCGGCAGGCCGGGATAGACCGACACATCGAAATACAGGCTGCGATACGCAAATGTGCCCTGCATGGCCGTGCGATGCACGCAGCCGGCCGGCAGCCAGGCCGCCTGCAGCGGCGCCAGTTGCCCCACCCGGTCGGTGAGATACAGGGTCACCCCGCCTTCGGCCTGATACAGCAACTGCGCGCGCTGATGCGCATGCCAGTCGGACGCGTGCGCGCGGGTGTCGATCGCCATTCCCACCACGGGGCAGGCGACGAGGTCCGGATCTTCGACGGCGTCGGGGAGATAGGCAGGCATGTCCGATTGGCGATGTTTTATGGCGAGATGTCGTGATTTTGCGCGCCCCCGCGCGCCTACGCTAGCGACTTTTCGCATCACGGTCGTCGCATGTCATCCCATCCTGCTTTCGCGCCCGCCCAAGGCGCCCTGCCCCCGCCCTGGCTCATCATCGCGCTGCTGGCCCTGCCGCAGATCGCCGAGACCATTCTCGCCCCCGCCCTGCCAGACCTGGCGCGCCATTGGCGCCTGGACGCCGCCGCCACGCAGCCGGTCATGGGCGTGTTCTTTATCGGTTTTGCCGCCGGGGTGTTGCTGTGGGGGCATCTGGCGGACATCTGGGGCCGCCGCCCCGCGATGCTGGCCGGCCTGGCCACCGGGCTGGCCGGTACGCTGGGCGCGTTGGCCGCGCCGCACTACGGCTGGCTGCTGGCTGGCCGCTTTGTCCAGGCGCTGGGTCTGGCAGCCTGCTCGGTGGTGACGCAGACTGCGCTGCGCGATTGCCTGAGCGGCCCGCGGCTGACGCGCTACTTCGTCACGCTGGGCACGGTGCTGGCGTGGTCGCCCGCCGTCGGGCCCCTGACGGGCCAATGGCTGGCCGACCGGCAAGGCTATGCCGGGGTGCTGGCGGCGCTCGCCGCGACGGTCACGTTGCTGCTGGGATCGGTCGCCTGGCGCTGGCACGAGACCCGGCCTGCCCCGGCAGGGCACACACCGCTGGCGGCGCTGGGCCGCGCCATGCTGGCCGACGGCGCGCTGCGCCTGGCGGTGCTGCGGGTGGCCGGCCTGAACCTGCTGGTGTTTTCCTTCTATGCCGCCGGGCCGTTCATGACGGGCCCGCTGCCCGGGCTGGGCTTTGGCTGGGTGGGCCTGGGCGTGGCGCTGGTCGGCAGCCTGGGCGCCGCCGCCAACCGCCGGCTGCCCGCCTCCGCCGATGCCGAGCGCCGGGTGCGCTACGGCCTGCGTTGCGTCGCGCTTGGCGCGGCGGCGCAGGCCGCCGCCATGGCCTGGCGTCCGGAACCGGGCTGGCTATGGGCCGCCACGGCGCTGCCGCTGTTCGCGGGCTATGGCCTGGCGATACCCAACCTGCTGGGACCGGCGCTGCGGCGCTACGGGCATTGCCTGGGACGCGCCGGCGCCTTGTTCGGCCTGGCCTACTACAGCCTGCTGGGCGTGGGCTTGGCGGCCACCTCATGGCTGCCTTTCGACACGCCCCGGCCGCTGTCGCTGGCATGGCTGGGACTGGCGCTCTGGCTGCTGCTGGCGCGCCAGTCGGGAAAGCCGGCGTCGAGCCGGCGGGCGCGCAGGCCGTGCGCGCGCAACGTGGCGACGGCATCGGAGGACAGCACGCAGAACGGGCCGCGGCAATAGGCCACGATCTCGTGCCCGGCCGGCAATTCGCCGAGCCGCTCGAGCAGTTCATCGGCGGGGATGTTGAGGGCCCCGGGCAGGTGGCCTTGCGCGAATTCGTCGGCCGGCCGCACGTCCAGCAGCGTCATGCCGCCTTCGCCCAGGCGGCTGAGCAGTTCGTCGCGCGAGATGGCCTCGAGGCCGTCGCGACGATCCTGGCTGTCGGCCACCAGGCGACGGATCTCGCTGCGGTTGTGCTGCGCCACGGCCCCGAGCGCATTGAGCAGCCCGGCGATAGGCGCGGTGCCGAGCCGGTAATACACATGCTTGCCATCGCGCCGGGTCGCAACGAAACCGGCGCGGCGCAATTGCTGCAGATGCTGCGAAGTGTTGGCGACCGACAGGCCTGACAATTCGGCCAGCCGTTCGACAGGGCGTTCGCCCTGCGCGATATGCTCGAGCAGCACCAGGCGGTGGGCGTTGCCCAGCGTGCGGGCGAGTTCGGCCAGTTCGGCCGCGAGAGGGGTCTGGAGCGGTGGCGCGGTCATTGGCGGCGATCTTAGCATTGGGTCCGGGCCCGTCGCGCGGCGCCTTGAACAACGCCTGGCGTGACAATGCAATGAACACGAAACACGTAGCTGTCATCATTGGATACTTCCCCTGTTGAACCCGATACGCTCATCCATGCCCCGCACGCCCGACTCCGACCTTCCCCGCCCTTTCGCCGCGCGCTGGCGCCCCGCGCTGCGGATCCTCGCCCTGGCCGCGCTGCCGCTGCTGCTGGCAGCCTGCAACGGCAGCAAGGATGGTGACGACGACAGCCCCGTCGCGCAGAACCCGGCGCCACCGACCGACACGCGCAACCCGGCCTACCTGTCGGCGCGGCCGGGCGACGTGATCAAGGTGCGCATCGAGGAACTGCGCCCGACCCAGGCCGCGATCGGCTATGACCAGATCTACTACAAGCTGGGCCGCTGGCAGGGCGACTTCAACCGCCCCACCTGGGCGGCCGACGCGACCAAGCAACTGGACTACCTGAACCGCACGGTCGGCAAGAAGTTCAGCGATTATTGCGAGGACATGGGCGCCACCACGTCACAGGCGTTCACCTCCATCGCCCAACTGCAGGCCGCGCGCCTGGACCAGCCGACGACCTTCAGTTGCACGGCCGCGTTCGGGGCCAACCCCGCCAACCTGAAGACGGTGGTGGTGGGGTGGGACGGCAACCTGTACCTGACCGACGGCCATCACACGTTCTCGTCGCTGCGCGAGATCTTCGATGGCGGCCCCAAGCTGCCGGTGTGGGTCAAGGTCGACGCCAACTACAGCGGCGCCGGCACTGCCGCGGCCTTCTGGCAGCGCATGGTCGATGAGCGCAAGGCCTGGCTGCGCGACGGCCAGAACCAGCCCATCACCGTGGACCAGTTACCGACGCGCGTGGGCATCGCCAACGCGCAGGAACCCGGCGGCATGCAGGAAGACCGCTACCGCTCGCTGGTGTACTTCACCCGCGACATCGCCTACAGCAATGGCAGCCTGCCGGAATTCGCCGAATTCCTGTGGGGCGACTGGCTCCGCCGCCAGGTGGCCGCCAATCTGCTGCCCGGCCTGGACCAGTACGCGATGGTGGCGCCGGCCACGCCCGCGCAGATCCTGACGGTCAGCACGCTGAGCGCGGCGCTGGCGCCCACCGGCGCCAACGACGGCTATGCCGCCGCCGTGCGCAACGCCGCCCTGAAGATGACGGCGCTGGCCGACACCGACATCGTTTTCCAGGACCGCACGGCCGCCAGCCTGGGCCGCATCCCGCTGGTGGCGGGCGCTCCCAGCGGCTCGCCCACCAAGACGGCGCGCGACACGCTGGAAGAATTGCCGCGCAACGACGTCAAGGCCGACGGCAGCCCGCGCGGCGCCGGCAAGCTGTGGTTCGCCGTCAACTATCGCGCCTGCGGCAAGCCGGCCGCGGGCACCTGCTGGGGCTGGTAGGCGCCGGGGCGGCAACGCCGCCTCAGCGGTCGATCTGCATGGCTGGCCGCGCCTGCACCTTGGCCAGCCAAGCCTGCACCTTCGGGTGCGCCGCCACCGGCGCCCCGAGCATCGTGCTGTAGCCGATCACCGAGCCCACCACCAGGTCGGCCAACGAGTATTCGTCGCCCAGCATCCAGGCCTGGCGCGTCAGGTGGCCATCCAACACCGCCAGCAAGACGTCCAGGTCGGCCCGCGCCCGCTCCGCGTGGCGCGGATCGCGTTGGCCTTCCTCGCCGTGGCCGACGTGGAACAGGCGCCACAGCACCGCGCCGTACGATACATAAGCCCACGCGCTCCAGGACATCGCGGCGAGCCGTTGCGGCGTGCCCGCGGCGGGCCACAGGCCGCGCTCGACGCCCCATTGCTCGCCCAGCCACAACTGGATCGCCAACGCTTCGAACAGGGGCGCGCCGTCCACGGTCAGCGTCGGCACCTTGCCATTCGGATTGATCGCCAGGAATTCGGGACGGCGCTGTTCGCCGGCGCGGATGTCGACCTTTACGCGCTCGTGAGGAACCTGCAGTTCGGCCAGGGCGGCGGCGATCGGGGAAGCGCTGGACTGGGGGTGCCAATAAAAGACGATGGACATGGGAAATACTCCGGTTTCGTGGATTCCCGCCGCGGCCCCATGGCCACCGGCGATGGCGTGAACTGTAGAATCGATTGCGGACAGATTCCGCCCTCGATTTGCTTTACCGTCACGCCATGCTCACCTCCAGCAACCGTCTCCTGCGCCTGCTGTCCCTCCTGCAGACCCGCCGCCACTGGGCCGGCGGCGAGCTGGCGCAGGCGCTCGCGGTGCACCCGCGCACCCTGCGGCGCGATATCGACCGGCTGCGTGAATTGGGCTACCCGATCCAGGCCAGCAGCGGTGTGGCCGGCGGCTACGCCTTTCGCGCCGGGCACGCGCTGCCGCCCCTGCTGCTGGATGACGACGAGGCCCTGACGGTGGCGATCACCCTGCGCACCGCCGCCACCGGCACGGTTGCCGGCATCGAGGAAGCCGCGCTGCGGGCGCTGGTCAAACTGGAACAGGTGATGCCGGCGCGGTTGCGGCACAAGGTGGATGCGTTGCGCTCGGCGCTGGTGCCGCTGGCGCGCCACACGCCGTCGGTGGATGCGGGCCTGCTGGCCGCGCTGGCGGCCGCCTGCCGCGACCAGTTGCGCGTGAGCTTCGACTACATCGACGGCCGTGGCCAGGCCAGCACGCGCCAGGTCGAGCCGCAGGGGCTGGCGCACACGGGCTGGCGCTGGTACCTGGTCGCCTGGGATCCGGCGCGCGACGACTGGCGCACGTTCCGGCTCGACCGCATCGCCGGCGGCGTGACACCGGGCGCGCATTTCCGCCCACGGCCGCCACCCGACGGCGGCGACCTGCGCGCGTATGTCGCGCGATCGGTGGGCCAGGCGCCGAATGCCGAAGACGCCCGCGTCATCCTGCACGCGCCGCGGGCGGCGATGGCGGCGCGCATTCCGCCATGGGCTGGCGATCTCGAAACGCTCGACCCCGGCCGCTGCCTGTTGCGCTGCGCGGGCCAGTCACCGGACGCGCTGGCCTACTGGCTGATGTCGCTGGACGTGGAGTTCGATGTATTGGCGCCCACGGCGCTGGCACAGCGCCTGCGGCAGGCGAGCGAACGCGTCGACCGCATGCTGCAGCGCCATGCCGCGCGCGAACAGGCGTCGACAACAGGCGGATTGACGCCGCCCGCGCCGTAACGCCGGCGGCGCCACGGCGCGCACCGATCAGGCGCCGGAACGCGCCTGATCGGCCTGCTTGGCCTGTTCGGCCCTGGCCAATTGCTGCATGACCAGCGAGACCTTTTCGGCGATCTTGAGCTTGTCGGCCGCCGACATCGCGTCGTAGTCCTTCTTCGAGATCCCGAGGGAGGCCAGCGCCGCGTAGAACATCTTGTCCTGCAGCGACATGGAGGCATAGTCCATGAATTCCTGCTCGGACTCCGAGGCGGCGCCCGGCGAAGCGCCGCGCACGCCACCGCCCAGCGCCGAGGCGCCGCGCTGCTGCGCGTCCTGGAACGCGGCGCGGAAGGCCTCGCCGGCGCCCGCGGCGAACGACGAAGATTGGCGGGGATCGGCCGCGTCGGCGGCATTCCTGGAATTCACGGTGATCATGGTCAGCCTAGTCTGAGGAAAACACGATGGTTCGCAAGTTACTCTCCCGGCCGCCGGACCGATGCACCGGAATGACGCCCGATCCGGCTGTTTCTCCGCCGATTGCCCCGATGCGCGCCCGCCGCAGTTCGAGTATCTTGTGACTCCCTCGCACATTCCGGAGCCTGTGCCGTCATGAATTTCGAACCGACCCCCACCTCATCCCAGCCCGCCCCCGCCGTCGCCGCGCCGCCAGCCGACGTTTTCCTGCAGTTCCTGGTGAACCTGGTGAACAATGGCGGCCAGCTCAAGGGCATCGGCGTGACGCTGCAGATGGGCGGCATGCTGGTGTCCGGTTCGATCGTGTCGGGCGCCGAGTACTTCGACCGTTTCGCCGAAGCCTTCGCCGATTCGCTGTCGGACATGGACGACCAGGCGCGGGGATCGGTGCGCTCCTCGCTGTCGGAACTGGGCGACGTGTTCCGGCTGCCGCAACCGGCCGAACCCCTGCCCAACTACATCCACCTGGCCGACGCCCTGTTCTTCACCGCGGACGGCACGCCGATCGCGGGCCAGCCGACGCTGTGGCGCGGCCGCAGCAGCGCCGTGGACGGTTTCATCCTGGGCCGCCTGCAGGCCGCCTGAACGGGCTACGCTAGCCGGCGCCAGGGCCGGGCCGGTGGACGCAGGCGTTGAAGCTGCGCCAGGCCCCGCCGTCAGCCTGCAGCCAGACCGCCAGGCATTGCGCGCTGAGTGGCGCGGACAGCATGGCGCCGCGAAACAGCAGTCCCGGGTGCGCACGCAGCCAGACGAAATCGTGAATGTCTTCTATGTCGTCGGCAAGCACCTGCAGCTTGGCATCCTCGATGCACGCCATCATGGCGCAAAAGCGCTGCTGCAGCGAGCGGTCGGCGCCGAGCCCGCGCGGAATCTTCAGGGTCAGGCCGCAGACGCGCAGCGCGCCACAGGCCACCGGTTCGCCGCCGCAGGTGGCGGGCAGCAATTGCGCCCGCAAGCCGGGCTGGAATTCGGCATAGCTGGCCAGAACGGACGCCTGGGGCAACAGGCGCTGGAACAAGGGCAGGAGGAAAGTCAGGCGCCGGGTCGCCAGGTGCGCGCGCTTGCCGCCAGCGCGCGCACCCAGGCAGAGTTGGTCGCGTGTCAGGCCCATGTCGAGATCGGTGCACAGGCGCTGCGCCAGGTCGGCGTCGCCGGGCCCGGCCAGCGCGTGTTCGAAAGACAGGTCGATGAGCGCGCCGGACTGCTCGGCGAAGGCCGCCGCGGCGCGCAGGCGCGCGCGTTGCGGCGCAAGGTTGTCCGCGCCGCCGCTCCACGGCGTGAAGCCGTCCGCGACCGCGTACTCATGCACACGGCCTTGCGCGGTGAAGACCGGCTGGAACCGCAGGAACAGGGTTTCCTTTCGCGCAGGCCAGGCGGGAACGGCGTCACGCATGGCGGAAGCGGGCCACGGGCGCCGGCCAGGGGCGGCGCGTGGGGGAGAACATCATGGAACCTCATGAAGGCGTGGACACGCCGCAATGCCGGCCGCGTCGGACGGAAGACAGCAGATATGAGGACGATGGTGCCAAAGGCGGGGAAGCGATTGAACAGGAAAATTCTCAATCCTGGAATCCTCTCGCCTCGTCCGGCTTCGGCGCCATGCGTTCCGCGACCGGCCGCCGATGCGGAATAATTCGTCTGTCTCCCCGGCCAACCTGACCCCGCTTCGCATGCAACGACTCCGTATCGCCATCGCCGACGACCATCCGCTGCTCCTGATGGCCATGGCCGACCTGCTGAAAAAGCACCTGGGCTTCGAGGTCGTCGCCGCGCTCGACACGCCCACGGCGCTGGTCGAACAGCTTGCACGCGACGCGCCGCAGGTGGTCATCACCGACTACGCCATGCCCGGCGACGACCTCTACGGCGACGGCATCCGCCTGGTCAAGTACCTGATCCGCCACTACCCCGGCGTCCGCGTGGTGGTGCTGACCATGGTTTCCAACCCCATGATCGTGTCGGCGCTGTACGACGCCGGCGTGGATGCGGTGGTCTTCAAGCACGACAGCCCGAACGAGATCGTCACCGCCCTGCAGGCGCTGCAACGCGGCCGCAAATACTATCCGCCCGGCCTGCCGCGGCGCCGCTCGCCGGCGGGACACGGCGCGCTCATCGGCGAGCGCATCAACAGCCTCTCGCCCAAGGAGTTCGAAGTGCTGCGGCATTTCGTGCGCGGCGAGTCGATGATGCAGGTGGCCGGCTGCCTCAAGCGCAGCGTCAAGACCGTCAGCGGCCAGAAGATGTCGGCCATGCGCAAGCTGGGCGTGCGCACGGACCAGGAACTGGTGGCGTTCTGTGTCGAGCACGGCATGTTCCAATGAGGCTCCGCGGGCGGCCGCCGCTCGCGCGGGAACACCCACAAGGCGCCCAGTCCCGCTACACTCCTGGCGACAGGCCGGTCATCGGCACCGGTCCGCGACCAGGGAACCGCCATGCTCGAAACAGACAGCATTCAAGCGCGCAGGTCCAACGGGCAAAAAGCCCGGGAGCACGTCAAGCGCTCGTCCCACGCCGCCCTCGGCAATGTCGACCGGGACCCGATCCGGTTGCTGCGGATCAATAGCGCCGGACGGGTACAGGCCCTGATCCCGTTGCGCTACGGCCGCATGGCGGCCTCGCCCTTCGCCTTCTTTCGCGGCGCCGCCATCCTGCAGGCACACGACCTGGCCGGCACCCCGCATACCGGCATCTCCATCCCTATCTGCGGCGACGCCCACCTGCTCAACTTCGGCGGCTTCGCCACGCCCGAGCGGCAGTTGCTGTTCGACCTGAACGATTTCGACGAAACCGCCACCGGCCCGTGGGAATGGGATATCAAGCGGCTGACCGCCAGCCTTGCGGTGGCGGCGGCGCACATGGGCTACGGCCGCGGCGACAGCGCCGACATCGTCATGGCGGCCGCCTGCGAATACCAGTTGCGCATGAACGAGTACGCGCAGAACAGCACGCTCGACGTGTGGTACGAGGGCATCACCTTCGAACGCATGCTGCAGGACGCGGAAACCGCCGAGGGCCGCCGGCTGATCAGCCGCGCCATGGAAAAGGCCGCCGGCCGCACCAACGAGAGCATGCTGCACAAGATGGCGTACATGGAAGACGGCCACTGGCGCATCCGCGACGCGCCGCCGGCCATGTTCCACCCCAGCGGTCCCGTGACGCTGCTGGGCAAGGCCGAGCACTGGCCGGACACGCCGACCTGGAAGAAGAAGATGGCCAAATGCTACGCCGGCTATCTCGATAGCCTGGCGCCGGACCGGCGCGAACTGCTCAAGCACTTCGCGGCGCAGGACGTGGTTTTCAAGGTGGTGGGCGTGGGCAGCGTGGGCACGGTCTGCCTGGTGATGCTGATGGTGGACAGTTGGGGCAATCCGCTGTTCCTGCAGGCCAAGGAAGCGCGAGAATCCGTCATCGCCCGCTATGCCCGCGACAGGGCGCCCGCGCATGCCGGATATCGCGTGGTGACGGGCCAGCGGCTGCTGCAGGCGGCCAGCGACATCTTCCTGGGTTGGGCCACCGGGCCGCGCGGCAAGCACTACTATTTCCGCCAGTTGCGCGACATGAAAGTCTCAGCCGACGTCGAGAGCTTCAACCAGAAGATCCTGACCGGCTACGCCCGCATGTGCGGCCGCGCGCTGGCGCGGGCCCATGCCAAGGCCAGCGGGCACTCGGTGGAGCTGGCCGCGTACATGGGACGCGCGGGCCCGTTCGCCGAGGCGCTGCTGGCGTACGCGCAGGGCTACGCGCGGCAGAACGAAAAGGACTACCGCCGCTTCCTCGAGGCCTGCCGCGCGGGCAAGCTGCCCATGCGCACGGACGAGGACATGGCGGCGGACTTCCGCGTCTGAGCGCGTCCGGCCCTCAGGCGCCGGCCACGCCCATGGCCGGATCGCTCACCGTGTGCGCGCCGGTCTCGACGCGGCCGGCGAAGCGGCGGTAGAACGCCGGATCGCTGGAACAGGTGACGGCAAAGTCATACCACTGGCCGCTGGCCGCCAGGTTCCAATTGCGCGTGGCCTTGCTCCCGCCCGCGACCTCCAGCGCCAACGGCGCGTCCTGCCGGTAGGCCTGCGGCGTCACGGTGAAGGTGCAGGCGTTGGCGCCGGTGTTGAGGAACTCGGCGTAGACCTCGCCATTGGCAATGTCGTAGCAGACCCGGACCTCGGGCAGCGAACCGCTGGCGGCGATGCGGTGGATGTCGCCCTTGAAATGGCGGTGATAGCCGTTCGGGCCCAGCACCCACAGGTCGTACCTGCCCAGGCTGTCCAGCAACGCATTCCAGGTGTCGGACAGGGTCTTGCCGGCCTCGACCGCGTAGCGGCGCGGCAGCCGGTCCAGGTGATAGCGATCGTAGACGTGGAACACCGCGCCCTGCGTGCCCGTGTTGGCGAACACCAGTTCCACCGTGCCGGCCGCGGCGCAGCGCGCGCTGGTGTGCAGTTCGTAGGGCAGCGCGCGCGACGGGCGCGTGCCGCTGGCCTGCGGCGGCAATTGCATGTCGGTGGGCAGCGGCATCTGCGGCAGGGCTTCCTGCGCGCTGCGCAACTGGTCGGCGGCCGCGCGCGTGGCGCGCCCGGCCAGCGTCGGCAGCGCTTCGGCATTGGGCGTCTTGAAGTTGAAGGCGCTGGTCAGGTCGCCGCAGACCGCGCGGCGAAACGGGCTGATGTTGGGCTCGGCCACGCCGAAGCGCGCTTCCAGGAAACGCAACACCGAGGTGTGGTCGAACACCTGCGAGTTGACCCAGCCGCCGCGGCTCCAGGGCGAGATCACGAACATCGGCACGCGCGGGCCGGGGCCGTAGACGCGGCCGTCCTTGGTCGCCGGCTGGGTCGTGCTGCCGGCGGGCGAGGCGTGCGTGAAGTACTCGAACGCCATGTCGGCATCGGCCAGCGTGGTCTTGCCGGCGGGGGTGCCGCCGGCATCGCGCGACGGCGCGGACGGCGACGGCACATGGTCGAAGTAGCCATCGTTCTCGTCGAAATTCACCAGCAGCACCGTCTTGCTCCAGACCTCGGGCACGGCGGTCAGCGCATCCAGCACTTCCTGCAGGAACCAGGCGCCCTGCACGGGGCTGGACGGGCCCGGGTGTTCGCAATAGATGGACGGCGCGTTCATCCAGCTCACCTGCGGCAAGCGGCCTTCGCGGATGTCGCGCCTGAAGGCGTCCAGGTAGTTCTCGGGCGCGGCGCCCGGCAGCGTGTTGGCCACGCCCTTGTAGAGCGGATTGGCGGCGTTGTCGGTGGCCGGATCGTAGGCCTTGTACGGCAGCGCCTGGCCGGTGTTGGCATAGGGCACGCCGGGCTCGCCGCCGCTGGACACCGGATAGCCGGAATTCACGTTGGCCTGGCGGAACGCGCGGAACGCGCCCAGCATGTTGTCGCCCCATTCATCGGGCATGTTCTGGTACGAGATCCAACTGACGCCCGCCTGTTCCAAGCGCTCGGCGTAGGTGGTCCAGGTGTAGCCCTTGTTGACGTTGGCCGGCAGGCCGTCGATCCAGTCCCACTCGTTGTTGACGAAGGCGGTGTTGGTGGGCACGGCGCCGTTGGTGCCGGTCAGGTGGAACGAACGGTTGGCGTCGGTGCCGGTGTGCATCGAACAATGGTAGGCGTCGCACAGGGTGAAGGCGTTGGCGAGCGCGAACTGGAACGGGATCTCGCTTTCCTTGAAGTAGCCCATGGAGATATCGTTCTTGTGCGTGGGCCATTGCGCCATGCGGCCGCCGTCCCAGGCCTTCTGGCTGTCGTCCCAGCTGTGCGGCGTGCCGGCGGCGCGCTGCGCGTTGTGGCTGCTGCCGTCGATATGGAACGGCGTCAGCACGGCGCCGTTGGCGCGCTGCTGCTGCCAGACCTTGCGGCCGTTGGCCAGCGGGATGGTGAAGCGATCGCCGAAACCGCGCACGCCCTTGAGCGTGCCAAAGTAGTGATCGAACGAGCGGTTCTCCTGCATCAGGATGATCACATGCTCGACATCCTTGATGGTGCCGGTGGCGTTGTTGGCGGGAATGGCGAGGGCGCGGCGGATGCTGGGGGGAAATGCGGCGAGCGCGGCGGCGGCAAAGCCCGCGCCGGCGGTCTGGAGAAAGTTGCGGCGGGAGGTCATCGGGTGGATTTGGAAAGAGGAGCACCAACCTTGCCGCGAAGCATCGGCAAGACCCCAGCGAGTCTAGGAATGCGAAGTGACAGCGCCGTGAAAGCGGACGCGTCGAAGCGGGCCGCGGCGCGTGCGCGCGGCCTCAGTGTGTGTCCAGATGCGTCAGCGCGAGGTCAGCGCGCCGCGCGGCTGAAGCGCTGTTCGACCACCACGCCGCCCCATTGCGTGCCCTCGGCTTCCTGTGTCAGCACGAAGCCGGCCGACTCATACAGGTGGCGCGCGGCGTCCAGGCCCTTGAAGGTCCACAGATACGTTTCGTCAATGTCGAGCGCGTCGACGAAGGCCATGGCGCGCGCCAGCAGGGCCCGCCCCACGCCCATGCCGCGCAGCGATTCATCGACAATGAACCAGCGCAGATGCGCCGTGCGCGCCGCGAGGTCACTGTCGATGGCGATGGAGGCCAGCGTGCGGTTGCCGTCGGTGTAGCGCCACAGGTTCTTGCCCGGCGCGGGCAGGCTCTCCGCGAAGGCCGCCAGCCCCGTCGCCACCAGGCGCTCGAACACCACGCCAAAGCCGGCGGCCTGGGCGTAGTAGCGCGCGTGCAGGCCGGCCACGTCGCCGATACAGCCGGGCGCGTAGCCTTCCTGGATCTGCGACTCGATCGCGTCGCTGGCCTGCGCGGCGCGGGTGTTGGGGTTTTCGCGCGACAAGGCGTCGGCATACAACGACAGGTAGCGCACCAGGATCTCCTGGTCGGGCGGCGCCAGTTGCCGCAAGGCGCGCGACACCTGCTCGGTGGCGAACTGATCGATGCGGCTGCGCAGGTCCTGGCCGGCTGGCGTCAGCGACAGGCGCGAGGCGCGCGCGTCGCCGCTGTCGGTCTCTCTCGCCACCAGGCCGGCCGCCTCCAGCTTGGCGACCTGGCGGCTGGTGTTGGACTTGTCCAGCCGCAGCACCAGCGCCAGGTCGCGCGCCTGGATGCCCGGCTGCAGGCCGATCTCGATGATGGCGTGCACCGCCGACGGCGCCAGCTCGCTGCCGGCCAGCGATGGCCGCATGAAGCCCAGTTCTCGCACCAGCTTGCGCGAGAATTCCCGCAGGTCGCGGATGGTCTGTTCCCGGGAGCGGGTGGGAAAATCGATAAGATCCATGATGACGCGTCCTGAAGTTGCGGGTCGCAACCAATTTACTTGCGAATCGCAACCAAAACAAGCCCTGCCCCATGAAAATTCAATTGCTGTCCGATCTGCACCTGGAGTCCGACCCCACTTTCGTCGCACACCCGATGGCGGGCGCGGACCTGCTGGTGCTGGCGGGCGACATCGGCTCGTACCAACCGCGCTCCAGACTGACGGCGGACGATTTCGGCCTGGGCCGCTATTCGCCTCGCCACGACTGGCCGACGCCGGTGGTCTATGTGCCGGGCAACCATGAATACGACAACCTCGATTTCGATGAAACCCACGACCGGCTGCGCACGCTGTGCGAGGCGCTGGGGATCCATTGGCTCGAGCGCGAGACCCTGGTGCTCGACGGCGTGCGGCTGGTGGGCACCACGCTGTGGACCGACTTCGACGCGCTGGCCGCGCCGGGCGACACGCTGACGCAGGCGCTGGCCAAGCGGGGCAAGGCCTTCCGCGCCGCCGATTTCTATCTGGAGAAAGCGCGGATGCGGCGCCACGGCGCCCCCTTCATGGCCGAGCAGATGCGCGAACAGGGCCTGGCCTGTCAGGCCTGGCTGGAGGCGGCGCTGCGCGCGCCGTTCGACGGCCCGACGGTGGCCATCACCCATTTCGCGCCAAGCCTGGCCAGCGCCGATCCGCGCTACGGCGTGACGCCGGGCACCGCCGGATTCTGCAACGCGCTCGACCACCTGCTGCCGCTGGCCGACATGTGGCTGCACGGCCACCTGCACTGCCCGCTGGACTACGAGAAGGAAGGCTGCCGCGTGGTCGCCAATCCGCTGGGCTACGCCCGCAAGGGCGAGCAGGAGGGCTACCTGCCCGACGCGTTGTGGGAAGTGCCGGACAGGCGCGGCGCGTAGGCCGGGATCGCGGCGGCATTCAGCCAGCCGCGGTATCGAGTTCGGCCAGCACCTGCCGGGCGACCTCGTCGAGCGAGCGCCGGCAGTCCATGGCAACGCGCTGCAATTGATCGTGCGCGGCCTGTTCGCTCAGGCCATGGCGGCTGACCAGCAGCCACTTGGCGCGCTCGACCCGCCGTCGCTCCTCCAGCGCGCGGCGTGCCAGCGCCAGCGCGTCGTCCGATTGCCGCAGGCGTTGCGCCTGATCGCGCATCAGGTCGAGGATGGAGCGTTCCATGGCCTCGCCCACGCCGTCCTGCGGCGGCACGTCGAGAATGCGGCCTTGCAACTGGAACAGCATCGCCGGCGTGTCGTCACTGGCGTGATCGGCGAAACGGCTGAGGAGCAGCCGATGGTTGTCCAGTTCGGCGCGGGTCTCGACGATGCGGCGATGGCATTGCAGGGTGAGTGCCTCGGCCAGCAGGCTTTCGACCGCGCGCATCGCGTCGATGCGTTCGGTGCACAGGCCGAACCACAGCTCGGCCAGGCCAGCGTCGACGCGTTCGGCTTCGGAAGTCCGCAGCGCCATGTCGCGCATGCGCAGCACCGGGCCTGCGCCCTGCTCCACTCGCTCCCAGACGGCCAGCGCGTCCGCGCCGGCGTATTGCGCGAAGCTGTCGAAGCAGCGCTTCTGCAGGTCCGCCAGCTCCAGCACGCGGGCCTTCTGCGCCTCGGTGAAGTAGCCGGTGGTGTAGCCCATGACGCCGTAGGCCCGTTCCTGGCCGCACAGTTCCTTGCCCTGCATGAAATTCAGCAACGCCACCAGCAGGCGCGTGACGCCCGCATCCAGCGACGAATCGGCGGCTTCGAACACCAGCGCGAACAGGCTGGCGATGAGCCGCGTGAATACCGCCCCGGCCTCTTGCGCCGCGACCCGGCGGTCGCGGATGGCGCGGCGCGTGCGCGGCAATTCGTCGAGGCGGTACAGCGCGTACGCGATGCAGTTGAGCAGCCGCGCCTTGCCGGCGCTGCGGGTGGCATCCGGCTCCAGCCGGTCGAGGAAGCGGCGCACTTCCTCCTCCACCGCGCAGGCGTCGGAACTCAGGCCGGCCAGGGTCTGGCGCAGCGCGTCCTGGCCGCCGCACAGGTACAGGTTGGAAGAGCCGCGCTCCTTCTGCAGCACGTGCACCAGCTTGCTGACCAGGGTGGCCAGCTCGCAGGTGCTGGCCAGCGCCTCGAGCCCGTGCAACTCGCTGCGGCGGGCGGCCAGGAGAAAGCGCAGGGTCGAAGGCATGGCGTGCTGCGGCATGGCGGTCGCCCTCAAGCCATGGCGGGCGGTTGGACTTCCACCGCATCGCCATTGAAGCGCACGGGCCAGGCCCGCAGCGATTGATCGGGATACTCGACACAGGCGCCGTCGCGCAGACGGAAGTGCTGCTTGTAGAGCGGCGAGGCCACCACCAGTTCGCCGGCCAGGTGGCCGACGATGCCGCGGCCGATGACGTTGGCGCCGGATTTCGGGTCGCGGTTGTCGAGGGCGTAGAGCGTTTCGCCGGCAACGGCGGGCAAATAGAACAGGGCCACCTGGCGGCCGTCCACCAGCGCCACCACGCCGGAATCGGCTACCAGGTCGCGGCGGGTGCAGGCGGGGCGCCAAGACGCGGCGTCGGGCGTGGCGTCACGCGCGGTCTCCGGGCGCAGGGCAATCACGGCATTCGAGCGCATCAGGCAAGCTCCTCGGCGATGGGAATCACGCGCGCGGCCGGCGCCGGGCGCGGCTGGCCGCGCTCCTGCACGAAGCGGATGTCAGGGTCCGCCGCGGCGCTGTTGACGAAAGTGCGGAAACGCTTGAGCTTTTCCGGGTCGGACAGGGCATTGGCCCATTCGCATTCATAGCGGTCCACCACCAACTGCATCTGCGCCTCCAGTTCGGCGCCCAGCCCCAGGCTGTCGTCGATGACCACGGCCTTCAGATAATCCAGGCCGCCCTCCAGCGACTCGCGCCAGACCGAGGTGCGCTGCAGCTTGTCGGCGGTGCGGATGTAGAACATCAGCAGGCGGTCGATGTAGCGGATCAGGGTGGCGTCATCCAGGTCCTGCGCGAACAGTTCGGCGTGGCGCGGCCGCATGCCGCCGTTGCCGCACACGTACAGGTTCCAGCCGTTCTCGGTGGCGATGACGCCGATGTCCTTGCTTTGCGCCTCGGCGCATTCGCGAGTGCAGCCCGAGACCGCGAACTTGAGCTTGTGCGGCGCGCGCAGGCCCTTGTAGCGGTCTTCGATGCGCAGCGCCATGGCGACGCTGTCCTGCACGCCGTAGCGGCACCAGGTGCTGCCGACGCAGGACTTCACGGTGCGGGTGGACTTGCCGTAGGCGTGGCCGGTCTCGAAGCCGGCGGCGATCAGTTCGGCCCAGATGTCGGGCAGCTCGTGCAATTGTGCGCCGAACAAGTCGATGCGCTGGCCGCCGGTGATCTTGGTGTAGAGCTTGTATTTCTTGGCCACCGCGCCGATCGCGATCAGGCCGTCGGGCGTGACCTCGCCGCCCGGGATGCGCGGCACCACCGAATAGGTGCCGTTCTTCTGCATGTTGGCCATGAAGGTGTCGTTGGTGTCCTGCAGCGGCACCAGGTGAGGATCCTGGATCGGGCGATTCCAGCACGAGGCCAGGATCGACGCCACGGTGGGCTTGCACAGGTCGCAGCCGACGTGGCCGCGGCCATGGCGCGCCAGCAGTTCCTCGAACGATTCGATGCCCTGCACCCGCACGATGGCGTAGAGTTCCTGGCGCGTGTAGGCGAAGTGCTCGCACAGGCTCTTGTCCACCGCGACGCCGCGGCTCGCCAGTTCGTGTTCCACCACCTGCTTGAGCAGGGGCGCGCAGCCGCCGCAGCCGGTGGCGGCCTTGGTGCAGGCCTTGACGCCGGCGACGTCGGCGCAGCCGCCGTCCAGCGCGTCACAGATGGCGGCCTTGCTGACGTTGTGGCACGAACAGATGGTGGCGCTGGCCGGCAGCGCGGCCGCGCCCAGCATGGGCGCGGCCTGCCCGGCGGGCAGGATCAGGCTGGCCGGATCGGCCGGCGGCGCGATGCCGTTCTGCGCGTATTGCAGCAGGGTGTCGTAGTAGCTGTTGTCGCCCACCAGCACCGCGCCCAATACGCGCTTGCCGTCGGCCGACACCACCAGGCGGCGGTACGAGGCGCCGGCCTCGTCGATGTAGCGATAGCTGCGCGCGCCGGGCGTGGCGCCGTGGGCATCGCCGATCGAGCCGACGTCCACGCCCAGCAGCTTGAGCTTGGTCGACATGTCGGCGCCGGCGAACGGCGCGCTGTCGTCGTCACAGAGGTCGGCGGCGGCCACGCGCGCCATCTGGTAGCCGGGCGCCACCAGGCCGAAGATGGCGCCGTCGAACGCGGCGCATTCGCCGATGGCGTAGATCGACGCATCGCTGCTGCGGCAATGGCCGTCGACGGCAATGCCGCCGCGTTCGGCCACGGTCAGTCCCGCCTGGCGCGCCAGGCCGTCGCGCGGCCGGATGCCGGCCGAGAACACGATCAGGTCGGTTTCCAGCGGCGCGCCTTCGGCGAACCGCATGCGGTAGCGGTATTGCGCGCCTTCCTTGATTTCCTGCGTGGCGCGCGACAGGTGCACGCCCACGCCCAGCGCCTCGATGCGCGCCTTGAGCGCGGCGCCGCCGGCCTCGTCCAGTTGCACCGGCATCAGGCGCGGCGCGAACTCGACCACGTGCGCCTCCAGCCCGAGCGACTTGAGCGCGTTGGCGGCCTCCAGGCCCAGCAGGCCGCCGCCCACCACCACCCCGCGCCGGGCGCCATCGGCCGCCGCGCGGATCTGGTCCAGGTCATCGAGCGTGCGGTACACCAGGCGCGAGGCTCCTTCGGCGCCGGCGATCGGCGGCACGAAGGGATAGGAGCCGGTGGCCAGCACCAGCTTGTCATAGCCATGGCTGCCCTCGGCCGTCACCACCTGCCGCGCGTGGCGGTCGATGCGCAGCACCGGCGTGCCCAGCCGCAGCGACAGGCCCGGCCGTTCATAGAACGCGGCGTCGCTCATGGCCATCGATTCGGCATCGCGCCCGCCGATGTATTCGGACAGGTGCACGCGATCGTAGGCGCGCCGGGTCTCTTCGCCGAACACCAGGATGCGGTAGCGCGCCAGCGCGCCACGCTCGATCAGTTGCTCGACGCAGTGATGGCCGACCATGCCGTTGCCGATGACGATCAGGGTCTGCATGGGGATCGTGGAGGTCGCTGTGCTCATAGGAGGCTATCCAGGCTGGGCCGTTCGGGTTTCAAAAGACAAACGGCGCCCGGGACTGGTGGGTCCGGGCGCCGTTGCCTGCAATGCTCGCGTTGTCTGGCCGGACACGGGCCCGGTATGGCAAACAAAGCAATAAGCGTGCCATCGCGCTGGCGCCCGCGCGGCGGCGCGCCGGCGCGTCCACCGCGCACCCAAACGGTTCGAAGGCGCACCAATGCGGTGCGGCCGCGCACCACCGCGCGCGCCGCCTGTCGGCGCGGGGCGAGGTCCGACGGCGGCGGCCGACTGGCATGGAACTTGCGTCGCCAGGACATCGACCCGGCCACGCCGGGAACCAGGGCAATGGCGCCCTGCCCGCCCGGCCACTGGCCGCGCAGGCAGGGCGCCTTCTTTTTTTGGAGCCGAGCATGAACGGCAACGCGCGCACCGTCGACACCGTCTGCCCCTACTGTGGCGTGGGCTGCGGCATGACCCTGCATGTGGAGCGCGAGCAGGTGGTGAAGATCACCGGCAACCGCGAGCATCCCAGCAACTTCGGCCGCCTCTGCACCAAGGGTTCCTCGGCCCACCTCGCCCTGCGCCAGTCCGGCCGGCTGGAGCACGCCTACGCGCGCGACCGGCGCGGCCAGGACCTGGCGCCAAGGCCGATGGCGCAGGCCCTGCGCGAGACCGCCCGCCGGCTGCGTGCCGTCATCGATGCGCACGGGCCGGACGCGGTGTCGCTATACGTGTCCGGACAGATGTCGATCGAGGCCCAGTACCTGGCCAACAAGCTGGCCAAAGGCTTCATCGGCACCAACAACATCGAGTCGAATTCGCGGCTGTGCATGGCCAGCGCCGGCAGCGGCTACAAGTTGTCGCTGGGCGCCGACGGCCCGCCCGGCTCGTACCAGGACATCGACCGCGCCGACCTGTTCCTGGTGATCGGCGCCAACATGGCCGACTGCCATCCGATCCTGTACCTGCGCATGATGGAAAGGGTCAGGGCCGGCGCCCGTTTGATCGTGGTCGATCCGCGCCGCACCACCACCGCCGAGAAGGCGCACCTGCACCTGAAGATCAAGCCGGGCACCGACCTGGCGCTGCTCAACGGCCTGCTGCATCTGCTGCATGAGGCCGGCAAGACCGACGCCGCCTTCATCGCCGCGCACACCGACGGCTGGGAGGCGATGCCGGACTTCCTGCGCGACTACGCGCCCGAGCGCGTCGAGGCGCTGACCGGCATCGCCGCCGCGCAACTGCGCCAGGCCGCCGACTGGATCGGCGCGGCGCCGGAATGGATGAGCTGCTGGACCATGGGGTTGAACCAGAGCACCCATGGCACCTGGAACACCAACGCGCTGTGCAATCTGCACCTGGCCACCGGCCGCATCTGCCGGCCGGGCAGCGGGCCGTTCTCGCTGACCGGCCAGCCCAATGCCATGGGCGGGCGCGAAATGGGCTACATGGGCCCCGGCCTGCCGGGCCAGCGCAGTGTGCTGTCGGCCGCCGACCGCGCCTTTGTCGAGACGCGCTGGGGCGTGCCGGCCGGCACGCTGCATGCGCGGCTGGGGCAAGGCACCATCGACCTGTTCCAGCGCATGGCGGCGGGCGAGATCAAGGCCTGCTGGATCATCTGCACCAATCCGGTGGCCAGCGTCGCCAACCGCGCCAACGTGCTGGCCGGGCTGCGCGCCGCGGAACTGGTGATCGCGCAGGACGCCTACCTGGACACCGAGACCAATCGCCATGCCGACATCCTCCTGCCCGGCGCGCTGTGGGCCGAGGCCGACGGCGTGATGATCAATTCCGAGCGCACCCTGACGCTGATGCCGCGCGCCGTGCCGCCGCCCGGCGACGCGCTGCCCGACTGGCGCATCATCGCCGCCGTGGCCGGCGAGATGGGCTACGGCCACGCGTTCCAGTACGCCAGCGCGGCCGAGGTGTTCGACGAGATCGCCGGCTTTTCCAACCCCGCCACCGGCTACGACCTGCGCGGCGCCAGCCATGCGCGATTGCGCGAGACGCCGCTGCAATGGCCCTGTGCGCGCGCCGACGGTCCGGACCGCAATCCGATCCGCTATCTCAACGACGGCGTCAGCCAGCCGTGGCGCGAAGAGGAGAATGGCGCGCGGCCGCGCCTGGCGTTCGCCACCGCCAATGGCCGCGCGCAATTCCACGCGCGGCCGCATGTCGATCCGGCCGAGCTGCCCGACGCCGACTATCCCATGGTGCTCAACACCGGACGCCTGCAGCACCAATGGCATACGCTGACCAAGACCGGCAAGGTGCCGATGCTGAACAAGCTCAATCCCGCGCCGTTCGTGGAGATCCATCCCGATGACGCGACTGCGCTCGGCATCGCCGCCGGCGACAGCGTCGAGATCCGTTCGCGGCGCGGGCGCGCGGTGCTGCCCGCCGTCGTCACCGACCGTGTCCGGCCCGGCAACTGTTTCGCCCCCATGCACTGGAACGACGTGTATGGCGAGGCGCTGTGCATCAACGCGGTCACCAGCGACGCCATCGATCCATTGTCGCAGCAGCCTGAACTGAAGTTCTGCGCGGTGGCGCTGTGCCGCGTGTCAGCGCCTGCCGACAGGACGACGGCCGCCGAACCACCCGCCGTGTCGGCAGGCCGCGCCGCGCTGGCCGAGGCCATGGCTGCGCCGCTGGGGCTGGCAAGCGGCGCCGGCGAAGCCGCCATCCGCGTCATCGGCCCGCGTCCGCGCGTGACGCTGCTGTGGGCCTCGCAGACCGGCAATGCCGAATCGCTGGTGGAACGCAGCGCCGCCGCGCTGGCCGCCGCCGGTTTCGCGCTGCGCACCGCCTGCATGGCGGACTGCGCGGTCGACGCCCTGGCGCGCGCCCCGTACCTGTTGCTGATCACCAGCACCTTCGGCGACGGCGAGGCGCCGGACAACGGCCAGGACCTGTGGCGCGCGCTGTCCGCCGCCGACGCGCCGCAACTGGCGTCGCTGCACCACGCGGTGCTGGCCCTGGGCGACAGCAACTACGAGGCCTTTTGCGGCCACGGTCGCCGGCTCGACCGGCGGCTGGCGCAATTGGGCGCGCGGCCCTTGCTGGCGCGGGTCGATTGCGACACGGACTTCGAGGCGCCGGCCCAGGCCTGGCTGGAAAGCGCCATCGCCGCCATCCACGCCGCCGAGGCCGAACGACACGGCCATCCAGCGGGCGGCCTGATGCCGGATGACATCGCCGCGGCCCTCATGGCCGGGGCCTCGCCGGCCCAGGCGGCGCGACTCGCGCCCGCCATCGTGCCGACCATTGCGCCGCCGACGCCCGCCGACTCGCCGCCCGGCATGCGTCGCGCGCCGCCCTCCCGCAAGAGCCCGGCGCGCGCGCGCCTGGTGGGCAACCAGCGCCTGAACGCCCACGGCGACAAGGACACCCGCGCGCTGGCGCTGGACACCTCGGGCTCGGGGCTGGCCTACCAGGCCGGCGACGCGCTGGGCGTGTGGCCGGTGAACTGTCCCGAGCTGGTGGAGGAGCTCCTGGCGCAGACGGGCCTGTCGGGCGACGCCGTGGCCAGCGTGCCGGGCGTCGGCGACATGCCGCTGGCCCAAGCGCTGTCCGCGCATTACGAAATCGCGCGCCCCGCGCCCGCCACGCTGGCGCTGATCGCGGAACACAGCCGCGACCCGGGGCTGCGGCAATTGCTGGCCGAGGAGCGCCGGGCCGACCTGCGCCAATGGCTATGGGGCAAGCAACTGGCCGACGTGCTGCACGCGTACCCAGTCAGGCTGCCGGCGCAGGCGTGGCTGGGCGCGCTCAAGCGCCTGCAACCGCGGCTGTACTCCATCGCGTCCAGCCCCAAGGCGCACCCCGGCGAGGTCCACCTGACGGTGTCCGCCGTGCGCTATGACAACGGCCGGCGCCAGCGCAAGGGCGTCTCGTCGACCTTCCTGGCCGACCGCGCGGGCGCCGCCGACGTGCCGGTCTTCGTGCAGGAGGCCAGCCACTTCCGGCCGCCACGGCAGGGCGACACGCCGATGATCATGGTCGGCCCCGGCACCGGCGTGGCGCCGTTCCGCGCCTTCCTGCAGGAACGGCGGGCGCGCGGCGATGGCGGCCGCAACTGGTTGTTTTTCGGCGAGCGGCACGCGGCCAGCGATTTCTACTATCGCGACGAATTGCAGGCGCTGCGCGATGACGGCCTGCTGACACGGCTGGACCTGGCGTTCTCGCGCGACCAGGCGGCCAAGGTCTACGTGCAGGACCGCATGCGCGAGCACGGCGCGCAGCTCTGGGCGTGGCTGCAGGAGGGCGCGCATTTCTATGTCTGCGGCGATGCCGAACGCATGGCCAAGGACGTGGACGCCATGCTCCGGCAGGTGGTGGCGGAACATGGCGGCCTGGACGCCGACGCGGCGGCAGCCTATGTGGCGCGGATGACGGCCGACAAGCGCTACCTGCGCGACGTGTATTGAGAAACAGGGGCCGGGCCGTCGGGTTGGGCGGCCCGGGCCGCGCCTGCGCGCAGGCGCGGCGGGCGGGGATCAGGGCGCCGGGTTGGGATGGCGCACGTGGATCTGGTCGATGGCCTGCAGCAGCTCGGACGACAGTTCGACGTCGACGCTGTCGATGTTCTCCTTCAATTGCTGCAGGTTGGTCGCGCCGATCAGGTTGCTGGTGACGAACGGGCGCTGGTTGACCCAGGCCAGCGCCAGGTGCGTCGGCGAGATGCCGTGCTGGCGCGCCAGTTCGACGTACGCGCGGGTGGCGGCCTCGGCCTGCGGATTGCTGTAGCGCGTGAAGCGCGTGTACAGCGTCAGGCGCGCATTGGCGGGACGGGCGCCGTCCAGGTACTTGCCGCAAAGCATGCCCATGGCCAGCGGCGAATAGGCCAGCAGGCCCACGCCTTCGTGGTGGCTGAATTCGGACAGGCCGATCTCGTAGACGCGGTTGAGCAGGCTGTAGGCGTTCTGGATCGAGGCGATGCGCGGCAGGCCGAGATTGTCGGAGGCCTTCAGGAACTGCGACACGCCCCACGGCGTTTCGTTGGAGACGCCCACGTGGCGCACCTTGCCGGCGCGAACGAAGTCCTGCAGCACCGACAGGGTCTCCTCGATCGGCACGGTGTGGTCGTCCTTGACCCACGGATACGACAACTGGCCGAAGGTGGCGGTGGTGCGGTCGGGCCAGTGCAACTGGTACAGGTCCAGGTAGTCCGTCTGCAGGCGCTTGAGGCTGGCGTCCAGCGCCTCGGTCAGGTTCTTGCGGTCCAGGAAGGTCTTGCCGTCGCGAATGTGGCCGGGACGCTTGGGATCGCGCACCGGGCCGGCCACCTTGCTGGCCAGCACGATGTCCTGGCGGCGCTTGCTGCGCGCCAGCCAGGTGCCGATGTAGGTTTCGGTCAGGCCCTGGGTTTCGGGCTTGGGCGGCACCGGGTACATTTCGGCCACGTCGACCAGGTTGACGCCGCGCTCGAGCGCGTAGTCCAGTTGCTGGTGGGCCTCGGCTTCGGTGTTCTGCTCGCCCCAGGTCATGGTGCCCAGGCCGATGAGGCTGACGTCCAGGTCGGTACGGCCGAGTTTGCGGTATTTCAAGTTCTGCTCCGTGCGGAATCTCTGAAGGGAACGATTACCTTACCGCAACTCGGTTGGCGTTTTGCTGACGAAGCGGCGCCGTTGGCCCACCCTGTGGACGCCGCCCCCGCCGCCGCCCGCGTCAGGCGATGGCCTGGCGCACCCAGGCGATCACGTCGCCATGAACCGGCGCCCAGCCCAGCTCGCGGCGCGCCTTGCCCGCCCGCACCCGGCTGTTGGAACCGAGCGCGTAGGCGCCCAGGTCCTTGCCCCAGTAGGCCACCGCCTGCGCCGGATCCCAGGCCTGGGCCGGCCCCAATCCCAGCGTCTGGCCGATGGCGCCAACCAGGTCGACGAAGGCCGCCTCGCCGTTCTCGACGAAATAGAAACTGCCGGCCGGCGCCTTGTCCAGAGCCAGCCGGTACAGCGCCGCCACGTCGGCGACGTGCACGTTGGACCAGCGGTTCAGGCCGCGGCCGACGTGGCGCGCGACGCCGCTTTCGCGGGCCTGCGCCACCAGCGGCGGAATCTGCACGCTTTCGGCGCGCGGCCCCTCGGTCGAACCGTAGATCAGGCTGTGGCACAGCACCACGCTGCGCACGCCGGGCGCGCTGGCGTGGATCAGGTCGTTGATGGCGATGCGCGCCACCTTACCCGGCACCGGCGCCACCGGCGTGGTCTCGTCGAACACCGCGTCGGACGGCTCGCCCAGCGCGTCGTCGGCGACCAGGCTGCTGCCACTGGTGTGGATGAACACCTTGCCGCTGCCGGCCAGCGCGCCCAGCAAGGCCTCGACGGCGCCACGATGGTCGCTGTCAGCCGCGTTGATGACGGCGTCGGCGGCGCGCGCCTCGGCCGCCAGCAGCGCCGCGTCGTCCAATGTGCCCAGCACCGGTTCGATGCCGAAACCGCGCAGCTCGGCGGCGCGCTCGGGGTTGCGGATCAGGCCGCGGACCTCATGGCCGGCCTTGACCATCGAGGTAGCGACCGCGCCGCCGATGAATCCGCTGGCGCCGGTGATGAATAGCTTCATGGTGCTTGCTCCTTGTGTTGATAGGCCGCGAAAGGCTCAGGCGGCCGTGGTTCCCGCTTGCGGGGCCGGCACGCCGCCGCCATGGAACTGCGGCAGCACGTGCTCGGCGATCTCGTGCAGCGTGTCGGCCAGGGGCCGCTGGTTGCGCCGCAGGTGCAGGCCGATGTGCTGCACGCCCGCGGAGCGCAGCGCATGAAGTTCCCGCGCCAGCGCGTGGCGGCCCGCCTGCGCGCCGAAGCGAAAGCGCCGCAGCGGCGCGTCCGGGTCCTCGGCCAGGTCCAGGTGGATGAAACTGGCATAGGGTTTGCCGCCGGCCACCTGGCGCCAGGCGGCGCTGCGCCGCGCATGGTCGTCGGGCGCGCCGGGATAGGCCAGGCAGGCATCCATGTGCGCACCGATCCAGGCCGGCGTCTGCTGCGCCAGGCCCGCCACCAGCAGCGGCGGCGCCGGCGCCCGCGGCAGCACCTCCAGGCCATCGGGCAGGCTGCCGAGGGCGCCTTGGCGCAGCAGCGCCACCTGTTCGCGGAAAGCGGCGCCGCGATTGGGAAAATCGCGGCCGAACAGCGGATACTCCACCGGCCGATCGCCGCTGGCCACGCCCAGCAGCAGGCGGTTGCCGCTCAGCCGCTGCACGCTGGCGGCGGACTTGAGCGTCAGCAGCGGCTCGCGCAGCGGCAGCACCACCGCGGCGGTGCCCAGCAGGATGTCGCGCGTGACGCCCGCCAGGTAACCCAGGTAGGTGAAGATCTCGAACACCTGGCCGGCGTCGCCGAAGGCCGGGTCGTACAGCGGCACGTCGCGCACCCACAGGGCGCGAAAGCCGAGCCGGTCGGCCAGCACGGCCAGGTCGGCGTGGCGTTGCAGGTCGGGCTCGCCGGGCAGGCGACCGGCCTGGCGCCGCGCCTGCTCGCCGGCGGCGGTCCAGTCGTTGTCCAGGGGCGCTTCCAGGCCGATGCTGAAGCCGCCCGCGGTCAGGCTCGAAAGCGCGTTGTCCATGGCGCGCCTCAGTCCCAGGCCGCGGCCAAGCCGTCGGGGCTCACTTCGCGGCCGTTGCGTTCCAGCGCGGCGATCTGCGCCATGTCGGCGTCGGTCAGGCGCAGGTCGCGAGCCAGCAGGTTGCTCGCCAGGTTCTCGCGCCTGGTGGACGACGGGATCACGGCGAAGCCGCGCTGCAGCGCCCAGGCCAGCGCCACCTGCGCCGGCGTGGCGTTGTGGCGCTGCGCGATCTGGCCGATCACCGGGTCCTTGAGCACCTTGCCGTAGGCCAGCGTCATGTACGACGTGACGTGGATGCCCTGCTGATTCAGGAAGTCCACCAGCTTGCGGTTCTGCAGATACGGGCTGAGCTCGATCTGATTGGTGGCGATGGCGTCCTTGCCGACGGCGGCGATGGCTTCGCGCGTCTCGGCGATGGGGAAGTTGGAGATGCCGATCTGGCGCGTCAGGCCCTGTTCGCGAGCGTCCATCAGGCCGGCCATCATCTCGGCGATGGCGACGCCGTTGCCCGGCGCGGGCCAGTGGATCAGCGTCAGGTCGACGTAGTCGGTGCGCAGCTTGGCCAGGCTGTCCTTCAGGCTGGGCACCAGCTTGGCGCGGCCATAGTTCGGCACCCAGATCTTGGTGGTCAGGAACAGGTCGGCGCGGGCGATGCCGCTGGCCTCGATGGCCTGGCCCACTTCGGCTTCGTTTTCATAGATCTGGGCGGTGTCGACGGCGCGGTAGCCGACGTCCAGCGCGTTGCGCACGGAATCGATGACGACCTGGCCCTGCAGGCGGAAGGTGCCGACGCCAAAAGACGGAATGCTCATGTAAAACTCCGGGGTAGGTGTTGGAATGCACCCAGTGTGCCCGCGCGATCCTTGCGGAATAAGCCCTGTATCGGCGAAAGACTTTTGATATAACGTCAAATATGAAAACGACCCTCGACGAAATGCAGGTCTTTATCGCCATCGTGGACTGCGGTTCGATCACCGCCGCCGCCGATGCGCTGCAGCAGACCATTTCCGCCACCAGCCGCACCATGACGCGGCTGGAGGAAAAGCTGCAGACCACGCTGATGCGCCGCACCACCCGGCGGCTGGAACTGACCGAGGAAGGCAGCGCCTACCTGGAGCAGGCCCGCAAGATCATCGCCGCGGTCGAAGAGACCGAGGAACAGATGCGCGCGCGCCGCAACCAGCCGGCCGGGCGGCTGCGGGTCGACGCCGCCTCGCCCTTCATGCTGCACGTCATCGTTCCGCTGGTGCCGGGCTATCGCAAGCGCTATCCCAAGGTCGAGCTGGAACTGAACAGCAACGAGGGCAACATCGACCTGCTGGAACGCCGCACCGACCTGGCGCTGCGCATCGGCAGCCTGAAGGATTCGTCGCTGCACGCGGTGCCGATCGGCCGCAGCCGCGTGCGGGTGCTGGCCAGCCCCGGCTACCTGGCGGCGCACGGCACGCCCAAGCGGGTAGCCGATCTGCGCGAGCACACCCTGCTCGGCTTCTCGCAACTGGAATCGCTGAACGAATGGCCGCTGGAGGACGCCGACGGCCAACCGCTGCACATCCAGCCGTCGATCCGCTCGTTCAGCGGCGAAACGCTGCGGCAACTGGCGCTGAACGACGCCGGCATCGTCTGCCTTTCCGACTTCATGACGCGCGCCGACCGCCAGTCCGGCGCGCTGCGCCAGCTTTTCCCGCGCCAGACGCTGGACGTGCGCCAGCCGGTCAATGCGGTCTATTACCGCAACACCGCGATCTCCTCGCGCATCAAGTCCTTCATCGACTACCTGGTCGAATCGCTGGGGCATCGCGGCTTCGACGAGTGAGCGCCACCCACGCCGGGCTCGCGGCGGCGGCTCCGGCATAATGGCTGCCTGAACCGCAACCTCACGCATTACCCATGAAAAGCAGCTCCCCAGGCGGACTCGTCTACTCCACCGACGGCGGCCGGATGTGTCCCCAATGCCGCCGCCCGCTCGCCGATTGCCAGTGCAAGGCAGCGGCCCGGCCCGTGCCGGCGCCCGGCGGCGTGCGCGTCTCGCGCGAAACCAAGGGCCGCGGCGGCAAGGCCGTGACCGTGGTCAAGGGCCTGCCGCTGGACGACGGCGCCCTGGCCGCGCTGGGCAAGCAGTTGCGTACCGCCTGCGGCTCCGGCGGCACCGTCAAGGACGGCGTCATCGAGGTGCAGGGCGATCACTGCGACCGCATCCTGGCCGCGCTCGACAAACTCGGCCATTGCGCCAAGCGCGCCGGAGGTTGACCCTCATGATCCTGGACCCCGCCATCGTCGATAGCTGGCACGCCCACGTCTACTTCAACGCCGACAGCCGCGACGCGGCCTGGGCGCTGCGCGAACAGGCGCTGGACGCCTTCGGCGACAGCATCCAGATGGGCCGCTTCCACGAGCGCCCGGTCGGCCCGCACCCGCAATGGAGCTACCAGCTCGCCTTCGCGCCAGCCGCGTTGCCGCGCGTGCTCACCTGGCTGACGCTCAACCATGGCGCGCTGGACGTGTTCCTGCATCCGAACACCGGCGAGTCGCTGCGCGACCACCGCGACTGCGCGGTGTGGATCGGCCGCAGCCACACGCTGAACCTGGCGGCGCTCGGCGGTTGAACGCCGCGCCAGCCTTGCGCGGCGCGCCGGCCGCGCCAGCCTTGCACGGCGCGCCGGCCGCGCCAGCCTTGCACGGCGCGCCGGCCGCGCCTGCTTCCGTGAGACTGCACCCGACATGAACCTGCACTACGGCCCAGCCCATCCCGACGACGCCGCCGCCTGCATCGACCTGCGCGGCCGCACCCGCGAGAACGCCTTCTCCGCCGAAGACCTGCGCGCGCTCGGCATCACCTGTGAAGGCTGGAGCGGCGGCATCCGCGATGGCTCGCTGCCCGGCGTGGTGGTGCTGGCGGACGGCGAGCTGGCCGGCTACTGCTTCGGCGATCGCGACAGCGGCGAGATCGTGGTGCTGGCGCTGCTGCCGGCCTACGAGGGCCGCGGCATCGGCAGCGAGCTGCTGGGCAAGGTCATGCGGACGCTGCGCGGGCTCGGCCATGAGCGCCTGTTCCTGAGTTGCGCGGCCGACCCCCGCGTGCGGTCCCACGGCTTCTACCGGCACCTGGGCTGGACCCCCACGGGCGAGATCGACGCGGCCGGTGATGAAGTGCTGGCCTACCGATTCGACCCGGACGCGTCGGCGGCGTAGCGCGCACGCGGTTCAATCCGCGTCAGGCAAGTCGCCCTGGGGCGTCCGCAGGTACCGCCCTGGCGTCATGCCGAAGGCGCGCTTGAACATGGCGATGAAATTGCCGGGCGTGGCATAGCCCAGCGCGTCGGCCACCTGCGCCACCGGCTGGCCGGCGCTCAGGCGCTCCAGCGCATGGATCAGGCGCAGTTGCTGGCGCCACTGCGCGAAGCCCAATCCCGTTTCCTTGCGGAAAAGGCGCTGCGCGGTGCGCGGCGCCAGCCCGGCCTGCGCGGCCAGAATTTCCAGCGGCCGATTGTCGGCCGGGTTTTCCGCCAGGACTTGCGCCAGTCGGGCCAGGCGGCGGTCGCGCGGCCACGGCAGGTGCAAACGCTCGCGCGGCGCCGCCCCGATCTCGTCGAGCAGCACGGCCGCGAAGCGCGCGCGCGCCGGGTCCAGCGCCAGCTTGTCCGGCCAATCGGCCGCGCGCAGCACCATGGCGCGCAACACCCCGTCCACCCCCAGCACGCAGGGCGCCACCGGCAACGCCGCGGCGGCCTGCGGATGCACCAGTGCCACCCAGCCGCTGGCCGCCCCGGCCACGCTGACCCGATGCCGCAGCCCCGGCGGGATCCAGCCCGCGCGCTGCGGCGGCAGCAGCCACGAGCCGGCCTCGGTGCGCACCCGCATCGCGCCGCTGTCCACCCCGAACAACTGCCCGCGGGCATGGGCATGCCAATCGTATTCGCGCGAGCCCAGGCGGAATTCGCTGCCGGGCGCGTCGGCGCCATGGAACACGCACACGGCCGGGCCGTCGAGCAATTCGCTGTAGTCGGGCGCGGGGGCAGCGGTCTGGCGGGTTCGCATCATTTGTTGGCGCGCCGGCATTACCGGCGCGGGCGCGCTTGCGCGCAAGCTGTGGGGGTGCCGGCAACGCCGGCTTGCTTCGAGGACATTATGCAGAATCTCCACGTTTCCATCATCGGCGCCGGCCTGGGCGGCCTGTGCCTGGCGCAGGGGCTGGCGCGCGCCGGCATCGATTTCGACGTCTACGAGCGCGACGCGCGCACCGACAGCCGGGTGCAGGGCTACCGCCTGCGCATCGACGCCACGGGCCAGGCGGCGCTGGCGCACTGCCTGCCGCCGGACCTGTACGCCCTGTTCCAGCAAAGCTGCTCGACCCACGACCACCCCGGCGCCATGCTCGACGCGCAACTGCGGCCGCTGCCGCAACGCGCCTCGGCCACGTGGCGCCTGGACGACGCCGACACCCCGCCCGACCGCTCGGCGCACCGGCAGACGCTGCGCGAAATCCTGCTGGCCGGCCTGGACGGGCGCGTGCATTTCGGCCACGGCTGCGCGGGCATGGATGACAGCGGCCCGCGCCTGGAAGGCATCCGCGCGCGGCCCGGCACGCTGGTGGTGGCCGCCGACGGCGTGCACTCGGCGCTGCGGCGCCAGCACCTGCCGCAAGCGGCGCCCGAGGACAGCGGCACGGTGACGATCTTCGGCATGGCGCCGGCCGGCTGCCTCACGCCCGATGGCCTGCCGCCGGCCCTGCGCGACGGCGCCGGCGTGGTGTTCGGCGCCGGCTACGCGCTGGTGCTGGACGCCATGAAACTGGCGGCGCTGCCGTCCCTGGCGCAACGCCTCGCGCCAGGTTGCACGCTGACGGCGGTGCCCGGCTACCAGTACTGGGCCATCATCGGCGAGCGCCGCGCGGTGCTAGGCGCGGACGACGCCGCGATCAGCGCGAGCCAGCGGGACGACACCGCGACGGGCGCGCGCTGGCAGCAAGCCGCGCAGCGCCTGCTGGCGCCGGTGCATCCCGCGCTGGCCGCCATGGTGGCCGCCGGCGATCCGCGCGGCATCGCGCTCAAGACCGTCTACCAGGCGCCGCCCCTGCCGCGATGGACGCAAGCCGGGCTGACGTTCCTGGGCGACGCGGTGCATGCGATGAGCCCGGCGGGCGGCCTGGGCGCCAACACCGCCCTGGCCGATGCGCAATCGCTGGCGACGCGGCTGGCGCAGGTGTGCAAAGGCCTGCCGCTGGGGCAGGCCTTGCAAGACTATGAAGCGGATCTGCGCGCTCGCGGCGACCATGCCGTCCAGCAATCGGCCGAGGCCGCCGCCCGCGTCACCGGCAGGGGCTAGGGCCTGCTCGCGCGAGAAGCAACGCCGCGCAGGCCCGCAACCCCGCCACCTCAGGGCTCGGCCGGCGCCTGCTCCAGCGCGGGCGCCTTGCGCGCCTTGCGCAGGAACGACACCAGTTGCCACACCACGGCCGCGCCGATCAGCGCCAGCAGCGTGCCGCTGATCGGCCGCGTCAGGAAGATGCTGAACTCGCCGCGGCTGAGCAGCATGGCGCGGCGGAAGTTCTCTTCCAGCATCGGGCCGAGGATGAAGCCCAGCATCAGCGGCGCGGCTTCCATGCCCAGGCGCAGGAACAGGTAGCCGATCAGGCCGAAGATCGCCGTGATGTAGATGTCGTCCAGGTTGTTGTTGATGCTGAACGTGCCGATGCAGCAGAAGAACAGGATCGCCGGGAACAGCACCGTGTACGGAATCTTGAACACCGACAGCCAGTAGCGCACCAGCGGCACGTTCAGGATCAGCAGGAAGCAGTTGCCCACCCACATGCTGGCCACCAGGCCCCAGAACAGGTCGGGGTGGGTGCCGATCATGTTGGGGCCGGGCTGGATGCCCTTGACGATGAACGCGGCCAGCATCAGCGCCATGACGGCGTTCTCGGGGATGCCGATGGCCATCAGCGGGATGAAGCTGGTGCGCGCGGCCGCTTCGTCGGCCGCCGCCTGGCCCGCGACGCCCTCGATGGCGCCGCTGCCGATCTCGTGGCGGTACTTGCTGAAGCGCTTGTCGGCCGCGTAGGCGGCGAACTGCGCGATGGTCGGGCCGCCGCCGGGCAGGATGCCCAGCACCGAACCGACCACGCTGCCGCGCAGCGCGCTGGGCAGGATGCGCTTGAACTCGGGCCACGTCGGGATCAGCTTGATCTTGCCGTTGAACGGCGTCAGCGTGTTGCGGTTGTCCAGGTTCTTGACGATCTCGGCGATGCCGAAGCAGCCCAGCGCGATGCTGATCAGGCCCACGCCGTCCTGCAGGAAGGCCAGGTCCATGGTGTAGCGCGCCACGCCGCTGTTGACGTCGGTGCCGATCACGCCCAGCAGGATGCCGATCATGGCCATCGCCAGGCCATTGAGCAGGCTGCCGCTGCTGACGAAGCTGACGCAGAAAAAGCCCAGCAGCATCAGCGCGCAATAGTCGGCCGGGCCAAACAGCAGACCGACTTCGCCCAGCGCCGGCGCCATCGTCGACAGCACCACGATCGCCACGGTGCCGCCGATGAAGCTCGACACGCCCGCGGTGAACAAGGCCAGGCCGGTCTTGCCCTTCAGGTTCATCTGATACCCGTCGATGCAGGCGACGATACTGCTCGCATGCGGGATCTTCATGGTGATGGCGCTGACGCTGTCGCCGTACTGCGCGCCGTAGTAGATGCCGGCCAGCATGATCAGCGCGCCGCCGGTGGGAATGGAATAGGTCAGCGGCAGCAGCAGGCTGATGGTCGAGAGCGGGCCCAGGCCAGGCAGCAGGCCGACCAGCGTGCCGACCACGCAGCCGATGGCGCAATACATCAGGTTCTGCAGCGTCAGCGCGTGCTCGAACCCGAACGCAAGGTTGTTGAACATCTCCATCATGGCGTCTCTCCCCTCAGAACAGCGGCAGGTTCAGGCCGAGCAGGTTGCGGAAGGCGAACGCCACCGCAATCAGGCCCAGCGAGATCTTGACGTTGCGCACCAGCGAATACGAGGTGCCCGCCAAGGTCGAGCAGAACACCAGGAAGACGATGCCGACGATCATGTTGATCAGGCCGGACACCACCGCGAAGCCGCACAGGCTCAGCATGATGATGGCGATGTTCTTGATGCTGTAGCTCAGCGGCACGGGCGGCACGAAGCGCGAACGCACCACCGAGATCACCCCGATCACGCCCAGCAGCGAGCTGACCATGAGCGGGAACAGGCCAGGCCCCGACCGGCTGAACGAACCCAGTTGATACTTCAACGCCGCCAGCCCGAACAGCAGGGCGAAGGCGATCATGAAGAGCCCCGCGACAAAGTTTCTATTGCCAAAGTACATAAGACGCGCCCTCCCAGGCATTGCGTTTTTTTCGCTTGTTATTGCCACCCGGCTTCTCGAACCGGTCTGGTTACCCGCCTGTCTTCCCGCTGAAAATTTCGGTGCTGCGGACGAGTTCGGCAGATAGTAGAGAGCGACACTTCCAATCTGCTTTCGCTTTTTGCGCCGGAACGCGTGAATGCGTTATCGCTTTCCCGTAGGTCCAGCGACATGAAGCTGACTGGTTCCTGAATTGATGTCAAAATGAAGACGGCCCGCGGCCTCACCCCCTATTTCGAGAGACGAAAGCCGCGTGCGCGGCCGGCTCCGGCAAGGCGGATCGAGTCAGCGAAAAGATCAGGAAAGCCGTCCGCGAACGGGACGAAGAATGGTCGGCGCAATGCATCCATGTCCGCCACGGCGAGCGCCGTATCCACCCCCATGGCAGGCGCCACCCGCGCCGCATTGCGCGACGTCGGCGCGGCCCGTCACCCCTCGGGATGACGGACCGCCATGCGCCCGGACGCACGGCGCGTCACGCGCCGCCACGCCGCTCGAGCCGGATCAGGCCGGCAGGGCCGCCATGCGCGGCGCGGCGCCGTGCGCATCACCGCGCAGCTTGAACAGGGCCACGGTGCCGGCCAGCGCGCCGGCCTGGTCGCTCAGCATTGCCGAAGCCGCCGCCGACTGCTCCACCAGCGCCGCGTTCTGTTGCGTGGCCTGGTCCATCTCCGACACGCTGCGGTCGATCTGGCTGATGCCCACGCTCTGCTCGGCCATGGCGCCGTGGATCTCGCTGACAAGACGCTGAACGCGCGACACGCCTTCAACGATCTCCTGCATGGTCGAGCCGGCCGCCTGGACCCGTTCGGTGCCGCTGCGCACGTTCTGCACCGACGCCTGGATGAGCGCGCGGATCTCCTGCGCCGAGGCCGCGCTGCGTTGCGCCAACGTGCGCACCTCGCCGGCCACCACGGCGAAGCCGCGGCCCTGCTCGCCCGCGCGCGCCGCCTCGACCGCCGCGTTCAGCGCCAGGATGTTGGTCTGGAAAGCGATGCCGTCGATGACACTGATGATCTCGGTGATGCGCTCGGACGACTGCGCGATCGCGCCCATGGTGCTGACCGCGTCGGTCACCACCTGGCCGCCGCGCTCGGCCGCCTGGCTGGCTTCGGTTGCCAGGCGCGTGGCGTGCTCGGCGGCCTCTTCGGTCTGGCGCACGCTGGAGGTCAGCTCGGTCAGCGCCGACGAGGTCTCCTGCAACGAGCCGGCGGACACTTCGGTGCGTTGCGACAGGTCGCGGTTGCCCATCTCGATCTCGCGCGTGGCCGAGGTCATCGAGTGCACGCCGTTGCGCACGTCCAGCATGACATGGCTGATCTTGTCGACGAAGGCGTTGAACGAGGAAGAGATCTGCGCCACTTCGTCGTGCCCGACAACCGCCAGCCGATGCGTCATGTCGCCGTCGCCCGAGCCGATGGTGTCCATGGCGTCGCGCACCGCCGACAGGCGCTTGAAGGCGCGCGAAGTCACCACGCTCGCGAGCAGCGCCGCGACCAGCGTCAGCACCACCATCGAGATCAGCGTGGCATTGAAGACCTGCGACAGGCCGGCGGTGGCCTCGGCCTCGTCCAGCGCGATCACCAGGAACCAGTCGGTGCCGGCGATGGGACGCGCCTTGAGCAGCTTGGGCACGCCGCCCAGGCGCAGCGCCAGCGGCGTCGCGCCCTCTTGCGCCATGCTCGCCAGCACGGCCGGCGTCAGGCCGGCGGCCACGTCGGTGGACGGCTTGAGCGCCAGCTTGTCATCGACGTGCGAAATCACCTGGCCGTCGGTGGCCAGCACGAACGCGGTGCTGGAGGGCGTGGGCCGGATTGCCTTGATGACGTCCTTGATGCCGTCCAGCGCCACCGCGCCGCTGATGGCGCCGGTGGTCTCGCCGGCGCGCACGATCGGCGCGGTGAAGGCCACGTAGGGCTTGCCGGTGCCGGAATCGCCATACGGCTTGGTCACGGTCAGCTTGCCGGCGGCCACCGCGCTCTTGTACCAGGGGCGCGCGGTGGGGTCGTAGTCGGGCGGCGTCTGCGCGGTCGAGAAGTAACTCTTGTCGGACCAGCCTATGCTGGTGATGGGAAAGCCGTTGGTGGCGCCCATGAGCTTGGTCAGGCCGCGCGGATCGCCCTTTTCCACCACCGCGGCGGTGGCCGATACCGCCAGGGCCTTGTCGGCCGACCAGCGTTCGATGGCGCTGGCGTTGCCGGCGGCGATGGCGTCCAGGTCCGCGGAGATGGTCGCCATCATGTTGTCGCGCACAATGTGATAGATCGCAATGCCCGAGAGCACCAGCGCGCCGATGACGGTGAAACAGGTGATCAACAGGATCCTGTTGCGCAACGAGGTGATTTTCATGCTTGTCTTCTTACTGCAACTGCCCATGCCGGGGGGCACGGGTATCCAGGTACGCGACGACGCAAGCGTCCGCGCCATCCTGGCTTACGGCAGTGCAACATAGGACTTTAGGGAAACAGCGCGGGCATAATGTCGACAAGGCCGCTCCCTGGGCCGAGGACCCGGGGCCGGCGTCGATGCGTCAGTGTTTTTCTGGGAGCTTTCTTTGGACCCGATACTCGCCGAACTGTCGGCGTCTCTACAGGCGGCCAAGTCGGTCGAACAGTTGACGCGCCCCCTTCTGGATATGCTCGGAGCCGTCACCGGCCTGGAATCCACCTATCTCACCTCGATCGATCCGGACCAGGACCAGCAGCACGTGCGCTACGCGCGCAACGTCGGCGCGCTGCAGATTCCGGAAGGTCTGTCGGTGCCCTGGTCGGACACGCTGTGCAAGCGCGCGCTGGAAGAAGGCCGCATGTCCACCAGCGACGTCGGCGCCTGCTGGCCCGACTCCGACGCGGCGCGCCAGCTTGGCATCCAGACCTACGTCAGCACCCCGATCCGCACCGACGACGGCCTGCTGCTGGGCACCCTGTGCGGCGCCAGCGCCCGCCGCCGGGACATCGCGCCGCAGGCCGAGGAAATCATGCGCCTGTTCTCCAGCGTGATCGCCAACTTCCTGGAACGCGAACAACTGGTGGCCGAGCTGCGCACCGCCAACACCAAGCTGATGGCCTACGCGCTGACCGATCCCCTGACCGGCCTGCCCAACCGGCGCGCGCTGTACGAGGAACTGGAGCGCCTGCGCGGCCGCGCGCTGCGCGAAGGCGGCAGCGTGCTGGTGGGCGTGGTGGACCTGGACGGCTTCAAGGGCATCAACGACACCTACGGCCACCAGTCGGGCGACGCCTTCCTGCAGGAGGTCTCGCGGCGCCTGGCGATGGCGCTGCGCGCCTCCGACATGGTCGGGCGATTGGGCGGCGACGAATTCGTGCTGGTCGGCCCGGGCCCCGCGCTGGCGCGCGGCGACGCGGCGCCGGGCCACGAGGCCGAGCGCGGCGACGCCGAGGAAGCCGCCCGCTCGCTGGAAGATCGGGCCGCCGCCGCCACCGTCGGCCGCTACCCGTTCGGCGACATCACCCTGACCTACGAAGGCGCCAGCGTCGGCGTGGTGGCGCTCGATCCGCGCGGCCTGGCGGCCGAGGAAGCCGTGCGCCTGGCCGATGCCCGCATGTACGAGATCAAGCGCGCCCGCAAGGCGGCCCGCACCCTCCACTGAGACGCGGGCCGCGGCGATCCTGGCCGCCGTGCTCCCCGGGGCTTGCACAACACATAAGCAACTGCTAATGTGTTGCCATGATCGAAAACGACATCTTCAAGGCCCTGGCCGACCCGACCCGCCGCGCGCTGTTCGACAAGCTCGCGGCGGGCGCCATGAACGCCAGCGCGCTGCGCGAGGGCCTGGACATCAGCCAGCCCGCGGTCTCGCAGCACCTCGCGGTGCTGCGCCAGGCGCGGCTGGTGCGCGAGGAACGCCAGGGACGTTTCGTCAACTACCAGGTCGACCCGGACGGGCTGGCGCTGATCGCCGGCTGGCTGTCGAAGTACCGCGCCTGGTGGCCGGCGCGGGTCGACGCCCTGAAAACGCTGCTCAAGGACATGGACCAATGACCCACACGGCCTCCGCCCCGCAGGACACGGCAATCGTGCTCGACTATGAGCTGGACGCGCCGCCCGAGAAGGTCTGGCGCGCCCTCAGCATTCCCGCCTTGCGCGAGCAGTGGCTGCCGGCCAGCGCGCTGGCCGATCCTGAGCCGCTGGCCGCGACACCCGGCGTCGAAGTCCGCTACCGCATGCGCGACACGCTGCCGCCCTGCCTGGAAAGCGTGGTCACGTTCCAGCTCAGCCCCACCGCCGACGGCGGCACCCGCCTGACCATCGTCCACGCCCCCGACGATGCGCGGCTGGCGCGGCCCGCGCCGCAGGCGGCCAACGATGCCTGGCCGGCCCTCAAGCTCGCCGCCTGACGCCGCTTTTTCCCTTTGATGCAAGACAGGAGTTCGCGCATGAGCGAAACGATGCAGCTCGTCCCGATGGTGGTGGAACAGTCCGGCCGCGGGGAACGTTCGTTCGATATCTATTCGCGCCTGCTGCGCGAACGCATCATCTTCCTGAGCGGCGAAGTCAATGACGCCGTGTCGGCCCTGGTGTGCGCGCAGTTGCTGTTCCTGGAAGCCGAAAACCCCGGCAAGCCGATCCACCTGTACATCAATTCGCCCGGCGGCGTCATCACCAGCGGGCTGGCCATGTACGACACCATGCAGTTCATCAAGTCGCCGGTTCACACCCTTTGCATGGGCACCGCGCGCTCGATGGGGTCGTTCCTGCTGATGGCCGGCGAGCCCGGTCATCGCGCCGCGCTGGCCAACGCCAGTCTGCACGTGCACCAGCCGCTGGGCGGCTTCCAGGGCCAGGCCTCGGACATGCTGATCCACGCCGAGGAAATGCAGCGCACCAAGCAGCGCATCATCCGCCTGTATGCCGAGCACTGCGGGCGCGACTACGACGACGTCGAGCGCAGCCTGGACCGCGACCGCTACATGAGCGCCGAGGAAGCCGTGCAATGGGGCTTGATCGACCACGTCATGGATCCGCGCTCGGCCGGGTTCTGACGCGGCCGAGCGCGTTGCGTCCCGTCATGCCATCGACGCACGCAAGCCGCGCGACGGCTACGCCTCGGCCAGCGCGCGCTGATGACGCGCGCGCAACACGCCATTGGCCACGGCGCCCGCCGCCAGCAGCACCGCGGTGCCCAGGAAGACGGCGGGCATGCCGAAATGCCCGCCGATGAAACCGCCCAGCAACGGGCCCGCCACCTGGCCCGCGTACTGGGCCGAAATCGACATGCCCAGCACATTGCCGCCAACGCCGTCGGGCACGTTGTGACGGATCACGCTGGTGACGCACGGCAGCAGCCCGCCCAGCGCCAGGCCCATCAGGAAACGCAGCGCCACCAGTTGCCACCCGGCGGTGACGAAAGCCTGCGGAATCAGCAGCAGCGCGGCCACGGCCAGCGCGCCGACGATCACCGTCCAGTGGCCCACGCGATCGGCCAGCCGGCCCAGTCGCGAGGCCGACAGGATCGCCCCCAGCGCCGCCGCCGACATGACCACCCCGGACACCAGCGTGACGCGGGCCGGATCCTCCACCAACTGGCCCACGTATACCGTGATGATGGGTTCGATCGACATGGTGGCGAACATCAGCAGCATGCCGGTCGCCAGCATCGCGGCCACCGGCCGCTTGTCGGGGATCTGCGCCCAGCCGCCGCGGCGCTGGCCGCCCTGCCCGGCCGCCTTGGGCGGGCGCGGCATTTCCTTGATGAGGAAGACGGTGGCCAGGAACGCCAGGAAGATGACGCTGCCCGCCAGCAGGAACGTGGCGCGGATGCCGATCAGCGGCGGCAGCGCGCCGCCAATCAACGGCCCCACGAGGTTGCCCGCCATGATGCCGGCCGACAGTACGCCCAGCGCCCAACCCGAGCGCGCCTTGGGCGCCTGCATTGCCACCAGGATGGTCGAACCCGACGCGTAGCCGCCGGCCAGGCCCACCAGCAGCCGCAGCAGCACCAGTTGCCACGCGTTCTGCACCATGCCGGTCAGCGACATGCAGACCGCCATGCCGAACGAGGCGCGCACCAGCATCAGCTTGCGTCCGTAGCGGTCGCCCAGCCGGCCCCACAATGGCGCGACCAATGCCGCGGCGAAGAAGGTGGCGCCGTAGGCCACGCCCGACCACTGCACGATGGCGGCATGGCCCTGCACGCCCAGCTCTTCCACGTACAGCGGCAGGAACGGCAGCAGCAGCGTCATCGCCACGATGGTGCTGAACGAGCCGGCGAAACAGACGGCCAGGTTGCGGCGCCAGTGGATGTTCTCGGCCGGCGCGGCGGCGCCGACGCGATCCGGGGTCGTGGGGGAAGTCATGGGGGCAAGCCTTGCGCTGTCGGGCGGGAAGTCGTGGAACCGGGATTGTTGCCAGCCTCGCCCCCCGCAGCAAGGCCAGCCGCGATACCGGTATTGCCGCTACCCCCCAAGGCGCGCGGCTACTGCGCGGCGCCGCGCAGCCAGGCCTTGGGGGTGGCCCCGCGGTGCGCCTTGAAGGCCTTGATGAAATGGCTGAGGCTGGAAAAGCCGATGCTGTAGGCGGTTTCGGTGACCGAGCAGCCGCGCCGCAACAGGCCGGCGGCCGCCTCCATCCGCGCTTGCAGCAGGCAGCCATGCACCGATTGTCCGTAGAGCGACATGAAGCCGGCCTGCAGCCGCTTTTCGCTCAGGCCCACGGCTTGCGCCAGTTGCCGAACGCCGCGGCAATCGGCGTATTCGTGCTGGATGCGGCGATGGGCCTCGGCCAGCCGCTTGCGGTCGGCCGGCGGCGGCAAGTCGGCCACGGCGCGGCCGGCCAGGTGCGCCAGGGTCAGGGCCAGGGCCTCCTGGGCCTTGCCTTGCAGATATAGGGCGGCGATCTCGCCACGGTCCTGGTTCCAGGCCAGGATCTCGCCGGCCACGCGCGCCAGTCCCGGCCACAGCGGCAGCGTCGCCAACTGCGCGTCACGCGCCGGCACGCTGCCGTCGGCCGCGAACGCGGCGGGCGGCACCTGTCGCAAGGTGCGCCGCCACAGGGCGCGCACGGTGTCGCTGAAAAAACGGATGTCGACGGCGCGGATATTGTGGCGGCCCTTGAATTCGTCCCATCCGGGCACCGGCTCGGCCGTGCCGTGCAGGATGACGCTGCCCGGCTGGATGCGCAGGGCCGCGCCGCCCTCGAAGCCCACCCCGAACTGGCCTTCCAGCACGATCGCCACGCCGACGCTGGATTCGGCCGCGCCGCTGGCGGCCCAGTCGGACTCGGGCCGGCCGTCGAGGCAGCCGATCGAGATGCCGCCCGGCAGCTCGTGCTGGGTGCGGATCCTGAGCCAATCCGGCGGCAGCAGGCGCAGCAGGTCCTGCGCGGTAAGGGGCGCGCGGCGGTCCGGGGCAGGACGGGGCTGAGAGGCCATTTTGTTCCAATTCCGCAATTTCCGGCGCGGATTCGCTAGCGCGGCCGCCGCCTGGCCTGGATGATAACAATTTTCATCCGCATCAAGCCTCCCATGCCGCCTTTGCCAGACACCGCCCGCCGCCCGAACGAGGCCGCCGCCCTGTTCGTCTTCAACACCTTGTGCCTGACCGCAATCATGGCCTTCATGCCCGTGATCGGCCCGGTGGTGCGCGGCCTGCGGCTGGCCGAATGGCATGGCGGCCTGGTGGTCACCGTGGCCGGCGTGCTGTGGATGCTGATGGCGCGCTATTGGGGCGGCCGCAGCGACCGCATCGGCCGCCGCCGCGTGCTGCTGCGCGCCGCCGCCGGCTATATCGTCAGCTACCTGCTGCTGGCCGTGGGCCTGGACCTGATGCTGCGCGAGCCGCCGCCGGTGTGGCTGGCGCTGCTGGCCCTGATGGCGCTGCGCGCGCTGATCGGCGCCTTCTACGCCGCCATGCCCACCGTCAGCGCGGCTCGCATCGCCGACATCACCGCGCCGGACCAACGCGGCGCCATGATGGCCAGACTGGGCGCGGCCAACGGCCTGGGCATGGTGCTGGGGCCGGCCATCGGCGGCCTGCTGGTCAAGGACAGCCTGACCCTGCCGCTCTACATCGCCGCCGCGCTGCCGCTGCTGGGCACGCTGTGGCTGGCCGCGAAGCTGCCGTCCGATGCCGCGCACGAACCGCGCGCCACGCCGCCGCTGAAACTGAGCGACAGGCGCTTGCGCCTGCCGCTGGCCGCGATGTTGCTGGCCATGAGCGCGGTCATCACCGCGCAGATGATCGTCGGCTTCTACGCCATGGACGCGCTGCGCCAGGCGCCCGGCCCGGCCGCGCGGACGGCGGGCTGGGCCATGACCACCGTCGGCGTCATGCTGATCCTGGTGCAGGTGGGGCTGGCCAAGGCGCGCCGGATGAACGCGGCGCGCTGCCTGGCGGGCGGCGCGCTGCTGTCGGGCATCGGCTTTCTGCTGGTGCCGGTGCTGGGCGGCACCGCGGGGCTGGTGGCGTGCTACGCCGTCATGGCGGCCGGCATGGGCCTGGTGTTCCCCTCGATCCAGACCTTGGCGGCCAATGCCGTGACCGCCGACGAGCAAGGCATCGCCGCCGGCTCGGTGGTCGCGGTGCAGGGCATGGCGATGGTGGTGGCGCCGCTGGTATGCACGCTGCTGTATGGCGTGCGCCCCTGGATGCCTTATGTGGTGGCCGCCAGCCTGTTGCTGCTGGTGGCGCTGGCCGCGACGCTCAAGCCGCGCGTGGCCGCGCCCTGACGCCACGGCCCCCGCGGCGCGGGGGCCGGATCAGTGGTTCGCGTCATTCGGTGATGCGGATGTTGGCCTGGTCGATGATGACTTGGTAGCGCTTCATCTCGGCGTCGATGAACTTGGCAAAGGCCGCCGAATTCTTCACCGACGGTTCGAACCCCAGGCCATTGAGCTGCTCGACGATCCTGGGATTGGCCATCACCTTGGCCGAAGCCGCCTCCAGCTTGCGCAGCACCGGCTCGGGCAGCTTGGCCGGGCCCCACACGCCATACCAGGAATAGAACTCGAAGTTCTTCTGGCCCTGCTCCTTCATGGTCGCCAGATCGGGCAGCAGCGGACTGCGCGCGGCGCCGGTCACGGCCAGCGCCTTGAGCTTGCCGGCGCGCACCATCGGCAGCGACGACAGCATCGGATCGATCAGGCCCTGCACCTGGCCGCCGACCAGATCGGACAGCGCCGGACCGCCGCCGCGATAGAGCACGATGGGAATCTGGTCCAGGCCGTTGTCATGCAGGAACGAGGCCGCGGCCAGGTGCCCGGCCGAGCCGAAGCCGGAAGTGGCGAAGGAGTACTTCTGCGGTTCGGCCTTGAGCAGCTTGACCAGGTCGCCCACGTTCTCGGCCGGCACCTTGGGATAGACGCTGAAGATCAGCGCGCCCTGCGCCAGTTCGCTGATCGGCGTGAAATCCTTGACCGAGTCGAACTTGATGGTCTTCTTGTACAGCAGCGGATTGATGGCGTGGATGGACGCGTTCAGGTACAGCGTGTAGCCGTCCGGCGCGGCCCGCGCGACGTAGGCCGCGCCGATCATGCCCGACGCGCCGGCGCGGTTTTCCACCACGATCGACTGGCCCAGCTCCTTGCCCAGTTGCTCGGCATACAGGCGGGCCACGCCGTCGACCGAGCCGCCCGGCGGATGCGGCACCACCAGCGTGATCGGGCGTTGCGGATAGCCGGCGGCATCGGCGGCCAGCGCGCTGGCGCCGCAGGTGACGCCCACGACCGTCAAGGCGGTGGCGAGCAGCCGGGTGAACGGCGCGGGACGGGACGGCGAACGGAACATGATGGGTCTCTCTTGGCGATGGCGCGTCCATTCCGGACGCGCAGGGGCCGACCACGCCACCGGCCGCGACGCTCGCGGCCGCCATGTCGTGGATCGTCAAAATGCATCCGGCGGCTATTGCCGCCGGAACAGGGGAATCAGGCCGCCTTGAGCTGGGCGGAGCTGAAGCCGTACTTGGCGTCCAGCCCCAGCTCGCGCACGATGCGCAGGCCCTTGGCCAGCGCGTCGCCCTCCAGGCCGCGCAGCGGCCGGCGCAGGTCGCCGACCGGCAGGCCCACCGCCTTCATCAGCGACTTGATGGCGACCGGGTTGATGGCTGAATACGAGTAGTGCAGCATCGGCAGCAGGCCCAGGTAGCCTTCGCGGAAGCTGACCGACACGTCCGGCGTGTCCCACGGACGCGAGATGTCGGCCATCTCCGCGGGCGCGATGTTGCCGGTCATGTTGGCGGTGCCGTGGCCGCCCAGGCTCATGGTGGGCACGACCAGGCCCAGGTTGGGCGAGTCGCAGCACATCACCGACACGTCGGGACGGCCGCGCAGCACCTGCGCCACCTGGCCGACGCGGGTGGTCGATTCCTTGTGCACCACGTAGTTGGGGTGCTTGAAGATGCGCAGCAGTTGGTCCCAATGCAGGTCGCTCTTGACCCGCGGCGGGTTGTTGTAGATGCCCAGGGGCAGGTCGGTGGCGTCGGCCACTTCGAGGAAATAGGCCTCGGTGTCGGCCTCGGATGCGCAGATGTAGGCGGGCGCGGCCAGGATCGCGCCGTCGGCGCCGTTGGCGTGCGCGAACTTCAGGTAGTCGATGGTGGAGTCGGTGTTGTTGCCGGTGCAGCCGTAGAACAGCTTCATCTTGCCGGTCTTCATCTTGGCCGTCTCGACGATCACCTGGCGCCGCTCTTCGGGCGACAGCATCGAGACCTCTCCCGTGGAGCCCATGATCAGCACGGCGGCGGTGCCGTTGTCTTCCTGGAACTTCAACAGAGTGCGGAAGGCGCTGAAATCGACGCTGCCGTCGCGATTGAACGGCGTGACGATGGCGACGAAGGACCCCTGGATTTTCATTTTGCTCATGACCTGCTCCACATGCGGAAGGACTGCCCAATCAAAAAAGGCCAGGTTGGCGCGCGGTCGTTGGCGCCTGCACCTGACCATTCCCCTTGTTGCTTTCGCAGTATAGGAAGAGCGGCCCCGAAAATTTTTCTATTTTCCACACTTTTGCAGGGCCTGAAAGACAAAGAATTTCTAAGGCAATGCCGTTAAGTTATGAAGATTTCCATAACAATACGCTTTTCACGGCGCCCCCCGCATGTCCGAAGCGATCTTTCGTTATCCGTCCCTGTCCCACTGGGGCGCGTACACCGCGCTGGTGCGCGAAGGCCGTGTCGTGGGCTGTGAGCCGTTCGCGCATGACCAGGCCCCGTCCCCGCTTATCCACACGATGCCCGATATGGTGCATTCGCCGCTGCGCATCGCCCGCCCCGCCGTGCGCGCCAGTTGGCTCAGGCATCGCGGCGCGCCCGAGCTGCGTGGCGTCGACGGCTATGTGGAGGTCGATTGGGACACCGCGCTGGCGCTGGTGCACGACGAATTGCAACGGGTGCGCGCGCAGCATGGCCCGACCGCCATCTTCGGCGGCTCGTATGGCTGGTCCTCCGCCGGACGGCTGCACCACGCCCGCACGCTGACGCACCGCTTCCTGTACGCCGGCGGCGGCTGCGTCGACCAGTCGGGCAACTACAGTTGGGGCGCGGCGCAATTCCTGCTGCCGCACATCATCGGCACCTACGCGCCCGTGACCGGCCGCATCACCGACTGGAACAGCGTGGTCGGGCACACCCGGCTGCTGATCGCGTTCGGCGGCATCCCGCTGCGCAACACCCAGATCGCCTCGGGCGGCGCGGGCGACCACAGCGCCCCCGGCTGGCTGGCGCGGGCGCGCCAGGCCGGCATACGCACCGTGGTTGTCAGCCCCACGCGCGGCGACGCGCCGGCGGCGCTGGCGGCCGAATGGATCCCCATCCGTCCCAACACCGATGCCGCGATGATGCTGGGCATGGCCCACACCCTGCTGGCCGAGGGCCGCCACGACCGCGACTTCCTGGCCCGCTGCTGCAATGGCTTCGAGCAGTACGCCAACTACCTGCTGGGCCGCGCCGACGGCCAGCCCAAGGACGCTGCCTGGGCCGCGCGCATCTGCGGCGTGCCGGCCGATACCATCCGCGCGCTGGCGCGGGACGCGGCCGGCACCCGCACGCTGCTGTCGTGCTCGTGGTCGCTGCAGCGCGGCCATCGCGGCGAACAGCCGTACTGGGGCAGCGTGGCGCTGGCCGCCCTGCTGGGCCAGATCGGCCTGCCTGGCGGCGGTTTCGCCTTCGGCCATGGCTCGATGAACGGCGCCGGCAATCCGCGCCCCGACCTGCCCGCGCCGGAGATGCGCGCGGGCCGCAATCCTGCCGGCGTGTCGATCCCGGTGGCGCGCCTGACCGACATGCTGCTGCAGCCGGGCGAGCCGTACGAGTTCAACGGCAGGACCGGCATCTATCCGGACATCCGCCTGGTCTACTGGGCCGGCGGCAATCCGTTCCATCACCACCAGGACCTGAACCGGCTGATGCGGGCCTGGGCGCGGCCCGAGACCATCATCGTGCACGAGCCATGGTGGACGCCGACCGCGCGCCGCGCCGACATCGTGCTGCCGGCCACCACCACGCTGGAACGCAACGACATCGGTGGCTCGTCGCGCGACCGTTACCTGCTGGCGATGCGGCAGGCGCTGGCGCCGGTGGGCCACAGCCGCAACGACTTCGACATCTACCGCGAACTGGCCGCGCGCGGCGGCTTCGAGCACGCCTTCACCGAAGGCCGCGACGAAATGACCTGGATCCGCCACATCTACGAACAGATGCGGCCGGCCTGGGAAGCGGCGCAACTGACGCTGCCGGCCTTCGACGAATTCTGGGAACGCGGCCACGTCGCGCTGCCGCCGCCGGCGCGCGACTTCGTGCTGTTCGAGCAGTTCCGTGCAGACCCCGCCGCGCATCCGCTCAAGACCCGTTCCGGTCGGCTCGAACTGCACAGCGCGGCCATCGCCGAATTCGGCTACGACGACTGTCCGCCGCATCCGGCCTGGCTGCCGCCGGTGGAATGGCTGGGCGCCGAGCGCGCCGCGCGCTGGCCGCTGCACCTGGTCACCTGCCAGCCCGCCGACCGGCTGCACTCGCAGCTCGACCCGGCGCCGGCCACCCGCGCCAACAAGGTCGCCGGGCGCGAGGCGGTGCTGCTGCATCCCGACGATGCCGCCGAACGCGGCATCGCGCAGGGCGATGTGGTGCGCCTTTTCAATGATCGCGGCGCCTGCCTCGGCGGCGCGCAACTCAGCGCCGACCTGCTGCGCGGCGTGGTGGTGATGCCCACGGGCGCCTGGTTCGATCCACAGGACGATGCGCTGGAGCGTCATGGCAATCCCAACGTGCTGACGGTGGACGTGGGCACGTCGCGGCTGGCGCAGGGCCCGAGCGCGCTGTCGGTGCTGGTGCAGGTGGAACGCTGGCACGGCGAGGCGCCGGCGGTGCGGGCCTTCGAGCCGCCGCCGCTGCGGGCCGAGACGCCGGGCGCGCCACGCTGACGGCGCGGTCGCCCCCGGTGCGGCGACCGCGCCTGGCGCCCGATTGCCGGCCTGTGCGAGGCTACTTATCGTGTGAACAGGCCCTAGGCCGCCCGCAGGAACGCCAGCACCGCGTCGTCCTGTCCCCGGATGAAATGCCGCTCACGCGGCAGCAGCGTCACCTGCGCGCGCGGCGCCAGGCGGCGCAGGCGTTCGCAGGTATCTTGCGAATCGAGCATCACGTCGCGCCCGCCCACCGCCACGTACAGCGGCTGCGCCAACTGACGCAGCGCCTCATCGTCAAAGACGGGAATGGCGCCGAAGCGCGAGCGGAAACCGCGATTGATAGCGTGCATCAACCCAAACTGAGCCCGATCAGCGGGCGCCGGATCGGCCGGCAGCGGCCCGATGATGCGGCGGCGCACCAGCGCGCGGCCCGCGGGTCCCAGCAGCAGCAATGGCAGGACCCACGGCAGGATGTGCTTCTGCCGGCCGATGCCGGACGGGCACAACAGCGCCAGCCGCTCGACCCGCGCCGGCCGCCGCACGGCGAAGTCCAGCGCCAGCCACGCGCCCAGCGAAATGCCGAAGCACGCCGCGCGCGCCACGCCCAGTCCATCGAGCACGGCCTCCAGCCAGGCCGCGTGCGCATCGCTCGCCAGCGGCAGCCGCGCCGGCGCGCTCGGGCCTGCCTCGCCGATCAGGTCGATCGCGTAAATGCGGAAATGCGGCGCCCAGGCCGCGGCCTGCCGCTGCCAACTGGCGGCCGTGCTCTGCGCGCCATGCAGCAGCACCAGGGGCGGTGCGTCCTCGCGGCCGCACACCAGCACATGGGTGTCGCCGGCCGGCGTCGGCACCGTCACTCGCCGCACATCGGCCGGCCAATGGGCCAGCGCCGCGGCATAGGCCTGGCGCACGGCCTCGGCGTGGCGCCCGGACTTGAAGACCGGGCTCATGCCGGCGCGTCGCCGCGATGACGCAGATGGATCAGCGGATACGCCCGTCCCTGGCCATCGCGCTCGGAACGCCCGGTGCGCTCGAAGCCCAGCCGTTCATAGAAGCCGATCGCCTGCGCGTTCTGCTCGTTGACGTCGGTGCTCAGGCCGGGATGGCGCCGCAGCGCGTCCTCGACCAGCGCGCGCCCGACGCCCTTGCCGCGCGCGGCGGGATCGACGAACAGCGCTTCCATGTGGCCGCCGTCGAGCAGCATGAACGCCAGCGCGCGGTCGTTCGCATCCACGGCCAGATCGAGCGTGGCGGCGGGCAGGAAGCCCACCACCTCGGCCTCGATGTCATGGCGGTCCTGCGGCGAGAGGAAATCGTGGGTGGCATCGACGGCGCGGCGCCAGATGTCGACGACGCGTTCGCCGTCGGCGGGGGTGGAGGTTCTCAGGGTGATCATGGTGCTACGGAAAAAAAAGAAGAAAGGCTGGCGGCCGTCAGCCGGCGTCGGTGCGCCGCTCGATGGCGCGGATCACCGCCACCATGTCGGACGCGCCCAGGCCCTGGGCCTCGGTCTCGCCGTACAGCGCATGGCTGGCGTCCAGCAGCGGCGAAGCGATGCCGGCGCCGCGCGCGGCCTCGGCCACCAGGCGGCTGTTCTTGAGCACGTCGGTGATCGCCGCCTGCACGGAAAAGTCCTGCGTCACCAGCTTGCCAAGCTTGACGCGCGACACGTCGCTGGCCATCGGTCCGGCGTTCAGCACCTCGGCGAACAGGGCCAGGTCGATGCCGTGACGCTCGGCGAAATGCACCGACTCGGTCAGGCCCGTGACCATGGTGATCAGGAACAGGTTGACCGACAGCTTCATGACCAGCGCGGACGGCACCGCGCCACAGACGAAACTGTCGCGGCACAGCGGCCGCACCAGTTCGCGCACGGCGGCGACGTCGTCGTCATGGCCGGCCAGCATCACCACCAGTTGCCCGGCTTCGGCCGGCTTGCGCGAGCCCGACACCGGCGCCTCGACGTAGCGCCCGCCGGCCGCCTCGATGTCCGCGCCCAGTTGGCGCGAATAGTCGGCCGAGGTGGTGCCCATGTTGACGATCACGTGGTCGCGCACGCGCGTCTCGAAGTCGTCCGTGCCGCGCGCCAGCACCGTGTCGATGGCCGCGTCGTTGGCCAGCATCAGGATGACGGTGCGGCATTGCGCGTAGACCTGGCCGGCCTCGTCGGCCACGCGCGCGCCCGCGGCGCGCAGCGCGTCATAGCCGCCGGGGGAACGGCTCCAGACCACCAGCGGCGCGCCGGCGCGGGCCAGGTTGAGCGCCATCGGCGTGCCCATGACGCCCAGGCCGATGAATCCGATATCCATGTGTGTCTCCTGCTTGGTTGTGATCAGTGGCGCCGCGCCTCGACCCGCAGGCCGGCGGCCTTCCAGGCGGGGAAGCCGTCGCCCAGCCGCTGCGCCTGGAAGCCGCGGGCGCGCAGCAGCGCCACGGCGCGCATCGACAGCACGCAGTAGCGGCCGCCGCAATAGGCCACGATGTTCTGGTCGCGCGGCAGCTGCGCCAGGTGCGGCTCCAGCTCCTCGGTCGGGATGTTGACCGCGCCTGGAATATGGCCGGCGGCGTAGTCCTCGCGCGAGCGCACGTCCAGCAGTAGCGCGCCTTCGTCGAGCTTGGCGACCAGTTGTTCGATCGAGACCGCTTCGAGCTGCTCGGGGCGGCTGACGCTGTCGGCGGCCACGCGCCGCATTTCCTGGCGCTGGTGCGACAGGTAGTCCTGCAGCGCCGACAGCACTTCCGACACCGGTCCGGCGCCGCCGCGGTACAGCACGTGCTTGCCGTCGCGGCGCGACTGGATGAAGCCGGCGCGCTTGAGCTGCTGCAGGTGCTGCGAGGCATTGGTGATCGACAGCCCCGCCCCCAGGGCCAGCTGCTCGACCGTGCTTTCGCGCTGCAGTACGGCCTGCAATAGAGCCAGGCGATGCGGATGGCCTAGCGTCTTGGCGGCATCGGCCAGGTCATCGAGGGAATCGGCGGCGGCATCGGTCATTGGCGGGGACGGCGGCAGGGTCTTCATTGACGCGACCTTATCATCTTCCTATCATTCCATCATTTGTTGGATTGATAATTTACAAAGAGAAGACCCCATGTCATCGAGCCCCCCGCCGTCCGGCGCCGCCACCGCCTCCTGGGCCGACCTGCTGCGCGGCAGGAACGGGCTGCGCTCCATTGCGCTGGCCGGCGGCGTCGCGCTGCACGCCATCAACATCTACATCGTCACCACCATCCTGCCCACCATCATCCGCGAGATCGGCGGGCTGGCCTATTACGCCTGGAACACCACGCTGTTCGTGGCCGCCTCGATCGTCGGCTCGGCGCTGTCGGCCAAGCTCATCGACCGCCTCGGCCCGCGCCTGGCGTACCTGCTGGCGCTGGCGGTGTTCTCGGCCGGCGCGATCGGCTGCGCGCTGGCGCCGTCGATGCCGGCCCTGCTGCTGGGCCGCACCGTGCAGGGTCTGGGCGGCGGCGTGCTGTTCGCGCTGAGCTATGCCTTGATCCGCGTGGTGTTCGACGCGCGGCTGTGGCCGCGGGCGATGGCGCTGGTGTCCGGCATGTGGGGCGTGGCGACCCTGGGCGGCCCGGCCATCGGCGGCGTGTTCGCGCAGAGCGGCCACTGGCGGCCGGCGTTCTGGGTGCTGGTGCCGGTGGCCTTGTTGCTGGCGCTGATCGTGGCCAGCCAGTTCCGCGGCAGGGCCGCGGGCGAGGCGACGTCGGGGCCGGTGCCCTGGCTGACCATCATGCTGCTGGTGCTGTCGGTGCTGGCGATCTCGGCCGCCGGCCTGTCGCAGCGCCTGGCCTGGAACGCCGCCGGCATCGTCGCGGGCATCGCCATCGCCGCCGCCATCGCGCGCATCGACACCCGCGCCCGCGCCAAGCTGCTGCCGACCGGCGCCTATACGCTCGGCACGCAGCTGGGCCTGCTGTACGCCGTCATGAGCCTGCTGGTGGCGGCCCTGACCACCGAGATCTTCGTGCCCTACTTCCTGCAGGTGGCGCACGCGATGACGCCGCTGGCCGCGGGCTACATGACCGCGCTGATGGCGGGCGGCTGGACGCTGGCCTCGATTTACAGCGCCGGCCGCGAGCCGGCCCGGGCCTGGCGCCTGATCCGGGCCAGCCCCATCGTGGTGCTGGCCGCGCTGGCGGCGCTGGCGGCCACCATGCCGGTCATCGCCTGGCAGCCGGCGGCGCTGGGCACGGTGCTGCACGGCATCGCGCTGACGGCGGTGGGCTTCGGCATCGGCCTGGGCTGGCCGCACCTGCTGACGCGGGTGTTCTCGGCCGCCGCGCCGGGCGAGGAAACGCTGGCGTCGTCGTCGATCACCACGGTGCAGTTGTACGCCACCGCCCTGACCGCGGCGCTGGCCGGCGTGGTCGCCAATGCCGGCGGCCTGACCCAGCCAGGCGGCATCGACGGCGCCAGGAACGCGGCGCTGGCGCTGTTCGGCGTGTTCGCCATCGCGCCGGCCGCGGCCATCGTGCTGACCGGCCGCCTGCGGCGTGCGTGAGGCCGGGCGCGGCCGGCCGCCGACGAGGGCGTGCGTGATGCCAGGAGCGACGGTCCGCCGAGGACGCGCGGCGGACCGGCCGCGGCGCCCGCGAAACGCCTGTCAGGCCAGGACCGCGGGATTGATCACGTGGATCGGCTTGCCGGCGGCGTAGGCAACGATCTGGTCGAAGACGTCGGAGAACTGGGTCTCGTATTCGTCCTCGGTGACGTAGCCGATGTGCGGCGTGCAGATCGCGTTGGGCAACTGCAGCAGCGGATGTTGCGGATCGATCATCGGTTCCGATTCGAACACGTCCACCGCCGCCGCGCCCGGCCGGCCCGCGGCCAGCGCCTGCGCCAGCGCGCCCGGCTCGATCAGGCCGGCGCGGCTGGTGTTCACCAGCAATGCCGACGGCTTCATGCGCGCCAGGTCCTGCGCCGTGACGATGCCGCGCGTGTCCGGCACCAGCCGCATGTGCAGCGACAGCACGTCACAGGTCTCGAAGAACGCCTGCTTGTCCGGCGCCACGTCCCAGCCGTCGTCGCGGGCCCTTTGGCGCGAGGCCTCGCGCGCCCACACCAGCACCTTCATGCCAAAGGCGGCGCCGTAGCGCGCCACTTCGGCGCCGATGCGGCCATAGCCGTAGATGCCGAGCGTGCGGCCGCGCAGCGTGCGGCCCATGCCGGTCTGCCAGGTGCCCTGCTTGAGCAGTTGCACCGCCTGCGGAATGCGCCGCATGCCGGCCAGCACCAGGCCCCAGGTCAGCTCCGCCGCCGCGTACGACGGCGTGCCGGCGTGCTGGTTCGAGGACAGGATGACGCCGTGCGCGGTGCAGGCGTCGACGTCGATGTGCGGATAGACGCTGCGCTGGCTGATCAGCCGCAGCTTGGGCAGGCGCGCGATGAGCGGCGCGCGGATCTGGGTGCGTTCGCGGATCAGCACCAGCGCCTCGGTGTCGCGCAGGCGCTCGGCCAGCGCGTCCACGTCCTGCACATGGTCGTTCCAGACCGTGACGGCATGGCCGTCGAGTTTGCGAAAACAGGGCAAGCCCCGCAGCGTGTCGAAATAGTCGTCCAGAATCGTGATGTTCATGGTCTGTCTCCTGCCAGGATGCGGGCATTGTGAGCGCCGCCTTGCCGACCGTAAAATGATATTAATTAGTCAATTGATGCGTTTTTCTCATGAAAATCGACGTGCTCGGCGTGCAGGCCTTCGTGGCGATCGCGGATCACAAGAGCTTTCGCCGCGCCGCCGGCGAGCTCAGCATCACCCAGACCGCGCTGAGCCGCCGGCTGCAGAACCTGGAATCGTTCCTGGGCGTGCGGCTGGTGGAACGCACCACCCGCTCGGTGGCGCTGACGCCGCCGGGCGACAGCTTCCTGCCGCAGGCGCGGCGGCTGCTGGCCGACCTGGCCGCGGCGCTCACCGAGATCCGGGAAACCGGCAAGGCCCAGCGCGGCGACGTGACGCTGGCCTGTGTGCCGACCATCGGCGTGCACTACCTGCCGCACATCCTGCAGCGCTACAGCGCCGAGCATCCGCAGAACCGCGTCAAGGTGCTGGACCATTCTTCCGGCGCGGTGGCCCAGGCGGTGCTCACGCGCGAGGCCGAGTTCGGCATCAACATCGCCGAGACCCACGCCCCCACGCTGCGAAGCATCCCGCTGCTGCAGGACGACTTCGTGCTGATCTGCCGCGAGGACCATCCGCTGGCGCGCCGCCGCACGCTGCCCTGGGAAAAGCTGGAGGGCCACCGGCTGATCTTTCCCGGCGCCAGCAGCAACAACCGGCCGCTGCTCGATCACGCGCTGGCCGAGCTGGCGCCGCGGCTGACGGCCTTCTATGAAGTGCAGCGCAGCTCGACCGCCGTCGGGCTGGTGGCGGCCGGCGCCGGCATCGCCGTGGCGCCGCGGCTGGCCTGGCAGGCCGGTTCGTATCCGGGGCTGCGCGTGGTGTCGCTGCACACGCCGGTGGTGAGACGCACCTTTTCGCTCATCAGCCGCAAGGGCGCGCACCTGTCGCCGGCCGCCCAGGCCTTGCACGACCTGATCCTGCGGCACCGCGCGCAGGGGCCGCGCTGACGCGCCGCCCGACGCGGAACTTTCGCACCGCCTTATACAATTGGTGACGCTTTGCCGGAGGAATCGGGCCACAATGCGTCGGCGCTTTTCCCGACCGCTTTTCCCGACCCATTAGGAACCACGATGAACAAAGCCCTTGCGGCGCTGCTCTGCGCCGTCCTGCCCGCCGCCGCGTCCGCGGTGCAGCCAGATGTCGAGCCCCTGACGCTCAACCCGCAAAACCAGCTTTACTGCAACAAGCAGGCCGACTGGTGCGTGGGGATCAAGGTCGACGGCGGCTTCGAGGATAACGGCCCGTTCGCCACCAGCCGCACCCTGCGCGCCGACTACCGCTTCTGGGACCTGCCCGACATCCCGAACTTCACGCGCTTCACGGTCTGGCCGCACCTCATCCGCCTGAGCGAGGAACGCGCGCTGGTCGGCGTGATCGGCCCCAACGAGCCGGACTACAAGGAAGAGATCCAGTTCCCCGGCGGCAGCTTCTCGCGCCGCGACCTGTACCTGTTCATGGTCGACCTGGGCGACAAGTCCTCGGCCCTGGCGCACCTGCTGCCCTACTCCGCCAAGGCCGGCATCCGCGCCTGCGCCAACGAGGCCGACGAGAAGCGCCGCGCGGGCAACTGCATGGACTATTACCGCTATGACGCCACGGTGAAGGCCCTGCCCAGCCAGCAGCCGTACCCGGACCTGCAGGTCACCACCCAGGCCACGCGCAGCCCGGCCGACGCCAGCCGCTACGCCGACGCGAGCAAGCGGCCCGCGCCGACGGCCGCGCAGTTGCAGCCCCTGGCCGACAAGCAGTGCAGCTACACGGTGACCTACAAGTGGAAGGAAGACGGCTCGGTCTACCAGCCGGCCACGCCGGTGCCGGACTGCGCCGAGTTCCTGGAACCGCAGCCCCGGAAGAAGTAAGGCGCGGGCCCGGCCGCCCAGGCGCAGCCCCGCCGCGCGGGCGTAACGCGCCCGGCTGCGGACGCCTCAGTCGGCGTAGCCCGGATTGCGCCGGTCCAGCCGGCGCAGCAGCCCCGGCCAGGCCAGCGCGGCCTTGTGGGCGCGGTCGGCCGGGGATTCCACCGCGGCGCGCGCCAGCACCTCGGGCGGAATGAACGTCAGTTCGCCGCCCGCCTGCGCCCGCACCTGCACCATGCAGGCCGCTTCCAGCCGGTGCATGGCCTGGAACGCTTCGGCCATGCTCTGCCCCACCGTCAGCAGGCCGTGATTGCGCAGGATCAGGTAGTTGTTGCTGCCCAGGTCGCGCACCAGCCGCGGCTGCTCTTCGGGATTGAGCGCCAGGCCCTCGTAGTCGTGATAGCCGAGCGAACGCAGCACGATGAACGCGAACTGCGACAGCGGCAGCAGGCCTTCCTTCTGCGCCGACACCGCCACGCCGTTGATCGAGTGCGTGTGCAGCACGCACATGGCGTCCTTGCGGGCCGCGTGGATACAGCTGTGGATGGTGAAGCCCGCCGGGTTGATGTCGTACTCCGATTCCATCACCTTGCGCCCGTGCAGATCGATCTTGACCAGGCTGGACGCCGTGATCTCGTCGAACATCATGCCGTAGGGGTTGATGAGGAAATGCTCGGTGCCCGGCACCTTGGCGGTGATGTGCGTGAAGATCAGGTCGTCCCAACCGAACAACGCCACCAGCCGGTAGAGCGCCGCCAGGTCCTTGCGCACCTGCCATTCCGTCTCGCCGACCCGTTCGCGCACGCTGGCGCCCGTCTGCCCTGCCGTATCCATGCTGTCTCCCTTTGTGGTGTTCTCCCGCCGCAAGGACGCGGCGGGGTCTGTTGCGCACTGTATTCGGTTTGGGCGCCGGCGGCGGCGCGGCGACGGCAAGCGTCCGCAGCGTGCAACGCTGCCCGGTCAGCGGGTGTCGGCCGCCGCCTGGCGCAGAATGGCGGCCAGGCAAAGCCCCAGCGCGTCGGCGCGCGCCGGCGTGGCCTGGCCGATGCCGAAGACCAGTCCAGGCTCTGGCGCAACCATGCAGAATTCCGAATAGGTGCGGGCGCCGTAGCCGGCCCGCGCCAGCGCCTGCACCACCAGGCGGTCGTCGATGGCGGGGTTGCGGAACCGAACCGCCAGCTTCAGGCCGCCGACGCCGTCCGCCACCCGCAGCCAGCGCCCGCAATGGCGCGTCAGCGCGCCCACCAGGTTGTCCATGCGTTCGGCGTAGACGGCGCGCATGCGGCGGATGTGGCCGCGGAAATGGCCGTCGTCCAGGAAATCCGCCAGGCCGGCCTGGATGTGGATCGAGACCTCGCCCTGCCGCAGCGCCATGTCGGCCAGGCACGGCGCCACCAGCGCCGGCGGCAGGATGGCGTAGGCCACCCGCAACCCTGGCGCCAGGGTCTTGGAGAACGTGCCGATGTAGGCCACGCGCTGGCCGCTGTCGATGCCCTGCAGCGCGGCGATCGGCCGCGTGGCGTAGCGGAACTCGCTGTCGTAGTCGTCCTCGATGATGAAGGCGTCGTGGCGTTGCGCCGCCTCCAGCAGCGCCAGGCGCCGCGGCAGGGTCATGTTGGCGCCGGTGGGACACTGGTGCGACGGGGTCACGTAGATCAGGCGCGGCGGGCCGTCGGCGGCGCGGGCCGGATCGATGCCGGCGTCATCGCAAGGCACCGGCGCCAGCCGCGCCCCGGCCCGCTGCAGCAGGGCGCGCGCTTTCGGGTAGCCCGGGTCCTCGATCCACGCCACGGGCGCCTGCGGCGTCAGCGCGACACGGGCCAGCAGATCGATCGCGGCCGCCACCGAGGGCAGGATCACCACCTGGTCAACCTGCGCCACCACGCCGCGCGCCGCGCCGACGTGCGCCAGGATCGCGCTGCGCAGGGCCGGCAGGCCGGCCACCGGTCCGTAGCCCAGGTCATGCACGCGCAGCGACTTGATGCGGCCGGCGACGCAGCGCGACCAGGCCGCCGCCGGAAAGCTCCTGAGGTCGGGAATGCCGGGCTGGAACGGCAGGCTGCGCGCGGCCGGCGCCGGAGGTGACGGCGGCGGGGCGTCGAGCGGCCCCGCCAGCGGCCGCGGCTGCCGCGCCGCGACCCGGGTGCCGGAGCCGCGCACGGTCTCGATATAGCCCTCCGCGCGCAGGCGGTCATAGGCCTGCACCACGGTCGATCGGGCGACCCGCAACGCCAGCGCCAGGGCGCGGGTCGACGGCAATTTTTCGCCAGCGCCGAGCCGGCCCGCCAGCACGCGTTCGCGAATGGCCCGGCACAACTGCCCTTCGAGATCGCCCTGGGGCCGGTCCAGCACCAGCCAGGTGACGGCGGCGGATGTCATGGCGGAAAGCGCGGAACGGGTCTGCCGGAATTTTAGTGGCATCGGCGCCCGCCGCGCCGCCCGCGCGCCACACTGGTAGGGCGGACATCGGCAAAGCGGACGGTTGCGGCGGCGGCGATCGGCGCTACAAGTATGCGCCCCCCCCCCGCCCTCACCGCTTCGCATGTCCTACGACCCGCTTCTCATCACCGGCGGCGCCCTGGCCGGCGGCCTGGTCTCCGGCCTGACCGGCTTCGGCACCGGCCTGACGGCCCTGCCGATCTGGCTGCTGACGCTGCCGCCCGCGCTGGCCTCGCCGCTGGTCATCCTCTGTTCGGTGGTCTCGCAGGGACAGACCCTGCCGTCGATCTGGCACGCCATCGACCTGCGCCGGACCGCGCCCTTCGTCGCCGGCGGCCTGCTGGGCGTCCCGGTCGGCGTGGCCATCCTGCCCCACGTGCCGCCGCGGTTGTTCCAGGGCGGCCTGGGACTGCTGCTGATGACGCTGTGCACCGTGCTGCTGCTGAACGGCCACTATCGCCTGCCACGCACCAGCCGCCTCGCCGACGGCCTGGTGGGCCTGGGCGGCGGCCTGCTGGGCGGCATCGCCGGGCTGTCCGGCCCGCTGCCGACCCTGTGGGCCGGGTTGCAGGGCTGGGGCAAGGACGAGCGGCGCGCGGTGTTCCAGTCCTTCAACCTGTCGATCCTGGCGGTGGCGCTAGTGTCGCAGGCGGTATCGGGCTATCTCACCGGCGAAGTCATGTCGCTGGTCTGGCGCGCGCTGCCCGGCACGCTCGTGGGCGCCTGGCTCGGCCGGCGCCTGTACCACCGCGTCAATGTCGAGGTGTTCAACCGCATCGTGCTGCTGGTGTTGCTGGTTGCCGGCATCCACATGCTGATCCAGGTGTTCTGACGCGCAAACCCGTTGTTCACGGGCAAGTCCGTCTACAATTCAGGAATAATTCAGGTTCGCCGAAGAGCGGGGCTCGGCGTGCCACGACGACCTGTGAAGACGGAGACACCATGCAAGACCCCATCAGGATCTTTGTCGGTTGCGACCCCAACGATTGCGATCTCGAGCAGATGATGGTGCTGGACTACAGTGCCCGCAAGCATGCCTCGCGCCCCGTCGAGATCACCTGGATGCGCCTGTCGCGCGACCCGGCCAGCCCCTGGTACTGCGATCCGGAGCGTGGCCGCGGCTGGCGCACCGAAAAATGGTCGACGCCATTCTCGGCTTTCCGCTGGGCCGTCCCCGCCGCGGCCGGCTTCCAGGGCCGCGCCTTGTACATGGACGCCGATATGCTGGTGCTGTGCGACCTGGCCGAGATCTGGGACCTGCCGCTGGACGGCGAAGCCATCGTCGCGGGCCGTCGCGACGGCGACGGCTGGCGCTCATGCGTGGCGCTGTGGGACTGCGCCCGTGCGCGCGCCCATCTGCCCACGCTCGAGGTCCTGCGCGCCAAGCGCCACGCCAATCGCGAGATGAAGCATTACTTCGCCGACCGGCCGCACCTGGTCCAGCACCTGGACGCCCGCTACAACAGCATCGATGGCGAAAACCTGGCGCGCGACGAGATCGGCATCCTCCACTATTCCGACATGGGCACGCAGTTCTCGCACCGCTACGCGATGCCGCGCCTGCGCGCAGAGGGCCGCCAGCACTGGTTCGACGGCGAAGTGGTGACGCACGCCCGTGCCGACCTGGCCGAGCTGTTCGATCGCTACTACCAGGAAGCGCTGGCCGCCGGCCATTCGCCCGACGACTACCGCAACGACGCGCCGTTCGGCAACGTGGTCAAGGCCTCGCAGAAGAACTACACCGGCAACCGGCCGCGTCCGGCGCGCCGCTCGTGGGTGCAGCGGCTGTGGGCCAGCGCGCTGGGCAGTTGAAGCCGGGCGGGTTTGGGCTCTAATAGGGCCATGCCCACCGCCCCCCTCGTTTCGTATTTCTGGAGCGGCGACGCGCTGCGCAGCCGCAGCGTCGGCGCCGCCGTGCGCACCGCCACGCTCACCCTGCCCGCGCCGCCGGCGCGCCTGGTCGCCGACTGGGCGCGGGAAATCGACACCCGGCTCGAACTCGAACCCGGCGACGTCGAGCAGATGCCGCTGGCGCGCACCATGGCCCGCTGGCCCGAATACGGCGCCTGCGTGCGGGCCATGCGCGACTGGAGCGCCGCGCTCGGGCTGGGCGACCTGCTGGCCGACTGCGACATCGCGCTGATGGCCTGCCGCGGCGCCCGCTACCATCACGACGGCAATCAATACGGCGGCGCGGCCTTCTGCAATCTTTTCCTGAGCGAAGACAAGGAACTGGACCTGTTTTTTGCGCAGACCGGCCAGCGCATCGCGCTGACCCGCGGCACCGCCGTGCTGTTCGACACCTGCCAGCCGCATGGCGTGGTGCCGCGCGGCGCTCGCGCGTTCCGCGAAAGCGACTTCGCGCCGCGACCAGACCTGTCGCAACTATTCCTGACCTGGGAATTGCCCATCGAGGACCCGCGCGTGGCCGCCGCGCTGGACATCCGTTTTGACACAGACCCGGCTGGCGCAGCCGGGCTCGCTGGGGAGCAGGTGCGGCGCGGCGGCGCGCGCCTGGCCGTGCGGCCCGGCAGCGGCGATTGGGAAGCCGCCGCCTGACGGATCATGGACCGGGCCGGGCGTCATCGTGATGCGCCTCGTGTCCGTGCCACGGGGCCTGCGCCTGCGGGTTGTCGAACAGCTCGTCGAGCGACTCGATGCATTGCGTCGCCACAGCCGCCGCGCGGTCCAGCATCGCGGCCTCGCTGCGGCGCTGCGCGGCGCGCCAATCGTCGCCACTGACCAGCGCCTCGGCCAGCTCCGCCGCATCCTGCATCGCCAGGTTCACGCCGACCCCTAAAGGCGGCATCACATGCGCGGCATCGCCCACCGCGGTCAACCCCGTCCGATGGGGCCAGCGCGTGCCCGCGGGCAACGACACGATGGGCCGCACCGCCGCGATCCGGTCCGCCTCGGCAATCAGCGCCAACAATGACGGCGACCAGCCGGCAAAGCGCGCCAGCAGCGCGTCCTTGCCGATGCCCGCCAGGGCCGGGTCCGGACGGCTGCCCGCCTGCGGCCCGGTGCGCAAGGCCGCGTAGACGCGCACGGTCGCGTTGCCGTTGCGCTGCGCCACGATGCCGTTGCCGCGATGCCGGGAGAACATCGTGCCGTGCCCGACCCGGGCGGCCGCCTCGGGATGGCGGCGGTCCACATCGTGCAGCCACAACTCGACGAAAGTGACGCCGCAGTACACCGGCTGCGCCGGCGTCAGCGCCGCGCGCACCCGCGACCAGGCCCCATCGGCGCCGATCACCAGGTCATAGGGTCCCATCTCGCCGCCGGCGCAGCGCAAGCCATGGCGCCCGTCGGCGCGAGGGATGACGTCCTCTAGCCGCCGCCCCCAACGCACGGTGCCGGCGTCCAGCGGCCGCAGCAGCAACTGGCGCAGCGCCAGGCGGTCGATCTCAGGCCGCTCTCCCATCCCCGCTGCTGGAATCTCCTCGCGCAGGACCGCGCCAGTGGCGTGATGCACCAGCCGTGTTTCCTGGTCCTCGTGGCGCGCCACCGCCATGAACGCATCCAGCAGGCCCGCCTGCGCCAGGGCCCGCTGCCCCTGCCCCGGATGCAGATCGAGCGATCCGCCCTGGTCGCGCGCGTCGATCGCGGCGTCGGCCTCGAACACATCGGCGCGCCAGCCATGGCGTTGCAGGATATTGGCGAGGGTAAGGCCGGCCGGGCCGGCGCCGATGATCGCGATGGTGGGGACTTGCGGCATGACGGCCTTTCCCTTAATTTAATAGGCACCTATGCATAGTACATAGGTGCCTATTAATTTAAAAGAGGACGTATGGCCACTCCCCCCGACTGGCAGCCAGGACGGATGCCCACGCTGTTGATCCACCGCTATGCGCGGCTGATGGCTCGGCGGGTGGACGAGGAACTCAAGCCCATCGGCATCACCGCCTCGCAACTGCCGGTGCTGGTGGCCCTGAAGGACGGCGCGCGGCTGACGCAGAAAGAACTGGCGCAAGCCTGCGACGTGGAGCAACCCAGCATGGCGCAGTTGCTGACGCGCATGGAACGCGATGGACTGGTGCAACGCGAACCTTCGCCGACCGATGGCCGCAGCAGCCTGCTGTCACTGACCGCCGCCGCCCGGCGCAAGCTGGAGCCGGGGCGCGCCATCCTGCGCCGGATCGACGAGCGGGCCTGCGCCGTGCTGACGCCGGCCGAGCGCGAAGCGCTGGCCGGCATGATGCTGCGGCTCCTGGAAGACGCCTACCAGTAGATGTCCTGGTTGTAGTACTTGTGCAGGTCACGCGCCCAGGTCTCGTCGGCCATGCTGGGCCAGTTGTCCTTGTCGAACCCCGGCGCGTTCTTGAGCGTCTCCTTGTCGACGTTGAGCACGAAGCACTTGCGGTCGGTGTCCAGCGTCAACGCGTTCCAGGGAATGGCGAACAGTTTTTCGCCCATTCCCAGCACGCCGCCGCGCGCCAGCACCGCATAAGCCACCCGGCCGCGCGGCACGTCGATCATGATGGCCTTCACGTCCCCCAGGCTCTCGCCGGCCGCGTTGTAGACGTCGTTGCCTTCCAGGGTATTGGCGGCCATGACTTCCGGTCCAGGGCCCAGCGCCTTGGTTTTCGGCCCGCCGACGATATTCGATTGATGTTCCATGGTGTCGCTCCCGCGCGGTTTCCCGCGGCATGTCGTGAAATGAATCGATAAAAAAGGATCGCTCAGCGACGGCGCGATTCCGCCATCAGGCAGGCGCCGGCCAGCGCGCCCACCAGCACGGCGCCGGCGATGGTCTTCCAGGCGTTTTCATGCACATAGCCATCGGTGGCGGCCGATACCTCGCGGGCCCGCCGCCAGGCATGCCGGCCCCGCTCGCGGGCCTCGGCGCGCGCGGCGTCGAGCTGGTGCTTGAGCCGATCACGCGCCGCTTCGATCTCCGCGCCGCCGTAGCTGGCGGTGCTGCGCAGCAGATTCTCGGTTCCCGATACCAGTTCACGCAGCGTGTTGCTGCCATTTTGTGTAGCCATGACCTCTCCTTGAAAAAATGACTGCCGGACGTCGGCCGGTTCAGGCGGCGGCCGCGCCCCTCTAAACCGTTAGCAAGTCGCGTGCCGCGCGCTCAGCCAGCCCACCATTGCTTGAGCGTGGCGCGCAGCGCCGCGGCGCCGGCGCCATCGCTTTCCTTGCCCAGCGCGGCCAGGTAGGCGCGCGCCTGCTTGAGCGACACGTGGGGCGGCAGCGGCGGTATCTCCGGATCGGTCACCACTTCCAGCACGACCGGCCGCCCCGCCGCCAGGGCCTGGTCCCAGGCCGGTCTGACCTGATCCGGCGCGGTCACGCGAATGCCTTCCAGGCCAAGCAGGCGGCCATAGTCGGCATAGGAGAACTGCGGCAGCCACTGCGAATCGGCAAAGCGCGGATCTCCGCCCATGACACGCTGCTCCCACGTCACCAGATTGAGATCGCCGTTGTTGAGCACCATCACCACCAGCGTTGGATTGCTCCATTCATGCCAGCGGTGGGCGATGGTGATGAGCTCGTTGATGCCCAGCATCTGCATCGCGCCGTCGCCCACCAGCGCGATCACCGGACGGCTGGGATAGGCCAGCTTGGCCGCCACGGCGTATGGCACGCCGCAGCCCATGCTCGCCAGGCCTCCCGATACCGAGCCCATCATGCCTTCACGCAACTGCACGTCGCGCGCGTACCAATTGGCCGCCGAGCCGGAGTCGCAGGTGACAATGCAGTCCGTTGGCAGACGCTCGGACAATTCCAGGAAAGGCAACTGCGGGTTGACCGGATTGGCCGCGACCGCCGCGCGCGCGTGCACCTTTTCGCGCCACCGTTCCACCCGCTTTTCGATGTGGCCGCGCCATTGGTCGGCGGCCTTGGGCCGCAGCAGGGGCAGCAGCGCTTCCAGCGTCAGCCGGGCGTCGCCGACCAGCCCGACCTCGGCGGGATAGCGCAGGCTCAACTGGCGTCCGTCCAGGTCGATCTGCACGCAACGCGCCTGCCCTTCGCGCGGCAGGAATTCGGCGTAGGGAAACGAGGTGCCCACCATCAGCAGGGTGTCGCATTCGTTCATCATTTCCCAACTGGGCTGGGTGCCCAGCAGGCCGATGGCGCCGGTAACGTATGGCAATGCATCCGGCAGCACCGCCTTGCCCAGCAGCGCCTTGGCCACGCCCGCGCCCAGGCGCTCGGCCACCGCCCGGACTTCGTTGCCTGCCGCCAGCGCGCCCGCGCCCACCAACATCGCCACCCGCTCGCCGCGATTGAGGATGTCCGCCGCGTTCTCGAGCGCGGCAGCCGGGGGCACGGACGCGTGCGAGGTGACGCCGATGCCGGTGTGCACCGTGCCGTGCTCGCGCGGCGGCGCGGGCACGGCTTCGAGATCCTGCACGTCGTTCGGAAAGATCAGGCAGGTGACGCTGCGCCGTTCCATGGCGATGCGCATGGCGCGGTCGACCATGTGCCGCGCCTGCAGCGGCGAGGTCACCATGTGCACGAAATCGTGCGCCACGTCCTTGAACAGATTGGCGAGGTCCACCTCCTGCTGGTAGTCGCCGCCCAGCGCGCTGCGAGCCTGCTGGCCCACGATCGCCACCACCGGCTGATGGTCCATCTTGGCGTCGTACAGGCCGTTGAGCAGGTGGATCGCTCCGGGTCCGGAGGTGGCCATGCAGACCCCGACCTGCCCGGTGAACTTGGCGTGGGCACACGCCATGAAGGCCGCGGCTTCCTCGTGCCGGGCCTGCACGAATTGCAGCGCCTGGTTGCGGCCGAAGGCGCCGATCAGTCCATTGATGCCGTCCCCTGGATAGCCATAGATGCGTTGCACGCCCCACTGGCCGAGGCGGTCCAGCACGAAGTCGGATACGGTTTGCACGGGGTTCTCCTTGCGATTGCGATGATGCAATCACCCGCCTGCGCAATTGCCGTTCCCTCCCCCCCCTGGCGCGGTGGCGGCGGACACGCCTCCCATGGCATCCCTTACAAGGACCGGTAATTAACGGCCCCCGCGCAGGGCCCGACCAACGCTTCGTTCGGGCTGCCGGCGGCTTGAGCGTCACCGGGAGGTTGGCGCGGCCTTCAACCGCGCACCGCCGACTCGATGCCGGCGACGTCGATCTTGCCCATCTGCATCATGGCCTCGAAGGCACGCCTGGCGGCGGCGCGGTCCGGCGACACCAGCGCCTCGGTCAGCACCCGCGGGGTGATCTGCCAGGACAAGCCCCAGCGGTCCTGGCACCAGCCGCACACGTTTTCCTGGCCGCCGTTGCCGACGATCGCGTTCCACAGGCGATCGGTCTCCGCCTGGTCATCGGTGGCGACCTGGAACGAGAAAGCCTGGTTGTGCAGGATGCCGGGGCCGCCATTCAAGCCGAGACAGGGAATGCCGGCCACCGTGAACTCCACCGTCAGGACATCGCCCTCGCGCCCGGACGGATAGTCGGCGGGCGCATGCATCACGCGGCCCACGGCGCTGTCGGGAAATGTCTGCGCGTAGAACCGGGCCGCGTCCAGCGCGTCACGGTCGTACCAGAGGCAAATCGTATTCTTGCTGATCATCATCGGTCTCCTGCGATGAGAAGCGACACACGAAACGAAACGCGCGCGAAACGAAACACGCGCCGCGCGAACCCGCGCGCAACGCGCGAGCTCGACACGCGCCGGCGAAGTCCGCGCGCCGCGCGCTGAAGAATGCTGCCCGGTCGAGCATAACGCCGGCCCTGGCGCGCAGACGTTACGAAGCGTTGGCAATCTCGCCGTGCCCCGCCACGGCGATCCTCCCACCGAGGTGACAGACCGTCGCCGCTCTGCGCATAATCCCGGGCATTCCGTCCTTCCGCAGGGGCCCACCGGCATGTCCTCCCCTACGCTGGCTTCTGCGCGTCTTGCCGTCCTTCGCATGCGCTACGCGCTTTGCTGCGCCGCCGCACTCTTGTGGCTGGCCTGCGCGGCCCCCGCCCAGGCCTTCGACCGACAGGCCCAGACGCAGCGCTACCAGCAATGGCTGGCCGATTTCGAGCGCGACCTGCTCCGGCTGGCCGCCGTGCCCACCCCCACCGACGCCGACGTCGAGCGCATTTTCGCCGACACCGTGGTGCCGTCATCGCGCGCGTTGGCCCTCGTGCGCCAATTGGCCGCGCAGCCGGCCGGCACGGTGTCGGGAGAGATTGCCTACCAGGGCCGGACTCGCCTGCTGCTTGGCCTGTTGCGGCAATCGGTGGTGGCGGGCGACGGCGGCCCCTACACCGACACGCCGCCGGGCAAGGCGCCCCTACAGTTGCGCGCCTGGTATCTGCATATCGACGGCGGCGGCCGGCTGGAGCCCCATTTCAACGACCCCGACGCCTACAAGCCCTATCGCCTGCCGCCCGACGGCAAGCTCGAGCGCGACGCCTATCCCTTCCTGGTGTTCGACGACGGGCCACGCCTGCGACTGGGCGCCATGACGCGGGAATACTGGGACGTGGTGCGCTTTCTGGACGGGCTGCAACATGGCTGACGCGACGATGTCCCGCCGCTGGCCGCGCCGTCTCGGCGCCGCGCTGCTGGCCGCGGCGCCGACGCTGGGCTGGGCCGCCTGCGCGCCCATCGACACGCCGTTCGGCGCCGAGCCGGCGGGCGCCGCGCTGCGCCCCCAGCCGCTGGCGCTGGCGCTGGACGGCCCGCGCGTGCTGCTGGGCCTGCACGGCGAACGCGTGCAAGCCGACACCCGGCTGATCACCGTGGCCGAGGACGGCGATCTCACGCCGCGCCTCTGGCCCGACGCGGTGGACTGGAGCGTCTACGCCAGTCGCGCCGGCGAGCCCGGCGCGACCGTGTTGCAGCGCGATGCCGACGGCCGGCTGTGCCGCATCGACCGCTACCGGCAGGTGCGCGGACGCCAGGTCGAGGATGGCGGCTACCGGCTCGCCTACGATGCCCAGGGCCGGCTGGCGGCCTACGCCGAATTCACGTCGGCGCGCAGTGGCAAGGGCGCGCTGCAGCAGGCTTGCGTCGCCCGCGACGCCCAGGGCCGCGTCACGGCCGTGTTCCTGGACGATTGCGGCGGCACGCCATCGCGGCCGGTGTACTACGTGCGCGACGATGCCGGCGCCCTGCTGCGCATCATCGACCTGCGCGCCGGGCCGCTCGGCGCGCGGGTGCAGCGCTTGAACGCCGATGGCACGACGCGCGCGGTCTACCGGTCGCGTCCCGATCCCGACCGGGACGGCGCGATGATCGCCTATGCCCTGCCGGCCAATCCGCAGGACCGGATCCTGCCGGTGGCGCCCGGCGCCTCGCCGATCGTCATCACCGTGATTCCCGACGAGCCCTGGCGCGTGGTGCGCGTGCCGGCCGACACGGTCGAGGGCGACGGCCTGCCGTCGTGGGATTCGAAGGTGCAGACGGTGCTGCTCAAGGGCGTCAGCAATGCCCAGGGCCGTGTGGTGCTGGCGTCCGCGCAGATCGCGCCGTTCCACCGGGCCTTGCGCGAGACCCCGGGCCGGGTGTTCCTGTATGTGCACGACATGACCCGCTTACTGCCCGTCACGGCGCTGGATGCCAAGGCCTGGGGCCGCTGCGTCGACCCGGCCCGGGGTGACGCCGGCGCCTGCGACTGAGCCCGCGGGCCGTCTCGTTCAGGGGCTGGCTTGCGTCTCGACCGTCAGATGCGACAGGCCGGCGATATGCGCCAGCTTGGCCTTGTAGAAGGCGCTGTCGCGCGGATGGCGCGTAACCAGCGACACGATCGCGGCATAGTGGCCCGGACCGACCTGCCACACATGCAGGTCGGCGATCTCGCCGTCGCCGGCATCCAGGGCCTGTTCGATGTCGCGCCGCATTTTTCCGCTCTGCGGCGCGGCGTCGAGCAGCACGGTGCCCGAGTCGCGGATCAAACCCCACGACCAGCGCGCGATGACCAGCGCGCCGACCACCCCCATCGCCGGATCGGCCCATAGCCAGCCGTAGCTGCGGCCCAGCAGCAAGGCCGCGATGGCGAGAACCGAGGTCAAGGCATCGGCCAGCACGTGGACGTAGGCGGAGCGCAGGTTGTTGTCACGGACCCGCGCGGGATGGCCATGACCGGCGGCTGGCGCGCGGCCGTGGTCGTGGCCGTGGTCGTGGTCGTGGTCGTGGTCGTGATGGCCGCGATCATGGGCGCCATCGACATGACGGCCATGATCATGGTCATGCCCATGGCCGCCATGGCCGTGCGCATGGCCATGGTCATCCTTCAGCAGCCAGGCCGATACCAGGTTGACCAGCAGCCCGGCGACCGCGATGGCGATGGCCTCGTCGAAACGGATGGGCACCGGATCGACCAGCCGCGCCAGGCTGTCCCAGCCGATGATCAGGGCGATCAGCGCCAGCACGATGGCGCTGGCGAACCCCGCCAGCTCGCCCAGCTTGCCCGTGCCGAAGGTGAAGCGCGGATTGCGGGCCTGGCGGCGCGCATAGCCGTAGGCCAGCGCGGTGATCAGCATGGCGCCGGCATGGGTCGACATGTGCCAGCCATCGGCCACCAGGGCCATCGACCCGTAGAGATTGCCGGCGATGATTTCGACGACCATCATGCTGGCGGTCAGGGCGATGACCCACCATACCTGGCGCTCGTTGCGCCGATGGTCCTGGCCGAGGAAGACATGATCGTGGGACGGGGAATGATTCATGGGGTTGCTCCTGCTGCCCGCCAGGCCCGTGACCGACGGCCCGGCGCCGGCGGGCGGTTATTTCATGTAGGCCCGGATGACATCCATCATTTCCCGCGCCGCCTGGACCCGCTCGGATTCGGACGGCGCGTGCACCACGTGCTCGTCCAGATGGCCCTGCATCACCTCGGCGGTCAAGCCGCTGAGCGCGCCGCGCGCGGAAGCCAGTTGGCGCAATACCTCGCCGCAGGGCGTCTCGGCCTCCAGCGCGCGCTCCAGGCCATCGAGCTGGCCGCGGATGCGGCGCACGCGGGCGATGAGTTTTTCTTTCTGGCGGATGGTGTGGGCCATGGCGGATGAATGCCTGAATATAGTCTAGGGGACTATATTATAAATACCACGACGCAAAAGGAATGCCCCTGCCACCGCTCCCGAAAAGCGGACGAAGGCAAGCCGCCCCTGCCCGAAAGCCCACGGATACCCCGGCGCCGCGGGGCGAGACGGCCGGCAATGACACGGTGCGTCTATCCGATTCAGGCTGAAATGACCCGATTCGGGTAGAAATAACAATAACAATCATTATCATCAATGAATTCGCGGCGCATTCCCTCCCGGGCTTGCCGCGTTCGCCCCGCGCCGCCCCCGAGCGGCACGCCCGGCATCCGCCTGCTCATTCCTCCGGAGAATCTTCCCCGTGCCATCGCGCCGCGCCTGGGCCTTGCTGGCCAGCCTCTACAGCACCCAGTTCCTGGGGCTGATGTTCTTCGTCATCGCCATGGTGGCCATCCTGCGCGACGGCGGGGCCAGCCTGGACACCCTCGGCCTGGTCTACCTGATAGGCATGGCCTGGCCGCTGAAGGCACTGTACGCCCCCTGGATCGACCGCCACGCCACCGGCCTGCGCGGCCACTACCGCGGCTGGCTGCTGGTGACCCAGGCAGGGCTGGTGCTGTGCCTGGCGCTGATCGGCATGCTTGACCTGCGGACCGACTTCACGGCGATCTACCTGTTGTGCTGGGCCACCGCCTTGTTCTCGGGCGCCCAGGACGTGGCGCTCGACGGCCTGGCCTGCCGGCTGCTGACCCGTCCGGCCGATCGCGGTTTCGGCAACGGCCTGCAGATCGCCGGCGGCCTGATCGGCAACCTGGTCGGCGGCGGCATGATGCTGATGTTGTATCCACGGCTGGGTTGGCGCGGCTGCTGCCTGTTGCTGGCCGCGCTCACGGCGGTGTCGTGGATCCAGCTTCTGGGTTACCGCGAACCGCAATGGCCCCGCAGCGCCGGCCCCGCCAGCCATGCGCGCCTGCTGGCCTTCTGGCGCGGACCGCAACGCAAGCGCTGGTTGCTGTTGCTGGTGCTCTATCCGGCCTCCGCGTCGCTGGGGTATGCCGTCATCATGCCCTCGCTGATCGACACCGGCTGGTCGCTCGCCGACATCGGGCTGGTCCTCAACGTAGTCGGCGCCAGCGCCGGCCTGCTCGTGGCGCTGGCCTACGGCCGCCTGCTCAAGCGCTGGTCGCGGCGCGGCGCCACCCTGTCGGCGGCGCTGTTGCAGGTGGCGGGCATCGCCGGCCTGGCGCTGCCCGCCATGGCCTGGGGGTCGCATGCCACGGCGGGCGTGGCGGTGGTGCTGTACTACATGCTGTACACGCCGGCCGCCACGGTGCTGTGCACGCTGATCATGGATCAATCGTCGCCGCAAAGCCCCGCCACCGACTACACCCTGCAGATGAGCGTGAGCCATTTCTTCGCGATGCTGCTGACCTCGGCCGGCACCATGCTGGCCGGCCGCATCGGCTATGGCGGCGTGGTCGGCGCGGCGATCGCGCTGGCGGTGCTCGGCCTGCTCGCCGCCATGCGCTGGGTTCCCCGGGAGGCGGCATGAACAAGCCCTGGGAAATCATGCGGCCGGTGCGCGGCCGGATCCGCCTGGCCATGGGCCTGGCGGTGGCCGGCGTGCTGTGCAGCCTGGCGAGCCTGGGCTGCCTGGCCCTGGCCATGCGCGACCTGCTGCGGGCCTCGGCCGCCTACCCCTGGCCCGCGTTCCTGGGCGCGCTGGCCTGCACCCTGCTGGCCTGCTTCCTGCGGCTGCAGGCCTTCAACCAGTCGCACTATGCCGCCTTCCGCCTGGAAGTGATCCTGCGCAACGACCTGGTCCGGCACTTGTCCCGGCTGTCGTTCGGCGAATTGCAGGCGCTGGGCAGCGGTCCGCTGGCCAAGGTGGTGCAGAACGACGTGCAGGCGCTGCACGTGTTCGTGGCCGACAGCACGCCGCTGTTCGCCCGCGCCTACGCCATGCCGGTATTCAGCGCGGCGCTGCTGTTCGCGCTGGACTGGCGCATGGCGCTGGCCGCCGTGGGCGTGCTGGCGGTGGGCGCCGGCGGGCTGTCGCTGGCGATGCGCGGGCGCGAAACCATGACGCGGCGCTACCACCAGGCGCGCGAACAGGTCAGCGCGGCGGTCATCGAATACGTGCAGGCGATGCCGGTGGTGCGCACCTTCGATACCGGCCAGACCACCTTCGGCCGCTACCATCGCGCCCTGGAGCGCTACCTGGTCGTGCTGACCGATTGGTATCGCAGCGCCAGCTTCAGTTCGCGCTTCGCGATCGCCGTGCTGGGCCCGCTGCCGACGCTGGCGGCGCTGCTGTGGCTGGGCGCCTGGTGGACGGCGCAGGGCCAGCTCGATTTTCCCGTCTGGCTGGCCTTGCTGCTGTTTGGCATGGGCATGGCCGAGGCCATGTTCCCGATGATGTCGCTGGCGCACATGATCGACCAGGCCAAGCTGAGCGTGGCGCGCATCCAGCAGGTGCTGGCGATCACGCCGCTGCCGCCGGCGCGCGCGCCGGCGCGTCGTCCTGCCGACGCCAGCGTGCGCTTCAAGGACGTGCGCTTCGGCTATGGCGGCGCCCCCGCACTGGACGGCCTGAGCTTCACCGCGCACGCCGGCCAGTTGACGGCGCTGGTGGGCCGCTCCGGCGCCGGCAAGAGCACCGTGGCGCGGCTGATCGCGCGCTTCTGGGACATCGACGCCGGGCGCCTGCTGGTGGGCGGCGTCGACGTGCGCGACCTGGAACGCGAGACCCTGTTCGAGCACGTCGCCTTCGTGTTCCAGGACAACTTCCTGTTCTCCGGCAGCGTGGCCGAGAACATCGCCATGGGCCGTCCCGACGCCAGCCCGGCCGAGATCGAGGCCGCCGCCCGGGCCGCGCAGGCGCACGACTTCATCCTGGCGCTGCCCGACGGCTACGCCACCGTGCTGCGCGAGGGCGGCAAGGACCTGTCCGGCGGCCAGCGCCAGCGCCTGACGATCGCCCGCGCCGTGCTGATGGACCGCCCGATCCTGGTGCTGGACGAGGCCACCGCCGCCACCGATCCCGAGAACGAACGCGCGGTCGGCGCGGCGCTGGCCGCGCTGATGCGCGGCCGCACCGTCATCATGGTCGCGCACCGGCTCGCCAGCATCCGCCACGCCGACCAGATCCTGGTGCTGGACCGTGGCCGGCTGGCCGAATGCGGCACGCACGACACCCTGGTCGCGGCCGGCGGCCTCTACGCCCAGTTGTGGCACAACCATCAACGCGCCCGTCGCTGGACCCTGGGCGAGCAAGCCTCATGACCACACCTCCCGCTCCCTGGCGCGACACCTATCGACGCCTTCTCCGCAGCGCCGGCAGCCAGGCCGGCCGCCTGCGCGCCAGCCTGTGCCTGCTACTGCTCGCCGCCGTCTGCCAGGGCCTGTCACTGGCCTGCATCGTGCCCCTGTTCGTCCATGTGACCCGCGGCGATCCCTGGCGCGCCGCGCTGGTCTGGCTGGCGGGCTTCACCCTGCTGGCGGCGGCCGCCATCGTCCTGCGCTGGCGGGCGCAGGGCTTCGATTATCGCGGCCACATGGCGCGCGCCACGCACGAACTGCGCGTGCTGCTGGGAGAACAGTTGCGGCGCATGCCGCTGGAGGCGCTGCAGGCCCACCGCACCGGCGGCATCGCCGCCAAGCTGCTGGGCGGCGTCGACGAACAGATGAACTACGCGCTGACGGTGATCAACCTGATCCTGGGCGCCATCGTCACGCCGGCCGCGGCCGCCGTGGCGCTGCTGGCCTGGGACTGGCGGCTGGGCGTGGCGCTGATGCTGGTGTTCCCCGCCATCGTGCCGCTCTACCGCTGGCGCCGGCCGGCGCTGGACCGAGGCCACGACGCCACCGGGCGCGCCAACGAGGCCCTGAACGCCGAACTGCTCGAATACATGCAAGGGCTGCCCGTGTGCCTGGCGACGGGCCGCGCCGGCGCCGCCAACGAACGCCTGCGCGCCGGCTTCGAGCAGCTCGAGCAATTGCAGCGCGAACACCACCGGCGCGGCGCCAAGCCGTCGCTGATGGTGGCCGCCGTCGTCGAATCCGGCATGCTGGCGATCCTGGGCTGCGGCATGCTGTGGGTCACGCAGGGCAGCCTGGCGCCCGCGGCGCTTGGCGCGGTGCTGGTGCTGGTGGCGCGCTTTGCCGAACCGCTGGCGACCTTTGTGAACTTCACCACGGTCCTGGCGCTGATCGAAGCCGCGCTGGCCCGCATCGAGGAGCTGCGCGCGGTGGCGCCGCTGCCGCAATGGCCCTCGCAGGGCGGCCCGGTCGGGCCGGCGGACATCCGCATCGAAGGCCTGGAGTTCCGCTACGCCGGCGGCACTGCCCCGGCGCTGCGCGACATCGACCTGGACCTGCCGGCGCGCGGCCTGACCGCGCTGGTGGGGCCGTCCGGTTCCGGCAAGACCACGCTGACGCGCCTGCTGATGCGCCACGCCGACCCGCAGCGCGGCGCGATCCGGATCGGCGGCGTGGACATCCGCGGCCTGCCGCCCGCGGACCTGAACCGCCTGATATCGACCGTGTTCCAGGACGTGCACCTGTTCGACGACAGCGTGATCGGCAACATCGGCATGGCGCGGCCCGAGGCCGGCGAGGCCGAGGTGCGGGCGGCGGCGCGCGCCGCCCATTGCCTGGACTTCATCGAGCGCCTGCCGCAAGGCTGGCAGACCCGCCTGGGCGAGGCGGGCGGCAAGCTGTCGGGCGGGGAACGCCAGCGCCTGTCGATCGCGCGCGCCATCCTCAAGGATGCGCCGATCGTGATCCTGGACGAACCCACCGCCGCGCTCGACACCGAAAGCGAACTGGCGGTGCAGGCGGCCATCGACACCCTGGTGGCCGAGCGCAGCGTCATCGTCATCGCCCATCGCCTGTCGACCATCGTCGCGGCCGATCGCATCCTGGTGTTCGAGGACGGCCGCATCATCCAGCGGGGCACGCACGCTGAGCTGCTGGCGCAGCCGGGGCGTTATCGGCGGATGTGGCAGGCGCAGCAGGGGTAACCCGCGGCCGCCCCCCTTGGCGATTCCTTGTCCGGCGCCCTCATCGCGCGCGTGCGCCGACCTCGATCGCGACGCCTTCCACGCAGGCGACGACGCGCCCGTCGTCGCGATCGGCCGGATAGCCGCCGGTGAAGTCCGAAAAGGCCGGCAGGATCGTGAGACCGGAACGCAGCCAGAACGCCGGCCAACTGCGCGGCACGCCGCGCACGGATGTCTTCGGATGCATGTGGCCGGCGATGACGTGCCGGCCGTCTGGGTCCGCCCGCGGGACATGGCTGAACAGGAACGGGCCGTCAATGTGCGTCTCGCCCAACTGCCGCACGCCGAACGCCGGGCCATCCAGGGCGCGGTCATGATTGCCCGCCAGCACCGCGACATCCAGCGCCGCATGGTCACGCCGCCACGCCATCCAGGTATCGCGCCACCCCGCCTGCCCGGCGGGCCCGTGCAACAGGTCGCCCACGATCCACAGCTCGCGGGCAGCGGTGCGCGCGATCACATCCGCCAGGCGATCCAGGTCGCCGCGCGTGGCGCCGCTGGGCACCGCGATGCCCGCGCGCCGGAACACATGGCTCTTGCCCAGGTGCAGGTCGGCGATCACCAGGCGCGAACGCGCCGGCCAGAACAGGGCACGGGTTCCCAACAGCCACAGGGGCTCGCCGCCCAGCAACGCCTGCAACGCGCCGTCAGGCAAGGCGCTCATAGCGCTTCTCCAGTTGCTGCGCGGCGCGCCTGACGCGCGCCTGCCAGGTTTCGGTGCTGAGTTGCCCGCGCATGCTTTCGGTCCACAGCGGGAACGACAGGGGCGTCAGCGCGCGCGGTTCGCACAGCGCCAGTTCGCGCCGCTGGCAGTCGTGCAACGCCGCCAGCAGGCGCGGCGCCTCCAGTTGCAATTCGAACACCTCGCGCTCGGCTTGCGCCAGCAGCAGGTGGTCCGGATCGTAGCGGCGCAGCACATCGTAGAGCAGCCCGCTGGAGGCCTGCACCTGCCGCAGCGAGCGTGCCGCCTGGCCGGGCAATGAAGGCGTCAACAGGCCCGCCACGCGCGCGATCTCGCGGAACTGGCGGCGCGCCATTTCGCCCAGGTTGACGCCGTCGCGCAGGTCTTCGGCCATGTGTTCGGGGCTGAGCAACTGGCGCAGCAGCGCCGCGTCCAGCGCGGCCGGCTCGGCCAGCGTCAGCATCAGCCCGTAGTCGTTGACCGTATAGGAGATCGTGTTGGCCTGCCGCCGGCCCCAGCGCAGCGCGATCATTGCCGCGATGCCTTCGTGCACGGCGCGGCCGGCGAACGGAAACAGGAACAGATGCATGCCGCGCCGCGTGCCGATGCGTTCTGCCACCAGCCGCCCCCGGTCCGGCAATGCGCTGGCCTGCGCCTGGATCCGCAGCAGCGGCGCGACGGCGCGCATCTCCGGATGCGTGCCGGGATGCGAATACAGGCTTTCCACTTCGCTGGCCAGTTGCGTCGACAGGGGCATGCGCCCGCCCTGCCAGGTGGCCACCGGGCCATCGCCGCCCTTGGCGCGGCGCACATAGGCCACCATGCCTTCCAGCCGCACCAGTTCCAGCGTGCGGCCGGCGAACTGGAAGCGGTCGCCACGCCGCAGGCGCGCCAGGAAGCCTTCCTCCACCGAGCCCAGGCTGCCCCCGCGCAGGTATTTGACGGCCACGGCGCCGTCGGCGGTGATGGTGCCGATGGACAAACGATGGCGGAACGCGACGCGCCGGTCGTGCACGCGATAGCGGCCGTCGTCGTCGCGCACCACGCGTTGATAGTCCGGATACTTGGCCAGCGCGCGGCCGCCCTGCACGATGAAGTCCAGCACCGCCTGCCAGGTGGCGCGATCGAGCGCGGCATAGGCATGCGTGCCGCGCACTTCCTGGTACAGCGCGTCGGCGTCGAAGCCGCCGCCCAGCGCCAGCGTGACGGCATGCTGGGCCAGCACGTCCAGGCTGCCGACCGGCGGCGGCCGGGATTCGATCTCGCCGCGCGCGATGGCCTGCCGGGCGGCGGCGTACTCGATCAGTTCGAGCGCCTGCGCCGGCACGCACACCACGTTGCCGGACTCGCCCGGCCGATGGCGGGCGCGGCCGGCGCGTTGCAGCAGGCGCGCCACGCCCTTGGGGCTGCCGATCTGCAGCACCTGGTCCACCGCCGGAAAATCCACGCCCAGGTCCAGGCTGGAGGTGGCCACCACGCAGCGCATCGTCCCGTCGCGCAGGCCCTGCTCCACCGCCGCGCGCAGCTTGGGATCGAGCGAGCCGTGATGCAGCGCCAGGGTGCCCGGGGCCTCTGGCCAGATCGATTCCAGCGCGCGATGCCAGAGCTCGGCCTGCGCGCGGGTGTTGGTGAACAGCAGGGTCGCGCGCACGTCGAACAGGCGCTTGAAGACCCGTTCGAGCTGCGACAGTCCCAGGTGTCCCGCCCACGGCAGGGCGCGGCTGCGCTCGGGCAACAGGGTCGATATCTGTATCTTGCGCGGCCGCGCGCCCGACACCAGGGCGCTGTCGGGCGCATGCGGCAGCAGCACCGCGCGGGCCTGGTCCAGGTTGCCCAGCGTGGCCGACAGGCCCCAGGTGCGGGCGCCGGGCGACAGGCAGCGCAGGCGCGCCAGGCACAACTGCAGCAGCACGCCGCGCTTGTTGCCCAGCAGCTCGTGCCATTCGTCCACCACGATGCCGCGCAGGGCGCGAAAGCGCTGCGACGCATCGGCGTAGGACAGCAGCAGCGCCAGGGACTCGGGCGTGATGACCAGCACATCCGCCTTGCCCTGGCGCGCCAGGCGCTTGTCGCGCGCGCTGGCGTCGCCGGTGCGCAGCGCCACCGTCCACGCCAGGCCCAGCTCGGCCGCTGTCTGTGCCAGGGCGCGCGTGGTGTCGGCGGCCAGCGCCCGCAACGGCGTCACCCACAGCACGCGCGGCCCCTCGCCCGCCGCCGCGCGCGCCGGCGCCGGATCGGCCAGCGCCTCCAGCAGCGGGCCGCCGAATGCGGCCAGCGTCTTGCCGCTGCCGGTGGGCGTATGCAGCAGGCCGGATTCGCCGGCCAGATAGCGCCGCCAGGTTTCGCGCTGGAACGCGGCGGGCTTCCAGCCGCGCGCCGCAAACCACGCCAGCAAGGGGCCGTCCCGCCGCGCGGCGCTCATCGCGCCAGGGCCTTCAGGGTATCGAGCCGGTCGGCCTGGTCGGCGCGCTTGTCGTGACGCCAGCGCAGGATGCGCGGAAAGCGCACCGCCACGCCGGACTTGTGCCGTTTGGACAGGTTGACGCCCTCGAAGCCCAGCTCGAACACCTGCACCGGGTCGACCGAGCGCACCGGGCCGAAGCGCTCGCGCGTGTGGGCGCGCAGCCAGCGGTCCAGTTCAAGGATCTCCTTGTCGTCCAGGCCCGAGTAGGCCTTGGCGATGGGCACCAGCGCGTCGCCGTCCCATACGCCGAAGGTGTAATCGGTGTAGAGCGTGCTGCGGCGGCCGTGGCCGGACTGCGCATACAGCAGCACCGCGTCGATGGTGAGCGGATCGATCTTCCACTTCCACCAGTCGCCGCGCCGCCGGCCGCTCTGGTAGGGCGCGCCGCGGCGCTTGAGCATGAAGCCCTCCACGCCGCGCTCGCGCGATTGCGCGCGCAGCACGTGGGCTTCGTCCCAGCTCGCCGGCGCCACCAGCGGCGACAGTCCCAGGCGCGGGTCGGCGCGCTCGCGCAGCAGCGCTTCCAGCCGCGCGCGGCGCGCGGCCTGCGGCTCGTCGCGCAGATCGGCGCCGTCCAGCTCCAGCAGGTCGTAGGCGAGCAGCCGCACCGGCGCCTCAGCCAGCCACTTGGGTCCGGGCTTGAGCCGCTGGATGCGTGTCTGCAGGGCCGAGAACGGCATGGGATCGACGCTGTCTTCCTGCCAGGCCAGCAGTTCGCCGTCGACGACGCAGTCCACCGCCAAGGCGGCCGCGGCCGCTTCGACTTCCGGAAAGCGGCCGTCCAGGCGCTCTTCGCCGCGCGACCACAGCGCCACCTCGCCGCGCCGCCGGATCAGTTGCGCGCGGATGCCGTCCCACTTCCACTCCAGCAGCCAGTCGTCGATCGGCCCCAGCAGCGCCGGGTCGCCTTCGAGCGGCGAGGCCAGGAAAAAGGGATAGGGCTGCTGGCGGTCGCCGGGCAGTTCGTCGGCGCTGAGCAGGTCGCGCAGGAACGCGGGGCTGGGCGACCATGCGCCCAGCATGCGCTGCGCGATGCGGGCGATGGGCACGCCCGACAACTCCGCCAGCGCCTGCTGCACCATGCGTTGCGACACGCCGACGCGCAGCGCGCCGGTCAGCAGCTTGTTGAAGACCAGGCGCTCGATGTAGGACAGCCCCAGCCAGGCCGCGACGATGACTTCGCGGCGCTCGGCCTCGTCGCGGTTGGCGACCGGCACCAGGATCTCCTCGATCCAATCGGCCAGGCCGCGCTCGGGCGCGGCGGTGCGCGGGTCGGGCACCAGCAGCGCCAGCGTCTCGGCCAGGTCGCCGACCTGGTCGTAGCAGGCGTCCACCAGCCAGGGCGCGGTATCGGAGGCGGTCGCGGCCCAGGCGCGCAACTCGCCGACGGCGGCGATCTTGCGGCGCGCGCTGGTGATCTTACCGCCCGCCAGCAGGTACAAGGCCCAGGCCGCGTCGCGCGGCGGCGCATCGCGGAAGTACGCCACCAGCGCCGCGCGCTTGTCCAAGGTGGCGGTGCTGCGGTCCAGTTCCTGATACAACGCCGCGAATCGCTTCATTCCTGGATCCGTTCCCCTGTCGCTACGAAAATGGCGCGGCGCGCCGTGCTAGTCGTCTTCGCCATATTGCGTGGCCAGCGTCTCGGCGGCGATGCCCGATTCATTCAACGTGCGCACCAGCGCGTCGGTGTCGCCATGCGTGGCGATGACGCGGCGCGCGCCCGTCTGGCGGATCGTGCGCAGCAGGTCGGGCCAGTCGGCGTGGTCAGAAACGACGAAGCCCCGGTCCATGTTGCGCCGGCGCCGGTTGCCGCGCAACCGCATCCAGCCAGACGCGAAACCGTGCTGCGCCTTGCGGAAGCGCCGCAGCCACGCGCTGCCGGCCGCCGACGGCGGCGCCAGCACCAGCTCGCCAGCAAATCCCGTGCCCGCGGCCGCCGGCGCGCCGTCCGCCTCGATGACCAGGCGCGTGTCGGGCAGCGCGATGCCGGCCTCGCGGTAGACGTCCACGCCCGCGGCAATCGCGCCATGCAGGTAGACGGGCCGGTCGACGAACGGCATCAACTCGGCCAGCACCCGCTGCGCCTTGCCCAGCGCGTAGCAGTAGAGAATGGCCGCCTCGCCGCGCGCGGCGCAATGGTCGCGCCACTGCACGATGTCGCGCGCCACTTCCGCGGTGTCCGGCCAGCGATAGATCGGCAGGCCGAAGGTGGCTTCGGTGATGAAGGTGTCGCACGGCACCACCTCGAACGGCGCACAGGTGGGATCGGGCTGCCGCTTGTAGTCGCCCGACACGACCCAGACCTGGCCGTCAACTTCGATGCGCACTTGCGCGGAGCCCAGCACGTGGCCCGCGGAATGCAGCGAAACCCGCGCCCGGCCCAGCGTGAACGGCTCGCCGTAGGCGTGGGCGCGGTAATCCTGTTCGCGCAGGCGCCATTGCAGGATCGGCAGGCCTTCGGCGCTGGTGTGGTAGCAACCCATGCCGGCGCGCGCGTGGTCGCCATGGCCATGCGTGAGAACGGCGACGTCCACGGGGCGCCAGGGGTCGATGTAGAACTGGCCCGCGGCGCAGTACAGACCCTCCGGACGCAATTGGACGATGTCGGGCATGGGCAATCTCCCGCCGTGGAGGGAGCGTCTCGCGCGAGGCGCGTGAAACGCGGCACGGCATCAGTCGGTTATACCGCGAATGCCGTATCCGGCCAAAGCCGCTATGCTGCCCGCCGCGCGGCGGCCCCGGCGGGATCCCAACCCCGGCCCGGCACCGCCGCCAGCAATGCCTGGGTATAGGAATGCGACGGCTGGCCGAAGACCTCGGCGCAAGGCCCCGCTTCCACCACCTTGCCGTCCTTCATCACCGCGACGTGGTCGCACACCTGCGCCGCGACCCGCAGGTCGTGGGTGATGAACAGGATCGACAGGCCCAGTTGCTCGCGCAGGCGCGCCAGCAGCGCCAGCACCTGGGCCTGGACCGACACGTCCAGCGCCGACACCGGCTCGTCGGCGATCAGTACGCGCGGCCGCATCGCCAGGGCCCGCGCCAGTCCCACGCGCTGGCGCTGTCCGCCCGAGAACTCGTGCGGATAGCGATTGATCGCGTCCGGCGACAGGCCGACCAGTTCGAACAACTCCCGCGCCTGGGCCCAGGCCTCGCGCCGAGGCGCGCCATGCACGATGGGGCCGCGCGCGACGATCTCGCCGACGCGCTGGCGCGGGTTGAGCGAGCCATAGGGGTCCTGGAACACCATCTGCACCCGCCGGGCGTGCGCGCGCCGCGCGGCGGCGCCCTTGAACGCCAGCGGTTCCCCGGCCAGCGTGATGGCGCCGGCATCCGGCGGCAAGAGCCCCAGCAGGGTACGCGCCAGGGTGGATTTGCCCGAACCGCTTTCGCCGACGATGCCGAGCGTGCCGCCTTCGCGCAACGTCAATGACACCCCGTCCAGCGCGTGGGTCACCCGCCCGGGCTGGCCGAACCAGCCGCGCTTGCGATAGGTCTTGGACAATCCGTCCGTGGTGAGAATGGCGGGCTTTTCCGGGGCGCCCGGGGCGCGCGCGGCTGCCGGCGCCAAGGGCGGCACGGCCGCGATCAGGGCCCGGGTATAGGGATGGCGCGGATGCCTGAGCACCTCCTCGGCGCGGCCGCTCTCCACCAGCTCGCCGCGCTGCATGACCGCGACGCGGTCGGCGATCTCCGCCACCACGCCGAAGTCGTGGGTAATGAACAGCACCGCGGTGCCGCGGCGGCGTTGCAGGTCGTGTATCAGGCTCAGGATCTGCGCCTGCGTGGTGACATCGAGCGCCGTGGTCGGCTCGTCGGCGATCAGCAGCGCCGGCTCCAGCGCCAGCGCCATGGCGATCATGGCGCGCTGGCGCTGGCCGCCGGACAGTTCGTGCGGATAGGCGCTGAACGCATGGGCGGGATCAGGCAGGCGCACCGAGTCGAGCAACCCGAGCGTTCGCCGCCGGATTTCGCCGCCTGGCAGGCGCGTGTGGGTGCGGAAGACCTCGCCGATCTGGTCGCCGATGGTGCGCAGCGGATTGAGCGCCGTCATCGGCTCCTGGAAGATCATGCCGATGCGCTGGCCGCGCAGGCGGCGCATGGCGGCCGGGGACAGGCGCAGCAGGTCCTCGCCTTCCCACAGCACCTGCCCGCCGCTGGCGCGCACGCCCTGCGGCAGCAGGCCCAGGATGGCGCCGGCGGTCAGCGATTTCCCGGATCCGCTCTCGCCGACGACGCAAACGATCTCGCCGGCGTTGACGGACAGGGACAGGTCGTGAATCGCGTGGCGCCGGTCGGCGCCCGCCGGCAGGTCGACGGTGAGGTTCTGGATGCGCAGGAGTTCGGTCATGGCGCCGATGCTAAGCCGGCGCGGGGCGATGGCTAACGACAGATCGGCGATTAGCAAATGACCGCAGGCGTGATCCTGCGGGCCGAACTTGCTAAGATGCCCGCAATCGGTGGTTTCATACCCCGGCCTATCGGAGCGACGCCCCTTTGACGCGGACCCTCACGACCTTGCTTTCCTTTTTCGGCCAGGCGCTGCTGCTCGCCTGCCTGGCCTGCTCCGCCGCGTTCGCCGCCCCGCCCACCCTGGCGCAGTGCAATGGCATCAAGGACCTGGCCTTCGTCGCCCACCTGGATGACGACCTGCTGTTCATGAATCCGGACATCGCCTCCAACATCGCGGCGGGCGGCTGCGTGCGGGTGGTCTACCTGACCGCCAGCGATGCCGGCGAGGGCGACACCTACATGCTGGGCCGGGAGCGCGGCGTGCGCGCGGCCTATGCCTACATGGCGCGCCAGCCCGACCTGTGGAAGGAAAGCGCCGGCCATGCGGGCCCGCGCCAGATCGCGCGTTTCACCCTGTCCGGCAATCCGCGCGTGCAACTGTGGCATCTGCGGCTGAAGGACCCGTGGCTGGGCAAGGGCTGGGGCAGCCTCACGCCGCTGAGCCGCACGGAATCGGAACCGGGACAGACGGTGGACACGCTGGGGCCGTATCCGGAGGTCTACTCGCGCGAACAACTGATCGACACCCTGGCCGAACTGATCCGCCAGTACCAGCCGACCACGGTGCGGCACCTGGACGACACCATCAGCGTGCCATACACGCAACTGTGCTGGCGCTGCGCCGGCCACGGGCATCCCGACCATATCGCCAGCGCGCGGCTGGTCCGCGCCGCCATGCTGCGCGCGCCCGGCAACTACGCCGAGACCGGCTACATCGACTACCCCAGCCAGGAACGCGCCAGCAACCTCGCCGACAACGAGATCGCCAGCAAATCGGTGATCTTCCAGCACTACGCCTGGAACGACTATCACTATTGCGCAGGCCCCACCGGCTGCAAGGAGCCCGCCGGGCCCGCGGCCGCCTGGGTGCAGCGCGCGTATTACGTCTCGCGCCAGGACATGCCGCCGCAGATCTATCCGGACGGCCGCAACGGCCTGGTGGTATTCGCCGCCGGCGAGACCAACGCGGCCGCCAACCGCTGGGACGCGGGCCAGCGCCGCTGGCAGAGCCTGGGCGGGCGCACCAGCGGCCCGCTGGTGACATTCGGGCATGCCGACGGCACCGCCGGCCTGATGGCGCGCGATCCGCTGGGCGGCGTGTGGGCCAACAAACAGCGCCACGACGGCACCTGGCAGGGCTGGCAGGCCCTGGCCGGCGTGCGCGTCAGCCAGATCCCGGCCGTGGCGCCGCGCGGCGAGGCCGCCGCGGTGGCGCTCGGCTACGACGGCCTGCTGCACTGGATCGCGCCGTCCGGCATCGACGGCAGTTGGGCGCCGTGGCAGAGCCTGCCGCCCCTGGACGGCGCCACCGGCGCGCCGGCGGTCGTGCGCGGCGATGACGGCCGCTACATCGTGTTCGCATCGGCTGGCGGCGGCCAACTGTTCTACACACGCCAATTGCCGGCGCCCAAGGGCCAACGCCCCGAGTGGCATTCCTGGCGCCGCGTGCAGGCCCCCCAGGCCGCCGGCGGGCTGGCCGCGATCCGCAACCACGAGCACCGCGTCGAACTCTATTTCCGCCAGCGCGCCAACAATCACCTGACGCGGCTGGAAGAAACCGGCGACACCACCGACCTGGACATGGAATGGAGCGCGCCGACCGACCTGGGCGTGCCCTACATCGGCCGGCCCGCCATCGACGCCGATGCGCAGGGCAATGTGATCGTGGCGATCCTGGAACGCGCCGACGGACCGCTCTGGCTGGTGGAGCACGGCAAGCCGGCCAGGCTCGACGCCGAAGCCGCCTCGCCGCCGGCCATCCATCTCATCGACGGCACCTTGTACGTGGTGGCGCGCATGGCCGGTGGCCCGCAGCGCTACCAGGTGCTGTCGCGCCGCGGCGGCGTCTGGGCGGCCACCCTGACGCTGGACGGCCTGCCCGCCGCCGGCGGCGGACCGTTCGCGACCCTGGCCGCGCGGCCCGCCGACCTGCCCAAGCTGGGCGCCAACGACGCCCAGCACACGGTCGTGCTGCGGCCGTCCGCCACCGAACCGGGCACCCTGGCACAAGAAGCGATGCCCACGCAGGCCTCGCGCGCCGCCACGCCCACCCACGTGCAATAAACCAAGAGATCCCCCTCATGATCCGTCATCTGGTCCTTGCCGCGCCGCTGGCGCTGGCCGCCCTGCTCGTCCCCGGCGCCGCGCAGGCCGCCCGTGGCGCCTGCCCGCAGGCCGCGGCTGTCGTGCGCATGGCCTACCCCGAGGCGCCCGCCCCCGACGGCGAAGGCAACCTGCGCCTCGGGCGGGACAATATCGTCATCCGGATCGCCGACGCCGACGACGGCGAACCCTTCGCCGTGACGTGCAAGACCTGGCCGGCCCAGCCTGGCCTTCTGCTGGCGGCGATTCCGCTGATGCAGGACACGCCGAACCAGGACGACGGCCACACCGGCGACCTGCGGATCCTGGTGCTGGACAGCTCCTCCCTGGAAATCCGTCATGACATCCGGCTGCAAGGACTGATGTCGGACGATGCGGTACGCCTGACCAGCGTGTCCTTCGACACCGCCCGCTACGACCTCGCGCCCGGCCGCCGCGCCTTCGGCTTGCGCATCTCGCGCGTCGGCGCCTCGCGCGCCAACCCCTTCGACGAAACCAGCCTGCGCCTGTTCGACATCGGCCCCAAGGGCCTGGCGATGGTGCTCGATGGCTTGTCCGTCGCGCGCTCGAGCGGCGAATGGGACACCAACTGCGCGGGGAGATTCACCAGCCGCGCCGTGACCCTGTCCATGGCCGACACGGTCACGCAGGGATACCGCGACATCGCCACGAGTGAATCGCGCGAGTCGAGCCGGGCGGCCGTGGTGCGCGGCGATTGCGAGGAAAAAGTCGTCGACAAGGGCAAGACGCCGCGCACGCTGAAATTCGACGGCCAGCGCTATCGGATTCCGCAACCATTGCGGTCGATGGACCGCGACGGCGCGGAATAACACGCCCGCCCGACCGATCGGCGATCAGCAGATCGCCGATCGCCAGATTGCCCGGCGCCAAGGCCGGCTGGCACGAAATCCGCATATCGACATGCGAAAAACGTCCTTCTGGCAGCCGCCCTGACTGCTTAGGATCGGTCTTTTGCAAAGCCCGCCTGCCGGCGCTCCGCGAGACCCCTGCGCTTTTTCCTCCCCTGCCCACATGTCCCACTCCCCCTCTGAGTCCGCCTCGACGGCGCCGGTGCGCGTTGCCGTCGACGTCGGCGGCACGTTCACCGATATCGTCCTCGAACAGGAACCACAACGCTGGTCGGCCAAGCTGCTGACCACGCCCGACGCGCCCGAAACCGCGGTGCTGCAAGGCATCGAAGAGCTGCTCGGCCAGGCCGGCCTGGCGTGGCCGCGGGTCGACCTCCTGATCCTGGGCACCACGCTGGCCACCAATGCGCTGATCGAGCGCAAGGGCGCCCGCACCGCGCTGCTGACGACCGCGGGTTTCCGCGACCTGGTCGAGATCGGCCTGGAAGACCGCTTCGCGCAGTACGACATCTTCCTGGACAAGCCCGAACCGCTGGTGCCGCGGCCCTGGCGCTTCGGCGTCACCGAGCGCGTCGATGCGCACGGCCAGGTGCTGACGCCGCTGGACGAGGCCCAGGTGATCGCGCTGGCCGGGGAACTGACCCGCGCCGGCATCGAGAGCGTGGCGGTGTGCCTGCTGCACAGCTACGCCCATCCCGGCCACGAACGCCGCATCCGCGCGCTGCTCAAGCAACACGCGCCGCAGCTTTGGGTGTCGCTGTCTTCCGACGTCTGCGCCGAGATCCGCGAGTATCCGCGCCTGTCCACCGTCAGCGCCAACGCCTACGTGCAGCCGCAGGTGTCCGGCTACCTGCGCCGGCTGAACGACGCGGCGCGCCAACGCGGACTGCGCGACGAGCCGTTCCTGATGACCTCGGGCGGCGCCATCGCCACCTTGCAGACCGGCATCGACGAGCCGGTGCGGCTGGTGGAGTCCGGACCGGCGGGCGGCGCGATCCTGGCCCAACACATCGCCGAACAGACCGGCGCGGCGCGCGCGCTGTCGTTCGACATGGGCGGCACCACGGCCAAGATCTGCTACATCGACGACTTCGAGCCGCAGGTCAGCCGCAGCTTCGAATTCGGCCGCGTGCACCGTCACCTGAAGGGCTCGGGCCTGCCGATCCGCATCCCGGTGATCGAGATGGTGGAGATCGGCGCCGGCGGCGGCTCGATCGCGCGCGTCAACCACCTGGGCGTGGTGCAGGTCGGCCCGGACAGCGCCGGCTCGTCGCCCGGCCCCGCCGCGTATGGCAATGGCGGCGAACTGCCCACCGTCACCGATGCCCACGCGCTGATCGGCACCGTCACGCCGGAACGCTTTGCCGTCGGCAAGGTCAGCCTGCAACCCGAGCGCGCGCGCCATGCCATCGAGACCCACCTGGCGCGCCCCGCCGGGCTGGAAGCGCCGCAGGCCGCCCAGGCCATCATCGAGGTGGTCAGCGAGAACATGGCCAACGCCGCCCGCGTGCATGCTTCCGAGCTGGGCAAGGCGGCCGAGGAACACACCCTGATCGCCTTCGGCGGCGCCGCGCCGCTGCATGCCGCCGGCCTGGCGCGCAAGCTCGGCATCGGCCGCGTCATCATCCCGGAATCGGCTGGCGTGGGGTCGGCCGTGGGCTTCCTGTGGGCGCCGATCGCCTACCAGGCGGTGCGCAGCTTCCACCAGCGCCTGGCCGACATCGACCATGCCGCGGTGCAGCGCCTGCTGGACGAGCTGACCGCCGGGGTCGACACCGTGGTGCGGCGCGCCGCGCCCGAAGCGCCGCTGAGCCACAAGCGGGTGGTCTTCATGCGCTACAGCGGCCAGGGCCACGAGATTGCCGTGGACCTGCCGGACGGCCCCTTCGACGCCGCCGCCAGCGCGCGGCTGGGCGCGGCCTTCGCCGAACGCTATGCCCAACTGTACGGCCGCAGCCTGCCGCACGTGGCGCCCGAGGCCGTCAGTTGGTCGGTCGCCGCCCAGGCCGGCGAGCGCCGCGCGCGGCCGCGTGACCACATCGCCAGAGGCCCGGCCACGGCGGCGCGCCAGGCCGGCACGCGCCGGCTCTACGACTTCGACCGCAACGACTGGATCGAGGTGCCGACCTACGAACGCCAGGCGCTGGACGCCGAGCAGAAGCTGACCGGCCCCGCCCTCGTCGTGGAAGACGAGACCACCACTTTCGTGCCCGCGGGCTTCGAAGCGCGGCGCAGCCGGCTCGGCTCGCTGGTGCTGGACGATATCAAGGCGGCCGCCGCGCGCGCCGCAAAGGACCCCGCATGAGCACCGCGCAACCCACGCCCCAGCAACGCATCCGCTTTCAACTGGCCTGGAATCGCCTGCTGTCGGTAGTGGAGGAACAGGCCCAGGTGCTGATCCGCTCGGCCTTCGGCACCGCCACGCGCGAAGCCGGCGACCTGTCGGCCGGCGTGTTCCTGCCCGACGGCCGCATGATCGCCCAGGCCGTCACCGGCACGCCCGGCCACGTCAACGCCATGGCCGAATCGGTCAAGCACTTTCTCAAGGTGTTCCCGCCGGAGACCCTGAAGGACGGCGACGTGCTGCTGACCAACGATCCGTGGAAGGGCACCGGCCACCTGTTCGATATGACCATGGTGTCGCCGGTGTTCCATGACGGCGCCCTGGTGGCGCTGTTCGCCTCGACCCTGCACGTGATCGACATCGGCGGCATCGGCAGCAGCGCCGACGGCCTGGAGGTCTACCACGAAGGCCTGTTCCTGCCGATCCTGCGCTTCTTCCACCAGCACCAGGTCGACCCGGGCGTGCTGGCCATCATCCGCGCCAATGTGCGCGAACCGGAACAGGTCGAGGGCGACCTGTACGCGCTGGTGGCCTGCAACGACATCGGCGGGCGCCGCCTGAAGTCGCTGTTGACCGAGTTCCAGTTGGGCGACCTGGAATCGCTGGGCGGCTACATCATCGAGCAATCGGCGCGAGCCATGCGCCAGGCCATCGCGCAATGGCCGCAGGGCACCTGGCACAACACGCTGGGGATCGATGGCTACGACGCGCCGATCACGCTGCAGGCGAGCGTGACGGTGCGGGATGGCAAGATCCTGGTGGACTTCGACGGCACTTCGCCCAGCGTGGCGCGCGGCATCAACGTGGTCAAGGCCTATACCGACGCCTACACCTCGTTCGGCATCCGCTGCCTGATCGGCGCCGACGTGCCCAACAACGCCGGCTCGCTGTCGCTGGTGGAAGTGGCCGCGCCCGAAGGCTCGATCCTGAACGCCCGCTTCCCGGCCGCGGTGACGGCGCGCCACATCATCGGCCAGTTGCTGCCCGACGCCGTGTTCGGCGCGCTGCGCCAGGCGCGGCCCGACCAGGTGCCGGCCGAGGGCGCCTCGTCGCTGTGGAACCTGCACCTGGTCGGCGGCGAGCCGCTGGCCGGCGCCACGCAGGATGAACAGCGGGCGTTGCTGGCGGGTCCGCGCTTCAATGCGGTCAGTTTCTCCACCGGCGGCACCGGCGCCCGGCCCGGCAAGGACGGGCTGTCCGTCACTTCGTATCCCAGCGGCGTGCGCAACGTGTCGCTGGAGATCCTGGAAAGCGCCAATCCGCTGGTGTTCGAACAGAAGGAATACCGCGCCGATTCCGGCGGTCCGGGCACGGTGCGCGGCGGCCTCGGCCAGACCATCGTGGTGCGCCACGCGGATCCGCAGGCGGCCATGATCATCGCCGCCGCCTTCGACCGCGTGGTGCATCCGGCCCGCGGCGCGCTTGGCGGGCACGCCGGCGCCGGCGGCGCCCTGGGGCTGGTCGGCGGCGCGAGTCTGCGCGCCAAGGGCCGCCAACTGGTCCCGGCCGGCGAACGCCTGGTGGTGCACACCCCGGGCGGCGGCGGCCTGGGCGACCCGGCCCGCCGCGACGCCGCGCGCGTCGAACGCGACGTGCGCTACGGCCTGGTCAGCGCGGAGCAGGCCGGCAGCGCCTACCAGCACACCGGCACCTGAGCACGTCCCTTCCATCCCGCCCCGGGCGCGCCCCGGGGCCCTCATCATTTCCCTGCCCGACGATCATGAAGCCAACCCGCCGTTCCTTTCTCAGCCTGACCCTTGCCGGCCTGCTGCTGGCCGCCAGCCCGTACACCCACGCAGAACCCGCCCGCGGCGGCACGCTGACGCTGCTGCTGCCGTCCGAACCCACCGCGCTCGTCACCGTGGGCAACGTCGCCACGCCGATCCTGAGCGTCAGCGCCAAGGTCACCGAAGGCCTGCTCAAATACGACTACGACCTGACTCCCGAACCTCAGCTTGCCACCGCCTGGAACATCAGCCCCGACGGCACCGTGTACACCTTCACGCTGCGCCAGGGCGTCAAGTGGCATGACGGCAAGCCGTTCACGGCGGCGGACGTGGCTTTCTCCATCGAGCTGCTCAAGAAGATCCACCCGCGCGGCCGCAACACCTTCGCCAACGTCACCGCCATCGAGACGCCGGACGACCACACCGTGGTGCTGCGCCTGTCCAAGCCGGCGCCCTACCTGATCCGCGCCTTCGTCGCGACCGAAACGCCGATCATCCCCAAGCACATCTACGAAGGCACCGATCCGCTGACCAATCCGGCCACCTCGGCGCCGATCGGCACCGGCCCGTACAAGTTCAAGGAATGGGTGCGCGGCAGCCATATCGTCTACGAGCGCAACCCGGACTACTGGGACAAGCCCAAGCCCTACATCGACCGCCTGATCGTGCGCATCGTCGCCGACCCGGCCGCGGCCGCCATCGCCTTCGAGACCGGCACGGCCGACCTGGGCTACCGCACGCCCGTGCCGCTGGCCGACCTAGCGCGCCTGAAGGCCGTGCCGTCGCTGCGCTTCGAGACCAAGGGCAACAGCTACTCCTACAACGTGACGCGCCTGGAATTCAATCTGGACGATCCGCACTTCAAGAATGAGAAGGTGCGCCAGGCGGTGGCCCACGCCGTCGACCGCAACGTCATCCTGAAGGTGGTGAACTACGGCGTCGGCCAGGTGGCGTATTCGCCCATCGCGCCCGGCCTGAAGACCTACAACGACCCGACGCCCACGCCCTACCCCTTCGATCTCAAGCGCGCCAACGCATTGCTGGACGAGGCCGGCTATCCCAAGGGCGCCGACGGCGTGCGCTTTCGCGTGACGCTGGACTACAACCCGATCGGCGCCGACGGCCCGCGCCTGGCCGACTACCTGCGCACCACGCTGGCGCGCGTCGGCATCGCGGTGACGGTGCGGGCCCAGGACGCCTCGGCCTTCATCAAGCGCGTCTACACCGACCGCGACTTCGCCTTCACCACCAACGGCGCCAGCAACCTGTTCGACCCCACCGTCGGCGTGCAGCGGCTGTACTGGTCGAAGAACTTCATCAAGGGAGTGCCGTTCTCCAATGGCACGCATTACCAGAACCCGAAGGTGGACCAGTTGCTGGAAGCCGCCGCGGTCGAGAACGACCCGGCCCGCCGCGTGCAGCTTTTCAAGGAGTTCCAGCAGATCGTGGCGCGCGAGGTCCCCGACCTGAACCTGTACCAGCCGGAATTCATCACCATCGCCAACCAGCGCGTGCATGACCACTCGCTGACGGCCGACGGCGTCGAGTCCAATCTGGCCGACGTCTATCTGCAGCCATGACGGCGCATCGTTCATTGCGGGTCCTGGGACGGTCGCTGCTGCAAGCGGTGCCGACCGTCATCGGCGTCGTGCTGCTCAGTTTCTTCCTGCTGCAGGCGGTGCCTGGCGATGCCGCCGACGTGATCGCGGCGGAGTCCGGTTCGGCCACCGAGGCCAGCATGGCTGCGCTGCGCAGCCACTTCGGGCTGGACCAGCCGGTGCTGCAACAACTGGGCGCCTATCTGCGGGACCTGGCCACGCTCAACCTGGGCGTGTCGCCGCGCTACAACCTGCCGGTGTCGGAGCTGATCTTCAGCCGGTTGGGCAACACCGTGCTGCTGATGGGCAGCGCGTTGGCGTGCGCGCTGGCGGCCGGCATCGCATTGGGCGCGGTCATGGCCAGCTTTGCCGGCCGCTGGCTCGACCGCGTGCTGTCGCTGGCGGCGCTGCTGCTGTATTCCACGCCCGGCTTCTGGCTCGGGCTGATGGCCATCATCCTGCTCTCGGTCAAGCTGGGCTGGCTGCCGCCCGGCGGCGTATCCACCATCGGCTCGGGCGCCACGGGCTGGGCTCACGCGCTGGACGTGGCGCGCCACCTGGTGCTGCCGACACTGGCGCTGACCGGCTTCTACGTGGCCATCTTCGCCCGTCTCACGCGCGCCTCGATGCTCGAGGTGAACCGCCAGGACTTCGTCCGCACCGCCCACGCCAAGGGCCTGACGCCGCGCGCGGTAGCGCTGCGTCACGTGCTGCGCAACGCGCTCATCCCGGTCACCACCGTGGCCGGCCTGAACGTCGGCACGCTGCTGGGCGGCGCCGTGGTGGTGGAGACGGTGTTCAGTTGGCCCGGCCTGGGCCGCCTGGCCTACGAGTCCGTGATGGCGCGCGACTTCGTGGTGCTGCTGGGCATCCTGGTGCTGTCGTCGCTGCTGGTGATCCTGGCCAACATCCTCGTCGACCTGCTGCAGACCTTGCTCGACCCGCGCATCCGCGTGCGCTGACTCCTTCATTTCCCGACTCGCCATGACCGCTCAATCCGCTTCCGCGCCGGCGCCCAGCGCTCCTCTGCCCCGCCTGCGCCGCGGCGCGCTGGGCCGCCTGCTGGCCAACCCGGCCGCCGTGGCCGGCGCGCTGCTGCTGCTCTTGATCCTGCTGGCCGCGGCCACCGCGCCGTGGATCTTTCCGCACGATCCGCTCGACATGGTCGGGCCGCCCATTCTGTGGCCCGGGCAGGACCATGAATTCTGGCTCGGCACCGACACCATGGGCCGCGACGTGGCCGCCGGCCTGGCGCATGGCGCGCGAGTGTCGCTCACGGTGGGCGTCACCGCGGCGCTGCTGAGCCTGGTGATCGGCATCGCCATCGGCGCGGCGGCCGGCTACTTCGGCGGCTGGGTCGACGTGGCGCTGATGCGCGTGACCGAGCTGCTGCAGACCATCCCCGCCTTTTTGCTGGTGGTGGTGATCGTGGCGATCGCCCGCCCCTCGGTGACGGTGATCGCGCTGTCCATCGGGGTCGCCTCCTGGCCCGTGGTGGCGCGGCTGGTGCGGGCCGAGTTCCGCACCCTGCGCGAATCCGAATTCGTGCAGGCGGCGCGCAGCCTGGGTTTCAGCCACGCCCGCATCGCCCTGCTCGAAATCCTGCCCAATGCGCTGCCGCCGGTGATCGTGACCACCTCGGTCCTGGTGGCCAACGCCATCCTGATGGAATCGGCGCTGTCGTTCATGAACATGGGCGATCCCAACGCGGTGTCGTGGGGCAGCATGATCGGCGACGCCCGCGAGATGCTGCGCACGGCCTGGTACCTGGCGGCGCTGCCGGGCGTGTCCATCATCCTGACGGTGCTGTCGCTGAACCTGCTGGGCGACGCATTGAACGACGCGTTCAATCCCCGGCTGTCGCGCTGAAGCCTTGCCGGCCCGGCGCATCGGTGGCGGGTCGGTGGCTAAAGAAGCGAAAGGAGCGAAAGGAGCCGCGAAAGAAGCGGAAGTAGACAAACTTTTCTAGAACATTTATTCTAGATCGACTTTTTGTCGACTTCCCCGCTTCATGACCGTCTCCCCTTCCGCCACCGCCAAGCCCACCAGCGCCGAACTCGACGTGTTGCAGGCGCTCTGGGAAACCGGTCCCGCCACCGTCAAGCAGGTCCACGCCGCGATGGCCGCCGGGCGCGACGGCCTGACCTACGCCAACGTGCTGCGGCTGATGCAGATCATGCACGGCAAGGGCCTGCTGACGCGCGACGAAAGCGAACGCTCGCACGTCTACGCCGCCGCCCAGAGCCAGAAGGCGACCCAGGGCGGCCTCATCAAGGACCTGATCGGCAAGGCCTTCGCCGGCTCCGGCAAGGCGCTGGTGCTGGCCGCGCTGCGCGAAGGCCACGTCAGCAAAAAGGAACGCGCGGAAATCGAAGCCCTGCTGCGCGACGACAAGCTGTGACCGACTTCCTGCTCGCCACGGCCTGGACCCTCGGCGGCAGCCTGCCGGCGCTGGCCTGGAAAATCCTGTGCCTGCACGCCGCCACGCTGGCGCTGCTGACGCTGACGCGCCCCCACGATGCCCGGCTGCGCTACCTGCTGCTGGGCGCGGCGCTGTTCGCCGGCGTGGGCATCGGCGTGGCCGACGTGGCGCTCGCCTGGCGCGGCCCGCCGGCCCCGCTGCCCGCCGCGGCCGCGCCCACGGCGGAAACGACCGCCACGGCCTGGCCGCTATGGCTGGCGCTGGCCTGGCTGGCCGGCAGCGCGCTGGCGGCGCTGCGGCTGCTGTTCGGACTGGGCTGGTTGCGCGGCGTGCTGCGCGCCAGCCAGCCCTGGCAGGATCCCGCCTGGCAGGCGCGCGTGGCGGACATGGCGCGCCGCCTGCGGCTGTCGCGGGCGGTCGGCCTGCGCGTGGCGCGCAACCTGTCCACGCCGGTCACCGCCGGCTGGCTCAAGCCGGTGATCCTGGTGCCGGCCTCGCTCGTCACCGGCATGCCGGCGGACCTGCTGGCCGCGCTGCTGGCGCATGAGCTGGCCCACGTGCGGCGCCACGATTACCTGGTGAACCTGCTGCAGCACGCGGCCGAGGTGCTGTTGTTCTTCCATCCGTCGATCTGGTGGCTGTCGCGCCGCCTGCGGATCGAACGCGAGCGCATCGCCGACCAGATGGCCGCGGCGCTGATCGGCGGTCCCATGCCGCTGGCGCGGGCCCTCCACGCCCTGGAGCGCGCCAACGAAGCGCCGGCGCCGGTGGCGCCCGCCGCGCGCGACGGCGACCTGCTCGACCGCATCCGCCGCCTGGTCCGACCCGACACGCTCGCCGCCCGCCGCGCGGTGGCCCTGCCCGTGCTGGCCATGTCGTGCGCGTTGGCAGGGTTTGGCGCCTGGTCGGCGCTGACGACGGGGCCGGCGCAGCCGCTGTCCGCGCAGGAGGCGCAACGCCTCATGGCGCGGCTGCCCGCGGTCCAGGCGCTGATCTCGGCCAGCGGCGCCTCCCACGTACTGGTGCAGGACACCCGCTCCGGCGCCACCCTGCTCGGCCGCGCCGAGAACGAGGCCGTGCCGATCGCCTCGCTGACCAAGCTGATGACCGCCATGGTGGTGCTGGACACCGCGCCGGACCTGTCGCGCGCCATCCGCATCGATGAGCGCGACGCGCGCGCCACCGCCGCGGGCGCCGCCTCGCCGCTGCCGGTGGGCGCCAGCGTGACGCTGGACACGCTGCTCAGGCTGGCGCTGATGGCCTCGGACAACCGCGCCGCCCACGCCCTGGCCCGCACCTATCCAGGTGGCGAGGCGGCCTTCGCCCAGGCCCTGCGGCGCAAGACCGCGGCGCTGCATCTGGAACACACCACGCTGGAAGAGCCGACCGGCCTGTCGCCCGCCAATCGCGCCAGCGCCGCCGACGTCGGCCGCATCGTCAGCGCGGCCGCCGCGTATCCGCAGATCGCGCGCGACACCACCACCCCCGCCGAGACGGTGCACGCCGCCGGCGACTCGCTGCGCTATCGCAACACCAATCCGCTGGTCGGCGCGCAAGGCTGGGACATCCGCCTGTCCAAGACCGGCGCCTCGACCGAGGCCGGACGCTGCCTGGCCATGCGGATCCACATCGACGACCGCGACCTGACGCTGGTCCTGCTCGACGGCCGCGCCGACCGCGCCTGAACGCACCTTCCGTTTTTCCCCACCACGCTTCATCGATCATGCCCCTCCGACTCCCTCTGCGCGCCCTGGGCGCGGCCCTGTCCCTGTTCGCGCTGGCCGGCGCCCCCGCCCGCGCGGCGGTTTTGTGCACCGTGGTGGCCGACGCGGCCGACGGCCGCATCGTGTTCCAGCAAGGCACGCAGGCGGCCTGCGCCGAGCGCTACACGCCCGCCTCGACCTTCAAGCTGCCGATCGCGCTGATGGGCGCGGACGCGGGCATCCTGCAAGGCGCGCACGCGCCAGTCTGGAACTACCAGCCGGGCTACCCCGACTGGGGCGGCGACGCCTGGCGCCAGCCGACGGACCCGGCGCGCTGGATCAAGTATTCGGTGGTCTGGTACTCACAACTGACCGCCCGGGCGCTGGGGCAGGAGCGCTTCCAGCGCTACGCCTCGGCCTTCCAGTACGGCAACGAGGACGTCTCGGGCGAGCCCGGCAAGCACAACGGCCTGGACGGCGCGTGGATCAACTCGTCGCTGCGCATTTCGCCGCTGGAGCAACTGGCGTTCCTGCGCAAGCTGGTCAACCGCCAATTGCCGCTCAAGCCCGCGGCCTACGATCTGGCCGAGACGCTGTTCGACGCCGGCGAGGCCGGCGGCTGGCGCCTGTATGGCAAGACCGGCACCGGCTCGCCGGGCAGCAACGGCGTCTACACGCCGGACAACGCCTACGGCTGGTTCGTCGGCTGGGCGCGCAAGGACGGCCGCCAACTGGTGTTCGCCCGCCTGCTGCAGGACGAGAAAGCGACCCGGCCCAATGCCGGCCTGCGCGCCCGCGACGAGCTGTTGCGCGAGTGGCCAGCCATGGCCGACGCGCCCCGCCAGTAGGCCGGCGCCGAGCATGAACGCCGCCCCCCGCGATGACGCCATCGACATGCTGCGCGGCCTGTCGATCCTGCTGGTGCTGCTGCATCATTTCAACATCGCCTATCCGCTGCGCGACACGGCGCTGGCCGGCGTTATCGGCTGGCCGCTGCTGCACGCCATCGCGCGCAATGGCAACTACGGGGTGACGATCTTCTTTGTCATCTCGGGGTTCCTGATCACCCGCAATGCGCTCGAGCGCTGGGGCAGCTTGAACGCCATCCGGCCTGCCTCGTTCTGGCGCTTGCGACTGGCGCGGATCGTGCCCACGCTGGCGCTGACGCTGCTGGCCGTCGATGCGCTGGCGCTGGCCGGCCTGCCACTGTTCGCCAACCGCGCAGGCAGCGCGGTGTCGCTCTGGACCGCCAACGCCGCCGCCCTCGGCGCCTGGATGAACGTGCTGGTCATCCGCGAAGGATGGATCAACTACGCGCTGGGCGTGATGTGGTCGCTGTCGGTGGAGATGGCCTTCTACCTGCTGTTTCCGCTGGCCTGCGCGTGGCTGCGGCCTGGCGCGGGGTTGCGGACGCTGGCCGCGCTGCTGATCGTGGCAGGCCCGCTCTATCGCCTCGCCAACCAGGGCGAGAGCGAGGCGTACCTCTACGGCTATCTGGCCTGCTTCGACGCCATCGCCATCGGCTGCTGCGCCGCGGTGCTGTGGCAACGGCAGGCGATGCCGGCGTTGCGGCAGCCCTGGGTTCGTCCGCTTGCCGGCTTCGCCATGGCCGCGCTCTACCTCGCGTGGCCGATCAGCCAGAGCAACGTCCTGGGCGCCAGCGCAATGGCGCTGGGCTCAGCCGTGCTGCTGCTCGGCCGACCCATGACGCCCCCGCCTTCGCCCGGCCTGGCACGACGCCTGCTGGCGCGCTGCGGCCGCGACTGCTACGAGATCTACCTGCTGCATCTGCTCGTGCTGGGCCTGCTGCGCACCTGGCTGCCGCCCGCGCAATATCCGGGGGATGCCAGGCTCGGCCTGCTGCTGGCGTGCGTCATCGGCTCGTGCCTGCTGGGCGCGCTGGTGTCGCTCGGCTATTCCACACCTCTGAATCGCGGGCTGCGACGGTGGTTCGGCGCGGCGCGCTAAGCGCGCCGGATACCGGCCGCATCGCGCCGGAAAAAAAATCCACAATGATTCAATAATCGTTGTATTATCGAATCATGAATGAAGACCAAGCCATCTCCGCCCTCGGCGCCCTCGCCCACGCCCAGCGCCTGCGCACCTTCCGCGCGCTGGTCGTGGCCGGCCTGCCAGGCCTTACCCCCAGCGTGCTCGCGGAGCAATTGGGCATCGCCCGCAATGCGCTCTCGTTCCACCTGAAGGCGCTGGCGCACGCCGGCCTGGTCACGGTCGAACAACAGGGCCGCAACCTGATCTACCGCGCCGACTACTCGCGCATGAATGGCCTGCTCGGCTATCTCACCGAACACTGCTGCCAGGGCGCCCCCTGCGACCTCACCGATCCCGGCGCCTGCACTACCTGCTGACCAGGAGTTATCCCCATGTCATCCGTTCCGTTCAACGTGCTGTTTCTCTGCACCGGCAATTCCGCCCGCTCGATCCTGGCCGAAGGCCTGCTCAGAGGCCTGGGCGGGGAGCGCTTCCGCGCCTACTCCGCGGGCAGCGCGCCCAAGGGCGAGGTCCATCCGCTCGCGCTCGCCACGCTCCAGGCCTATTCGCTGCCGGCCGACGGCTACCGCAGCAAGCCCTGGGATGAATTCGCGGGCCCCGGCGCGCCGACGATGGACTTCATCATCACCGTCTGCGACAACGCCGCCGGCGAAGCCTGCCCCATCTGGCCGGGCCGTCCGGCCACGGCGCACTGGGGCGTTCCCGACCCCGCGGCCGAGACCGGCGACGAGGCGCGCCGCCTGAAGGCCTTCCACGACGCCGCGCGCACGCTCAAGCGCCGCATCGAACTGTTCCTGTCCCTGCCGCTGGACAAGCTCGACGCCCTGTCGCTGCAGGCCGAGCTGCGCGGCATCGGCGCCTCGCGGGAGTAAAGCCATGTCGCTTTCCAGACAGCAGGCGGCCGTCCGGCGGCCGCCCGCGGGGCTGAGTGTTTTCGAGCGCTATCTCACGCTCTGGGTCGTGCTCTGCATCGTGCTGGGCATCGCGCTCGGGCAACTCATGCCGTCCCTGTTCCAGGCCATCGGCCGGCTCGAGGTCGCCCAGGTCAATCTGCCGGTGGGATTGCTGATCTGGGTGATGATCATCCCGATGCTGCTCAAGGTCGACTTCGGCGCGATGCGCCAGGTTGGCCGCCACTGGCGCGGCATCGGCGTGACGCTGTTCATCAACTGGGCGGTCAAGCCGTTCTCGATGGCGTTGCTGGGCTGGGTCTTCATCCGCCAGGTGTTCGCGCCGTGGCTGCCGGCCGACCAGCTCGACAGCTACATCGCCGGCCTGATCCTGCTGGCCGCGGCCCCCTGCACCGCCATGGTGTTCGTCTGGAGCCGGCTGACCGGCGGCGACGCGACGTTCACGCTGTCGCAGGTCGCGCTCAACGACGCCATCATGGTGTTCGCCTTCGCGCCCGTGGTCGGCCTGCTGCTGGGCCTGTCGGCCATCACCGTGCCGTGGGACACGCTGCTGGTGTCGGTGGGCTTGTACATCGTCATTCCGGTCATCCTCGCGCAGTTGTGGCGCCGCGCGCTGCAACGGCGCGGCCAGGCGGCCTTCGACGCGGCCCTGGCCCGGATCGCGCCGTTCTCCATGGCGGCGCTGCTGCTGACGCTGGTGCTGCTGTTCGCCTTTCAGGGCGGCGCGATCCTGGCCCAGCCGCTGGTGATCGCCATGCTGGCGGTGCCGATCCTGATCCAGGTGCTGTTCAATTCGGGCCTGGCGTACTGGCTGAACCGCCGCGTCGGCGAACGCCACGAGATCGCCGGCCCGTCGGCCCTGATCGGCGCGTCCAACTTCTTCGAGCTTGCCGTGGCGGCCGCGATCAGCCTGTTCGGCTTCCAGTCCGGCGCGGCGCTGGCCACGGTGGTGGGCGTGCTGATCGAGGTGCCGGTAATGCTGCTGGTGGTGCGCGTGGTCAACCAGAGCAAGGGCTGGTACGACGCCGGCCCCCGACGGCGCTGAGCCATGGCTGGCGTTGCCCACACCGCGGCGCCCACACTGAGATTCCACCACGCATCACGAGGCATTGCATGCATTCCAAGCCGCACTCCGATCTTCCCAACCTCGACGCCGCGCGGTTCGAGGCGCCGGACCGGGCGCGCCTGTTGACGCCCGAACGCGCCGCCCATGCGCCGCGATTCCTGCTGCTGTACGGCTCTTTGCGCGAGCGCTCCTACAGCCGCCTGGTGGCCGAGGAAGCCGCGCGGCTGCTGCGCGCGCTGGGCGGCGAGACCCGCCTGTTCGACCCCTCCGGGCTGCCGCTGGTCGATGACGCCGGCAGCGAAGACCACCCCAAGGTGCGGGAACTGCACGCGCTGGTCCAGTGGGCCGAGGGCATGGTCTGGTGCTCGCCCGAGCGCCACGGCGCCATGACCGGCCTGATGAAGACGCAGATCGACTGGATTCCGCTGTCGGTCGGCGCCGTGCGGCCGACCCAGGGCAAGACGCTCGCCGTCATGCAGGTATCCGGCGGCTCGCAGTCCTTCAACGCGGTGAACCAGATGCGCATCCTGGGCCGCTGGATGCGCATGCTGACCATCCCCAACCAATCGTCGGTCGCCAAGGCCTACCAGGAGTTCGACGAGGCTGGCCGCATGAAGCCTTCTCCGTACTATGACCGCATCGTCGACGTGGTCGAAGAACTGATGAAGTTCACGCTGCTCACCCGCGACGCCTCGCCGTACCTGACGGACCGCTATAGCGAGCGCAAGGAAAGCGCGCAGGCGCTGTCGGCGCGAATGAGGCAATCGTCGATCTGACAGGCCGCCCGCGCGGCCGCCCAGCGCTCGCGCAGGGCGTCAATAACCCGCGCGGCATGCCGCCTAGCGCGCGCGGTCGCCCGGTTCCGCCGCCCGTGCGCGCTGTTGCGACAAGGCAATCAGCATGCGCTCCAGGACGGAAAAATCAACCGGCTTGACCAGGTGGTGATCGAAACCCGCCTCCTGCGAACGGCGCCGGTCTTCGTCCTGCCCCCAGCCCGTCATGGCAATCAGCGCAATGTCCTGCCCCGCCGGGCCTGCGCGCACGCGCCGCGCCACCTCATAGCCATCGATGTCCGGCATGCCGATGTCCACCAGCATGACGTGCGGCGCAAAATCGACCAGCATGGCGAGCGCTTCGGCCCCGTTGCGCGCGATCCGGACCTGCGCGCCAAAGCTCTCGAGCACCATGGCCGTCGTATCCCCGGAATCGGGATTGTCGTCCACCACCAGGATCCGGCCCGGCGCACGCCCTGGCGTGTCCGCGCCGTCCGTTTGCGGCAACGCCTGCGACGCGCCGCCCTGAACGGGCAGGCGAACCACGATTTCGCTGCCCGTTCCCGGCCCCGCGCTATGGGCCTGCACGCTGCCGCCGTGCAAGGCCACCAAGCGCGCCACCAGCGTCAGGCCGACGCCCAGCCCCCCGGATCCGCGACGCCCATCGACCTGGACGAACGGTTCGAAGACGCGCGTCAGCATGTCCACGGGAATGCCGCGGCCATTATCGCGGACCGACAGGACGAACTTGCCCCGGCCATCGCACGCCCCACTCAGGGTGATGTGGCCGCCACGGTCGGTATATTTGGCCGCGTTGTTGAGCAGATTGGAAACCACCTGCGTCAGGCGCACCGCATCGGCCTCGGCCATCACCGGCTCGGCGGGCAGCGTCACGCTGAGCGCGTGCCCGGCCGCGTCGATCACGCCGCGGCTCGCTTCCAGGGCATTGCGCAGCAGCGCCACCAGGTCCACGGGAGCCTTTCGCAGCAGTATCTTGCCGCTGTTGATGCGGGCGATATCCAGCAGGTCATCGACCAGCCTTGCGATGTGGCTGACCTGGCGCGCCAGCATCTCATGGATGCGCCGGACATCCGCTTCGCCGGCGCGCGCGCGCAGCAACAGTTGCAATCCGTTGTGCAGGGGCGCCAACGGATTGCGCAACTCATGGGCCAGCATGGCAAGGAATTCGTCCTTGCGCTCGTTGGCGTCGCGCAGCGCCGCCTGGGTTTCCTGCCGCAGCAACGACAAGCGCAAATGCGCGCCCACGCGCGCTCGCAGTTCGGCCGGCGAGAACGGCTTGACGAGGTAGTCGTCGGCCCCGGCGTCCATCCCCTCGACACGCGCTTCCTGGCCGGCGCGCGCCGATAACAGGATCACCGGCACCGTGCGCGTTCGCGCATCGCTGCGCAACGCCTGCAACAGCGTCAGGCCGTCCATGCCCGGCATCATGATGTCGGTGATGACCAGGTCGGGCGGAACCTGCCGCGCATCGCGCAACGCCGTCTGGCCGTCGGCGGCGATCGTCAGGTCATAGTCCTGCGCCAACAGGCCGCGCAGGTATTCGCGCAGATCGGCGTTGTCATCGACGCAGAGTATGCGTGGGCGGTCGCCCGTTGCCACGGACACGGACAACGGGGATGCGTTGGCCAGCCAGCGCGACGCCTCCTGACGCGCCTGGAGGGCCGCGCGGCCCAGGCGCGGCCCTTGTGGCTCCCGCGGCTCGCCTGGCTGATGTGGCCCGCCCGGCTCATGCGACCGTTCGCCGGCCGCGCTCGGCGCCTGCCTCTTGGGCAGCGTGACGATGAACCGGCTACCGACACCGGGCTCGCTCTCGACGGTGATGACCCCGCCCTGCAGCTTCACCAATTCGTGCACCAGCGCCAGGCCGATGCCCGACCCCTCATGGCTTCTGGCGGCGGAGCTGTGCCCCCGCTGAAAGCGCTGGAAGATTCTGGCCAGATCGGCCTGCTCGATGCCGACGCCGGTATCGCGCACGGACAGCACGACCTCGTTCCCGCCATCGCGCAAGGTCACGTCAATCGCGCCCCGCAAGGTGTACTTGAACGCGTTGGACAGCAGGTTCAACACGATCCGCTCGTACCAGTCGCGGTCGACGTAGACCTCGGGCAGCGCGTCGCACTGCACCGACAGTGTGAGGCCGGCGCCCTCGATCGCGGATCGGAATGCGCTGGCGTGATCGAGGGTGGCGCGCGCCAGGTCGGTCGGCTCGAGGCGCGCGACCATGCCCCCGCCTTCGATGCGCGAGAAGTCCAGCAGCGAATTCACCAGCTTCTGCAGCCGCAGCGCATTGCGGAACAGCAACTCGAGCGTCTCGTGGCCGAGGCTTGCCCGCGGCTCGGCCAAAGCCTGTTCCAACGGGCCCAGGATCAACGTGAGTGGCGTGCGGAATTCGTGGCTGACGTTCGAGAAAAAGGTCGTCTTGGCCCGATCCAGCTCCGCCAGCGCCTCGGCGCGCCGGGCCTCCTCTTCATAGGCGACGGCGCTGGCGATGGCGCTGGCCGAATGCCGGGCGACGAGGTCGAAAAAATCGCGGTACGCGCCGTCCAGCGGCCGACGCGCGCTGACCCCGAGCACCATGATGCCGGAGACCGAGCCGTCCGCCGTCCAGCGGATCGGCAAAATGCGCGCCCATTCGGCCCGATCGGGCCAGGGGCCGCCAGGCAGGGCCAGCGCCCGGGACGCCAGCTCGACGGTCTGCGGCTCGCCCGTGCTGGCAACCTGCTCCAGCGGCCAATGGGCGGCGGCGCGCGCCTGGCCGTCCGCGCCGGTGGCGGACAGCAGCTCGAAGGCCGAATCGCCGCAACGGTAGATCAGGCAGAACGGCACGTCGCGCGGATTGCGGGCCAACACGTCGCAGATGCGGCGCGCGGTGGCCGCCGGCCCCGCGGTCGGCGGCTGCGCGCCCAGTTCGCGCAGGATCTCCAGGCGCCGCGCGCTGACAATCTTTTCGGTGGTCTCCGTGCAGGGGCAGAAAATTCCCTGGACGGTCACGCCATCGGTCGCCAGGATCGGACCGTAGGTGAAGGTGACGTAGACCTCTTCCCGCGGCAAGTGGCGATCGAAATAGAATTCCTGGTCATAGGACCACGTTGCCTGGCCGCTGCGATACACCCCGGCCAGCATGGGCCCGATTTCAGGCCAGATTTCACGCCAGCATTCCTGGCCCGGCCGCGCCAGCGCGCCAGGATGCTTGCTGGCGCCCAGGAAAGGAATATAGGCATCGTTGTACAGAATGCTGAAGTCTTCGCCCCACCACAACAGAATGGGGAAACGCGAACTCAGACACAGGCTCAACGCCGTGCGCAGGTTCTGCGGCCAGTGCTCGGGCGGTCCGATCGAGGTCGAGTGCCAATCCAGCCGCGCCAGATGCCGCGCGACCTCGCCGTGGTCCGGCAGGAAATTCAAACTCGTGTCGGGTAGCAAGGAGTCTCGCATGAAATAGGAGAAGGCCGCCGCGCGGCGGCCGCCGCAGTCTGTTCCGCACGCTTCGATGGTATCGCAGCACGATGCAAAATGAGCGCAAAGTCGTGAGTAGCCGTAACTGTCCTTGCCCGACTGCACAGCGGGGCCGGCGCGCGGCGCCAGCAGGCGATACGGCCCTGGGCGCGGAATACGAGTTCCCCCGACGAGCGGTGCAAATGTAATATCCCCGCCAAGGCCGGGAATAAACCCGACCGTCAGTCGTCTTACGGCAACCCTGTACCGTGAAAGGCTTGTTTCCCCATGACTGGCGGCTTTACCGACGATGATCTGCGCGAGGCGCTGCCGCGGCTGCGCCGCTTCGCGTTGTCGCTGACCCACGACGTGGCCAACGCCGACGACCTGGTGCAGTCGTGCATGGAGCGCGCGCTGTCGCGGGCCGCCGGCCGCCGCGCCGACGGCGACCTGCGGGCCTGGCTGTTCTCGATCATGTACCGGTGTTTCCTGGACGGCCAGCGGCGCGGCAAGCGTTACGCCCGCATCCTCGACTTCTTCAGCGGCGCGCCCGAGCCGGTGGCGCCGTCCGCCGAGGACGTCGCCCTGGCCCGCGCCGCGCTGGGCGACCTGGCGCGCCTGTCGGCCGACCAGCAGAGCCTGCTGCTGCTGGTGTCGGTGGAGGGCATGGGCTACCAGGAGGCCGCCGACGTGCTCGATATCCCCATCGGTACGGTAATGTCCCGGCTGTCGCGGGCGCGCAAGGCGCTGCGCGAGATCACGGAAGGCCATGTGGCCGCCAAGCCCGCCCTGCGATTGATGAAATGACCATGCCGACTCCCAGCGATCAAGAACTGCATGCCTACGCCGACGGCCAACTCGATACCGAGCGCCGCCGCGAGGTCGAGCGCTATCTGGCCGACCATCCGGACGCCGCGCGCGAGGTCGACGCGATCCGGCGGCAGACCGACGAACTACGCCGCCAGCATGCCGACCTGGGCCGCTTCGCGCCGCCGCCCCGGCTGGACCCGGCGCGGATCCGCCTGGCCCAGGCGGCGCGCCGGCGCCGCGCCATGGCGCTGGCGGCCTCGCTGGTGCTGACGCTGGGGCTGGGCAGCGTGGGCGGCTGGCAGATCCGCGACGCCGCCCTCCGCGCCAGCTACCTGCCGATGGCCGACGCGGTGCAGGCCTATCGCATGTTCGCCTCGGACGCGGCGTCATCGATGGTCGACTTCCGTTCCAGCCAGCCGGCCGAATTGCAGGCCTGGCTGAACCGGCACTTCGTGCAGCCGGCGCCGTTGCCCGACTTCAACGCCTTCGGCTTCCAGCCGGTGGGCGCACGCCTGATGTCCTCGGAGTGTGGGCCGGCGGCGATGGTGCTCTACCAGAACCCGGCCGGCGAGTCGGTGCTGTACTACGTGCGTCCGCCCGGCGGCGTGGTCAATTTCGGCGACGGCAAGCGGCGCGACGGCGACCTGACGGCGCAGTACTGGAAACAGGGGCGCTACTTCTACGGCGTGGTCAGCCCGAGCGACACGCCAGCCGCGCGCGCGGTGCAGCAGGCGGTCGCGCCGGACGCCTGAGCCGGCCAACCCAAGCCGCCGCGCCAGGCCCGCGCTCCCGCCGCCCCGAACCGGGCGGCTTTTTCTTTTTCATGTCCCGGGAATAAGCCCGAGGCCGGTTCGTCTTACGGCGGACAGGCAGACGTCGGCGACATCGCGCCGGACGCCCCAGGCCTGCATGCCCCTTGTCGACCGAGAACCGAAGGACATCCCATGAAGATCAAGCATTCCCTCATCGCCGCCGCCTTTGCCCTGGCCGGCGCCGGCCTCGCCCACGCCGCGTCCGCCGCCGAGGCCGCCCCCATCCGCAACGTCGTGCTGGTGCATGGCGCCTACGCCGACGGCTCGAGCTGGTCGGCCGTGATCGAGCGCCTGCAGAAGGCCGGCCTGCACGTGACCGCGGTGCAGAATCCGCTGACCTCGCTGGCCGACGATGCCGCCGCCACGCAACGCGCCCTGGCGCTGCAGGACGGCCCGACGATCCTGGTGGGCCACTCGTGGGCCGGCACGGTGATCAGCCAGGCCGGCAATGATCCCAAGGTGGCCGGGCTGGTGTACGTGGCGGCGCGCGCGCCCGACGCCGGCGAGGACTACGGCGCGCTGGCCGCCCGGTTCCCCACTCCGCCCGCCAGCGCGGGGCTGGTCAAGTCGGGCGGCTACGCGCAGTTGAACGAACAAGCCTTCCTGCATGATTTCGCCGGCGACCTCGACCCGGTCCAGGCACGCGTGCTGTATGCCGAACAGGGCCGCATCTCGGACACGTTGTTCGCCTCGCGCACCACCGAGGCCGCCTGGCGCCACAAGCCGACGTGGTACGCGGTCTCGACCAACGACCGCACCACTTCGCCCGAGCTGGAACGCTTTCTGGCCAAGCGCATGAACGCCCACACCATCGAGCTGGCGTCGGGCCACCTGTCGCTGTTGTCGCATCCCGACGAGATCGCCGACCTGATCCTGCAGGCCGCCGGCCGCAAGGGCTGAACCAGACAGGCCCGGCCCGCGTCAGCGCGGGCCGAACACCTCTGCCAGCTTGCCGGCCTGCGGCATGCCGTTGTACTTCTTGAGCGCCCCGGCGTCGTCGCGCACGACGATGCCGGGCGTGCCGCGAAAGCCCAGCGACACCATCAACGCCTGGTTGTCGTCGAGTATCTTGCCGATGTTCTCGGGCACGCTCTTGGCGGGGGTGATGCCGCCCGCGTTGAACTTGTGCTCGTTCTCGAGCAAGGCGGCCGTAGGATCGGCGGCGCCCAGGATGGCGGCGGCCTTGGCCGGGCTGTCCTGGCGGATGACGCCCACCATCACATGGCGCAATTGCACCTTGCCTGAATCGACCCATGGCCGCGCCGCCTCCCAGAACTTGTGGCAATAGGGGCAATTGGCGTCGCTGAAGGTATAGATGATGCGCGGCGCATCTTTCTTGCCGTCCAGCACCCAGGTCGATTTCTCGAGCTGCGCCCAGGCCTGCTCGCCCATCGGCTTGCTGACCAGCGCTTCCAGCTTGGCGTCGTCGAGCGGCTTGCCCTCGGCGTCCAGGCGGGCGCCGACAATGGCGTTGCCATCGCGGGTGACGTAGATCGCCACCGGCTGGTCGCCCGCCACGCCGGCGAACGCGCGCAGGTCGCCGCCGACCTTGAACTCTTCCACGACGCGCAGTCCGCGCGCCTCCAGCGCCTTGAGCACGGCGGGCCGATCCTGGGCGGCCAGGGCGCCGGCGGCGGCCAGCAGGGCCGCCAGGGCAAAAAGGAAACGGCTGGGCGCATGCGGACGGATCATGGGTACTCCTGGGCTTTTCAGAACAGTGCCAAAGGCGCCAATGATACCGGCAGCGTTGTCATCCACGCGTACAGGGCTACGGGAACAACCCGGCCTGCTGCAGGCGCCAGCGCGGGCGCGGCGGCGCGACAGGCGGCCAGGGGCTGGCGGACACGCAAGCAGCCCGCGGGCTGCCAGCTAAAATCCCGCCTGCGATCGGCCGGCCCCCCGCCGAGTCGACGTATTCCCCCTGCCCCTGTGGCGCCGCGCGCGACTCCTGCCGCCAGACTTAGAAAGAGACATGAAAAATACATTGATGGCCACGCACCTGCGACTGGTCGGCATGGCGGCGCTGTGGGGCGCCTCGTGGTCCTGGGGCAAGGTCGTGGCCCAATCGATGGCGCCGCTGGCAGCGGCCAGCCTGCGGTTCCTGCTGGCCAGCGTGGCGCTGGTGCTGTGGATGCACCGCGCCTCGGCGCTGCGCGGCCTGAAGTCGTTGACGCGCAATCAATGGCTTGGCCTGGCCGCCGCCGCGCTGGCCGGTGTGTTCGGCTACTCCAGTTTCTTCATGCTGAGCCTGCAACTGGTGCCGGCTGGCAAGGCCGCGATCGTGGTGACGCTGAACCCCGGCGCGACCCTGTTGCTGGCGGCGATCCTGTTTCGCGAGCACCTCAATGCCGCCATCCTGGCCGGCATGATCATGTCCGCCATCGGCGCGTATATCGCCATCGGCGGCGGTGGCCCGCAGGCCGCCACGGGCGCCGGCGTGGGCCTGGGTGAACTGCTGCTGCTCGGCTGCGTGGCGTGCTGGGTGGCCTACACCCTGGTCGGGCGGCTGGTGCTCAAAGGCGTGGACGCCCTGACCACCACCACCGTCACGACCGTGATCGGCGCGCTGATGCTGTTGCTGACCAGCCTGATGGTGGAAGGCGTGCCCGCCTGGGAGAAGCTGGGGCAGGCGCCGGCGAGCGCCTGGGGCAGCCTGCTGGCGTTGGCGTTTGGCGCAACCGCGATCGCCTACGCCTGGTACTTCGAGGGCGTGAAGGCGCTGGGCGCCGGCGCGGCCTCGGGCTACATCACGCTCGTGCCTGTCTTCGGCGTGCTGTTCTCTAGCCTCTGGCTGGACGAGGCCACGCCCGCGAACCTGTTCATCGGCGCCGCCCTCGCGATCTCGGGCATGGCGCTGATGCACGGCGGCCGGCGCCGTGCCGAGGCGCGGCAGCGCCGCTAGCCCGCCGCGCGACGGCCGCGCGCCGCGGCTGGCGCCACGCGGGTGGATTGACAAACGGCACAATGTTTCGTTGAATAAAATATATTCCATTCAATGAAACAACATGACCACCTCCTCCGAAAGCACCCTGGTCACCCATCTGACCGACCTGCAAAGGCGCCCGATCCCGCCCGTCACCCGCGCCCGCCTGGCGCAAGCCCTGCTCGACTGGTTCACCGCGGGCTGGTCGGCGGCGGCCACGCCCGCCGCGGACACCTACCGCCAGGTTGCCCGCGATTGCAACCCGGCCCCCGGAACGGCGCCGGTTTTCGGAGGGTTGCCGATGCACGCCAACGGCGCCGCGTTCGCCAATGCCGCCATCGCCCACGTCCGTGAGATCGACGATGCGCACCGGGCCGCGATGCTGCATCCCGGCGTGGTGTCGGTGACGCCGGCCCTGGCGCTGGCGGGCGCAGGCGGCATGACGCAACGGCAGGTGGCCGACGCCGTCATCGCCGGCTACGAGGTCTCGCTGCGGCTGGGCGAGGCGCTGGGGACGCGCCACGCGGCCGGCTTTCACGCCACGGCCACGGCCGGCGCGGTGGGCGCGGCGGCCGCGGCGGGCGTGGCCCTGCGGCTGGATGCCGCGCGGCTGCATCACGCGCTGGGCATCGGCGCCACCCAGGCCGCCGGCCTGTGGCAATTGGTGGACGACGGCGCGCACGAAGCCAAGTCGCTGCACCCCGCCTTCGCGGTACGCAACGGCATGGCCGCGGCCTACGCCGCGCGCGCCGGCCTGCCGGGCGCGCAGCGCTTCGCCAGCGGCGCGCGCGGACTGTATGCCTTGCTCGCGGGCGATGGTCCGCTGGATGCGCTCGACGGCGGCCTGGAGGCGAGCGAGCGGTTGAACACCGCCACCATCAAGGCCTGGCCGTGCTGCGCGCAACTGTTCACGCCGCTGGACGCCACCCGCGAATTGCTGGACCGGCATGCGCCGGCGCCCGACGCGATCGAATCGGTCGACGTCGAGATCTTCACCCACGCGCTCAGGATCGCCGGCGTCGATTGGCCGGCCAAGCCGGCGGAAACCTGCTTCTCGTTGCGCTACGTGGTGGCGCGCCTGCTGCTCACGGGCCGCTTGGGCATCGAGGACATGGAGACACCCGATCTGCGCGCGCCCGCCCTGCTGGCGCTGGCGCGCCGCATCACGGTGCGCACCAGCGACCAGTTCCAGCGCGACTTCCCGCGCCTGCGGCCATGCCGCGTGACACTGACGCTGAAAGACGGCCGCACGCTCAGCGCGTTGCGGCAACTGCGCCGGGGCGATCCCGAAGACCCGTATGACTGGCCGGCATTGCTGGCGCGCATGCGCGCCTTCGCGCCGGCCATGGATGACGAAACGGCCCGGGCCATCGCGGCCTGGTGCGAGGGCTTCACCGACGCGGATCGGGACTCACGGATCTGCCTGCCGCCGCCCGCCCTGTTCGGCGCCGCGCCGCGCGGCTGAAAGGCAGCCAGGCGCTTCACTCCTGCGTCGGCGGCGTCCAGGATGCGGGCGGCGCGGTGCGGAATCCCTGCTGCGCCAGTTCGTGGCGCGCAATCTCCACCGCCTTGCGCTGGGCCGCCTCGTTATGCCGCGAGGCCAGTCCCAGCACCACCAGCGCGCCCACGAAGGCGTCGTCGGCATCGAAAACCGGCACGGCCACGGACGCCATTTCGGCGACACGCTCCGAGCGGGTCATGGCATAGCCCTTTTCCTGGATGTCGCGCGCCAGCGGCGTCGTGCCGCCGGTGAAGGCGCGCAGCACGTGCGCCGACGAACCGCCGTCTTTCAGGCTGATGCGCGTGCCGACCTCGACGTGATGACGCACTTCCTTGGTGGTGTTTTCACGGTACAGGCAGATGCGGTCGTCGCCACTGCGCACGTACACGGCCACGGTCTCGCCGGTCTGCGCCACGATGTTGCGCAGCGCTGGCTGCAGGCGCGAACCCAGGTCGAAGGTATCGCGATACAGCATGCCCATGTGCAGCAACGCCGGGCCCAGCGCGTAGGTGCTGCTGTCGTAGCGATGGATCATGCGCGCCTTGATGAACACGCCCAGCAGGCGCAGCAGCGTGGCCTTGTCCAGGCCTGTGCGGTCGGCCAGGTCGCGCAGCGACAGGCGCAGATGGTCTTCGCCAAAGCACTCCAGCACGGAGATACCGCGTTCGAGCACGCCGGCGGGCGGCTTAGGGGAATTCTCGCTTGACACGGTTTCGGATGCTTCCTATAGTTTTGTTCAATAAAACGTATTTTAATCAATGAAACGAAAGACGGCTACCGGACCAGGGAAATGCCGTCCTGGTTTCAACCCAGGAGACAAGCGTGGCGCGACCCGCGAGCCTTACGCCCGCCGCCGCGCACCGTAGCATTATGCCGAATCAGATCGATGCATTCGCCGCCGCGCTGGGCGCCATCGTCGGGCCGTCCCACGTCCTGACCGGCGTGGCCGACACGGCCCGCTACACGGCGGACTGGCGCCGCAATTTCCCCGGCGTGGCACGCGCGGTGGTGCGTCCGGCCAATACGGCGGACGTCTCGCGAGTGGTGGCGCTGTGCGCCGCGCAAGGGGTGGCGGTGGTGCCGCAAGGCGGCAACACCGGCCTGGTGGGCGGCTCGACGCCCGACGCTTCGGGCCGCGAGGTGGTGCTGAGCCTGGACCGCATGATCGCCGTGCGCCGGGTCGATGCGCTGGACAACAGCATCATCCTGGAAGCCGGCTGCACCGTGCTGTCCGCCCAGCAGGCGGCCGCCGACGCCGGCCGGCTGTTCGCCCTGTCACTGGCCTCGGAAGGCAGCGCCACCATTGGCGGCGTGGTCGCCACCAACGCCGGCGGCGAACAGGTGCTGCGCTATGGCAATACCCGCGAGCTGACGCTGGGGCTGGAAGTGGTGCTGGCCGACGGCAGCGTGCTGCCGCTCCTGGGCACGCTGCGCAAAGACAACACCGGCTATGACCTGAAGCAACTGTTCATCGGCGCAGAGGGCACCCTGGGCGTGGTCACCGCGGCGGCCTTCCGGCTCTACGCCCTGCCGCGCAAGGTGGTGACCGTATGGGCCGCGGTGCCGACGCCGCAGGCGGCGGTGGAGCTGCTGGCGCGCCTGACCGACGCCGTCGGCGAGCGCGTCACGGCCTTTGAACTGATCGGCCGACAGACGCTGGAACAGGTGCTGGCGCACCCGCTGGACGGCATGCGCGATCCGCTGACCAGGCCCTCGCCCTGGGCGGTGCTGTTCGACGTCTCGGAGACCTCGGCGCGGATGGATCCCGAACCGGCGGTGGAAGGCGTGCTCGAGGCCGCGATGGAACAAGGCGGCGTGACCGACGCGGTGATCGCCGCCTCCGGCCGCCAGGCGCACGAACTGTGGGCGCTGCGCGAGCACGTGCCTGAAGCGCAGCGGCTGGACGGCCCCTCCATCAAGCACGACATTTCCGTGGCGGTGTCGCGCATCCCGGATTTCATCGCGCTCGCCGACGCACGGCTGCGGGCCCTCGTGCCAGGCATCCGCATCGTCTGCTTCGGCCACGTCGGCGATGGCAACCTGCACTACAACCAGAGCAAGCCGCTGGCGATGGACGACGCCGCCTTCCGGGCGCGAGAAGACGCCGTGCACGACATCGTGCACGAGGTCGCCGCGCAACTGGGCGGCTCGATCTCGGCCGAGCACGGCATCGGCCGCCTCAAGCAGCCCGCCTTCCTGCAATACAAGCCCGCCGTCTCGGTCGACGTGATGCAACGCCTCAAGCACGCGCTCGACCCGCGCGGCACCTTCAACCCCGGCCGGCTCCTGCCGCGCCCCGCCCATCACGCCTAAGCCTCCAGGATCCTTACCATGCCCGTTTCCGTCTTCGACATGCAGTCGCTCCAGCACCTGTGGAGCACCGATGAATTGCGCGCCATCTTCTCGGAAGAGAACCGCATCCAGCAATGGCTGGAGTTCGAGGCCGCGCTGGCCGAGGCGCAGGCCGAGCTGGGCATCATCCCGGCCGCGGCCGCCGCGCAGATCCGCGCCCAGGCCTCGGTCGCCAACATCGATATCGCCGCGATGTCGGCCGAGATACGCCGCATCAAGCATTCGCTGGTGCCGGCGCTCAAGCAACTGCAGGCGCGCTGCGGCCCCGACCACGGCGAATGGCTGCATTACGGCGCCACCACCCAGGACGTGGTCGACACCGGCGTGGCGCTGCAACTCAAGCAGGCGCACGCAGTGTTCCTGCGCGACCTTGCCGCCGTCGGGCGAGAGCTGGCGCGCCTGGCGCTCAGCCATCGCGACACGCCCATGGCCGGCCGCACGCATGGCGTGCAGGCGTTGCCCATCACGTTCGGGCACAAGTGCGCGGTATGGCTGGACGAGCTGGCGCGCCATCACGCGCGCCTGAAGGAATGCGAGACACGGGTGCTGGTCGGCATGGTGGTCGGCGCGGTCGGCAGCCAGGCCTCGCTGGGCGAACAGGCCGCCGAGGTCGAGCGCCGCACGCTGGCCAGGCTGGGCCTGGAGATGGCGCCCATCAGTTGGGCGCCGGCGCGCGACCGCTACACCGAATACGCGCTGGTGCTGGCCATGATCGGCGCCACGCTGTCGAAGATCGGCAACGAACTATTCAATATGCAGCGCAATGAATTCGCCGAAGTCGAGGAAGCCTTCTCCGAGGGCAAGCTGGGATCGTCGACCATGCCGCACAAGCGCAACCCGACCTCGGCCGAGAACCTCGCCGGCCTGTGCCGGCCGCTGCGCGCCAACGCCGCGCTGATGCTCGAAGGCATGGTGCAGGAAGGCGAGCGCGACGGCATCGCCTGGAAGATCGAATGGAAGGCGCTGCCCGAATGCTGCCTGATCGCCGGCGCCATGCTGTTCCAGGCCAGGAACCTGCTGGCCGGATTGCGCGTGGACGCCGACGCCATGGCGCTGAACCTGGACCGCATGCGCGGCTACCTGCTGTCCGAACACGTGATGCTGAACCTGTCCGAGCGCGTCGGCAAACAGACCGCGCACGAATGGATCTACGAGGCCTCGATGCACGGCATCACGCACAAGCTCGATTTCGCCCAGGCGCTGCGCCAGCACAAGGATCTGGCCAACCTGCTGGGCGAGGAAGAGATCCTGCGCCTGACCGATCCGGCGGGTTACCTGGGGCAGTGCGCCGCCTCGGTGGACAGGGTGGTGCAGCGACATCAAGCCGGCTGGCTGCGGGCCTGACGGTTCCCCCCGATAAAAAATACACAGGAGACAAACACCATGGGCATTTCCTTCGCGAGCGGCGCCATGCGCCGGCTGGGGCGGCGCGCCGCCATCGCCGCGACGCTGGGCCTGGCCGCGCTGGCCGGCGGCCAGGCGCAGGCGGCATTTCCCGAGCGTCCCATCACCCTGGTGGTGGGCTTTCCGCCGGGCGGCGGCGGCGACCTCTACGGCCGCCTGATCGCCACCGCCATGGGCAAGACGCTGGGGCAGACCGTGATCGTCGAGAATCGGCCGGGCGCGGGCGGCAACATCGCCGCCGGCCTGGTCGCCAAGGCCGCCCCGGACGGCTACACCATCCTGCTGGCGATGAGCGGCAACCTGGCCGTGTCGCCGGCGCTCAAGCCGCAGAGCCTGCCGTACAAGGTGCCGGACGACTTCGCGCCGATCGGCCTGATCCTGGAGGCGCCGCACGGCCTGTTCGTGGCCACGCCGTCGCGCTTCAAGACGGCGCGCGAAGTGATCGACGCCGCCAAGCAGCGGGAGCTGACCTTTGCCTCGACCGGCACCGGCGGCGCCGCCCACATCGGCATGGAGACCATCAAGGAACTGGGTCACCTGAAGCTGCTGCACGTGCCATACAAGGGCTCCGGCCCCGCCATCACCGACATGCTGGGCGGACAGATCGACATGTTCTTTGCCACCGCCTCGCCGCTGGTGCCGCAGGTGCAGCAGGGCCAGTTACGCGTGCTGGCGCTGACCGGCCGCCAGCGCAGCCCGATCCTGCCCGAGGTGCCGACCTTCAAGGAACTCGGCATCGACATGACCATGACGCAGTGGTATGGCCTGGCCGCGCCCGCCGGCACGCCGCCGGCGGTGGTCAAGACACTGTCAGAGCACCTGTCGCGCGCGCTGGCGGACCCCGCGGTGCAGAACACCATCCGCAAGGACGCCGCGATGGAGCGCGACCTGCCGATGGACCAGTTCAAGCAGTACATCGTCGAAGACATCGCCAACTACCGCAAAGCCGCCACGCCGGACCTGCTCAAGCAGATCGGGCAGTGACCCCGTTCCCCCCTTTCAGGATACCCACCCATGTTGAAGAACAGGACCGACACCCTCGCCAACAACCGCAAGGCCGGCGCCGCCTGCGTGTACTCGCTGCGTGCGATGGACGCGCTGGCCGCCGGCCAGGCCTGAGCGGGGAGCGACGCATGCACACCACGCTGATCTGCGCGCAGGACCTGGCCCGGGCCTTGCACGGCCCGCACCGCGAACGCATCCTGGTGCTGGACTGCGGCTTCGAATTGACCGACCCGCAGGCCGGCCGCCGTCACTACGACGCCGGCCACCTGCCGGGCGCCTTCTACGTCCACCTCGAAGACACGCTGAGCGGCCCCAAGACCGGCCGCAACGGCCGCCACCCCCTGCCCGACCGCGCCGCGCTGGCGCGGGCCCTGGCGGCGCTGGGCGTGAACCCGGACACCCAGGTGGTCGCCTACGACAACGCCGGCGGCATGTACGCGGCGCGCCTGTGGTGGCTGCTGCGCTGGATCGGCCACGAAGCCGTGGCGGTGCTGGACGGCGGCGCCGGCGCCTGGCAGGCGGCGGGCCTGCCGCTGACCACCGATGCGCCTGTCCCGCGCGCGGCAGGCGCGCTGGTCGCGCGCGACGGCCGCCAGCCAACCCTGGACTACACCGGCTTGCGCGCAGCGCTGGCCAGGCACGACCGCCTGGTGCTCGATGCCCGCGCGCCCGACCGCTACCGGGGCGAAAACGAAACCCTGGACGCGGTCGGCGGCCACATCCCCGGCGCGCGCAACCGCTTCTTCCGCGACAACCTGGGCGCCGACGGACGGTTCCTGCCGCCTGCCGCGCTGCGCGAAGCGTTCCTGGCGCGCCTGGAAGGCCGCGCGCCGGACGCGGTGGTGTGCCAATGCGGTTCGGGCGTCACCGCATGCCACAATCTATTGGCCATGGAAGTCGCCGGCCTGCCCGGCGCGGCCCTCTACCCCGGCTCGTGGAGCGAATGGAGCGCGCAGCCCGGCGCGCCCATCGCCACGGGCGCCAACCCCTGACCCGCCCATGATCGACGCCTCTTCCCAACCCGCCCGCGCCGACGACGGCCGCAAGCCCCACAGTGCGCATTGGGGCGTGTTCTCCGCGGCCTGGCGGGACGGCGTGCTGGACGTGCGGCCGCATCCGGGCGATCCGGATCCGAATCCGCTGATAGAGAACTTCACCAATGCGCTTGACCATCCCGCGCGCGTGACCACGCCGATGGTGCGGCGCGGCTGGCTCGAACGCGGACCGGGGCCGGACCCGCGCCGGGGACGCGACGACTACGTGGCGGTCAGTTGGCCCGACGTGCTGGACCTGCTGGCCGCCGAACTGCGCCGGGTGCGCGACCAGCACGGCCCGCAGGCGGTGTTCGGCGGTTCGTATGGCTGGTCCAGCGCCGGCCGCTTCCATCATGCGCAGAGCCAGGTGCACCGCTTCCTGAACACGGCGCTGGGCGGCTACGTGCGTTCGGTCAACAGCTACAGCGCCGGCGCCTCGGCGGTCATCCTGCCGCACATCCTGGGCAGCATGGACGACGTGGCGCGCCGCAACGTCACCTGGGAGCAGATCGTCGCGCACACCGACGTGGTGCTGGCCTTCGGCGGCATGGCGCTGAAGAACTCGCGCGTGGCCAGCGGCGGCATCAGCCGCCACATCGAGCGCGACTCGATGCGCCAGGCCGCGCAGCGCGGCTGCCGCTTCCTGAACATCAGTCCGCTCGCCTCCGACCTGCCGGCGGAGGCGGCGGCGCAATGGGTGCGCGCGGCGCCAGGCACCGACGTGGCCCTGATGCTGGCGCTGGTGCATGAGCTGGTGGCCAATGGCTGGCATGACCAGGCGTTCCTGCGCGACTTCTGCGAGGGCTGGGATGGCTTCGAGGATTACCTGATGGGCCGCACGGACGGCCAGGCCAAGGATCCGGCCTGGGCCGCGCCGATCTGCGGCGTGCCGGCCGCGGACATCGCGCGGATCGCGCGGTCGCTGCCGGGCAAGCGCGTGCTGGTTACCGTGTCGCATTCGCTGCAACGCGCCGAACATGGCGAACAGCCGGTCTGGATGGGCGCGGTGCTGGCCGCGGCGCTGGGACAGTTGGGGCTGCCGGGCGGGGGCTACGCCTACGCGCTGGGCACGCTGGCGCATTACGGCAAGCGCAGCAACGCGGTGCCGGTGGCTTCGCTGCCCCAGGGGGTGAACGGCGTCAAGGACTTCATCCCCGTGGCCCGCATCGCCGACATGCTGCTGCATCCCGGCGAGCCGTTCGACTACAACGGCAAGCGCATGCATTATCCGCGTATCCGGCTGGCCTATTGGGCGGGCGGCAACCCCTTCCACCACCACCAGGACCTGAAGCGCCTCGCGCGCGCCTTCGCCACGCTCGACACCTTCGTGGTGCACGAGATCGGCTGGACCGCCACCGCGCGCCACGCCGACATCGTGCTGCCCTGCACGATGACGCTGGAACGCGAGGACATCGGCGGCGCGCCCACCGACCCGCTGCTGGTGGCCATGCACCGCATTGCCGCGCCCAACGGCCAGGCGCGCGACGACTACGACATCTTCACCGACCTGGCCGAACGGCTGGGCGCGCGCGAGGCCTTCACCGAAGGCCGCGGCAGCGCCGAATGGCTGCGCCACCTGTATGAAAGAACCCGCGCGGCCCTCGAGGAAAAAGGCCTGGACGCGCCGGACTTCGATGAGTTCTGGAAGCGCGGCGAATTGACGCTGCCGCAACAGGACGACGACGGCGGCATCCTGCGCGCCTTCCGCGACGATCCCGCCGGCAAGCCGCTGCCCACGCCCAGCGGCAAAGTGCAGATCAGCTCGCCGACCATCGCCGGCTTCGGCTATGCCGACTGCCCCGGCCATCCGGCGTGGCTGGCGCCGCAAGACGCGCCGACCCCGGCGCATCCCCTGTTCCTGGTGGCCAACCAGCCCGCCACCCGCCTGCACAGCCAACTGGATTTCGGCGCTCACAGCGCCGCGCAGAAGCGCCAGGGCCGCGAGGTCTGCACCCTGCATCCCGCCGACGCCGCGGCCCGCGGCATCGCCGAGGGCGACATCGTGCGGTTGTTCAACGAACGCGGCGCCTGCCTGGCCAGCGCCACGTTGAGCGAGGCCATCATGCCCGGCGTGGCGCAGTTGCCCACCGGCGCCTGGTACGACCCGGTGCGCGACGAAGACGGCGAGGTGACGCTGTGCGGCCACGGCAATCCCAACATCCTGACGCGCGACGTCGGCACCTCGTCGCTGGCGCAGGGCTGCAGCGGCCAGTTGACGGCGGTGCAGGTGGAACGCCATGACGGCGCGCTGCCGCCGATCCGGGCGTTCGACCGACCGGGCGCGGACGGCTCGCCGCGGTGACGGCCGGGGCCCGGCCCGCGGCCGTCAGCGCGGCGGCGGCGCTCAGCGCAAGGGCATCGCCACCGGACGCAGCGGCGCGGCGTCGCCGCCGCGGATCTTCAGCGGCCCGCCGATGAAGGCGAACTCATAGACCTTGTCGCGCGACAGTTCGTCCAGCGCGGCCAGCTCGATGATCGGCACGCCCTGCTGCGCCAGCAGATAGGTATGCAGCGGCACGTAGTCGTCGGCGACCTCGGAAGGGAAGGTCTCGAAGCTGAGGTTGTCCGCCCCCAGGATCATGGCGCCGCCCTCTTCCACCAGATAGCGCGCCGCGTCCAGGCCCATGCCGGGCGGCTGGGCCATGTAGGCGGCCGGATCGTGGTACAGCTTCATGCGGCCGGTGCGGATCAGCACGATGTCGCCCTGGCGCAGTTCGGTCTTCTGGCGCGCCAGCGCGGCCTTCAGGTCCTGGCGCGTGATGCGGTACGAATCCGGCAGCATGTCCACGCCCTTGAGCGCGGCCACGTCGATCAGCACGCCGCGCGCCACCAGCGGCGGGAATTTCTCGATGCCGGTGCGTTTCCAGCCGCGGTCGCCCAGGTGTTCGTCGGCGCGAAAGCCGTTCCAGATCTTGCCGTGGATGCCGAAGTGGTTCAGCGCGTCGATATGCGTGCCGGTGTGGCTGTACATCGAGAACGCGGTGCCGGTGTAGCTGCGCGTGGCGTTCATGTCCTTGCCCACGCCCATCGGATCGTCGACCTCGGTGCCGCGCGGCGTGTGCGTCATCCAGAACTGGTAGCGCGGATCACCGGCGTCCTGCCAACTGGGCATGCCCACGTAGTATTCGGTGGCCAGGTCATAGACCTTGTCGCCGGCCACGCGCGACATGACGGCGGCGCGCGATTCGGGCGTGATCAGGTTGAGGCGGCCGATCTCGTCATCGGGCCCCCAGGGGCTGACGCCCACTTCCTGGCCGGAGGCCGGGGCGCGCGACGGCGCGCCATGCGCGAACACGTTGCTGGCAAGAACGACGCCCAGCGCGAGGCCGAGCAGTTTGCGGGAGTAAAGGGACGGCATAAGACACCTTGAGCAGGAAAGCCTCGTCCGGCGGACGGGCGGGATTGAGGAAAAGGAAAGGCGAGCGCTGACGACGCCGGATCGGCGTCAGCCGCGCGCGGGAATCAGCGCCGCCAGGCGCTGCCGCAGCTCGGCCAACGGCAAGGTCTGCAGGCGGGCCTGGTGCGGCCCCGCGACCAGCGTGGGGATGGAATCGATGCCCAGCCGCGCGGCGGCGGCGCGGTCGTCGCGCACGCGCCGCGAGGCGTCCTCGCCCTGCATGATGCGGGCGAATTCGGCGCGGTCGAAGCCTTGCGCCACGGCAATGTCCAGCAGGACCGCGGCGTCTCCGATGTTGCGATGCTCGCTCAGGTGGGCGCGCTGGATCGCGTCGAACAGGTCCCAATGCGCCGCGTCGCCCGCGAGCAGGTGGGCCGCCTGGCAGGCCAGGGCGCCGGCCAGGCCGCTGGGATAGTCGAAGGTCTCGGCGCGCATGCCCTCGACGTCGATGCGCGCCTCGTCATCGTGGCGGGCGCAGGCGTCCCAATGCCCCAGGATGACGCGCTTGGCGCGCTCCATCGAGCCGAACACCCGACGCATCTGCTCGGGCGATTCCTGCAGCACGAAACTGCGCTGGCGCACCGTGATGCCGAGTTCGGCGGCCACCTGACGCAGGCGCGGGGACATGACGTAGCACCAGCCGCAAACCACGTCGTGGAAGAAGTCCACGACCCGCGGCGCGGCGGGCGCGGGGTTGCCGGCGGGCGCGGCGGGGGTGGCGGGCGAGGTCGAAAACATGCGGGCATCCATCGGGTTTCAATGGATGCCAGCTTACGGACGGGGCGGCGCGCGAGTAAGGCGTTCGCCGGCAGGACTCTATTCGCTGGGCGTCAACAATCGCCGCCCATGGCGGCCGGCAGATGTTGCGCCAGGAAGTCCACGAAGGCCTTGACCTTGGGCTGGAGGTGACGGCTGGTGGGATACACCGCGTAGACCTGGCGCGGCGCGCTGGGCAGATCGGGCAGCACCCGCGCCAGCCGGCCTTCGGCGATGGCGGGCGCGGCCAGGAAGGACGGCAGCGCGCCGATTCCCAGGCCGGCTTCCAGCAGGTCGCGCAGCATCAGGCTGTTGTTGGCCTGGACCCGCGTCGGCACGCCGAACGGGTCGGCGGGATGGCTGGCATCGTCGTCCGGCACCGGGCCGGGGCTGTCGGCCAGGCTATAGCTGAGGCAGTCATGTCCCCGCAAGTCGTCCACGCTGCCGGGATGGCCGCGCTGGGCAAGATACGACGGCGCCGCGCACAGCACCTGCGTCAGCGACGCCAGCCGGCGGGCGATCAGCGAGGAATCATCCAGTTGCGCCCGCAGGCGGATCGACACATCGAAGCCCAGCCCCACGGCGTCGACCAGCCGGTCCTCCATGGCCAGGTCCAGCCGCAGCTCCGGGTACTGCCGCAGGAAGCGCGCCAGCAAGGGCGACAGCACGCTCAGCGCGAACGACACCGGCGCATTCACCCGCAGCCGCCCGACCACGCGCCCGGCCTGCTGCTTGATGGATTTTTCCAGGGTATCCAGTTCGTCGAGCAGGCGGCAGCATTCGGCATAGTAGGCGGCGCCGGTGTCGGTCAGGCTCATCTTGCGCGTGGTGCGCTGGATCAGCACCGCGCCCAGGTGGGCTTCCAGCGCGCGCAACTGCTTGCTGAGGCCGGCGGACGACATGTCCAGGTCCTCGGCCGCCTTGGCGAGGCTGCCCAGTTCCACGATGCGCCGGAAGGCGCGCATGTAGTTGAAGGTGTCCATGGCGGAAACGGAGAGAAGGGAATCCCGGGATTCTGCAGCGATCGGCGGTATTCGCCAAACGGGGCGCCGGCGACGGATCATGGCGGCATAATCGAGGCAGTATCCACGACAAGGAGACCCGACGCATGTCCATCATCCGCTCCTGGCGCGCCTTCCTGGCCGCCACCCTGCTGGCGGTCGCGGAGGGCAGCGCGGCCAGTTCGGGCGCGGCCGGCGAGACCGAGGCCGGCGCCGCCCTGTTGCAGGCCGCCGGCGACGGCGACGCCGCCCGCGTCCAGGCCCTGCTGGCCCGGGGCGCGCCGCTGGAAGCGCGCGACGCCGACGGCAACACGCCGCTGCTGCGCGCCACGCTGATCAACGCGGAGGCGGCCGCCTCGGCGCTCATCCAGGCCGGGGCCGACGTCAACGCCAAGAACGCCATGCAGGACAGCGCCTACCTGTACGCCGGCGCCCGCGGTCACAACGGCATCCTGGCGCAGACGCTGCGCCATGGCGCCGACCTGCGCAGCACCAACCGCTACGGCGGCACCGCGCTGATCCCGGCCTGCGAACGCGGCCTGGTCGAAACGGTGCGCATGCTGCTGGCGGCCGGCGTCGATCCGGACCATGTCAACCGGCTGGGCTGGACGGGGTTGCTGGAGGCCATCATCCTGAGCGATGGCGGGCCGGACCACCAGGCCGTGGTCGCGCTGCTGATCGCGGGCGGGGCCGATGTGAATCTGGGCGACGGCGATGGCCGCAGCCCCCTGTGGCACGCGCGCCAGCGCAGGCAGGCGGCGACGGCGCAGCTGCTGCTGGCCGCCGGGGCGCGCTGACGGCGCCGGCCGGCCCCTGTCTTCGATATGAGTTCGTGCGCAGGCGCGGGCCGAGCCCGGCGCGCGGTGAAACGGCGCTACGCGGCCAGGGCGGCCAATTCGCGGGTCTCGCCCGCCGCCAGGATCGGCGCGCCGGCGCGCGGCCGCCGCACGGGCGCCGGCGCCAGGCGGCGCACGGCCGCCAGCACATCCTGCGGCTCGGCGGGCTTGCGCATCAGGGTGGCGCGCCCTTCGCAGACCGCGGCGATCTCGGCTTGCGGACGGCCGCTCAGGACCAGCACCGGCGTATCGCCGAGGTAGGCGTTCTCGCGCATGGCAGTCAGCAAGGCGCCGCCATCCATGCCGGGCATGGACAGATCGGTGATGACCAGATCCGGCCGCACTTCGAGCATCTGCTGCAACGCGGTCAGGCCGTCCGTGTGCGTCGTGACGTCATAGCCTTCGCCGCTCAGGAATTCGCTCATCAGGGTGACCAGCACGGGCTGGTCGTCGACCAAAAGGATTTTCGTCATGGTTGTGCGCTGCCACGCGTGCGGGACGCCGGCGGGCAGACGGATAGGTGGAACCGGGTAGACGCCGAATCCTAGGACATGCGGACCCTTCATGTGTGAAGTAATTGTATCCGGACGAAACGAATGCCCATCCGCCTGTATAGTCTCGCGGGTTTGGCCGGGCAGCCGGGATCGCGGCTCGTCCCTATAATTGTCGGCGCCGCCCCCCGCCCCGCGCGCCGTCCTCTTCCCCGAGCCGTCAACCGTTCCCATGCCGAATTCGCAACAATCCGCCAGCCGCCACACCCTTCCGCGCACCTTGATGGCCGGTTTCGTGACGGCGGCGCTGGCCACCCTGGTCATCGCCTTCGTCAACGTGCGCTCGGCCGAGACCCGGACGGAGGCGGTCAGGGCCATGGACCGCGCCACCGAGACCGTGCGCCAACTGAGCCTGTTCAACTCGGCGCTCAAGGATGCCGAGATCGGCCAGCGCGGCTACCTGCTGACGGGCGACCCGGCATACCTGCAACCGTATCTGCGCTCGGTGCCGTTGATCGAACAGCGCCTGGCGCTGGTCAAGGAAGCGGCCACCGCGGATTCGGCGCAGCGCCGCATCGTCAACGACATCGCGGGCATCACCCAGCAGAAGCTGACGGAACTGCGCGAGACCATCGAAATGCGCAAGGCCGGCGACGTGGAAGGCGCAATGGCCGTGGTGCGCACCGATGCCGGCAAGGAAGCGATGGACCGGTTGCGCGACCTGGTCGCCGACCTGTACACGCGCCAACTGGGCCAGGTCGAGGAGCAACGCGAAACCTGGGCCGCGGCCTCGACCACCTCGACCTATTACTCATGGGGCGGGTCGATGTTGCTGCTGGCGCTGATCCTGGCGTCGGCCGCCGTGACCATCCGTGAGTACCGCGCCAAGGCGCGCCAGGCCTGGGTCACGACCGGCCTCTCCGGCCTGAGCCTGCGCTTGCGGGGCGATCATCGCCTGGACGAAATCGGCAAGCGCGCGCTGGACTACCTGGCGGACTACCTGCACGCCAGCGTCGGCGCCGGCTACGTCGTCAACCACGGCGGCGACGAGCTGGAACTCTTCGGCGGCTACGCCCTGCCGGCCGAGCGCCTGGCGCAGAAGATCCCCGCCGCGCAAGGGCTGGTCGGGCAGGCGGCCAGCTCGCGCAAGCTGCTGCACCTGCGCGACGTACCGCCCGGCCACCTCCCGGTCTCGTCGGCCACGGGCACGTCCAATCCGGCCGAACTGATCCTCGCGCCCGCCATGCAGAACGATCGGGTCTATGCCGTGATCGAACTGGGCTTCACCCACGCCGTGGGCCAGAGCGAGCGCAGCCTGCTCGAGGGCGCCTCCGAGATGCTGGCCTCGGCGATCCGCGCCGGCCTGGACCGCACGCGGCTGGAGGCGCTGCTGGCGGAAACCCAGCGCCAGTCGGAAGAACTGCAGACCCAGCAGGAAGAATTGCGCGTCAGCAATGAAGAGCTGGAACAGCAGAGCCGCATCCTGCAGGAATCGCAGGCGCGCATGGAGGTGCAGCAGACCGAGCTCAAGCAGGCCAACGTCAGCCTGGAACTGCAGACCGAGCAATTGTTGCGGGTGCAGGGCGCGCTGACCGACAAGGCGCGGCTGCTGACGCAGGCCAGCCAGTACAAGAGCGAGTTCCTGGCCAACATGAGCCACGAACTGCGCACCCCGTTGAATTCGACGCTGATCCTGTCCAAGCTGCTGTCCGAGAACAAGCCGGGCAACCTGAGCGCCGACCAGGTCAAGTATGCGCGGACCATCTACGAAGCGGGCAGCGACCTGCTGGCGCTGATCAACGACATTCTGGACCTGGCCAAGATCGAGGCCGGCCAGGCCACCGTGGAGGTCGAGGCCGTGGCCATCGCGCCGGCGCTCGAGCGGCTGCTGGATCCGCTGCGCCCGATCGCGCAGGACAAGCGCCTGACCCTGGAACTGGACATCGCCGCCGACGTGCCGGCGTCTTTGCATACCGACCCGCAGCGGCTGGGCCAGGTGCTGAAGAACCTGCTGTCGAACGCCCTCAAGTTCACCGAGCAAGGCAGCGTTGCGCTCAAGGTGTCGCGCGCGCCGCGCAACATGCTGTCGTTCGCCGTGCAGGACACCGGCATCGGCGTGCCGGCCGACCAGCAGGAACTGATTTTCGAGGCCTTCCGCCAGGCCGATGGCAGCAGCCATCGCAAGCATGGCGGCACCGGTCTGGGGCTGTCGATCTCGCGCGACCTGGCCAAGCTGCTGGGCGGATCCCTGTCGCTGGTCAGCACGCCGGGGCAAGGCAGCGTGTTCACGCTGCTGCTGCCGATGCGCCTGGAGGCCGCGCCCGCGGCGCCCGTCCCCAGCCTGCCCGCGCCGATCCCGACGCCGCCCGCCATCCCCGCCTGGGCGGCGCCCGCCGCCGCGCCGGCGGCCGAGCCCGTCCAGCCGGACCCGGAACCGGCCCGCGAGGCCGGCCGCACCATCCTGGTCATCGAGGACGATGAACGCTTCGCCGGCATTCTCGGCGACCTGGCGCACGAAATGGGCTTCGGCTGCCTGGCCGCGCACACCGCGACCGACGGCCTGGCGCTGGCGGCACAGCGCCGGCCCGACGCCATCGTGCTCGACATCAACCTGCCCGACTTCTCGGGGCTGGGCGTGCTGGACCAGCTCAAGCGCAACCCCCACACGCGCCACATCCCGGTGCACATCGTGTCGGTGGCCGACTACGCCCAGGAGGCCATGGGCCGCGGCGCGATCGGCTACGCGCTCAAGCCCGTCAAGCGCGAGGAACTGACGCAGGCGCTGCTGCGCCTGGAGGCCAAGTTCACCCAGAACGTGCGGCGCGTGCTGGTGGTGGAGGACGACGACCGCCAGCGCGAAAGCGTGCGGGAGCTCCTGGCGCGCGACGACGTGGAGATCGTGCCGGCCGCGACCGCCGGCGCCGCCCTGAAGCTGCTGCGCGAGACCACCTTCGATTGCGTGGTCATGGACCTGAACCTTCCCGACATCAGCGGCTACGAATTGCTGCGCGAAATGGCCGAGCAGGAGAGCGTGTCGTTCCCGCCCGTGATCGTGTACACCGGCCGGGCGCTGTCGCGCGACGAGGAGCAGCAACTGCGCCGCTTCTCCAAGTCCATCATCATCAAGGACGCGCGCTCGCCCGAACGCCTGCTCGACGAGGTGACGCTGTTCCTGCACCAGGTCGAGGCCGACCTGCCGCCGCAGCAGCGCCAGATGCTGGAGCTGGCCCGCAGCCGCGACAGCGCGCTCGAAGGCCGCACGGTGCTGGTGGTCGAGGACGATGTGCGCAACGTGTTCGCGCTGTCGAGCATCCTGGAGCCGACCGGCCTGCGGGTGGAGATCGCGCGCAATGGCCGCGAGGCCCTCGAGGCGCTGGACCGCGTCGGCGTGGACGGCCACCCGGCGATCGACCTGGTGCTGATGGACATCATGATGCCCGAGATGGACGGCTACACCGCGATGCGCGAGATCCGCACGCGGCCGGAGTGGCGCCGCTTGCCGATCATCGCGCTGACCGCCAAGGCCATGAAGGACGACCAGGAGAAATGCCTGGCCGCCGGCGCCAACGACTACATCGCCAAGCCGCTGGACGTGGAGCGGCTGTTGTCGCTGGTGCGCGTCTGGATGCGCAAGTAACCAGCGGCCCCGGACCCGGCGACCATGACCCTGCCCCCTCCGCCCAAGGCGCAGACCGAGGATATCGAGCAGCGGCTGCTGCTCGACGCGATCTATCACCAGTACCACTACGACTTCCGCGAATATGCCCAGGCCTCGCTCAAGCGGCGCCTGCGCAGCGCCTTGTCGCACTTCGGCTGCAAGACCCTGTCGCAGTTGCAGGACCGCGTGCTGCATGAGCCGCCGGTGTTCACCAGCCTGCTGCAATTCCTGACCGTCCAGGTCAGCGACATGTTTCGCGACCCCAGCTATTTCCTGGCGCTGCGCCGCGAAGTGGTGCCCATCCTGCGCACCTACCCCTCGATCAAGGTGTGGGTGGCCGGCTGCAGCACCGGCGAGGAGGTCTATTCGCTCGCCATCCTGCTGCATGAGGAAGGCCTGCTGGACCGCGCCCTGATCTACGCGACCGACATCAATCCGCATGCGCTGCGCGCGGCCGAACAGGGCGTGTTCGACCTGGACCGGGTGGCCGCCTTCACCAGCAACCACACCCAGTCCGGCGGCCGCAGCTCGCTGTCCGATTACTACACCGCGCGCTACGGGCGCGTGGTGTTCGACAAGCAGTTGCGCGAGCACATGGTGTTCTCGGACCACAGCCTGGCGACCGACAGCGTGTTCGCGGAGGTGCACCTGGTCTCGTGCCGCAACGTGCTTATCTATTTCGAGCGCGACCTGCAGAACCGCGCATTGCGCCTGTTCCATGACGCGCTGGTGCATCGCGGCTTCATGGGCCTGGGCTCGCGCGAATCGGTGCGCTTTTCCGCCCAGGCAGACGGCTTCGACGATTTCGTGCTCGAAGACCGCATCTACCGCAAGAAGGCCGGCCTGTGAGCGCCCCAACGCCGGATCGCGGCGAGGCGGCGGGCGCCTGGGACGCCATCGTCATCGGCGGCTCGTCGGGCGCCATCGAGGTCCTGAACCTGCTGATGCCCGCCCTGCCGGCCGGCCTGCGCGCCGCGGTGATCGTGCTGCTGCACCTGCCGCGCGACCGCCGCAGCCTCTTGGTCGACATCTTCCGCGACCGCTGCGCGCTGCCGCTGTGCGAGGCTGAAGACCAGCAGCCCATCCAGCCGGGGCACGTCTATTTCGCGCCCCCCGACTACCACCTGCTGGTCGACCGTGGGCCGCGCCTGGCGCTGTCGATCGGCCCGTTGGTGCATTTCTCGCGGCCTTCTATCGACGTGCTGTTCCAGTCCGCCGCCGACGGCTATGGCGAGCGGTTGCTGGGGGTGCTGCTGTCGGGCGCCAACGAAGACGGCGCCGCCGGCCTGGCCGCCATCCACGCCGCGGGCGGCCGCGCCGTGGTCCAGGCGCCGGACACCGCCGCGATGCGCGCCATGCCCGACGCCGCCCTGGCGCGCATCGATGCCCCCCTGGTCCTGGCGCCCGCCGCCATCGCGGCGCTGCTGTCGCAGTTGCCCGCGCAGCCGCGGCCCTGCCCACCCACTTCCACCACACCATGATATTGACATCTGCCAAACCCTCGGATGACCGCATCAAGTGCCTGCTGGTCGACGACGTGCCCGAAAACCTGGTGGCGCTGGAAGCGCTGCTGGCGAGCGACCGAGTCGAGGTGCTGAAAGCGCAATCCGGCCCGCAGGCGCTGGAACTGCTGCTGAATCATCCCGACGTGGCGCTGGCGCTGCTCGACGTGCAGATGCCCGACATGAACGGCTTCGAGCTGGCCGAGCTGATCCGCGGCAGCGAACGCACCCGCCACATTCCGCTGATCTTCATCACCGCCGGCTCGCGCGAACAGAACTGGCAGTTCCGCGGCTACGAGAGCGGCGCGGTGGACTTTCTGTACAAGCCGGTCGACCCTTACATGCTGCGCAGCAAGGCGAACGTGTTCTTCGAGTTGCACGAGCGCCGGCGCGCGCTGGCGCAGCAACTGGAGGCGCGCACCGAGGCGCTGCGGGTCAACGACATGTTCATGGCCGTGCTCAGCCATGACCTGCGCACGCCATTGCAGGCGGTCATCATGGGCGCCTCGATGCTGGCGCGCCAGGGCGGCGACGCCCGCGTGGTCAGCGTGGCGCAACGCATGCTCCAGAGCAGCGAGCGCATGAAGCACCTGATCGAAGACCTGCTCGACGTGACGCGCATCCGCCAGGCCGGCGGACTGGCGCTGGCGCCGGCGCGCATCGGCATGGACACGCTGGTCCACCGCACCCTGGACGAATTGCGCGCCGGCTTCGCCGACCGCCAGATCGAAGCCGAATGCCATGGCGACCCGGTCGGCGAATGGGACGGCGAGCGCATCGCCCAGGTGCTGGCCAATCTGCTCGGCAACGCCTTGCACCACGGCGCCCGCGACGTGCCGGTGCGGGTCGAGGTGGATGGTTCCGTTGCCGACCGGGTCGTGGTCACGGTCAGCAACGGCGGCAGCATTCCCGCGGAACTGCTGCCGCAACTGTTCAACCCGTTCCGCAGCGGCGCGCGGCCGGCCGGGGGCCATCGCGGCCTGGGGCTGGGACTGTTCATCGCGCAACAGGTGGCGCAATCCCACGGCGGCCGCATCAGCGCCGAATCGCGCGACGGCATCACCCGCTTCCGCGTGGCGCTGCCACGGCAGGCGTCGACCGCCTCGACCTGACGCTATCGAGTCGCGTCAGAACGGCCCGGCAAGGTCCGGGTCCTGCCCGGCCCCGACCGCGCGCAGCAGCCGGCCCAGGTGGCCACTGCTGGAAAACCCCAATTCTGCGCTGACCCGCGCCAAGGGTTCGCCCAGCGCAAGCCGCTGGCGCGCGGCTTGCGCCAGGAGCTGGCGGCGCAGGGCGATGGGGGAGAGTCCGTAGGCTTGCTGGCAGGCGCGCTGCAGCGTGCGCGTGGTGGCGCCGAGCGCGCTGGCCGACTCCGCGATGGCGGGCAGCGGCTGCCCTTCCTCCAATCGACCGCGCAGCAGCGCCAGCCATTGCCGCGCCAACGGCAGCGGCGCCTGCGTCACGCGGGCGTGGGCCTGCAGCCGGTGATGCGCGTCGAGCTGCGCGATCAGCGCCGCGACCAGCATCGGCACGGCCGCGGCCGACAGCGCCGGCTTCCACAGCGCGTCCAGCATGGCCTGGGCCGCGCCGTCCAGTTGCAGCACTCCGCCGGCCTGGCAGTCGCGCAGCAGTTCGGGCGCCAGATAGAGTTCCCCATGCTGCTGCGCGGCGCTTTCGGCGCGCGTGCTGTGTTCAACGTGCGAGGGCAGCAGCAAGGCCTGGCCGCGAACCAGGCGACTGCGGCGGCGCGCGCCTTCTTCGTCCTGCCAGGCGCTGTCGAGCGCGCCGGCTCGCGGCCAGAGCAGCATGGCGCAGTCGTGCTCGTGCCAGTGAAAGGCGTAGTGCGGCTGGCGGCTGGCCGCAATGGCAAAGCCGGTCTGGGCGATCAGGTCCTGTTTGGACGAAAGCGGGACGGAACGCATGATGGGTCGGCGGCGCGGATGCCGCGCCGGCGGCAGGCCAACGCGGGCGGAAATGGACGTCGCCCCAGTATCGACGCGCGCCCGCGTCCACGCAAGCCCGGCGTCCGCGCCGCCGGGCCGCTGTCGTGTGCGGGATCGGCCCCTGTCGCGCCATGGTTCGCCCGCGCGCGGGCCGCCCCCCTACGATCGGGGCGTTCAACCTATACAAGGGGATGTCCATGATCCGCGCATTGCCGCTCGCTCTGTTGTCCGTCGCCCCCCTGGCCCTGCCGCTCGCCGCCGCGGCGGCCGAACCGGCCTGGCCTGACAAACCAATCACGCTGATCGTGCCGTTCCCGGCCGGCGGCGGCACCGACCTGGTGGTGCGCACCCTGCAGCCGGCGTTGACGCGCCAATTGCAGCAGACCGTCATCATCCAGAACGCCGGCGGCGCCGGCGGCACGGTGGGCACCGGCCAGGCCGCGCGCGCCAGGCCCGACGGCTACACCGCCGTCGCGGTCACCACCAGCACGGTCGCGCTCAGCGCCAGCCTGTACAGGAATCTGCCGTACAAGCCGGCCCACGATTTCGACTACGTCGGCTTCATCGGCACCTCGCCCTACGTGCTGGCCGCGCAGCCGGCCCTGAAGGCCACCACCCTGCCCGCGCTGGTCGCGGCACTCAAGGGCCGCAGCGTCACCTATGCCTCGGTGGGCGCCGGCACCGTGTCGCACCTGCTGGGCGAGATGTTCAAGAAAGACGAGCGCCTGGACCTGACCCACGTGCCCTACCGCGGCGCGGCGCCCGCCTACACCGACCTGATCGGCGGCCAGGTCGACATCATGTTCGACAACCCCGTGGGCCTGGCGCCCTTCGTGCAGAGCGGCAAGCTGGTCGCCGTGGCCACCACCGCCGCCACCCCGATCCTGCCGAACGTGCCGACGTTCGCCGCGCAAGGCATGCCCGCCTACACGCAATCGCTGTGGTACGGCCTGGCTTTCCCGAAGGGCACGCCGCCTGCCATCGTGCAGAAGATGAACCTTGCCCTGAACACGGTGCTGCGGGATCCGGCCATCGCGGCGGACCTGGCGGCCAAGGGCGTCGACGTGCACCCGGACACGGCCGACGCGCTGGCCCACACCGTCTCCCACGACCTCGCCTTCTGGGGCGAGCTCATCACCACCCTCGGAGTCCAGTTTGACTGACCTTCCCTCCCCCCGCGCGCCCGCCCCGCCGGCCGCCGGCTCGGCCGCCCTGCTGCGCGTCTTCGTCGATCCCGCCCACGCCGGACGCGGCGGCAACCCCGTGCCGCTGGTGCTCGACGCGCTCGGCATGACGGCCGCCGACATGCAGGCCCTGGCCGCGCGCCACGGCCACGAATCGTCCTTCGTGGCGCCGGCCGATCGCGATGGCCACCTGTGCCGGCTGCGCTTCTTCGTGCCCGGCCATGAAATGGAGATGTGCGGCCACGCCACCGTCGGCACGCTCTGGGCGCTGCGGCAATGGGGGCACTGGCGCACGCCCGCCACGCGGGTCCAGACCCTGAGCGGCAGCGTGGACGTCGAATGGGACGAGGCCGGCGATCGGGCCTGGGTCTCGCAACCCGCCGCAACCACCCGCGCGCTGACGCCAGACCAGTGCCGCGCCGTCGCGGCCGTGCTGCGCATCGATCCGGCGCTACCGCGCCTGCACATGGTCAATGCCAGCACCAGCCGCGTCAAAACCCTGGTGCGGCTGCCCGACGCGGCCGCGCTGGACGCGCTGGCCCCCGACTTCGATGCGATGCGCGGCTTGTGCGAGGCCATCGGCTCGACCGGCCTGTACCCCTACGCATTGACGGCCGACGGCGCCAGCGCGCGGCAGTTTCCGAAGGCTTCCGGCTATCCCGAGGACGCCGCCACCGGCATCGCGGCGGCGGCATTGTGGGGCTATCTGGACAAGACCGGCGCCATCCCCGCCGGCCAGGTCTGCACGGTGCGCCAGGGCGTGGCCATGGGCTCCCCGTCGGCAATCCAGCTACGCGCGCGGGGCGATGGCGCCGGCTGCTGGCTGAGCGGCCTCACGCAATGGATGACGTGACCGGCAAGGGCCTGGCCGCGCAACGAGGCCGGAGTTTTCGGTAGTATGTCGGATGGTGCCGCGGCGCGTCCCGCCGTGGCGCCCATTCCGCGCATTCTGCGGCCGCACCCCATGTGACCCCGGATACCCGTCATGCCCGACCCCATACGTCTGAAGGCCCTGATACAAGACTGCGCGCGCGGCCAGGAATCCGCGCTGGCCGAACTCTATCGTCAAACGTCCCCGCATCTGTTTGCCCTTGCTGTCCGTATATTGCGACGAAGCGACTGGGCGGAAGAAGTCCTCCAGGACAGCTTCATCAATATCTGGCGCAACGCCGCCCGCTATTCTTCGGAACAGAGCCAAGTCATGACCTGGATGACCCGCATCGTGCGCAACCGCTGTATCGACCTGCTGCGCAGGCCCGACCTGGAGCGCCCGGACGCCGACGGCGAACTGACGCTGGCCTGGGCGGATGACGCGCCCGGCCCCTTCGAGCGACTGCAGTCCGACCAGGATGCCCGGCGCCTGGCCGACTGCCTCAAGCAACTGGAAGGCCAGCAGCGCACGGCCATCGCGCTGTCCTTTTTCGACGACCTGAGCCACGGCGAGATCGCCCGCCGCCTGCAGGCGCCGCTGGGCACGATCAAGAGCTGGGTGCGGCGCGGCATGGAACGGCTCAAGAGGTGCCTGTCATGAACTACCGCGATCCGCAATTGCGCGCCCGGCTGGCGGCCGACTACGTCTCGGGCGCCATGCGCGGCGGCGCCCGCCGCCGCTTCGAGGGCCTGATGGCCGCCGACGCCAATCTGCGCCGACAGGTGCGGGGCTGGGAAGACGACATCTACCCCCTGCTCTGGTCGCTGCCCGGCAGGACGCCCCCGCGCCGCGTCTGGCGCGCGATCCAATCCCGCCTGCACCCGGGCGCGGCGCCCTGGTGGCGCGGCCTGGCGTTCTGGCGCGTCGCCAGCGGCGCGCTGGCCGCCTTGCTGGTGGCCGGCGTCGTCATCTATCCCATGCAGGTGGACCGCGCCGCCCGGGCGCAACTGATGGCCGTGCTGCAAAGCCCCGAGGCGCAAGCCATGCTGGTGGTGCGCGCCGACGAAGCCGGCGGCCTGCACATCCACGCGCTGCAGAACCTGGCGACGCGCGCCGGCGGCAAGTCCCTGGAACTCTGGGCCATTCCGCCCGGGCAGGCGCCGCAGTCGGTCGGGCTGGTGTCGCCCGAAGGCCTGACCGCGCTGCGCCGCGCCCAGGGCCTGGCCGGCGTCCAGCAACTGGCCATCACGCTGGAGCCGCCGGGCGGCTCGCCCACCGGCGCGCCCACCGGGCCGGTCATCATGAGCGGCGACGTGCTGAAGATCTGAGCCGCATCCAACGCGGGCCCGTGCCCGTATAGAGGGGTGTCCCCGTTGCGGAGCACCCCATGTCTTCCTGGATCGGCCCGGGCCAGCGCGGCCTGCTCGAGATACTGCTGCTGGCCAGCCTGGCGCTAGGCCTGCTGGCCGCCTGCTCGCCCCTGACCTTGCTCAACGGCGCCGTGCCCGACGGCGCCAGCCGCGCCACGTCCGGGCTGGCCTATGGCCCGCTGCCGCGCCAGCGCCTGGACATCCATGCGCCGCTGGACGCCGCCGGCGCGCCGGTGGTGGTGTTCTTCTACGGCGGCAGTTGGCGCAGCGGCGAACGCGCCGACTACCGCTTCGCGGGCGACGCGCTGGCCTCGCGCGGCATCATCGCCGTCATCGCCGACTACCGCCTCTATCCGGAGGCTACCTACCCGGCGTTCCTGCAGGACGCGGCGCTGGCGGTGACGTGGACGCAACGGCATATCGATGCCTATGGCGGCGACCCGGGCCGGGTGTTCGTGGCCGGCCACAGCGCCGGCGGCTACATCGCCGCCATGCTGGCCCTGGATCCGCGCTGGCTGCGCGATGCCGGCTCCGCGCCGGGCTCGCTGGCCGGCTGGATCGGCCTGGCGGGCCCCTACGACTTCCTGCCAATCGTCGCCCGTGACGTGCGGCCGGTGTTCCGGTTTCCCGATACGCCGGCCGACTCGCAACCGATCCGCCACGTCAGCGCCGACGCCCCGCCGGGCCTGCTGCTGACCGGCAGCGCCGACACCGCGGTGGACCCGCGGCGCAACAGCGCCGGCCTGGCGCGCGCCCTGCGCGCCGCTGGCGCCTGCGCGCGCCTGGTCGAGTATCCCGACCTCGGCCACAAACTGCTGGTGGGCGCGCTGGCGCGGCCCTTGCGCTGGCGCGCGCCGGTGCTGGACGACATGGCCGCGTTCGTGACCCGTCCCTGCTCCGCCCCGGGAGAATGACATGCGCCCATCGCTGCTGCTCGCCCTGATCCTGCCGCTGGCGCCGCTTGGCGCCCAGGCGGCCAACGAACACTACCTGGGCTACGCCTATGCCCAGCACGGCGGCGCCGAGCGCTACCGTGAGGAGCACTGGGTCGTCAGGGACGGCGCGCGGCAGACCCGGCTGGTGCTGTATCGCTGTCCGGACGGCGCCGCCTTCGCCCGCAAATGGGTGCGCGGCGGGGTGGATGATCCCGCGCCCGATTTCGCCCTGCTGGACCAGCGCGACGGTTACCGCGAAGGCGTCAGCAGCCGCAGCGGCGTGCGCCACGCCTACGTGCAGGCGCGCGCCAGCGCGACCACGCGCAGCCAGGCGCTGCCGCAGGCCGAAGACCCGGTGATCGACGCCGGCTTCGACGTCTGGCTGCGCGCGCACTGGGACTCACCCGACCGCCCCTTGCAGTTCCTGGTGCCCAGCCGATTGGCCCTGATGCCGCTGGAAGTCCAGGCGCGCGACGTGCCCGAACGGCGCGAGCGCGTATTCCGGCTGCGGCTGGATGCCTGGTACGGTTTCGCCGCGCCGCCGCTGCGCGTGACCTACGACCGCGACAGCCGACGCCTGCGCCGCTTCGAAGGCCCCAGCAACCTGCGCGACGGCAACGGCGGCACGCAGACCGTGCGCATCGAATTCCCCGCCGACGCCGAACTGGCCCCGCCCACCCAGCAGGACATGGACGCCGCGGCGGCCACGCCGTTGACGGGCCGGTGCGACTAAGGGTTTTCACTTATGCATCCGTCCGCCCGCCCCGCCCGTATATCCCCGCAAGCCTCGAACAGGACACGATGATGCGCCCTGAACCCTCTCACTGGACCACTTCGATACGCCGTTGGGTCGATACCCAGGCGGCGGGCGCGCCCGCCGGCCCGCCCGACCGCATCGACTGGACCCGCGCCCTGCCCTTCGCGCTGCTGCACGTTGGCTGCCTGGGCGTCGCATGGACCGGCGTTTCGCCGGTGGCGGTGGCCGTGGCGGTGGCGCTCTACGCCGTGCGCATGTTCGCCCTGACCGGCTTCTACCACCGCTATTTCTCGCACCGCACCTTCCGCACCTCGCGCGCCATGCAGTTGGTTTTCGCCATTCTCGGCGCTTCGTGCGCCCAGCGCGGCCCGTTGTGGTGGGCGGCGCACCACCGCCACCATCACCGCCACGCCGACGACGAACAGGATCTGCACTCGCCGGCCCGCCACGGTTTCTGGTGGAGCCACATGGGCTGGTTCCTGACGCCGCGCGCCTTCGCCACCGACCTGGCGCGCGTGCCGGACCTGCGCCGCTACCGCGAACTGCGCTGGCTGGACCGCTTCGACGCCGCCGTGCCCATCGCGCTGGCGCTGCTGAGCTATGCCCTGGGCGCCGCGCTCGAGCGCCTGGCGCCCGGCCTGGGCACCAGCGGGCCGCAGATGCTGGTGTGGGGCTTCTTCATCTCGACGGTGGCGCTGTTCCATGCGACCGTCACCATCAATTCACTGGCGCACCGCTACGGCAAGCGCCGCTACGACACCGCCGACGATAGCCGCAACAACGCCTGGCTGGCGCTATTGACCTTCGGCGAAGGCTGGCACAACAACCACCACTTCTATCCCGGTTCGGCGCGCCAGGGCTTTCGCGCCCGGGAAATCGACCTCACCTGGTACGGCCTGCGCCTGCTGGCGGCCGCTGGCCTGATCTGGGACCTGAAACCCGTGCCGGCCTGGGTGCTGGCGCGCGCCAAGGAATGACCATGCGCATCGCCATCATCGGTTCGGGCATCGCGGGACTGGTCTGCGCCTGGAAGCTGGGCCAGGACCATGACGTGACCCTGTACGAGGCCAACGACTACCTGGGCGGCCACACGCACACCCACGACGTCGAGCAGGACGGCCGCCGCTACGCGGTGGACAGCGGCTTCATCGTGCACAACCCGGTCAACTATCCGCACTTCACGGCGATGCTGGAGGAGCTGGGCGTGCGCTCGCAGCCCACCACCATGAGCTTCTCGGTGCACCAGGAGGCCGGCCGCCTGGAATACAACGCGACCTCGCTCGACACCCTGTTCTGCCAGCGCCGCAACCTGCTGTCGCCGCGCTTTCTGGGCATGGTGCGCGACCTGTTGCGCTTCTACCGCGAAGCCCCGGCCCTGCTGGCCGGCGACGAGCCCGGCCCGACGCTGGGCGAGTACCTGGCGCGGCACCGCTACGGCCAGGCATTCCAGGCCGACCACCTGATCCCGATGGCGTCGGCGCTGTGGTCATCGCCCGCCGCGCGCATCCTCGAATTCCCGGCGCGTTATCTGGTGCAGTTCATGGCCAACCACCAGATGCTGCAAGTCGATGCGCGCCCCCAATGGCGCGTGGTGCAGGGCGGGTCCAGCAGCTACATCCGCGCCCTGCGCGAACGCTGGAACGTGCGGGTGCGACTGAACTGCCCGGTGTACCAGGTCACGCGCCAGGCGGACGGCGTCACGCTGGCCTCGTGCGAGGGTCGGCCGCGCTACGACCAGGTGGTGTTCGCCTGCCACAGCGACCAGGCCCTGAAGCTGCTGGCCGCGCCCAGCGCGGCCGAGCGCGAGGTGCTCGGCGCGATCACGTATCAGCACAATGACGTCGTGCTGCACACCGACGCGCGCCTGCTGCCACGCCACCCCAAGGCCTGGGCGGCGTGGAATGCCTACGTGCCGGCCGACCCGTCGGCGCCGTGTTCGGTCAGCTACTGCATGAACCTCTTGCAAGGCCTGCAATCGCGCCGCCCCTTCATCGTCACGCTCAATCGCAGCGAAGCCATCGATCCGACGCAGGTGCTGGCCCGCATGCGCTACCACCATCCCGTTTACACCCTCGCGTCCGTGGCCGCCCAGGCGCGCCGCGACGAGATCTCGGGCCACCACCGCTGCTGGTACGCGGGCGCCTATTGGGGCTGGGGCTTTCACGAGGACGGCGTGGCCAGCGCGCTGGACGTGGTCCGGGGCATCCAATCGCAGGCCGCGGCCTTATCCGCGGTGGCGGCATGAGCGGCCACAGCGCCCTCTACGAAGGCCGCGTGACGCACAGGCGCCACGTGCCGCACGCGCATGGTTTCAGCTACCGCATGGCGCAACTGTACCTGGACCTGGACGAAATCGACCAGGTGTTCCAGCGCCGCTGGCTGTGGTCGGTGGACCGGCCCAACCTGGCCGAATGGCGCCGCAGCGATTATCTGGATGGCGAGGCGGGGCAGCCGCTGGCGCAGGCGGTGCGGGCCAGGCTGCGAGCGCGCCTGGGCGAGGCGCCCGCCGGGCCGATCCGACTGCTGGCCCATCCGCGCTACGCCGGCTATGTCTTCAACCCGGTCAGCTTCTACTACTGCTACGAAGCCGACGGCGTGACCCTGGCCGCGATCCTGGCGGAGATCACGAACACCCCATGGAAACAACGGCATTGCGTCGTCCTGCCGGTCGCGCAGGCCGAGCGACGTGGCGACGCCATGGCCTGGCGCTTCGACAAACGCTTTCACGTCTCCCCCTTCATGCCCATGGACTGCATCTATGACTGGCGCTTCAACGCCCCGGGCGAGGATCTGCGGGTGCACATGCGCGTCAACCGCCAGGGCCAGCCGCAATTCGACGCCAACCTGCGCCTGCAACGCCGCGAACTCGACGGCGCTGCGCTGGCGCGCCTGCTGTGGCGCTTTCCCTTGATGACCCTGCAGGTCATCGGCGGCATCCACTGGCAGGCCCTGCGCCTCTGGCTCAAACGCAACCCGATCCACGACCATCCCCGCACGCCCAACGGAGAACCACAATGAAAGCCATGACGCCGTCCGAACATGCCGCCATCGCCGGGACCCGTCCGCCCGGAGCGCTGGAGCGCCTGCTGCGCAGACGCCTGTTCGCCCGTCTCTCGACGCTCACCAGCGGCCGGCTGGCCATCGAGGACAGCCTGGGCAGCGTCACGCTGGGCGACGGCGAGCCGGTGGTGCGCCTGACCATCCGCGACATGGCCTTCTACCGCCTGGTGGCCACCCAGGGCAGCGTCGGCGCGGGCGAAGCGTACGGCGACGGCCTGTGGACCTGCGACGATCTGGTCGCCCTGGTGCGCCTGCTGGTGCGCAACCGCGACACGCTGGACGGCATGGAGTCGGGGCTGGCACGCGTGGCCGGCTGGGCGCTCAAGCGCTGGCATGCCGGCAACCGCAACACCCACGAAGGCAGCCGCCGCAACATCGCCGCCCACTACGACCTGGGCAACGATTTCTTCTCGCTGTTCCTGTCGCCGGACCTGATGTACTCGTCGGCGCTGTGGGCCGGCGCCGACGACACGCTGGAAGAGGCCTCGCGGCGCAAGCTGGACACCATCTGCCGCAAGCTGGAACTCGGCCCGGGCGACCGTGTCGTCGAAATCGGCAGCGGCTGGGGCGGATTCGCCATCCACGCCGCGCGCCACTACGGCTGCCACGTCACCACCGCCACCATCTCGCGCGAACAGCACGCGCTGGCGCTGGCGCGGGTGCGCGCCGTGGGCCTGGACGATCGCGTCAGCGTGGTGCTGCAGGACTACCGCGATCTGCAGGGCCGCTACGACAAGCTGGTGTCGATCGAGATGATCGAGGCGATCGGCGCGCAATACCTCGAGACCTATTTCGCCAAGGTCGCCGACCTGCTCGCGCCGCACGGGCGCGCGTTGATCCAGGCCATCACCATCGAAGACCATCGCTACCAGCAGGCGCTGGGCGAGGTGGATTTCATCAAGCGCCATATCTTTCCTGGCAGCTTCATCCCCTCGATCGAAGCGATGCTGCGGGCCAAGACGCGCGCCTGCGACCTCGCCCTCGTACACCTGGAGGATTTCGGCCTGTCGTACGCCCGCACCCTGCAAGCCTGGCGCCACCGCTTCCTGGCCCACCTGCCCGAGGTGCGGGAACAGGGCTTCGACAGCCGCTTCTGCCGCCTGTGGGAGTTTTACCTGGCCTACTGCGAAGGCGGCTTTCGCGAACGCTCGATCGGCGTCTCGCACCTGTTGCTGACCCCTCCCGGCGCCCGCGGCGACGGCGAGCGCTGGGTCCAGGCGGGCGTGTGATGCGCTTCTGGGCCAACCTGCTCGGCTACCAGCTTGTCTGGTTCAGCGCCGTCGTCGGCGCGGGCCGCGGCCTGGCGTGGCCGGGCGTGGTCTCGGCCCTGGTCTTCATTGCCGCGCAACTGGCCTGCTCGGCCGAGTGGCGCGCCGACCTGAAGCTGGCCGCCGCCGCGTTGCTGTGCGGTTGCCTGCTCGACGGCGCGCTGTCCGCGCTGGGCTGGGCGGTCTACGCCGCCGACGCCTGGCCCGCGCCACGCTGGATCCTGGCGCTGTGGGCGGCCTTCGCGCTGACGCTGAACCATTCACTGGCCTACTTGCGGCCGCGCCGCTGGCTGGCCTTTGCTTTCGGCGCCATCGGCGGGCCGCTCGCCTACTGGGGCGCCGCGCGCGGCTGGCAGGCGGTGCAGTTCGAGGCGCCCGCCTGGCGCGCGACCGCGGCGCTGGCACTCGGCTGGGGGCTGATCCTGCCGGCGCTGACACGCTGCGCGCAACGCTGGACGCGGGAGGCCGCATGAATCCCCTGTCGCAATGGCTGATCATCGCCGCCGTCATGGTCATCGCCATGACGTTGGCCTGGAGCTGGCAGCGCCGCCACGCCAACGCGGGCATCGTCGACGTGGTCTGGGCCGCGGGCCTGGGCGCCAGCGCCTTGCTGATCGCCGCCACCGGCCAAGGCGACTGGGCGCCCAGGGCCAGCCTGGCCGCGATGGCCGGCGTCTGGTCGCTGCGGCTGGCCTGGCACCTGTGGCGCAGGGTCCGGCATGGCGAGGATGGACGCTACCGCGCGCTGCGCGAATACTGGGCGGGCCATCAAGGCAAGTTCTTCGGCCTGTTCATGTTCCAGGCCGGCCTGGTGATGCTGTTCAGCCTGCCCTTCCTGGCCGTGGGCGTGAGCCCCGCGCGCGGCCTGCCCGTCGCGCTGGGCCTGGCGATCTGGCTGGCGGCGCTGGCCGGTGAAGTCATCGCCGACCGCCAGCTCGACCGCTTTCGCGACGATCCGGCCCATCGCGGCCGGACCTGCCGCGACGGCCTGTGGCGCTATTCACGGCATCCCAACTATTTCTTCGAATGGTGCCATTGGTTCGGCTACGTCGCGCTGGCCTGGGGCTCGCCCCTTAACTGGCTGGCGTGGCTGGGCCCCGCGCTGATGTACGTCTTCCTGCGCTGGATCAGCGGCATTCCCTTCACCGAGCAGCAGGCCCTGCGCACTCGCGGCGACGACTACCGCGAGTATCAGCGCCGCACCTCGGCCTTCTTCCCGTGGTTCCCCAAATCCTGACGAGGCACGCCATGACGACCGCCAGCCTGAATGACCTCCCGCTCGCCACCGACCGCCCCGCGCCCGGCCTGCTCGGCCTGGCCGAACGCGGCCTGGTGCCCGACGCGCTGCTGCGCCTGGGCATCCGGCGCCTGTGCGCCGAACGCCTGACGGCCGAGTACGCCGGCGGCATCGAGGCCTGGACCGCCCGCGACCAGGCCCTGATCGCGCGCCTGCGCACCAGCCCGGTGGCTATCCACACCGACGCCGCCAACGCGCAGCACTACGAGCTGCCCACCGCGTTCTTCCAGCTCTGCCTGGGCGCCCACATGAAATATTCCGGCTGCCTGTACCCGACCGGCGCCGAAACGCTGGACCAGGCCGAAGCCGCCATGCTGCGCCTGTATGGCGAGCGCGCCGAGCTGGCCGACGGCCAGGACATCCTGGAGCTGGGGTGCGGCTGGGGTTCGCTGACCCTGTGGATGGCCGAACAGTTTCCCAACGCCCGCATCACCGCCGTGTCCAACTCGGCCACCCAGCGCCAGCATATCGAGGCGCGCTGCCGCGAACGCGGCTGGGAGCACGTGCGGGTCATCACCTGCGACGTCAACGCGCTGTCGTTGCCCGGCGCCGCCTACGACCGCTGCGTCTCGGTGGAAATGTTCGAGCACATGCGCAACTACCAGGACCTGCTGGCGCGCATCGGCCAATGGCTGCGACCCGGGGGCAAGCTGTTCGTGCACATCTTCGCGCACCGCGAGCGCGCCTATCCGTTCGAGACCGAAGGCGCCGGCAACTGGATGGGACGCCACTTTTTCACCGGCGGCATCATGCCGGCGGCCGACACGCTGCTGCATTTCCAGCGCGACCTGCAACTGCAGGAAAAGTGGTTTCTCGATGGCACGCACTACGCGCGCACGGCCAACCACTGGCTGGCCAACCAGGACGCCCGCGCCGCGCAGACCCGGGCGGTGCTGGAACAGGCCTACGGCCCGCAGTTGGCGCCGCTGTGGCATCAGCGCTGGCGCATGTTCTGGATGGCCTGCGCCGAATTGTTCGGCTACGACCACGGCCAGCAATGGGGCGTCGCCCACTACCGGTTCACCCGTCCCTGAGGAGACCGCCATGTTGCGCGCCCTGTGTGTTGCCGCGATGGGCCTGCTGGCGGGCTGCGCCGGGCCCGCGCCCATGCCGCCCGTGGCCCATGTCGATCTGCCGCGCTTCATGGGCGACTGGTACGTCATCGCGCACATCCCCAGTTGGCCCGAACGCAACGCCTACGATGCCGTCGAAAGCTACCGGCCGCTGCCGGACGGCCGGATCCAGACCGATTTCCGTTACCGCAAGGGCAGTTTCGACGCCGAGGTCAGCACCATGCACCCGGTGGCCACGGTGCGGCCGGACACCGGCAACGCGGTCTGGGGCATGCAGTTCATCTGGCCGATCCAGGCGGAATACGTCATCGCCTACCTGGACGACGCCTACCAGACCACCATCATCGGCCGCTCCAAGCGCGATTACGTGTGGATCATGGCGCGCACGCCATGCCTGAGCGATGACGCCTACGCGCAGTTGGCCGACCGCGTCGCCGCGCTGGGCTACACGGAGTCCCTGCGCAAAGTGCCGCAGCGTTGCCAATAGGCGATACCGGCCCGCAACGCCGCCGCGGGCCGGCGGCTCGCCATCGTCAGAAGTCCATCGATGCCGACAGCATGAAGGTGCGCGGCGCGCCCAGCGCCAGGCTCGACAACTGCGGCATGCCCCAATATGCCTTGTTGGTCAGGTTGTTGACGCTGGCCCGCAGGGTGAGCGGGCGGTCGGCCACCCTGGTGGCGTAACGCGCGCCGACGTCATAGGTGGCGCGGCCGGGCACCGACAGCGAATTGTCCGCGCTGATGTATTGCTTGGACACGGCGGTCGCGTTGGCGGTCAGCGTCAGCCCTTGCACGGCCGGCACATCCCACTCGATGCCAAGCTTGCCTTGCAGCTTGGGCACGCCGGTCGCCTGCCTGCCCTCGTTGACGGCCAGCGCGGCCTTCGTGACCTTCGGATCGATGTACGCCACGCCGCCCATCAGGCGCACGCCGCGCAGCGGTTCGCCGAAGAAGCCCCACTCCACGCCGCGGTTGCGCTGTTCGCCGCCGAACGAAAACACATTGGTGACGGGATTGGTGTAGCTGCTCGGCCGCGTGATCTCGAACACGCCGAGGGTATGGGTGAAGTCACCGAAATCGACCTTGATGCCGGCCTCCTTCTGCTTGGTCTTGTAGGGCGCGAACAGCTCGCCGGCGTTGGCGGCGGTGGCTGGCGCCGTCTGGCCCTTGCTCAGCCCCTCGATGTAGTTGGCGTAGAGCGAGACATTGTCGGTGGCCTTGAACAGAATCGCCGCCGCCGGCGTGGTCGCGCTGGCGTCATAGCGGCTGGTGCGCGCGCCCGTGGCGACATTGAAGGTGTCCGAACGCACTTCCTGGCGACGCGCGCCCAGCGTCAACTGCAGCCGGTCCTCGGCGAACGACAACGTGTCCGCCAGGCCGTAGCTGATCAGGCGCGTTTCGGTATGCAGGATCGCCGGCCAGACGCCACTGACCTCCGGCCCCCAGACCGGCTTGTAGATATTGGTGGTCCAGTCCGCGCCCGGCACCGAGCGGCGGCCGTAGTCGCGTTCGGTATCGGTGTAGTAGGTGGCGTTCAGCACCCACTGATGCTTGATGCCGCCCGTCTGCAGCGTGCCTTTGACGCCGGCCTCCCCGGTGGTCTTCCTGATGCGCATGTTCAATTGGCCGATGGTGGTGCGCAGATCGCCTGCAGCATTTAGCACCTGGGCCGAGATGGCGCCGTTATAGGTGTATTCGGACCGGCTGGCGCCGATCGCGGCGTATGCCATCAGGTTGTCGCTGACGTCGACTTCGCCGCGCACCATCGCGCCGCGATCGCGGTTGTGCACATACGCCCAGTCGGGGTTCAGCAAGGTATCGGCCTTGGGCGGCTTGGGCACGGCCACGCCCGGCGCCAGGTTGATGCCGCGGGTCACGCCGTCCACGCGCTCGTCGCTGTCGTACAGATCCGCCGACACGCGCACGCGCTCGCTGCGCCAGTCCAGCCCCACGGCGGCAAGTTGCGCCTTCTTGTCCTGGTCCTTGATCGCGCCGGCGCCGTCGCGATAGACGCCGTTGAAGCGGATGCCGAACTGCTTGTCCTCGCCGAAACGGCGTCCCATGTCCAGGTGGCCGCCAAACTGCGCGTCCGACATGTAGGTCGCGGTCAGGCGCGTCAATGGCTCATCGCCGGCGCGCTTGGGCACCAGGTTGACCGTGCCCCCCACCGAGCCGCCCGGCGGCATGCCGTTGAGCAGGGCCGACGGCCCCTTCAGCACCTCGATGCGCTCGAACATTTCCGGCGTGGTGCGATAGTACGGCGCCATGCCGAACAGCCCGCCGAAGGAGATATCGGTGGTGCTGGAGCTGAAACCGCGGATCGAGTAATTCTCGCTCCAGGCGCCGGTGACGCCGTTGCTGAACACCGACGGGTCGGTCCGGGCGATCACGTCGGTGATGTCCTGGGCCTGCAGGTCCTGGATGTACTTGTCGGTATAGCTGATGACCGAGAACGGCGTGCTCATGAAGTCCCGCTCGCCCAGGAAGCCGGCACGACCGCCGTAAGTGACCTGGCCGCCGGCATAGGGCGAGGCGGGCTCCTCGGACTGCCCCGTGACCCGTACCGCCGGCAGCGTCCTGACCCCGGCGACGGCCTGGTCCGGTTGCGCCTGCGACGCCGTCTCGCTGACGCGGGTTCGGTTATCGGCGGCCTGCTGCGCCTGCGCGGAGGGGGCCGCGATCAGGGCGGCGCCGGCCGTCAGGCCGAACAGGGCCGCGGTCAGGCCGTTGAGGGAAAAGGCGGTCCTGGCATGCGCGGCATGCGATGCGGGACGCGCGGCGCGGCCGCGATGGCGACGTGTGCTCATGGAATGCTCCGTTCGGTTGAGCGTGGCTTGCCCTTCATCGGCTTCATAATCAAGAATGAAAACAATGAAGAGAATGGGAATCGTTAATCAATAAAACCGTTAGCGCCGAAGCGCCGGTCGACCGGGTCAGTCCCGGTAACCCTTCATCACGTCGTCGATCACGATCCGCAGCGAATTCACGCTGGCGGCCGTGACATACCAGGCCTCGGCGTCGGCAAAGACCACGCGGCCGTGCTTCCAGGCGGACGTCGCGCGCAGCAACGGGTTGCCCAGCGTCCCGGCGGTCAGCGCGGGCCGGCGTTCCATCACGGCGGTGCGATCCACCACGTAGATCACGTCGGGATTTGCCTGCTGGATGAATTCGCTGGAGATCGGCTGGCCATGCAGGCCGGCCTCCGCCATCGGGCCGGCCGGCTTCACGCCTAGCGCGTCGAAGACGAATCCGTAGCGCGACTGCGGGCCGAAGGACGTGAAAGCGCCGTTGTTGTGCAGCACGATCAGCGCCTTCTCGGGGCGGTCCTGGATCAGGCGCCGGGCCTGCTGGACCTTCTCGTCCAGCCCGGCCGCCTGCTGGCGCGCCAGGTCTTCCTTGCCGAAGATCCGTCCCAGCGTCAGCAGGTGGTCCTTGACGACCTCGATGTGATTGACCTGGCTGTCGCGGTAATCCACGTCGAAATGGATCGTCGGCGCGATCTGGCTCAGCTCCTTGTAGTGGCTGGCCTGCAGGGACGTGATCAGGATCAGGTCGGGCCTGGCCGCGTGCACCCGCTCCAGGTTGGGTTGCACGATCGCGCCCGTGTCCCGCACGTGCGGCGCGTCCCGGTACCTGGCCAGGAAGTGCGGCACGAAGTCCTTGGGCATGCCGGCCACGGGCACGCCCAGCAGGTCCAGGAAGTCGACCTCGTTCATATCCAGCGCCACCACGCGCTCGGGCTGCCTGTCGATGACGGTGACGCCGAGCTTGTGCCGCACCGTGATGGCGGCATAGGCCGGCGGCGCCGCCGCGCCGGACGACGGCGACGGTTGCACCCCATTGGGCGCTGGCGCCGTTTCCTGGCCGCAGCCCTGCACCGCGATCGCGGCGGCCACCAGCAGGGCAAACGCCCAGGTCCTGTGCTTGCCGTTCATGTCAATTCTCCCGATGGGTTGAAGTAGTTGCACAGGCGGCCGCGCGCGCCGTGCGTGATCTCGAAATCCAGCCCATACAGTTCCCGCAAGCGGTCCTCGGTCACGACCTGCGCCACCGTGCCGGCGCATTGCACGACGCCGTCTTTCATGGCTACGATGTGGTCGGAATAACTGGCCGCGAAGTTGATGTCGTGCACCACCAGGATGACGGTGCGGCCGTGCCTGTCGCACAGGCGGCGCAGCGCCCGCATGATCTGCACGGCGTGCTTGATGTCGAGGTTGTTCAGCGGCTCGTCGAGCAGCAGGCAGTCGGTCTGCTGGGCGATGGTCATGGCCAGGAACGCCATCTGCCGCTGCCCGCCGCTCAGTTCGTCGAGATAGGCCTGGCGCAGCGGCTGCAGCGACAGGAACGCGATGGCCTCGTCGATCACGCGCCGGTCCGCAGGCGTCAGCGCCCCCCGGCTGTAGGGGAAACGGCCGAACGCGACCAGCTCCTCGACCGTCAGGCGCAGGTTGAAATCGGGAGACTGGCGCAGCGTGGCCACGCGCCGGGCGTAGTCGCCGACGCGGATGTCCGACACGTCGCGGCCTTCAATCAGTATCTCGCCCCGGGTCGGCGCCAGCAGCCGCGCAATCATCATCAACAAGGTCGTCTTGCCCGCGCCATTGGGGCCGATCAGCGAGGTCAGCCGCCCCGCCGGAAACTGCGCGCTGACGTCGGACAACACGGCGCGCGCGCCATAGTGCCTGGAAAGATGCTTGACGGTAATCATGCTGTGCCCCGCGCCCGCGCCATCAGCGCGAGGAACCACGCGCCGCACGCCAGGTTGACCAGGATGCCGACGGTGGTCCGGTAGTTGAAGAGATGCTCCACCGCCAACTGGGCCAGCAGGAACAGGCCGATCGCAACGGCGCAGCCGGTGGGCAGCGTGACCCGATGCCGGCGCGTGCGCGCCAGGGCATAGGCCATGTTGGCGACGAAGATGCCCATGAACGCCGTGGGCCCCAGCAGGCTGGTCGACACCGCGACCAGCGTGGCGATCAGCGCCAGATTCCTCCGCACCTGGCGCGGATAATCCACGCCCAGCGACATCGCCTGATCCCGCCCCAGCGACATCACGTCCAGTGTCGGGAGATTCTTCAGACCCGCCAGGCACACGCCCGCCACCAGCAGCCCTGACACCAGCAACTGCGCCGGCTCGATCTTATTGAACGACGCCTGCGAAAAACCCATCAGGATCGAGAACTCGCCGGGGCTGGTCTTGAGCTGCGCGAACTGCGTGAAGGTGCCGATCACCATCGTCAGCACCAGCCCCGCCAACAACAGGAAATGGACGTTCTGCCGCCGCTGGCTGAACAGCCCGCGATGGATCAGCCACGAATAGCCCAGCATCACCGCCACGGGCAGGAAGAAGTTGCCGTGCGCCCCCAACAGCACCAGGCTCTGCGCGCCCAGCCCCAGCACCAGCAGCGATTGCAGCAACAGGTAGACCGCCTCGTAGCCCATGACGGCCGGCGTCAGGATGCGATTGCCCGTCAGCGTCTGGAACACGATCGACGACCAGGCGATGGCCACGCCGCCGATCAGCATGGCCGCCAGCCGCGCCAGCCGCTTGGGGATGATGTAGTCGAAATCGAAGTCGGCGCCCAGGAACAGGAACGCCAGCGCCAGGGCGATGACAAGCATCCAGGCCAGGTGCCGCGAAGCCAGGCGCGTCATCGATGTTTCCAGAAGATCAGCGCCAGGAACAGCAGGCCGCCCAACCCGCCCGCGGTCAGGCCGATGGGCACTTCGAACGGGTGGATCAGCAGGCGCCCGAGCACGTCGCATGCCAGCAGCAGCGACGCGCCGCCCAGCGCCACCACCGGCAGGGTGCGGCTCAGGCTATCGCCGTAATGCAGCGCCACCAGATTCGGCACCACCAGGCCGACGAAGGGAATCGCGCCGACCGTGATGACCGTGGCGGACACCGTCACGGCCACCAGCATCAGCCCCAGCGCCACGGTGGCGCCATAGTTCAGCCCCAGGCTCGACGCCATGCCCTCTCCCATGCCCAGCACGGTGAAACGGTGCGCATACAGATACGTCAGCGCGACGATCGGCAGGATCAGGTAGATGATCTCGTAGTTCCCCTGCACGATCCGGGAAAAATCGCCCAGCATCCACCCTTGCATACTCTGCAGGATGTTGTGACGATACGCATGGAACTCGGCCAGCGCGCTCAGCACGCCGCCGTACATCAGGCCGATCACCGGCACCAGCACGGTGTTCTTGAACTTCACCCGGCGCACGATCGCCACGAAGAGCAGGCTGGCGGCCAGGCAGAACGTCAGCGCGAAGAGCATCCGCACGGTCGCGCCGGCGCCGGGCGCCAGCGTCAGCGATACCAGGATGCCGAACTTGGCGGCATCCAGCCCGCCCGAGGTGGCGGGCTCGACGAACTTGTTGCGCACCACGTGTTGCAGGATCACCCCGCAAACCGACAGCCCCACGCCCGTCAGCACCAGCGCCGCCAGGCGCGGCAGCCGGCTCGCCGTCAGCGTCAGCCAGGCGTCGCCCGACAGCGACAACGCCTGCGACCACGCCATCTGCCTCGCGCCCACCAGCAGTGACGCGCCGCACAGCGCGACGAACACGCCGACCAGCCCCGCGCGCATCAGTCGCCCACCTCGTCCAGCGCCGCGGCGGCGATGCGCCAGCCCTTGGCGGACCGGCGCTGCGCCAGGAATCGCGCATAGCGCCCCTGGCTCGCGCGCAGCGACGCGGGCGCTCCCTGCTCGACGATGCGGCCCGCTTCCAGCACCACGATCTGGTCGGCCATCGCCACCGTGGACAATTGATGGGCAATCACTACCAGCGTGCAACGACCGCGCAGCCGCGCCAGCGCCTCGGTGACGACGTTCTGATTCTGCGCATCCAGCGCCGCGGTTGCCTCGTCCACCAGCAGGATCGGCGCTGGGCGGATCAGTGCGCGGGCGATGGCGACACGCTGGCGCTCGCCCCCCGACAGGTGCGCGCCGCCCTCGCCCACCATCGTGTCCAGGCCTTGCGGCAGGCGCTCGGCGATTCCGGCCACCCCCGACTGCCGCGCGGCCTCCATGACCTCGGCGTCGCTGGCTTCCGGTTTGCCGACGCGGATGTTGTCGGCGATGCTGCCCGAAAACAGATAGTTTTCCTGGAAGATCTGGCGGATATGGCCGGCCAGGCGCGCGCTGGCGATCTGTCTCACATCCACGCCGCCCACGCTGACGCTGCCCGCGGTCACGTCGAAGAAGCGGGCGATCAGCCGCGCCAGCGTGGTCTTGCCGGAACCGGACTCGCCGATCAGGGCGACCATGCTGCCCGGCGCGATACGCAGCGTCACCCCGCGCAGCACGTCCGGTTCCTCCGGCGCATAGCGGAAGTCCACCTCGCGAAGTTCAATCGCGCCATCGCGCGGCGCCCGCGGCGTCTCGGGCTCCGGCAGCGGCCGCACCGCGAACAGCGCCGCGATGGCGTCGAGCTGGCCGCGCGCGCCGCGCAGCACTTCGCCATACCCCGCCACTTCCAGCAGCGCGTCGACGTAGCGGGCCGCCAGCACCAACGAGACAATGACCGACGCGACCGCGCCAGGCGCCAACGGGCCGCCGGCGAGATCGTTGGCCCACCACACCGCCGCCATCAGCATGGCGGCGAATGCCGCCTGCGCGGCCCAGGCATTCAGGACGGCCGCCCCCGCCGATAACCAGATCAACCGCGCGCCGGCCTGGCGCTGGCGATCGACCGCCTGCTCCAGCAAGCGCAAGCCGCCGCCGTCGCCATTGAACGCGCGCAGCACGGACTGCGCCTGGGCGAACTCCACCACGCGCTGGCTGGCCTCGGCAAAACTGCGATGGAAAGCGCCGTCCGCCCGACGCGACATGGCGGCCGTCAATGCCAGGACGCCGGCCAGCAACGGCAGCGCCAGCAGCGCGATCACACCCAGCAACCAGTGCTGCGCGAACAGCGCCACGACCAGCACCATCGGCGTCACGATTCCGGTGAGCACCGGCGTGAATACGTGCGCGGGAAGCTGCGCCACGGCCATCATGCCCTGCGTGACCACATGCCCCAGACGCGCCGTGTTCGCCGGCGTGAACCATCCCACCGGCAGCCGCGCCACGTGCTCGCCCAGGCGGTGGCGGCCGCTTTGCAGGATGGCCACCCCCACGCGCACGCCCGCCCGCTCCACCTGGCGCCGCAACAGCCAGCAAACCGCCACCTCGCCCGCGAGCAGCGCCAGCCAAGGCGCCACCCGCCGCACGTCGCCGTCGAGCAGATGGATCAGCACCGGGGACAGCGAGGCGATGGCCAGCCCGCACAGCACGCCATAGGCGACGGCCATCCCGGCATAGCGCCGCAGCACGGACGCCTCATTGCCCAGCAACAACAGGAACGTCTTCAGCATGACGCCCCCGCCGGTTCCGCCGCCTTGTCATAGCCGCCCATCGACCACAGCCGGGCATAACGGCCGTCCAACGCCAGCAGCGCGTCGTGCCGGCCCTGCTCGACGATGGCCCCGTCCTCCAGGACCAGAATGCGGTCGGCGTGCATCACCGTATCCAGCCGATGGGCGATCACCATCAGCGTGCGCCCTTGCGCGAAACGCGACAGCGCCTCCTGGATCGCCACCTCGTTGCCGGCATCGGCCGCCGCCGTGGCTTCGTCGCACACCAGCACCGGCGCGTCGAGCAACACGGCGCGCGCGATGCTCACGCGCTGGCGCTCCCCGCCCGACAGTTGGGCGTCCTCGCCGACCATCGAGTCATAGCCGCGCGGCAGCGCCAGGATGCGTTCATGGATGTTGGCGGCGCGCGCAGCCGCCTCCACCTCGTGGCGGCTGGCCGCCGGCCGGCCCAGCGCGATGTTGTCATGCACGCTGGCGTGGATCAGCCGCACTTCCTGCAGCACGAACCCGACGCGCCGGTACAGTTGCCCGGTCTCGATCTGCCGCAGATCCACTCCGCCCAGTGTGATGCGCCCCGCGGTCGGGTCGAAGAAGCGCAGCAGCAGCCGCGCCAGCGTCGACTTGCCCGCGCCCGAGGCGCCAACGATGGCCGTCACGGTGCCCGGCTCCAGCGTGAAGCTGATGCCCGACAACGCCTGGCGCTTTCCGTCATAGGCATAGGCCACGTTCTCGAAGCGCACCTCGTGGCCCGCCGGCGTCGCGCCGTGGCCGGGCGCCGACGCCGCCAGCACTGGCGTCTCCAGCAATGCCAGCACGCGCTGCGCGGCGGCCGTGGCGCTGCCCAGGTCGTGCAGCAGCGTATGCAGCAGCAACACCGGCGCGCAAATGCCCGGCGCCACCAGCGCGAACGGCAACACCTCCACCGGCGCGATCCAGCCCAGGCCGACAAACAGGGCGCCGCTGGCCAGCGCCACCCCCAGCACCGTGACCGGGGCGATCATGGCGTGCGCGTGGGCCATCGCCGCCACAAGCGGTCGGGTGAAACGGCTGAAGGCCTCGGCGAGTCCGTCCACGGCCTCGTGGTAGCCGCGATGCGCCTTGCCGCTGGCGCTGAACGCCTTCACCACCGGCATCCCGCCGACGAACTCGACGGTCGCGCCGTTCAGTCGCTCGAGCCGGGTGATGAAGGTCTGCATCTCGGCGCCGCCGGCCTTCATGGCGCGGCGCAGGAACAGGAAGAACCCCGGAAACGGCAGCAACGCCGCCAGCGCCATGCGCCAGTCCAGCGCGAACAGGTAGATGACCGACAGCCCGATGGCGCCCGCCGCGCGGCCCAATGCCGTGTAGAAATGCGCGGTCAGGCTGTGCAGCGTGGCGATGTCGTCCTGCATCGCCTGCTTGACCTCGCCCGACGCCCGGCCGGTGAACCAGCCCAGCGGCGCCTGCGCCAGCCGCCGCGCCACGGCCAGGCGCAGGTGATGCGTAATGCGGTTATCGGCCAGATGCGCGGTCAGCTCGCCGGCGGACACCAGCGCCATGCCGGTGAACAGGCTGGCCACGCTGGCCCCCGCCACCCACCAGAGTGCGGCCCGCCGCGACGCCTGGGAGGCATCCACCGCATCGAGGCCCGCCAGCAGCAGTTGGGCGATGTGCGTCACGCCCGCCAGCGGCACCAACGTGAGCATGGTGCCCAGCGACGCCAGTACCGCCGCGGCGATCAGTTGCCCGCGTATCGGAGACAACACTTGCCTGAGCGGGCCAGGTCTGGCCGCGGCGACTACGGACGTGCTCATGAAATCGGACTACCCAGATGGTGGTGATAATTATTTGCATGACTATAAACTAAATCCTGAATTAGCTGCATACCGATAAACTAAATAATTGCGGGCAGGTTAAAGTGACGGATAGGCCGTCACCATCGAGGACCAGACATGAACCCGTCAGAGCGCCGCCCGGCGCGGGGCCGCCCGCCCACCATCACCCTGGAGCGGATCGCCGACGCCGGCATTGCGATGGGCTTGCCCAACCTCACCTTCGTCGGCGTCGCCGCGGCGCTGGGCGTCAGCCACATGGCGCTCTATAAGCACGTGCCGAGCCTTGAGGAGCTCAAACGCCTGATCGCCGAGGAGATCTTCAAGCGCTGGCAGATCCCGCAAGCGAGCAGCAGCGACCGTGGCGGCCTGAAGGAATACCTGACGGTGTTCACCGCGTCGGTGCGCGAGTTCGTCAAGGCGCATCCGGGCGTGACGCCTTATGTGATCCGGCGGCTGGCAGCCACGCCATCCATGATCGCCAAGATCGAGGGGCACCAGCGCCACATCGCCCACGCCTACGGCATTTCCCGGGAACAGGCGCGCATGCTGCTGGCGACCGTGGCGTTCCATTGCATGGCGGTCGCCGACACGGTGTATTCGGTGGCTGGCTTGGAACCGGTGGTCGACGCGGCGCGCGCGGCCGAGGAAGCCGAGATGGAAGCGGAACTCGATCAGGGCATGCAGGCGCTGATCATCGGTGTGCTGGCGATGCTGGAAGACGACCCGCGGCGGACTTGAGCCCGCCGGCCCCGCCCTATCGCAGCTCGTCGGGCCCCAGGAAGAACTGCCGGTTCCCTTCCAGCCGCCTGACCATGAAATCCACGAACGTCCGCACCCGCAGCGGCTGTTCGGTGCGGCGGCCGTAGTACAGATAGATGCCCTCGAGATCCACCGCGTGCCGCAGCAACAGCGGCACCAGCCGGCCGGCGCGGATGTGCGGCACCGCCGTGAAACTGCCCAACTGGCCGATGGCCTCGCCCGCCAGCACGGTCTGGGCCTCGGCGTCGATGTCGTTCATGCAAAGCGCCGGCGTGATCTCGCGGTAGACCTGCTCGCCATCGACCTGGAACGCCCACGGCGCCAGCTTGCCCGTGTTGGCGTGGACAAAGCCCGTGCACCGATGTCGCGCCAGGTCATCGATATTCGTCGGCGCGCCGTGGCGCGCCAGGTAGTCGGGCGCTGCGCAGACCAGCAACTGGATCGGCACCAGCCGTCGCGCCACCGTGCCCGCCGCCGGCAGCGAGCCGCCGCGAAAGCCCACGTCGGCCCGGTCGCCGACCAGATCGGTGAGGCGATCATCGAAATGCACATCGAGCTGCACGCCGGGATATTCCCGCGCGAACGCCAGCACGTACTGCCACAGCATGCAGTGGATCAACGCCCGCGGCGCGCTGATGCGCAGCGGACCGCTGATCTCGTCGCTGGCGCGCCGCGCGTCCGCCAGCGCCGCCGACAGCAGGCCCAGGGCCGGGCTGGCGTTGTCGAGCAGCCGCCGTCCCTCTTCGGTCAGGCTCAGCTTGCGCGTGGTCCGACGCAGCAGTTGCACGCCCAGCGATTTCTCCAGTTGCATCACCGCGTGGCTCGCCGCCTGTGGCGAAATGCCCTGGTCCACGGCGGCCTTGCGCAGGCTGCCGAGCATCGCGGTGCGCACGAAAATGGTCAGGGCGCGGACTTCGTTCATGGCGGATCCCCCAGCCGGTCGGAGCGGCCAATTAGCAAATAAACGTTGATTATCATTCTATTGAATAGCGTCTATTCGGAACACCCACCGCTCTCTACCATGCGTTCACCCCTTCCCCCTGATTGGAGAAACGCATGAACACCCCGACGGATTTCAAGAAAGTCTGGTTCATCACCGGCGCCTCGCGCGGCTTGGGCGCGCTGATCGCCGAAGCCGCCCTGGCCGACGGCAACGCCGTGGTCGCCGCCGGCCGCAACCCCGCCGCCATCACGGAACGCCTGGGCCAGACGCCCGGCCTGCGGGCGGTCGCGCTGGACGTGACCCGCCCCGAACAGGCGCAGGCCGCGGTCGCCGCCGCGCTGCAGGCCTTCGGCCGCATCGACGTGCTCGTCAACAACGCCGGCTTCGGCCTGTTGGGCGCGGTGGAAGAATCGAGCGACGCCGACGTGCGCCGCATGTATGACACCAACGTCTTCGGCCTGCTCAACGTGACCCGCGCGGCGCTGCCCGCCATGCGCGAGCGCCGCGCCGGCCACGTCATCAATATCTCGTCCATCGGCGGCTTCCGCTCGGGGGCCGGCTTCGGCGCTTACTGCTCGACCAAATTCGCCGTGGAGGGACTGACCGAGGCCTTGCATGACGAGCTCGCGCCGCTGGGCATCCACGCCACCGTGGTCGAGCCCGGCTATTTCCGCACCGACTTCCTGGACACCACATCGCTGGTCGTGGCCCCGGGCGAGATCGCCGACTATGCGGCCACGTCAGGCCAGGTGCGCAGGAGAGCCGTCGATCTGAACCACCAGCAGCCTGGCGATCCCGTCCGGCTCGCCGCGGCCATGGTCGAACTGGCCAACGCCGCCGAACCGCCGCTGCGCCTGCCGCTGGGCAGCGACACCCTGGCCGCCATCGCCGAGAAGCTGGCCTACGTTGCCCGCGAAACCGAGACCTGGCAGGCCCTGGCGCGCTCGACGGACTTCGCCGCGGTGTGAGGCATTGGCGTGCAGGCCGCCACTCCCCTCAGGCGACCTGGCTCGGGGCAACCCGTTCAGGCCACCTGATTTCGGGCTGACAATTCAGCGCGGGCCTGGCGAACAGGTAGCCTTGGAAGCGCTTCAAGCCGGCCGCCTCGAGCCAGCACCATTCCTCTATCCGTTCCACCCCCTCGGCCACGGGCATGATGCCCATGGCCGTGCACGCCTCGAGAATCGCGCGCACGATCGCCTGCCGAGGGCCGTCCGAATGGATATTCTGGATGAGCTTGCGGTCGATCTTGAGCTTGTCGGGCTGGAATTCGGCCAGCAGGGACAGGCCGGCAAAGCCCGCGCCAAAATCGTCAATCGCCACGCCGATCCCGGCTCTGCGCAAACGTTCGATGGCAGCGCCGAAATCCCCCTGGTTGGCGACGGCCTCCTGCTCGGTAACCTCGACGATCACCTGTTGGGGCGACAGGCCGCATGCGGCGATCTGGTCAAGCAGATGGTCCACCGCCGCGGGATCCGCAACCAACGACATGGGCAGCAGATTCACCGACAGCTTGACGTCTTCCAGGCGCAGGCGACGCGCCAATCGGAACGCGGACGCTTTGGACTCCAGGTCCATCCGGTAGCGCTGGACGGGGGGAACGCTGGAGAACAACTGTTCGGGCGATCCGCCGGTTCCGCTGCGGATCAGGAACTCGAAGGAAGTAACCGTTCGACGCATGGGCTCGACAATCGGCTGCAAGGCAAACTGATACGCCTGCTCCGCCAGCAAGCCCTGCCCGGGCGCTGCCTCGCCCTCCGTCACGAATCGCCAGTTGCGCGCGCTTTCCCCTTCAACGATATGGCTTGTGCCGCGCGCAAGCGCATACCACGAGAGAATCTGGATGACCCGGTCGTCGCTGGCCGCCAACCTGGCTCTCCGCTTCATTTTCTCGAGAATCAGCGCTGCCACCCGCTTCGAGTCGAGTTCACGCAGGTCGACCATCGCCATCTGGTCGCCCTCGAAGCGACGAAATGGCCCCTGGTCGCGCAGGAGATGCACGACGTTCGCGTGCCGCTCGTCCCGCTGGATGGCCTCGAACAGCACCGCCAATTCCCGTGCGCCCCCCTCCAGCAACTGAACAAAGTGAACCCCGTCAAAAAGCAGTATCCCCGTGACGTTCAACGACGCATTGCGCGCTCGGGCTTTGCGGACGAGAACGCCGAGCGCATCGGCATCCAAGGGTTCGCAGACTCGGCTGCGGTAGATCAATGTCGATAGCATGGCGTACTCTCCCGCCCCAGGGACCAGCATGTTCAATATGAAGAGTGTACGTCGGGGACTCGTCCTGCCCTGGCGGATCGGGCGCCCCCGCATTCGGCCCGATGCGTCGCGATCAGTCCCAACGATACGGCCGCGGCCACGCTCAGCGCAATGAACGCCGGCCCATAGCCAAAGCGCTGCGCCACCCAGCCGGCCAATGCCGGGCTGAGCGCCGCGCCGACGCCCTGGACGGCCATGACGGCGCCCAACCCGGCATTGACATGTCCGCTCCCGCGCAGGATCGATGCCACCAGGCCGGGCAGCGCCACGCCCACCAGGCCCGCGGCGACGCCATCCATCATCTGCACCGGCACCAGGGCACAGGTCGGCGGCAACGTGGCGGCCAGCAATCCCCGCACGGGCAGGACAGCGCAGGCCAGCGTCAGAATCCGCCAATAGCCGTACCGACGGGCGTAGCGCCCCGCCAGCAACGCTACCGGGATCATCACCAGTTGCGCCACGATGATGGTCAACGCCGTGTAGGCGCTGGGATCGGCCTCCCCACGCGAGGTGGCGGCCTGCCCCAGCAGGGGCAGCATGGCCGCGTTGCCGAGATGGAACAGCATCATGACGAGCGCCAGCAGGCGCAGCGCCTTCGAGCGCGACAGCACCTGCCAGATCGTCGGCACTTGTGCCTGGGATGCCTGGGGCCGCGCGCTCGGCGCCGCGCCGCGAGCGACCTCATGATCGATCGCGGACGGCCGGATGCGGGCCAGGCAGAGAAACGCGCCACACGGCACGATCATCATCAATACGAAGACGGCGGACAGCCCCCAGCGGTAGCCCGCCAGGCCGGCCAGTGCCGCGGCCACCACGTTTCCCGCATGATTCCAGGCCTCGTTCAAGCCAAGCTGCCGCGGCAGGCCGCGCGGGCCGACCAGACCCAGCGTGAGCCCCATGATGGCAGGCGCAAACAGCGCGCCGATGATGGCGGCCAGGACCTGCGTCGCGGCCGCGACACTGGCGACGGGCATCGCCCACAACGCCACGTTGCAGGCGATCAGCGCCAAGGTGGCGCCGGCGAGCAAGCCGCGCTTGCGGCGGGACGCGTCCACCCACGCGCCCATCGGCGTCGTGGCCAGCATGCCCGCCAGACCGGCCGCCGTCATCAGGTAACCGATGGCATCGGCTTGCCAGCCATGGCCCAGCAGGAAAACGCCCAGGAACGGGCCCAGGCCGTCACGCACATCAGCCAGGAAGAAATTGACGCCGGCGAGCCAGCGCCGCGGGTCGTTATCCGCTTTCGGAATCGACATGATCGCGTCCTAAGGCAACGGGCCCTTGAAAACGAAGAACGCGCCCAGTCCGATGCAGCCGAAGCCGACCAGGTGATTGAGCGTCAGCCGTTCACCAAGGTAGAACACCGAGAACACGGCGAACACCGTCAACGTGATGACTTCCTGCATGGTCTTGAGTTCGGCGGCGCTGTAGACGGCGTGTCCGATGCGGTTCGCCGGCACCGCGAAGCAGTATTCGGCGAAGGCGATCAGCCAACTGGCCAGGACGACGACATACAGCGGACGCTCGCCGAACTTGAGGTGCCCATACCAGGCGAACGTCATGAACACGTTAGAGACCAGCAACAGCGCGACGGGCAAGAATTTGGGGGACATCTTCAGGGTTCTCGGGCGGATGACGGAGAAGCCGCCGGCGATCGGCGCAGCGGCTCGGTCCGAACGGGCGCGACGGCGGTCAGGGAGCGCGGTCGTACAGGGGTTGCAGCGCCGACAGGCTGGTGCCCATGCGGATCGCCTCCAGCGACGTGCCCAGGGCGTTGCGCGTCCCCAGGCCATCGGCGGCGAAGGAGGCTCCGGGCAGCACCGATAGACGCAGGCTTTCCGGCGGGAAGCGGACGATGCTGCCATCGGTCAGGATGACGCCGTTGGCTTCACCGCGCGGGCCGGTCAGCACGGTATCGACCTGGCCTTCTACCCGCTGCGGCCGCAACGCCTGCGCGCGCAGGTGCGGCGGCAGCGGCCGTCCCGTATCCGGCGCCGGCGGCTGGTCGTACACCGTCTGGCCGCTGGTGGTGTTGACGATGGCATCGGCCTTGACGTTGCCGCGCGATTGCGGGCGGCCGATGATGCGAACGGCGTCGCCTGGTTTGACGGCGGCGCTGAGCGCCTGGGACAGATGCGGCGGGAACCGCGCCACGGTGCCATCGACCAGCCGCAGGCCGTCGACCTCGCCATAAGGGTTCATCAGCAGGCGCTGGACTTGTCCCTGCGCCACCGTCGACGCGGCGGCGTCGGGCGCGGGCGGCGGCATCGCGCCAAGGGGCGGCGGCGTCGCGCCAGCAGGCGTTGGCGTCGCGCCAGCAGGCGGCGGCGCGGCGCAGGCCATGCCCGCGACAACGGCCGCGGCGAGGGCGAAAAGGGCGAATGCGGATCGAGACATGATGGACTCCTTGCACCGGCAGTGAACACACCGGTTTCCATGCAAACCGTGTGCCAACAAGGAGTTCCCTGCAAATCAATGAGTTGCGCCGCCCGACGGCCCCGCGGCGTCCGATCCTGTGACACCACGGCGTCACAGGACCGGACACCTCATTCCAGGCCGTGTTCGGCCAACTTTCGGTAGAGCTGCTGGCGCGACAGGCCGAGCCGGCGCGCGGCCTCGGCGCGATTGCCGGCCGTGGCCGCCAAGGCGCGTCGGATCATGGCGCGCTCCAGTGCCGCCACCGCGTCAGCCAGCGGGCCATCCAGGGCGATACCGCCCTGGGCCTCCTGCGTGGCGTGCAAGGATGGCAGGCCGATATGCTCGGGGCCGATGGTGGTGCCGCGGCAAAGCACCGCCGCGCGCTCCATGGCATTGCGCAGTTCGCGCACGTTGCCGGGCCAGGCATGCGCCAGCAGCCGCTGCGCGGCCGCGCTGGAAAGGCGCTTGGGCGAGCCTGCGCCGATACGCCTCAGGAAATGCTCGGCCAGCAGCACCACATCGCCCAACCGCTCGCGCAGCGGCGGCAGCGCGATCGGCACCACCTGCAGCCGATACCAGAGATCCTCGCGGAACCGCCCCGCCGCGACCGCCGCCGGCAGATCGCGGTGGGTCGCCGCGACGATACGCACGTTCACGGGCACGACACGCGCCCCCCCGATGGGGGTGATTTCCCGTTCCTGCAACACGCGCAGGATCTTGGCCTGCGTCGCCAGCGGCATATCGCCGATCTCATCGAGAAACAGCGTGCCGCCCTCGGCCTCGCGAAAACGTCCAGCGCGATCGCTGATGGCGCCGGTAAACGCCCCTTTGAGGTGGCCGAACAGCTCGCTTTCCATGAGTTCGTCTGGAATGGCGGCGCAATTGACGGCGACGAAAGGCCGCGCCGCCCGCGCGCTGCTGCGATGCAGCGCGCGGGCCACCAGCTCCTTGCCCGTGCCCGTTTCGCCCAGGATCAGCACCGTGGCATCGCCGCGCGCCGCCATGCCGATGCGCTTGAAGACCTCGCGCATGGCGGCGCTGCCGCTGACCAGCTCGAAGTCGTCGACCGGCGCGGCGTCGGCGCTGGCAGCGTCATCCCCGGCCGCCGCCACGCTGCTCAACGCCCGATCCAGCGTCTCCACCAGGGCGGCCCGCGCCACCGGCTTGGTCAGGTGGTCGAATGCCCCCAGGCGCATGGCGTCGATCGTGTTGGCGCCGCTCGCATAGGCGGTCAGCATGATGCAGGGGACCGGCGACAGCTCGGACGCCTTGTGCAGGAACGCCAACCCGTCATCGCCCGGCATGCGCAGATCGACGATGGCCAGATCCACGGCCTCGGTGCGCAGGCGGTTCAGGCCCGCGAGGGTCGACGAGGCCTGCAACACCGTATGCCCCAGGTCTTGCAGCGTCTCGGTCAGGCTGTCGCGAAATGCCGCGTCGTCGTCGACGATCAGGATGCGGGCCATGGCAGCTCCATCTCAATGCGGGCGCCTCGCGCGGTCCCCGCCAACCGGACCTGCCCGCCGTGCGCCTGGACGATTTCCCGCACCAGGGCAAGCCCCAGGCCGGATCCGCCCGCGCGGGCCGTGGCGAACGGCTCGAACAGGGTTTCGCGCAATGCTTCCGGCACGCCGGCGCCATCATCGGCGACCCACAACAACAAGGCGCCGCGCGGACTGCGGCCGGCGCCAAGCTCGATGCTCCCCCCGTCGCCCGTGTGCGCCAGCGCGTTCAGCAGCAGGTTGTCGAACGCCCGCGCCATCTGCGCCGGATCGAACCACGCGCGCGCGCCGGATACGTCACGGGCCACCGTCGTCAGCCGGATGCCGGATTTCTGCGCCATCGCCGCATGCGTCTGCGCCCGCTCCTTCAGGAAGGCGGTCAGATCAAGCACCTGGCGCTCGACGCGAAACGGCTGAGTCAGGGCCAGCAGGCTGGCCACCAGCGATTCGAGGCGCTCGGTCTGTGCCAGCACCGCCTCGAGGGCGCCAGCCACGCGCGCCTCCCGGACCGGCCCGGGCGCCGCCAGCGCGTTCTCGACTTTCATGCGCATGGTGCCGAGGGGGTTGCGGATCTCGTGGGCCAGGCCCGCGGACATGCGCCCCAATGTGGCGAGCCGTTCGGCCTGCTGCAGTTGGCGCTGCATGTCGTCGGATTGTCGGCGCCAGCGAACGAAAGTGCGGCCGAGCCAGAGGCCCGATACCACGACCATGCCCAGCAACAGGCTGACCGCCAGGATCAGCGCATTGATCACGTCGCCGCCGATCAGCGGCACGCGCGTCAGGGTCCAGGCGGCGAGCGGGTCATTCGGCGTGTCGGCGGGACAGGCGGCGAAGACCACGGCTTCACGCAGGCCGGGACGCATGTCGGTCACCAGCACGGCCGCATCCAGCGCGCGCTGCGCCGTGGCGCCGATGCGCTCCAGCTCCGCGCTGGGCGGGTCACGCTTGATGCCGGTGCCGTCATAGGTGGGAAAGGCATAGGCGACCACCCCGGCGCCCGGCCGCCAGAAGCCGCCTTCCATGCCGGGGCGGTCCCGCAAGGCCAGATCGAGGATGGCCTGGGCGCCCGGCAGGCCGGACGCCTCTGCTTGCGGGCTGGCCGCGCCGAACTGTTGCAGGCGCCCCGCGCCAGCGCGCAAGGCCTCGCAACTGACCGCCGCCAGGTCGCGCGCACGAGCGACCTGGGAACTGGCGCCCTGGCGGCTGAGTGTCACCAGCAGGCCCGCCAGCACCAGCGCGACGATGGCGATCCAGAACCAGAGGATCGCCAGGTCTCGACGAATCGATTTCTGCGGTGACAGGATCGCGCTCCTTCGCGGGTACACGCCGGCAGAATACCCGATCGCGCCGCGCGATCGATAGGCCACAACGTGGAAGCGGTGTGCCATCGGCCGCAGGCATGAGGCGGGACGCTCGCCCGGGCGCCGGGCGTCCCTCTCGTGAGGAGCCCGGCCACACCGCCGCCATGGCGGATCACGGCAGCCGCGATCTCAGGGCCTGAGCCGAGGCGGCAGGTTTTCCATGAGCCAATCGATGAACACACGCAGGCGCTGTGTCACGTGGCGATTGTGCGGATAGACCACATGGAACGGATAGGGTTGGGGCCGCCAGGGTTTCAGGATCTCCACGAGCGCGCCACCGTCCAGCGCGGCCCGGGCCGCATAGGTGAAAGTCTGGATGATACCCAGGCCGGCCAGCGCCGCGGCCAGATGCGCATTGCTTTCGTTGACACCCACGCGGTGCTCGGCCTTGATCTCCCGCTTGTCTCCGTCCCGCTCGAAGCGGAACGGAAATGCGCGTCCGTTCTGAGGGGAAAGATAGCTCACCAGCCTGTGACCGTTCTTCAGCTCCTCCGGATACGCCGGCGTGCCGAAGTGCTTGAGGTATGCCGGCGCGGCGCAAGTGATGAGATCGGCCGTGCCGATATGCCGCGCCACCAGCGAGGAATCGTCAAGGGGGCCGCCGCGGATCACGCAATCGACGTTATCACTGATGAGATTGACCGTACGATCCGACACGCCCAGGTCGATCCGTATGTCGGGATACCGCGCAAGAAAATCCGGTATGGCAGGGATCAACACATCGCGCGCGGTGGAGCCTCCGACATCGATGCGCAGGTGCCCTTTCGGCCTGCCCTGCCCCGCATTGAATGAGCTGTCGATGTCTTCCAGGTCGCGCACGATGCGCAAGGCCTTGTCGTAGTAATCGCGACCTTCGGGCGTGACGGTGACGCGGCGCGTCGTGCGCTGCAGCAGGCGCACGCCCAGGTGCGTTTCCAGGTCCTGAACCAGCTTGCTGAGCGTGGCATTGGGCATGTCGAGCGAGTCTGCCGCCCGAGTGAAGCTGCCTGCCTCCACCACCCGTGAAAAGGCGCGTATGGCCGTCAACTGATCCATGCGGATTTCTTCTCCCGGAGAAAGCAAATTATCCACATGTATGGATAGTCATTTCGATTTTACAGTATTTATTCAATATCCAGAGGTCCTTAAAGTGACGCCATACCCTGCAACGCCAGCGCTTCGGAATGCATCCGGCGCCGTGAGACGTTGACGGGCAACCGAGCAAAAAGGATCTGGAGAACACCATGAATCAGCAACTGAACGGCAAGATCGCACTCGTCACCGGCGGCACCACCGGCATCGGCTTTGCCGCCGCGCAGGAATTGGCGGCGCAGGGCGCGCGCGTATTCATCACCGGCCGGCGCCAGGCGGAACTGGACGCCGCCGTGGCTGCCCTGGGCGGCGCGGCCGCCGGCATCCGCGCCGACGCCGCGGTGCTGGGCGACCTGGACAATGTCTACGCGCAGATCGCCCGGACCGCAGGCAAACTGGACATCCTGTTGGCCAACGCGGGCGGTGGCGACATGCTGCCGCTGGGCGCGATCACCGAGGAGCACTTCGACCGCATTTTCGGCACCAACGTGCGCGGCACCCTGTTCACCGTGCAAAAGGCGTTGCCGCTGCTGGTGGATGGCGCTTCGGTGATCCTGACGGCCTCGACCGTGTCGATCCAGGGCACCGCGAACTTCAGCGTTTACAGCGCCAGCAAGGCCGCCGTGCGCAACTTCGCCCGCTCCTGGGCGCTGGACCTCAAGGATCGGGGCATTCGCGTCAACGTCGTCAGCCCGGGGCCGATCCGCACGCCAGGCCTGGGCGGACTGGTTCCCGACGAGGCGCGCCAGGGCTTGTTCGATCACCTGGCCGCGCAGGTGCCGTTGGGACGCCTGGGCGAACCGCGGGAAATCGGCAAGGCCGTGGCGTTCCTCGCCTCCGACGCGGCCAGCTTCGTCAACGGCATCGAACTGTTCGTCGATGGCGGCATGGCCCAGGTGTAAGTGGCCGCAGGCCTCCCTGCCCGCTCCCCCTTGCTCCACGCGCCCGTCAACGCAGTCCGCGGCCAAGCCGCCACAGCCGCCGCAGGCGCAGGTTCAACGGCGTGGAACACGCCCGCGACACCAGCGCGCCCAGCAGGCACGCGCCAACGACACTGGCCAGCAGCAAACCGAGCCTGGCGTCGCCCACGTATTGCGTGGGCGGCAGCCAGGTGCGCAACAGGCCCGGCACCAGCAGGTGCGGCAGGTAGATCTCGTAGCAGTCGCGGCCGCAGCGTCCGAGCAGGCGCCGCGCCAGCAGCGCGGCCAGCGGAAACAGCAGGTAGAAGGCCACCTCGACCGACAGGGACCGCATCACGCCCAGGGCATCGTTGATCCATCCCTCGCGGATGACCAGCACGTTCAGTTGGCCAGCGTGTAGACGCCGTGGCTGCCGGGCGAGCCGGTTCCGGTCTTGCCGTACGTCGGCCACCAAGGTGCCCAGGACGTTCGCCCGCGCGCGCGGGCCTGGCGCGGGGTCCAATCGGAAAGCCAGCGGGCCGAATCGATTTACTATCCCCGTTGCGGATTCCCGCCGCGCCGTGCGAATGGCGCCCTGCCCACCCTACGACTGCCTGCCCATGACCATGACGCCCCCACGGAAAGAACACCGCCCGTCCACGCGGCGCATCCTCGCGGAGGTCGCCCTCCTCGGCCATGATCAACGTTACGGGCGGATGGTGGCGCTCGGTCGTGAGTCCATCGCGGATGCGCGGCTTGCCGAAGACCTGAAGTCGCTGGCGCAATCGGAGATCCACTACGAGCGGCTGCTGGCGCTGATGTCGGCCAGCGGCTCGCGCGCGACGGATCTGATCGTCACGCTGCTCGCCGACCCATCGCCCATGCTGGTGTTGCGTGCCGCCCGACTGGCGGCGCGTGTGGTGCCAGACGAGATCCTGGTCCGCCTGATGCCCGACATGACAAAGCCGTGCCGCCGGGAGCTCGCCCGCCAGCTCTGGCGAGCCGGACGCGGGCAGGTCAACGATGCCGTCTATCCGACACTCGAAGGCGCGGCGCGCCGCCATCTGCTGCCTTGGACGACGGATGCATTCATCGGCGCCAGCCTGGATGCCGAACAGGTTGCATTGCTGGAGGCGCCGCAGTGGGCGGCGCTGGCGCAGCGCCTGCCGGGGCTCGTGCGCGACAGGCTGGCGCACGAACTGGAGCAGTCCGGCAATCCCTCCTATGCATTGCGCGTTGCCATCAGGGCGGCGCTCTATCGCATGCTGCGCAGCGACCGGGCGGCCGGGTTGAGCCTGTTGCGCGTGGCGGTCGCCCGCATTCCCGTCCAGGATTTGCCGCTGGCGCGCTATGCCTCTTTCTTCCCGGCGCAGATCGCCGCCATCGTCGAGGACCTGGGCGGCAGACAGCGCATTCCCTTCACCCTGCAGACCCTGCGGCGCCTGGAGGCGTCCGCGCTCTGCAAACTGTTGTCGGTTGACGCGCTCCCCGACCTGCACGCGGTCTTCCAGCAACTGCATGCAAGCCAGCGGGACGCCCTCTATCGCCAGGGCGGCGAAGCCTGGCGCGAGGACAGCGGGGCCTTGCCGTTCGAGTTCGTGCGGGAACTATCCAGCGCTGCCCGGCAGGCCGAAGCGCGCCGCGCGTTCTCGTCGCCACGCCTCGCCGCCGAGCCGCTGGTCCGGCTGCCGTACCTGTCCTGCCTGCCATTCCAGGAAGCGCTGGCCCTGGCCCAGCCGTTCCTGTCGCAGCCCGATGGCGAGCTGCGCGCGCAGGCCGTGGCGGCGGTGGCAGGGACAGGACGATACGAGGCATCGAGCCTGGCCGCCATTCTGGATTTCTGCCGGGCCCGCGAGAACGAGCAGGACCCTGTGCGACTTGCCATGCTGACGGCCCTGGCGGCACTGCCGCCTTCGCGCTGGGAAGCCGGGCACCTGCCCGGGTTCACCGCGCTCATCGATGCCGCATTGCGCGCCCGCGACTGCTCGCACCAGACCATGCTGGCGGCCATGCAATGGTTGATGTCCATCATCACCCCCCACACCGCATTTGTCGTGGCCGCGCTGCCCGGCCTTGTCGAGCGCATGGGCGGCATGGGCAACCTGCGCCAGGGGCACTGGGAATCCCGCATGAGCGATGGCGAACTGCGCCGGATCGCCCCGCACCTGATGGGGCTGCTCGAGACCTGGATCCGGCGCGATCGCGCCCAGGTGGCGCTGCAACTCGTCTTTGGCTTCGGATGCCGGGCGAAGGCCGTGGACCTGTTTGTCGACATGATCTCCGACCTGGCCCGCGACAAACGCGGCAATGTGGCGCGTTCCGGGCTGGACGCGCTGGTGCGGCTCGGACTGCGCAAGCGCGCGGCGGAATTGATTCCCCAACTGCTGGGGGCCGATCCGAGCTGGATTCAGGTGTCCGCGGTCTCCTCGCATCTGCATCGTCGCAGGCAAGACCTGCTGACGCCGTTTCTGACCGCCCGCGTCTACAAGGGGCGGTTTCCCAGCGGCAAGGCGGCATTTCTCCCCGCCTACGAAGACGGATTCTTCCGGTGGACGGCGGCCCAGCAGCAATGCTATGCCGCCGAACTGCTCGATATCCTCACCAGCACGCAGCGCAACGCCTGGGAACTCTACGGCTGCGTCCAGCGCTATGCGGCCATGCCATCCATCGACCTGGCGCCGCTGGTCGACCTGGCGCGCCTCGACACGCCCGACCAGGCGCTGCGTGACAAGGCGCTGGAAGCGCTCGGACGCGCCGATGCCGGACGCGGGGTGGCGGCGCTGATACAGGCACTGGATGACGGCCGGGCCCGGGTCGCCATCTATGCCTTGCGGCGATCCTTGATGAACCTGCGCCCCGCGCAGGTGCTGGAACTGCTGGACCGCGCGCCGCGAAGCAAGATCACCGTCGCCAAGGAGATCGTCCGCCTTGCCGGCGACCTGAGGACGGATGGCGCCTTCGCATTTCTCGCCCGGATCGAAGCCGAGCCCAAGCTGCATCAGGACGTGGCGATCGCCTTGGCGCGAGCGTACTGGAACTTCCTCGACCGTCCCGAGGTCTGGCCCAGATTGCACGCCGCCGCGCGCAGCGGGCCGCCGGCCCTGGCGCGCGCAACCATCCGCATTCCGCCGACGGGCCTTTCTCCGGATGGCCAGCGCGCCCTGAGCCAGCATCTCGCCTTGCTGCTCGGGCATTCCGATGCCCAGATCCGCAAGGAAACGCTGGAGCGACTGATCGCGATGCCTCCTGGGCAAGGCGCACCCGCGTTGTACCAGGCGCTGGCCGCGCGGCTCGGAGATGTCGATGTGTCGCTGGTCGAACTCGCGGCAGGCGCGCTGCTGGGCATTTATGCGGGAAACCTGCCGCGCGAACTGGCGGACAGTTTCGCGGGCCTGACGAGGGCGCATGCATTGGCCGCGGTTGTCGCCGCGTACCAGCAGCAACGGCAGCGTGGCCAGTTGGAACTGGCCGCGTCGGCGGACATGCTGGCCGCGGCCCTGCTGGCCAGGCGCTGGCATCCGGGACTGGCGCTACGACTGGCGTTCTCGGTGTTGCGTCCAGAGGCCGCGCTGGCGCTCGCGCGGCAATCCGCGGCCTCGGATTTACTGCATCCCGGCGTCGTTGGCGACGTCCTGGATGCGCTCGCGGATACGGTGGCTGGCGCGCGCCTGGATCAGCTTACCCAGGTCGAAGCGTGGTTGGGCGCCGAAGGCAATGCCGGCATGCGGCGCATCGGCCTGGGACTGCTGTGCGCAATGTCGGCCCGGACCGGATGGACGCCAGAAATGCGCCAGCGGCTGGATTTGTATCGGCACGACAAGGATGGCTGGGTTTCCGACGCCGCCGACCTGGTCACGTATCCGGATGCGCTTTCCCCGCGCGCCGGCGGATGACGCGCATGCCGGGCGGGCGGCATGCCGGCAACCGGATCGGCCCGCGCCCCGCTGCCCGCTATCCCGGCAGCTTGCCGAGTTTTCCCTTGGCGCGTTCGGCCAGTCGCAGTGCCATGTCCTGCTGACGCCGCATCAGGTCGGCGATCTGCTCGGCATAAAGATCGATGAGGTCGCCGCCCACCGGCTCCGGATCGGCCCAGTCGTCGATCGCCACGACGGCCCCCGCCTGGTCCACACCCCAGATCCGGCTGCCGTCGCCCACGATCTTCAGCACCGGCAGGATGCCAGGCAGACCGGCCTCGGCAAGCTGGCGCTGCTGCGCCGAAATGCTAGCCCATTCGGGCAACTCCGGCGCATCGATGCCCAACAGCACCACGCCGCGCCAGAAGGTCCAGGCGGGGCCGACGTCGAACTCCTTGGCGCGCGGCCAGACTTCCTCGCGCGCCATCACGCACAGGCCATTGGTGCGCTGGCAGAAGGCCGTGAACGCCGCCGGCAGCGGGAACCCGACAGCGGCCTCCAGGCTCGCGATCGCGGCCGCGTCGGGCGCGGGCGCGGCCACCACCTCGAAATACGCGCTGTCCACGGTGTCCAGGATCTCCCAGATGCGTTTGTGGAACTGTTCGGCGGTCATGGTCATGCAAGCTTCCTGAATCAAAAGACAAGTCCCGGCCCGCCGCCAGGGCGGGAGGCCGGAATGACGCAACACTATAGCCGCGAGCGCGCCCGCATGGTCCGTGGCTCCGGTTCGACGATCGATGGCGGTTGGCTGCGCGGAGCGGTTCACGCCGGGTCGTTCAGAACATTCTCAGATATCGGCGACATCGCGCAGCCGCACGCCAGAAAAGCTGGCCGCGCGCAATGCCTCAAACATCGCGCGGTCACAGATGGGAGGCGCTCCCATGCGGTCCTGGCGGAAGATATGGGCGCCTCCCACAACCTCGGGTTTGAACACCAAACTGGCGCCGCCGACGAGGCTATAAAGCTTCTCGTCCTCGCCGGTCTGATAATTGTGGTCGAGCTTGATTCTCACGCGGGAAGAGGCTGCATCCAGGGCATCGAGTCTGCGCAGCACATTACCCAGGTAGTACCGGGGACCGGGGCTGCCGTCGGCAAGGCTGAAGTCGCATGCCACAAACGCAAACGCCTCGGCGTCCAACTGCTCAAACAACCGCTTCAACGGCTCCGACACAATCCATATGCCGGCGAGCTCCTCCAGATCGCGGGGCATTGCGCCCTTCTGCGGCACATGCACCAGGTGGGGACGCGCCGGATACTGATCTGGCATCCCGTCAGGACGCGAGATGACATTCATCCCCGGATGGATCAGCCTCTCTTCGTTGGCGATTTCCATGCCGGGAACCCGGCCGTCGCCCAGTAAGCCGGCGTCGATCAGGAAAAACTTGCCCTTATGCGATGCCGCTTCGGCTGAAAGTCCAGTGGCGGTCGGTTCGGTCACGGTGGCTTCCATCATGGATGCGGGGAGGCGGAATAGAACAGCGGTTCAGCCGATGCTAGCCGGATTTGAGCGCGGCCAAAAGATCTGTCGAAATGGCGCCTGGTGAGCCGCACACACCGTGACCGAGTTACTAAGCCGCTCTGAGCATGCTCCGAAAAAAACCGTCCGGTTGACGCACCGGCCGAGCCATGACGCCGCCACGAAGCTCCCGTTCATAGTGAACCCTATGCCCGCAAGCAACTCGGGCGTTCACTACACGTCCTTGTCCGAACTCAGGTTATCCAGCAGCTCATCCAGCGAATTGAATTCGACAGTCTCAACGTCATCCTTCTCGTCAATGGAGACGTCTTCCAGTGTCAGCTCCACGCAAAGCTGCGCACGCACCCAGCTATCGGGAAACTGCCGCGGCGCCATAAACGACAGCAACACCGCATCGGCAAAAATGGCCGCGGAATGCAGGCGCAGGTCATCGCGCAGATCCGTGGGCTCTTCCACCTCTGCGTCCCCGACGGCCTCTTCCACCTCCAGCGCAATGTCGTTGATCAGCCCCTTCCAGTGATCCGCCGACATCTCCAGAAAGCGCCGGGTATTGGCGATGAGGGTGTCGACACATATTTCTGGATTGTCGGCCAGCTCCGGATCGACATTCACATGGATATCGACGCCCGCCGCCTGAAACCGCACGCTGGCAACCACAAAGTCGTCGCGCGCCTGCACGTCTTGGAGAAGTTGGCTCGCCGCAATGACGTCGCGCAGATGAGAAATCTGTTCCATGGGACCATCCGTTGCATTGAAAAGGATAATGATAATAGGCGGTTGCTTGCGGGCCGCCGCCGCGTCCGCGGCATGTATACCGGCGAGCCCCGAGGGCCCAGCCTGGTTCCAAGCCCATTCCGAAGTCATCGATTGATAGTTGAAACCCAGCTATCCGCAAACCATCAACCGCCATAGCATTGCGCGTAAGTAAAGTCGACCAGGCGCTTGTCTGAGGCATCCTGTGGCGTGGACGGCTCGACTTGGAAATGCCCGAACATATCGTCGTTGCAGATCCTCACGTCCTTGCGCTGCGTACCTTCCTGCAAAATGCAGGAACCGCCAAAACTGTGATTACCTCCGGCGACGCCAACCGGTAGATCAATCAGCCGGCTACAACCGATGATTCGGCCGTTTTGCTTCTGGTGCGTCAACGATTGGTTGAACGATTCAATGCGAGAGTTGGGATCACGAATCGGCACGACATTGACGCATTCGCCCGCGTCGACATCCGCGTGCCGCCCCTCACCTTCATCAACACCAAGCCGGAATTCGCCTGGCTGGTCACCTACATCGAAACGCTGTTCAGTTGCGAATTGTGGAAGCCGTCCACCGTGGCCACCATCGCCTTCGAATACTGCAAGCGCTTGACCTACTTCGCCCGCCTGACCGGCAGCCCGATTGTCGGCCTAGGGCTTGCCGCGGGTCGATGAGACGGCGACGGGGTATTTGTTGCTCGACCAGCAGACGCCGGAGCGGGTGGCTGGCGGCGCGCTGGCGCCGGTGTTCCGGGATGGGGTTTTGCTGGTGGAGCAAAGCCTGGCACAGATCCGGGAACGGTTGCAGGGGTCCTGGGTGTGCCCGGAGCCGGGGAGCATTGCTTGGGGTGCGCGCCCCCGCGCAGCGGAATAGATCAGCCCATTATCGGACCTCACGCCCAATATCCAATCGGCCATGCCCGCCGGGAATTCCGGAAATCCAATGCTCTAGCACGGCTCAATGGGGGCCGTTAGGATGTTCTCAGCGACTGAAGACGAGCGGTATTCAGCCGCCGCGGGCGGGGGTCCGCGAGCTCGGGACGGGCAACGGATCCTCATCTATTTGACGAGAAAGCCGAGCCGCCATCACCGGGCGCCGCATCGGCCAGCACAATTTTTCTTGGCCTTCACTCATGCCCTCCTCGATTGCACAGAAGCTTTCGCTCATCACCCCAAGCCCCGTCAATGTCAGTACGGCAGGCACCCCTATAGGATTCAAGGTAGTAAACCCCGCACAAGAGGCGTTGGCCAATATTGAAGTCAACTTTGTCATGGGCGGGCCTTCCCCCAGACCGGAAATCTCGGCCGACCGCAAAGTATGGAAAGAGTCCGGCGCCATCGCCAAAACGCAAGCAAATGGCGAGGTACTGGTATGGGTCCGAAGCGGCGCCAGTTCAGGGGAATTCCGACTCAGAGCCGAAATCGACGACTACGAGCCGCCGGATCACCGCATCTTCGTGGAGCTCAAGGCGCAGCCGTCCATCACTGACGTGACGTTCGACCCTCAGCCGTCTCTGTCCACGTGGCAAGGCGAACCGTTTCCCCCTGCACCCGCGATCCACGTCAAGACCGTCCCTGACTCCAAGCTTGGGGTCACTTTGCGGCTAGCCGGCCCCGACAAGGCGCAAAGCGCTTCGGAAAACAATGCCCACTTCCTAACCGGCCCAAGGCAGGAGGCCACCGTGGTGTCGGGCGGGGAACTCCCTCCGGTCCAGGCCGGCAAGCGTATCGGAGAAGTGACGATAACGCCCTCGGCAGGCGGGCACACCGGCAAGCCGTTGACGTGGCATGTCCTGCCCGTGCCGGACCGGTTGACAAATGACTGGGGCACAACGCCCCGACACATATCCATCCGTGCCGCCCTGCGAGACGGGGTGGTTCTTCCCTTTCGATTGTCCGGGCACAAGACGCTAGGCGATTCAACTGGCGAACCCGACTCCATCGTGCCGGTCGGCCAATGGGCCATCCAGCTTAGCCTCGACGCCACGCCGCACGCAAGATTCAAAGAGGGTTCGACGGGTGGAGGCAACAGCTTGATTCTACGCACGGACGCCAGCGGAATCGCGAGCATCCCTGCAGGGGCTCTGCAGATCCAGGCGAGCGCCCGCAATCAGACCATCACGATCCACGCGGCATGGAGCAAGAATCCCACGAATGCCGGCCCCTGGGCTCCTTCCCCGCAAGACGGCGCTATCTCGATCTACTTTGACCCTTGACTTCGGAGCGAAGAGCAACCGCCCCTTCCCAGCACGCGCATCCCCCTCGAGCGGCGAAACGTCTTCTTCCCGCTGTCTTTGTCTTTTCTTCTGAAAAAGGACCTGTAATGGCATCAACATCAACCCCTCTGTCCGTAACATTGGCCGGCGAACAGCACGACCAAGCGGTGCCCGCTACCACGGCATACATCAGAAACCTTGTCGTGGCACAAGACGGTACGGTTTGGGCGGCAGACAGTGATATCAACGCGAATCTCGAGGCCAAGGTGTACCGCCAGGACGCCACAGGGAAAACCGTGGCCACCCTCACGCTGCCTCGCCCCGCGTTGGGCAAGCCTTCCACGGTCGCGGCGCCAAAGCCCTCCACCATCGTCCGGGGCCTCTATTTGGACCCGGCGAACACGCTATGGATCTCGGACTATACGTACGGCACTATCTACCGGTACAAAGTGGCAGCGGCGGCCGATGCAAACGCCGAGATCTATTACGAAACTCCCGTTTCCACCGCCACAACGGGTACCCGCGTGCAGTTCGGGGCGATCGCCTATCAGGGGCTCGGTAGCACCAAAGCGTATCTGTGGGTTCTGGATACCCTGGGCAATCTGGTCGCCTTTGATACAGAAAAGCCCAAGGGTACCCCGCCGGTCCTCACAATAAAAATCGGCAAGAAGGCTGATGCCCTGCAGTCATCCTTGGTATTCCATGAGGAGAAGAAGACCCTATGGATGACGGCCCAGGATAGCGCCTCGGGAAAGCAGCAACTCGTCGGCATCCCGGCGGCGACGCTACCTGCAGCGGCGCCCGCGAATATGAGGAGGATCGATCTGGCGGGCCAAACGCTTGCGCTCGATGGGAACATCTTGTACATCGGCGGAACAAATGGCGAACTGTGGCGAATGGACCTTGCAACCGAAAACGCCCAACCCGCCTTGATCGCGACGTTGAAGGCGGGGAGCGACCCCGTAAGCATATCGAGCATTGCGGTCGATAAATCGGGATACCTCTGGATCGTCGACGACCGTTACCCGGACGATGGACACATCTATGCGGTATTGCCGACCCCTGATACGACACCACCCGCCCACGTTCAGATAAATTACGCATTGAAGCAAGGCACCGTAAAAGCTGCCCCCGCCGTGGTCGCCTGGCACATTGACAGCGCCAGTAGTGTCGAGTCGCTCTATGTCAGCGACCAGGCCGGCAACGGCAGGGTTATCCGTATCAGCCCCTTGCCCCAAATTCCCCCAATCGATAAGGACGGCAAGCCCGCCTATACACTCAAATTCGACCCGGACAAGGGAACCGCCGACAAGGGCGCCGCGTTTGGCGCGACAGAGAAGCCAACGGCGGGTATCAAGCTCCACGCCAAAACCACCAAGGCTCCCGCCGCTGATATCGCGGCCACCGTTTCGCTGCAGGTTACGTCGAGAGACCCAGGCGTCCTGGTCGCTCTGGACGGTGAAGCGCAGCGCTTGACAACCGCCGACGCCACGAAGCCACTCGCCATCACAGATCTTAAGGCCGACGCAACGTCGGCGCTTGGCCACGCCAAACTTACGGCTATCGGCCGGGGCAGACCGGTTGCCACCGCGGTATATGACGGCGAAGTCGCGCCGGCGATCACTGCCATTACGTTCTCTGCCACCGGCAAGCGCATAACGCCGCAGTTGGAGGTGTTCTCGGGCGAGCCCGTCAATGTCGTTACCACTCCGGAGACCAAAGCGCCGGCAAAAGTCACCGTCACGGTCACCCTTGACGGCCCGAACAAGACGCCACAAGTTCAGGGAGACCGTGCGCATTTTGATCTCGAGCCTCACTATTCCACCAACGTTGTCGTAGGAGCAGGCGCGACGTCAATGGGACTCATCCAGGCCGGCAAGCTGGCCGGCGATCTGACGCTTACGCCTTCGGTTCCGGGCCACAAAGGCACGCCCATGACGTGGACAGTCATTCCCGTCCCCACGCATATGAAGCTCCCGACCACCGGCACCAATCTGTCGAGACGTCACCCCGAGGTGACGCTCGCAACGTCCAAATTCCAGTTGTTCGGACGCGAACGGTACGGAGATCTCAACAGCGACGAAAAGCCCGTTCCCAAATGGAAACTGAGATTGACGATTACTGACACGTCGATCGCAAAATTCAAGGGCCCAAAAATGTCGAATAACGGTGCGACGTTTATTTCCGAAACCGGAGAAGACGGATCCGTGATGCTCACGCGCGATGACCTGGTATTCGAGCGCAGAACGCCTGGCAAGGACCAATTGGAGATCAGCGTGCGCTGGAAAACCACCTACGCCGGCCCGGACAATTGGCAAGAACCCCCTGCGGGCCAACCGAGTAGCACGACATTCGAACTTCAAAGCTAGCGCCAACAGCCCGACGCGAAGCAAGTATCTCGCGCCGGGCATTTCACACGCGGCGCCCCCCGGCGCCGCGGTAATGCGCTACCACTGATAGCGCAATCCTGCGTTCAGAAGGAAAGGCTGCGACAGCTTTCTGCCATTCGCATAGGCGTAGTCCAGATGCGCGCTGAGATGCTTGCCAATCTGCAGCGCAGTGCCCAGCCCCAGCTCCACCCGCGACCCCGACAAATCCGCGTTGAAGGAGTGATCGTTGATCGATATATCGTTACTCTTGACGAACTCGTGAACCACCGCGACACGTACGTAAGGCTCGACAACGTCACCATTGGCGCTGCGGAAGGCCCTGCCGACCTGCGTCCCAATGGCCGCCTGGACGGAGTCCATGCTGTCCCCCTTGGCATCCATGCCGTTGTTCAAGCTGAACCGGGATCCCTGCATATGCAAGGCGGACAACTGCCCATACGGCTGGACAAACCATCGATTGTCGAAATCGAACCGACGTCCGCCTTCGAGCGAAACCCCCACACCGTTCGTATTGAAAGAGCCATCGGCGCTGCCACCGTTGCTCGTGCTGGCGCGGGCCTTGCTGATATATCGATTCGCGTTCACCAAGCCATGCAGGTAGTATCCATTGCGGCCCATCCACGTGGCATAGGCGCCGATAGAGTACGCGTCCACCGTGCCCTTGGCGCCCGCTTTGTCGTCAAGCTTCGATTCGCTGTAATTGAACAAGGCACCGAAATAGGTCTTGCCTCCCAGGAAGTCGACCGCCTTGTCGGCGCCCACCGCCACGCCAGACTGGTTCTGCTGGAAGCGGGCCCCCGAGGCGCTCTTGATCTTGTATTCGGTACCGTACGGACGCACCCAGACGCCGCCCCTGTCCTGCTCGAACCCCAGTTCGCCAAAGCGTTCCCGCACCGTCATCAGTTGCCCATACCATATCGTGGGCGCAACACCCATGATGTTGACGACGCTGTTGGTATAAGGGGTCGTCTGACCGGTCGGCTGAAGCTCCCAATTATTCCCGTTCTGCGGGTTCTGCCCAAGCCTGTACTGGTACACGCCCTGGTTGACCACCCCGTCCGGGTTGTCGAGCGAAAACTTCGCTCCTCCTCCGCCGGTTTCGACCAGCGTCAGCGGCTTGGCGTCGCCGCCGCCCGGCTCGCGGCCCGAATCGGCGACCCGCACTTGGTAACTGCCGGTCGCCTGGTTCTTCACGATCAGCTTGTCGCCCACCGGCGCGGCGGGCTGGCTCAGATCCGTGCCGAACCGAAACATCCCTCCGCCACTCAAGTCGTTCACCGTCAGTGTATGGAACGCGCCGCCCGCGCCGCCACCGAGGTCAACCGTGCCGCCATTCATGGCCAACGTCGACACGGTCGAACTGCCACCGAGCGCGAAGACGCCGCCGGATCTCACGTCCATCCTGGTCACGCCCTGCGTAGCCCCCTGCCAGACGGCCCCCCGGTCAAGCGTGATTCGGCTGATACCCCCGTTGTTGATGGCGTCGCCTCGGACGTTCGCGTCCGCGACCCTGAGGTCGATCTGCCCCCCCGCATCGGTCTGCAACGCGACACCGTTCGCCCCGGTTAGTGTCGACTTCTGTCCTTGGACAAGCATGTTGGCCATTGCGCCCTTGCCCACCACCCACACCGCGGGGCCCTCCCCCGCCGTCACCGTGGTATCCGTCAGTACGACAGTGGAGGTCGCGGGCATCAAGTCTTTGGCATAGAACGGGTCCACGTTAAAAACGACCCCATACTTTCCGCCCTTGATCGAAGAGTCGAGCACCCCGACCTCAACATTCCCATTCACCGCCTGGCTGAGCAATCCAGCGCTCTTTGGGCCCTCGCCAATCACGGCTACGTTTGACAGCGATACGACAGTTCTAAAGCGGGGATCGCCCGCCGCGCCATCGTTAAGCGCAAAGACACCCGCATTGTTCACGCCGCCAAAGTCATCCACCTTGACACCACTGGCCTTCAAGGTCCCGCCATTGACCTGCACGACCGAATTCGTCTGCGCATACAGGCCGCTTATTCCGCCCGTCGAGGACACGTCATTCATTGTGAGGAATGATGCCTGCGCGCCCCCACCTCTTACCTTGATTGCACTGTCTTCCGCATCGATCGTGGAACCGTTCATCAGCAACGAGGAAGCGCCGGTCAGAATGACGCCGACCTGAGCCCCGCTACCGTGGATCCGCGTCCTGGCAGTTGTCGTCGCGGTCGAGGTGCCTTGCACCGAAAGCACAGACCCATAACTGCCCTCATTCAAGAACACGTTATCGAGGGCCAACGTGTTGTTCGCATTGGTGTGCACGCCGAGCCGGATCGTGACCTGGTCCCGCGCGTTTACGCCGATGTTTGCGTCGGCATCGCCATGCAGCGCGACCATCCCTTTCAGGTTTGCCCCCGAACCGATGTTGATCTGGCCGCCTCTTACGACCGCGGACGCCGCTCCATCCGAGCCGAACACACCGCTGCTCAAATTGACGGTGCCGCCCGTTTGTTCAATCCAGTTGTTTTCATGGCCCGCTCCGGAAAAGTCGTGAGTGCCATTGGCGATAGCCACGGGATCGGCAAGTGCCGGCCCGGAAGCGGTGCAGAATACCGCAGCGACGGCGGTCGCTACGACGGATGGCCGAAAGCCGATGAGTTCACGTTTTGACATGCTGAATTCCCAAGAGATCGCCAGCGGTTGGCTTTTGCGACAGGCGCAGCAATGCGACGTCGCGATGAAACACGCGGCCCCCTGGTTTTCCTGAATGTTTGGCGGTGACGGGCCAATCGAATGGTGATTGGAACCCTGCTTCTACTGAACGTCGACCTGGGCGACGCCACGCCATCGATCTCGGATAACCGCGGGAGCCTTATGTGAGGATCGCGGTGAAGGTACCCGCCATTCTCTTGCCAATCACTCAGAAAAAACTCAGAACTTGTTAAGCCACGTGTCGCCACGAGCAAAACAACAATCGATTTTTGACACTAAGGCGCGATTCCGCGAATTCCGATCGTCGTTCGCGAGAGCGACTGGGGGGTGCGCCCAAGCGCATCCGTACGACTGCCAAAACAGCCTCTGCACAATCCAATTCCGGCGGGGCGTTGCTCTAATAGGATTGAGGCCCGCGGCAGCGCCCTTCCGGAAATAGCCTGCCCTATCCGACCCCTCGCGGGTAGCGCTAGGATGTCCATGGCTTCTCATGTTGCGGATGCGGACGGGTGTGGAAGCTAAGGATCAACAACGACGCATGTCTTCACACATGCACTGACACTTGACCAAGTTCCCACCGTGCTGGCTCGGCTAGCCCCCCTGCCCATAAAGCTATCCCCTCTGACAGCCAACCCTTTTCCCCACTGGAGATTCTCATATGCCCGTTAAGATCTCAGGCCCCGCCCCCGTCCGCGCCACCACGTCAAAAAATCTTGTAAGAGACGGACGCTTCTTGGAGGTTGAAAAGTATTGGCGGGACCTGACGGAAGGCAATGCCGCCGCTATCCGCCTCTTCTCGCAGAAAGCGTACCCTGACCCTGGCCATCATTGGTCCAACATCTGGGACGTTGATGGCGACACACCCACGGCGCGGGCAGTCCACGACATTGAGCTTCTCGGCAAAGGGTGGTTCGAGTATGCCGCGGCACATCGGGAGTGGACGGGATATCCCATTGGATGGCCTCCCGTAGAGTCTGGAGACCGCGGCTTTGCCATCAATACAAATGGCTGGGGCTACGGGGAACTAGGACAGGACGTCGACCTCCCCATTGCAGGAATGGTCAATCTTAACTTTCTGAGCGTCAGGGACAACATCCATAATTGCGGAACGCTCGGTGCCTCTTTCGACGTCGAATTGCGCCCGCAGGGCGTTACCGGCGGCGAGTCACTGGTTGCAACGTTCTTCGATACCGCGCACGGGGATTGGATGCGGCGTAGTCACGACTTCAACATCGAGAAGCCGGGCAAATATCGCTTGATCATGAAAGGGGTCCCCAATGACCCTATCAGCCCGATCTGCGGTTCGTTCGTTGCGGACATCGTGCTGGCGTATCGACACAAGCTCAAGGCGCTTGGGATCCAAGCCCCGATAAAGGGTAGCGGCGACAACCTTACCCTGGAGGCAAACGCCAACGGGTATTTCCCTTCGTTCAAGTTCTTCCTTTTTGATGTTATCTCCGGCACCCTGCTGCGCCACTTTCCCGTGACCTTTGAGATCAAGCAGCCGGCGGCCTCGGGCAGCCACTTTGAACATCAAAGCGATAGTCATTTGCTTCAAGTGGAATCTGATACAGAGGCAAATGTCGTCATGCCGGCAACGACCCTGCGCGCCGGCTCGCCCCCCGCGAGCGCCGCATCCGACGAGCTTCTCGTCAAGGCGGACGGCCAAGTCATTGCCACCATCAAACTGGTTGTGAAGCAAGCCTCGCTGCCCGACCATCAGGGAGAGGCGGAAACGGTGCTCAAGGCCCGCTTCGCCTACCTCAGCGGCGACGCGCAGAGCGCGGCGAGCCAGACGCGCTTTCGTCACGCTCTGTCGGTGGACGTTCGCGATGCCAAAGGCGGCAGGGCAACCAAAGGACACGTGACCTTCAAGGTGGTCAATTCGGACAACGGGGCCGCGGGCTATCTCACCGAATCGGAGGATGGTAGCTGGACCACCATTTCCCTTGAAAAGCGTACGCAATTGGACGTCCCGGTCAACGACGGACGCGCCAAAGTCTGGCTATGGGGACAAAATAGCTCAGCGCATCCCGGACATTTGAAGATCGAAGCCCACGTGCAAGGAAAACTGGAGCCGACGGTCGCTTTTCATGAGAATGTGTGGCCCACCCAGACGGCGCTGACCTTGAGCAAGGAACAGGGCGACGGCCAAACCGTGTACCAAGGCGAGCTGCCCGCCCCCCTGCGGATCCGCGCGGTTCGCGCGGACAATACATCCGTCGGCGCCGATGGCGAATGGCTGCATTGGACGATCGATACGCCAAGCCTGATGCAATTCGAGCCGGTCCCGTCAGGATCGAGTATTGAGTGGGAAAACGGGGAGTCCGTCTGGACGCGCACGGATCCCGATGGACACGCTTCCGCCCCGCGTATCCACGTGACGGCCGGGTCGGTGGGCACCGCCATAGTTAGCGTGGCGTCGCCCGTCGCGCAAACCGCTGTATTCACCCTGAACCTGAAGCTGAACGAACCAAGGGTCAGGTACCACCTGGTCCGAGTGGACCAAGAATCAGAAATCGCCGTCAATACCGAAACGGATGTCAGCGTGAAAGTAATGGACAACGCAGGCAAGGGCGTGCCGAACGTCCATGTGCGGGCAGCCGTGGAAAGCAGGAGCAATCTGGCGAATGCCACGATTACGCCCACCGCGCCCGCGTCGGTGGTAACCAACCAGGAGGGGGTTGCGACATTCAAAGTTGTCGCGCGCAAAAGCGGCACTTTCGCCTTGAAATTCGAAACCGACAAAGCGCAGTTTATAGTGCTGTACCTGTTCGCCACGGGACATTTGGTCACGAGCACCCTGACGGTAACCCTTGGAAGACAGCTGACGCTCCTTCCCGGGCAACCGACCGCGGATCATCCGGTCAGCATTCACCTGAGCCCTCCCGATGACGGAATCCCTTTGGTGAATTTCAAGGTCTCGCCCCAGCGAAATGATGGACTTTACGTCTGGCAGGACGGAACATGGGTGCGCGAAGGGAACTTGCCTTTTCACGACAGCGTCGCCTATCTTGGCAAGCTTCGGATCGGAGCGGCCTCGCCCCCCAACCCGGCCGAATTCAAGATCCGCTTTACGATTCCCGGGCATGAATCCACCCTGCATGATGAAGCGACCATCAAGGTGGGTGGATTGGCCTACGTGCAGCTACACCCAGCCACCAGTAGCGACACAAATCGCCTGAAGGTCGATTCCGATTCCGAAATCGGGAACGATCCGTCCATGTATGTTCAGGTATATACGGATTCCGGGCACAACAGCGCCGCTGCCAACGCCCAAGTAAAATTCCTGATCGACATTGAGGCGCCCAATCACACCTCCGACGAGGTCGCCTTCACCGAAGGCTCGAAAACCGAGCACGTGGGCACCTCAAGAGCGGACGGAAAGTGCCCGCTGCCAGCGATCAAGATAGCGCGCAATTTCACAGGCGACTTTCGCGTGTCGGTGTACGCAGGCACCTCGTCGACCGCCGACGGCGTGTTCTATTTTCAGGCGCTTACAGCTTCCCCGCCTCAGGTCATCAAGTTCGACCCGGACGAAACGCTCAAGACGCTACATCCCAAAGTCTACGATGAGGATCGCGAGGCGGGCCGCGTGCAGGTCTACACGGATGCCCGATCGACGGTTCCCGCCCACTCGGGGACAGTCAACTTCGCAATAAACGCCAGCAGCACCGCCACCGCCAGATTCGCCGGGAAGGACGGGGCCTACGATCAACAACAATCCAGCTCCCGGATTAACGCTAAAGGTTGGGCGAAGGTACCCCCCCTGAAAGTGAAACAGGAAGGCACCTTGATCATAGACGCCACGATCGGCGTCCTATCGACGAGTCACACGTTCACGGTGAAGGACGATTAATCCCCGCGGACGCTGCCTAGCCTCCACGGGCGCCCCGCGCCCGTGGAGGGTTTCAGCGCCTTCCTGAACGCCTGCTTCACGCATCACCATGCGTACTTCACGCCCATCCGCCCGACATACGGATGATATGTCCTGCGTGCCTCCACTGCCGGAAGCTGACCCATCCGGTCCAACCCTTCGTGAAGTCGGTATGGACGTCTACCTTCAATTCCTATCGGCCCTTGGTATACAGCCCGCCGGCTGCACATCCAGCCGGCACAGCGCCCCGCGCTCGATCCTGCGGCGCCAGCCTTGCCGAGAAATCGATGCCTAACAAGGAGCTGACCATCCGGACGTATCAAAGGTGACTAGATTGCCCTGTGTGTCCGGAACCCACAGATACGCTTTGCCATTGAGCGGCAGCTAGGCGATCGCCGCGAATTGCACGCGCGTACCCGTTGCGGCGGTGGCAGCGGGAGCTCTTCGTAATACATCTCGGCGTTTACATCGGCCGCCGTTTTCCCAGAGGCGTCGTAGCGATATACCTTGGCTCGAGATTCGCCTCGATATCACTTTCTACCCCCTAAGCAGTACCTCCGGTTGTTACCAGGATGTTCCTGGTGTATGCCTGGAGTGGGCACTGTTTGTCTTGCAGTTCGCTGGCTAATGTTACGGACAGAGGGGTTGATGTTGACGCTCTTCGCTCCGAAGTCAAGGGTCAAAGTAGATCGAGATAGCGCCGTCTTGCGGGGAAGGAGCCCAGGGGCCGGCATTCGTGGGATTCTTGCTCCATGCCGCGTGGATCGTGATGGTCTGATTGCGGGCGCTCGCCTGGATCTGCAGAGCCCCTGCAGGGATGCTCGCGATTCCGCTGGCGTCCGTGCGTAGAATCAAGCTGTTGCCTCCACCCGTCGAACCGTCCTTGAATTTTGCGTGCGGCGTGGCGTCGAGGCTAAGCTGGATGGCCCATTGGCCGACCGGTACGATGGAGTCGGGTTCGCCAGTTGAATCGCCTAGCGTCTTGTGCCCGGACAATCGAAAGGGAAGAACCACCCCTTCTCGCACGGCGGCACGCATGGACATGTGTCGGGGCGTTGTGCCCCAGTCATTTGTCAACCGGTCCGGCACGGGCAGCACATGCCACGTCAACGGCTTGCCGGTGTGCCCGCCCGCCGAGGGCGTTATCGTGACCTCTCCGATACGCTTGCCGGCCTGGATCGGAGGGAGTTCCCTGCCCGACACCACGGTGGCTTCCTGGCGTGGGCCGGTAAGGAAGTGGGCATTGTTTTCCGAAGCGCCTTGCGCCTTGTCGGGGCCGGCTAGCCGCAAAGTGACCCCAAGCTTGGAGTCAGGGACGGTCTTGACGTGGATCGCGGCCGCGTGTGTGAATGCTTCGCCCTGCCAGGTGGTCAATGACGTTTTCGGTGCAAATTCAACCTCGACAACGGATCCCTTCGCGACAAGCGATGCGTGGACTTTGTGGAAGGGCGCCTTTGCATCGCCGATAGCGCCACTGACCTGGAATTTCCCGGCGCTGGAGCGACTGCGTATGTAAAACCAGGCCAGGCCGCTCGCATCTGTCCTCTTGTCCGCGCCGCTGCTCCACTGTTGACCGTCGGCCGACAGTTGGGGCGACGCATCTTCAGGGAAGCCAGCCCCCGCGGGCGTCACGATGTCCGCGGACACGAGCACGCCGAGAAGGCCGCCCGGATTGTTTAACCGGGTAACGGCGAATCCGATTCGGTCATCGCCTTTCGCGGATATGGTATCCAGCGCGCGCGGAACGACCGCAATGGCGAGATCATCGGGATCGGGCATGATTTGTCGCTTCCAGAATGTCGGTGATATGCATAGGGTTCTTTCAAATTCGGTGTCGCGCAAACAAAGGGGGCTCTCGTTTTTCGAGCCCCCCTCACAGCCTTGCGTCAAGCAACGGTGATAGCCAGGGTCTGATCCACGCTGGTACCCACGACGGTCGCGTTCAGCGTCAGGCTCCCCGCATGCCCGGTCCTGATCGCCGGGATTTGAGCCTCTCCAGACGAATCCAGGGAAACCACCTTTCGAACAATGGCCTTGCCACCGCTCGGAAACTGACCGCCCTCCTCCTGAAAGGTTGCGCCCTTTGTCTCGCCTGTCAGCGAGAATGCCACCTGTCCCGATCGCACGGGATGTTGCTTGCCGGCATCCGAATAGACCTTTACGGAGCCGATGACCCCAACCGCGTAAGGGTGCGACGGTTTCAGCTTTGTGCGCGCGTCCTCGAACTCGAGCAAGGTCGCCGCGGCAGCCTGTTTCACGCCAAAGTACAAATTGGCCAACGTTGTGCCCGCCCCCTCATTCGACACAGCAATATTGAAGGCCCCCACAAACCCGTTCTTGACCTTGAAGGCAGGCACAAAGCACTGACCGTTCGGGTCCGTTATGCCCGTGGCGCTCAGACTCCCGTCCTTGAAGGCCACCGCGTCGGGCGAGGCACCTGATGGCTCTGTGACAACAATGAAAAAATGCAGCCGGGCATTCGGTGCCAGAATCGTCTTCTTCGTATCCCTGTAGGCGATCACCCGAACGTTCGGATCATTGTCAATACTGGTCCCCGAATCGATCTCGTAGGGATGGTCGCTGCTCGTCCCTTGCGGATAGACCTCCAGGGCCGCAGCCCCCTCGCCCACCCTGACCTGGAATGTCACGGGATGGATAGCATGCTCCTGCCCGGGGACCGAGAACTGGATCTGGTACTGTGAAGTCTCGCTTACGCCGACCCGCAGCGCCGTGATAGTCGTCCTTCCGTCCACCATCGGCAACTTCCCGTTGGAATTCCAGTTCCCGCTCTCGTCCTTGAGCAGCAGGCCATCATCGTCTGCCGGCGTGATCGCATAGGCAATGCTGTCGACATCATCATCCGCCGGATCCAGCACGACCGTGATCAGATTTGCGCTCTTTGTCTCGTGGTCACGTGAAACCATCAATGGCTGCTGTGTGAGAACGGTCAAGGTCTCTCGCACTACGTGACTCGTCGCCGTCAACAGCAACCTTCTAACGTGTGCCTTTTCCGCGGACAACAGCACCGTCGTCGCCCCGGAGTGACCAGCGGTAAACCCAAACGAAACTTGCCCTGCGCTATTGGTGATTTGGTGCTGCCGCAATGGATGGATTTGCGCCGGGTTACCGTCTTCTCCCAGGACTTCTGCGTCCACTCGCACACCGCTTACAGGCTGATTTGTGATCGAATCCCTGACCGTTATCGTGCGATGTTGCACCGTATGAAGCGGAAGCGCATCGTTTTCCCCGACCCCGATGGTGTACTGTATCGCCGGGTCCAGGAACAAGGTAAAGCTGGTCTCGGCCGCCAAGGGCGTTGACGCCCTGACGTGGCCGGTGCCCTTGTCGCTGCCGATGCGTTCCAACGCGGGCGCTCGCGCAATCCCGTCGGGGTCAGTTCTGGTCCAGATCGTGTGTGCGCTTTCCTGGTAGAAAATGGCGCCCGGTTCCAACGGTTTGAAACGCAGTACGGTGGCATCCATGATCTCCCATCGGATCCACTCATTGGAAATTCCTCGTGAAGTACTCTCCATGACGAGCTTGGCTCTCAGGCCAGTAACGGGAGCGCCGGGCGTCACATGCTGGCGATCTCCCCCCACGCGGAGAATCAGGAAACTTGCGTTCTGTGACCACACGCTTTCGTGGAAAATAACGCTGCGACTGCTCTTTCCCTTCACCTTCGCAGCGACAGCGATCGGCCCCGCGGAATCGGCCCCCGAAAACTCGCCGATCAGCCAGGCCTGCGCGTTGCCGTCCCTTACCGGCACGTCGACCTCGGTCTGCGAGGCGGAATTCCACTCAAGGTTCTCGCTTGCCGAAACATAGCTCCGAACCTGGCCATTCGTGCTGGAGGCGGAGAAGGTGACCTGCCCACTGGTCGCCCGCTGATGGCCAGAATCGAATACAGAAACGCGAAGCGCGCGCGAGAAGCGTCGTCTGCTCGCCGCGGTCTGCATGTCCCCGCTTAGATAAGGGGATGCATAGATATCGACGGATTCCGCCACACCGGATATTGGCGCCCTCTCCAAGACTTCCAGACTCACCCTGCCGATTTCTTCCCCATCAATGACAACGACAAGCTCGCCGGTCTTGTCCGCCTTCGGCCCAGCCTTCAACTGATGCCCGGGCAGAAAGAAAAAACCGTCGCTGTTCGTGCGATCGCTGAATTTCGTCTGATCGGCGCCTTCGAAATGCAAGCCGCTCTGGGCGGGATCGCGAAGCTCGACTGTGACGAGATGGTTCCGCAGCACGCCAAAGCCAGAGCCAACGGCAAAGAGAAATGTGAGAGGACGGAAGTGTTGGTCCGCTCGCGCCTTCACCTTCCAATGCGGCGCCGGTCCCTCTGCGCCTTCTACGTTCAAGAGCTTGGGTTTGGCCCTGGGACACAAAAAAATATCCGTAATGAAAGGGGCGCACTGCGGAGGATTGTTCCCTTGCGGCACGCCACGGAACCTCAGCCAATAATTTCCGGCCTGGGGAACCTGAAAGTCGACGCTGTAGCGTTGCCAATGACCGTCCGTGGACGACGGGTTGTTCTTGTCCTGACGCCGGAATTGGAGCTTTTGGCTGGTGGCTCGCCCCCCGTCCTGTTCCAGGATCACCTCCAGCTCGGCCTCATGGGTCAATGAGCCGAGCCAGTTATTCCGGACGCCAAGAAAATTGACGTTTACCGCCCCCTGGGGCAGATGCACTTTCTTGGCCAGGGACATCTCGCCGAGCGTCGTGATCATCATGGCATAGTGGATTCTGTTTCCCTGAGGATCTTGCGGCCACCCAATGCGGTAATACACGCCCCCATGATCGTCGACCGGGCCAAACCAATGCTGGCCCAGCAATTCAATGACGCTCGAGGAAGAACCGGTTACCGCCCAGTCATCCGACCAGCGCGTCGTGCGGTAGATGTACGCTACGTCATCAGCATCCGCATAGCTCCGCTGCAGCGAAACCACCTTTTCGAATTGCGGGTCTGGAACCAGATTTCTCGCGCGATCAAGAATGGGTTGAGGATTGCCGCCATTCTCGGCAGTCATTTCAGGCATGTTCAGGACCTCCACGAGGGAACAGGGAACAGGGAACAGGAGCTAGCATGGACTACCGCGACACACCGATGGCACGACACACGGCAGGCGGCGACGTCTGCGCACTTCGCCGCCTCGCCTCGCGCTCAGCGGGCTACGGCAACATCGAGGCGGGAGTCAAACGCTTCAGGGAAATCCTATCCGAAGAAAAAGCTCCTAAATAGTTCTTGTTATTTCCGGAGTGCCACGTGGCGCGGTGCCGGCAAATGCGATTAATGCGGTCCGGAAATCGGCTGCATGGAAAGGACCTGCTCGCGTGCCGGGCTTTCCCCTATTTGCGGTTCAGATGCGCACTGAGGTGCTTGCCGATCTGAAGGGTGGTACCCAGGCCCAACTCGACGCGCGATCCGGAGAGATTCGCGTTGAACGAGTGATCGTTGATGCTGATGTCGTTGCTCTTGACGAATTCGTGGACGACAGCCCTGCATCACACCAAGTGATGCAGCGCGTCCGAATTAACTGCCGCCCCCCCCACGGCAGCGACGAAGCCCGCAGCGGTGATACATCAGGGTTCAATTGCAATAGACGCCTGGCCTTCAGAACCACACACAACGCGCGCGGCCCTTACGTCCCAGTTGCTAACTGCACAGCCGTACCGAAGAGGTCGCCGTAAAGTTACTCAGCAGTGTGGATAACAATCCTCACCTGCGGCAGACAAACACCGCAAGCGCCAGCATGCCGGCCAGGGTCCCACCCAACGCCATTGCGGCGCGCATGGCCCGAGGCGTACCCATACAGGCCAGCGCGACAATGAACCCGATCAGCACCATCAACAGGAGCGCCAGGGACAAGAGTCGCCAACGCGTTCGCAGCATGCCGGAGGGACCAGAATCAGTGATGGCAATAGGCGAAAGGCGCATGGCGGCACGGGCACGCACGCCGTCCCCGGACGCAGGGCATCAAGCCATGGCCGGCAGCCTGCCTATTTGCCCGCATGGCCGAACGTTCAACCATGGCGCCTCCTACCAACCCGCGGAGCTTACTTCCTGGCGTCGGTGTGCGGCTTGCCTGCGGCAGTGGCAGGCTTACGCTGATGCTGCTCCGTCGGCTGCACTTGGCGCTGACGATCAGACTTGGTGCTCTGGGCTCCCGCTTGTTGAGGCTGCTTGCCAGCGTGGGCAGGTGCCTTGGCGGATTGATGGCTTCCGGGCGTCGCGCCCGTTACCGGATGAACGTCCGCGGCATAAGCGCCGCAGCTCGCGGCGAGTGCCCCCGAAAATGCCAGGCCCGTCATGATTTTTCGAAACATGTTATTTCCTTCAATAGATGCAGACGTTCTGCGGTTTTCCACTCGAAAAAGTGGCGCAGCAATCGTAGAAGGATCGCCCCTCGCATGGGTGGCAAAACACGCCGCGGCGAGAAGTTTCGGTGCCTTTTTGTCAAATCCATGGATTAATCATTCACTCAGAAATCTCGTGCGGTTAAGCTGACCAACTGTTATCAATCCGGCCGCGAACCCTTACTGCGGCGGCTCTATACCGGGAGCACACGATCATGAAACATCGCTACGCAAAAATATGCCGTGCCTTTCTGGTTTCAGCGGTCCTTGCGTTGCCTGTGGTACAGGGATGCGCAACCGAGCAGAACCCGCGGGTTGACGCGGCGGTCGACGACCAGCCGTTCCAGGCCTGGCTCAATGGGCTCGTCAGTCAGATTGACGCCAACCCGCGGTACCAGCGCCTGCCGCTCGATACGACGGACAGCCGGGAGGCGTTTCTGGTCCTGCTACACGACACGTACCACCATCGCGTCTCGAAAGAGGAATTCTCCCAGCGCGTCAACAGCCAATTTCCTGGCCACCAATACGAAACTTCATTCATCGTTTCGCGGCTACCCTAGTCGCCCACAGGCACTCAGAATGTTCTCAAGAGCACTCCGCCCCTTCCAGAATATGCTCACGTACGAGCCCTTCAGTCGGGGTACTCCAGCGGTCGCCGGTTAGCGCGGCGACGAGTCTGGACGTGATACTTGAGCGTTATTTACCCTGCTTCATGGGAGCGCGGGAGTATCCCGACTAGAGGGCTTGGCCGAGCTACGGGTTAGCGCCGTGGCACTGAGCGATGCGTGCGAGGGAGCAAAAAACACTGCTTTATGTGGACGGCCAGCCCTCGCCTTCCTTCACTACCGAGCAAGCCTCCGCGCTGACGATAAAGAAAGGCATGGCGCCAGAACCTCGGCGCCATGCCTACCTCGATAATTGCCTGTCCCGTGCGACTCCCGCGCGACGGCAGAGGCGTTTCTCTCGGCGTTTGGGCGGCTACTTCCCCCTGATCTCGCTATACGTTCGCTCGCACGCTAACCCGGCGACTCGACGCCGGTCAGCTTCGCTCGCGTAGACTTCCGCCATTCGATCAAGTTCGCCAAACAACTCGGCGAACAGGCCGATGGGGTCGGCGGCTGACGCGCCGACGCCGGCAAAGTGGGAATGGCCGCAGCGAGCGGCTTGGCGCCTGGCAAAGAGGACGGCCTGCTGGCGCAGGCGCTCATCAGCAGCAGCGCGCTCAGCAGCCAACACGCGCGCAAGATTCTCATCCGCTTCATTCCTGATTTCATTCACCACCTCGTATCGGCGTTCCGTTTGCATGCGGGCTTCGTCTTGGGCAGTGGCCAGCACGTGGCTCGCCACCGCACGCTCGTCGGCCCATCGTCTTTCGAGTTGTGCGACTTGACTCTCGGCGCGCCATCCGCGGACATTCCACGCAACACCTGCCGCCAGCGACGCCACCAGCAGCGGAACCAGGATCCCCCTGCCGCTGAACATACTCAACCATCCTGATACCGCGCTCATGGGGTCACCTCGCCCACGAGCGCGGCTGCCTGAGCGTGATACCCGCGCCACTTTTGCCGCAGCGAGGCTCGTTGAGCCTGGCTCCCGCGCGCGTAGGCGCCAGGGCGCCAGGTTCGCAAATAGAGGGCCCAGGCCTGCGGCTCGTCATCGATCGAAGGCAAAGCCTGAGGGTCGGTCCACAGCAAAAGCCGGGCCACCCCGGCCGCGAGCACATCGTCACGCTCCAAGGTCTCGTGTACTACGCCAGGATCCATCTTCACTCGCCGCTCAGGGCACAGTTGCCGTAGCCATCGCCTGCTCGCTGGATGCATCCACACGCCCCATACGCCTCCGAGGCTGGCGCTCGTTCCTCTTTCGAACTGCCAGAGGCCACGTGCCGGCCCCTTGAGGCCGGGCTTGCCCGAGACGAGTTGGAATCGATGTCTCAAACCGCTCTCCTGCAGGCCGATAGCGAGCAGCATGACGCGAGCGCCCGCTGTGTCCATGTCTGGGGGCAGCAGTCGCAACGCCGGCATGATTGCGGTATGCAGTACTGACTGAAGCGGCATACTCACTCCTTATCCTTGGCGCCGCCCAGGAGCGGCAGCCTCGCGCGGAGTTCATCCAGCCAGGGAAGCAGGCCGATCTTCCGAATGCGAGCGACCCACCGCATGTACCCACCCAGCATCCACCAGGCTGGCAACCCCGCCAGCAGCATGCAGGGGGCTATGACATAGAGCTTTGCCAGGAATTCGTCTTCCGTACTGCCGTGGTCCGCCAACCAGACCAACGCGTCGGTCAACGCGGGAAACCACGCCAGCGCGGCCGCGGCCAGGGCGGGGCCGAAGGCAAACGAGCACACCAGCGTGGATGCTGTGCGCATCATCAACTCGGCGCGACTACGGGGCGGCAGGACTACCAAGCCTAAAAGCGCGGCCAACGCGGCACATATTGCGTAAGTGGTGACGATCTTCAATGCCATTGAAGATGCCGCCGTCATGACGGGTTGCATTGTCAGATTCCTATGAGTTTGCCGGCGCGAACCAGACTGCGGCGAGGCAGACTGGCCGCAACGACCGGCTTGTTTGCTCTTAGGACGGGAGGGACTTGGCGCCGGCAAATTCTAGCCATGGCTAGTTTTTGCGTCAACTTTCCAGCGCCGGCGAGCCGGCACCAAGCCCTTGCCACTCAGGCCAGGCTGCTCAGCCTCTCAAGAATTTCGCCTGTCAGGATATGGCATGCCAGCAACAACGGCATGAGGTCACAAGGCTCGGCGGTCAGGCTATGGCGAAACCGCCCCTCGCTCAGGATATCGACGCAAGCGCGCGCCCTGACCTCTTCGCCGGCGTGAATAAGGCCGCAAGCACACTTGGGACACTGCGGCGCCCCCTCACTTTTTCCCCGAAGCCCGTCGCCTCCTGATGCGATCAGCGTCAACTTTGTCGTCACGTTCAATCTCCTTGCTAAAATGGTGACGCAACGCTTCAGACGTTCGCTTCAAGCCCTGGCGGAGTTGTTGAATCGACTCAGCCGGCACACTGCCTGCGGTAGAGGCGGAAGACCGGGACGCACGCGCCCCGCTCTGTTGCACCAGAAACGCAAGATAGCTTTCGAGATGCGCGCGCGCCTCAGCCGAAAGGAGTTCGAATTGCTCCAGAGTCACTTGCCTGAAGGGCCAGGCCAGCGGCCCGCCCCTCTCTCGCTTGCCCACACCCGCACCGAGCCAGGCCTCGGAAACATTCAGCAGGCGCGCCACGATGACCAGGTTCTCGCCCCGGAGATTCTTGGTGCGCCCGCCCACCCAGTTGGCCACGGATGAACTTTTGGCCCCCGTGGCTCGGACCAGATCTGCTTGATTTTTTTTTGCCGCGGCCATGGCCTCGCGGATCCGCTCAGAGAGAGTGCTCATAGACGCACACTAGTCGCTGCAAATATAGCCATGGCTACATTTCTATCAGACTGACCGACGGGAACAATTCCGGCCCATCCCGGGCTCGGCCATATTAAGCCGCACTCCGCCAGCAACAAAATGTACCAAGCCCGCCAGGTTTCACAATGGCTGCCCAGCCTATATATTGTTTTATCGATTTCACATTGTCGCGCCCTCGAAGGCCGCTGCGCGCCTGGCCCGCCGTGTCAGCCAGCAATAGCAACAACATGGGGAAGGACATGATTCTTGAGAGCATTCCCGAGGCATGGGGACCCAAGTTGGAGTTGGGCGATGCCGCGATCGCCACGACAAAGACAGGGCCCAACACCATCCGCTTTACTGCTCCTGCGCATTACTTCCTGGTGCTCTTCACGCCGCAACCGCATCGACAGATTGCCCTCAATTCCGACCGCGCGACGCTAGGCCTCGCGCCCACCGGCTCCGTCGAAGTTATCCCGCGCCAGCACGAACTCCTTGCTCGCTGGGCGGTTGCCAAAGAGAACCTGCTGATGGGCTTGAGCGACGAGCGTCTGCGGCGTCTTGCAGGCATGGAACTTGGCGACGACCAGGTCCGTTGGCAGCCACCGAAGCTCGGCAGCGTGGACCGACGCGCGCTATGCATCGCCCGCCATATCCGCGACGAGATAGAAAACGACGATCCCGGCAAGACGGAATCCCTGAACGCCTGGATCACGCTGCTGGGCGCGCACATGCTGAGAACCTATTCACACCTGACTCAAAGGAGTCTTCATCCGCACGCTGCGAAACTCAGCCCCCGCGCGCATCAACGCATCGAGGAATTCATTCGCGCCCATCTGGATCAGAACATCAACCTGGAAAGCCTGGCCACGATCGCCAATCTGTCGCCCAGCCATTTCTCGCGCGCGTTCCGCCAGGTTTTTGGGCTGCCGCCACATCAATACATCATCAAGCTTCGACTGGAACGCGCTCGCCAACTGTCCTTGTGGAGTGCACTGCCCTTCGGGGAGATTGCGCGGTTGACGGGCTTTTCCAACAACAGCCACATGACCATGACCATGCGGCGCGCCTGGGGCATCACCCCCTCGGAAATCCGTCGAAAAGAGAGCTGAAGGCACGGAAAATTAGCAAAAAACTGTGCCTCCTGCCACAAACCCCGCATTCATTCCGGGAATCGAACCTCGTCTCATCTGAACAGTGATATCAATGTCGAGCTCTTGTGAAGAACGTCTCTAACCGGAGTGGCAATGTTGCGGTCCTGTCTGGCCGCGGCGCGACAGTCACTCGCTCGACACAGATGAAGGTTCATGCGCGTTCTGCATACTTTTTCCGGGCTAAATCTCGGAGGCCTGGAGTTTCGCATCCTCGACCAATTGGCCTGGCTTCAGGCTCATGGTCATACCGCGGCCTTCGCGGGCCCATCCAGGAGCGAAACCCTGGCGCTGGCTCGTCAGCGCGGGCTACCAACGTTGGAAATTGATTTTGACTCGCCCTACTCCGTCTCAACGATACGCCGGCTGCGAACGGCAGTACGTCAAATGGGCATTCACGTCATTGATTCCCACGGAGCGAAAGACGGCCGGGCCAGCGCGCTATGCCGCGATCTCTGCACGCTCGTCAGAACGTGGCACTTCGCGCGAAAGCCAAGCACATCATGGCGCCGCCGATTGGAGTGGCGGCTGGGATGCCATCGTGTCATCGCCACCAGCCGAAGCGGCGCGGGCAACATCGTGGCAGCGGGGTTTGCGCCCAGGCGCCGTGTCAGTGTCGTAGGCGAATGGGCGGCCCCCGGATTCTTCGCAAGTGAGCAACGGGAAGCGCGGCGCCACGCGATGAGACGCACGCTCGCGCTGGCCCCCCGCTCGTTCGTCGTGGCGACGGTCGGGATGCTCAGGCCGGAAAAGGGGCAGGCGGAGCTCGTAAGGGTCGTTCATCTGCTGCTTCAGCGCGGTATTCCGGCCGTGGCGCTGGTGGTCGGAAAGCCGACCCAACGCACGCTGGCATACGAACAAGCCGTACGCGATCTTGCCGTGCAGCTCGAAATCGAAAAAAGCGTCATATTTACCGGCCATCGCGAAGATATCGGGGATGTGCTTCAAGCCGTGGATGCCGTTCTCGTCCCGTCCTCTTGCGAAGCGTGGTCGCGCATCATTCCGGAGGCGTTTGCCTCGCGCTGCCCCGTCGTCGCGAGCGACGTGGGCGGCATACCGGAAATCGTTCAACCCCGCGAGACCGGCTGGCTATGCGGGGCCGGTGATACGGCTGGCTTCGCCGACCGTATTGCGGATATTTGGGCCAATCCGCACATAGCGGACCAAATCACAGATCGTGCAAGAAAGTACGCCGAACGCCATTTTTCGATCTCCGTGAAGATGTCGCAGACGTTGGAGGCCTACGAGACCGCCCTGACGGCATCTCGTTCCGGCAGGTCCATCGCGCTAGCAGACTGAACAAGCCAGGGCTGAAGGCACATGCCTGATCAGATAATTCTTAAGCGATGAGTACAGTTTCATCACTATGCTTGAGCGCCAAACCCTCATTCCGGAACGCGTCCAAGGACGTCGACTGGGGCCGCGGCAAGCCGCTGATCCCGGTCCGCACCAGGCCCAGGCACGCCATGGGCCGCACACCGGCACCACCAAATTCCAGCACAGCAATGTTGCGGAACTGAAATGTCATCGAAAGCCGTAGAAACCAAGCAACCTCATGTGCCAACGCTTCAATTGCGAGGCACCGCCCCCTGTCGCCCCCTCACCCTCTCGCCCGCCATGCGGGAAATAGCCCAACGCGCAGCAGCCTCCCAACCCCGATTGATCACCATCTCTCATCGTCGATGGACTCACGTCGACGCCGAGCGATATTGATGAGCAATCGTGCTGCAGGGCGTATCGAAAACCTCTCCGCGGAGCCCCCAATGGACATGGAAGAAATCCGGGATCTGATGACCACCACGCCCTTGCCTTTGCAAGACGATTCTAGCCATCTCGTATCCATGTACGCCGACATCCTGGAACAGCTCGCGCCGAAGCTTACTCAAGACGAGCTCTTCTCTTTAATCGCTGTTGGAACGGCCTTCTACCAGGGAGCCCGGCGTCAAGAGGAAGCCAGGCCATTGACTGATCGCGCCTTGCGGCACACCCATAGGCGTTGAAGCTGCCCGCACTCCGCACCACACCAAATCATCCACGAATATGTTCTTCAGACATTGTCTTCGCCCCCTGGCGACCTCGGCGCTATCGGCGCTCCTCCTTGCCAACGCCTCGGTTTGCCATGCGCAACCCGCGCCTGCGTATGCCCGGATTTCACCGCCCCTTCCGTCGGATACGCCGGGAAAAATCGAGGTACTGGAATTCTTCGCCTACACCTGCGGGCACTGCGCCAAGATCGACCCGCTGATTGCACAATGGTCCCGACACATACCGCCGGGCGTAGTCCTGAAGCGCGTTCCGATCGCCTACAACGCCAACATGCGCCCAATGCAACAGTTCTACTACGCCCTTGCCGCCCTCAACCGGACTGATCTGCATGCGCGCTTCTTCGACGCGATCCACAACGAACACCAGCGTCTGTTCGACAGGACGGCGATCGAAGCCTGGGCTGTTTCCCAGGGATTGGAGAAAGCCAAATTCGACGCCGCCTTTGATTCATTCGGCGTGCAGGTCGAGATGCGCAGGGCCTCTCAATTGGCCGAGAGCTACCATATCAAGGGCACGCCTTCTTTCGCGGTGGGCGGTCAATACCTGACTTCGCCAGCGATGGCCGGCAACAGCTACGCTGGCGCAATCCAACAAGTCGACCATCTGATCGCGATGCTTCAAGGCCACACGCAGAATTGACAGCGCGACGCAGGTACCGGCACCGATGGGAAGCACGCTCCACCACCCTGCCGGCCCTGCGAATGCCTGATCAATGACAGGCAGTACGGGTGTAGACACCTTCGGCCGCGGGACGATCATTTCGAACGTCGTCCTCGTTGGCATAGGCGGACACGTTCAGATCACACTTGCCTTCCGGCTTCGCTACGCGAACGAACAGCACGCGGGTATGGGGTTCATCGTCCAATACACAGGTGCTGTCCGGACTCAAGACGAGCAGCATGCCAGGCTTGGGCGGATCGGGCTGCTCGACAAAAGCGGTCTTGCATTTGTGCCAGTGAATTCCATTGGAGCTCGTCAATCGCAGGTTGCCCATACCCTGGTAGCTGCCGCTGATCGGTTCCCACACGCCGACATAGAATTTCGTAGCGCTGGCTTGATCACCAGCATCTGCCCGAGCGTGAGATGAACCGCCCGTCCCTGATGACGAAGCGGCGCCTTCATGGACAGTCGGCGCGGTCGCCGACTGCGGGGCTCGCGAACAGGCCGTGCAGACAAGCGCGGCCGCAAGCAGCATGCACGCCTTCGAGATGCGTTGGATTCCCATTTTCTCTCCTAAATGAAACGGGGTTGACGATTTGAGCGGGCCAGGCAGGAAGGGATCCTCGCGCCTGCCCGTCACTGAAAATATCGAGGAGCCTGCGCTTTCGCGCCGACCAGAAAGTCACAGAATTCGTCGCTGCGCAACGCGGGCGCAACCAGATAGCCCTGACCGCAATCGCAATCCACACGGCGCAGCACATTCAGTTCTTCAACCGTTTCAATTCCTTCGGCCGTCACCACCAATCCCAACTGCTTTCCCAGCCGCACCGATGAGAACAGGGCGGCCAGACGCTTGCAATCCTGCGCCGACCCGCTGACAAAGGCGCGGTCGATTTTTAGCTCGGTGAAAGGCGCCGATATGAGGTTGTACAAAGAGCTGTAACCACGGCCGAAATCGTCCAGCGCCAGGCCGAATCCGCTCATGCGAAGGCGGGACGCTCCGGCACAGTAGTTTTTTGTCAGGGATGCAGCCTCGTCTTCCAGCAACTCAAAACAGATCTGCTCCGGCGCGACCCCGCCGGCGACCACTCGCTGGTGCAGCTCGTCGGCAAGCCGGATGTCGTCCAACAGAGGAGGAGGAAGGTTGACGGAAACAGGCACCACACTGCCGAGGTCCCGCCATTTCACGTGGGCCGAAATCGCATCGTCCAGCATCCGGAAGAGCAACTCCCGTTCCAGACCGTGATGACGGACATGTCGAAGAAAGTCGCTGGGCGCCACGACACAGCCTTCAGGGCCGATCCATCGGGCCAGCGCCTCAGCGCCGATGACGGCCCCATCCCTCAGCCTCCACTTCGGCTGAAACCACGCCTGAATCCGTCCCTCTCGAAGCTGTGCTTGAAGGAAGTGGCGGAAATAGGCGGGATCACCGCTCCCAAGCGACCGTGTGCCGCTATGGGCCTCGGCTACGGGGCCGTCGAATTGGAACGGCATGGGCAGACTCCTATTGAACCGGATGGCCGATTTCGCAAGCCTGCACTCTATCAATCCCTCGCGCCCGCCAGCCTGAGAAGAATCTGAGCGGCCTCACCCCGGCGAAGGCCGCCAGACATCGGAGTCGCGGCCGCTAGTACAGAAAATATTCGGAAATGCGCCCATAGATAATTCCGGCATGGCGCTACAGCACATTCCGGAAATCTAGTGATCTATTACTCCGAGTACTCACCGGGTAGCATAGTTGCGATTGGTTATCAGTGATCCGGCACTCACGCTCCCCATGCGCATTCGCAGGAGATCTGGCCGGACAGGGGAACTGAACCTATCCCATTTCGTCGAGACCTCTCCATCGCCAAGATGAACGTGACCAGCCTGATATGGATCGTGCCCTATTTGGTGTGCGGCGCGTTTTCGCACCTCTTTGACGACCCGCTCAACCATGCGGTCTACGTCTGGTTGCCCTCGGGGATCGCGGTCGGCGCATACCTGCTGACCAGGCGGGATAACTGGGCATTGTTGTTACTCGGTTTTTTTGCGGCGCAGGTCGTCATCACCGGCATTCATCGGGCGGACCTATCAACGTCCTTTGCGTTCGCCTTCGCGGCCAGCGCTGCCAACCTGCTGGCGGCATGGTCCATTCAGACCCTGAAACCCAGAGATGGCGGCCCGGGCCTCGTCGCAGCCCTGTTCCTCGGCGCCGTGATAGGGGCCGCCTGTAGCGCCGCGATAAGCGGAACATGGCTCTGGTTGAGCCACGGGCTTCACAGTTGGACCCAGCTTCGAAACTGGGTGGCCGCCTATCTGGCGGGCGTGTTGATCCTGGCTCCCGCGCTGAAAGGCTGGGCGAACTTCCGGGCGCGTCGTTCAGGCGGCCCACGGTGGCGCGACCTGGCGCTGGGCCTGACTGCCTATCTCGGTCTGGCCGCATCTGCGTTTGTCACCTTCAATGGGGAAATGCTGAAAAACGTCCCGTACGTTGTCTCGTTCGAACTTACCTACCTTCCGATCGTGTTCTCGGTGCTGGTGGCGTTGATCTGGGGCCCTCCGGGCGGCACCCTTGCCGTCGCCACGCTCACTCTCATAACGCTCTGGCAGAGCGCCCAGGGAGAAGGCCCATTTGTCGACCCCGACGACCAATGGCACGCGCTGATCGCCACGCAGGTCTATCTGATCATTGCCGCGCTCCTTATCCTGCTGGTGAACAGCCTGCGCAGTGAGCGAGCCCAGAAACTCGAGACCGCGGAGCAATGGCGCGTAAAGGTCGAGCTGGCCCTGGCAGGCAGCAGGCAACTGCTTTATCGCTACAGTCCGGAGCGCGATGAACTGGATGTTTCTGGTGACGTGACAAGCGCATTGGGTACATCCGCCGTGACAATTTCAACCTTGAATCAACTGCTTGCGCTGACGCATCCCGAAGATCGAAATCGTCTCAAGCTGCATTGGGAGGGAAGGCGCGCGGGCGCCCTCGACCAGACACCCTTGTTATTCCGCCTGGCTCACGAGACGGGGGGCTGGCGCATTATCAATGACCGCGGCAATCCGCTTAGCAACGCCGACGGCAGCGTCGAGATCATTGCGGGAACCTGGCGCTATGGCGATATCGAGCACACCGATGCCTCATAGCACCGGCGCCCTGCTCATACACGGCCTGGGGGGAACGGAATTTGACCTGGGCTCGCTACATAAAACCCTCAAGCGCGCCGGTATCGAGACACATAGCGTGACCCTTCCGGGCCATGGAACGCACCCGGAGGACCTCGTGTCCGTTCGGGCCGAAGATTGGATGGACGCAGTGACACAGGAATACGCGCGTCTCGCCAGCCGCTACGAAACGCTTCATGTGGTCGGTATGTGCCTGGGCGCGTTGCTCGCCATAGAGCTATGCAAACGAGTCCGGCACCGCAAGGGAAAGTTGGTGAGCCTGGCGGCCCCCGTCTATATCGACGGCTGGAGCACGCCCTGGTATCGCGACCTTCGGAGAATTGTGTACCGGATACCTGGCGTGGCCGCCCGCATGCGCGTCGAGGAAGAAGACCCGTACGGCATCAAGAATGAACTGGTGCGTTCCATTGTCAAAGCCAAATTCGAGCGCGGCGAGAGCTTCCACTACCCGTGGGTGCCGCTCTCCTGCATTCGCGAAGTCGATCGGGTCGGCGCGTGGGTGAAAAAGGACCTGGGCCAGGTGGCCTGCCAGACACTCATCGTGCACGCGCATGAAGACGAGCTTACGTCTGTGCGCTCCGCCCATTTCCTTCATGGCGCCATCGCCGAAAGCAAGCTGGTGCTGCTGAACAATAGCTACCACATGGTTTGCGTGGACAACGACCGCGATCTCGTAACAGCAAGCGTCCTGGAATTCATGGACCGCAACCCGGAGGCGGCTGTCAGGCCAGGCCGCTCCGCCCCCATGACCGCTGCCGAGGTTCAGGCCTTGTTGGATACCTATCGCACTTCGATGGCACAGAACGAATTTGAAGCCCTCTTCCCTCTCTTCTCCGAAGAAGTCGTCTGGCAGGAAGAAGGCAACAATCCCATCAGCGGCACCTACAGGGGCCGAGGCGGGCTCATCGAGTTCTTCTCCCGAGTGATGGACTTCTCGCGCAATACCTTTTCGATCAGAGAGGTGGGGGCCGTCTCCACCGCCAGCCGATCCTTCTCGATGCCGCTGACGTTCGAGATACGCCTCGACAGCGGCCCCTATGAGGGAACGCGCACTCATACGTTGCGGCTCCGCGACAAGCGGATCGCGCGGGTCACATCGACCGCGCAAGACGCAGCCGAGCAGGATTCCATATGGCTTGGGCTCGCATCGAGCCATGGCGCGACGTATGCGGATGAACATCTCGACGAGGATTCAAGAAACATCCCCGACGATGACCTCGACCGGCTATTCGAGGACGCCGTGGCGGGCCAGAACCTAGGCGCAGGCCCGCTACCGTTGGTTGTCGGCGCCCGCCTGTGGGCGCTGGAACAGCAGGCCCGCCTGGGCAATGCGCCACCCGCCCAAGAGGACGCCACCGAGGTCAGAACGCAGATACGACAGGCTGTGTGGCGCCAACTGGCAGGCACCAGCAAGGGTCTGGCGCGGCGCCGCTATATCGCTTTGACTCGAAGGCTGAACGCTTATGGATGAGGTCGCTCTCGCTCAGTGAGTCCCGCGCGCGCATCGAGCGCGCCAAATCGCACGCACACCGCCCCGTCCGCGGCGAACATTCAAAAAAGAATGCCCCCGCTCCAAAGGGCGACGACGCAACTTATGAAAATCCTTTTGCAACCCGCAAGGTTTGCAGGAAGTCTGCTCATGACCACTTCCATAAGCCGCGAAAACTGTCCCATGATTTTCTCCGTGGATTTTCTACGTCACATTGGCAACTCCGGCCAACACCAGCTTATCGGATCGCAGGTCGGCTACGTTTGAGATCAATCTGATGCAGCCGCTGGAATTTGCTATGTGCTGAAGACGCATGGCTCCAGCCGCGATCGGCACATTGGCGGAACGATACTTGCTGGTAACGCTTGGTGGCCGCTCCTCAGATTTATCTGAATCACGATGCGCCGCGTGAAACCTATCATCGCTGACTTCGAATTCATTTATTCAAAGTTTCCAACGATTGCCGCGCTCGAGTGTTTTCTGTATTTCGAGTCAGGCCGTCGCGCAGGATTGGTGATTGGAGATATCACGATGCGTTCCAACCACGAACGTCCGCATCCGGCCGATTTTCCGTCGCGGACAAAGACGTCCAACTGGGCCCCTCAAGTACTGCTTGGACTCGCTGGCGCGGCATTTCCAATATGGCTGCTGAGCGACCTGATGCATGTCAGCGACGTGGCCACGATTCACGCACTCGTCCGCTTGGGCTTTCTGCTGACCGCGCTGGCGATTGGCCAGCAGATCGGCGTCGAAACAGGTGAAAGACGCTTCAGCCATTGGCTATGGCTGGCGCTCCCTTCCGGCCTCTGGATAGCGACTTGGCCAATCCTGGATTTTGAAGCACAGCAGACCCCGCGCTTGAACGCTGCGTTCCACATGCCTTGGTGGGACAGCCCACTCACGAAGTGGGGCGTTGTTCTTGCCTTATTGACTGTCGGATGGGTGGCATGCCGGCGTTACTCGCGGCGACCGCGACGCTGACTAAGCAGATTATTTATGAACTCAAGAATATGAAGGAAATCGACCCAAGCACCGGCGAACCTGCTCCCATCGCGACGCGGCAGCCCGTAAAGAACTTGCTCGACAACATTCCCTCTTCGTGGGGCCAGAAGCTCGAACTCGGCCATCAAGCGGTCAGCGTCACATGCACCGGCCCCAACCAGATCCAATACAAAGCCGATTCTCACTGCATCCTCGTGTTGTTCACCGCCCAGCCCAATCGGGAATTGGCGCTGAACAGCGACCAACGCATCTGTGGATTGGCACCGATCGGCTCCCTGGAGATCGTGCCAGCCCATTCGGATGTCTCGGCGCGTTGGACAGCGCCAAAGGAAAACTTGCTCGCGGCGCTGACCGAAGACCGGCTGCGGCGCCTGGCCGGCATTGAGCACGGTCGTGAGGATTTCGAACTACGCCCGCCCGCGCTGGGCACGATAGACCCCCGGGCGCTTCATATCGCCCAGCGGATCCGCGCCGAACTGCAAAGCGGGGAAATCGCAAGCGTCGAGAGTATTGACTCCTGGGTCACATTGCTCGGCGTCCACGTCCTGCGCACCCATTCGTCGCTGAACCGTATGGAAGCGCGCCCGCCTGCAGGGGGGCTGTCTCCACGCGCCTGGAAGCGCGTCAACGAGTACATCGTTGAACATATCGCCGACAAGCTAACGCTGGAGAACCTGGCGAAGGTTGCACAGTTGTCGCCCAGCCACTTCGCACGCGCGTTCCGCGAGACCGTTGGCCAGGCCCCACACCAGTACATACTGAACATGCGTCTCAATGTGGCTCGGCAACTGATTCTTGATACCGACACTCCATTGCACGAGGTTTCCCGTCGCGCTGGATTCTCCAACAATAGCCACATGACCGCGCTGATTCGACGGACGTGGGGACTTACGCCCACAAGGATGCGGCGCAACTAGGCCATCAGCTCAACAGCCCGAGTGCGCTTGCTGTTCCAACTCCCTCTTCTTCTCGGGCGTGCGCTGCGTGTAGAGCAGCTTCCGGCTGGACTGATAAAGGAAAAATGAGCGGGAAATGCCCACCAGCCGGCAGGCCCGGCTGAGTGCGATGCGGTAGTTATCGACAAGCCAAGCGACCGCGGCCCTGCGTTGATCCGATGTCTTGGCATAGGACTTCAAGGCGGCCGTCATCATCGCAACCTCTTCTTCAAGCTGGACGATACGCCGGCACAGGCGGGTATTCTCCTGGGCCATCTTTTCCATGCGCGCAATCAATTCGACCGGCGCGCTCGCATACAAGCCCTTGAGCTCGTAGAACGTGCTGATCCCTATGCCGTACTGCACACAGATTTCCATTGGGGACCATCCGCGTTCGACATCACGCAACATGGCGGCGATCTGTGCGGCGGTGAGTTTTCTACGCCTCATGCGCACATCCCGCCGGCAGGGTCGCGAAAAGCCGGCCGGTCGTCCCGCCAGCGAGCTTGCCTGTCGCGAACAGCTCTTGCAGCAGGCGCCCACTCGGGCGAGAAATGAAGATCACGACCATGCATCCGGCTTTCCCCAAAATTTTCAATGTCGGAACGCAGCGTTCCGCGTGCGAGGCATCTCACGGCATATCCAACTTCGACAATGCCGCGGCTTCGCCGCCGACTCGTTCCAAGTGCGCTGAAAATACTGGCGTTTAGCTGTGCTTTTTTAGATGAACGCCTATCTCTGCCGGTGCTAAAAATATAGCGTGAGATGGAGGGCAGGATTATTGAAAACCTGCTTGGTTATCGAGAAACTGCTTCTATTATTCCAAGCCCTCCTCACCGGCAACCAATGCACCAATTCGGCAAAATTTCGAAGGCATTTGGGTCGTATCATGGCGAGACGCCCGGGGAGACAAGACTGGCGCCCGACCACGCAGGCCATCGGGTTTACATCATGATGATCGTCACGGCCAGACGGCGTGACATGAGCTTGCTCCATGAGCCGCCGGCCGGGAAGATCCTTTTAGACCAGCCCCATTTCCTTCGCGTGCCAGATCAGTTCGGCGTCCGTACGCGCCGCCAGCTTTTTCATGGCGTCCCGCTTCTGGCGGCTCGAGGTCTTGGGGCTGACCTGCAGCAGAAATGCGATCTCGTTATTGGAATGACCAGAGGCAAAGAGACGAATTACCTCGATTTCTTTTGGGGACAGGCGTGAATTGGCTGAAATCGCCGCGGTACTCGTGGGCTGGCGCGAGCCGCTGCGCAACCGTTCCGACAAGTAGGGCCGGCCTAGCGCCACCGTATGCACCGCAGCCAGAACCTCTTTCATCGCAGCCCCTTTTTCGATCACGGCCAACGCGCCAGCCTTGAAAATGGGATCGATCATCGCCAGACTTGTGATCCGGGTGAGAACAACAATTTTCATATCGGGATACTGCTCATGCAGTTCCGAGATCATGCTCAGTCCGTCGGGTCGCGCGCCGCCTGGCATGGAGTAATCGGTGATGAGCACATCGCACGATTGTCGGGCCAGCAACGAAAACAAGGCGTCGACGGATGTCGCCTCGCCGACGGGTTCCATTCCCAGCGTTTGAGCAAAAACAGCTTTGATGCCAAGAAGAACGACCGGATGGTCGTCAGCCAGGACGATACGAATCATGATGTTTTGCCCCCTTCAGATTACTGGCCGCATCTCAGTGAGCAAGTATGCTCGTGGGCTGGTTATCGCACTGCTGATGATGGTCGGCGCCACAAACCAGACTCACGCTGAAATAGGCCCGAGCGCGCAGCAAGAGTGGCTGCGCGCACATGGCGACATTGTAGTCGGAACGACTGCGCAAGGAAGAGACTTCTATGAAACCTGGCGCCAGGGCCAGCTCCATGGCTTGAGCGTCGACTATCTGGATATGTTGACCAAGATCCTTGGCGTCAACTACCGGATCAAGCCGTATCCGACCTGGCATGATCTCTATCTGGCGGTGTGCACGGGTCAAGTGGATCTGGTAATGACCCAAGCCATGTCGGAAACGACGGCGCAACAGAGTTGCATGTCATACACCCGCCCCTACTTCAAGGCCATGCCGATCGTCGTATCGCGGCGCGGTTCGGGAGTATTGGACACCGCGGATTTACACGGATTGAACTTGGCGGTGGAAGACCGCTCGCCGTTGGTGGAAGCTCTGTCGGCGCGCTACAAGAACATTTCCATCAAGGCCTACGACAATGTGGCCACGGCGTTGGAGCAAGTCCGGGACGGCACGGCCGATGCCTTTGTCGGATCGCCCAGAACGGTTCGAGCATTAATGGAGGATCCTGCTTTCCGGCAGTTGCACATCATTGGCAGCATCAACACCGCCGGGCGAAATCTGACGTTCGGGCTCGGACCGGGGAGGGAACCGTTGCGTGACGCGCTCGACGCTGCGCTGCGCTCGCTGTCCCCCGAACAACAGGAAGCGGTATCACACGCCTGGAGCACCGCGATCGAGCCCACAGCAAGGATAAAGGTCGCTTTATCCCCCGAAGAAGCCCGCTGGCTTTCCACGTTGCCTACGCTACGGGTTGGTTTCCCTATGCGTGAATTTCCATATGGATTTTTCAATCATTACGGGCAACCCAGCGGCATCGCTGCCGACTTCCTCGAAATTGTCGCGCAGGGCCTGGGGCTGCATTTCGACTTTGTCCCCACGGAATCGTACGAAGGCGCGCAGGCCTTGCTCCGGTCTGGCGCCATCGATCTCATAGCGGTTTCGCAAGACCATTCACAGGAATTTCCTGCGTTGAACACGCAGGCGTATGCGGAAGCACCGCTGGTCATCGTCACAGGCTACTCAGACAGCGTTTCCGACCTACGGGACTTGCATGGCGCAGCGGTATACCTGGACGCCTCGGCGCCACCGGCACTTCTGACCAAGCTGCAGCACTTCGGCGTCTCCACAACATCCGAGACCCGCATTGAAAAGGGACTGGAACACGTACGCGATGGCGAGGCTCGCGCGTATATCGGAGATCTTTTCCTGCTCGACCCGCAGATTCAAAGCAATTATGTCGGGGAAGTGAGAATTGCCGCGCCGGTCGGCGCTCGAAAAGGCATTTCCATCGGCATATCGACGCGGCTTGAGCCTCTTGTCCCCTTGGTCAACAGGATCCTCTCCAATCTCCCCTCTGGTCGCGAACAGCGTGTAGCCAGCACCTGGCTCGCCCCAAAATATACCTACGGCATACCCGAATCCGTCTTTTGGACCGAGATTCTCCCCGCGATGGCGATCATTCTTGCCATCGGTTCCGGCTTCGCGGCGGGGTACTGGCGCCTGCGCAAAGAGATACGCAGGCGGATCGAAGTCGAAGCACAGCTGGAGACCGCGCGGGATCTGGCGCAGTCCCAAGCACAGGCGCGGTCCACCTTCCTAGCCGTCATGAGCCACGAGATCCGCACCCCGCTCTCGGGGGTCATTGGCATGCTGGAACTGCTTGGCCGTACCGGAATGCGCTCGGAGCAGCGAGAAATGGTCGCCGTGATCGACGAGTCCGCCCACTCCCTGCTCAAGATCCTGGACACGGTACTCGACTACACAAAGGTTGATGCCGACCAGATGGAGCTGGAACGGATACCCGTGAACTTGCGCTCGTTGGTGGCGAACGTCATGCTATTGATGGGCGAGCCGGCCCGGCGTCGAGGGGTGCTGGTTTCGCATCATGTGGATGAACGTATCGCTCCGGCTGTCCTGGGCGATCCCGTGAGGCTTCGCCAGGTCCTGGTCAATCTCGTCGGTAATGCCGCGAAATTCACCCACAAGGGCGAGATCCGCGTTAGGGTGAATCTGCTTTCCGACACGAAAGGCAGGCAGCGACTGGAGTTCATTGTCAGTGATTCGGGCACGGGAGTGGCGCCCGAGGCGCTCAAGAATCTGACTCAGCCATTCAAGCAGGCCGACAGGTCCACCGCCAGAAAGTACGGAGGAACGGGACTGGGTCTGGCGGTGTCGCAGAAACTGGTCAAACTCATGGGTGGCACACTCACATTGAAAAGTGAGCTGGGCAAAGGCACGCAGGCGCGCTTCCAGTGCGATTTCAGCGCCAGCAGCGCTTCCCCTCAAGGCCCGGAGGCCACGATCGAACGACCAATACTCGCGGCGCCTCAGCCAGAGGCGCTCACGGGCCGACGCGAACACAGAGCTCCCGACGAACCCATCTCGCGCCCGCGCATTCTCATCGCGGAAGACCACCACATCAATCGTCAAATGCTCGCCAGACAATTGGACGCCCTGGGCTGCCAGAGCGTCGCGGTGGTTGACGGCGCCGCGGCGCTGGAGGCCCTGGGGCAGGAACGCTACGATCTGCTCCTTACCGACTGGCAACTGCCCGTCCAGGACGGAGGCGAACTTGCAAAGACGTGGCGCGCACGGGAGCGGGCTCTAGGCGCATCGAGAAGGTTGCCTATCGTTATCTTGTCGGCGGCCCTCCAACCCGACCAGGAAGCATGGCGTCGCGCGGGCATTAACGCCTACCTGCGCAAACCCGTGCGACTCGACGTGTTGCGCGAGACACTGGCCCGCTTCATTCCGCAATGGATCCCCCCCCCGCTGCGTGCAAATTCGAGAACGGCAGAAGTCGAACGGCATCGAGGCATCGACATGCAGTCCCTGTGCACGACATTCGGCACATTGCAGGCCGCCAGCCAGATGCTGGCTGACTCCTCCGCGCTTCTACGCAGCGAACTCGAGACGCTGCGACAAGAACTATCCACCATCGTTTCGCACCACTGGGCACCCAGCCTTCACCGCATATTGGGCGCTCTCAGCACGCTGGGAGATTGGGATTGCCTGGGTGAAGGCGAGCGCATTGAGCGGGCGATTGCCAACGGGAAGCTCGACGAATGGACGCCGGCGATTTTCGAGCTTCTCAACGACGTCGAAATCGCCATTGACGAGGCCGCGCATGCCGCAAAGCAACACTAGCCAGAGCGTTCACTCAGATATCTCTGAGCCGAAAACCCGAGTGTTGTCTCTATCCTGATCTTCCCATTGGCGCGGCCAATCCCGGCCTCGACCCTTATAGGAACTCACAGGAATGTCTCTCATGAAGCGCGGTCTAGTCGCATTCGCCGGCCTCGCGATACTTTCGGCGCCGGCCATCGCGAAGGAAAGCACTAGCGTAGCCATCGATAACTGGCTAGGTCCCAAAAGTCATGAGGCGTACCAAATATTGTTCAGGCGCCTGCAGGCTGCGGTGGTCAATCATGATGAGCAAGAGGTGGCTAACCTGGTTCAGTATCCCTTGAACGTCACGGTCGATGACCACATTCTGATACTGAAAAATCGTGGGGATTTCGTGGCGCACTATGAGAAAGTCATCTCTCCGAAGATCGTAGCAGCGGTGAAGACCCAGCGCTACGGCGCCTTGGCGGTGAGTCACCAAGGCGTGTTTTTCGATCATCACGAAATCGGCATCGGCCCTGTCTGCGAAGAGCATGGCTGCAGATTCTCCGTGCCGCGGGTGATCGACATCAATCCGTAGACAATCCCGGCAACAGCCCCCCCAGAAAGCCGGCTCAGCGAGCCGCCTGTCTACGGGGAAAACTGAAGATCGACGACCATGGGTCCCGTTTCTGCTCCTCGCTTGCGCGCCTTTCTTTCGGCAATATTCCTGAGGTCCTGACGTTCTTCCCGGGAGAAACCATCACGCATCACGGAAAGCACGCCAAATTTTGCGCTGGGGACACGAATATTCCAAGCCTCCAGCAAGCCTGAAAAACAGCCGCCGGGGCGCGCCGCTTCCGGCACGCACGTTGAGCCCTGATTCTTACTCGTACACCGCCTGCGACTCAGCGCGACCCCCGTACGCTCGTAAACCACGCCGGAGCGGATGTTCTTGCTCATGGCGCTACGCCGGATCGCCCCGGCGTTTCGAAGGCGACTCAACGCGCTATCAATTTCCGAGGAAGTCAGATCCGCCATTTGCAGGATTTCCTTGCGACTTAGCATCCGATTGCGTGCGAGCAAGTCAAGGACGATCTCGGCGCACTCTTCTGTGGAACGCCGAAGGGGAAGGGATGAGGTAGACATGATCAATGGAAAAACGAAGACGTCTGTTACGGCACGCGGTATTTTCCGGCAACTGATCCCCATGGCTGGTCAGATTTTTCTCAACCCCAGGCGGCGGAGCCGCTGCTAAATTTCTTCGTAGCGGCATTCCGTCAACGTCGTCGCGCTGCCATCCTCGCCTCAAGCGGTCGGGCACGCTCCTACCCACTCGATGTACTTCTGAAGAGATCACCAATGGCGGATAAAGTCATGCGTCCCGCGGTTGTGGGACTACTCCTCGTTGCGTGCGGATTCCCCGCGCTAGCCACCGCGAATATCAATCAGCGCATGGTGGACGATGCCATCAAGCACCGCCTGCAGGAAATTTATCAACACAGTGGGCCCAATGATTTTCATGCGTTCCAGCGCCCTCCCCGTCAGGCCGACTATGTTGACGACGCCGCCCCCGCGGTTGTATTGGAACCGCCGCTCAAGGCCGCTCGCCCCCCTTGTGGAAGCGCTCGCCGCTGCGGCGCTTCCGCCACGTCTTCGACATCACGTCACAGAGGAAATGGAACATGAAGGAAGACCCGCAATTCTTTTGGGCAGGTGGCGAGGCACGGACCAGCAGGGACAGAACGCTCTACTTCCGCTGTACACGATGCTCCTGGCTGGCTTATGACTTCGAGGTAAGGATAGGCCCCGACGCAAATCAGATCATCTGCAGCCGGTGCGCTGGGTATGAACCCATCTCTTTGGAGGAACGCTTCACCTCACGGCCAGGCAGCTTTCGCGCCCTTAACGATGATCTCGCATGAAGGGCCTCATGTCCCCGGAAGGCGAGATCACTAAGAAAAGTCTCATGAACCATGGGCATTCCTCCCGCTATCCTGCCGCCCTAGACAATTCCAGGGCAGGAGCCTCCATGAAAGCCAAATTCATCAAGACAACAGCGAGCGTCATCATCTGCATGCTGGCGGCCCCCGCGGGCGCGACCGGTTGCGAAAAGATCACCGATGGCATGAGCGCGATGATCGAAGCAGGACAAGTCAGGGACTTCTGCCTGAGCACCCCCAACGAGAGAGTTCAGGAAGTCGAAGCGGGCGCGAGCACTGAATGGAAGGTCGGCGTGGGCGCATGGCGCGATCGCATCATCGTCCTGCGGGGAACGGGCGAACACGCGGCACCGCTCAACGTGCTCCTGTACACGGATCGCGGTGAGCGATACGAACTGCACTTTTCAGATCGGGCCGTCCCTTCGTCGCCCGCGTCCTCTGTCGGCATCCCGCCATCCAAGACAGGAGCAACGAAGCAGTAACCTCCCAGTGGGGCTGCTGGTCCCTCCCCACCCCCGCTGGACTTACACCCTCAACATGAGGTTTTCCGGGCAGCCTTCAGTGCTGCTCTTTTTTTTGGCTTCCTTCGCCAACCACGCTCCCGAAGGCGATCGTCAGCCCCCCGCCACGATGGTCGCGAAGCACTGAGCCAATCCCGCGGGCACTCCCAGGTTCTCCGCCCACTTCATTGCGAATGGGCTCTCCCAGGGTTCCGGCCGCCCGCCCCAGACTTGCCTGAACCGAGGCGCCCCTCCCACGGACTGGAAAAAGAATACGCCGTCTTCGTGACCCGGCATGCGCACAAAAGCCGCGCTCCACTCCTGCTCGCGCAGCAGCCGCTGGACTTCGACCTTGGAGGCCTGCACGCCACCACCGATGGCCGTCGCCACCAAAGGGGCATATCGCGCCCGCTCGTGCTTTCCTTTCACACTCAAGCCGTCGCATACGCCCGCATGGGCAGCGCCCACACCCAGCGTCACAACTGCTGCCAGGCTGATTCTCAACATGCATTGCTTCATCTGCGCTATGTCCTTTTTTAGGATTCAGCAATGAGCGTATGGCAAAAGCGAACGAAGTCATGGGGTGATCCACGCGGTCCGAGAAATGTCGGTGCCATCCTGTTAGCCATGTGAAATCTGCAAATTTCTTTTCCGGCGCACTTTCATCATGAGCGAGCAAGCCACCGGCCTCAGATTTTTCTGATGCATGCGTTGCGGGCGGCTTGCTAATTTTGAAGCATGGCAATCACGGTGGTTAGCGAACTGCCCCTGACAAGGCTCGGCAACCTCGTCACACCGGGCGATCCGCCGTATCTCGGTTCCCATACTGTTGACATATGCATATTGCTGGGCCAAACGCACACAGGAATTCTCGAAAGCTAATCAGCGGCGCGCTGGTCGCCCTCGCCTTTTTCCTGGGCGTCGTTCCATTCACCCGCAGCGATGGCTCTTTCGCGTCACCCAAGATGCCCGGCGAGATGCCCATACATCTTCAAGTGACCCTGTCCCCAGCAGCTCAAAGGGCCTTGGCCGAACAAGGGGAGGACGTCATGGTCTCCGCCGATTGGTACGGTTGGCCTACCCGGCAGGACACTGAATACGCCAACGAAATTGGTGCAATAGACCTGGGGCAGGCGGTCATCGAAATGCCGCGGTCACATCCGACAACGCGGATCTCGCCTCCTCCCTGGAAAGCATGGAAGTTGAAGATGCTGAAGAATGGGGTCTATGCGAACGTGAACGTCTACTCGACACGTCGGCACGGACCTGACAACCTCCTGGCCTGCGATTTCGCGGACGGCCTGCTAGGCGAACTGACTGGCCACGTCATCCCGGTGCATTGCTCCCTGATTCGCGAGAACCTGCCCACTCGACAGATCGCGCACTAGCTGGCCACGTCCTTGAAGCAACGGCGCGTCCGGGCGGATCCTCGTCATGACGCCAGGCCCATTGCCAGGGCGACCTAAAGGTTGGCCTCGCTCAGCAACCAATCCCGGAACGCGACCAACTTTGGCAAGCTTGCATATTCCGGACGATAGACCACGTAGTACGCGAGCGGTGAGGCCAAGGTGACCTCCGGAAAAAGCCGCACCAGCCTGCCCGCGGCCAGATCGTCCCTGGCCATCACGCTGCGGGCCAGTGCAATTCCATGGCCTTCCGCCGCAGCTTGCAATACCGCTGCTGAGTTGTTGATTTTCATACCCCGCAGGGCACCGACGCCGGACACACCGGCCTTTCGCAACCAGGTTTTCCATGTGGGAAACTCTGCGTGCCCATCCATCGAGAGATCGTGGATCAGCGTCTCTGTGGACAACGCGGCAGGCCGTTCAAATCCGCCTCGCTGGCGCAGCAGCCCGGGCGAACAGACGGGATAGATTTCCTCGTCCAACAGCTTCTGCGCCGACAAACGCGGCCACTGCCCGGTTCCGTAACGCACCCCGATATCGATATCCTGCGCGACGAAGTCCACCGGTTTCAGATTGGTGTCGAGTCGCACATCGGTATCGGGCCAGGCGCGTTGAAAGCCGTCAATTCTCGGCAGCAGCCACTTGGCGGCGAAAGCGGGACTCACAGCGACGGTCAGCACGCCGCTGGCGGATCCTTCCTTTAGTTTTTCGAGCCCAATGCTCATCCGGTCCAGACCCGCCCGGATGTCAGGCAATGCGCGTTGCGCCGCCTCGGTGAGAACAAGCCTCGCGCCTCCGCTGGGCCTGCGCCGAAACAACGGTATGCGCAGCCATGCTTCCAGCGTTCGGACCAGTTGACCAACGGCCGCGGGCGTCACATTCAATTCGGCCGCCGCGGCGGAAAAACTCTGGTGACGCGCACTGGCCTCGAACGCGCGGAGGGCATTTAGATGGACTGGCGACTTCATTTGGATAAAGTTTTTCTTTGTCGTCCAAGCACTTTATCTCATTTGTCGCGGCGCGATGATAGGAGAAGAATTGGGTCTGAATCAAGCAATTTGCTTGAATTTTCCTCACCCGGCCCGGCTTTGGGCCATCAAAGAGAGCTCACATGAACACGCAATTCAATGGAAAGAAACTATTGGTCGTTGGCGGCACCAGCGGCATCGGCCTGGAAGCTGCCCGGAAGGTGATGTCGCTCGGTGGCAATGCCGTAATCGTCGGACAGCGCCCGGGCAAGGCCGAAGAGGCCCGTCGACTGCTCGCGCCCCTTGGCCCGGTCACCGCCGTTTCAGCCGATATGTCCACCCACGAAGGCCTGACCAGACTGCTCGCCCTCCTCGACGAGCAGCACTCGGACATCGACCTGCTGGTCAATGCCGCCGGGGTGTTCTCACCGAAGCCGTTCCTCGAACACACGTCCGCCGACTACGATCGATATATGGCGTTGAACAAAGCGTTCTACTTCATCACGCAGAAGGTGGCCGCAAACCTCGTCGCCGAGGGACGTCCCGGCGCCATCGTCAATATCGGCTCGATGTGGGCCAAGCAGGCGATTGCGGCCACGCCATCTTCCGCTTACTCAATGGCAAAGGCGGGCCTTCATTCGCTGACGCAGCATCTGGCGATGGAGCTGGCGCCCAAGAACATCCGCGTCAATGCGGTGTCGCCCGCGGTAGTGCAAACGCCGATCTATGAGGGCTTCATTCCGAAGGCGCAGGTCCACGACGCCCTGCAAGGCTTCAACAGCTTTCATCCTATCGGGCGCGTCGGCACGCCGGAAGATGTTGCCGAGGTGATTGCTTTCTTGCTGTCGGACCAGGCGGCCTGGGTTACCGGCGCCATCTGGGACGTGGATGGCGGCGTGATGGCCGGACGCAACTGACGCAACGCGGAAATGGCGCGGAGCGGACTCGCCAGCGCACGCCTCCCCCACGGGACAATGAAGAGGGCGATCGCTCAGATATTTCTCAGACCCTCAAGAGCGCCGCGGATATAAGGTTCTCGTCGCTTCCTCCTGGGGGTCTGGCACGTGAAGACCGCCCTCCCCGCCTGACTCGCATGCTCAGATAAATCTGAACGACGCGCTCCTACGCTCCGCCTAACATCCCGAGCAGGTTTCACGAAAACACGTCTGTGTGCCATCGGACGCGAAAGCGAAGGGCACTCGCTGGAGATTGCTTGAATGACACTCACTGTACTTGTCTCGATTTTGCTGCTGGGAATGTTTTGTTCCGCGCTCAAGTTTCGCCGTGTGAGCGCACTGGCTTACGTGGTCGTAGCCACCCTGTTTCTGATGCTGGGATGCGGTCCCATTCCCGCATGGCTCTTGGGGAGCCTGCAGTCCGCCTACGCCACCGCACGGCCGATCGAGTGGGGAAAACACAATGCAATCGTCCTGCTGGGAGCAGGCACGGAAAGGCTGACGGACACGGTCGAGCCAGGCGCCTTCTCATACGCGCGGATCGTCGCGGCGGTGGAACGCTACGACGATTGCAGGAAGACCGGTGAAAAGTGCGAAGTGATCGTGAGCGGCGGCGACGCGGCCCACACCGGCGCGCCGGAAGCTGCCGTCTATTCGAACGCTCTCCTGAAGCTTGGTGTTGCCGAAGCCGATATCGTGCTCGAATCGGAAAGCAGGAACACGTGGGAGAACGCCCGACTCACCAGCGAAGTCCTGCAGCGCTTCGGCGCCGACCGCGTGGTGCTGGTTTCGTCGGGAATCCATCTCAAACGCAGCATGCTGTACTTCGCTCACTTTGGCGTCCCCGCGACGCCTGTCCGCGCGGACTACCTGAACGCGCGCTGGTCTGTGCTTCCGCTCTCGTACAACTTTGCCGTCGCTGACTTCGCCTTGCAGGAATACGCCGGCATCGCCAGATATCACGCCTACAACGCGCTGGGACAGAATCCCGCGCCTGCGCGCACTGGCGGCTGATGGAACGAGAATCGCCTGGCACGGGCATAGCCAGGCCCCCCTCCCCAAAACGCTCACTTCAGCGCGAGCCTCTGTTCGCCCTGATGAGCGGGGAAGAACTGCAACGGAGTCGCTCTTGAAGGTTATCTTCGAACTCATGATCATCGCCGTAGCCGCAGTGGTGGCGGTCAGCATTCTACGGCTCTATGGGATGGTCTAGTGGACCGCACCGCATCCACTTTCAATATCCAACCGCCTCAGCATGATTTTTCGCCCGCTTTCGTACAGTTGTTTTCTATGTGTTCTTTTGTCAGGGTGCACTTCGTTTTTGAGCCAGGGAACGGGCGCTGCGGCGGGCATCGCCGGGACCACGCTGGCCAACAAAGTCACGCGCAATGCGTCGGTCGCCACGGGCATCGGCCTGGGCGTGCAGAGCATCGCGCAGGCCGGGCTGCAATACTTGGAACGCGCCGTCCACGAAGAGGAACAGAACGCCATCGCCCAGGTCGCGGGCCCCTTGCATGTGGACGAGGTCGCCGACTGGCGGGTCCGGCACACGCTCCCCATTGAAGGCGACGAGCAGGGAAAGGTCGCCGTCAGCCGAATCGTCGGAGGGGATGGATTCAGTTGCAAAGAGATTGTGTTCTCAATCGCTCCGCCTCCGCTCGCCTCCTCTGCCCCCGAGGCAAGCAATAGCGCCAATGGCCAGCCGGCGCCTAGCGCGCCAAGCCAGTTCTACACCAGCATGATCTGCAACGATGGAAGCGCTTGGCGCTGGGCGGTCGCGGAGCCGGCTACACCTCGCTGGGGCGCGCTGCAATGAGCTTTTGCCGCGTCGCCGGGCCCCTCTCGCTATTGCTGCTCGTATCGGGCTGCGCCTCGCTCGGCGGCGCGGCTGGCGCCGTGGCGGGAATCGGCAGCGGCGCATTGACCGCCAATCCGGCCGTGGGCTACGCGGTGGGGGTGACGATACAGGCGGTCACTGACGCGACGGTGAAGGATGTGATGCGCGAATGGAAGAGCGATCAACAAGACACCATGGCGAGGCAGGCCGGCGAAATGAAGGTCGGCCAGATTCGACAGTGGGAAATCCGTCACACGATTCCCTATGGCAACGAACGCGGCGAAATGGGCGTCATCCGGGAAATGCCGACGCCGCTCGCGTCCTGCCGCGAGATCTTTTTCACGGTGACTCAAGACCAGAAAAACACGGGACCTTATCTTGCGACAATTTGCCGCCAGGGAGACCTGTGGAAGTGGGCGGCGGCGGAGCCCGCCGTCGCGCGTTGGAATGGCTTGCAGTAGCTTGGACCTTGTTCGATCAAGGGCACGGGGCATCTATCATCTCCCGGGCAGCGCCGCCTTGAGCGCCTGCAGCGTGGCCTCGTCCGCTCGGTCAACCTGGAAAATGATCGTCCCGTAGTACCAGTCCCGGCCGATTCCCTCGTCTACCCGCGACAGGTGATACCTGGTACGGATTGATCAGCTTTCTCGGCGAGGGCATCTCAAGCTGGCGCGAAGCCGCCGGAGCTCCTGCCAAAGAACGACAAGTGATTTACCGTCTTCCAATGGTTGCACAAGACGCTGGCCTACACATTGCTCGGGCTGGTTGCCCTGCACGTAGTAGGCGCGTTGAAGCATCGGTTCCTCGACCATGCGCTCCCTCTGAAAGATATGAACTCCTGGAAGCCCCCTTCCTGGCGCATCCCGAGTCGTTCGCACAGCCTTCGGGAACGAAGGTTGGTGTCTTCCATGTTGCAGCTTGGACGCGATGTACGCACCACCCGCGCCTTGTTCGCCCGCATCTTCGAGTATCCGGACACGCCGATCGAGATCAAGGAAAAGGTCGCCGCAGTAAAACTGGAGCATGAATATCAGTTTCGATATCCCCGCGGGTAGCGACGTCGCCATCGTCGGCGCGACCGGATCAGGCAAAAGCACTCTCGGCCACTTACTGGCTCGCCTGTACGACGTGGATGGCGGGTCGATCCGCTATGACGGGGTCGACGCCCGTGATCTCAGTTTCCAGTCGTTGTCGGAAATGCTCGGCGTGGTCTCGCAGGAGCCGTATCTCCTGAATGCCTCGGTGGCCGACAACCTGCGTTTCGCCGAGGCTGAGGCAACCGACGAGGAACGGGTGGTCGCAGCCAAGGTAGCGCAACTCGATACCGCAATACGCAGGCTGCCCCAGGGCTATGACACCATGGTGGGGGAACGCGGACACCGCTTCTCTGGCGGCGAGAAGCAGCGCCTGACGTTGGCCCGCACCATACCGCGTAATCCCCCAGTGCTGTCGCTCGATGAAGCCACAAGCTCGCTCGATCCGCGAACCTAGCGAGCGCTGACCCAAGCCTTGAACTTTTTGGGAACTATGGACAATAGCGGCCTTCAGCCGCGGGCGACACGCGACGATGGCGGGCAGGCATGCGATGCCGACCTCGCCCCCCATCCCGCCGCTCAAGGTCACTTCCATCGGGTCTCCTCTCTTATGGTAAAGGCCTGCAAACGATGATGTCCGGGGGGCCCGGCTGCGGTATAAACAAGGCCCTGTCGATTGCACACGGAGGAACGACTTGTCGAACGCACGCGGAGCGATTTCATTCTTCAACGCAACGGCTGGCGCCATCCGGCGCCATGGCCGCGCGATGCTGGCGGCCGCGCCGTGGTCGCTGGCGGTGTTCCTATTATCGCTGCCGTTCGCCATTCTGGCCGCGTCGCTGTACTGGCTTAAGGGCGGCCTGTTCCTGCTGTCCGCGCTGGTCAACCTGATTGCATTCTCGCGCATGACGTACGCCTGGCACCGGGTCATCGCGCGCGCGGACGATACGCGGATCGATGCCGGCGGCAGTACGGCGCAAGCCTGGCACCTGGTGATGCTGGGCCTGCAGGCGGTGGTCGTGGCGACGCTGGCGCGCGCCACCGGCGACCTGCCCTACGTGTTGTTCGCGCTGATGAACGGCCCGGACTCGGGCCTGTTCTTCGCGGCGCTGGTGCCCGTGGTGCTGGTGCTCTGGCTGCCGATCCTGTACGGCTTGGCGCTGCTGGCGCCCGCCCTGCCGCGCGCCGCCGTGACCGGCGCAACCGGCTTGCGCGGCGTGCGCGCCGCCATGCCCTACCCGCGCTGGCCGCTGATGCTGGCCCTGGGCATCCTGGTGAGCGCGGGCGGCCTGGCCCACAGCGCGCTGTACGAGTACCTGGGCTACGCCCTGGACGGCGGGCCGTATTGGATCGTGGCCTATCTGACGCTCTTCATCGTGATGACGTTCGTCGTGGGCGCCATGGTCTCGGTGGCCTACCGGGACGGCGCGCCGGCGCGTCCCGCGTCCGACAGCGACAGCGACAGCGACAGCGACAGCGACAGCATCAAGGATGCAGCGACCGCCCCTTGATCGCCTTGTCCACCGCCCTTTTCGGACCGTGCAGGGCGATGCCGACCAGGTCCAGGTCGTCGGCCGGCTGGGCGCGGAACACGGCGCGGTTGGCCTCGTAGCGGCCGGTGGCGAACATGGCATGGACGAACGGCGCCAGCGTCAGCTCGCGGTCGCGCGCGATCCGGTACGCCGCCTGCAGGCCGGCGCGGTCCCCCTCGAACACCGGGATAAGAAGAAGAAGTGATGGGGAGGCTGGCTGAGTGAGGTAAACGTCCGGCTCTCACCGCGCAAAGCCCTTGCCTGAGCGCCAAGATGGCCTCTACGCGGTGAGAGCCGGACGTTTACCATCAACCGCCATAGCATTGTGCGTAAGTAAAGTCGACCAGGCGCTTGTCCGAGGCATCCTGCGGCGTGGACGGCTCTACTTGGAAATGACCGAACATATCGTCGTTGCAGATCCTCACGTCCCTGCGCTGCGTGCCTTCCTGCAATACGCAGGAACCGCCAAAACTGTGATTACTTCCGGCGACGCCAACCGGCAGATCAATCAGCCGGCTACAACCGATGATTCGGCCGTTTTGCTTCTGCTGCCCCAGCGATTGGTTGAACGATTCCACACGGGAGTTGGGATCACGAATCGGCACAACATTGACGCATTCGCCACTGGCGGTTTGGTTGCCCGGCAGCTTGCAGTCCGAGTACACCTTGCCATTGGCAATATGTTTCTCATTACGCGCCAGCAGGGCGATGCGGCTTGTGTATGCTTGCCGCAGGCAGGCGCTGTCTTGACAAATGCCACGCGCGTATTTAATCCAGTTGCGCTGTTCTTCAGCCAACGCTTTCTTGCCATAGGCATCGGTTGCGGCTAGTGCTGCCTTATAGGCCCCCTGCAATTTGCCATCCAGCGCGGAGGTCTCGGCATCGCTACAGATCAACTTTTCCGTCGTGCTCGCGGCCTTGTTGCAATCAAAACTGGCGGCTTGGGCGTAGGTCCCTAGCATTGCGAGGCCCAACGTAAAGAGAAGCTTCATCGCAGGTGTATACCGTGTCTTCAGTACGTCAGCGGGTGGGCGTCTTGAATGCGGCTGGGTCATGATCCTATCTTCTCAAGTTGTATGTCGATGATGTCTTTCGTACAGCACAACACATGCTAGCAAGTCGCTCTTCAGTGGATATATAACCTATTGAGCAAGGCACGGCCTGCCAATGAACGGGCTTTCAATCCACACGCCGCCTCAATCTACACTCGTCCACGTGCCAACTTCAGTGAACCGAATCTCAAGTCGAACGAAATTCGACACTCGCCGCCCCAAAGCAATGAGGAATTCGCGGCGTTGACGATGGCGTCCACGCGAAGCTTCGTGATATCCGATTGAATTGCGCGCAGGCTGGCGGGCATGTATTGGCTCCTTGGGCGTGAGAGAACTTCTTGCGCAGACTCTCGCCCCCCGGACCCTTCAGCGCAATCCGCAAAAAAAGGGACACACCACAAGACGCATTGTCCGCCCGCCCCATATGTAACAGCCACCGCTCTCCCCCTTGAACCCCACCACATCATCCCTATAATTAGCACTCGACTCCGGTGAGTGCTAACAATCCTCCCGGGCCCAACCGATCATTCACTTTCTTCTCTAGTAACAGGAGTTCCTCATGGCCTTGCGTCCCCTGGGCGATCGCGTGATCGTCAAACGCCTCGAAAACGAGCGCAAGACTGCGTCGGGCATCGTCATCCCCGACAGCGCCGCTGAAAAGCCCGACCAGGGTGAAGTCGTGGCCGTCGGCCCCGGCAAGAAGACCGAAGACGGCAAGATCCTGCCGGTCGACCTGAAGGCTGGCGACAAGGTTCTGTTCGGCAAGTACGCCGGCCAGTCGGTCAAGGTTGGCGGCGAAGAGCTGCTCGTCATCCGCGAGGACGAAATCCTCGCCGTGGTCCAGTAAACCCTGCCTCAAAACGAATTTTCGAAGGAAGCTAACAAATGGCTGCCAAGCAAGTACTGTTCGGTGACGACGCCCGCGTGCGCATCGTCCGTGGCGTGAATGTCCTCGCCAACGCCGTCAAGACCACCCTGGGCCCCAAGGGTCGCAACGTCGTGCTGGAGCGCTCGTTCGGCGCCCCGACCGTGACCAAGGACGGCGTCTCCGTCGCCAAGGAAATCGAACTGAAGGACAAGTTCGAGAACATCGGCGCCCAGTTGGTCAAGGACGTCGCCTCCAAGACCTCCGACAACGCCGGTGACGGCACCACCACCGCCACCGTGCTGGCCCAGGCCATCGTTCAGGAAGGCCTGAAGTACGTTGCCGCCGGTTTCAACCCGATCGACCTGAAGCGCGGCATCGACAAGGCTGTCGCCGCCGCCGTCGCCGAACTGAAGAAGCAATCCAAGCCGGTCACGACCAGCAAGGAAATCGCCCAGGTCGGTTCGATCTCGGCCAACAGCGACTCCTCGATCGGCCAGATCATCGCTGACGCGATGGACAAGGTCGGCAAGGAAGGCGTCATCACCGTCGAAGACGGCAAGTCGCTGGAAAACGAGCTGGACGTCGTCGAAGGCATGCAATTCGACCGCGGCTACCTGTCGCCCTACTTCATCAACAGCCCGGAAAAGCAAGTCGCCGCGCTGGAAGACCCGTTCGTCCTGATCTTCGACAAGAAGATCAGCAACATCCGTGACCTGCTGCCGGTGCTGGAACAAGTCGCCAAGTCGAGCCGTCCGCTGCTGATCATCGCCGAAGACGTCGAGGGCGAAGCCCTGGCGACCCTGGTGGTCAACAACATCCGTGGCATCCTGAAGACCACCGCCGTCAAGGCGCCTGGCTTCGGCGACCGCCGCAAGGCCATGCTGGAAGACATCGCCATCCTGACGGGCGGCACGGTGATCTCCGAAGAAACCGGCATGTCGCTGGAAAAGGCCACCCTGGCTGAGCTGGGTCAAGCCAAGCGCATCGAAGTGGGCAAGGAAAACACCACGATCATCGACGGCGCTGGCGACAGCAAGTCGATCGAGGCGCGCGTCAAGCAGATCCGCATCCAGATCGAAGAAGCCACGTCCGACTACGACCGTGAAAAGCTGCAAGAACGCGTGGCCAAGCTGGCCGGCGGCGTTGCCGTGATTCGCGTTGGCGCTGCCACCGAAGTCGAAATGAAGGAAAAGAAGGCTCGCGTCGAAGACGCCCTGCACGCCACGCGCGCTGCGGTGGAAGAAGGCGTTGTGGCCGGCGGCGGCGTGGCTCTGCTGCGCGCCAAGCAAGCCATCACCGACCTGAAGGGCGACACGCCTGACCAGAACGCCGGCATCAAGCTGATCCTGCGTGCCGTCGAAGAACCCCTGCGCACCATCGTCACCAACGCCGGCGAAGAAGCCAGCGTGGTGGTCAACACCGTGCTGCAAGGCAAGGGCAACTACGGCTACAACGCCGCGACCGGCGAGTACACCGACCTGGTCGAGCAAGGCGTGCTGGATCCCACCAAGGTGACCCGCACCGCCCTGCAGAACGCCGCCTCCGTCGCCAGCCTGCTGCTGACCGCCGAAGCCGCCGTTGTGGAACTGGCCGAAGACAAGCCCGCTGCCCCGGCCATGCCCGGCGGCATGGGCGGCATGGGCGGCATGGACTTCTAAGTCCCGCTTCCCTTGCATGGCCTCCCCGGCTTCGGCCGGGGAATGCAGTACCCCGAAAGACCCCCGGACCTTCGCCCCGGGGGTTTTTCTTTTTTCCGCGCGCGACATGCTCAACCCCGACCTCCACTCGGGCTTGCCCGCGCGCGCCCGGCAGGCGGCCACCGCCCCGCGACGCCGGAACGTTTGCCAACAAGTTCATGGTTTCGCGCGCGCGCATGCGTACCTACAATGAAGTTTCCCCAGCCCGAGCCCAGACCCATGCGCCTTCCCCAAAGCCTGCGTGCCCTGCGTCCGTCCGAGATCGGCGGCCTGTTGATGGATTCCGCCAACCAATGGTCCACCCACCGCGCCTCCAGCAAGGGCGCGGCGCTGGCGCTGTACATGGTGTTCTCGCTGGCGCCGATGCTGATCCTGGTGATCGCGGTGGCCGGCGCCTTCTTCGGCGAAGACGCGGTGCGGTCCGAGCTGTTCGCGTCGCTGCGCGACCTGACCGGCGAGCGCGGCGCCGAAGTGATCCAGACGGTGCTGGCCAGCGCCCATGAATCCGGCGGCGGCTGGATCGCGGCGCTGATTTCGATCTTCGTGCTGATCTTCAGCGCCACCACGGCCTTCGCCGAGCTCAAGGCCAGCCTGGACGAGTTGTGGGAAGTGTCCGGCAACCAGAAGGGCGGCATCCAGGGCATGGTGCGCAGCCGGATGCTGTCGTTCGGCCTGGTGCTGGTGCTGGCGCTGTTCCTGTTGGTCTCGCTGACCGTGAACGCGGCCCTGGGCGCCGCGCGCAAGTACTACGGCGACCTGTGGACCGCCTCGACCTTCGCCACGGCGGCCGACTGGGCGTCGAGCCTGTTTTCGTTCTCGGTGGTGGTGGCGCTGTTCGCGGTGATCTTCAAGCTGCTGCCGAGCGCGCGGCTCTCCTGGCGCGACGTGATTCCCGGCGCCATCGTCACGGCGGCGCTGTTCCTGGTGGGCAAGTGGGGGATCGGCGTATACCTGAGCCGGGGCGCGGCAGTGTCGGCCTACGGCGCGGCCGGCTCGTTGATCGCGCTGCTGCTGTGGATCTATTACTCGGCGCAGATCTTCTTCTTCGGCGCGGTGTTCACACGGCAGTTCGCGCTGCGGTTCGGGCGCGAGGCTCGGCCCAAGACGCCCGCGGCCTCCAAGGCTTCGGATGCGGATCCAGCGTCCGCCGTGCCGACATCGTCGGCGTCCGTGCCGGCATCGGCGCCGCCGGCATCACCGCCGTCGGACACGCCCTGAACCAGGCGCCGCGTCCGTCACCCACTGCGCTGGACGCGAGCCTTTCCCGCTCCTTTTCCCTCATGGAGCCTCGGGCGATTCCAGCCCCGCCATCAGGCGCAGGCAGCGCAGGAACACGGGCCGCAGTTCCTCAGGGATCGGCGCCAGCACCTGCGCCTCCACCTGCGCATCACGCGGCAACACCCGCGCCAGCAGCGCCATGCCCTCGTCCGTGATCTCCAGCGCATAGGCGCGGCCGTCCTCGGCAGAGCGCGTGCGCCGCACGTACCCCTTGGCGCTCATGCGGGCGATCATTTCGGCGAAGGAATTGCGGTCCAGCGCGATCAGCTCGGCGACCCGGTTCTGGGTCGCGCCCGGATTCTGGTAGACCGTGATCAGCAGGGCCTTCTGGCGCGGCGTCAGGTCCTCGTCGGGAAACGCCTGGGCGAACAGCGCCTCGGCCCGGAAATGGGCGCGGCGCAGCAGGTGCGAGGCCACATGGGTCAGGTCGAATTCGCGCAAGGCGCGGGGCGGGGCCGAACGTGAGGTCGAACGGGAAACGGTCATCGGGCGTTCCATGGAGAGGGCCTGGCGATTGTAGGCCGGGGCTGGCATTGCCCCGAGGGTCCCGCGTGGCGGCCAGCCCGCGCCGCGGCAGGCGGCCTGCCCACCCACGCCGGCCCTCCTGGGGCAAAACCCTGCATTGACTTCGCGCCGGGCGCTGCCTAATATCCTCATAATAGTACGTATACGTACATTATCGCCAGCCTCCCTCTCGGCCCTTCCCGGAATCCCGATCATGACGATCCGCCAGTTGCGCAACTACATCGATGGCCGCTTCGAAGACGGCGCGTCCACCTCCGACAAACACAGCCCGGTGGATGGCGCGCTGATCGCCCAGGCGCACGAAGCCAGCCGCGAGCAGGTCGACCGCGCCGTCGCCGCCGCCCACCGCGCCCTGCCCGCCTGGGCCGCGCTGCCGGTGGGCCAGCGCACCGACTACCTGCTGGCGCTGGCCGACGGCATCAACCGCCGCTTCGACGATTTCCTGCAGGCCGAGATCGGCGACACCGGCAAGCCGGTCTCCTGGGCCAGTCAGATCGACATTCCGCGCGGCGCCGCCAACTTCCGCGCCTTCGCCGAACTGGCGCGCACGCTGGACATGGAAAGCTACATGACCGACACGCCCGACGGCCGCCAGGCGCTGAACTACGCCTACCGCAAGCCGCTGGGCGTGGTCGGCGTGATCTCGCCGTGGAACCTGCCGCTGCTGCTGCTGACCTGGAAGGTGGCGCCGGCGCTGGCGTTCGGCAACACCGTCATCATGAAGCCGTCGGAGGTCACGCCCTCCACCGCCACGCTGCTGGCCGAGGTCGCGCACGATACGGGGCTTCCGCCCGGCGTGCTGAACCTGACGCATGGCTTCGGGCCGGGCTCGGCGGGCGAGTTCATCACCACGCATCCGGACATCGACGGCATCACCTTCACCGGCGAATCGGCCACCGGCGCGGCCATCATGCGCGCCGTGGCGCCGGGCGTGAAGCCGGTGTCGTTCGAGCTGGGTGGCAAGAACGCGGCGCTGGTGTTCGCCGACGCCGACTTCGAGGCGGCGGTCGACGGCACCGCGCGCTCGGTGTTCGCCAACTGCGGCCAGGTCTGCCTGTGCACCGAACGCGTGTACGTGCAGCGCCCGATCTACGAACGCTTCGTCGCCGCGCTGGCCGAGCGCGCGCGGGCGCTGCGCATCGGCTGGCCCAATGACGCGGACACCGGCATGGGGCCGCTGGTGTCGCGCGAACACCGGGAAAAGGTGCTGTCGTATTTCGCCCTGGCGCGCGAGGAAGGCGCGACGGTCGTCACCGGCGGCGGCATCCCGGTGTTCGGCGATGCGCGCGACGCCGGCGCCTACGTGCAGCCGACCGTCTGGACCGGCCTGCCCGAGAGCGCGCGCTGCATAAAAGAGGAAGTGTTCGGCCCGGTCTGCCACGTGGCGCCGTTCGACACCGAGGAAGAGGCCGTCCGCCTGGCCAACGACACCCGCTACGGCCTGGCCGCCGCCGTCTGGACGCAGGATTTGACCCGCGGCCACCGCGTCGCGCAGGCCATGAAGGTGGGGCTGGCCTGGGTCAACTGCTGGTTCCTGCGCGACCTGCGCACGCCGTTCGGCGGCAGCGGCCTGTCGGGCATCGGCCGCGAGGGCGGCCGCCATTCGCTGCATTTCTATACCGAGCCCACCAACGTCTGCATCAAGCTGTGAGCCACAGCGCCTCCAAGGACACCGCCATGACCTCATCTTCCACCCGCGCCACCGTCGTCGCCGGCAAGGCCACGCCGCGCGGCAAGTATCCCCACATCAAGCGCGCCGGCGACTTCCTGTTCGTCTCCGGCACCAGCTCGCGCCTGCCCGACAACCGCATCGCCGGCGCCGAGGTCGACGCCATGGGCACCACCACGCTCGACATCCGCGCGCAGACGCGCGCGGTGATCGAGAACATCCGCGACATCCTGGCCAGCGCCGGCGCGGGCCTGGCGGACGTGGTCGAGATCAGTACTTTCCTGGTCAACATGAACGACTTCGGTGGCTACAATCAGGTCTACGGCGAGTTCTTCGACGCCGATGGGCCGGCACGCACCACCGTGGCGGTGCATCAGTTGCCGCACCCGCAATTGCTGATTGAGATCAAGGCGGTGGCCTACAAGCCGCAGGCGCGCTGAGCGGCGCGCGCGGCCATGGCGCCTGACCGCCTTGCGGCTTCGCCTTCGGAACAGGATCGCCGCCCCGCCGGGACGGCCGCGCGCATGTCGAACTTCCGCATCACGCCCAACGCGCTCAGCCACAAACTCAAGCTGCACCAGTTGCAGATCTTCGAGCGCGTGCTGGCGCGCCGCTCGCTGTCGCGCGCCGCCAGCGACATGCACCTGACCCAGCCCACCGTCACCAAGGCCATCCACGACCTGGAAGCATTCTTCGGCGCGACGCTGTTCGAGCGCTCCAACCGCGGCGTCACGCCGACCGAGCTGGCGCTGGTGCTGGGGCGCCGCGTGCACGCCATGATGGCCGAGATCCGCTACATGGCCGACGACATCGACGCGGTGCTGGGCGGCGCCAGCGGCCACGTGGTGGTGGGCACGCTGATCGCGGCCTCGGCCAAGCTGCTGCCCGAGGCCATCGCGCGGCTGATGACCGAGCACCCCGGCATCCAGGTCACGGTGCGCGAGGGGCCGTCGGCGCAGTTGCTGCCGGCGCTGGCCACCGGCGACGTCGACATCGTGGTAGGCCGCCTGCCGGGCGCCGACATGGCGTCGATCTCGGGCGTCGCCGTCGACCACCACAAGCTCTACCGCGAGGACCTGTGCCTGGTGGCCGGCGCGCGCCATCCGCTGGCGGGCGCGGCGCGCGTGACGCTGGCCGAGCTGGCCGACCACATCTGGATCCTGCCCGCGCCCACCTCGCCGCTGCGCGCCTCGATCGAGCGCAGCTTCTTCGATGCCGGCGTGCGGCTGCCCACGCGCCACGTCGAATCGCTGTCGCTGCTGACCAATATCGGCATCCTGATGCACAGCGACGCGCTGGCGCTGATGCCCTACGACGCCGCGGCCCAGTTCCTGGCCATGGGCGTGCTGACGCGCCTGCCCACCGACGCCTTCGGCGCGTTTGGCGACGTCGGCTATTCGATCCGCGCCGACCGGCCGTTGACGCCGGCCTGCCTGCGGCTGGTCGAGTACCTGAAGCAGATCGCGGCGCAGCGCCCCGCCGGCGCCTGAGCGCCGGCCACCGCATCCGGGATATCCCGTTCAGGGAAACCCCGCGATAGATACCCCGCATATCCAACCGCGCAATTTCTATTGTGCCGCGGCCCCTTCCCCCGCCTAGACTTGCCTTCAGCGAAGTCCGCAAGCGCCTCCCGGAGACCGTCATGCCCGCCTATGGCCCGCCCCTGAATTTTCAGCGTTGGATCCAGGACCATGCCCACCTGCTGCAACCGCCGGTGGGCAACCAGCAGATCTGGCAGGACGCCGATTTCATCGTCACCGTGGTCGGCGGCCCCAACCTGCGCACCGACTACCACGACGATCCGCTGGAAGAGTTCTTCTACCAGGTGCGCGGCAACGCCTGGCTGTCGCTGTGGATCGACGGCAAGCCCGAACGGGTCGACCTGAAGGAAGGCGACATCTTCCTGTTGCCGCCGCACGTGCGCCATTCGCCGCAGCGCCCCGAGACCGGCAGCGCCTGTCTGGTGATCGAGCGCCAGCGCCCACAGGGGCTGCTGGACGGCTTCGAATGGTATTGCCCGCATTGCGGCCACCTGGTGCACCGCGTCGAGGTGCAGCTCAAAAGCATCGTGACCGACCTGCCGCCGCTGTTCCAGGCCTTCTATTCCAGCGAGGAAAAGCGCACTTGCCCCGGCTGCGGCGCGCTCCACCCCGGCAAGGCGCAGGCCCCCGCCGCGCAGCCGTCGCCCGCCTGACGCCCCCAACCTGTCATCCGCCCTCTTTATGACCCTGAAAATCGATATGCACGCGCACTTCTTCCCGCCCATCACGCGGCAGGAAGCGGCGGCGCTGGATCCGGTGGCCGCGCCCTGGCTGCGGCGCGACGGCGATGGCTCGACCGGCCAGATCATGGCCGGCGACCGCCCCTTCCGCCCGGTCGACGCCACGTTGTGGGACCCGGCCCTTCGCATCGAACAGATGGACCGCCACGGCGTCGACCTGCAGATCCTGTGCGCCACGCCGGTGATGTTCGGCTACGCCTATCCCGCGCGGGCCGCGGCCGACTGGGCCGCGCGCATGAACGACCTGGCGCTGGAGCACTGCGCCTTCGCGCCCGGCCGCCTCAAGGCGCTGGCGCAGGTGCCGCTGCAGGATCTGGACCTGGCCTGCCGCGAGGCCTCGCGCGCCCGCGCCGCCGGTCACCTGGGCGTGCAGATCGGCAACCACGTCGGCCCGCGCGACCTGGACGACGACACGCTGGTGCGGTTCCTGGTGCATTGCGCCGACGAAGGCATCCCAGTGCTGGTGCACCCCTGGGACATGATGACCGACGGCCGCATGAAGCGCTGGATGCTGCCGTGGCTGGTCGCCATGCCCGCCGAAACCCAGTTGGGCATCCTGTCGCTGATCCTGTCCGGCGCGTTCGAGCGCATTCCGCGCAGCCTGAAGCTGTGCTTCGCCCACGGCGGCGGCAGCTTCGCCTTCCTGCTGGGACGCGTGGACAACGCCTGGCGCCACCGCGACATCGTGCGCCAGGACTGTCCGCAGCCGCCCTCGTCGTACACCGACCGCTTCTACGTCGACAGCGCCGTGTTCGATCCGCGCTCGCTGCGGCTGTTGATCGACGTGATGGGCGAGGACCGCGTGCTGCTCGGTTCCGACTATCCGTATCCGCTGGGCGAGCAGGAGGTCGGCCGGCTGGTGTCGAATTCCGACCTGCTGCCCGCGGTGCGGCACAAGATCCTGTCGGCCAACACGCAGACGTTCTTCGGGCTGGATCGCTGAGCCGCCCGCCAACCATGACCGTGAGACACGGCAACGCAAGGGGATTCACCATGAAACGCATCCATCTGCTGGCCGCCGCCGCGGCCGTCGCCCTGGCGCCCGGCGCCGCCGCCTGGGCCGATGTAAAGATCGGCCTGTTGACCACCCTGACCGGGCCCGGCTCGGTGCTGGGACAGGACCAGCTCGACGGCTTCATGCTGGCCGTCGAACAGGGCGGCGGCAAGCTCGGCGGCGTGCCGGTGCAGGTCATCAAGGAAGACGACCAGTTCAAGCCCGAGGTCGGCGTGCAGGCCGCGCGCAAGCTGGTGCAGAGCGACAAGGTGCCGATCATCACCGGCGTGGTGTATTCCAACGTGATGCTGGCGGTGGCGCGGCCGGTCACCGGCGCCGGCGTGTTCCTGGTGGGCTCGAACGCCGGCCCCACCAACCTGGCCGGCAAGGACTGTTCGCCGTTCTTCTTCTCGACCTCGTGGAACAACACCCAGCGCCACGAAGGCAGCGGCGAGATGGCCAACCAGATGGGCTTCAGGAAGGTCTACCTGCTGGCGCCCAACTACCAGGCCGGCAAGGACGCCATGGCCGGCTTCAAGCGCTTCTTCAGGGGCGAGGTGGTCAACGAGGTCTTCACCCAGGTCAACCAGCCCGACTACTCGGTCGAGCTGGCCGCGCTGGCCGACGCCAGGCCTGATGCCGCCTATGTGTTCTTTCCCGGCGGCATGGGCGTGAACTTCATCAAGCAGTACCGCCAGGCGGGCCTGTTCGACAAGATCCCCCTGCTGTCGGTCGACACCATCGACGGCGCCACCCTGCCCGCGCTGCAGAAGGACGCGCTCGGCGCGGTCACCAACGTGCCGTACTCGCCCGACCTGGACAACGCCGCCAACAAGGCCTTCGCCGCCGCTTTCCGCCAGAAGTACGGCCGCGAGCCGTCCAGTTACGCGGCCCAGTCGTGGGACGCGGCGCAACTCATCGGCTCGGCGCTCAAGCGCACCGGCGGCAAGACCGACGACAAGGAAGCCCTGCGCAAGGCATTGGAGGCGGCCGATTTCCAGTCTGTGCGCGGCGAATTCCGCTACCAGCCGAACCACTTCCCGGCGGCCGGCTTCTTCCGCGCCGACGTGGCGGCGGGCGCGGACGGCAAGGTCGGCTTCGTCAACAAGGGCCCGATCTTCGCCGACCTGTCCAAGGTCTCGGACCAGTACGCCGCCCAGTGCGCCATGAAATGACGCCGGCCTGCCGGGCAATAACGAGGTAAGGCGCCATGTCCGCGACATTGCTGCTGGTGCAGGCCCTGAACGGCCTGCAACTGGGTATCCTGCTTTTCCTGCTGGCCGCCGGCCTGACGCTGGTGTTCGGCATCATGAACTTCATCAACCTGGCGCACGGCTCGCTGTACATGATGGGCGCCTTCATCGCGGCCACCGTGTTCCGCCACAGCGGCTCGTTCCTGCTGGCCGCGGCCGCCGTGGTGGCGGGCATGGCGCTGCTGGGCCTCTTGCTGGACCGCATCGCGCTGGCGCGGCTGTATCCGCGCGAGCACCTGGACCAGGTGCTCGCCACCTTTGGTTTCATCCTGTTCTTCAACGAGCTGACCCGCATCATCTGGGGCCCGGCGCCCATCAGCATGGGCCTGCCATCGTGGCTGTCGGGCACCATCGACCTGCTGGGAGTCACCTACCCGCTATACCGCTTTCTCATCATCGTGGCGGGGCTCGCGGTGGCGGCGGGCTGTTACGCGCTGATCCACCGCACGCGGCTGGGCATGCTGATCCGCGCCGGCTCCACCGATCGCATGATGGTGGGCGCGCTGGGCGTGAACATCGCGCGCCTGAACACGCTGCTGTTCGTGCTGGGCGCCGTGCTGGCCGGCGTGGCCGGCTTGATGGCCGGGCCGATCCTGTCGGCGCAGACCGGCATGGGCGAACCAATCCTGATCCTGACGCTGGTGGTGATCGTCATCGGCGGCATCGGCTCGGTGCGCGGCGCCTTCCTGGCGGCGCTGATGGTGGGACTGGTCGACACGCTCGGCCGGGCGCTGCTGCCCGCCTTGCTGCGCGCCGCGCTGCCGCCGGCCGCCGCCAACGCGGCCGGCCCGGCGATCGCCTCGATGCTGATCTACATCGTCATGGCGCTGGTGCTGGCGCTGCGGCCGCAGGGCCTGTTTCCCGTGCGGCATGGATAGCGCCCAAGGAGGCCCCGACATGCTTCGACTCTCTCCCCGCGCGCTCGCCGCCGGCGCGCTGTTGCTGCTCCTGGCGCTGGTGCCGCTGTACGCGCAATGGCAGGGCGAACCGTTCCTGCTGGCGCTGTTCGGCCGCGTGCTGGTGTACGGCATCGCCGCGCTGGCGCTGAACCTGCTGCTGGGCTACGGAGGCATGGTCAGCTTCGGCCACGCGCTGTACCTGGGCCTGGGCGCCTACGCGGTCGGCGTGCTGAACCACTACGGCATCGAGAACGGCTGGCTGCACCTGCTGGCCGCGCTGGGCGCCTGCGCCGTGGTCGGCCTGGTCAGCGGCTACGTGGTGATGCGCACGTCCGGCATCGCCTTCATCATGATCACGCTGGCGTTCGCGCAGATGTTCTATTTCCTGGCCACGGGGCTGGAGGGCTTCGGCGGCGACGACGGCATGTCGCTGTTCGCCGGCAGCGACTTCGGCCTGTTCCGGCTCGATACGCCGCTGGCGCTGTACTACGCCGCGTTCGGCGTGCTGCTGCTGGCGCTGGCCGCGCTGCGCCGGCTGGTGCGCGCGCCGTTCGGCATGGTGCTGCGCGGCTGCCAGGCCAACGAGCGGCGCATGCGCGCGCTGGGCTTCGCGACGCTGCGCTATCGCCTGGCGGCCTATGTGCTGTCGGCCATGGTGTGCGGCGTGGCCGGCGTGCTGCTGGCCAACCTGACGCTGTATGTGTCGCCCTCGTATCTCGCCTGGACCACCTCCGGCGAGCTGATCGTGATGGTGGCGCTGGGCGGGCTGGGCACGGTGGTCGGCCCGGTTGCCGGGGCGCTGGCCTTCCTGTTGCTGGAGGAAGGACTGAAGCTGCTGACCGACCATTGGATGCTGGTGATGGGCCCGCTGATCGTGGGCGTGGTGCTGGTGTCGCGCCGCGGCCTGTATGGCGGTCTGTCGGACAAGCCGTTGCGCCTGCGCGCCGCGCGCGCCCTGCCCCACCCCACCGGAGAACCGCGATGAGCGCGCTGCGCGTCGAACATCTGGTCAAGCGCTACGGCGGCCTGACCGTCACCGACGACCTGTCGCTGGACATCCGGCCGGGCGAACTGCATGCGGTGATCGGCCCCAACGGCGCCGGCAAGACCACGCTGATCGGCCAGTTGAGCGGCGAGCTGCGGCCCGACGGCGGCCGCGTGCTGCTCGATGGCGAGGACGTGACGCACCTGCCGGTCGAACGGCGCGTGCGCCGCGGGCTGGCGCGCTCGTACCAGGTCACCTCGGTGTTCAAGCCGTTCACCGCGCTGGAGAACGTGGCCATGGCGGTGCAGGCGCGGCGCGGCCACGGCTTCCGCTTCTGGCGGCCGCTGCTGGCCACGCCGGCGCTGCGCGAGCCGGCGCGGGAGGCGCTGGCGCTGGCCGGCCTGGACGCGCGCGCCGACACCCCCGCCGCCGCGCTGGCGCATGGCGAGCTGCGGCAACTGGAGCTGGCCATGGTGCTGGCCTGCCAGCCGACCCTGCTGCTGCTGGACGAACCCATGGCCGGCATGAGCCAGCATGAATCCGAGGCCATGACGCGGCTGCTGCAACGCCTGCGCGGGCAATACACCATTCTGCTGGTGGAGCACGACATGCAGGCGGTGTTCGCGCTGTCCGACCGCATCACGGTGCTGGTGTATGGCCGCGCCCTGGCCTGCGGCGACGCCGACCAGATCCGCAACGACCCGCAGGTGCGCGAGTGCTATCTGGGCAGCGAACGCGGCCACGCCGGCCGCCGCGCGCAGGGAGCGCCGGCATGAGCGCGCTGCTGTCGCTGCGCGGCGTGACCGCGCACTACGGCGCCAGTCAGGCGCTCTTCGGCATCGACCTGGATATCGGCCCGGGCGAGTTCGTGACGCTGCTGGGCCGCAACGGCATGGGCAAGTCGACCACGGTCAAGGCCATCATGGGCCTGAACCGCGCCAGCCGCGGCGCCATCACGTTCGACGGCGGCGACATCGTCGCCCTGCCGGCCTACAAGGTGGCGCAGTGCGGCATCGGCCTGGTGCCCGAGGGCCGGCACGTGTTCCCCAACCTGTCGGTGCGCGAGAACCTGGTGGCCACCGCGCACAACCGCCAGGGGTTGGCGCAGCCCTGGACCCTGGAACGCGTCTACGCGCTGTTCCCGCGTCTGGCCGAACGCGCGCGCCACCTGGGCAGCCATCTGTCGGGCGGCGAGCAGCAGATGCTGGCCATCGGCCGCGCGCTGCTGACCAACCCGCGCCTGCTGATCCTGGACGAAGCCACGGAAGGCCTGGCGCCGGTGGTGCGTGAGGAAATCTGGCAGGCGCTGGAAAGCCTCAAGCGCACCGGGCTGGCGGTGCTGTGCATCGACAAGAACCTGGAGCCGCTGCTGGCCACCGCCGACCGCCACGCCATCATCGAAAAGGGCCGGGTAGCCTGGAGCGGCACCTCGCGCGCCTTCATCGACGACGAAGCGCGCCTGCTGCACTACCTGGGCGTGTAGGGGCTGCGTCGTGGCCGGCACGGGCTCACATACCCAGGCCGGCCGCTTCCCGTGAAGGCGGCGCGGCCGCGGCGGCCGTCGCTTCAGCCGCCTCGGCCACGCCCACGCTGTCGGCCGGAACAATAGGCTCGGGTTCGCGCGCCACGGCTTGCAGCGCATGCAGGACGCCATGTTCGCGCAGGGCCTCCAACTGCGCCGCCAGCGCCGCGACGAACACCGGCTTCTCGCCCAGGTCGCCGAACACCGGTCGATAGCCGGCCAGCACCAGGGCGCGGCGATAGGCCGCCTGCTTGGGCGCCGCCGCCCGCGCCGCCACATCGGCACGCGCCAACAGTCTGGCCAGGGGCGCGGCCAGCGGATCGTCGATCGGATAGCGCGCGCCGCTTTCGTCTTCGCCCCGCAGATAGTGCAGCCAAGCCGCGACCGCCAGCGCCAGGCGGCGAATATCGTCGCCGCGACGCAGGCGGTCGCGGATGGCGGCCAGCAGGCGCGGCGGCAGTTTGTGCGAACTGTCCATCGCCACCTGCCACGTCGGATGCGGCAGCGCCGCGTTGTCGACGCGCGCCAGGAAGCGCTGGCGGTAGCCTTCCAGGCCGGCATCCGGAATGCCCTTGAGCGTGGGCGCGATCTCGTGGCGCATCAGGTCGTCCACGAAGCCGCGCAACGCCGGCACCGCCGCCGCCTCATGCATGGTGGCGGCGCCCAGCAACGTCCCCAGGCAGGCCAGCGCCGAATGCGGGCCGTTGACCATGCGCAGCTTCAGCCGCTCATAGGGCGCGGCATTGGCCACGAAGGTCACGCCCGCGGCTTCCCAGTCGGGGCGGCCGGCCGCGAACTTGTCTTCGATCACCCAGTTCAGGTAGGGCTCGGCCACCACCGGCCAGGCGTCTTCCACCCCCAGGCGCTGCGTGATGCGCGCGCGGTCTTCGTCGCGGGTGGCCGGCACGGTGCGGTCGACCATGGAATTGGGAAAGGTGCAATGCGCGTCGATCCAGCCGGTCAGCGCCACGTCCAGCCGCAGCGCAAAGGCCAGCACCAGACTGCGCAGCGTGTCGCCATTGGCCTGCAGATTGTCGCAGGACAGCAGCGTCAAGGGCGGCAGGCCGCGCTCGCGGCGCAGTGCCAGGCCATGCACCAGCATGCCGATGGCGCTGCGCGGGCGCACCGGGTTCTCCAGATCGTGCAGGATGTCCGGGTCATCCCAGCGCAGGTGGCCGGTGGCCGGTTCGTGGCAGTAGCCTTTCTCGGTGATGGTCAGGCTGACGATGCGCGTCTGCGGATAGGCGATGCGCTCGAGCACCGCTTGCGGATCCTCCTGGGCCACCATCACGCGCAGCACCGACCCGACCACGCGCAGGGATTCCCGCGCGCCGCCTGCCTCATCGCCGTCGCGCAGCGCCAGGGTGTACAGGCCGTCCTGGGGCGTCAGCGCATCGCGCACGGCCGGACTGCGCAGCGACACCCCCAGGATGCCCCAGGTCAGATCCTGGCTGGCGGCCATGGCCAGGTCGGTGGCCAACGCCTGGTGCGCGCGATGAAAGGCGCCCAGCCCCAGATGCACAATACCCGGCGTCAATCGGCCGCGGTCATAGGCGGGTTTCTCCACGTCTGCGGGCAGGCGCGACAAGGACTCCGTATTCAAGCGTTCGAGCATGGATTGCTGTGTCTCAGGGCGCCTTGATGCATCCGCCCCAAGACGGGCGCAGAGGCGCGTTGGTAGGGAATTGCACACGGCGGGCGTGGTCAGAAGCCAACGCCGCGATGCCGCGCGCCGCCAGGGTATCGCATGGCCGCGGCGAAGGCAAAAAGTAACGTAGTATTACCAGCAAAACCTGGCGCATGCTTGACCCGCCTCATGTCGCATCACGCCGGCAATCCATATCTGTTAAAAAGCCGCCACACCCGGCCTTATTACGCTTCCCATGTCGACCAACCCGCACCACTCGCCCTACAAAAGCACCGGCGGCCTGCGCCGCATCCTGAATGCGCTGCGCTACTCGCTACAGGGCCTGCAGGCCGCCATCAAGTACGAGGCCGCCTTCCGCCAGGAACTGGCGCTGGCCGTGCTGCTGATCCCGGCCGCGTTCTTCCTGGGGCGCACCACGGTCGAGGTGTTTTTCCTGATCGGCACCGTGGTGCTGGTGCTGGCGGTGGAGCTGCTGAATTCGGCGATCGAGGCGCTGGCCGACGCGCTGTCGGTCGACACCCATCCGCTGCTGGGCCGGGCCAAGGACCTGGGCAGCGCCGCGGTCATGCTGCTGCTGCTGTTCACCGTCGCCGTCTGGGTGGGCGTGGCAGTCAGCCGCTTCGTGATGCACTGATTCACGGCGCCGGGCTTGCCCGCCAAGGGGTCCGGGCCTCTATACTGGGAACCATGATGCCCAACTCGACGCCAGCCCCTTCGGAACGCATCGTCATCGTCGGCGGGGGTGCCGGCGGCCTCGAACTGGCCGCCAAGCTCGGCCGCCTCCACGGCCGCCAGCACATCACCCTGGTCGACAGCCGGCCGTTCCACATCTGGAAGCCGTCGCTGCACGAAGCGGCGGCGGGCACATTGGATATCCACCAGGAAGGCCTGTCCTACCTGATGCTGGCGCACCTGAACGGGTTTTCCTTCGCCCAGGGCCAGTTGGTCGGCGTCGACCGCGAGCGCCGCCTGGTCACGGTCGATGCCGTGGCCGACAGCCAGGGCCAGGAAGTGCTGCCGCGCCGCGAACTGGCCTACGACACGCTGGTGCTGGCGCTGGGCAGCACCTCCAACTTCTTCAATACCCCGGGAGCGGCCGAGCACGCCGTCACGCTGGACACCACCGAGAACGCCGAGCAATTCCGCCTGACCATGCTCAAGGCCATGGCGCTGGTCGACCAGGCCAAGGTGCGCGATCCGTCGGCTCGGCTGGACCTGGTGATCGTCGGCGGCGGCGCCACCGGCGTCGAGCTGGCGGTGGAACTGGTCGAGGCCAGCCACGTGGTCAGCGCCTACGGCCTGCCGAATTTCCGCGCCGAGCGCGATCTGGCGATCACCCTGGTCGAGGGCGCGCCGCGCATCCTGTCCGCGCTCCCCGAAAAGATATCCGTCGCCGCCACCGCGCGCCTGACCGAGCTCGGCATCCGCGTCGAAACCGACTGCCGCGTCTCGGAGGTCGCCGCCGATTCGGTCAAGACCGCCGACGGCCGCGAATTCCCCGCGCGCCTGTGCATGTGGGCGGCCGGCATCAAGGGCCCGGCCCTGCTGGCCGAGCTGGACCTGCCGCTGAACAGACTGGGCCAGCTCGAGGTCAACGAACGGCTCGAAACCGCCGACCCGCACATCCTGGCGCTGGGCGACTGCTGCGCCGCGCCCTGGCGCGATGGCCGCACCGTGCCGGCGCGCGCCCAGGCCGCGCACCAGCAGGCCGATTACCTGTGCAAGAAGCTCACCGCGCGCCTGCGCCGCGCGGCCGAGCCCACCGCTCCCTATGTCTACGAAGACCACGGCTCGCTGGTCTCGCTGGGCCAGGACGCCGGCGTGGGCAGCCTGATGGGCAAGCTGGCCGGACGCGGACTGTTCGTAAGCGGTACACTGGCGCGCCTGATGTACATGAGCCTGCACCTGATGCACCACAAAGCGGTGCTGGGCATCTCACGCACCGCCTCCCTGGCCCTGGCCCGCCTGCTCATGCGGCGCACGCGCCCCCGGGTCAAACTGCACTGAACTCCCCCATGAATTTCCTCCAAAGACTCGAACACGCCTGGACCACCAGCAACTCGCTCCTGCAAGTCGGGCTCGACCCCGACCCGCAACGCTTTCCGCGCGAACTGCAGGGCAAGCCGGACGCGATCTTCCACTTCTGCCGCGACATCGTCGACGCCACCGCGCCCTACGCCTGCAGCTTCAAGCCGCAGATCGCCTACTTCGCCGCGCACCGCGCCGAAGACCAGCTCGAAGCGCTGTGCCAGCACATCCGCGACAAGCACCCCGACCTGCCCATCGTGCTGGACGCCAAGCGCGGCGACATCGGCTCCACCGCCGAAAACTACGCCCGCGAAGCCTACGAGCGCTACCAGGCGCACGCGCTGACGGTCAGCCCGTACATGGGCCTGGACTCGGTCGAGCCCTACCTGGCCTGGCGCGACCGCGGCGTGATCGTGCTGTGCCGCACATCCAACCCCGGCGGGTCGGACCTGCAGTTCCTCAAGATGGATAACGGCGAGCCCCTGTACCTGCACGTGGCGGGGCTGGTGGCCGACAAATGGAATGCCAACGGCCAGTGCGGCCTGGTGGTGGGCGCGACCTTCCCGAACGAGCTGGCCGCGGTGCGCCAGCGCATCGGCGACGCGGTGCCGCTGCTGGTGCCGGGCATCGGCGCCCAGGGCGGCGACATCACCGCCACCGTCAACGCCGGCGCCAACGCCGCGCGCAGCGGCATGATGATCAACTCGTCGCGCGCCATCATCTACGCCAGCGGCGGCGATGACTGGCGCCAGGCCGCCGGCGACGCCGCGCGCGGCCTGCGCGACGCGATCAACGCGGTGCGCTGAGCGCCGCCCGCGGGGGCCAGGCGGTTCCCGCGGTATCCCTGGACCGCGCCATTGCGCGGGCGGTCTTCCTCAACGCCGGTTGACCGGAGCCCCCAGCAGTTCCAGCACGCCGCGCAGCGCGAATTCGACCGCCTGCTGGCGCACCTGCGCGCGGTCGCCGCTGAACACGTGGGTGACGGCGCGGCTGCTGATGCCGTCGCCGACCCGCTGCGCGAAGCCGAAGCACACCATGCCCACCGGCTTGCCCGGCGTGGCGCCGCCCGGACCGGCGATGCCGGTGGTGGACACCGCCACCTGCGCCGCCGGCGAGGCCAGCAGCACGCCGTTGGCCATCTCCAGCGCCACCGGCTCGCTGACCGCGCCGAAGTGATGCAAGGCGTCCGGCGACACATCCAGTTCGCTGACCTTGGCATCGTTGCTGTAGGTGACGAAGCCGCGGTCGAACCACTCGCTGGACCCGGCCACCGCCGTCACGGCGCCCGCCAGCAGCCCGCCGGTGCAGGATTCGGCGGTGCCCAGCACCAATCCCAGGCGCCGCAACGTATCGCCCAGCCGCTCGGCCAGCCCGTATACGGTGGCCTGCGCCAGTTGTTCAGCCGACAGATTGGACGGCGGGTTTTCGTGTTGCTGGTTCATCCCAAGACTCCTGTGCGCACGGCCAGCGCCATGATCAGCAAGGCGTATCCGGCCGCGACGATATCGTCCCACATTACCCCGAAACCGCCCTTCAGGCGGGCATCGAAGAACTTGATGGGCGGCGGCTTGACGATGTCGAACGTGCGGAACAGCACGAACGCCAGCGCCTGCGACAACCAGCCGGCCGGCGTCAGCCACAGCACCAGCCAGAACGCCACCATCTCGTCCCACACCATTCCGACATGATCGGGCTGCTGGAGTTCGCGGCCGACGCGGTCGCAGGCCCAGCAGCCGTACAGGAAGGCCAGCGCCAGGAAGATGCCGATGGCCAGGTCCGACGCGGCCGGCGCGGCGGCGACCCAGATGAGCCAGGCCAGCAGCGTGCCCCAGGTGCCGGAGGCGGGGCGGATCAGGCCGCTGCCGAAGCCGAAGGCGATCAGGCGGCCCGGATCGCGGCACACCCAGGACAGCGCGGGATAGACCGCGCGCGAGCGTTCGCGCATCGACGGGGAATGAGGAGAAGAGGACGACATGGATGAGGGCCCGGGAATGGCTGGGATGAGGCCGATGGAAAGGGTGGCGTTCAGGAAACAACCGTGGCAGCGATTGTGACAGGGTTTGCCTGCGTCCGGCGCAAGGCCGGCGCTCTCAGACCGAGGGAAAGTGATCGAAGCCGGCGGGCAATCGTGTCAACGGCTGTCCGGCGGCGTCCCGCAGCACCAATCCCGGCTCGGCCACGATATTGCCCACTTGCGTCACGCGGACGCCGGCCGCCTGCGCGGCCGCCTGCACGGCGTCGCGGCGGGCGGGGGGCGCGGTGAAGCAGAGTTGGTACACGTCGCCGCCGCCCAGCACCGCTTGGCGCACGACGTCAGCGGGCATGCCGGCCAGCGCGGCGGCCACGGGCATGCGGTCTTCATGCAGCAACGCCCCCACCCGGCTGGCCGCCAGGATGTGGCCGAGGTCCTGCAGCAAGCCGTCGGAAATATCGATGGCGGCGTGCGCGATGCCGCGCAACGCCAGGCCCAGCGCCACTTGCGGCTCGGGCCACTCCAGCGCGCCGCGGGTCGCGGCCAGCCGCGCCGCGTCGGCCGGATACTGCCCGTCGAGCAGGCGATAGGCCACGTCGGCCGCGCCCAGTTCGCCGGACACCCAGATATCGTCATCCACCCGGGCGCCGTCGCGGCGCAGCGCGGCGCCCGCCGGCACGGCGCCGAACACGGTCACGCTGATGGCCAGGTCATGGACGCTGCGGGTGGTGTCGCCGCCGATCAACGGGCAGCCATGGACCTGCGCCAGCGCATGAAACCCCTCGGCAAACGCCGCCAGCCACGCCTCGTCCAGCCGCGGCAGCGCCAGCCCCAGCACGCAACCAATGGGCCGCGCGCCCATGGCCGCCAGGTCCGACAGGTTCACCGCCAGGGCCTTGTGCCCCAGCGCCTTCGGATCGACATCGGGAAAGAAATGCCGGCCTTCCAGCAGCAGATCCGTGCTGGTGGCCACCTGTTCGCCGGCCGGCACCGGAAACAACGCGCAGTCATCGCCCACGCCCAACAGCCCCGCCGGCGCGGCGCGCGTGAAATAGCGCGCGATCAGATCGAATTCGGACGCCACGACAACTCCGCAGTCCGGCGCAATGCGCCGGTATTGACTCCCACACCGGAGCCACGCTCCAAGGGAAGATTCGCGCCAAAGAGAGGTCCGCACCAGAGGCGCGGAAAGCTCGCTCCAAAAGAAGGAAGCCCGCCCCAAAAGGGAGACCGCCCCAAAAAAACGGCCCTCCCCAGACCCGGGCCGCGCGGATCCGGCTCCGCCGGTCCGCAGCGGCGCCCCCCTGGGGGGGAAGCGCGCAGCGCTTCGGGGGGGGTCTACTTCTTCATTTCATGCGAGCGCACGTCCGCCGCCAGCTTGTCGAGCACGCCGTTGACGAACTTGAAGCCGTCGGTGCCGCCGAACGACTTGGCCAGTTCCACGGCTTCGTTGATGGCGACCTTGTACGGCACTTCGACGTGATGGATCAGTTCGAAGCTGCCGATCAGCAGGATGCCATGCTCGACCGGCGACAGCTCGGCCAGCGGACGGTCGACGTAAGGCGTGAAACGCTCGCGCAGCGCGGGCGCTTCGCGCAGAACGCCATGCAGCAAGGTCTTGAACCACTGCGCGTCAGCCTCGGAGAAGTCCTCGGTGTCGCGCAGATGGGCGTCGATCTCGCCGGCGTCCTGCGTGCCTTCGCCGCCGCGCAGCAGCCACGCGTACACGCCCTGCAGCGCGAATTCGCGCGCACGGCGGCGCGCGCTGCGGGCGTTGGCGCGGGCTTGCGCCGCGCTATCAGCGCTGGTCGTCGTCTTCTTCGTCGTCAAAATCTTCGTCCTCGTCTTCGTCGTCTTCGTCTTCTTCCTCGGGCTCCAGGGCCGCCACCAGGTTGGCCATTTCGACGGCCACCTGGGCGCAGTCGCGGCCCTTGCCGGCGGCGCGGGCTTGCGCCTGCTCGTCGGTGTCCACGGTCAGCACGCCGTTGGCGACCGGGATGCCGGTCTCGAGGGAGATGCGGGTGATAGCAGTGGCCATTTCATTGCTGACCACTTCAAAGTGATAGGTCTCGCCGCGGATGACCGCGCCCAGCGCGATCAGGGCGTCGAACTCGAACGTCTCGGCCATGTGCGACAGGGCCACGCCCAGTTCCAGGGCGCCGGGCACGGTGGCGACCATCACGTCGCGCTCGTCCACGCCGAGTTCGGCCAGTTCCTTCAGGCACGCTTCGAGTTCGGCCTGGCCGATCTCTTCGTTGAAGCGGGCGCGTACGATGCCGATGTGCAGCCCTTCGCCGTTCAGGTCGGGGGTGAGGATGTAAGGGTTCATGTGTCGGCCTTCAGTGTGTTGCGGGAGTGTTCGGAGGGTCGCAATCGTAACCCGTAATGGTGAGCGAGAAGCCCGCCATGCTGGGCATCTTGCGCGGCCGGGCCAGCAGCTTCATCTGGCCCACGTTCAGGTCGCGCAGGATCTGGGCGCCGATGCCATAGGTGCGCAGGCCGAAACGGTCGGCGTTGGCGGGGTTGGCATTGGCCTTGGGGTCGCTCCAGCCGGCGATCTGCGCGAACAGGTGTTCGGTGGACGACTGGCAGTTCATCAGCACCAGCACGCCGGCCGGCGCCTGCGAAATGGCCTGCAGGGCCTGCGCCACGCCCCAGCTGTGCGGGCTGGCGCCGGTATCCAGCACGTCCAGCACCGAGGCCGGCTCGTGCACGCGCACCAGGGTCTCGACGTCTGGCGCCACGGTACCATGCACCAGCGCCAGGTGGGCCGAGCCGGTGGCGGCGTCTTCATAGGCCACGGCCTCGAAGGTGCCCCAGGCGGTCTGCATGCTGCGCTTGCCGACGCGCTTGACGATGGATTCGTGCTCGCTGCGGTATTGGATCAGGTCGGCGATGGTGCCGATCTTCAGGCCATGCTCGCGGGCGAACTGCACCAGGTCGGGCAGGCGCGCCATGGTGCCGTCCGGCTTGAGGATTTCACAGATCACCGCGGCCGGGGTCAGGCCGGCCATGGCGGTCAGGTCACAGCCGGCCTCGGTGTGGCCGGCGCGCACCAGCACGCCGCCGGGCACGGCGCGCACCGGGAAGATGTGGCCGGGCTGGACCAGGTCGGACGGCTTGGCGTCGCGCGCCACCGCCACCTGGATGGTGCGGGCGCGGTCGGCGGCCGAAATGCCGGTCTCGACGCCTTCGGCGGCCTCGATCGACTGGGTGAAATTGGTGCCGTATCGCGTGCCATTGCGGGCCGCCATCAGCGGCAGGTCGAGCTGGCGGCAGCGTTCTTCGGTCAGGGTCAGGCACACCAGGCCGCGGCCGTGGGTCACCATGAAATTGATGGCTTCCGGCGTGACGAACTCGGCGGCCATGACGAGGTCGCCTTCATTTTCGCGGTCTTCCTCGTCAACCAGGATGACGATGCGGCCGGCGCGCAGCTCGGCGATGATCTCGGCGACCGAGGCGATATCGAAGGATTCCGGCTCGGAGCCGGGCAACGGGGACAACTGGACGGACATGGCGGGCACGCAAACCAGGCGGGAAAGCCCGGATTTTACCGCCCCCGGCGCCATATCCCCTACCGGCCCGCGCCGCCCCCGCCCAAACAGGGCCATCCGGTTAAACTTTCGGCCGGAGAACACCCCATAAAACCAAGGAAAAACGCCATGCAAGCCCTTGCGGCCATGCCTTTGACCGTCGCGGCGGGGATCCGCGTCGTGCTCACCGACATCGACGACACCCTGACCACCGAAGGCCGGCTGCCCGCCGACGCCTACGCCGCCCTGGAACGCCTGGAACAGGCCGGCATCCAGGTGGTGCCGATCACCGGCCGCCCGGCCGGCTGGTGCGACCACATCGCCCGCATGTGGCCGGTGCGCGCGGTGGTCGGCGAGAACGGCGCGTTCTACTACGCCTACGACCGCCAGGCGCGCCGCATGGTCACGCACTACTGGACCGACGCGGCCTCGCGCCAGGCCAGCCGCAAAAAGCTCGACGCGATCCGCGACCGGGTGCTGGCCGAGGTGCCCGGCGCCGCCGTGGCCAGCGACCAGGACTACCGCGTGGCCGACCTGGCCATCGACTTCTGCGAGGACGTGCCGCCCCTGCCCGAGGCCGACATCGGCCGCATCGTGCGCATCTTCGAAGACGCCGGCGCCCAGGCCAAGGTCAGCTCGATCCACGTCAACGGCTGGTTCGGCGACTACGACAAGCTGACCATGACGCGCACCCTGTTCCAGCGCGAATTCGGCATCGACGTGGCCAGCGCGCTCGACAGCACCCTGTTCATCGGCGACTCGCCCAACGACGAACCGATGTTCGCCTACTTCCCCATCTCGGTCGGCGTGGCCAACATCCAGTCGCAACTGCACCGCCTGACGCACCGCCCCGCCTACGTGGCCGCGTTCCACGGCGGCGCCGGCTTCACCGAGATGGCCGACCGCCTGCTGGCCGCCCGCGCCGTCACCGCCTGAGGCACCCACCGTGGCCACCCCCAAACCCGCCGCCCCCGCCGCCAATGACGGCCGCCGCAGCATCCAGTCCATCGAAGTGGGCGTGCCGCTGCTGGCCGCTCTGGTCGACGCCGCCAAGCCGCTGACCCTGCGCGATCTGGCCGCCGGCGCCGGCATGACCTCGGCCAAGGCCCACCCCTACCTGGTGAGCTTCATCCGCGTCGGCCTGGTGCAGCAGGACAGCATCACCGGCCAGTACGAACTGGGGCCGTTCGCGCTGCAGATGGGCCTGGTCAGCCTGCAGCGGCTGGATCCGGTGCGCATCGCCATGCCCGAGATCGCCAAACTGCAATCCGAGATCGGCCACACGCTGGGGATCGCGGTGCTGGGCTCGCACGGCCCCACCATGATCCACATGACCGAGGCCAGCTACCCGGTGCACGTGAACATGCGCAAGGGCACCGTGATGTCGATGCTGCACACCGCCACTGGCCTGGTGTTCGCGGCCTGGCTGCCGCCCAAGGTCAGCGAGCACTACATCGCCCGCGAGGAAGGCGACACCGCCGTCATCGCCAGCGTGCCGCCGCCGCGCAAGGCCAGCCGCGCCAACATCGAAGCGCAACTGGCGGACATCCGTGTGCACGGCATGGCCCGCGCCCTGGGCAACCCGCTGCCGGGCGTCGACGCCCTGTCGGTGCCGGTGTTCGACAACACCGGCAACATCGTGCTGGCGCTGACCAGCCTGGGCCCCACCGGCCTGTTCGACGTGTCCTGGGACGGCGCCATCGCCCGTCCGTTGCTGGCCTGCGCGCACGAGATCTCGCGCAAGCTGGGCTACCGCGCCTGACCTTCCCTCCTCCCGCCTGACCCGCAAGCCGCGCGACGGATCCCCCGATCCGCTCGCGTGGCCGCCGCGCCGTTCGCGCAAAAGCGAACTCAAAGCGAACAAAACGAACAAAACCCGAAAAGAAACACAGGGACTTTCCCGAGTGTGCCCCTGGCGCTTGTATGTTTGAATTCAGTTACTAGTCATATTCAGACCTATAAGAGGAGACATACGATGCGCGCATTGCGTCACCTGCAAGCGGCCTCGCTGGCCGCGCTCGTGTTCGGAACGTTCGGGGCGTCCACCGCCCACGCCGCAGACACCTGCCCGAACCGGGGCGACCTGGACCAGAACTACTGCGACGCCAACAAGGACCTGGTGGCCGACACGCCCACCGATCCGGCCAAGCTCAAGACGCCGTCGACGCTGGTGTTCACCTACACCCCGGTGGAAGACCCGGCGGTGTATGAAGACATCTTCAAGCCGTTCACCAAGCACCTGTCCGAATGCACCGGCAAGCGCGTGGTGTTCTACCAGGTGCAGAGCAACGCCGCCGAAATCGAGGCCATGCGCTCGGGCCGCCTGCACGTGGGCGGCTTCTCCACCGGCCCCACCGCCTTCGCCGTGAACATCGCCGGCGCGGTGCCGTTTGCCGTCAAGGGCTACGCCGATGGCTTCCAGGGCTACAACCTGATCGTCATCGTCAAGAAGGACAGCCCGTACCAGAAGCTCACCGACCTCAAGGGCAAGAAGCTGGCGCACACCGCGCCGTCGTCGAACTCCGGCCACATGGCGCCCGTGGCGCTGTTCCCCAAGGAAGGCCTGACGCCCGACAAGGACTACAAGGTGGTGTTCTCGGGCAAGCACGACCAGTCCGTCATGGGCGTGAACTCGGGCGACTACGACGCCGCCGCCGTGGCCTCGGACGTGTTCAAGCGCATGATCGAGCGCGGCCAGGTCAAGGAAGCCGACTTCCGCGTCATCTACAAGAGCGAGAAATTCCCCACCTCGTCGTTTGCCTACGCGCACGACCTGGAGCCGAAGTTCCGCGACCAGATGCTCAAGTGCTTCTACGACTACCGCTTCCCGGCCGAGATGTCCAAGGCCTTCGACGGCGCCGACCGCTTCTACCCGGTGACCTACCAGAAGGACTGGGCCATCGTGCGCCAGGTCGCCGAATCCGGCGGCGAAAGCTTCAACCGCGCCGCCTACGACCGCGAATCCGCCAAGAGCAAGAAGTAATCAGCATGACGACGTCGCTACGCATTTCCGGCCTGGTCAAGGAATACCGGGCCGGCCGGCCGGTACTGAACGGCATCGACCTGCAGATCGCGGGACGCGGCCTGACCGCCATCATCGGCCCCTCCGGCACGGGCAAGAGCACGCTCCTGCGCTGCATCAACCGGCTGATCGAGCCGACCCGCGGCGAGATCGTGCTGGAGTCCGGCGATGGCGCGGTCGACCTGGCCCGGGTGCGTGGCGCGTCGCTGCGGCGCGCGCGCCGGCGCATCGGCATGGTGTTCCAGGAATACAACCTGGTCGAACGCCTGACCGTGATGGAAAACCTGCTGACCGGACGGCTGGGCTACACCGGCGCCTTCAAGGCCTGGACCCGCCGCTTCGAGGCCGAGGACATCGAGCACGCCTACCAACTGCTCGATACCGTGGGCCTGGCGGGCTTTGCCGACCAGCGCGCCGACGCCCTGTCGGGCGGCCAGCGCCAGCGCGTGGGCATCGCCCGCGCCCTGATGCAGCGCCCGCAGTTGCTGCTGGCCGATGAGCCGACCTCGTCGCTCGACCCCAAGACCTCGGTCGAAATCATGGAGCTGCTGGCGGCGCAGGGCGACGCCAGCGGCATCCCCGTGATCGTCAACATCCATGACGTCGAACTGGCGCGGCGCTACGCCGGCCGCATCGTCGGCATGTCCGGCGGCCACGTGGTCTATGACGGCAATGGCCAAGGCCTGGACGCCGCCATGCTCAAGACCATCTACGGAGGCGAGTCTTGGCTGGCGTAATGACTCCGCGTTCGTCCCACCCGCGTCCCTTCGCGCTGTCCGGCCGCGCCAAGGCCGGCGTGCTGCTGCTGGTGCTGTACACGGTCTACGCGGCCGCGCAGCTGGACTTCAGCTGGGCCCGCTTCGAAAGCGGCATGGGCCACGCCTCGACCTTCCTGGCGCGCATGTTCCCGCCCAATTTCGAGAAGCCCGCCACGCTGTGGAAGGGCATCGCCGAAAGCCTGGAGATCGCCGTGCTGGCCTCGGTGCTGGGCATCCTGTTCGCGCTGCCCGTGGGCCTGCTGGGCGCGCGCAACCTGATGCCGGCGTGGGTCTCGTGGCCGGCGCGCTCGATCGTGGCGCTGTGCCGCGCGCTGCACCCGGTGATCGTCGCCATCCTGTTCGTCAAGGCCGTGGGCTTTGGCGCGCTGGCCGGCATCCTGGCGCTGACGGTGGCCTCGATCGGCTTCATCGGCAAGCTGTTCACCGAGGCCATCGAGGAAATCTCGCTCAAGCAGGTCGAAGCGGTGCGCGCCACCGGCGCCTCGTTCGCCAACGTGCTCGCCTTCGGCGTGCTGCCACAGGTGTTCGCGCGCTTCATCGGCTTTGCCACCTACCAGTTCGACTCGAACCTGCGCAACTCCACCATGGTCGGCATCGTCGGCGCCGGCGGCGTGGGCGGCACGCTGTTCTCGGCCTTCCAGCGCTTTGACTACGACTTCGTCAGCGCCATCCTGCTGACGCTCATCGCCATCATCATGCTGGGCGAGATCCTGGCGGGCTTCGTGCGCGCCGTGTTCCTGGACAACCTGGGCTTCGACCGTATCCTGCGGGGCCGCTTCGCCGGCGCGCGCGGCATCGGTTCGAGCGCCTCGAAGGCAGCCTACCAGGCCGCGCGCAAGGCGGAGGCGGATCAATGAACACGCACGCCCCCACCCTGCCCGCCGCCAACGCGCCGCGCGTCTGGCACCGCTACAGCCTGGGCCAGCGGCTGCTGCGCTTCGCCCTCTACCTGCTGCTGGTGGCTGCCATCGTGCAGGCCATCCGCGGCGTCGAGATCATTCCGGAGTTCCTGTACGACGCGCCGGAACAGATGGCCGACCTGTTCCAGCGCATGTGGCCGGTGGACTGGGCCCACTATCGCGGCGGCGTGCACGACGCGCTGATCGAGACCCTGCACATCGCCACGCTCGGCACCATCCTGTCGGTCATCATGGCGGTGCCGGTGGGCCTCTTGGCGGCCAACAACCTCACGCCCAGCAAGACCATCAACATGCTCGCGCGCCTGGTCCTGGTGTCGAGCCGCTCGGTCAACTCGCTGGTCTGGGCGCTGCTGTTCATCGCCATCTTCGGCCCCGGCGCGCTGGCCGGCACGCTGGCCATCGCGTTCCGTTCCATCGGCTTCGTCGGCAAGCTGGTGGGCGAAGCGATCGAGGAAGCGCAGCGCGGCCCGATCGAGGCCGTCACCGCCACCGGCGCCAGCAAAGCCTCGGTGATCTGGTACGCCTACTGGCCGCAGATCCGCCCGGCGTTCTGGTCCATCGTGCTGCTGCGCTGGGACATCAACGTGCGCGAATCGGCCGTGCTCGGCCTGGTGGGCGCCGGCGGCATCGGCATGGCGCTGGACACCGCCCTCAACCTGTTCCAGTGGGACCGCGTCGCGCTGGTGCTGGCCGCCATTTTCGTGGTGGTGGTGCTGGCCGAGATCCTCATCACCCAGGCGCGCAAGCGCATCCTCTGACGCGTCCGCAACCGACGTTCCTTTGCGCCGCCCGGCAACGGGCGGTTTTTTTTGGCCGTCTCGCGCGGGGCAGCCTGCCGCCCCGCGCGCGTCCGGCCCGCCGAGGCATGCCCCGCCCGGGAATTTACAATTTGAAAGCCCACCCCGGTCGCGTCTCTGCCTGCCCGGGTCATTGAGCGGACGCAATCAAAGCGGAAAATGTGCGGCGCCTGCCGCGAGGATGATTGTTGATGCACCGCAACCGCGTCTATGCTCCGTGTGAGCGTTTGTGAAATAAATATGACCGGTCATCAAACCGCCCATCCCGTTTGATTAAGATCTCGGCTTTTGCCGTTGGACACCCGCCGCCATGTCGGAACAGGAACTGAAACTGCACGTGCCCACGGCTTCGCGCCAGGCCGTGCTGCGAGAGATCAAGCAACGCGAGGCGACGCGCATCCGCCTGCATGCGATGTATTTCGACACGCCCGAGCGTGAACTGGCCCGCGCGCGCATCGCCATCCGCCTGCGCCAGGAAGGCCGCGACTGGGTGCAGACGCTGAAGATGCCCGGCATCAACGCCATCACCCGCATCGAACTGAACCACCCGCGCCCGGGCCCCGTGCTCGACCTGTCGGTCTACGCCGGCACCGAGGTCGAGGCCGCGCTGGCCGCCATCAAGGGCGAACTCGGCCTGCGCTATGAAACCGACGTGCAGCGCATGCTGCGCAAGGTGCGCACGCGCTACGGCACCGTCGAACTGGCCTACGACACCGGCATCCTGCGCGCCGGCGCGCTGGAGCTGCCGATCTCCGAGCTGGAATTCGAACTGGTCTCGGGCCGCCCCGCCGCCATCTTCGCGGTCGCGCGCGGCTGGCAGCAGCGCCACAACCTGGTGCTGGACCCGCGCAGCAAGTCCGAGCGCGGCGACGCGCTGGCGCAATTGGCGCAGCGCCTGGCCGATGTCGACGCCGTGCCGGGCGACGACATCGACAGCCGCCGCGCCCAGGCCATCGCCCTGTTCTGGGCGCCGCGCGGCGCCGCGTCCGTCAAGCTGCGCGAGGACATGACGGCGGCGCAGGCCATGGGCCGCATCGCCGCCGAATGCCTCGACCAGATTGCCCGCAACGCGGCCGTGCTGGCCGAAGTGGACACCGAAGGCGTGTACCGCGCCGGCAATTCCGAGCACGTGCACCAGTTGCGTGTCGGCATCCGCCGCCTGCGCTCGGCCTGGAAGCTGTTCGACGGCTGGATCGGGCCGATCCCCGACGCCATCATGCAGGGCGTGCGCGCCCACTTCGCCGCCTTCGGCGCCAACCGCGACCAGGACGTGCTGAACGAAACCGTGGCGCCCGCGCTGATGCGCGCCGGCATGCCGGTCATCCCGATGGAGGCCGCGCCGCCCGAACAGGACGCCCGCGCCATCGCCGGCGGCAAGGCCTTCCAGGCCTGGCTGCTGGAACTGCTGGAATGGAGCTTGGACGTGCCGCCCGCGCAGCCCACCAGCGATGGCCTGCCCGTCGCCAACGGCATGCCCAGCGACGCGGCGCCCGAACCCGCCATCCGCCTGGAAGGCGGCATCGCCGGTCCCAGCGTCAAGCCCACCATCATCCCCATGCTGGCGCCCGAGCCCGATCCGCAGCAACTGCACAAGCAGTTGGCGCGGCGCCTGCACCGCTGGCACAGCAAGGTGGCCGACCAGGGCACCCAGTTCGCCACGCTCGACATCCCCACGCGCCACGAGCTGCGCAAGCGCGGCAAGCGCCTGCGCTACAGCCTGGCCTTCGCCGAATCGCTGCTGCCCCCGAGCAAGCTGCGCGGCTACCGCAAGCTGCTGTCGCGGGTGCAGGACATCCTGGGCGAGATCAACGACCTGGCCGTGGCCAAGGACTACTACGAGTCGTGTACGGCCACGCATCCGCAGGCCTGGTTCGCGCTGGGCTGGATCAGCGCGCGCCTGGAAGAGCTGGCGGTGGATGCCCAACAGGCATTCGACGACCTGGCCGGCAGCAAGCCGTTCTGGAAATAAGGCGGCGCGATCCTTCGCGGATTGCGTTTCCGCCCGCCGCAAACACCGCGCCCCACGCCTGCGATGCAGCAGACGTGGGGCGCGGCGTTTTCAGCGCCGGGCGCGAGGCCCGTGCCGGTATCAGCGGGACGGATCAGTCGGCCAGCAAGGCGCCGGCGAATTCGTCGGCCACGAACGGCTGCAGGTCTTCCAGGCTTTCGCCCACGCCGATCCAGTACACCGGGATCGGCCGCACGCCCTGGCTGCCCGCCGCCACCGCCGCCAGCGTGCCGCCCTTGGCGGTGCCGTCCAGCTTGGTCACGACCAGGCCCGTCAGGTTGATGGCCGCATCGAACGCGCGGATCTGCGCCAATGCGTTCTGGCCGGTATTGCCGTCCACCACCAGCAGCACCTCGTGCGGCGCGGCCGGATCGGCCTTGGCGATGACGCGGCGGATCTTCTTCAGTTCTTCCATCAGGTGCAGCTGGGTCGGCAGGCGGCCGGCCGTGTCCACCATCACCACGCCCATGCCGCGCGCGCGGCCGGCGTTGACCGAGTCGAACGCCACCGCCGCCGGGTCGCCGCCATCCTGCGAGATCACGGTGACGTTGTTGCGGCTGCCCCATTCGATCAGTTGCTCGCGCGCGGCGGCGCGGAACGTGTCGCCCGCGGCCAGCAGCACGCTGGCGCCCTGGCGCTGGAAGGTGTGCGCCAGTTTGCCGATGGACGTGGTCTTGCCGGCGCCGTTGACGCCCGCGATCATCACCACCAGCGGCTGCGCGCGCTTCAGGTCAAAGGCGCGCTCCAGCGGACGCAGGTGATCGGCCAGCAACTGGCGCAGCGCGGCCTTGACCTTGGCGGGGTCCTCGATGCGCTCTTTCTTGACCCGCGCGCGCAGCGCGGTCAGCAGCTTCTCGGTGGCTTCCAGGCCGGCATCGGCCATAATGAGCGCCGATTCGAGTTCCTCGAACAGGTTCTCGTCGACCTTGACGCCGACGAAGATGCCGCCAATGCTCTGGCCGGTGCGCGACAAGCCCTGCTTGAGCCGCGACAGCCAGGACGCCTTCTTGGGCGCGGCTTCCGGTTCGGGCGCGGCGGGCGCCGGCGCGATGGCGGCGGGGGCAGCGGCGACCGGGGCCGGAGGCGTGACGGCGGGCGGCGATGCCACCACCGGCGCGGGTGCAACCGGCGGCGGGGCAACGGCCGGCGCGGCGGCGTTGGGCGTCACGGCCGGCGCGGCAGCCACGGGCACGGAAGCGGGTGCGGCGGAAGCAGGTGTGGAAGCGGGCGTGGCAGCAGGCGCAACCACGGGCGCCGAGGCCTGCGGCTGCGGCACCACGGCCGGCGACGGTTGCGGCACGCTGGCCGACGCCGGCGCGGGCACCTCGGCGGACGGCACCGGCAGGGTTACCTCGGGCGTCGCGACGGGCGCGAATTCGCGCGCCGGAACGGCGGGTTCGACGGGCTGGGCGGGGACCTCGGCCTCGGCTTGCGGCGCGATCCCGGCATCCACCTGCTCCGGCGGCGGCGCGGGCTGGGCCGGCGCGGCGGGCGGAGGGGATTTTTTCTTGAAGAAGCGGCTAAACATGGGTAACAAGTATATTCGTATCGTCGGGGGCCAATACCGGCGCACCCCTATCGTCGTGCCCGACGTGGAGACGCTCCGCCCGACGCCCGACCGGGTGCGGGAAACGCTGTTCAACTGGCTCAATCACCTGTGGGGCGGCGAATTCGCCGACAAGCAGGTGCTGGATCTGTTCGCCGGCAGCGGCGCCCTGGGCTTCGAGGCGGCCTCGCGCGGCGTGGCAAACGTGCAGATGGTGGAACGCGACAAGACTGCCGCGTCCGCGCTGCGGACACTGCGCGACAAGCTCAAAGCCGACATGATACGCATCCATGTGGGCGATGCGATGCAGGTCGTCGAAAGAATGGATGCGTCCCGCTTTGACCTCATCCTGTTGGATCCCCCCTTCGGACAGGGCTGGCTGCCGCGCCTGTGGCCCATCCTGCCCGGCATCCTGGCCGAGGGCGGATTGGTCTACGTCGAGGCCGAAAGCCCCATCGAAGCGCCCGACGGCTTCGAGATCCTGCGCCAGGACAAGGCAGGCGCGGTCCACTACCATCTGCTGGAATTTGCTGCATTGCGCAAATAGATCAATAATCCGAGCTTCGGAGGATGGTGTACACCACTAATAACGGTACGGAGCTCGCATGATCATCGCTGTTTACCCCGGCACTTTCGACCCGCTGACCAGAGGCCACGAAGACCTGGTCCGCCGCGCCGCCACGCTTTTCGACAAAGTCGTCGTCGGCATCGCGCACAGCCGCAACAAGAAGCCCTTCTTCAGCATCGACGAGCGCGTGGACATCGCGCGCGAAGTGCTGGGGCACTATCCCAACGTGGAAGTGCAGAGCTTCGGCGGCCTGCTCAAGGACTTCGTGCGCGACCAGGGCGGGCGCGTGATCGTGCGCGGCCTGCGCGCCGTGTCCGACTTCGAATACGAATTCCAGATGGCCGGCATGAACCGCCATCTGCTGCCCGACGTCGAAACGCTATTCATGACGCCGTCGGATCAATACCAGTTCATCTCCGGCACCATCGTGCGCGAAATCGCCCAGTTGGGCGGCGACGTCAGCAAGTTCGTGTTCCCCTCGGTGGAGCGCTGGCTGCAGGAAAAGGCCAAGGAACGCCGCGAGCAATCCTGGCCGGGCTGAGCGCTGCCGCTCCCCGCCTCACCGAACCCTCCCGGAGGGCGCCTTGTGCGCCCTCCCTGCGTTTTGGCGGACGGCAAGCGCCGGGATGGGCAGGTCGGCGCCAGGGGCTTGCCGGGCGCCCGTCGGGCCCGGCAGTACAATTGCAGTATCCCTGCCGGATTCCGTAGCCCCTCATCATGGCCCTGACCATCACCGAAGAATGCATCAATTGCGACGTCTGCGAGCCCCAGTGCCCGAACGACGCGATTTCCATGGGCGAGGATTACTACGTCATCGACCCTGACCGCTGCACGGAATGCGTCGGCCATCACGACGAGCCGCAATGCAAGGTGGTCTGTCCGGTGGAATGCATCGAGCTGCACCCGCAATGGAATGAAGGCCAGGAACAACTGATGGCCAAGTACCGCCGCCTGACCGGTGCCGCATGAGCGACACCGCGCAACCCGTCTTCGATCCCCCCGCCACCCGCCCCAACGCCCGCCGCGACCTGTCCGCCTCCGCGATCGCTGCCGGTCTGGTCGCCGTGCTGGTCAGCTTCGGCGGCACCGCCGTGCTGATGGTGCAGGCCGGCCATACCGCCGGCCTGGACGCCGCCCGCATCGGCTCCTGGATCGGCTCGCTCAGCCTGGTGCTGGGCCTGGGCGGCGCGGCCTACAGCCTGCGCACCGGCCTGCCCATCGTCATGGCCTGGTCCACGCCCGGCGCGGCCCTGCTGGTCACCGCGCTGGCCGGCGTGCCATTCCCCGAAGCCATCGGCGCCTTCGTGCTGGCCGCCGCGCTGACGCTGGCCTGCGGCCTGTTCGGCTGGATCGATCCCATCCTGCGCCGCATTCCCGGCGAAGTCGCCGCCGCCATGCTGGCCGGCGTGCTGCTCAACTTCGGCATGGGCATCTTCACCAATGTCGGCAAGCAGCCGGCGCTGGTGCTGGCCATGTGCGCCGCCTACCTGGTGTGCCGGCGCTGGGCGCCGCGCTACGCGGTGCTGGTGGTGATGGCCGTGGCGGTCGCCATGGCGGCCGGCCTGGGCCTGATGCGGGTCGACCAGCTCGACTGGCACCTGACCGAGTTCGTCTGGACCACGCCCGTCTTCAGCATGCAGGCCGCGATCAGCCTGGGCGTGCCGCTGTTCGTGGTGGCGATGGCCTCGCAGAACCTGCCCGGCCTGGCCATCCTGCAGGCCGCCGGCTACCGTCCGCCGGCCTCGCGGCTGGTCGCCGCCACCGGCTTGCTCGGCCTGCTGGCCGCGCCCTTCGGCGCCCACAGCGTCACGCTGGGCGCGATCAGCGCGGCCATCTGCACCGGCCCCGAAGCGCACGCCGAACCGTCCAAGCGCTACATCGCCGCGGCCACCTACGGCGTCAGCTATTTCGCGCTGAGCATCGTCGCCGGCGCGGTGGCGGTGTTCTTCCAGGCGCTGCCGGCCGCGCTGCTGGCGGCGCTGGCCGGCCTCGCGCTGCTGGGCACCATCATGGGCGGCATGGCCGCCGCCATGGCCAACCCGCAACGGCGCGAAGCCGCGCTCATCACGCTGCTGGCGACGGCCTCGGGCTTCAGTTTCTGGGGTATCGGTTCGGCCTTCTGGGGCCTGGTGGCGGGCCTGCTGGCCCACACCGTGTTCGAATACAAACGCAGGCCGGCGGCCTGAAGCAGCCGCTTCATGCGTTGCCGATGACAAGCGCGTCGCGCAGCGGCGCGCCCTCGGATTTCCCGCGCCAGGCTCAGTCCGGCCAGACCGACACAGGCGTGTCCGGATGCACCTTCAGGATGCGGCACGGCACCTGCACGAAATTCGAGATCCAGGCGGCGGCCAGCTCGCCTTCGTCGACCACGTCGATGACCTGCTCGCCGACCTTCATGCTGTAGCGCACGCTGTCGTCGTCCTCGATCACGTCCAGCGGAATATCCATGCGCAGCATGCCCGGCGCGCGCAGCACCAGGTAGCCCAGGCGCAGTTCCACCGCCACATCGGCCAGCCGCGGGCACAGCTCGCGGTTGAGCCATTGGCCCGAATCGTTGGCCACCAGCCATTGGCGATGATACGGCGCGGCCTCGGCCTGCGCCGTCACGCCGCACTGGGCGATGGGCTGGAAGGTGGCGGCGCTCATTTGCCCAGCAGGCCCTTCAGGGCCTTGTCCACCGCCGCGCCGCCCTTGCCCTTGCCGGTCACGGCTTCACGCAGCTTGTTTTCCAGGCTGCGCTTGAGGATGCCGGCGACGGCGTCCTTCCACAGCAGCGTGTAGGTGGGCTTCTCGAACGGACCACGCACGTGCACCGGAATCGTCACGTCCTTCAGGTCGATCAATTCCTTGCCTTCCGGGTCGGCCGCCGGATTGACGACGCGCGCGCGCGCCACCAGGTCCAGCTCGCTCTTGACGAAGTCGATGGTGGCCGGCTCGCCCTGCGTCACGCGCAACAGCGGCGACACGACGTTCAGGCGCTTGACGCTCGCCACGCCCTTGGTGAAGGCCAGGTCCGCATCCATTTCCGAGAACGCGGTCTGCTTGCTGGTGTCGGCCGCCATCGTTTCGTCCTGCGACTCGGGCTTGAGCGCGGCCTTCAGCTCGCGCAGCGTCTGCGTCAGGTTGATGCCCTTGACCGCGCCGTCGCGCAGCCGCACCTGCAGCGTGCCGCCCAGGCCGCTCTTCATGGCGTAGGCGTTGGCCCCGGCGGTCTTCAGATCCAGCGCCAGGCTGCCGGTGCCGCTCAGCACGTTACGCTGCGCCAGGTCCACCAGCAGCGGTTCGATCGAAATGCCCGCCAGCGACATCTTGGTCGCCAACTGGTTGCCCTGCGCCGCGTCCAACGACAGCGCGCCGGCCAGCTTGCCGCCGTACAGGCCGGCGGTCAGGCTGGAGATATCGAGCTTGCCGCGGTCCAGCTTGACGGCGGCGGCGACGTCATCGGCCTTCAGGCCGCGCACCACCAGCTTGCCGACCTTGAGCGTGCCGTTCACGCTCGGGCCGACCAGCGCCGACAGGTTGATCGAATCATCCGCGGGCGCGGCCGGCGCCGGCGCAACCGGCTTGTTCTCGTCCTTCTTGCCCTCGGCGGGCGGCTTGGCCGGCGCGGCCGCGGCCGCCGGCGGCACCAGCTTGTCCAGGTCCAGCGTATCCACGGCCAGCGCGAAATTCACCTGCGGCGCATCGCTCAGCTTGGCGATGTCGGCGGTCAGGTCGAACTTGCCGCCTTCGAGCACCGCGTTGATCTTGCTGCTGGCCCTGTCCTTGGTCAGATCGACATTGAGGCTGCCGATCACGGGAATCTGCAGGCTGCCCTTGGGCAGGCCCGGGTCGGTGATGTTGACATCGCCGCGCAGCGCCGCCAGGCTGCCCTGGCGCTGCAGCAGGTTCAGCGACAGCGGCGAGGCGAAGGTCAGCTTGACCACGCGCTCGCCCTTCTTGGAGGTGCTGTCGAGCTTGGCTTCCTTGATGTCGAGTTCGGTGGCGTTGCCGCTGATGCCGTTCAGGCCAAAGCTGGCGTCCAGCCCGCTGATGCGCACGCGGCCGGTCAGCGCCTCGCCCGTGGCCTGCGTCGGCGAAATGTTCAGCGCCGGCGCGTCCACGGCGAATTCGAACGGGCCGTCGGCCACGCCGCCCTTGGCGCGCACCGCCAGCTTCTCGATCTGCAACTGGCTCTTGTGCGGGTCGATCGACAGCTTGGGCATGGCCACGCTGGCGTCCACGTTGGTGGCGCGCGCGGCCGGATCGGTGACGTCGCCCTGGAACACGACTTCCAGCCCGGCCACGTCCAGCGCCGACTTCTGGCCGTTGAACGCCAGGTTGCCGCGCATCGCCAGGCTCTTGGCCTCGGCGCCCGGCAGCTTGCCGTCCATGCGCAGATCGAGCTTCTGCGCCGCGTAGCGCTTGGCGGACGGGTCCAGCGTCAGCAACGCCTGGCCGGTCAGGTTGGCGTCGATGCGCGGGTTGCCGCCTTCCAGGCGCGCCGTCAGGCGCACGTCGAACGGCTGGTTGAAGGTGACGCGGCCGGTATTGGCGTTGATCTTGGTCACGGCCACCGCCATGCCCGACATCTCATCCTGCAGCAGCACCTCGCCATCCTTCAGGTCGAGGCCGGCGATGTCGATCTGCATGTTGTTGCGCGACGGCGGCAGCGCGCCGCTGGTCAGCGCTTGCGCGGCGGTCTGCGCCGCCCCCGCGAGGGCCTCGGCGGGATTGGCGGGCGTGGCCACCACAGGCGCGGTGCCGCCGACCAGGTTGCTGAAATTGAACTGGCCGTCCTTGCCCCGCACCAGGCGCGCCTTGAAGCCGCTGATGGCGACATGGTCCACCACGAAACTGTTGGACAGCAGCGGCCACACGGCCACCGCCAGGCGGGTGCTCTCGATGGAGGCGAAGGTCTCGGTGCTATTGACCTCGGACAGCGACACGCCCTGCACCGACAGGCCGATGCGCGGGAACAGCGACAGCTCGATCTCGCCGTCGATCGTGAGCGTGCGGTGATAGCGTTCCTGGACCAGCTCTTCGAGCTTGTACTTGTACGCGTTGGGGTCGAACGTCAGCAGAAAGATGGCCAGGCCAACGACGGCCACGACAACCAACACCACCAGGCCTATCAGAATGCGCTTGAACCACGTTTTCATTGCCGCCCCGTCGGTACCTCGACTGGTAATCCTTGAATGCCATCCGCCGCGTCCGGCGCGGGAATGGCGCTATGCCGTCGCGCCGGGCGCGAGGCTTCCTGATTTATCCGTCTTCGATCGCGTGCCGCCGCGTGCGTCAGGCCACGGGCCGATACGCCAAGCGGAGAGGAACTGCCATGGAAAGACCTGCTGAAGACGCCAGCATGACCAGCGTGCACATACCGCTATCGTAACAAATCGGGCCCACCTGCGCGCCGGGCGCAAAACTGACGGTTTTCTGTCTTGCGGATTGTAGAGCTAGAATGATTGACCCATCAATCATTGATCCATCCAACAATGCCCGCCCCCGCCCCCAGCACCCCTTATTCGCCCGGCCAGGTGCTCCCCTTCCGGCAGACCCTGCTCGCCATGCTGGGCATGTGCTTCGTCATGATGATGGTGGCCATCGACCAGACCGTGGTGGGCACCGCGCTGCCCACCATCGTGGCCGAGCTCAAGGGCTTCGAGCTGTACGCGTGGGTGGCGACGTCCTACCTGCTGACCTCGGTCATCACCGTGCCGATCTTCGGCCGGTTGGGCGACTACTATGGCCGCAAGCCCTTCGTGGTGGCGGCGATCGTGCTGTTCACGCTGGCCTCGGTGCTGTGCGGCGCGGCCGACAGCATGTTCACGCTGGTGCTGGCGCGGGCCCTGCAGGGCGTGGGCGGCGGCATGCTGGTGGGCACCGCCTTCGCCTCCATCCCCGACCTGTTCCCGGACCCGCACGTGCGGCTGCGCTGGCAGGTCATGCTCAGTTCGGCCTTCGGCATCGCCAACGCGGTCGGGCCGACGCTGGGCGGCGCGCTGACCGAGCACTATGGCTGGCGCTCGGTGTTCTACGTCAACCTGCCCATCGGCATCCTCGGCCTCTGGTTCGTCGCGCGCTACCTGCCGCACCTGCGCAATCACACCACCGGCAAGGTGCGCCTGGACTGGCAGGGCGCGCTGCTGATCGCCGCCGCGCTGGGCGGCCTGCAACTGCTGGTGGAACTGCTGCCCAAGGAAGGCCTGAGCGCCACCATCGTGCTGCTGGGCGCCGGCAGCGCCGCCGCCTTCGGCCTGCTGTACTGGTGGGAGCGGCGCTGCCCGCATCCGCTGCTGCCGTTCGACATGTTCCGCAACCGCGGCCTGGCGATGCTGTTCATACTGGCGCTGCTGGTGGGCGTGACCATGTATTCGCTGCTGTTCTACGCACCGCTGCTGTTGCAGGGCGGCTTCGGCCTGTCGCCGCAGGACGCCGGACTGCTGATCACGCCGATGGTGGTCTTCATCACCGTGGGCAGCATCATCAACGGCCGCATCATCACCCGCATCCGCAACCCCAACCGCATGCTGTACGCGGGCTTCATCCTGATGGCGCTATCCTGTATGGGCATCGTCACCACCCACAACTACACGCCGCACGGCCTGATTGCCGCCTACATGCTGATGGCCGGCCTCGGCATGGGCTTCATCATGCCCAACCTGACCGTGTTCGCGCAGCAGACCGCCGGCCGCAGCCACCTGGGCATCGCCACCGCGCTGCTGCAATCGCTGCGCATGATCGGCGGCATGCTCGGCACCGCCGTGGTCGGCACCATGGTCAACCACAGCTATTTCAGCGGCGTTGAATCGACGCTGCGCGGCGCCTCGGCGCGCTGGCTGCCGCAACTGGACGACCCGCAGATGCTGGTCAATCCCCAGGCCCAGACGCAGTTCCTGGCACAATTGGCGCATCAAGGCCAGGATGGAACGTCGCTGATCGAGATCGCGCGGGTGGCGCTGGTCGGCGCCATCCACGAGGGGCAACTCATCGCCCTGGCGGTCGCGGTGCTGGCGCTGTGGTGCGTGCGGCGCGTCCCCCTGGTGCAATTGGCGCGCGTCTCCAAGCCGGAGCCCGCCAGCGTCGGAGAGTAGCTTTTGCCCAAACAACAACAGGGCCTGCAGGTCATACAGCACATGGGCCAGACCTACCGCGTCATGCAGAGCGCCTTCAGCGGCCGGGTCGGCCACGCGCTGCCGCGCTGGCGCATCCTGCTGGCATTGCATGAATGCGGCCAGTGCTCGCAGAAGCACCTGGCCGAGCGCTGCCGCCTCGATCCCGCCTCGCTCACCCGCCAGTTGCAGGCGATGCAAAAGCTCGGCTGGATCGCGCGCGCGGTCGACGCGCACGACAATCGCCTGACCAACGCCCGCCTCACGCCCGCCGGCCAGGCCGTGGTCGACGAGGCCCTGCCCAAGCGGGCCGCCTTCTTCGACGAATCGCTCAAGGGCCTGTCGGCCACCGACATCGACACGCTGAACCGCGTGCTGAACGTGCTGGAAGAGAATTTCCTGCGCGCCGCCAGCGGCAACAAGGGCGAGTAACCGCGCCCCGGGCCGCCCAGGACAGCGCCCCGACGGTCGCGACCAAAGCCCTTCCCCCCTGCCGCTACGCGCGGGCAAAGCCCCGACATTCGTCCGTGACATTGACACCTGGAAAGGTTATTGAATAACATTCAATTAATCTATTGATTGTTATTTCATCTTGCCGGAATCCCCGCATGCCTTCTGACCTCCTGCTTCGCGCCGTGCTGATCGGCGTCGGCGCCACCCTCGTCATGGATCTGTGGGCGCTGCTGCTCAAGCGCCTGTTCAACGCGCCGTCGCTGGACTACGCCATGGTCGGCCGCTGGATCGGCCACCTGCCGCGCGGCCGCCTGACCCATCCCGGCATCGCGCGCTCGGCGCCCATCGCGGGCGAACGCGCCATCGGCTGGATCGCCCACTACGCCATCGGCGTCCTGTTCGCCCTGCTGCTGCTGGCGCTCTGGGGCCCGGCCTGGGCCGCGCGGCCGACGCTGCCGCCGGCGCTGATCGTCGGCATCGCCACGGTCGCGGCGCCGTTCCTGATCCTGCAACCCGGCATGGGCGCCGGCATCGCAGCCTCGCGGATGCCGAAACCCGGCGTGGCGCGGCTGCGCAGCCTGATGGCGCATGCGTCGTTCGGCGTCGGGCTGTACCTGGCGGGATGGCTGGTCGCGGCATGCCTGGACGCCTGAGACGCCGCGCCTCGGCGCGCGGGCTCAGGTGCACGGGCATCTTTGCCCCGAGCCTCCCGCCGCCGCGCAAGGCTTGGCCGCGCTCGCGTTTTGCCAATTTCGCCGAGGGCTTTTAAAGTAACGGCCTGACCCCCATCCATCGAGGTATTCGTCCCATGCGCCATTGATGCCGCCGTCGCAATGACGGCCAGTCTCCACCCGCCCCCGTTCGCAGGGGGAGTTCCTGGCATCCCTGGAAGCATCACGCATGACGGCTCCCTATCTCACGCTCGAAAGCGTGTCGTACCTGCTGCCCGATGGCAGCCCGCTTTTTTCCGGACTCGACGAAACCTTCGACCAACGCCCCACCGGCCTGGTCGGGCGCAATGGCGCCGGCAAGACCGTGCTCGCGCGGATCCTGGCCGGCCAGTTGCCGCCGTCGAGCGGGCGTTGCCTGCGATCGGGCAGCGTCTTCTACCTGGCGCAGCAGGTCTCCCCGCCCGCCGGCGCCACGGTCGCCAGCCTGGCCGGCGTGCAAACGACGCTGGACGCCCTGGCTCGCATCGAAGCCGGCAGCAGCGCGCCGGAAGACTTCGAGCGGGTCGGCGACCGCTGGGACATCCGCCAGCGCCTGCGGCAAGTGCTGGAACGCGACGGCCTCGGCCACCTCGACGCCGCGACGCCCGCCAGCGCCCTGAGCGGCGGCGAAGCCATGCGCGTGGCGCTGGCCAGCGCCATGCTGTCCGAGGCCGACTTCCTCATCCTCGACGAACCCAGCAATCACCTGGACCGGCCCAACCGGCAGGCGCTGATCGAACAGCTGCGCCATTGGCCACGCGGCCTGCTGGTCGTCAGCCACGACCGGCAACTGCTCGACACCCTGACGCGCATCGTGGAGCTCTCATCGCTGGGCCTGCGCGGCTACGGCGGCAACTACAGCGCCTATGCCGCGAGCAAGGCGCTTGAACGATCGAATGCCCTGGAGCGGCTCGAACACCACAAGCTCGAACGCCGGCGCGAAGAGCAGGCCATGCAGGCGCAGCGCGAGCGGCAGGAACGCCGCCAGGCGCGCGGCCAGCGGCATGGCAAGAAGGCCAATCAGGCCAAGATCCTGCTCGACCGGCAAAAGGGCCGCAGCGAGGACTCGGCCGGCAGGCTGCGGCAGCAACATGCCGCAGCCCATGAACGCCTCGCCCAGGCCGTGCGCGACGCCGCGGCGCAGGTGGAAAAGGATGCCGACATCTCGCTGCATGCCGTGCCCGTCGCGCAGGCGGCGCAACGGCGCGTGGTGGAGCTGGACGCCGTCACGTTGCCCTTCATCGCGGGCCCCACCCGCCACGTCGACCTGCTGCTCGGCGGCCAGCAACGCATCGCGGTCACCGGCCCGAATGGGTGCGGCAAGTCGACCTTGCTCAAGGTGCTGGCGGGCCTGCTCGCGCCCCTGTCGGGCGAGCGCAAGGGCGCGTCCGAATGCGTCTATCTCGACCAGCGCCTGGCCGACCAGGCCTCGGATCGGCCCGTGCTCGAACAACTGCAAGCGGTCAACGCCGCCCTCGACGAAGGCGAACTGCGCACGCGACTGGCGCACCTCGGCCTGGACGCGCGCAAGATCACGGCGCCAAGCGGCGCGCTCAGCGGCGGCGAACGCCTGAAGGCGGCGCTGGCCTGCGTGCTCTACGCCGATCCGCCGCCGCGGCTATTGCTGCTGGACGAACCGAGCAATCACCTCGACCTGCCCTCCACACTCGCGCTGGAAAGCATGCTGCGCGGTTACCCTGGCGCCCTGGCGGTGGTGTCGCACGACGACGCGTTCCTGGACAGCCTGGCGCTCACGGATCGGCTGCAGGCCACGCAACAGGGCTGGCTCCTGGAACCGTGGTGAACGCAATCGACGGCGCCTGACGGCCGGCGGGGCATCGCCATCGTCCTGCCCGCCGCGCGCGCAACGGGGCTAGCGCCGCGCCTGCCTTGAACAAGTCTTCTTTTGCGGGCCACGCGGCCCGGCTTGATCCATTTCGCCAGAGATCCGGCATATTCCCTTGGCGCCTCATTTACGAAATGGAAATGCCAATCAATGGCATTGCTTTTCAAGTTTCAAGGGATCCCTTCATGCACCCACATCCGTCTGGCTCGTCCGTCCTGCTCGGCCTGATTGCCCTGGCCCTGGCATCGGCCCCCGCCCAAGCGCGGCAGCCGGACGCCGGCGCCACGGCCTCGCCCGCCCCGGCCACGCTGCCCGCCATCGAAGTGACCGGGCAGACCGACGAACCCACCGAGACGACGCGCGCCTATACCGTTCCGGCCACCCGCGCCTCGACGGGCCTGACCCTGAGCCCCAAGGAAACCCCCCAGTCCGTGTCGGTGGTCACGCGCCAGCAGATGGACGACCAAGGCATGCAGTCCATCGGCGACGTCCTGGGCAGCACCACCGGCATCACCTTCATCGAACTGGACAACGGCGGACGCACCACCTACCGGTCCCGCGGATTCAACATCACCAACTACAAGGTCGATGGCCTGTCGATCATCGGCGGGTCCTCGTTCAACGGCGGCGGCAGCGGCGCGATCAACATGGACCTCTACGACCGCGTCAGCATCGTGCGAGGCGCGAACGGCTTGATGGGCGGCATCGGCGATCCTTCCGCCACCGTCGACCTGGTGCGCAAGCGCCCTGGCCGCACGCTCGGCGCGAGCCTGATCCTGCGCACCGGCAGTTGGAACAAGAAGAATGCCGTCGGCGACATCAACATACCGCTCGCGGCGGACGGCCGCGTCCGCTCGCGCCTGGTGTTCAGCGGCGAGGACTCCGACGGATTCCGCGACCGCTCGGGCATCGAACGGCAGGGGTTCCTGGCCAGCGTCGCCATGGATCTGACCGCCCGCACGCAGGTGGGGCTGGGCTTCCAGTACGAACACAGCATCTTCCACGGCGCCTCCTGGGGCGCCAACGTGCCCGCCTGGTTCGCGGACGGCTCGCCGACCCATTTCCGCCGCAGCCTCAACCTCGCGGCGGACTGGAGCAAGAGCGACATGGAAGCGAAGACGCTGTTCGCCTCGCTCGACCATCGCTTCGACAACGACTGGAAGCTGCGCGCCGACTATGCCCACACCTCGCGCGCGGACCTGAACAACAAGGGCGCCATCAAGGTCAACAACGGCAAGGTCCGCTGGCCCCATTGGAAGCAGGACGGCAGCGGCGCCTACCTCAATGCCATCCACTCGGAAACGGAAGGCGAAACCGACGCCTTGTCGCTGGATCTGTCGGGCCCGCTGGAACTGCTCGGACGCCGGCATGAACTGCTCGTCGGCCTGAACGGCTCCCGCATGGACGAACCGTCCTGGACTTTCAACAGCAGCAACTGCAGCATCGATGGCATCGCCGGCTTCAAGGGACGCTGCCAGTACCGCACCGAATTGCCCGTGGCCGATTGGCGCGCCTGGCGCGGCGACGAATACGGCAACATCCGCGCGTTCCGCACCGACGCCCGCCGCGTCACCCGGACAACGCTATATGGCGGCTACGTCGCGGGCCGCTTCGAGCTCGCCGACGACCTGACCCTGATCACCGGGCTGCGCCGCAGCCTCTACCAGATCCACAGCGACAACTACAACGCGGCGGGCGTCCGCGGCGCGCGCACCGGGGAAAACGCCGCCCACGCCTGGACGCCCTACTACGGCCTGGTCTATGGATTGACGCCGACCTACTCGGTCTACGCCAGCTACACCGATGTCTTCACGCCGCAGACCAGCAAGAACGAAAGCGGCGACACCCTCAAGCCCATCACGGGCGCCAGCTACGAGGCCGGCATCAAGGGCGAATGGTTCAATGGCGCGCTCAATGCCGCCGTGTCGGCATTCCGCAGCCTGCAGAAGAACGTCGCCCTGAAAGACGGCGACAGCCTGACGCCCGATGGCGACCAGGCCTACCGGCCCGGCACCGGCGTCATCGTCAAGGGCGTCGACGCCGAAATCGCCGGCGCCATGACCGCCGCCTGGAACGTCTATCTGGGCTACACCTATCTGGACGTCGGCAACAACGACACCGCCGACCGTCCCGACCCGCGCCATCTGCTGCGGCTGAACACCACCTACCGGCTGCAGGGAATGCTGCGGGGACTGACCATCGGCGGCGGCCTGACCTGGCAAGGCAAGACGGTGTCCGAACCCTACCCCGGCCAGCCGGATGGCCACGGCGGCTTCGACAGCTCGCCGATTCCGCTGAAGGGCTATGCGCTGTTCAACGCGATGGCGCGCTACGACATCAACCGCCATCTGTCGGCCATGCTCAACGTCAGCAACCTGTTCGACAAGACCTACTATCGGCAGTATGGGTTCTACAACGGCCTGATTTATGGCGAGCCGCGCCGGGTGACGCTGAGCCTGCAGGCGAAGTTCTAAATGGAAGGGGCAGGCCCTTGATGCCAAGGGCCTGCCCCATTCACATTCATGTAGCGCGACCGAACGCGCTTGGGAACAACGATCAGACGTTGATCACACGTTTAAACGTTGATCGGTCGGCAAAGGTCCATGAGCACTGAGTTTCGCGGGGAAAGCGCGCCATGGCCCTCGCGGGAATCGCTGGAAGTACCCCCAGTTGTACCCCAAGGGGGTGTCAGGATCATAGATCAGCCCGGATGACGATGCCAGCATAGCGCGCTCTGGCTTCGCGGCCTGCGGCCTTGACCAAGAGGCGCTGCCTCTTGGAACTCCGTTCTCGCCGAAGGGCAAGGGTGCAGGGGATAGAGCATCCCTGCACCCTGCCGAAAGGCTGCTGCGCTGCATGGGCGTCAATGGTGCGCTGCACCGGGTGCTCACCCGTTCGGTGCTCGCCTGCGGCTGCGCTCCGCTGCGGCTTGCGCGCCCGCCATTGACCCCCACTACGCGCGAACACGGCCCCAATGCCGAGTCGCTTTTCCAGATGCCGCCAGATCAGCCTTGCACGCAAGCTGCCTGTGCAGGAGTGGCATGGCTACCATGCCGCCTCTGCACAGGCAGCCGACAAGGCCGAAGGCCGCGTCAGTGCCGTAGGCAGGAGATATGTACGCATCTGCCGCAGCGCCCTTACCCATTGCACGGCTTGGATGCCAGGAGATGGGCCGTCACTGCACGCCGCAGTGACGGCCCTGCCCACACCGCCAACAATATGGGCGAAAGCCAGATCCTATTGCATGCGGCATACATGATGATGCCCGCCCTACACTGACCGGGCAGTTGCCAAGACCGATGGGCTTCGTACATCGGCACCCCAACAGCACAGGTTCCTGCAAGTGCTGGCCCATCAGGGCGGAACCCACCCAGGTATGCCCAGGCTCCTGCTGCATACCGGCCCCTATCCATGGGGCGGAGCCTTCTTCATCGGCCCGCATTCATCCCTTCCCGCGCCCTCGGCGCACTGTCCCTAGCAGCCATGGCCTGTGCGCAATGCACAGATCGCCGCCGCTTTCCTTACCCCACTCACTTCACCGGAGGACTCATCGACGCTTACAGCCTGTTCATCCCGCACGACCTCCGTCCGGCCTTCCAGCAGGAAGCAAGACGGACGCCTCATCCGAGGCTCTGGTGTTTCCTGAACACCATGCCCTTGCCCTCACGGGATCTCGCCTAGCGAGCTGGCACCAACACTAACCATTGAGTTTCAGGACAACGCAGCACCGACGGCGCTTTCTGGGGGATCGGGAGATGGATGACTTGACCTATACCCTGCGGCAGCTTTGCCAGCGCAACCGCGACGGCAGCCACAACACACAGGCCGACCGCATGCGTTCGCTGGCCCTGGCTGCGCGGCAATTGCGCGAGGCCGGTTTTCGGCAGATGAAGGCATCGTCGCTCAAGGGCAAGCACGTCCAGGCGCTGCTGGATCGCTGGCAAGGCGAAGGCCTGTCGTCCGGCACCCTCAAGAACCGGCTTTCCCATCTGCGCTGGTGGGCCGAGAAGATCGGCAAGTCTGGCATCCTGCCGGCGGACAACACGCAGCTTGGCGTGTCGGAGCGCCGCTATGTGACCAACGTCAGCAAGGCCCGGGAACTGGGATCGGGGCTTGACCTAGTCACCGATGCCCACGTGCGCATGAGCCTTAAGCTACAGGCCGTCTTCGGGTTGCGTCGGGAAGAGGCGATCAAGTTCCAGCCCAGTTATGCCGACCGTGGCGATCATCTCGCCCTGAAAGGCTCGTGGACGAAAGGAGGGCGAGAGCGAACCGTGCCGATCACGACGCCAGAACAACGCGAGGTGCTGCAGGCGGCGCACCATCTGGCGGGGGCCGGGTCATTGATCCCCGCCCACAAAACCTACATCCAGCAGCGTCATGTCTACGATGGCCAATGCAAGACGGCGGGGCTGAGCCACATGCACGGGCTACGTCATCAGTACGCCCAGAGCCGCTATGAGACTCTGACGGGGTGGCCGGCGCCAGCGGCAGGTGGACCGTCAGTCAAGGGACTGAGTCCAGCGCAGCGCGTAGAAGACAGCCGTGCTCGCCAGACCATCAGTCGTGAATTGGGACACGAGCGGATTCAAATCACCGCCATCTATCTCGGCAGTTAGCGCAGGTAGTCCAGGGAGTACCTAGCCTACAACCGGAGCCAGCCCACGGGTTTAGTCTGCTGACCCAACAAACGTATTTAGTTCCGGCAAGCGCAGCTCGCCGCGCTCGATCATGGATACCAGCTCCTCAACGCTTGCTTCGGCCTTGGCCATGTCTCCTCCCTCGATCAGGCACCGAGCAGGAAGCGCTCGCGGTGCCACTGCAAATAATGCCGGTGTTCGCTGGCCAGCCAGCGCAGCGTCATGCCTAGGTGGATGCCAAGGCCGTGCAGATCGTCCGGGGATAGGCGGGCGCTGGTCAGCAGATGCCCGGCATCGTCAAAGCTGATTAGAAAACGATCGAACAGCGCATCGAGGTTGGCCACCAGCAGAAAGCCGTTGAAGGCATCCAGCCGTTCGGCATCGTCTGTGCATTCCGCCCAGGGCTTGGCATGACTGGCGCGAAGCACCTCGGTCACGGTGACACCAGTTACCGCACAGGCACCGCCCCAGTAGTTCAGCAAGGCATCGCGATAACGATCCTGCCCCACGCGCTGGCGCACCAGACGTTCGACCTCTGTGCCCCGGTTTTCGGCAGGCAAGTCCGCCAGTACCTGCGCGACGGCTGTGTGGTAATCCCGCACAGCCTGATTTGGCAGCGCCTGCGACAGGCTGGCCGCACGGCGCAGCAATGTCGCCAGATCAGCCAGGGTGGGCACGCGGAATACACCATCGGCTCCTGCCCAGAGCTTGAAGCTGCGCAACAACTCCGGCACCAGCGCAGGCGAGGCGGGCCGGAGCCGCACCTCGAAATCACCGGCCAATGGCGTCACCACCGCATAGCTCCGGTGGCGCGCAGAGGCCAGCGTCACGGCATCGCCAACCGCTGGCAGCACATGTTCGAAGCCGTTGTCATGGCCGGTTTTCTCGATAAGCGCACGCTGTAGGGGATTCATGTGTTGAACCCTTGGCGCAATCCGGGGAAGTTCATGCTTGGCCCACCCTTTATAAGTCTCGTTTCAAGAGACGTTCGGAGGCAGGGGAACCGCGCAGTTGTACAGCGATCCAGGGCGCCTGTGCGTATTCCTGCGGAGGCGGGGTGGTCGTCGTCACGATGTACTGAAACAGGGGGGCTGACCCGAACTCTTCCAGCTCATGCACAAGATGAAACAGGCTGTGATACAGGGCGAGCCCCAGATCGGCTTCACGTGGGCTGTCATGAAGCAAGAAAGCCGGGAGCCTCGTGTCACCTTCGATGCTCATGCACAGGGTCGCTAGATCGAAGGCCACAACTTTCAGCGAGTCGATGGCCGATGTCGAGCGATCCCCGCCCATTTGTACAACCAGGCTCAGCCCGTTTCCGGTCAATCGGATTTCGCCACTGGCTTCAGGTCCGACCAGGCGCCGGATGATCGGGTCGAATTTCTGAGCAAGCTTCGAGAAAGCCGTTGCATTCTGACTTTGCAACGCCCCGATTCTCTCCCGAGCTTGCTCAATGTCGGTTTGATGCCTGTCGAGGCGGACTTCAGCAGATTGCTGCTGTTCGAGAAGCGAGGCCAGCCGCTCGACATCGTCCACGGCTTTGCGTGCGACATACCACGCCCCATCGCGCTGCTCGCGAAGCTTCAGCAGGTTCCGATAGTGCTGCTCTTTACGCGTTGCATCCTGTTTTGCCAGCGCCAGCTCCGGCCGCAATTGCTTCAGTAGGGAGTTGGCTGATTCGAGACGATCCTGTTCATCGTTGAGCACTTTTTTACCGTTCTCCAACCTGGCCTTGCATGCCTCCAGATCTGGAACCTTATGTGACAACCCGCATTGGCTCGCCAGCACGCGGTCAATGGGCACCTCGCAGATGGGACAAGGATAATTCTCTGCCTCCTTGAGCGAGTAGGCCAATGCCGGATATTCGCCCTTGATCGCAGATATCGCGCGCTCGATGGCTGGTATCACAGCCTCTTGTCTTCCTATATCGGCCTGGACTCTTGCCACTTCCGCTTGGGCGCTTTCGTGCGCCTGCCGAACGGAATCAAGGTCCGAGGTTGCGCCCGCACCGTCGGACTTGGTTTCTGCTGCCAAGCGCTCCTGCGCCGCCCGACGCAGGATTTCGACACCCAGAGTGCCTTGCGAAAGCTCATCGTCCGTAACGCCAAGCACTTCCAGAAGCTGCTTTCTAAGCTTGCGAATTTCCCAGGCGCGATGGCCTATTTCCTGCTCTTGGCTACGGCTCGACTCGCTCATGGCCGCGATGTCGATGCGGAGCGTTTGCTCGGATGGGTCGATGGCATTCAATAGGGCTCGCAGTGTCTCCAGTCTCTCGGTTCGGTTCAGCCCTCGCGCCGGCGATTCCGAGTCGGATAGCGAGGATCGCCATTCAAGAACATGGTCGAATCGGCATTCCTGATCCCTGCTCAACAGCGCCAAGGCAATCTGCCAGGCCTGATGCCCTTGCTTCTTGCCAGCGATCAGGTCCCTGACGCCTGGCGTCAGCAGATTATCTTCGATGGAGTTCAGCAGCGGAGACAGGCCCGTGGTCGGCATTTCGCTGAGAATAAGCTCATCAAGATTGCCATTCGGTACGGCGAAATGCCGTCGCCGGATGCCCAATGGTCGAAGAACGGCCCAGCAGGTGCCATCCAGCACGACCTCCATTCCAACCCATCCGTTGGGAAACGCCGAACCGATTCCGTCCCGCTGATCTTCGGGAGCAAACTTGTCCTCGCCCAGGCAATAGCGCAGTAGCCTGCAGAACAAGGTCTTGCCGCCGCCATGACCGATACCGTTGTCGTCTGGCGTCCAGACGATATTCAGGCCTGGACGTAATGGGACGTCCCGCAAGGGCTGCTCTCCAGGCTTTTCCCATATCACCAGCCGCTTCACCCATAAACGCGGCTCATGCATATGTGCTGGTGGAGTGAGGCATAGCTTTTGTTGAAACATGTCAGGTTGCGGTTTCAATCCATCCCCCTATCTCATCAGGCAACTCGCGAATGACACGATCAAAGCTCTGCCCTCGTGCATGCAGGAAAGCAAGAATCATCTGGGCGCGCCCTTCGGCCCATTCGGCAGCAGGCATATCCAGTTCGGCACCTTTTGCCCAAGTTCCTGCCCCCAGATCTTCAACCAGGTAGCCACTGCTTCGCAGGAAGCGCACAGCTCTGCCCCAAGCCTGATTTGCACGCGGTATGAAGCTCAACACCGCCCCGGATAGCGGCGTGGCTTCTTCGCCAATCAGGCGTTGCCAATCCAGTGCATCCTGCGCGTCCAGCATAGGCGTCATCAGCCTGGGCTCCAGCGCCAAGACGGCGGCGAGACGTACATGGTGCACCGGCCATGGGGCATCCACCGCCTTCAGTAAGGCGGCCAGGACAAGCCCCGTCTCCGCAGCTTCATCCTGTTGCGGCCGTGCCCAGAATCCATCAGTCAAGGACGCTCGATTCGCAGTCCGACGAACCAATACGTGCCCTGCCTGGAGATCTCGCTTAAAGGCTTCGAGCACCAGCTTCTGGGTGCGGTACTCGCCGAACTCCCGCAGCTCCTTGTTCTTGAGTACGCGGAAGGTTTCGCTGGGGTAGTCTTCGCCAAGCACATCGGCGGGGTCGAGTATGTAGCGCAGTTCTTCCTCGGTGAGGCCATAGAGTTTGGCGTAGTAGGCGTCGAGTTCGGCGCGCAGAATGGCGCGACGGTCGAGGTCGAAGGCGAAGGGTGGGCCGTCGTAGCCCAAGTCCTGCGCCCAACCGGCTAGATCGTGGGCGGTGTAGGTCAGTTCCAGCACGCGCGGGACGATGAAGGCGAGATCGGCTTCGGTGTAGCGATCTGGCGGAAGATTCACGATCTGTTTTTTGACGTGGTACTTCAGATGCGTGCCGCCTATTTTTTGCCGGGCAACAAAGTCATGTACCAATGAGCATTGATCCGCCAGTAGACATGCCCTGCGAGCACCATGCTTGGTGTCTGGAAACATTAGGAGCAACGTATCCCCTGCCCCCACCAACGGCACCACCGACGCAATTACTGTTCGCTCATCAGTCGCCCGGCAAATATCCCGCCAGCCCATCAACCAGATGTGTTGCCAATCTTTGTCGTTCAGCCGTGCTTCCACTTCGCTGCGATTGACCCAGTAGCGCGGGGTGACAGTGAAGTCAGGCGAAGCCTTTTCGGTGGCAGTGACATCACGGCTGTTGCCATCCACCGTGTAGGTGGCCCAGCGGTGATCGAACTGATGGATGAGTTTGGCTTCATACAGCGGCAGGCGATCGGGGGCGGGTTCGTTTTTGAACAAGTGGCTCGCGCTGGTCATGTTGAACAACCCTTGCGAGAACGTAATGTTCCACGGGTTCTCCTCGGGGTGAATGATTCGACTCCCTGCCGTAATGGCTTCCCGGATCAAGATGGGGGCGGCACGGTAGAGCTTCTTTGTCAGCTCTGCATCGCGCTCGCTGCGGAACACTGGACAGGTGAGCGTATTGGGGTTGATGAGACTGAAATCTTCAGGTGCCAAGGTAAAACGGCGACGCGGGTCGGCCAGTTGGCTGACTTGCGTGGCAAAACAGACGAACTCGGCTTGTTCTGCCGCACCCAGAGTCAGCAGGCAGAACTTCATACGGCTATCCACAGCCGGGAACAGCTTGTCGCGGTTCTCGATGTCGTAGAGGCTGACCAGCCGTCGGTTCTGGGTGATGTGGCCGAAATAGGCCTTGGTGCTGTCGTCAGTGGCGATACCGGTGGGCACGATAAAGCCGGCGCGGCCACTTTCGGCCTGGATCTGCAGAATGGTTTCGGCAAACAAGGGGTAGGTATTGAGCTTACCGATAGCTGTCAGTGGAAAGCGTCCCGATTCCCGGTAAAAGTTGTTGGTGGCGCCAATCCGTTGGCTTTCTTTTACAAACTCATCCCACAAACGTGGATCGGTTTCAGGCAACGCGGCAATGGCTTTCTTTCGCGTATCGCCAGCTAATTCCGCGATGTGAGGTGCTCGGGTAGCGAAGAATTCTTCCTCGCCCATTTGTGACACTTCCCACGGCGGGTTGGCCAGCACGCAGTCGAATCCTCCCTGCGCAAACACCTGCGGAAAGGCCAGCGGCCAGTGCAGCACGCGGGCCTCTGCGCAGATCTGTCGGGCGGCCGCCAGGGCGGGCTGCAGGTCGGCAGGCAGGGCATTGCCCAGCAGGGTCAGGTAGAGCGTGGCCGTGGTGGGGATGGCCAGGGCATTGTCTTCGGTTTTGGGCAGCAGGTAGGCCCCCAGCAGCAGATCGGCGGCTTGGGCCAGCCTGCCGGTGCGGGCGCTGTGCAGGTAGTGCTCGTAGGCTTGCGCCTTGGCGGCGATCTGTTCGGTGTTGTCTTCGGGCAGAGCCTCCAGCGCGCGTAACGCGGCGAGGCCGTTGTCGTGTCGCTGCACCAGCTCGGTCTGGCCAAAAGCGTGCGCGGTGCGCTTTTTCTCCAGGTTTTTGAGCGCGGCGGCATTGGTTTTGGCTAATGCCTTGCACACATCCTTGTCGTCGCCGCTGAGGGGCTTGAAGGCATCCTTGGCGATGCCTTGCTCCAACACTTGCAGGTCGGTCAGGCCGAGCAGGGCGTCGCCGACTTGCAGGTGGTGATCGAGAAAACCCAGCGGTCGGCCTTCTTCAAAACCTTCCAGCCACAGGGCCATGCGCGCCAGTTCGATGGCCATGGGGTTGCGGTCCACGCCGTAGATGCAGTGGGTCACGACCTCGCGCAGGGCATGGCGGTAGTCCTGCGGCTGGATGGCGCCTTCCTGCCCGCCTTCGAGGCTGCGCAACTGGGCCAGTTTTTCCGCCAGACGGCGGGCGGCGGCGAGCAGGAAGTGGCCGCTGCCGCAGGCCGGGTCGATGACGCGGATGGCCAGCAGCGCCGCGGTGGGGTTGGCCGGGTTGGCGGCCAGGCGCTGTTCGATGACCGGTTCCAGCGCGCTCTTGATCAGCGCCTGCACCAAGCTGTCGGGGGTGTAGTAGCTGCCGGTGAGCTTGCGGGCGTTGCCGGCGGTGCTGCCCTCCTCGGTGCGGCCGACAAAGCCAAACGTGCGGGCTGGCAGGTCGATGCTAGGCACCAGTTCCAGCAGGCTTTCATAGACGCTGCCGAGTTCCTCCGGCCCCATGTTGCGGTAATCCACCGGGGTCAGGCTGCTGCCTTTGCCCTGTGTGACTACGGCCCAGCGTAGGTGTTGCAGGGCTGCGAGCAGGTGAGCGTTATCCAGGCTGGCGATATCCAGATGGGGGCATTGCTCGGGGGCGAACAGGCCGCCCAATGCAGGCAGTGCCAGGCGTGACTCGCCCTGGGCCAGGCCACGAAAGACGATGCGGATGGCCTGCCATTGATCGTCGTGCCGGGTACGGGCGCGGCGCTTGAGGCAGAAATCGCGCAGGCGGGCCAGGGCGTAGCCTTCGGCATAGGCACGGCGGGCGGCCAGGGCATCCGGACTATCGTCCTGCGGATGCAGCACGCCGCGCTCCTCCACGGTAAAGACGAAGATTAGCCGGTAGATCAGGCGCAGCAGTTGCTGGAAGTAGGCGTCCTTGCTGAGCGAGCCATTGTCCAGGGCGGTGCGCAGGGTGTGGTTGGCGGGGTGTTGCAGGAAGCCCGTGCCGAAGGTCAGCAGGGCTTGTTCGACGCCGTTGCGCAGGCCATCGCGCACGCGGGTGCCCTCGATCTGGCCTTCGTTACGCCATTGTTCCCAGATGCAGGTGCCCTCACCCCCTGCCCCTCTCCCGGATGGAGAGGGGAGTAGTGGGGCGCGGCTGGCGTGCAGCAGGCGCCAGACGTTGGCAAATTCGGCATAGCGCTGGCCGCCGAGCAGGTCGGCCAGATCCACTTCGAGAAAGCTGGGACGGGTGAGCGAGGCGGCGTCGCGCAGCAGGCGCAGTTGTTTACCGTTGCTGACGATGCCCCATTGCAACGGTTCGCTGGCGTTGAGCAGTTCCTGCATGGCCTGGAACGGCGCTTTCTTGCGGTTGCCGCTGCCCTGCACGGCAAACTGCGCGTCGGCATCGTCCAGCCTCAGGGTGTGCGGGGCGACCAGCACGGGGAAGTGGTCGGCCATAAGGCTGACCGGGTAGCGCAGTTCGCCTACCTGCTGCGCTTGCGCAGGATGTAGGGCGGTGTAGCCGAAAGCGTGACGCAGCAGTTCGTCAATGAAAGCGGTGGTGAGCTGCGTGGCATCGAGGTCGGCGCGTTCCATCTGCGCGGCGAAGTGCTGCCACTGGGCGCAGGCGATCTGGAAGGCGCGGCTGTATTCGTCCTTGAGCTTGACGCCCTTGGGGATGAGGTAATCGGCCTCAAGCTGTGCGCTGGCGCGGCCATGGGCGGCCTTTTCCAGTTGGTCGGGCAGGAACAGCCCACCTTCGAGTTTTAGGGTAGGCAGGTTCAGCGTGGCCTGGATTTTGCGAGTGCGTTTCATGGTTGTTCTTCTCTAGGCCCAGGCTTATAGCGAGTCAGGCAGCAGCACGTACACACCCATCACATCGACGGGCAGGCAGGGGCTGACGCTGTATTGGCCTACGTCGCGGGTGGCCTCGCGCACACGTTGGTGGTCGGCCAGCAGGGCATCGGCCCGCTGCTGGGCCAGCGCTTGCAGTTGCTGAGGGTGCGCAGCGAGGAAGTCGAGCGCGATGCGTACTTCGCGTTGCACGGCTTCCGTAGGCAAGTTGCCGCTGGGCGTGCATTCGAGCAGGCGGCTCACGCTGTCATCGGCCAGCCACTGCGGAGCGTTGCGGCCCTGCACGGCCAGGGCCACGGTTTCCTCGGCCATCATCTGGAAGGGTTCGCGGCGGCGCACGTAGCTGAGCTGGTGGCGCAGACGCAGCAGATAGAGGGTGGTGACGACTTCGACGTCTTCAGTCAGGGTGGCGGCGCAGCGGGCAGCCAGTGGATTTTCGCCCCCGAGCGCACCTTCCAGCAGGTGCTGGGCCAGCAGGCCCACCAGTGGGTGACTGCGGTGCAGTTCACTGAAGTCGATGGACAGGGGGGCGGTGATGCCTTCATCGGCCAGGCGTTGGCGCAGGGCTTCGGGCAGGTGCTGCGGCAGGAAGCGTGCGGTCTGCTTGCGGCCAGCTTCCAGCGGCGCGCCCAGACGCACGCAGGCACTTTGCAGGAAGCGCTGCACGTCGGCCTGGGTGCCCAGGGCTTGTTGCTGTTTGTGCCACTCGGGCAACACTTCGTCGGGTTTGATGCGGCGCTGAGCGAACACGGTGCGGTTGGCCTTGGCTTTTTCCAGGGCGTCTTGCCATTGCGCTTGCAGTGGCTGTAGTTCGACGTTGGCTTCGGCAAATAGATCAGGCGTGTAGGGTGCTGCCATTCGCTCACGGCCCATCAGGGCGGCCTTGACTAGCGCCTGATTGATGCGGGCCTCGTCTTCGGGTAGCGGAACCAGCACGCCCAGCTCCTTCTGGATGGCTTCGCCCTTCTTGAGGATGACGTTGAGCACGAAGCCATCCACCGGGTTGTCCTGGCCGTAGAGCATGGTGCAGCGCACCTCTTCGGCATGCTGGCCGAAACGATCGACACGGCCTTCGCGTTGCTCGTGACGGGTAGGGTTCCAGGCCAGGTCGTAGTGGACGACGGCGGTGAACAGGTGCTGCAGGTTGATGCCTTCGGAGAGGCAGTCGGTGGCGACCAGGATGCGCTGCTCGGCATCTTCCATATCATCCACACGCTCGCGGCGTTCTTCGGGCGTGAGCTCGCCGGTCACGGCCTCGATGGAGGCCTTGGGAAAGGCGGCCTTGAGATGCTCGGCTACGTAATGGGCGGTGGCGACGTAGCGACAGAACACCACGGGGTGGTAACCGTCTTTTACCAGCGGGCCGATATGCTGAATGAGTGCGGCCAGCTTGGGATCGCCGGCCTTGCCGGACAGACGTTGCGCTTCAGCGATCAGGGTTTGCAGGCGCGGCGCGGCGTCCTGCACTTGGGCGGGCGGCTCCAAATCGTTGCTGGAGAGGTCGTCAGCCTCGCCGTCGTGCAGGCGTTCGTCGCCAAGGAGGTTGTCGTCGGGCTGCGTGCCTTCCAGCCGTGTGGTCAGGGCTTTGACCGCGGCGGCGGGAGACGAGGCCACGCAGCGAAGCAACGCGAGGGTGGCGTACCAGATGAGGCGGGCGCCGCCCTGCTGTTGCTGCTGTTCGATGGTTTCGGCCAGTTCGCGGCAGTAATCCTGCACCGCGTCGAAGAACGCGCCCCATTCGCCGCTGAGCTGATAGGTAAGCTCGGTTTTCATGCGGCGGGGAAAACCGCGTCCGTCGTTGGTTTCGGCCTGCCATTCGGCGATGTCCTTGCGGCGGCGCTGGACGAAGTGGCGGGCCAGTTCCTGGCGCAACGGGTCGGCTGTGGTCATGCGGCCTTGCAAGGCGGCAAAGCGCGGGTCGAGCAGCGACAGCAGGTTGTAGAAGGCGGCTTCGTCGCCAGAGTGCGGCGTGGCGGTGAGCAGTATCAGGTGGCGTTGCTCATCTTTCGCCAAGCGTTGCAGCAGTTCGAAGCGCAGTTGCTTGCCTGCACCGCTACTGGTGCAGGTGTGGGCCTCGTCGACGATGATGCACTCAGGAGCGGCAGCCAGGAATTGTTCGCGGTGGCTCTCGCTCTTGATGTAATCCAGGCTGACGACGACCACGGGGTGGTAGTCGAACAGGCGCATACCATGCGGCAGCTCGCGCTCGATGCGGGGGGCGGAAGCTGAGGTCAACGCCACAGCCTGAAGGTTGAAGCGGGTTTCCAGCTCGCTTTGCCATTGTTCGACCAGGTGCGGCGGGCAGAGGATGGCCAGGCGGGCGATTTCGCCGCGATCCATCAGTTCGCGGACGATCAGACCGGCCTCGATGGTCTTGCCGATACCCACGTCGTCGGCAATCAGCAAGCGCACGGTGGACAGGCGCAGCGCCATCAGCAGCGGCACGAGCTGGTAGCCGCGCGGCTCCACGGCAATATTGCCGAAGGAGCGGAACGGGCCGGCTCCGGCGCGCAGGGTCAGACGCAGGGCGTCGCGCAACAACAGTGCGGCGGCGTGGTTGCCTGCACGCACGGGGTCGGGCCAGGCAAAGGTGGCGGGCTCGACGGGGTGCAGTTCCAACTCGGGAACCAGGGCAATGCTTTCGTCATCAGCGCCACTCAATGGACGCAGGCGCAGCCAGTCGCGGCGAGAATCGCTTTGCACCACCCATTCGCGGCCACGGGCGCGCACCAGGTTGCCGGGCAGGAAGTCGTGTTCGAGGGTTGCCATGCGCCTTTATTCCTTGGAACCGAACACATCGGCGTGCGCGGCGAATTGTTGTGACCAGCGTGAAGCCTCCGAAAAATCGAGCACCTGCCAGCCTTTGTCCCGCAATACGCTGGTGGTCTCCTCATCCACCGTGGACAGGAATACCAGGGCACGAGATGCCTTGTATTGGGCGGCGGCGATGGCTGCGCCGTTGTTGACGGGCACGCTGAGTACATCAGGTTGTATTGCGCCTGCCTGCCGGAGCGCGGTCAGCCAGGCATCGAGCGGCTCGTCGCCTGACGCACCGGAGGCCGCAGCGGTCGGGCTGTCCATCGGGGGCTGCACCTGGGCGTTGGCCAGCGCCACCAGCAACTTGAGCACATCGGGGTTGCGGCGGTTGATGTGCTCGTGGTCGGGCTGGTTGAAGTAGGACAGCAGGCACTGGTAGCAGCCGGCTTCGCACTGATGATTGCCAAGTTCATCGCTGCGTTCCAGTGACGGCAGGTCGTCCAGAGCCCAGACGCCGTTAAGCGGGGCGCGATAGTGGATCAGTTGCAGGGCCTTGTCTGCCACAAGGGCCAGATCGGCGGGGTTGTTGGCCAGGCGGGTGAGGACGCCGGCACCGCCTTCGGCGGCTTCATAGAACAGCAGGGCGCGACGCTCGTCGGATTTCGGCAGAGGTTCGGCAACCAGTTCGGATTCCTCGATCTGGAAGGTCATTTCGATGCCGCGCTTGAGCGCTGCCTGCAGCGTGGCCATGGCCTCCAGCGATAACGCTTGCAGAGGCGCGAGGATCAACAAATTACGGTGGTCCTCGACGAAGGGAACAATGCGCTGATTGGGCACTTTCTCCATCAAGGCATCGTCGCTGCCCTTGTCGTCTTCCGCATCCGGTGCATCCTGCTTGCTCCAGGTACCGGTGATGGGGTTGATGTAGAAGCCCAGTTGCTCCTTGTCCTTGCGCCTGCGCCAGCCACGGTTGATACGCCAGATTTGTGCGGCGGGGGCATAGGTGAGTTCGCCCAGCAGTTCGCCGCTCTGCCGGATAACGGCTTTCTGCTGCTGAATCCGGCCATCGGGGCCGGGCAGGAAGCGGTAGGTGGTTTGCAGCTCGAAGCCCTGACGCTGGCGTTCCTCGTCGTTAATGGAGATGCGCTCGGTGGCTACGGTCTCCACGGTTTCGATGCGATAGAGTTCGCGCACCCAATCGTGCTCGGTCAGCAAGGCGTCGCAGTTTTCGCAACGGTTGACCAGTGGCTGTTCTCCTCCAGGTTCACCGAGATGACCGTAGCCGCACTGGCTGCATACCAGCGAGGCGATAGTGGCCAACTGGCTGTTGCCGGAAATGTGGTCGGTATTGCCGACGTTGAGCTTGGCGCGCACCACGCGGTACATACGGCCCTGGTGGTAGATGAGGCTGCGTGGGCCAAACTCGGACAGGGCCAGAAAGCGCGGCCGACTGACCATGCTGCCTTCGTCGTCCTTGCCATTGGCAGTCTGACCGCCCCGGGCGGGAATCCAGGCCATTAGCGGCAGACGCGGGAAGTTGTAGCCCGGCAGGAAGCCCTGGCTGGCCAGGTAGCGATAGGTGTAGAAGTCATTGTTCTGACCGTTGCCGGACTTGAGCAACACGGCGTACTGGCGCGCGGCATCGCCATAGCGGCGCTGGGCATTCTGTCGCTCCGTGTGCGAGGCTGTGTGGCTCTTGACGATACGGTCGGCCATGTCCATCTGCTGGCGGGTGGCATCGAACAGCACGCGCCAGCGCTCCAGTGCCCCGGAGAATGCCTGTGCGGCGTTGTCGATGACCTGGCGCACATAGTCTTGGGTGAACCAGGAGGTGCTTTCGAGCTCACCCGCGAGTTGGTCGATGACCCGTCTCGCACTGGCCAACGCTCGCTGCTGGACGGCAGGTGAGCGCAGCGCTTCGTGCAAGGGCTGTTTCAGTGGCTTGCCGGGCTGATCGAGATCCAGCATGGGCGCGATGCTGTCATCCAGCGGCACCTGGGTACTGGCCAGCCAGACTGCTTGCAGATGGCTGTCGATCAAATCGCGATTAGTCAGGTCGAGGGTCGGCGCGCGCACCACGCCGTGCACCATCTGCTCGGCATTGTGGAAGAACCACTGGTCATGCGGACTGAGCGCCGCGCAATAGGTGATGACCAGCGCTTGCTGGCCAGAGCGACCGGCTCGGCCGCTACGCTGGGCGTAGTTGGCGGGAGTCGGCGGCACGTTGCGCAGGTACACAGTGTTGAGCGCGGAGATGTCCACGCCCAGCTCCATGGTGGGCGAACAGAACATCACCGGCAGACGCTCCAGAGGCGCTTCGTGAGCCGGGTTCTGCGCCCAGTCCTGCCTATCCTTTTCGGTATAGCGGAAGCGCTGTTCCAGCAGTTGCCGGCGTGGCGCATCCACCTGGGCCGTGTGTTCCTGGGCCTCGAAGTCGAACAGCGGATGCGAGGGCTGTTGCAGCAGGTCGGCAATGCCGAGGTACAGGGCGCGGAAATACTGATTGATGCGGCTGCTGTCAGTTTGCGGCTGATCGGCAATCAGGCACCAGTCCAGGGCTGCTGCGTTCAAGCGCCAACCGGCGAGTTGGGCATCGATGGGGTGGCGCTGCACGTAGCCGTAGTGCTTGGCGGACTCCAGCATGGCTTCGATCAGCTCGGCCCATTCGGCATCCTTCCACTGCGCGACCTCGCTGGCGCAGGCGCTGTCGCGCCAGAAGGCGGCGGTCTTGATTTGCCGCAGCAGACGGGAGCGCGGGCCGCCCGTCACCAGATGCTCAGTACCCCCCTTTTTGTATTCCGGGCGCTTGCTGAGGATAAGGTAGCGACCGGTATCGAGCTTTTCGTCGGGGGCGAAGGCCCAGCGTTCATTCAGGTAGGTGTGGGCGTTGGTGCGTGCCTTGTCCTGCTCGACCGGATCGAGGTAACGACTTTCCAGGCACAGGTGGCGGCGCAGGGTGTCGAACAGCCGCTCGTACAGACCTGTCCGTTGCGCGGCCGTCAATCCGGCCAGGATGCTGTTGGCAGCAAAGATGCTGGTGTCCGCGCAGAAGGCATCCAGGTCGCGATAGCGAATCTGCAACAGGCCGAGCTGATCCAGATTCGGGTTGTTGAAACGCCAGCCGTGGCGCAAATCACGCAATAGACGGTAGGCGATGATGAAGCGCAAGGTGCGTTGCGCTTCCTGCCGGGCAAGCCCCATGAGCTTGGGGGTACGCAGATACTCCACCAGGGTCGCTTCATCGACTCCTTGAAAACCTAGGGCCTTGAATACGCTTTCGGCTAGGTGCTCTTCATCGAGTTGACCGCCGCTGCCCTGCAGGGCACCGACCAAGCCGGCGCGCAGCGTCAGCAGGAAAATAAAGTCGTTGAAATGTCCCGCCTGCAGAGCGGCATCCTGGCGGTTGTCGGTGAACCCGAGCAGCTTGCGCGGGTCAGGCTGGCCTGGCGACGGTTCGGGAAGCGTGAACAATTGCTGCAAGGCCGCCAGGGCAATCATGGTGGTGGCCGAGGAGCGGCCTTCGCCGGACAGGCTGGAGAGGCGGTTGGCATCCTTACCGTGGGCTTCGTGTGTCGTGCCGCAGTTCAGGCAGAAGCGGAACTTGCCGGGGATGAACCAGAACTCCGTCCCCGAGCCCGTTTGCCCTTTGGCATCGACAGTGACCATATAGGGAACGGCATTTTTATAAGCGGGCTTGACCTTGGGTTCGCTGCGACTGAGGTCGATCCAGGTTTCCGGCAAGTCTTCGAGCAGGCCGCCATATTGCTGCCCGGGCACCAGAGGGCACAAAAAGCCATAGCTGGCGTCGTCCTCTGCTGCGATGTCGTCGATTTCACGCGAGCTGAAGCTGACAGGTTGCTGTGAGTGCCAAACAGGCAGGTATTCCTGGCCGCAATCGCGGCAGAAGTGCGTGGGGTAAAGCAGCACATTTTCTTGCTGGCGCCCCGGTGCGAAACGCTGGGCATCGAGCGTGACATGACGCTTGCCGCGTGCTTCCAGGGTGGTGAGCACCTTGCCGGGACCGCTGATGAATTGGTGTAGCTTGAACGCGAACGGTGGCCTGCCCTGAGACGTGCGCACGTCATGGGCAGCCACGAGAAAACGCTGTAGCGCGGCTCGGGCAGCTTCAGGCTGGCAACCCGCGTCTTCGGCAAGATGTCGGCTTGCTTCTTCCAGCATCATGGGCCGTGCGCGGCGGGGAGGCTCGTCGGCCGGCAGTTCGATACCCAGGTTCAATTCCACCCAGATGGATAGCGGGTCGTTGCGGAAGGCGTCGAAGTCGGCCCAGATATCCTGCTCGCGCGTAATGGCCGCCGGTAGTTCAGCGCGGATGGCGTTGACCTCCTTGAGCGGGTTGGTGACTCGCTCCAAGGTCTCGCCGATGACATCCTGCTCGCTGATCTGGGTGCCAAAAAGCTTGCTGGCTACTTCGGCTACCACGCGGTTGCGGTCGGCCTGACTACCTGAACTGGACATGGTGGCCGAAGTGCCGATGCAGACCAGTTGCCCGGCCTTCAGACGTTCGCGCAGGCGGCGCACCAGCAAGGCAACGTCTGCACCCTGACGGCCACGATAGGTGTGGAGTTCGTCCAGCACCAGGAACTCAAGCCCCTCGCAGTGCTCCACCACACGCCGATCCACTTCGTCGAAACGCGTGAGGATGTACTCCAGCATCATGAAGTTGGTCAGCAGGATATCGGGCGGGTCATCCGCGATGGCACCGCGTTCCGCCTTGCTTTCCTGGCCGGTGTAGCGCTTCACGGTGAAGGGGCGAAGCTCTGGCGCATAGCCATGCAGAAACTTGTCGAGCTCTTCCAGTTGGCTGTTGGCCAGGGCGTTCATCGGGTAGATGACGATGGCCCTGGTGCGTGCTTTGCCGTCGGATTTCCTGGCCTTGAGAATGCGATCAATGATCGGGATGAAGAAGGACAGGGACTTCCCCGACCCCGTACCGGTCGTGACGACATAGCTTTGACGTCCCTGGCCTTTGGCCAAGGCTTCCATCTGATGTTTGTAAAGATGCAGAGGTTGTGGCGAACCTTCAGTTTTCCCGACCTGGAAAATGTCTGCGCAGGCAGAATCCAAGATGCCCTGCTCCACCAGTTGCTGCACGGTCCCCTGACGTTGGTAGTTCGGGTTGATCTGCACCAGCGGCTCAGGCCAGTAGCGGCCCTGCGCGTACTGATGTTCTACCTCGGCCTGGATATCGGGTGCGGCGATACGAACGAAACTGCGGGAAAAGCTACCATAGCGTTCGATGAGCTGGTCGCGGAATTGGAAAACGTTATCCATAAAGACTCCTCACTGATCCATCTTGCGGCTAGTCGCCAGAACCGCCGTACTACCGGAGGTGCCTGCCGTGATGCGCTTCCATTTCGCCCCACGCCCTTTGCCGGTCGATTCGATCAAACCCTCTGATTTCATCGCCCGCAGTACCAGTCGCACCATGTCCCGACTCACGCCCGGGCAAGCTTCTTCAATCTCGGAGATGGAAAACGGCAGGGCGCGCGCCAGGACTTCCGAGCGCACCCGGTCGCCTTTGCTGCCTCGGCCACGCTCGATGGTGCCGACACGCTCCTCGAACTCGCGGTAGGCCCGCAGCAAGGCCCCCCAGAAGTAGTCAAGCCAGGGTTTGACGTCGTGCTGCCCTTGATGCCAGCCCTGCGAACTGGCTTCCAGCGTCTCGTAATAGCCTTCCTTGGTTTCCTCGAAGATGCGCTCCAGGCTGATGTAGCGGCCTACGGCATAGTCGAAGTGGTAGAGCAGCAACAGGGTTAGCAAACGCGACATGCGACCGTTGCCGTCGGGGAAGGGGTGGATGCATAGGAAGTCGAGCATCGCCAGGGGTGCCAGCACCAGCGGATCGGCCAGATGTTGGTCCAGTGCGGTGGCGTAGTGCCGGGTCATATCGGCCATGGCCATCGGCGTCAGATGCGCAGCGACCGGTTGGAAGCGCAGCCGTGACGTGCCGTCCGGATGGCGTTCGATGATGTCGTTGTTGGTGGCTTTCCAGCGTCCGCCGGCCTGCGGCATGTAGCGATACAGCATGGTGTGCAATTGCAGCACCACGCCTTCGTTGAAGGTCATGTGCGCGGCCGATTCGTGGATCAACGCCAGGGCATCGCGGTAGCCGGCGATCTCCTGTTCGGAGCGACTCTTCGGTGCTGCATTGCGGATGACCAGAGACTTCAGTCGTGAGGGTGCGACGACAACACCTTCCAATCGGTTGGATGATTCGGTGGATTCGACCACCGCGATCTGGCGCAGGCCCTTGAGGGCTTCCGGAGACTGGGCTGCGTAGAGCTGTTGCTTGCCTTGATACTCGCCCAATGCGCGCAGTGTGGCGGCCTGGGTACCATCGAAGCGAAGCGCGGTGAGGTACTCGGGGGTAAGCGAGTGCATGGAAATGTAAGCTCAGGCTGTCTAAATGGGGCAATCATAGTCGTTAAATGGGGTATTGTCTTTTGTAATGCCTCATTAAAGTCGTTTGGTTACCCTGTTTTCACTGCCATGGGCCTTGCGGAGAGGGAGGTCGCCCTGTCTGGCAGGGTGCGACCACGTGAATCACGGTCTATAAAAGGGGTATTAGCGGCATAAATTACCCTTTTTAATCATTGGGTTGCCCCGTTTATAGGCTCCACTCCTCTGCAAAGGCGAACAGCATTATTCGGTGCCGCTGTGCTCTGTCGCACTCAGGTAGCCCGCCCAAGCCTGTAGCATCGACCTTCTCTGATCCAGCAGCAGCGCCTTGTTGTAGGTCGCCCGAACCTTGTTGCTTTCCACATGAGCAAGCTGCCGCTCGATGGCGTCGGGTCGGAACCCGTTTTCGTTGGCCCAGGTCGAAAAGGTGGTGCGCCAGCAATGGGGCGTCGTTCCCCGGCCCAGGTTCATATCGCGCATGGCGTAGGTAAGCCGGTTGGGCGTGGTGAAGCCTTTGCCGCTCCGGTGCGGGAACAAGTAGCGTCCGCCACCCGTGATGCGCTGCAAGTCCTTCAGTACTGCAATGGCCTGCGCAGACAGTGGGCTGACATGCTCTCGCCGCGCCTTCATCTTGGCTGCAGGCCGACGCCACACGGCATCCTCAAAATCGAACTCTTCCCATTCGGCATCGGCAGCTTCCCCGGGACGGCAAGCGGTCAGCGCAATCAACCGCAGGCACAGCGCAGTTTCCGGATAGCCCCTGTAGCCGCGCAATGCCTGATAAAACTTCTGGATCTGCTCGCGCGTCATCGCCGCCTTGCTTTCGCTGGCCGGCACGCGAAGCAGCCCGCGCAGGCTCGGGATCGGGTTGGCCTCAACCAGGCCTCGCACCACCGCGAACTCGAAGATGGCCGAAAGATCGCCTTTGACATGGATCGCTGCCCACGCGCCATGGGCCTTGCACTCTTCCAGCAGTGGGCGGATCTGCTTGACGCCAATGTCGCTCATCGGCATCCCGTCGAACTTGGGCGACAGGTACTTCCTGATGCGGGATTCTTTCGTGCGGTAAGAGCTGAACGCGAAGGCAGGCTTGATTTCGGCCAGGTACGCCTGCGCCACCTTGGCGAACGAGCTTTCCCGGGCGCGCTTGCGTTCCTCCAGCGCCTCCAGGTTGCGTTGCTTGACCTGCTGCCGCTCATGGGCGGGGTGGATGCCTTGCTTGACCAGAGCGCGTGCTTTCTCTCTGGTTGCACGCGCTTCTGCGAGGCTTACTTGGGGAAAGCTGCCGATGGCAAAAAGGTTTTCCTTGCCTTGCAGGCGGTACTTCCACCGCCAGAGCTTGCCGCCGGTGGGCTTGACCAGCAGGAATAAGCCCCCGCCGTCTGAAAGTTTCCAGTCTCGATCAGCAGGCTTGACCGACTTGACCTTGGCGTCAGTGAGTAGATTCTCGGGCATCGTTGGACTCCACTGCGGGGAGAAGTACCCCCACGGTTGAACACGAGTACCCCCAACGCTACCCCCGGATTTTTCAGACCTCGACGAGCAATAGGAACGCTCAGCAGACCGTATTGTTTGGCAAGCCATTGATTTCAAAAGGCCTGCTCAGTCCACCGAGCGCTACTGAACGCTCCCGAGATCAGAAAAAACCGTCAGACGTTGAACAGGAAATTCATCACATCGCCATCCTGCACGATGTATTCCTTGCCTTCCGCCCGCATTTTGCCCGCTTCCTTGGCGCCCTGCTCGCCCTTGTAGGCGATGTAGTCTTCATACGCGATGGTCTGCGCGCGGATGAAGCCGCGTTCGAAGTCGGTGTGGATGACGCCCGCGGCCTGGGGCGCGGTGGCGCCGATCGGCACGGTCCAGGCGCGCACTTCCTTGACGCCGGCGGTGAAGTAGGTCTGCAGGCCCAACAGCTTGAAGGCGGCGCGGATCAGGCGGTTCAGGCCCGGTTCTTCCATGCCCATGTCCGACAGGAAGGCCTGGCGGTCGGCGTCGTCCAGGTCGACGATTTCCGATTCGATGGCGGCGCAGATGGCGACCACCGGCGCGTTGCGGGCGGCGGCGAATTCGGTCAGGCGGTCCAGCAGCGGGTTGTTGGTGAAGCCGTCGTCGGCCACGTTGCCCACGTACATCGCGCGCTTGGCGGTGATGAAGCAGAGCTGGGCGATGTCGGCCTTTTCCTCGGCGGACAGGTCGAGCGCGCGGATCGGCTTGGCTTCGTTCAGTTGCGCCACGCACTTTTCCAGCACGGCGACGATGCGTTGCGATTCCTTGTCGCCGGAACGGGCGGTCTTCTGGTGGCGTTGCAGGGCCTTTTCGGCGGTCTGCAGGTCGGCCAGCGCCAGTTCGGTTTCGATGACTTCGATGTCGGCGATCGGGTCGACCTTGCCGGCCACGTGGATCACGTTGGGATCCTCGAAGCAGCGCACCACGTTGACGATGGCGTCGGTTTCGCGGATGTGCGAGAGGAACTGGTTGCCCAGGCCTTCGCCCTTGCTGGCGCCCGCCACCAGGCCGGCGATGTCGACGAATTCGACCGTGGCCGACAGGATGCGCTCGGGCTTGACGATCTCGGCCAGCTTCTGCAGACGCGGATCCGGCACCTCGACCACGCCGACGTTCGGCTCGATGGTGCAGAACGGATAGTTCTCGGCGGCGATGCCGGCGCGGGTCAGAGCGTTGAAGAGTGTCGATTTGCCAACGTTGGGCAGGCCGACGATGCCGCATTGCAGAGCCATGGGAATCCTGTGTAAGTACGGTATTGATCGTTAACGTTCTAGTTTACCCCGCCGGGCGGCGCGCCATGATGACCGCGCCCGGGGGGACGGACGGCTCAACCGGCCGCCGTGGGGGCCCAGCGCATCACGACCCAGATCAGCAAAATGGGGCCGGCGTTGAACATGGCGTGCAGCGCGATCGCCGCGCCGATGCCCCGGCGGATGCGGATCCAGCCCAGCACCAGGCCGGTGACCCATTGCGGCAGCACCAGTAGCGGCAGCAGCCAGTACGGCGTGTGGTTGAAGACGAAGTTGGTCAGGTGCACGGCGGCGAAGGTCAGCGCCACCAGGTGGAAGACCCAGCCGAAGTGCTTCAGGTAATGGCGCCGCCAGGCGGTGTTCCAGCCCTTGAGCGGCTCGGGGCGCGGGCGCAGCGACCAGCAGGCCAGCAGCACGAAGGCGGCCAGCAGCAGGCCGGTCCAGATGCGCGGCCCGTACAGCACCACCGGCAGCAGCGCCGGGCACAGCCACAGCGCCTGCTTGGGTCGCCGCGGGCCGTAGCGGAACAGCATTTCCTCGACCAGCGGGGCCCAGATCACCGCCGTCAGCCAGGGGATGTTGGCCGGGTCCAGCCGATGCGTGACGCCGCCGACGCCGGCCGCGGCGACCGCCACCGGCCCCAGGGCGAACAGGTTGATCAGCCACAGCACCGCGGCCCACGCCAGCAGGCGTCCGGGGCCGACGCCCGGCCACCAGTCCGACACCCAGCCGATCGCCGGCGTGCGGCCGGACAGACGCCGCAGCGGACGCGGCCGGCGCACGAAGCGCCAGAAATCCGCCAGCTCACTGCGGAAGCGCAGCTTGCGCGATTCGGCGGAAGCCGGAGCGCCGTCCATCAGGCGTCGTTGCCGCTGTGCAGCTGGCGGGTGGCCAGCGCGAAGTCGCCGGCCAGCATGGCGGGCACCACGGCGCGGCAGCGGTCGATGACCGCCTCGATCTCCTTCTGCTCCTCGCGGCGCGGCGGGTGCAGCACGAAGTCCGCCACCTGCTGCGCCAGGCCGAGCGTGCGCGGATGGCCGATGCCGATGCGCAGGCGCCAGAAGTTCGGGCTGCCGAGCGCGGCCTGGATGTCCTTCAGGCCATTGTGGCCGGCGTGGCCGCCGCCCTGCTTGAGTTTCACCTGGCCCGGCATCAGGTCGAGTTCGTCGTGCAGCACCAGCACCTGCTCCGGCGTCAGCTTGTAGAAGCGCGCCAGCGCCCCGACCGCCTGGCCGGAACGGTTCATGTAGGTGTTGGGCTTGAGCAGCAGCACGTTGTCGGCCCCCAGGCGGGATTTGGCCACCATGCCGAAGAACGACTTCTCCAGCGCGAACGAGGCGCGCAGGTCGTCCGCCAGGTGGTCGGCCAGCCAGAAGCCCGCGTTGTGGCGGGTGGTTTCGTAGTCGGGACCGGGGTTACCCAATCCCACGATGAGGCGTATGGGAATAGACATGATGGGGGGTGTTTAAACCAAAAAACCCTGCGCATGCAAATGCACACGCAGGGTTTCGGGCGCAAGCCGCCGGAAAGCCGAGGCTTTCCGACAGGACTTAGGCGGCGGGAGCGGCCGGAGCGGCGTCGGCGTCGTCGGCGGCAGCGCCACCCTTGACGACAGCGGCGGCCAGCAGCGGGTTCTCTTCACCACCGTGCGGGACGTAGGTCACGCCCATCGGCAGCTTGATGTCGGCCAGGTGGATCGAAGCGCCGGCCAGGATGTCGGCCAGGTTGACTTCGATGAACTGGGGCAGCGCCGACGGCAGGCACGTGATTTCCAGTTCGGTGGCGACGTGGCTGATGATCGCGCCGCTCAGCTTGACGGCCGGCGAGACTTCAGCGTTCACGAAGTGCAGCGGCACCTTGGTGCGCAGCGCCTGGTTGGCGTCGACGCGCTGGAAGTCCACGTGCAGGACTTGCGGCTTGTAAGCGTGCCATTGAACCGAACGCAGCAGGACCTGTTCGTCCTTGGCGCCTTCGAGCTGCATTTGCAGGATCGAAGCGTGGAACTCTTCCTTGCGCAGGGCGTGGTAGATCTCGTTGTGGTCGAGTTCGATGTTCAGCGGGGCAGCCGAACCACCATAGACGATGGCGGGAACGCGGCCCGCGCGGCGCAGGCGGCGGCTCGCACTCGAACCCTGGACGCTACGCGCAGTGGCAGTGAATTTCATGGAAAACTCCAAAAACAAAAAATGGCGAAGCGGACTTCACCGGTTAAAGACACGGCGCACAACAGGTGCGCCGTGTTGCTTGTGTCCTGCCGCGACCAGCAGGACACAAAAAACGGTGGGGGCTGACGTCAGTCGACGAACAGCGAGCTGACCGATTCCGCGTTCGAGATACGCAGGATGGTCTCGCCCAGCAGCGCGGCGCACGACAACTGACGGATCTTGCCGCTGGCCTGGCCTTGCTCGGAGAGCGGAATGGTGTCGGTGACGACCAGTTCGTCCAGTTCCGACGCCTCGATGCGGTCGATGGCGCCGCCCGACAGCACGGGGTGCGTGCAATAGGCGTAGACGGCGCCGGCGCCGCGGTCCTTCAGGGCCTGGGCCGCCTTGCACAGCGTGCCGGCGGTGTCGACCATGTCGTCCATGATGATGCAGGTGCGGCCGTCGACTTCACCGATGATGTTCATCACTTCCGACACGTTGGCGCGCGGACGACGCTTGTCGATGATGGCCAGGTCGGCTTCGAGCTGCTTGGCCAGCGCGCGGGCGCGCACCACGCCGCCGATGTCCGGGGACACGACGACCAGGTTCGAGAAATTGCGGCGCCAGATGTCGCCCAGCAAAATCGGACCGGCGTAGATGTTGTCCACGGGAATGTCGAAGAAGCCCTGGATCTGGTCGGCGTGCAGGTCCATCGTCAGGACGCGGTCAACCCCAGCCACTTGCAGCATGTTGGCCACGACCTTGGCCGAGATCGCGACGCGCGCCGAGCGCGGGCGGCGGTCCTGGCGGGCGTAGCCGAAATACGGAATGGCGGCGGTGATGCGGCCGGCCGAGGCGCGGCGCAGGGCATCGACCATCACCATGATTTCCATCAGGTTGTCATTGGTAGGCGCACAGGTGGGCTGCAGGACGAAGACGTCCTTGCCGCGCACGTTCTCGTTGATCTCGACCATCACCTCGCCGTCCGAGAAGCGACCGACGGTCATCTTGCCCAGGGACATATCGAGGTGGTTGACTACGTCCACGGCCAGCCGAGTGTTGGCCGTGCCCGTGAAGATCATGAAGCTATCGTTTGCCATGATGGATGATGCGATGGTCGTTTCGAGACACTAACGAGGTGATGCGAGAACCTGCTGGAACCGGAAAATAAAAAAGCTGCTGAACCCGGGCCAGTGTCTTACAGGCGTGTTCAACAGCTTTGTTATGTATTCGGTTGGCTGGGGAGGAAGGATTCGAACCTTCGCATGCCGGAATCAAAATCCGGTGCCTTAACCAGCTTGGCGACTCCCCAACTATCTTGCAATCCAATTCCGCAACGGATGTTCAGTCAACCCAGGACACGCCTGCACTAACCGGAACCGTGGATGCGTTGTGCTGTCTGTGTCATCTGCGTTTTTGCAGTTTGCTTCAACAGCGCCGCGCATTGTAGCGGTAATTTCCGTTTTCGCCAAAACGGCCTCCGACAGCTCGGAAAACTCGGCGTACAAACACGCGCCAGATCCCGACATGCGAACTTGGGTTCCCGTGTTTTTCAACACACCCTGCTCTGCAAGCCACCGCGATGCCCTGAGAACCTCAGGATAAAGTCGGTAGACCACCGGCTCCAAATCATTTTTCCCGAAGGAAAATGTAGGCGAAGCAAGAAAGTCCGCTATTGTGATGTAAGAAGAATCTCTTGTCAAATCGGGTGCGGAAAAAATTCCAACGGTCGGCACGCTCGCGTCCGGTTGCGCCACCAGATAGGCGCGCGCCGGCAGGTCCAGCGCCGTCAGTTTTTCGCCCACGCCCTCGGCAAAGGCGGACTGGCCGAACACGAACACCGGCACATCCGCACCCAGCGGCAACGCCAGTTCCATCAGCTCGCGCCGCGACAGCCCGGTGCCCCACAGGCGGTTCAAGGCGATCAGCACGGTGGCCGCGTCGCTCGAACCGCCCCCCAGGCCTCCGCCCTGCGGAATGCGCTTTTCCAGCGCGATCTGCGCGCCCTGGCGCGTGCCGGTGGCCTGTTGCAGCGCGCGGGCGGCGCGCAGGGTGAGATCGTCCGCTTCGGACACGCCGGGCAATTCCGCGGCGCGGCTGATGACGCCATCGGCGCGCGCCTCGAAATGCAGCGTGTCGCACAGATCGATGAAGCGGAAGGCGGTCTGCAGCAGGTGGTAGCCGTCGGCACGGCGGCCCACCACGTGCAGGAACAGGTTGACCTTGGCGGGTGCGGGTACGTCGTAGAGGGTCACGGCGGATCGGAAAAAAAGACAGACGGGTCGATTTTAGCGATCACCCGGCCCCCGACGCCCCCCCCTCGGCCACGGATCAGGCGATCTGCGGCGCGACGCGGCCGGCCAGGCGTTCGGCCGGGGCCTCGATCACCTGCCCTTCCGGCAGCTTGAACACTGCCACCGCGCCCGCCAGCTGGCGCGCCTGCTCTTCGAGCGCGCCGGCCGCGGCCGCGGCCTGCTCCACCAGCGCGGCGTTCTGCTGGGTCACGCCGTCCATTTGCGTCACGGCGCGGTTGACCTGGTCGATGCCGGTGGCCTGCTCTTCCGACGCGGCGGAAATTTCGCCCATCAGGCTGGTCACGCGCTGCACCGAATCGACGATCTCGCGCATGGTGGCGCCGGCGGTTTCGACCTGCTCGGAACCGACGCCGACCTTCTGCGCCGAGTCCTCGATGAGCTGCTTGATTTCCTTGGCGGCGGCGGCGCTGCGCTGGGCCAGCGTGCGCACCTCGCTGGCGACCACGGCAAAGCCCTTGCCCTGCTCGCCGGCGCGCGCGGCTTCCACCGCGGCATTGAGCGCCAGGATGTTGGTCTGGAAAGCGATGCCGTCGATCACGCCGACGATGTCGGAAATGCGCGACGAGCTGCCCGAGATGGCGCGCATGGTCTCGACCACGCTGGAGACGGCCTCGCCGCCGCGCTGCGCCACGGCGGCCGAGGCGGCGACCATGCCGTTGGCTTCGCGCGCGGTGTCGGCGTTCTGCTTCACGGTGGTGGCCAGCTCTTCCATGCTGGCGGCGGTTTCCTCCAGCGAGGCGGCCTGCTCTTCGGTGCGGCTGGACAGATCGGCATTGCCGGACGAGATTTCGCGCGCGCCGACGTTGATCTCATCGACGCCGCGGCGCACCGTGGACACCGTGCGCACCAGGCTGTCCTGCATCGCGCGCAGGGCGTTGAGCAACGCGCCGATCTCGTTGCGGCCGCGATCGGCCACGCGGCGCGTCAGGTCGCCCTCGGCGATGCGGCGGAAGATGTCGCCGGCTTCCAGCAGCGGCCGCACGATCATGCGGCGGATTAGCACATGCGCGCCCACCGCCATCAACAGGCCCAGCACCAGGATGCCGGCCAGCAGGTACGAGAAGATCATGTGGAACAGCGAAATCTCGTCCATCACCTCCTGGCCGGTGGCCTCGGCGCGCTTCATGAAGGCGTCACGCTCGGACACCAGCAGTTCCTGCACCTGCTGCGTGCCCTGCTTGAAGTAGGCGTCCATGTCACCAGCCTCCAGCACCTTGCCGACGTTCTGCAGGTTGTTGCTGAGGTTGGTGTAGGCCTCGATCAGGTCCTTGGACACGACCTTCTCGTCGGCCGACAGGCCGCCGGCGAAGCCCTGGAAGGCGCGGTCGCCCGCGGCGATGCGCTGGCGCGCCAGGCGCAGCGCGGTGGTGTCGCTGGCATTGCCCTGCGCCACCCGGGTGGCGTAGCGGCTCAGGTCGGTGCGCGCCGCGACCAGCGACAACGCCGCCGTGTTGACGGCATTGACCTGTTGCGAGGAAAGGCGATAGAGCTGGCCGACGTCCTGGTTGGTCTGCCGCAGGGCGACGAAACCCATGCCGCCCACCAGCAACTGGAAAGTGAAAAACAGCGCGATGATCCCCAAGAGCATCGTCGCGATTCGCGTATTCCTGAACATTGGCATTCTCCGTAAAAAAGCGGCGGCGCGATCCGCGACCGCCGGCCTTGCATGCCGCGCGCAGGGGTCGTGCGCGCGGGGATCGGAGGATTATTCAGGCTAAACAGAATCTATCAATCAGTAACAGAGTCGGTTTTGCAACGCTTATTTGCCAAATTGAAGCCGGAGGGACGTGCTACCGACGGACGAGACAACGGCCCCGAAGGGCCGTCGCGCGGGTCATGAAGCGGCGGGAATCAGGGCTTGTCGACGACCAGCCGCACCATGATGCGGCGGCCAGGCTCCTGGCGCTCGAGCACCAGCATCTGGGGGCCGAGCGTGTCGTAGCGCGACAACCGCGCGCGCCAGCCCCCCTGTTCGAACGCCACGGGGCGGCCTAGCTCGTCGTTGGAGACATCGCTGGCCTCGGGCTGGCCCGGCAGCCTGCCGCGCAGCCAATCGCGCAGGCCGGACACCGGCATGCTGCTGCCCAAGGCGTCTTCGGCCAGGGCGTCGGGGTTATCGGCCACCAGGCGGGTGCCGTCGGCCTTGGTCAGGCTGGCCGCGCCGGGTTGGCCCTCGACGCGCGCCTCGGTCGATCCAAGCGGGTTGGTCAGGTCGAGCACGTAGCGACGGCCGTCGTCAGACCAGGAAAAACCACCCTGCACGGCATTCTGCCTGCCGCTTTCCTCGTTGACCGTGATGGCGAAACGGCCGATGCGCGAAAACGCATCCGGCGACGTGCCTTCAATGGGCTTGGGCGTGGTGGTGCAGGCCGCCAGCACGAACGCCAGCATGGCCAGCAGCGCCCAGCGCATCCAGCCCAGACTGCCGCGCAACGCTGCCGTCACAGGCTGACCCCCAGGCGCTTGATGACGTCGAGCACTGTCTTGTTCTTGGGATCCTTCTGCACCGCGGCGCGCAGCAGCTCGACCGCCTGATCGCGTTTGCCCTGGGTCCAGAGCACCTCGGCGAGGTGGGCGGCGATGTCGGCCTCGGGCCGCACGCCATAGGCGCGGCGCAGGTAATCGACCGCGGCGACCTGGTCGCCCATGCGGAATTTGACCCAGCCCATGCTGTCCAGGATGAACGGGTCGTTGGGCGACAGTTCCAGCGCCTGGGTGATGAGATCCAGCGCCTCGGGCAGGCGCTGGTTGTGGTCGGCCAGCGTGTAGCCCAGCGCGTTGTAGGCGTGGGCGTGCTCGGGATCCAGCGCGATGACCTGGCGCAACATGCGTTCGAGGTCGGCCAGGCGGTCCTGGCGCTCGTACAGCATGGCCAACTCGTACTTGATTTCGACGGTGTCGGGGAGCGCCTGGTCGGCCGCTTCCAGCACCGACACGGCCTGGCCGACGCGGTCGGCGTCGCGCAGGATCTGCGCCTTGGTCAGCACGCCCAGGGTGCGTTCTTCCTCGTCCTGGGGCGCGGCGGCGTCGACCATCTTGATGGCGTCGTCGATGCGGCCGGACTTGGCGCGCAGGGCGGCCTGGCGCATGCGCGCCGAGAAACGCAGCGACGGATCGTCGATGCGGCCGAGTTCGGCGATGGCTTCGTCGTACTGGCCCTGGTCTTCGGCGATGCGCGACAGCAGCACGTGGGCGTCGGCCGCGGCGGCGCCGGCGTCGGTGGCGCCCGGCACGATGGCGCGCTGACGCTGGTTCTGCACGTCCAGGTACTGCTGCAGCAACGTCTTGGCCTGCGGCAGTTGGCCGGCCTTGTAGGCCAGTTGGGCCTGCATGAAGAGCAGGTCGAAGTCTTCCGGCGAGCGCCGCGACATGGCCTGCAGCTCGGCCAGCGCGCCGCTGTAGTCGCCGGCGTCGGCCATCTGGCCGGCCAGCATCAGGCGCACCTTGCGGGCGTTGGGATTGCGGTTGATATAGGCGCGGGCATCGGCCTGCGCGCGCTGCGGGTCGACCTTGGCGCCGTACTCCAAGACGCGCTGGGCGGCCGGTTCGGACTTGGGATCGGCGGCCAGGGCAGCGCGTGCCTCCTGGGAGGCGCGCGGGTAGTCGCCGGCGGCGGAGGCCACGTCGGCCAGCGCCAGATGGGCGGCCGGCAGCTTGCGCACGCTGTCGCTGAGGGCTTCGTCAAGGATGCGCAGCGCCAGGCGGCGATCGTTCAGGCGGCTCAGCACGGCCAGGGCCTGGCCGATGGCGGCGGGCTTGTCGCGCGAGGCTTCGATGCGGTTGCGCAGGGCCTGCGACAGGCCCTTCGTCTGGCCATTGGCGGCGGCCAGCGCCAGTTCGGTTGAGCTGGCTTCCAGATCGTTGGGAGACAGGCGGGCCCAGACCCGGGCGGCGTCCAGGGCGCCCGGCAGATTGCCGCCGGCAAGTTGGAATTCCAGGCCGCGGCGCGCCAGGCGGGGATCGCCGGTGTCGCGGGCCAGGCCGACCATGGTGTTGGCGGCGGTGCCGTACATGCCGCGCTGGGCGGCGATTTCCGACGCCAGGACGCGGTAGAAGATGTCGGCGGTCAGCGAGACGTAGGGCAGTTGGCCCGGACGCAGGCGGATCACCTCGGTTTCTGGCTGGCGGTTCTGGGGCGCCATGCGGGGGCCGGTCGCATCCCGCGTCCGGCTGTCGGCGGCCTGGGCCTGAGGGGCCAGGGCGGAGGCCAACGCAAGCGCCAGCGCGGCAATCCCGATATTCATTTGTTTGAAAGACGACTTCACGCGGCCCGTCCGGTTGGTGGCACAATCTTCGTACACGCAATTGATGATCTTACACTGGCTCATGCCGGAACTGCCTGAAGTTGAAACCACGCGTCGCGGAATCGACGCTGTCATCACCGGCCGCCCCCTCACGCGGCTGATCGTCCACGAGTCCCGGATGCGCTGGCCCATCCCGGCCGACCTGCCCGCCCTGGTGGGTGGGCGCACCGTGCAGGAATGCGGCCGGCGCGGCAAATACCTGCTGCTGCGCTTTGACCACGGCACCCAGATCGTGCACCTGGGCATGTCCGGGTCGCTGCGCAGCGTGGCCCCGGGCGAATTCCTGCGCAAGCACGACCACGTCGAATGGATCTTCGACCAGGCGGTGCTGCGCCTGCACGACCCGCGCCGCTTCGGCGCCGTGCTGTGGCATCCCGAAGCGGACGGACCGGTCGAAAACCACCCCCTGCTGGCCAAGCTCGGCATCGAGCCGTTCGACCCGCGCTTCGACGGCGCCTGGCTGCACCACCACTTCAAGAACCACGGCGCCGCGATCAAGCAGGTGCTGCTGGCCGGCATGGCGGTGGTCGGCGTGGGCAATATCTACGCCTCCGAAAGCCTGTTCCGCGCCCGCATCAATCCCAAGACCCCGGCCAACAAACTGTCGCGCGCCCGCTGCGACCGCCTGGCGGACATGGTGCGCGCCACCCTGGCCGACGCCCTGACCTCCGGCGGCAGCACCCTGCGCGACTATGTCGGCGCCACCGGCGAGCCGGGCGCGTATTTCGAGATCCACGCGGCGGTCTACGAGCGCGCCGGCCAGCCCTGCCGGGTGTGCGGCACGCCGATCAAGCGCATCGTCCAGGGTCAGCGGGCCACGTACTACTGCCCGAAGTGCCAGAAGACCTGAGCGCGCACGCCAGCACATCCAATTCCCTGGGGCCGCCCGCGGCCTGAAAGGTTCCCCTCCGGGCCGCCCAGCGCGGCCCGGCGGCATTTGGACACCCCCGGAAACCCAAGGGAAATCCCTGCCAAAAAGGGTCTATTCGTTTATAGCAAACGTATTGCACAACCACTAACGCCACGCTATAGTCCCTCCACACACCCTATTCCTATAAAAGTGGAAGGAGCCTCCATGAGCAAGCAATTCGCTTCGCACGCCGACCTGGCCGACAAGGTCGTGTCGTTCGAAAAGCTGTCCGACAACGCCTATGCCTACACCGCCGAGGGCGATCCCAACACCGGCGTGATCATCGGCGACGAGGCCGTCATGGTGGTCGACACCCAGGCCACGCCGGTGATGGCGCAGGACGTCATCCGCCGCATCCGCGAAGTCACCGACAAGCCGATCAAGTACATCCTGCTGTCGCACTACCACGCGGTGCGCGTATTCGGCGCCTCGGCCTACAACGCCCAGGAGATCCTGGCCAGCCGCGACACCTACGACCTGATCGCCGAGCGCGGCGAGCAGGACAAAGCCAGCGAGATCGGCCGCTTCCCGCGCCTGTTCCGCAACGCCGAATCGATTCCCCCCGGCCTGGTCTGGCCCACCATGACCTTCAAGGGCGAGATGACCGTCAATCTGGGCAACCTGGAAGTCAAGCTGCTGCAGGTCGGCCGCGGCCACACCAAGGGCGACACCATCGCCTGGCTGCCCGAGCAGAAGATCCTGTTCGCCGGCGACCTGGTCGAATACCAGTCCACCCCCTACTGCGGCGACGCCTACTTCCGCGACTGGCCCAGCACGCTGGATGCGCTGTCGGGCTTCGAGGCCGAAAAGATGGTGCCTGGCCGCGGCCCCGCGCTGAAGAACGCCACCGAAGTGCGCCAGGGCCTGGCCGGCACGCGCGCCTTCCTGACCGACCTGTACGGCGCGGTCAACCGCGGCGTGGCCGAGGGCAAGGACCTGAAGACGATCTACCGCGAGGTCTACGACTTCATGAAGCCGCGCTACAGCGACTGGGTCATCTTCGACCACTGCATGCCGTTCGACGTATCGCGCGCCTACGACGAGGCCACCGGCCACGTCCATCCGCGCATCTGGACCGACAAGCGCGACCTGGAAATGTGGGCCCAGCTGGAGGGCTGATCCCGCGCGGCCGGCTCGCCGGCCGCCGTTCCACCGATTGAAACGGCGCCGCACGGCCCGCCGGCCAGCGGCCGCGGGCAGCGCGCGGCGCCGCGCATAAAAACAAAATGACCCACACAGGAGACAACCGTGGGAGACATCGACTTTCAGGCGATGGAGTTCGCCTACGAAAAACACGCCGACCAGGCCGCCGCGACGCAGGCGCGCCATCCGGTGGTGGTGGTGGGCGCCGGCCCGGTCGGCCTGACCACGGCGCTGGACCTGGCGCGCCAGGGCGTGCGGGTGGTGGTGCTGGATGACGACTACCGCCTGTCCACCGGCTCGCGCGCCATCTGCTTTTCCAAGCGCACCCTGGAGATCTGGGACCGCCTCGGCGTCGGCCAGCGCATGGTCGACAAGGGCGTGTCGTGGAACGTGGGCAAGGTGTTCTTCCGCGACCAGGAAGTATGGCGCTTCGACCTGCTGCCCGAGCCCGGCCACCGCCGCCCCGCGTTCATCAACCTGCAGCAGTACTACGCCGAGGGCTATCTGTACGAGCAGGCGCGCCAGGAACCGAACATCGACCTGCGCTGGAAGAACAAGGTGGTGGGCCTGGAACAGGCCGGCGACGGCGTGGTGCTGTCGATCGACACGCCCGAAGGCGGCTACGCGCTGCGCGCCGACTGGCTGGTGGCCTGTGACGGCGCCCGTTCGCCGGTGCGCAAGCTGATCGGCCAGGAAAGCCATGGCCGCATCTTCCGCGACCGTTTCCTCATCGCCGACGTCAAGATGAAGGCCGACTTCCCGGCCGAGCGCTGGTTCTGGTTCGACCCGCCCTTCCACCCGAACCAATCGGTGCTGCTGCACATGCAGCCCGACAACGTCTGGCGCATCGACTTCCAACTGGGCTGGAACGCCGACCCGGTCGAGGCCGTCAAGCCCGAGAACGTGCTGCCGCGCATCCGCGCCCTGCTCGGTCCGGACGCGCAGTTCGACCTGGAATGGGTCAGCGTCTACACCTTCGCCTGCGAGCGCATGGACAAGTTCCGCCACGGCCGCGTGGTGTTCGCCGGCGACTCGGCGCACCGCGTCTCGCCGTTCGGCGCGCGCGGCGCCAACAGCGGCGTGCAGGACGCCGAGAACCTGGCCTGGAAACTGCGCCTGGTGCTGGCCGGCCACGCGCCCGAATCGCTGATCGACAGCTACGCCGCCGAGCGCGAGCATGCCGCCGACGAGAACATCCTGAATTCGTCGCGCGCCACCGATTTCATCACGCCCAAGAGCGACATCAGCCGCAGCTTCCGCAACGCGGTGCTGAACCTGGCCCGCACCCATGCGTTCGCGCGCTCGCTGGTCAACAGCGGCCGGCTGTCGCTGCCCGCCACCTACGTCGATTCGCCGCTGAACAGCCCCGACAGCGACACCTTCGCCGGCCGCATGCGGCCCGGCGCGGTGGCGCTGGACGCGCCGGTGCGCGGGTCCGGCGACTCGCCCTGGTGGCTGTCGCAACTGGGCGCGGGCTTCACGCTGGCGCTGTTCTGCGGCGACGCTCCGCCCGAGGCGCAGACGCTGCAGGCCCTGCGCGCGCTGCGCCTGGCGGCCGTGCCGGTCTCACCCGTGCTGGTGGCCAGCCCGGGTTGCGAGGCCGCCGGCTGGCCGGATGACCTGGCGCGGGTCATCGATGTCGAAGGGCTGCTGGCCCAGCGCTATGACGCACTGTCGGGCACCGCCTACCTGATCCGCCCCGACCAGCACATCGCCGCGCGCTGGCGCGCCTTCCAGCCCGACGCGGTGGCGTCGGCCGTCAACCGCGCCATCGGCCGCGCCTGAATACGGAGGCCCTTTCCATGCTGATTACCGAAACCAACCTGGCCGCGCCGGACGACTTCTACGAAGCGCTGATCGACGCCCATCGCGACCTGAGCAACGAGCAGAGCCACGAAATGAACGCGGCGCTGATCCTGCTGCTGGCCAACCACCTGGGCGACATGGCGGTGCTGCGCGAGGCGCTGGCGCAGGCCCGCGCGTCGGTCACGCCGGCGGCGAACCCACCGCAAACGCATTGACGATCAGGGCGCGCAACCACTGGTTGCCGCCATCGCGATCGTAGCGGCGCTGCCAGTACATATTGGTCTGCAGCGCCGGCACCCTCACCGGCGGCGTCATGTAGCGCAGGCCGAATGGCTGCGCGGCGCTGGCCGCCAGTTTTTCGGGCACGGTCGCCAGCAGGTCGGTGGCGCTGACGATGTACGGCACGGCCGAGAAATGCGGCACGCTGAAGTGCTCGGCCAGCGCGACGCCGGCCCGCTCCATCGACTGGTTGACCTGCCCATAGGGCGCGGCCCGCGACACGATGAGATGACGCTCGGCGCGAAACGCCTTCAACCCCATGCCGGGGTGGGCCGTGGGATGCGCCTGGCGAAAGAGCGTGGCGTACCCCTGCCGGAACAACATGCGCTGCAAGGTGCCCGCCCCCATCTCGTCGAAGGCGCCGATGGCCAGGTCGACCCGGCCAGCCTCCATCTCGCGCGGCAGGTCCGGCCCCTGCACCCGCACCGAATCGATGCGCACCTGCGGCGCGACCTGTACGCAGACTTCCATCAGGCGCGGCATGAAATGGATCTCGCCGACATCGGTCATGGCCACGCGGAAACGCCGCGTGCTGGTGGCGGCATCGAACGCCTCCTGGTCCTGCAAGGCCTGCGACAGCAGGGCCAACGCCTCGCTGACCGGGCCGGCCAGCCGCTGCGCGCGCGGCGTCGGCAGCATGCCCTGGGCGGTGCGCACGAACAGCTCGTCGCCGAACGCCAGCCGCAGCCGGCGCAGGGCGTTGCTGACCGCCGGCTGCGACAGGTCCAGCCGCCGCGCCACGGCGGACAGGTTGCGGTCCTCCAGCAAGTGCTGGAACAGGATCAACAGGTTCAGGTCGACGTCGCGCAAGTCCGCCATCAGGTACCCCTACTATTCACAAAATTTATAGTTGCTATTTTTGCATTCCCGTAGCCATAGTGGGGGAATTTTCCGACAATGGCGTATCGACGTCGGAGCATTTCATCCGGCGCGCCACGACCAAGACCGCGCGGCCACGCATCGCGCGCCACCCAGGAGGATTCCATGGAACTGCACTACCAGACCGGTTTCGGCAACGACTGTGCCACCGAAGCCCTGCCCGGCGCGCTGCCGCTGGGCCGCAATTCGCCCCAGCAATGTCCCTATGGCCTGTACGCCGAGCAGTTGTCCGGCACCGCCTTCACCGCGCCGCGCAGCGAGAACCGCCGCTCCTGGCTCTACCGCATCCGCCCGGGCGCGCAGCACAAGCCGTTCGAGCCGTTTGGCGGCGTCAAGGGCTGGGAAAGCGCCTTCGGTCACGGCCCGGTCACGCCCAACCAACTGCGCTGGAGCCCCTTGCCCATTCCCACCGCGCCCACCGATTTCATCGAAGGCGTGAAGACCTGGGGCGGCAACGGCGGCCCCGATGAGCAAAGCGGCGTCGGCATCCACTTGTATGCCGCCAACCGCTCGATGCAGGGCCGCTATTTCTATAACGCCGACGGCGAGCTGCTGCTGGTGCCGCAGCAGGGCCGCCTGCGCCTGGCCACCGAACTGGGCCTGATCGACCTGGAGCCGCTGGAGATCGCCGTGATCCCGCGCGGCGTGCGCTTCAGCGTGCAACTGCTGGACGACAGCGCGCGCGGCTACATGCTGGAGAACTTCGGCGCCGCGCTGCGCCTGCCGGAACTGGGCCCGATCGGCTCGAACTGCCTGGCCAACGCCCGCGACTTCAAGACGCCGGTGGCCTGGTACGAAGACCTGGAAGGCGACTTCGAACTGATCGCCAAGTTCACCGGCGGCTTCTGGCGCGCCGCGATCGGCCATTCGCCGCTGGACGTGGTGGCCTGGCACGGCACGCACGCGCCGTACAAGTACGACCTGCGCCACTTCAACACCATCGGCTCGATCAGCTACGACCATCCGGACCCGTCGATCTTCACGGTGCTGACCGCGCCGTCCGACACCCCGGGCACGGCCAACATGGACTTCGCCATCTTCCCGCCGCGCATCCTGGCGATGGAGAACACCTTCCGTCCGCCCTGGTTCCACCGCAACGTCGCCAGCGAATTCATGGGCCTGATCCAGGGCGTGTACGACGCCAAGGCCGATGGCTTCGCCCCGGGCGGCGCGAGCCTGCACAACTGCATGAGCGGCCACGGCCCCGACGCCGAGACCTTCGAGAAGGCCTCGCGCGCCGACACCAGCACCGCGCACTACATCCGCGACACCATGGCTTTCATGTTCGAGACGCGGCGCGTAATCCGCCCGACGGCGCAGGCCTTGGCCTCGGTAGAATTGCAGGGCGACTATTACCGGTGCTGGCAGGGCCTGCAGAAGCATTTCGATCCCGCCAAGGCGTGACCGTTTTCTCTCCCGTCACGCCCGCCCACGGCGATGCGCGCAAGCGCATCGCCGTTTGGCTTTGGATTTTTCCGGCGCCCGCCGCGCCCTTATAAACACATTGAACGAGACATTCCTCATGACCACCGCCATCAACGAAACCCACGACCCGTCGCTCAAGAGCTGGGTCGCCAGCGCCAACACCGGCGCGTCGGACTTCCCGGTGCAGAACCTGCCCTACGCCGCGTTCCGCCGCAAGGGCTCGCAGGAGTCGTTCCGCCCCGGCGTGGCCATCGGCGACCAGATCGTCGACCTGGCGGCGCTGGCCGCCGCCAAGCCGTTCGAGGGCGCCGCCGCCGAGGCGCTGGCCGCCTGCCAGGGCGACAGCCTGAACGCGCTGATGGCCCTGGGCCAGGCCCACTGGAGCGCGCTGCGCCTGGCGCTGTCGCGCGCGCTGCGCGAAGGCGCCGCGCTGCGCGCCACGGTCGACCCGCTGCTGGTGGCCCAGGCCGACGCCGAATACACCACGCCCGCCCGCATCGGCGACTACACCGACTTCTACATCTCGGTGCACCACGCCACCGCCATCGGCAAGCAGTTCCGGCCCGACAATCCCCTGCTGCCGAACTACAAGTGGGTGCCGATCGGCTACCACGGCCGCGCCTCCAGCATCGGCGTGGACCAGAAGTTCCCCCGCCCGGTCGGCCAGACCCGCCCCGCCAACGAAGGCGAGGCGCCGCAATTCGGCCCGTGCGCGCGGCTGGACTACGAACTGGAACTGGGCATCTTCGTCGGCACCGGCAACGCCCAGGGCGACCGCATCAAGCTGGCGGACGCCGATGCGCACGTCTTCGGCCTGTGCATCCTGAACGACTGGTCGGCGCGCGACATCCAGGGCTGGGAATACCAGCCGCTGGGCCCGTTCCTGTCGAAGAACTTCGCCTCGACCATCTCGCCGTGGATTGTCACCATGGAAGCGCTGGAACCGTTCCGCACGCAATGGAACCGCGGCCCGTCCGAGCCGCAGCCGCTGCCCTACCTGGCCTCCGACGCCAACCGCGCCAAGGGCGCCTACGACGTGCAGATGGAAGTGCTGCTCACGACCGAACAGTCGCGCGCCGGCAAGCAGGCGCCGGCGCGGCTGTCGCGCAGCAACTTCCGCGATGCGTACTGGAATGTGGCGCAGTTGATCACGCACCACACGGTGAACGGCTGCAACCTGCAGCCGGGCGACATGCTCGGCACCGGCACGCTGTCCGGCCCGCAGCCCTCGGAAGCCGGTTCGATGCTGGAACTGAACCACGGCGGCAAGCAGCCGATCGAGCTGCCCTGGGGCGAGAAGCGCACCTTCCTGCAGGATGGCGACCAGGTCATCATGCGCGCCGAGTGCGTCAAGGCCGGCTATCCGCGCATCGGCTTCGGCGAATGCTCGGGCACCGTGCTGCCGGCGCGGGTGTAAGGGCAGTCCGTCAGGATCGGGGCGTGGCGGCCGCATCGGCCATCAACGCCTCGATCTCGTCGTCCTTGGCCTGCCACTGCCGGCCCAGCCAGTGGTGGAATTCGGTGCGGAAGGCCTTGTCGCGGCTGTAGTCGCCGTCGCAGAAGGCCGGCGGCACCGGCACCTGGTGCATGCGCACCCGCACCGTGCCCATGCGGCCGCAGGCCATGTCCCAGAAGCTGGGCACGGCCGCCGGATAGGCGATGGTGACATCGATCATCGAGCGAAAGCGCGTGCCCATCGCGTTCAACGACACCGCCAGCCCGCCCGCCTTGGGCTTGAGCAAGTGGCGGTACGGCGAGCCCTGAGCATCGCGCTTGGCCGGGGTGAAGCGCGTGCCCTCGGCGAACACCATCACGCTGGTCGGCACCAGCGAGAACTTCTGGCAGGCGCGGCGCGCGGTTTCCTGGTCCTGGCGCCCCAGGGCCGGATTGCGGCGCAGGTCGGCCTTGCCGTGGCGCTTCATGAACGGAAAGTCCAGCGCCCACCAGGCCAGCCCGATCACCGGCACGTAGATGAGCTGCTGCTTGAGGAAGAACTTCAGCAACGGAATGCGGCGGTTCAGCGCGCCTTGCAGCACGAAGATATCGACCCAGGACTGGTGATTGCAGTTGACCAGGTACCAATCGGCGTAGCGCAGGCCGGCATGGCCGCGCACGTCCCAGGGCGCGCGCTGGATGCGCGAGAACCAGGCGGTGTTGACGCTGATCCAGGCCGTGGCGATGCCATTGAGGACGGGATCGATGCGGCGCCGCGCCGCGGCAAACGGCAGCGCCAGTTTCAGCAGCGCCAGGGGGAACAGCAGCAGGCACCAGAACAGCGTGCTGACGCCGATCATCATCACGCTGAAGACGCCAGTCAGCCAGGCCAGACGGCCGCGTGGCACGGGCCAACCGCGCCAACGCGCGGCCGGAGCGGACGCGGGCGCGTCGCTTGCGTCAGCGACAGGGGGCCGGCTCGGGCCGGCGAGCGGATCGGGAAAAGTCATGAGCGCGAGTGTGCGAGGACTGGCCGCGAGCCGGTTTGAGCGGGATCAAACCGGCCCCCGGGCCAGACGGGGCGAAGTCAAGGCAGGCGGTATTTTTCTTCGCGGTAGACCCAACTGGCCCACAAGGCATGCGCCAGCGCTTCCTTGCTCAAGGCCTCGTCCGCCGGTTCGACCGGCTCATAAGTCTCGTCCTGCCCGACCGGCGCGGCGCGATAACGGAATTCGCGCGGAGCCTTGGACGGCTCCAGCACCAGCAGCTTGTCGCCCTGCAGGTAGCCGAAGTTGTCGGCGTACTGCATCAGCGCGCGATTGGGATCGCGCTGCGTCAGGTCCGCGCCCAGCATCGGGTTGACGTTATCCAGCCCGATCAGCGACAGCAGCGTGGGCGCCATGTCGATCTGGCTGACGATGCGCTCGTCCTGGCGCGGCGCGATGCCCGCGCCCAGGATCAGGGCCGGGATCTGGAAGTGCCGCACCGGCACCGGGATCGAACCGTAGACGCGGGAATCATGATCGGCGATCACCAGGAACACGGTGTTGTCCCAGTACGGCGCCTTGCGCGCCTTGTCGAAGAACTGGCCCAGCGCCCAGTCGGCGTAGCGCACGGTGTTGTCGACGCTGGCCGGATCGCCCACCGGCTGGATGCGGCCCGCCGGATACTCCCACGGCGAATGATTGCTGACCGAAAACGCCAGCGTGAACACCGGCTTGTCGCCGTCGGCGCGCAGCAGGCGGTCGACCTGGGTGAACATGTCTTCGTCGGACGCACCCCACGAGCCTTCGAACACCGGGTTCTCGAACTTCGGGCGATCGACGATCTCGTCAAAGCCATTGCCCAGGAAGAAGGCGCGCATGTTGTCGAAGTGCGACTCGCCGCCATAGACGAAGCGCGAATGGTAGCCATGCTTGCCCAGCACCTGCGCCAGCGTGAAGAAGCCGGTCTGCGAGCGCGGCAGCTTCACCACCGCATCGGCCACGCTGGGCAGGAAGCCCGCGGTGACCGCCTCGATGCCGCGCACCGAGCGCGTGCCGGTGGCGTAGGCGCGATGGAACATCCAGCCTTCCTTGCCGAGGCGGTCGATGTTGGGCGTCAAGTCCTTGCCGCCCAGGCTGCCGACATACTGCGCGCCCAGGCTTTCCTGCAGGATGATCACCAGGTTGAGCGGCTTGTCGCGCCGCACCGTGGCCTTCTGCTCGTGCAGGCTGGGATAGCGCGGATCCAGCGGCGCGCCCGTCAGGCCAGCCTTGTCGCGCACGATGGCGTTCATTTCGTCCACCGGCATCTTCGGATACATCGCGGCGGACGAGCGCTCGTCGCGCATGCGGTAGGCGGCATCGAACACACTGTAGAGCGAATTGAGCGCCAGCGAATTGACCATGGCATCCGAGCTGAACGCGACCTTGGCCGGGTTGATGGGTCGATGCTCCAGCGTGCCGCGCGCGCCCAGCACCACCAGCGCCAAAATCGCCAGCGATGCCAGCGGCCGCTTCCACCACGCCAGGAACGGATCGCGCACCCGCGTCGGGAACAACTTGACCGCCAGCCACGCGGCCACCAGCAGCACCACCAGGGCGGCCAGCAGCACGCCCTTGTAGCCCTGCCACAGCATCGAGCCGACTTCCTTCGGGTTGAGCAGGTAGATGAAATACAGGCGGTTCGGGCGCGTGTCGTATTCGGCGATGAACTGCGGCGTGGAGACTTCCAGCAGCACGTACAGCATCCACCAGACGCGGAACCACCAGGCGGCGACGCGCGCGGCCCACGGACGGTGCCCCAGCCAGGGCGAGAACACCGCCGGCAGCGCGATCACCATGGACAGCAGACAGACGTCGATGCGCAGGCCGCCGAACAGCACCGGCCACAGGCCGCCGGCCGCCTCGACCCGGTCCCACATCCACAACGACAGGCCCAGCCGGCTCAGCGTCAGCAGAACCAGCACGGACACGATGAAACGGAGCGTCAGGCGGCGCATGCGGCAGCCCTCCCCGGACGAATGAAATCCGTTGATGCGCCGCGCTTACCCTGCCCGCGATTACTCAGCCCGAGATTACCCAGCCAAACCATGCCTGCCGTCCGGTGATTGAAAACGGCCAAGGTTAACGCGGATTGACGCGCCGCCGCGCCGCCGGCGGCGCGGCGCGAGGCCCCTATCAGGCAGATGACAACCTTGTCATGTTGTATGACATCCGATTTCGACGCCAAAGCGCAACGCGAGGCGCCCGGCTACCGCCGCGCGCGCTCGCGAATCGGCGTCATTGCGCGCGGCGCAGGCGTTCGCGGCTGTTGCTCAGGTGAGTGCGCATCGCGGCGCGCGCGCCTTCGGCATCCTGGCGCAGGATCGCGCTGTAGATGTCCTCGTGCTCCAGGTTGACGCGGGCCAGGTAGGCGGCGCGGTCTTCGTGGGCGAACTTGGCGGAATTGATGCGGGTGCGGGGAATGATGGCCGACCCCAGGTGCGACATCAGGTCGGCGAAATACCGGTTGTCGGTGGACTGCGACACCAGCAGGTGAAACTGGAAATCGGGCGTGATGGTGTCGCCGCCGCTGTCCAGCGCGCTCTTGAAGGCATCCAGCGCCCGGCGCATCTCGGCCAATTGCGTCTCGCTGCGGCGCACGGCGGCCAGGCCGGCGGCCTCGCTTTCCAGGCAGATGCGCAGTTCCAGCAGCACCAGCACGTCGCGCACCGTGGCGATGTCGGCGGGGTCGACGCGGAAATCGCCGCCGCCGCTGGGTTCGAGCGCGTAGGTGCCGACGCCGTGATGGGTTTCGACCAGGCCCGAGGCCTGCAGCCGCGACAGCGCTTCGCGCACCACGGTGCGGCTGACGCCAAACTGCCGCATGATCTCGGATTCGGTGGGCAGCTTGTCGCCGGGGCGGATCTCGCCGCTACGGATGCGTTCGGAGATGTTCTCCACCAGGCCCTGGGCCAGGTTCCGTGGACGACGCTGCGGCAGGACGGGGGTATCGACAGGAGCGTTCATCAGGGATTGTCCCAAAGCGGTTGCGTGGCGCTTGACTGCAAAAATTCGTGCTTATTATACTTTGGACTAGTTGTACGATAACGTACCAGGCGAGTCCACCCCACCGAGCGTTGCGCCATGAGCCTAGCTGTCGACCGCATGCCTGTCTCCCCCCGCTGCCATCGTTTGTTATTGACCGGCGCCGCCGGCAACCTGGGCCAGGTACTGCGGCCGCGCCTGAAAGCCTTTGCCGACGTCCTGCGGGTGTCGGACGTCGCGGCCATGGCGCCCGCCGCCGACGGCGAGGAAGTCGTGCCCTGCAACCTGGCCGACCCCGCCGCCGTCTCCGAACTGGTGCGCGGCGTCGACGCCATTGTGCACCTGGGCGGCGTTTCCGTGGAACGTTCCTTCGAGGAAATCCTGCCGGCCAACATCCAGGGGGTCTACCACGTGTATGAAGCCGCGCGCATCCACGGCGTGCGGCGGGTGGTATTCGCCAGCTCCAACCACGTCATTGGCTTCTACGAGCAGGGCGCGCGCCTGGACGCCGACGTGCCGCTGCGGCCCGACGGTTACTACGGCCTGAGCAAGGCCTATGGCGAAAACCTGTCGCGCTTCTACTACGACCGCTACGGCATCGAGACGGTCTGCCTGCGCATCGGTTCGTCGTTCCCCGAGCCGAAGGACCGCCGCATGATGGTGACCTGGCTCAGCTACGACGACCTGACCGACCTGGTGGTGCGTTCGCTGTTCACGCCCAATGTCGGCCACCTGATCGCCTACGGCGCCTCGGCCAACCGCGACAGTTGGTGGGACAACCATGGCGCCGCCGCGCTCGGCTTCGCGCCCAAGGACTCTTCCGAGATATTCCGCGCGCAGGTCGAGGCGCTGCCGCCGCTGCCGGCCGACGATCCCGCCGCGCGCTACCAGGGCGGCGCCTTCGTCAAGGCCGGCCCGTTCCCTTTTCCGCCGCGCTGACACCGGCCCCTTCCCACCATGGCGACCTCTGCCGAACGCATCGGGACCGTGCTCTGCGGCGTGGGCGAAAGCCCCGTGTGGCGCAGCGCCGACCAGTCGTTCCACTGGACCGACATTCCCGGCCGCGCGCTGTGGCGCTGGACGCCGGCCAGCGACCGGCTGGATCATTGGGCGCTGCCGCAGATGGCCGGCTGCATCGCCCCGCGCGGCGACGGCTGGCTGCTGGCGATGGAGGACGGGCTGTACGCCTGCGGCCCGCTGCAAGCCGGCCAGCCCTGCCGGCCCGCGCCGCTGGCGCCGGTGCGCCACGGCGTGCCCGGCATGCGCTTCAATGACGGCCGCTGCGACCGCCAGGGCCGCTTCCTGGCTGGCACCATGGTCATGGACATGGGCCTGGCCCGCAACGCCGGCAAACTGTACCGCTACGCCCCCGGCCAACCGCTGGAAGCGATCGTCGATGACCTGATCGTGCCCAACGGCCTGGCCTTCAGCCCCGACGGCAGGACCATGTACCTGTCCGACTCGCACCCGTCGCGGCAGGTGGTCTGGGCCTTCGACTACGACATCGCCGACGGCCTGCCGCGCAACCGCCGCGTCTTCATCCCGAAACTGCCGGCCGGTCGTCCCGACGGCGCCGCGGTCGATGCCGATGGCGGCTACTGGATCTGCGGCAACGAGGCCGGCCGCGTCTACCGCTACACCCCGGACGGCCGCCTCGACCGCAGCCTGGAGGTGCCGGCCGCCCGTGTCGCCATGTGCGCGTTCGGCGGCCCCGGGCTGGACCAGTTGCTGGTCACGTCGATCCGCCCCGCCGATGCCGCGCCCGATTCCATCGCCGGCGCCGTCTTCATCCTGCGCCCCGGCGCGCGGGGCCTGGAGGAAACCGCAAGCGCCGGTTAGCACCCGACCGCGGCGCCCCAAGCGCCCACGCACAAGTAGTGAGCAGGTCCGTACACATCAAAGAGCTTCGGGGCCGCAATGGCCCTCAACGAAACGCCGTACTCCCGACCGGAGGTAGACATGTTGCGCCCGACCCTGACCCGCGCCATCCTGGCCGCGGCCGCTTTGCTAACGCTGATTCCCGCCACCCGTGCCGCCGAGCTGCGCTCCGCGGACATCCATCCCGACGATTACCCCACCGTGCAGGCCGTGCGCCAGTTCGGCGAACTGGTCAAGCAGCGCACCAACGGCCGCATCACCGTCAAGGTGTACGCCGGCGGCGCGCTCGGCAATGAAGACGACTCGATCGAGCAGGTGAAGATGGGCGCGCTGGCCATGGCGCGCGTGTCCAGCGCGGCCATGCACAACATCTGCCAGACCACCCGCGTGCCGTCGCTGCCGTTCCTGTTCCGTTCCAAGGAGCATCTGCACAAGGTGCTCGACAGCGAGATCGGCGAGCAGATCCTTAAGTCGTGCGAAGCGGCGGGCTTTGTCGGCCTGGCCTGGTACGACAGCGGCTCGCGCTCGATGTACACGCGCAACAAGCCGATCAAAACGCTAGCCGACGCCAAGGGCCTGAAAATCCGGGTGCAGCAGTCGGACCTGTCGGTGGCGATGGTGGAAGCCATGGGCGGCAACGCCACGCCGATGCCGATGGGCGAGGTCTACACCTCGCTCAAGACCGGGCTGGTGGACGCGGCCGAGAACAACTACCCGAGCTACGAAAGCGCGCATCACTACGAGGTCGCCAAATACTACGCGCTGACCGAGCACACCATGACGCCGGAAATGCTGATCTTCTCCAAGCGCCAGTGGGACAAGCTGTCGGCCGACGACCAGAAGATCCTGCGCGAAGCCGCGCGCGAGTCGGTGCCCTACATGCGCAAGCTGTGGGACGAGCGCGAGCAGAAGTCGCGCGCGGTGGTCGAGAAGGCCGGTTCGCAGATCGTCGACGTGGACAAGGCCTCGTTCCAGGCGGCGATGAAGCCGGTCTACGACCGCTTCGTCACCACGCCCGACATGAAAGACCTGGTCGCCAAGATCCAGGCCGTCCAATAAGGAATACGCATGTTGGCTACCTCTACCAATGACCCGGATGTCGCGGCGGGGGGCCGGGCGCATGCCCTGGCTGCCCCGCTGGACGCCTATTCCCGCGGCTGCGCCCGGCTGGCGCGGCTATGCATGTGGACCAGCGTGTTCGGGCTGGTCTGCCTGATCGTCGCGGTCACCCTGCAGATCGTCGGCCGCCACGTCCTGAACAGCACGCCCACCTGGGCCGAGAGCCTGGCGCTGCTGCTGGTGCTGTACGTCACCATGCTGGGCGCGGCCGTCGGCGTGCGCGACGCCGGCCACATCGGCTTCGAATCGCTGGTCGACGCGCTGCCGGCGGCGGGCCAGCGGCGCCTGAAGATCTTCATCCACCTGCTGGTGCTGCTGTTCGGCGCGCTGATGGCGTGGAACTGCGCCCTGCTGGCCGAATCCGTGTGGGCCTACAGGATTCCCAACCTGGGCATTTCCAATGGCTGGAAGTACGTGCCCGCGGCCCTGTCCGGCGTCCTGATCGCGCTGTTCTCGATCGAGCACGTCATCGCCCTGTTGCGCAACCAAAAGGTGGTACCGGCATGGCGCTGACCCTACTCTCCTTCACCTTCATGGGTTTCCTGGTGATCGGCGTGCCGGTGGCGTTCGCCATCGGGCTGTCTTCGATCACCGCGATCATGTACGAGGATCTGCCGCTGGCGGTGGCCTTCCAGCAGATGACCTCGGGCATGAATGCGTTTTCGTTCCTGGCCATCCCGTTCTTCATCTTCACCGGCGAGCTGATGCTGTACGGCGGCATCGCCGACCGCATCGTGGCCTTCGCCAAGTCGCTGGTGGGCCACGTGCGCGGCGGCCTGGGCATGTCCAACGTGGTGGCCTGCACCCTGTTCGGCGGCGTGTCGGGTTCGCCGGTGGCGGACGTGTCGGCGATGGGCTCGGTGATGATCCCGATGATGAAGCGCGAGGGCTATCACGCCGACTACGCGGTCAACGTCACCACCCACGCGGCGCTGGTGGGCGCGCTGATGCCGACCAGCCACAACATCATCATCTACACGCTGGCGGCGGGCGGCAAGGTCTCGATCGCGGCACTGATCGCGGCAGGCGTGGTGCCGGCGCTGATCCTGACGCTGTGCAACCTGGCCGCGGCGTATTTCGTGGCACGCAGCCGCGGCTATCCCGCCGGCACCTTCCCCGGCTGGCTCATCGTGGCCCGCTCGCTGGTGGCCGCGACGCCGGGGCTGTTCGTGGTGGTGCTGATCATCGTGGGCATCCTGAGCGGGGTCTTCACCGCCACGGAATCGGCCGCGGTGGCCGTGCTGTACGCGCTGGCGCTGACGATCTTCGTCTATCGCTCGCTGACCTGGGACCAGTTCGTGCGCGCCGCCAGCAAGGCGGTCAAGACGACGGGCGTGGTGCTGCTGCTGATCGGCATCTCGGCCACCTTCGGCTACCTGATCAGCTTCTATGGCGTGGCGGAGAAGACCGGCGAGCTGATGGCGTCGGTGTCCACCAGCCCGTGGGCGATCTTCCTCATGGTCAACATCATCCTGTTCGTGCTGGGCACGTTCCTGGACATGGCCGCGACCATCCTGATCTGCACGCCCATCTTCCTGCCGATCTGCATGCAGTACGGCATGGGGCCGGTGCAGTTCGGCATGGTGATGCTGCTGAATTGCGCGCTGGGGCTGAACACGCCGCCGGTGGGCACCACCCAGTTCGTGGGCTGCGCCATCGGCGGGGTCTCGGTCGGCACGGTGATGCGGACCATCTGGCCGTTCTATGGCGCATTGCTGGCCGCGCTGGCCCTGGTCACCTACGTGCCGGCGTTCTCGCTGTGGCTGCCGGGGGTGCTGCTGAACTGAACGCCCGGCATGCGGGCCGGGCCTCCGGGCGCGGCCTGGCCCCGCAGCACCGGCCAGAAGAACAACGCGGCCAGCAACCACATCAGGGCCGCCGACCACAGCGTCTGGCTCAGGAAATGCGCGCCCTGCAGGACGCGCACGATCGAGAATCCGACGCCCGCGGCGATGCCCACGGCCAGCCCCCACCAGCGCCATCCGGGCCGCTGCGCGGCCCAGCCGGCGAAATACAGGGTCAGCATGGAGTAACCGGCGCCGGCGTGGCCGCTCGGCAGCGCCCCGCCCGACTTGGCGCGATCCCAGGTCCACCATGACAACGGATACGGGGTGTATCCGCCCAGCGTCTCCAGGTCATAGGGGCGCGGCAACGTGGTGTGGTGCTTGAGCTGCGTGACGGCCAACTGCCCCACGATACAGGTCACCGCCACCGCCAGCGCCGCGCCGCGCAGGTGGCGCCACGCGGGAATGCGGTAGCTGGCCGCGACCACGGCGATCGCCCCCAGCGCCATGCCGATGGGCAGGGCCAGCACCATGCGATGGCCGACGAGTTCGAGCCAGCGGTTGGTGTGCAGGGGGAAGTCGTCCAGCGGCGCGCTGAACAGGGCGCGGGCGATAGCCAGGTCCAGGCCCGAGGCGTTGACCCACCATGCCAGGCACGCCAGCATCAGCGTCACCCCGAGGACATGCGTGGAGAAGTAGAAGGCGGGCGTCGGCCGGTCGGCCGCTGGCGGATATAGGGGTGACATGTAGCGCGGGGGACGATGGCGGTCGGCCGAAGCAAGCAGCTTAGGCGGCCGATAGTCGAAAATTCGTCAAATTCGGCCTCGCCGGGACGGGGCCGGCGCCCCGTCAATCGCCCTACGCCGCGCCCCCCGCCGCGTCCAGGCGCAAGGTGAACCGGGTGCCGCGCTGCGGCCCCTCGCGCGACGAATCCACCGTCAGCGTCCAGCCCTGCATGTCGCAGACCCGCTTGGCGATGGCCAACCCCAGGCCACGCGCGGTTTCATCGCGTCCGGCAGTCCCCGAGTCCCGCAGGCGGCCGCTGTAGTAACGGCGGAACAGGAATGGCAGGTCGTCCGCGGCGATGCCCTTGCCGTCGTCGCTCAGTTGCAGCGCGCCATCGGCGCCCAGGCTGGCCGTGAGCGTCGCCGGCGCCGCGTGCTCGACCGCGTTGCGCACCAGGTTGCGCAGGACCGTCAGCAAGGCGTAGCGGTCGAGGATGCGGATGTGGTCCGCCGGGATGGCGTTGTCGAAACGCAGATCGGCCATGCCGGCCTGGGTTTCGTAGCCACGCCAGGCGTCCAGCATGCATTCGGACAGGTCGACCGGCTCGGGCGGGCGCATCTGGTCGCGGGCCATGGCGCGGGCGCTTTCCAGGCAGACGATGACGTCGTCGACGTTGTCGATCACCCGCGTCAGCCGTTGGCGCTGGTCGGGCGTCAGGTCCTGGGTCAGCAGCATCAGCTCGCTGTCGGAGCGGATCGCGGCCAGCGGCGTGCGCACCTCGTGGCTGAGGTTGCCGGCGAACTCGCGTTCGCGCGCGATCGAGCGGTCGACCTGGTTCTGCACCCGGTTGAAGGCCTCGATCAGCCGGCCCGCCTCGTCGTCGCGGGTCACGGCCAGGTCGGGCGCGCCCGGCGCCCACGTCGACAGGCGGTCGGTCAGTTCCAGCAAGGGGCCAACCGCCACCGCCGCCACCCGCCGCGACAGGGCGTAGGCCCCGACCACGCAGATCGCGCCGACCCCCAGCACGATCAGGCCGAAATCATGCACCCGCTCTTCGTTGTCGGTGGCGTCATACAGCAGGTAGACCTTGCCGTTGCCGGTGTCGGCCACCATGACGTGCCAGGTGTAGGCGCCGGGCTCGATCAGGTGCAGGCCGTTGTCGAGCCCGCGGATCTCCTCCGGCATGCCGACGGGCGCCTGGCCGTCGATGCTGAGCCAGGCGCGCATCGAGCCGCCCAGCTCGCGGGCGCTGCGGCGCGGCAGGAACTGGTCGCTGGTGCGGGCGTGCTGCACCAGACGGTCCATTTCGGTGTTGAGGATATCGTTCACCAGATCGTCTTCCATCTGGTCGAACGTCAGGTAGGCAAGCAGGGCCAGCGCCGTCACGAACAGCGCCACGGTGCCGGTCAACGCCCACACCACCCGTTGCGTCAGGGTCCCGCCGCCCGCGATCCGGCTCATGCGCTGCGCTCCCCCGTCACCAGGCGCCAGCCCGTGCCGTGCAGGGTCTCGATGCCGTCGAAGCCGGCGTCGGCCAGGGCGCGGCGCAGCAGGTGCACCTGGCTGCGCAGGGCGTCGGAAGACGGCGGCTCGCTGCCCCACAATTGCGATTCCAGCTCCTCGCGCGACACCACCCGGCCCGGGTCGCGCAGCAGCGCCTCCAGGATGATGATGGCCTTGCGCGTCAGGTGCACCGGCTTGCCGCCGATCGACACCATGCGGCTGCGGGTGTCATAGGCCAGCTCTCCGAACACCCGCACCGTGTCCACGGTCGAGCCCTTGGCGCGCTGGATCAGCGCCAGCAGGCGCGCCTCGACCTCGAGCAGCGCGAAGGGCTTGGTCAGGTAGTCGTCGGCGCCATGGGAAAAACCGGCCAGCTTGTCGTCAAGGCTGTCGCGCGCCGTCAGCACCAGCACCGGCAGCGGCAGGCGCCGGTCCGCGCGCACCGTGTGCAGGACCGCGTTGCCGTCCATGCCAGGCAGGCCGATGTCCAGGATCATGGCGTCGAACCGCTGCTCCTCCAGGCGCTGGAGCGCGGCCAGACCGCTGTAGGCCACGTCGGGCAGGAAACCGCGCGCTTCCAGGAAGGTGTAGAGATTGCCGGCGATGATGTGATCGTCCTCGACGATCAGGATCCGGTGATTCGCACCCGCTGCGGGACTGGCCGCCATGTTCTCGCTCCCCGTGGAAAGAAGGTTGTGCCGCCCCGCTCAGGCTTGCAGCACCTTGCCCGGATTCATCAGGCCTTGCGGGTCCAGCGCGCGCTTGATACGGCGCATCAGGGCCAGCTCGACCGGACTCTTGTAGCGCGGCAGCTCGTCGCGCTTGAGCTGGCCGACGCCGTGTTCGGCGCTGATGGAACCTGCGTGTGCATGCACGCTGTCATGCACCACGCCATAGATGTCGCCCTGCAGCGCCAGCAACTCGGTTTCGGTCTGGCCTGGCGCGCTGGCGACGTTGTAATGCAGGTTGCCATCTCCCAGGTGGCCGAAGATCACGTGGCGCACGCCCGGAAAGCGCGCCTGCAGCAGGCCATTGGTCTGGTGCACGAAGCCGGCGATGGCCGAGATCGGGATCGATACGTCGTGCTTGACCGACTTGCCCAGTTCCGCCTCGGCCAGCGGAATGCTCTCGCGCAGGTGCCACAGCGCCTTGCTCTGCGCGACATTGGCGGCGATGGCCGCGTCGTTCACCAGGCCGGCCTCGATGGCCTCGCCCAGCACCGTCTCGAAGCGCTCGCGCGCATGCGCCTCGCTTTCGCTGTCGGACAGCTCCAGCAGCGCAAACCAGGGCGAGGCGGCGGACGCGCCCTCGAACGGCAGGCGCTGCTGGGGAAACAGGCGCACCACCGCCTGCAGGCAGTCGCCGCCCATCAGCTCGAAGCCGGTCAGCGCGGCGCCGAAGCCGGCGCGGGCCCGCGACAGCAGCTCGACCGCGTTGTCGATGCTGTCCAGCGTCAGCAGCGCGGTGCAGGACGCGACCGGCCGCGGGAACAGCTTGAGCGTGGCGGCGGTGATGATGCCCAGCGTGCCTTCACTGCCGATGTAGAGATCGCGCAGGTCGTAGCCGGTGTTGTCCTTGCGCAGGCCGCGCAGGCCGTTCCAGATCTCGCCCTCGGCGGTGACCACTTCCAGGCCCAGCGCCAGGTCGCGCGTATTGCCGTAGCGCAGCACCTGGGTGCCGCCGGCGTTGGTGGCGAGGTTGCCGCCGATGGTGCAACTGCCCTCGGCAGCCAGGCTCAACGGGAACAGGCGGCCGGCGTCGGCGGCGGCCTGCTGCACGGCCTGCAGGATGCAACCGGCTTCCACGGTGATGGTGTCGTTGTCGGTATCGAGCGCGCGCACCCGGTTCAGGCGCGCGGTGGACAACACCACGGCGCTGCCGGAATCGTCGGGCGTGGCGCCGCCGCACAGGCCGGTATTGCCGCCCTGCGGCACCACCGGCACGCCATGGCGCGCGCACAGCTTGATGGCGTCGGCCACTTCCTGCGTGGAGCCGGGCCGGACCACGGCCAGCGCCTGGCCGCGATAGCGACGACGCCAGTCCAGCGTGAAAGGTTCGGCATCGGCGCCGGTCAACACATGGGACTCGCCCAGGAGGGACTGCAATTCGCTCAACAAGGTCATAGGCGCCGCACGGAAATATCGCGCCGGGCCGCGCCCGGGCGCTGTTCAAGGTTGGTGCGGACTATTGTAGAGGCTGGCAGAGCCGAGGGGCCCGGTCTAGCCGACCGCCTGGTCCAGGCGCGTCCCCGTCAGGCCCGTGCAATAGGCGCGCGAGGCGATGCGGTTCATCAGGAACGCCCGGTCCACGCCCGCGGGGCCCGGCATTTCGGACAGGGCACGATAGGCGCGCCGCAGCGCTTCGCCGCGGGTCGCGCCGCACACCAGCAGGTGCGTGCACGGCATGTGGCGGTCGGCGCAACCGTCGATGCGCACTTCCAGCGCATGCGCCGCGACCGGTTCGAAATCGGCCACCGCGGCGCCCGAACGCGGCTGCGCCTCGGCGCGGATCACGCGGAACACGCCGCTGCGGTCATCCAGCGAAAAGGCCACCGTGCCCATGCCCTGCCAGGCGCGGTCCCGCGCCACGCTGGCGGCGACCCCGCGCAAGGCGCTTTCGACCGAGGCCGGCAGATGCGGCGCCGGGCATTCGGCGATCAACACGCGGGCGTCGCGCCAGACACAGCGCTCCCAGGCGCGGCCCGTGGCCAGCTCGCCCTCGGGCGATACGAATACATGGATGTCGAGCCGGCGTTCCCGCCCGGCGGCCGGCCCGGCGAAGTCCGTGGGCGGCCCGCGCCTGCGCCGGGCGCCGCCCGATGACGTGACTGTGGATACTTTGGCTCCCATGGGCCCCTCCGGTCTTTCTGGTCTCTCCGCTTGCATGACAAGCGTATCACCTTCGGATGAACAGCAAGTTCCATGCCACCGGCCGACAGGTCAGGAAAGGTCCGGTTCCGTTGCTCCGGCGCACCGGAACAAGGCGAAAAGGGAGTCGATCGCGCACCAGATCAGGGCGGCACGCGAACGCCCAATGGAGGATAATTCAAGTCCGTCCCCTGGAGCCGGCATGCGCTGGCATCCGGGTTTACCAGCAGGCCGTCACCATCCTGGACGGTCCCGCCGCTGCAAGCCGTGGCAAACGATAAGGATCCAACGTGGCCGACAACGTTCAATTCCCCTCCTCCGTCTTCAAGGCGTATGACATCCGCGGCACCGTCCCGGATCTGATCGACGCGCGCTTCGCCCGCTCGCTGGGCGCGGCGCTGGCCGCGGTCGCGCGCGACCAGGGGGTGCAGACGCTGGTGGTGGGCCGCGACGGCCGCCTGAGCAGCGAGATGCTGTCGCAGGCGCTGCAGGAAGGCATGCTGGAAGGCGGCGTCGATACCCTGGATATCGGACAGGTGCCCACGCCGCTGGTGTATTTCGCCACCCACATCATGCAGACCGGATCGGGCGTGGCCATCACCGGCAGCCACAACCCCCCCAAGTACAACGGCTTCAAGATGATGATGGGCGGCCGCGCGCTGTACGGCGAGGACGTGCAAGCCCTGGCGCGCCGCATGAACGGCGGCCCGGACGCGCCCGCGGCCCGCACTGGCGTGCGCCGCGAACTGGACCTGGTGGCCGCGTACATCGCGCGCGTCGCCTCGGGCGTGAAGCTCGCCCGCCCCATGAAGATCGCGATCGACTGCGGCAACGGCGTCGCCGGCGCCATCGCCCCCAAGCTGTTCCGCGCCCTGGGCTGCGAGGTCACCGAACTGTTCTGCGAAGTGGACGGCACCTTCCCCAACCACCACCCCGATCCCGCTGAACCGAAGAATCTGCAGGACCTGATCCACTGCCTGGCCACCACCGACTGCGAACTCGGCCTGGCCTTCGACGGCGACGGCGATCGCCTCGGCGTGGTGACCAAGTCCGGCCAGATCATCTGGCCCGACCGCCAACTGGTGCTGTTCGCCCGCGACGTGCTGGAACGCAATCCCGGCGCCACCATCATCTACGACGTCAAGTGCAGCCGCCATGTCGGGCTGTCTGTGCAGGCGGCGGGCGGCGAACCGCTGATGTGGAAGACAGGCCACTCGCTGGTCAAGGCCAAGCTGGCCGAAACCGGCGCGCCGCTGGCCGGAGAGATGAGCGGCCATATCTTCTTCAAGGAACGCTGGTATGGTTTCGACGACGGGCTCTACACCGGCGCCCGCCTGCTGGAAATCGTGTCGCGCCATGCCGACGCCGGCGCGCCGCTGGAGGCCCTGCCGCAGGATGTCTCGACCCCGGAACTGAAGCTGGAAATGGAAGAAGGCCAGCCCTTCACGCTGGTGCAGGCGCTGCAGGAACAGGGCCAGTTCCCTGGCGCAACGCGCGTGGTCACCATCGACGGCGTGCGCGCCGAATATCCCGATGGCTTCGGCCTGGCCCGCCCGTCCAACACCACGCCGGTCGTGGTGCTGCGCTTCGAGGCGCAAACCGCCGAGGCGCTGGCCCGTATCCAAGGTGACTTCCGGCGCGAACTGGCTAAACTGGCGCCCGACGCCTCCCTGCCCTTTTAGAAAACATGCCACTGCTCAACAGCCCCGCCTGGACCCGCTTCGCCACCGCGGCACGCAACGCCGACCGGCGCGGCGAGCAACTGCGACTGATCAACGCCCCCGGGCTGCGCCTGGACTTGACCGCCCAGGCGCATTCGCCGGCATTGCAGGAGGCCGCGGCCGCGCTGCTGGAGCAGCAAGGCTTCGAGGCGGCGCGCGCGCGGCTGTTCGACGGCGGCAACGCCAACTGGACAGAGCAGCGCCCGGCCTGGCATACCGCGCTGCGCGCGGCCCAGCCGCCTGCCATGGTGGCCGCGGCCGTGCTGGCCGAACGTGAACGCGTGCGCCAGTTCGTGCGCGAGGCCGACGCCAACAAGCGCTACCGCTGCGTGCTGCACCTGGGCATCGGCGGCAGCGACTGGGGGCCGCGCCTGGTCAACCGGGCGCTGCGTTACGGCGGCATCCATCGCGAAGTCCACTTTGCCTCGAACGTCGATTCGCACTCGGTAGCCGACGCCATGGTGCACCTCGACCCGCACGAGACGCTGGTGATCGTGGCGTCCAAATCGTTCACCACCACCGAACCGCTGGCCAATGCCGAAGTCGCCATGAACTGGCTGCGCGACGCCGGCGTGGCGGATCCGATCAAGCAAGTGGTCGCCGTAACCGCCAACGTCGAGGCCGCGCTCAACCTGGGCATCTCGCCGGACCACATCTTCCAGATCTGGGACTGGGTCGGCGGGCGCTATTCGCTGTGGTCGGCCATCGGCCTGCCGGTCGCGCTGGCGCTGGGCAACGACACCTTCGACCAGTTGCTGGCGGGCGCCGCCGCCATGGACGAGCATTTCCACCATGCGCCGCTGGCCGAAAACGCGCCGCTGCAACTGGCCCTGGCCGGCGTGGTCAACCGCAGCGTGCTGGGCTTCGACTCGCTGGTCATCGCGCCGTACGATTCGCGCCTCTTCCACGTGGTCCCCTGGGCCCAGCAGCTCGAGATGGAATCGCTCGGCAAGGTGGCCACGGCGGACGGCAGCCCCACTGGCGTACCGACCGGTCCGGCCGTCTGGGGCATGCCGGGCACGGACTGCCAGCACACCTTCTTCCAATGGCTGCACCAGGACACCGCGGGCGCGCCCGTCGATTTCATCCTGTGCGAGCAGCCCGACCACGCCTATGCCCGCCACCACGAACTGCTGATCGCCAATTGCCTGGCCCAGCGCGCCGCGCTGCTGCGCGGCAAATCGTTCGAGGAAGCGCTCGCGGAGACCTCGCGGGTCGAAGCCGATCCGGCGCGCGCGCGCCTGCTGGCGCAGCACAAGGTGCATCCTGGCGGCCGGCCCTCGTCACTGATCGTGCTGCCGCACCTGGAAGCCTACACGCTGGGCGCATTGCTGGCGCTGTACGAGCACAAGGTGTTCGCGCAAGGCGTTATCTGGGGCATCAATCCGTTCGACCAGTGGGGCGTGGAATTCGGCAAGGCCCTGGCCAAGAACATCATCCGCGAGCTGGACTCGCCGTCGCAACAGGTCGCGCCGCAGGACCCCTCCACCCGCTTCTGGATCGACGCCATCGCGCGACGCGCTCCGGCGTAGCCCCCCGCCACGGCGGCTGGCCCGGTGCTGCAGCGGCGCGCCTGGCCGCGCCGGGGCCGCTATGGACAGGACGCCATGACGGGCGAATAATGGCCCGTCGTCCTTCCCGGAGCGCCCCATGCCTACGCTAGCCCGCAGCCCCGCGCGTTTCCTGGCCGCCCTCGCCTTGTGCGCGGCCGCCTCCGCCCAGGCCCAGACCAACACGCAGACCCAGCCCCTGGCAGGAATGGTTGCCGCCGCCAATCCGCTGGCCGCCGCCGCCGGACTCGACGCCCTCAAGCGCGGCGGCAGCGTAGTCGACGCCGCCATCGCCGTGCAGATGGTGCTGACCGTGGTGGAACCGCAATCGTCCGGCCTGGGCGGCGGTTCGTTGATGCTGGTGTGGGATCAGGGCAGCGCCACGCTGTCGGCGCTGGACGGCCTGGCCGCGGCGCCGGCGCGCGTCACCGCCAGCCTGCGCACCGACGTCAACGGCGACACCCTGCCGCTCAAGGACGTGGCGCGCTACGGCCGGCCGGTCGGCGTGCCCGGCACCGTGCGCGTCATGGCGCTGGCGCACCAGCGCTATGGCAAGCTGCCCTGGGCCAGCCTGTTCCAGGCCGGCATCCGCAGCGCCGAAGACGGTTTCCCGATGTCGCCTTATCTGCACGACAGCCTGCGGCGGCTGCCTCAGTTGGCCGAGAATCCGGCGATCCGCAAAATCTTCTACGACGCGCAGGGCCAGGTGCTGCCGGTCGGCGCCACGGTCCGCAATCCGCTACTGGCCGACGCGCTGCGCAAGGTCGCGGCCGATCCCGATGCCATCAACCACGGCGCGCTGACCGCCGACGTCCTCGCCGCCGTGGGCGCGGGCAAGTATCCCAGCCTGATGCAGGCGCAGGACCTGGCCGCCTATCGCCCGGCGGAACGCACGCCGATCTGCGGCCCCTTCCTGTCATGGAAAGTCTGCACCTTCCCCCCGCCCAGCTTCGGCGGCGTATCCGTGCTGCAGCAACTGGGCATGCTGGCGGCGCGCCGCATCGACACGCTCGCGCCCGGCTCGGCCGCGGCCGACCACCTGCTGATCGACAGCGCCCGCATCGCCCGCGCCGACCGGCTGGCCTATATCGGCGATCCGGACCAGGTCAAGGCGCCGGTGCGCCAGTTGATCGCGCCCGACTACACGCGAGAACGCGCCGCGCTGCTGTCCGCCAGGGCCGTGACGCATCCGCGTCCCGGCGTGTTCGCGGGCGTGCCGGCGCCGGCAGGCGCCGAGGCGCCCGGCACCACCGAGACCAGCCAGGTCGCCATCGTCGACGCGCAGGGCAACGCCCTGTCGATGACCACCACCATCAATCTGAACTTCGGCTCGTGGCTCATGCCGCACGGTTTCTTCCTGAACAACGCGCTGACCAATTTCTCGTCGGCGCATGGCAAGGGTGCGCCCAATGCCATGGCGCCCAACAAGCGGCCGGTCACCTCGATGGCGCCCACCATGGTGTTCGACCGCGACGGCAAGCTGGCGCTGGTCACCGGCTCGGCGGGCGGCGGCTACATCGTCGACTACATCGCCCAGGCCGTGGTCGGCACGCTGGCCTGGGGCCTGCGCCCGGCCGATGCGCTGGCATTGCCGCACGTGGCAGGCAACACCGGCCGCAGCCAGATCGAGAAAGGCCGCGTCCCGGAGCAAACCGCCGCGCGGCTGGCCGCGCAGGGCCACAAGATCGAACAGGTGGAAATGAAAAGCGGCGCCGCCGCGATCCGCGTGACGCCGCAAGGGCTGGATGGCGCCGCCGACCCCCGGCGCGACGGCGCCGCGCTGGGCCACTGAGGCCGCTTCAGGCGCTCAGGGTGTCGTACAACTCGACGTGGATGCGTGCCACCCGCTCGATGTTGAATTCGCGCTCGGCCAAGGCGCGGCCGGCCGCCCCCATCGACTGGCGCAGGGCAGCGTCCTCGGCGAGCCGCGCGATGGCGTCGGCCAGGGCCCGCGGGTCCCGCACCGGCACCAGCAGACCGGTCTCGTCCGGCTCGATCGCGTCACGGCAGCCCGGCACGTCTGTCGTCACCACCGCGCGGCCGCAGGCGGCCGCCTCGATCAGCGACTTGGGCAGGCCTTCACGATAGGACGGCAGCACGGCGATGTGCGACGCCGCATACAGCCGCGGCACATCCGAGCGCTCGCCCAACGCCTCGACGCAACCCTCGCGCTGCCAGGCCTCGACCTCGGCCGGCGTGGCCGAGGTCGGGTTGCCGGCGTCCACGCCGCCCACCAGCCGCATGGTCACGGGCACGCCGCGCGCGCGCAGCAACCGCGCCGCCTCGACGAATTCCCACACGCCCTTGTCGCGCAGCAGCCGCGCCACCATGGTGGCCACCACGGGCGGCGCCGGCGGCTCCGGCAGCGCCTGGCACAGATCCAGATCGACGCCGGCGCCGCGGATCAGCACCACCTGCTCGTCGCGCACGGCGCCCAGCGACTTGAGCATGTCGCGGTCGCTGGCGTTCTGGAATATCACCCGGCTGTTGGGATGGCCCAGCGCCAGGCGATACAGGCGCGCCACCACCGAGCGCACCAGACGCATCTTCAGGGAATTGGACAGGAACACGAAGCCCAGGCCGGAAATCGCGGCCACCATGCCGGGCACGCGCGCCAGGCGCGCAGCGATGCCGCCATACAGCACAGGCTTGATGGTCACCAGGTGCACCACCTGGGGCCGCAGTCGCCGGAACAGGCGCAGCAGCGCCAGCAGCGTGCCCAGCTCCTGCAGCGGATGCTTGCCGCTGCGCGTCATCGGAATGACGTGATGGGTCATGCCCAGCGCGACGATGTCGGCGACGGCCGGGCCGTCCATCGTGGCCACGTGCACGTCATAGCCGGCGCGCTGCGCGGCCTGCGCCACCGGTAGGCGGTGCGACATGAAGAATGCCGGGTTGTTGACCACGAACAGCAGACGACGGGCGGCGCTCATGCCGATGCTCCGGACAGACGGCGCCACACCGCGGCGTAGCCTTGCACCATGCGCGCCAGGTCGAAATTCTCCAGCACCCGGGCCCGTCCGGCCTCGCCGGCCCGGCCGCGGCCGCGCGCCGCCACCTCGCGCAGCGCGGTCTCGATGCCGCGCGCCAGCGCCTCGGGCTGCTCGGGCGGCACCACCACGCCGGTGTCGCCGATGATGTAGGCCGCGTCGCCCACGTCCGTCGCCACGCAGTACGCCCCGCAGGCCATGGCCTCGGCCACCACGTTGGGGAAGCCTTCGGCGCAACTGGAGAGCACGTGCAGGTCCAGCCCGTTCATCACGGCCGGCACGTCGTCGCTCGGGCCGGCCAGCACCAGCCGTTCGCGCAGGTCGAGCTTGTCGACCAGCGCCATCAATTCAGGGTTGTCCACGGTCATGCCGCGTCCCACCAGCACACAGCGCAGGCCGCCGTCGCGGCCATCGCGCACCAGCGCCGCCACCGCGCGCAGCAGGTTGGCATGGTCCTTCAACGGGTCCCAGCGCGCCACGCAGCCGATCACTGGCACATCGCCGGCCAGGCCCCACTGGCCGCGCACCCGTTCCCGCGCTGCCGCGTCGGGCGCATAGCGCGACAGGTCGTAGCCGTTGGCGATCACCACCATGCGATCGCGACGATAGCCCTTGGCCGCATGCCGTTCGGCCGCGTCCTGCGCGGCGCAGACGATGGCGCCGGGCAGCACGCCCGACAGCAGCGCGCAGGCGCGCAGCACCATGCGGGCAGACCGGCTGCTGCGCTCGAGATGCGCACCGGAATTGCGGATGCCCCAGGCGACGGCGCGCACGCCGGCCAGGCGCGCCGCCAGGCCGCCGATCAGGTCGGCGTGGTACATCCAGGTCTGCACGGCGTCGGGGCGGGCCGCGGCGATCAATCGGCGCAAGGCCAGGAAGCCTCCAAGCGTGATGCGGCCGCGCGGCATGTCCAGCGTTTGCACCGTCACGCCGGCGGCGCGCAGCCGCTCGCCGTAGACGCCTTCGTCGGTCAGCGACACGACGATGTGCTCGACCGCCTGCCCCGGATAGGTGGCCAGGCGCCACAGCACGGATTCGGCGCCGCCCTGCCCCAGGCCGGCAATCACGTGCACCACGCGCAAGGTCGCTCCGCTCATCGGCCTTCCCTCACCGCTTCGAACAATTCGTCCCATTCCATCAGCACGCTGGCCAGCGCATAACGCTGGCGCACCGCGGCGGCGCCGCGTTGGCCGAATTGCCGGCGCAACGTCACGTCGCCGAGCAGGCGGCGCAGCGACTCGCGCAGCGCGTCACGGTCCCCCGCGGGCACCAGCAGCGCGTCCTGGCCGTCGCGCGTCATTTCGCGCGGGCCGCTGGGGCAGTCGAACGCGGCGCAGGGCAGGCCCAGCGCCATCGCTTCCAGCAGCACGTTGGGAAAGCCCTCGACCAGCGAACTGAGCACGAACGCCTGGCCCTGGGCCAATTCATCCCAGGGCGTTTCAGTGCGGCCCGGCAGGCTGATCCGCGACTGCAGCCCCAGGCGCGCGACCTGTTCCTCCAGCGCCCCGCGCTCGGGGCCTTCGCCCCAGATACGCAGGTTCCAGTCGGGAAAGTCCGGCGCCAGTTGCGCGAAGACATCGATCAGCAGGTCGAATTGCTTGTCGGTCACCAGCCGCCCCATCGCCAGCAGCGTGCGCGGCGCGCCGTCGTCATGCTGCGGCACCAGCGGCGCGTCCAGCAGCGGCGCGGGCAAGGGGTTGGGAATCACGGCCAGGCGCTTGATGCCCGGCACCTGGCGCGAGAACGGACCGGCCGTGTCGGCCGCCTGCACCGTCACCATGTCGGCGCGCGGGTACAGCAGGCGGCGCAACCGACGCCAGATCGTGCCGGTGGTGGTCTCGGCGACCGGGTTGGTCCGCTCGCAGACGATCAGCGGCACGCGCAGGCCACGGGTGGCCAGGATGGCGGCCACGTTGACGTTGGTCAGGAATGACACCACCACGTCCGGCGCGGTGTCGCGGATATGCCGGCGCAGCGTCAGCAGGCGCTTGAACGCCGCCATCGGCCCCGATACGCGCGTGCCGGCCAGGTCCGCCAGCCAGTCCAGCTTGACCTTGTCCGACAGCGGGTAGAAGCAGGTGCCCTTGGACGAATAGGTCGGCGTCAGGGTGACGTCGTCGCCGCGTTCGGCCCACGCGTTGACCAGCGTGGCGGCCACGCGCTCGGCGCCCCCGGCATGCATGGAACTGACCAGCATCAGTATCTTCATTCGTCAGCGACTCCCAACCGATCCTCCCTGTTCGCCACCGGCGCGGTAGCGGTCCAGCCAGGCCTGCATCATCAGCACGCCCCACAGATGGCTATCCCAATTGCGATGTCCGGACACGTGTTCGCGCCACTTGCGCAGGATGGGCTCGGGCTCGAACCAGCCTTCCTGGCGCAGGCGCGCCGGATCCAGCAGCGCCTCGGCCCAATCGCGCAAGGGGCCGCGCAGCCAGGCCGCCAGCGGCACGGCAAAGCCGCGCTTGGGCCGATCCACCAGCGCCTGCGGCACGTGGCGGTACAGAACCTGGCGCAACAGCCACTTGCCGGTGGCGCCGCGCACCTTGTAATGGTGCGGCAGGCTCCAGGCAAATTCATAAACGCGGTGGTCGATCAGCGGCACGCGGGTTTCCAGGCTCACGGCCATGGCGGCGCGGTCCACCTTCACCAGGATGTCGTCCGGCAGATAGGTCACGGTATCGAGCTTCATCATGGATTCGAAGGTCGAGCCGCGCATCGCCTGCGCGAATTCGGACACCGGCTCCACGCCGCCCTTGACCACGCGCGCCGGGTCCGACCAGTACGACACGAACAGGCGGTAGAAATCGCCGCGCGAATCGGCGCGCAGCAGTTCGCCCAGCTTGCCGACCTTGCCGCGCCAGGCGCCGCGCCCGGGCAGGTGGGTCGAGGCGCTGAGCAGCGCGCCGGCCGGCGTGCGCAGCAGCGACGGAATGCGCTCGCACTTCTGCCACCAGTTGTTGACGCGGAAATAGCGCGAGTAACCGCCGAACAGTTCGTCGCCGCCGTCGCCGGACAGGGCCACGGTGACGTGCTGGCGCGCCATGCGCGTCACCAGCGAGGTCGGAATCTGCGACGAATCGGCGAACGGTTCGTCGTACATGTCGGCCAGGTTCGGCACCACCGCCAGCGCGTCGTCGGCGGTGACGTACAGCTCGGTGTGGTCGGTGCCCAGGTGCATGGCCACCGCCTTGGCGTGCTGCGCCTCGTCGTAGCCCTTCTCATGGAAGCCGATGGCGAAGGTGCGCACCGGCTGCGAACTCTGCGCCTGCATCAGCGAGACGATGGTGGACGAGTCGATGCCGCCCGACAGGAACGCGCCCAGGCTGACGTCGGACAGCATCTGGCCGCCCACCGCCTTGGACAGCACGCCTTCGAGCGCGTCGGTGGCCTGCGCGTCGGACTCGAACGACAGCAGCGATTGCGCCGCGGTGTCGGCGGCCTCGCGCGCCGACCAGTACACGCGCGGCTCGGGCATGCGGCGGCTGCGGGTATCGTCGGCGGTGAATTCGATCCAGGTGCCCGGGGGCAGCTTGGCGATGCCTTCGTAGATGGACTGCGGCGCCGGAATGTAGTTGTGCCGCATGAACGACGCCAACGCATTGCGGTTCAGGCTGCGGCCGAAACCGGGGATCGGCATCAGGCCCTTGAGTTCGGACGCGAACACCAGCTCGGCGCCGGAATAGCCGTAGTACAGCGGCTTTTCGCCCATGCGGTCGCGCGCCAGCACCAGCTTGCGCGAGGCGCGGTCCCAGAGCGCGATGGCGAACATGCCGACCGAGGCCTGCAGCGTGGCCTCGATACCGAGCGCGGTGAATCCGGCCAACAGCGTCTCGGTGTCGGAATGGCCGCGCCAGGACGGCGCCAGGCCCGAGGCCTCGAGCTGCTGGCGCATGTCCATGTGGTTGTAGATCTCGCCGTTGAACACCATCACGTAGCGGCCGCAGGCGGACACCATCGGCTGATGGCCGGCTTCGGTCAGGTCCTGGATCGCCAGGCGCACGTGCGCCAGCGCCAGCTCGGCGCCGGCGTCTTCCCAGAAGCCGTTGCTGTCCGGCCCGCGGTGGCGGATGCGGCGGCAGCTTTCCGCCAGCACTTGCGCCTTGTCACCCAGGGGGCCCCAAATTCCGACAATTCCACACATGATTTCAGGTTCTCGTGGTCACCGCAGCAACGGTGTCGCGCGCGGCCTAGCGGGCCGATCCGCGCACACCGTCAAAAAGTTCTTTCCATTGGCCCAGCACCCGCTCGGCGGAGAAACGCTCGCGCACCGCCGTGGCCGCTTCGGCCATGCGCTGGCGCAAGGCCTCGTCGCCCATCACCGCATCCAGCTCGCGGCACAGCGCGTCGACGTCGCCATTGGGCCGCACCAGCACGCCGTCGACCCCTTCGCGCACGATCTCGCGTGGTCCGGTATCGCAATCGAACGCCACCGCGGCCAGGCCGCTCGCCATCGATTCCAGCAAGGTATTGGACAGCCCCTCGAAGCGCGACGTCAGCACGTACAGGTCGGCGCTCTGGTACCAATCGCCCACGTTGCCCGCGCGTCCCGGCAGGCTGACGCGCTCCTGCAAGCCGGCCTCGCGCACCTGCGCTTCCAGGGCGCGGCGCTCGTCGCCTTCGCCCAGGATAACCAGATCCCAGTCCGGATGCGACGGGGCCAGCCGGGCATAGGCGCGCAGCAACAGGTCAAAGCCCTTGTCGGCATGCAGCCGCCCCACCGCCAGCAGGCGCTTGCGGCCGTCGCCCGCAGGCGGCGTCAGCGCCGGTTCGCCCTTGGGCAATGGCCAATGCACCGGATTCGGAATCACCGCCAGCCGCGAGCCCGGCACGTGCTGTTCGATCCATTGCGCGGTGCCGCGCGTCAGGGCCACCACGCGCGCGGCGCGCGGATAGGTCAGGCGGCGCAGGCGTTGCCAGAAGCCCGACAGGGTCTGCGACGGCGGATGGGTGTGTTCGGTGGCGATGACGCGGCACGACAGGCCGGCGCACGCCAGCACGGACAGCACCGACGCCGTGGTCATCATGCCGAGCACGATGTCGGGCCGGAATGCCTTGATCACGCGCCGCAGCGCGCGCACGCGCTGCACATTGCTCCAGATGCCGCGCAGGCCGCCGCCCTCGCCCGCTGTGTGCAGCACCTCGCGCCGCACCTTCGGATGCAGCGTGTAGACGTCGCCGTCGGCGCTCGCCTGCGTCACCACCATGACCTCGCGGCCCATGCCGGCCCAATGCGCGCTCAGGTCGGCGGCGACCCGCTCGGCGCCCCCGCCATGCAACGAATGGATGAACAGCAGCACGCGCAACGGGCGGCCGGACTCGGGAGCGGCGGACATTCAGGCGGCCTCTTTGGGTTCGGCGCGGCGCAGGGCCACCACCAGATAGCAGGCATAGGACAGCACGTACATCAGGCTGGTGGCCAGCATGATGCCCGCGGCGCCCATCTTCGGCGCCAGCACCGTATTGAGCGCGGCTTTCAACGCGAAATTGCCGACCGCGATGGCGGCCATGATGCGATAGCGGTTCTGGCTGGCCAGCAACTGCACCAGGATCAGCACGCCGAAATAGAACGGCAACTGCAACAGGCCCCAGCGCAGCACATGCGCCACGGCCGCGGTATTCTCGGCGGTGAAGGCGCCGCGCTGGAACAGCACCGACACGCCCCAGGGCGCGAGCACCCAGCCGATCGCCACGGCGAGGCCGCCGGCCGCCACCATCAGCACCGACCATTTCAGCGCCATGCCGCGCGCGCGCGCCGTGTCGCCACGCGCCTGCACGTCGGCCAGCACCGGCAGCGCCGCGCGTCCGACCGACACCGCGCCGATCCCCAGCAGCAGCGACAGCAACCGGCTGGCGTAGCCCAGCGTGGCGTTGGCATTGGCGCCCAGGTTGGCCGCGGCATATTGATCCAGCGGACCGACGAAGCTCATGGCCACCTGCCCGATCAGCATCACACCGGCCGCGCTCATCAGTTCGGGCCAGTGCGGCGAACGCAGGGTCAGCCTGGGCGCGCCCCAGAAGCCGCCGTCGGCGCGCGCGGCCAGCCAGGCCAGCCAGGCGGTCTGGATCGCATAGCCCACCAGCGTGCCCCATAGCAGCGGCCCCACGCTTTCGGCGCTGGCCGCCAGCATCACCCACGCCAGGGTCGCCACCGCCGGCACGCTGTCCAGCAGCGTGTTGACGTGGCGCTCATGCGCGCGCAGGCGCGCCGCGCTGATACCCGCGATCAGCAATAATGCCGCCACGGGCGCGAAGGCCAGCAACAGTTCGCCCGTCATGTCGCGGACCCGGGCCGAGAGCCCCTGGCCCAGCGCGCCCACCACTTGCGGCCAGGCGAACCAGGTCAGCGCGGCCAGCGCGATGCCCGCGGCCGCCACCCAGCCCTGCAGCTCACGGATGAATTGCTCGCGTTCGGCGTCCTCGGCGCGGCGCAGCCGCACCAGCACCGGAATCAGCACCACCGACAGCACGCCCACGATCGTGACCGGCAGCCAGGTGGCCATCGTCATCGAGAACTGATAGGCGTCCACGGCGTCGCTGACGCCGTAGCGGTACGCCACCGCCATCTCCTTGATGGCGCCGGCGGCCTTGCCCAGCAGCAGGAACACCGCCACCCGGAACGCACCTTTGAAAATGCGTTGGTGGTCCGGGTGGATGCTGCCGAGTTTGCGGACGAGTGCTTTCAAATCAACGCAGGAATTGCGTGTACCAGGGCATCGCCACTTCCAGGCCCTGCAGCACGGTGTGCGTGGGCTGGTAGCCGAGCAGGCGGCCGGCCTTGCTGACGTCGGCCTGCGAGTGGCGCACGTCGCCCGCGCGGAAGTCGGCGTAGACGGGCTGCTTACCGTAAGTCACGCCCTGGTTGGCCAACGCCTGCACGAGGAATCCAAACAACTGGTTCAGGGTACTGCGACCGCTGACGGCCACGTTATAGACCTGATTACGGCCCTCGGCCGGCGCCATTGCGGCGAGGATGTTGGCCTGCACCGCGTTGTCGACGAAGCAGAAGTCGCGGCTGGTTTCACCGTCGCCGTTGATGGTGACGTCCTCGCCCTGGATCATCGCCGCCGTCCACTTGGGAATGACCGCCGCATACGCGCCGTTGGGATCCTGGCGCTTTCCGAACACGTTGAAGTAGCGCAGGCCCACGGTCTCAAAGCCGTAGGAACGCGCGAACACATCGGCGTACAGTTCATTGACGAACTTGGTGACGGCGTAGGGAGACAGCGGTTTGCCGATATTCTCCTCGACCTTTGGCAGGGCCGGATGGTCGCCATAGGTCGAGCTGGAGGCCGCATACACGAACGATTTCACGCCGGCATCACGGGCCGCCACCAGCATGTTCAAGAAACCACCGATATTCACGTCGTTGGTGGTAATCGGGTCCTTGAGTGAACGCGGCACCGAACCCAGCGCCGCCTGATGCAGCACGAAGTCCACGCCTTGCACCGCGCGACGGCACGCATCCAGGTCGCGGATGTCGCCTTCGATGAAGGTCAGGCGCGCCCATTGTTCAGGCGTGACTGAGGCCTTCACTTCATCCAGGTTGTGCTGGTGTCCGGTGGCAAAGTTGTCCAGACCGGTGACAGTCTGGTCCAGCTTCAGCAGGGCTTCCAGCAGGTTGGAGCCAATGAAGCCAGCGCAGCCTGTCACCAGCCATTTGCGCGGCACTGCGGCCAGTTCCTGGGTGACGGTCTCGAAGCGTGTGGTCATGCAACGTCCTCCTTACAGGCGCAAATCGGATTCGGCAGGCGACAACACGTACTTCAGGTCATAAAGAATGTGTTCCGGCTTGCCCAGCTTGCGGATGCCGGCGGCACCCAAGTCTGCAAATTGGTGATGTGCGACACCCAGGATCACGGCGTCGTACTTGCCTTCTTCGAGTTTGGCGACCGGCGTGATGCCGTATTCGTGCACGGCTTCTTCCGCGTCGACCCACGGGTCGTACACGTCCACCTCCACGTTGTAGTCGCCCAACTCCTTGACGATATCGACGATGCGGGTGTTGCGCAGGTCCGGGCAGTTTTCCTTGAAGGCCAGACCCATCACCAGCACACGCGCGCCCTGCACGTGGATGCGGCGCTTGGTCATGGCCTTGACCAGTTGCGACACCACGTAGCTGCCCATCGAGTCGTTCAGGCGGCGACCCGCCAGGATGATCTCGGGGTGGTAGCCGATCGACTGCGCCTTGTGCGTCAGGTAGTACGGATCCACGCCGATGCAGTGGCCGCCCACCAGGCCCGGACGGAACGGCAGGAAGTTCCACTTCGTACCGGCCGCTTGCAGCACGGCCTCGGTGTCGATGCCCATCTTGTTGAAGATCAGCGCCAGCTCGTTGATCAGCGCGATGTTGACGTCGCGCTGGGTGTTCTCGATCACCTTGGCAGCCTCGGCCACACGGATGCTGGACGCCTTGTGGGTGCCAGCGGTAATGATCTGCTTGTAGAGCTGGTCCACCAGCTCTGCCACTTCCGGCGTCGATCCCGACGTGACTTTTTTGATGGTGCTGACGCGGTGTGCCTTGTCGCCCGGGTTGATGCGTTCGGGGCTGTAGCCGGCATAGAAGTCGACGTTGAACTTCAGGCCCGACACACGCTCGAGGACGGGCACGCAGTCTTCCTCGGTAGCGCCGGGGTAGACGGTCGATTCGTAGATGACGATGTCGCCGCGCTTGAGCACCGCGCCGATGGTTTCGCTGGCCTTGACCAGCGGGGTCAGGTCGGGCTGCTTGTACTCGTCGATCGGCGTGGGCACGGTAACGATGAACACATTGGCCTGCCCCAGTTCGGCGCGGTCGGCGGTATAGGTCAGTTGCTTGGCTTCGGCCAGTTCGGCGTCGCTGACTTCCAGCGTGTGGTCATGCCCGGCCTTCAGGGCGTCGATCCGGCGCGTGTTGATATCGAAACCGATGACAGAGCGCTTCTTGCCGAATTCCACCGCCAGCGGCAGACCGACATAGCCGAGGCCGACGACCGCGAGCTTCACATCCTGAATACGCAACATAACTCTCCCTTCGCCGTAAAACGATTACGGCATTCTAAATAATATGGTCGGGTGACGAATGACAGGGTCCCCGACGGTGGTCGCCGGGGCACCCAATATTTAATCGGCTCGCAGGACGGAGGGCAACAGCAACCACCCCGGACGGCGCCACGACACCAGTCGCGCATACAGCCAGATATAGACGCTGGCGAACACCACCAGGCTGGCGCTGAGCGCCCAGGCGTTGTCCCACCAGATGGTGGCGGGCACCAGGCCAATCAGGGCCAGCACCCACATGTAGGGCGAGGCCAACGCATTGCACAGCGCCGGCACCGCATGGCGGCGGCCGCGGCTGAAGGTCACGCGCACCAGGCGGCGGAACACCAGTTGATGCAGGTGCAAGGCATCCGGTTGGTCCACCGGCACGCCGCGCTTGAAGCGGCGGCGCCAGATGGAAAAGCCGGTTTCGAATACGGGGTAGAACAACACCGCCAGCGCGTAGAACGGCGACACCGAAGGGTTGCGCACCACCAGCAGCACGGCCAGCTCGGCCAGCATGAAACCCAGGAAGTACGCGCCGCCATCGCCCAGGAAGACGCGGCCGAACGGGAAGTTCCAGACCAGGAATCCCAGCGTGGCCGAAGCCAGCGCCGCGGCAATCAGGAAGATCGGCACATCGCCAACCTGCAGCGCGACCAGGCTGATGGACACCGCCATCAGCGTCGCGACCATGCCGGCCAGGCCGTTCATGCCGTCGACGATGTTCAGGGCGTGGGTACAGCCGCCCACCGCGAACATGGTGAACACCAGGGAAACAGGCCAGTACGAGAGGACATAATCCACCGGGGCCATGCCGACGCGGCTGACGCCACCCAGCAGCCACCACGCGATCGCAGCGGACAGGAAAGCCGCGAGCAGACGCTTGCTGGCGCCGATGTCCTTGGTGATGTCTTCGAGCAGGCCCGCCACGAACACGGGCAGCGCCGACACGAACAGGGCCGGCCACAACCAGGTCAGGGTCATGTTGTCGGGCCCGAGCACCAGCAGGCCCAGGAGCGTGCCGGCCAGCACGGCCAGGCCGCCGACGCGGGGCGTGGCGCGCGAATGATTCGCTTGCGGCTTGTTGAGATCGCTGTCGCCGGTGAAGGCGCCATGCCAGCGCTCCGACGCCACGATGAGTCCCCCCACCATGAACGCGACCACGCATATGTACAGCCAGGTCACAGGGTCACCTCTGGTTGGTCTATCGAGACAGGCCGGCCATTATCAATGGCAGGTGTAACGCCCATATATGGGAGGGATAAGGAAGTGCAAATCACCGGGACAGAACGTAACGTCCGCAACCCCGACCCGGATACGTGCGGGCATCCCCGGTTCGCGGGAGATGCGGCAACGCGGCGGGCAGCGCGCGGAAATACGGATTTCATGCAGTAATTGTAGAGCTTTCCGCCTCCGCACACGCGAAATATCCAAGGGAAAACGCGGAGGGCGCCCAGGCATGATCGCGGCGCTTGCGCCTCGACTCGTCCGATGCGGATGGTCGGCAGCGGGCTTAAATGGGGACGCATTAACTCGGCTTAAAAAAAAGCCCGAGATCGTGAGATCTCGGGCTAAATCCACCAAAGGAGGAGGGTGGAGGAGACAACCGTGGCATGTTGGGAGCGGCTTTCACTCGCTGCGCTGTCGGGGTTCATTTTGCTTGGGTCTTGCTTTTGAACCGCGCCGACTGCGTTTCAACATCCGATGAGATGCATAGTATCGGGTTTTTTTGTGCGATGCAAGAATTTTTTTGAGCTCTGCGCACTGCACCATTTCACGTTGCATTTTTGCCGCAAACTCCTCGGCCGTCGCCCGCAAAGCCGCATACAGCAATGACCTCCAAAAACGGAGGGTTATTGCCGAAGGGGTAAACCCCGTACGGACTTACCCTAGCTGATTCCGGGTATTCCCGGCCTATGCCTTGCACCGGAAAGGTGCATACGGCACCAATATGCTGCAATTATTGCGCATCGCAACATTTTCATGCCCCATGGGCAGGCATGCGGGCGCTGGCGGCGTCCGCCCCGGATGCCGGGCATCGCGGTCAGACCCAATAGGCGGTCGTCGTCATGACCTTGGACATTGCCCGCATCGCGGCCTTGACCGGACCGGGCAGCGGCACGCCGCCCGCCGCCTCGGCACTGGCGCGGTGCTGGGCCTCGTCATCCTTCATCTTCTGCACGATCTGGCGCGAGCGGGCGTCCTGCTCCGGCAGGGTGCGCAGGTGCCCTTCCAGATGCGCCTCGACCTGCTTTTCGGTTTCGGCCATGAAGCCCAGGTTGCGCGGCGCGCCCGCATAGCCGGCCAGCAGCCCCAGCGCGAACGAGCCTGCGTACCAGACCGGATTGAGCAGGCTGGGACGGCTGCCCAGCTCCATCAGGCGCTGGTTGCACCAGACCAGATGATCGACTTCCTCGCCGGCGGCTTCGAGCAGCAAGGCGCGCGGGCCGGGTTCACGGCACACCGCCGCCTGCCCGCGGTACAGCGCCTGGGCGCAGACTTCGCCCACGTGGTTGACCCGCATCAGCCCGGCCGCGTGGCGCTTTTCCTGCGCCGACAGGGTGTCCGGCGCCTCCTCGGCCGTGGCCGGATTGGCGCGGCCGGCGCTGGCGCTGCCGGACAGCACGCGCAGCGCCCGGTCGGCTTCCGCCAACAGCGCATCCAGCGGATTGGAACGACGCAGGAAGGCGGCGGGACCGGATTGGGGCAAGGTGGGGGACATGGACGGCTCCTGAATTTGCCGCACACCCCTGATGCGGGGCGGGGCTCTCATGCGGAATTGTACGCAACGGGTATCATCAGCCATTGACTGCGCTCAAGCACAAGGACCTGACAAATGGAATGCACGATCGACTGGGGCGGCCCCAACGGCATGCTCTTCACCGCCAGCACCGGCAGCGGCCACGTGGCCGTGATGGACGGCGCGGTGGACGGCGGCGGCCACAACCTGGCGCCCCGCCCCATGGAAATGCTGCTGGCCGGCACCGGCGGCTGCACCGCCTATGACGTCGTGCTGATCCTCAAGCGCGGCCGCCATGCCGTAACCGGCTGTAGCGTCAAGCTGCAGGCCGACCGCGCCGACGTCGACCCCAAGGTGTTCACGCGCATCCACTTCGCCTTCACCGTCACTGGCCGCAACCTGCCGCGCGCGGCGGTCGAGCGCGCCGTGCAGTTGTCGCACGAGAAATACTGCTCGGCCTCGGCCATGCTCGAAAAGACCGCCGAACTGACCTTCTCGGTGGAGATCGTCGATATCCAGGAAGCCCCCGCGGCGGCCTGACGCGGCCCGTTGCCGACGCCACCTCAGCCTTTTCAGATTCTGTACCCATGAAACAATACCTGGACCTCGTTCAAGCCATCCTGGACACCGGCGCGTGGCAGGAAAATCGGACGGGCATACGCACGCTGAGCATGCCGGGCGCCTCGCTGCGCTTCGACCTGCAGCAGGGCTTTCCGGCCGTGACCACCAAGAAGCTGGCCTTCAAGTCCGCCATCGGCGAGATGGTCGGCTTCCTGCGGGGCGCGCGCAGCGCGGCGCAATTCCGCGAACTGGGTTGCAAGGTCTGGGACCAGAACGCCAACGAAAACGCGCAATGGCTGGCCAATCCGTACCGCGAGGGCCCGGACGACCTGGGCCCGGTCTACGGCGTGCAGTGGCGCCAGTGGCCGGCGTACAAGGTGCTGGACGCGGACCGCGCCGGCCAGGTCGATGACGCCCTGGCGCGCGGCTACACCAAGGTGGCCGACCTGCAGGACGGCGGCGTATCCAGGGTGCTGCTCTATAAAGCGGTGGACCAGTTGCGCCAGTGCCTGGATACCATCCACGAGCGTCCGGGCGACCGCCGCATCCTGTTCCACGGCTGGAACTGGGCGCAGATCGAGGAAATGGCGTTGCCGCCCTGCCACCTGCTCTATCAGTTCCTGCCTAACGCGACCACCCGCGAAATCTCGCTGTGCCTGTACATCCGTTCCAACGATGTCGGGCTGGGCACGCCGTTCAACCTGACCGAGGGCGCGGCGCTGCTGCACCTGGTGGGCCGGCTCACCGGTTACACGCCCCGCTGGTTCACCTATTTCATCGGCGACGCGCATATCTACGAGAACCATCTGCCGATGCTGCGCGAGCAACTGACCCGCACGCCGCACGAAGCGCCGCGGCTGGTGCTGTCCGACCGCATCCCCGATTTCGCCCAGACGGGCCGCTACGAGCCGGAATGGCTCGAAAAGGTCGAGCCGGGCGATTTTTCGCTGCAGGGCTACACCCACCACGCTCCACTGACGGCGCCCATGGCGGTCTGAGAGCGGCGAACGGCATTCGCACACCGACCAAAGGCTGGGCGCGCAGGCGCCGGGCGCGCCCTCTCGCGCAGGTGAAGATTGGTGAGCTTCTGGAGGCGCGTTTTCGGTATAACCCATCCCTTAGCCTCGGACGCGCGGCAAGCAAGCCCTGCGCGTCTTGGTTTCTGAACGGCCCATGTCGCGCCGTGCCTGCCACTCGCCGCGTAGCCGGGCAAGCCGCCCGGCCTCGCCGACCGCCTGCAGTGCAGCGCCGCACCCCCCATCCAGACTAGTGAGTACGTAAATCGCCAGCGTCGACAGCAGGATCCTCTTGCGGCTCGTTTGCAACTGTTGACTACTAATTGATTTGAATTGAGGCCGGCGCGGCGGCTGTATGCGCTTAGGACAGGACCCCAAAAATGCTCGTTGGAACATATAACCCTTCGCTCGTCCTCGTATCCCTAGGGGTCGCCATCCTGGCGTCATACACGGCGCTGGGCATGGCCAACCGCGTCCGGGCCGCGAACGGACTGCCGGCGGCGCGTTACTGGCTGGCGGGCGGCGCGCTCGCCATGGGCATCGGCATCTGGTCCATGCACTTCGTCGGCATGTTGGCGTTCAACCTGCCGATCCCGATGGGCTACGACCTGCCGCTGACGCTCCTGTCGCTGGCGATCGCCATCGGCTGCTCCGCCTTCGCGCTATGGATCGTCTGCAAGGACGACCTGCCCTGGCGCCGGCTGATCGTGGGCGCCCTGCTGATGGGCGCCGGCATCGCCGCCATGCACTATATCGGCATGGCCGCCATGCGCATGATGCCGGGCATCGTCTACGACCCTGCCTGGTTCGCGCTGTCCATCGCCATCGCGGTAGCCGCGTCGGGCGCCGCCCTCTGGATCACCTACCGCCTGCGCCATGACGGCCCGCGGGTGGCGCTGTCGCGGCCATTGGCGGCGGTGGTCATGGGGCTGGCGATCGTCGGCATGCACTACACGGGCATGAAGGCCGCCGGCTTTCCGGCCGACAGCATCTGCATGGCGGCGAACACCGGCATCTCGGCCGGCTGGCTGGCCATCGCGGTCACCGCCGTGACCTTGAGCGTGCTCGCCATCGCCCTGGTGGTGGCGGTGCTGGACAACCGCCTGGAAGCCCGCACCTCGGCGCTGGCCTCGTCGCTGGCCGAGGCCAACGAAGAACTGGTGCAACTGGCGCTGCACGATACCCTGACCAAGCTGCCCAACCGCATCCTGCTGGAGGACCGCCTGGAACAAGCGATCGAGAGCGCCAGCCGCCGCAAGGGCTACTTCGCGGTGCTGTTCTTCGACCTGGACGGTTTCAAGGCGGTCAATGACGCCTACGGCCACCACACCGGCGACGCCCTGCTGATCGACCTGGCCCAGCGCATCCGCCAGACGCTGCGCACCCACGACACCGTGGCGCGGCTCGGTGGCGACGAATTCATCGTGCTCAGCGAAGTGGTGGAACCAACCGACGCCGCCAACGTCGCGGACCGCCTGATCGAGGCGATCGCCCGCCCTGTCATGGTGTACGGCCACGAAGTGCTGGTGACCTCCAGCGTCGGCATCGCCATCTACCCCAACGACGGCGAGGACACCCATGCCCTGCTGACCAACGCCGACGCGGCGATGTACCACGCCAAGCGCCTGGGCGGCACCGGCTACAGCTTCTTCGAGCCGTCGATGAACGCCGACGCGCACGAGCAGATCGAACTGCTGCACGACCTGCGCCTGGCGCAGGAACGGGGCCAGTTCGTGCTGCACTACCAACCCAAGTACGAGGCGCCCGCCGGGCCTATCATGGGCGCCGAGGCGCTGCTGCGCTGGAACCACCCGACCCGCGGCCTGGTGGGTCCCGACCAGTTCATTCCGACGGCGGAAAAAACCGGGCTGATCCTGTCGATCGGCGAATGGGTCATCAACGAAGCCTGCCGCCAGATGCGCCAGTGGATCGATGCCGGCCAGGGCCACTGGACCATCGCCGTCAACATCTCGGCGCTGCAGTTCGCCCATTCCGGCCTGGTCGAGACCGTGCGCACCGCGCTGGCGCGGCACGACGTGCCGCCCTCCTGCCTGACGCTGGAAGTGACCGAATCGACCGCGATGCGCGACGCCGAGGCCAGCCTGACGGTGCTCAAGCGCCTGTCCGGCCTGGGCGTGACCATCTCGATCGACGATTTCGGCACCGGCTACTCCAGCCTGCTGTACCTGAAGCGCCTGCCCGCCACCGAACTGAAGATCGACCGCGGCTTCGTCAACCAGTTGGACAACGACAATGAGGACGCCGCCATCATCTCGGCGATCGTCGCGCTGGGGCAACAACTGAACCTGCGCATCGTGGCCGAAGGCGTGGAAACCACCGCGCAGCAGAAATTCCTGACGGGCCTGGGCTGCGATTCGCTGCAGGGCTTCCTGCTGGGCAAGCCGATGCCCGCCGACGAATTCCTGGAACACGCCTCAAGCTGAGCCGACGCGGACGCCCCGCTGCGACGCGGCGGATCTACCCGCCGCCCGCCCCTGCCGGCCAGATTTGCTACGCTTGGGGTCTTCCCGCCGGCCACGCCGGCTCCCCTTCCGAGCGCCCGCCCCCGCATGTCCGCCCGCCTGACCCTGATCGTCGCCTATTCCACCAACCGCGCCATCGGCCGCGACAATGCCCTGCCCTGGAAACTGCCGGGCGACCTGGCGCACTTCAAGCGCAGCACCCTGGGCCATCCCATCATCATGGGCCGCAAGACCTGGGACTCGCTGGGCCGCCCCCTGCCCGGCCGCGCCAACATCGTCATCAGCCGCAACCCCGTCTTCGAGGCCGCGGGCGCCACCGTGGTGTCGACGCTGGAGGCCGCCGTCGCCGCCTGCGGCGACAGCGCAGAGGCTTTCGTCATCGGCGGCGCGCAGATCTACACGCAGGCCCTGCCGCAGGCCAGCCGCATCCTGGCCACCGAAGTCCATGCCGAAGTCGAGGGCGACGCCTTTTTCCCGCTGCTGCCCGGCTTCCAGTGGCGCGAAACCGCGCGCCAGGCGCAGCCCGAGGAAAACGGCTACCGCTACGATTTCGTGACGTACGAACGCGCCTGAACCCCGCCCTGGGGATGACCGCGGCCGGGGTCGCCGCCGCGCCCGGCGGCATCGCAACGCCCGGCCGCAATGGCTACGCCGCGCCCTCGTTGCGCATGAAGCGCCACAGCGCCGGCGCTTCCGAATACGCCACGTTGAAGCGCACCCACGGCGTATCGGCCTCGTCGGCCTCGAAATACGACCCCGGCGCCAGCCAGATGCCGTCCTTCAGCGCCAGCCCCGCCAGGCCGTTGGCGCCGCGCTCGCGCCATTGCCCGGCCACCTTGGCCCACAGGAACAGGCCCGCCTGGGGCCGCGCGTAGATCTCGAAACCATGCTGCGCCATCAACCCGGCCACCGTCGCGTGCGCCTGGGCCAGCCGTTCGCGGGTGCGCTCGATGTGCGCCCGGTAGCGGCCCTCGCGGATGACCTGGTGCACGATGCGCTCCATGATCTCCGGCGAGGTCAGCCCCACCGCCATCTTGGTGCGCGCGATATCGCGCGCCAGGTCGCGGTGCGCCACCACGTAACCGACCCGCACCGACGGGCTGATGACCTTGGAATAGCCGCCCAGGTAGACCACCCGGCGGCCGCCATCGAGCGCCGCCAGCATGGGCGTGACGCCGGGCGCCAGTTCGCGGGAAATGTCGTCCTCGACCACCCACAGCCCGTGGCGCTCGGCCAGTTGCAGGATGCGGAAGGCGTTGGCCATGCTGATGCTGGCGCCGGACGGGTTCTGCAGGGCGGTGTTGACGAACAGCGCGCGCGGCCGGTGCTGCGACGCGGCCTGCTCCAGCGCCTCGCAATCCAGGCCATCCAGCGTGCGCGCCACCGGCACCACCCGCAGCCCGGCCAACCGCAGCATCTGCAACAGGTTGGCGTAGGCCGGCTGCTCGACCAGCACGGTGTCACCCGGCCGCAGCAGCGTGCGGATCACCATGTCGAGTCCGTGCGTCACGCCCTGGGTCAGCAGCACCTGCGACACTTCCACCTCCATGCCCTGCGCGCTGAGCGTGGCGGCGATGGTCTCGCGCAGCGGCGCGTAGCCATAGGGATGGCCGTAGTTGGCGATGCGCATGGCCGGCACCCGGCCCATGTGGCGCAGCGCCATGTGCAGCCCCTCTTCATTGAGCCACTCGCCCGGCAGCCAGCCGCAGCCCGACTTGATGGGAATGGAGTGGTCCGCGAAGATGTCCGACAGCAGCCAGGCCGCGTTCAGCCGCGGCGGCTCCCAGGACTGCGGCTCGCCCCGGCGCGGCGGCGCGTCGGGCGAGGCCACGCGATAGCCGGCGCCGGGGCGCGCCGCCAGCCAGCCCAGTGATACCAGGCGGTTATAGGCGCTGGCCACGGTGAAGGTGCTGACCTGGTACTGGCGCGCGAAGTCGCGCACCGAGGGTAGGGACATACCCGGACGCAGCTCCTGCGCCTCGATGGCGCGCAGCACGGCGGCCACGAGCTGGTCCACCAGGGTTGGCGCCTGCCCCCGGGCACGCACGGGCTGGAAGTCGATCACGGCGCTACGCTATCTGTACAGTTGTCATGCTTGCAACTATACAGTTAGCCCGGTTTGCGCGGATTGTATATTTTCATTCCTCGCCGGACGTACCAGAATCAATCGCATCCCGCCGGCCGCCCGCCCGACACGCGCGCAGGCTCCGGCGCCTGTCCTTCCCCTGGAGCCGCCATGAACGCCCCCGCCGAGTTGCCCGACCTGTCCCATCTGTGGATGCCCTTCACCGCCAACAAGCAGTTCAAGGCGCATCCGCGCATGCTGGCGGCGGCCAAGGGCATGTACTACACCTCGGCCGATGGCCGCCAGGTGCTGGATGGCACCGCCGGCCTGTGGTGCGTGAACGCCGGCCACGGCCGCCAGGAGATCGTCGAGGCGATCTCGCGCCAGGCCGGCATCATGGACTACGCCCCGGGCTTCCAGCTCGGCCACCCGCTGGCCTTCGAGGCCGCCACGGCCGTCGCCAGCTTCATGCCGCAGGGCCTGGACCGCGTGTTCTTCACCAACTCCGGTTCCGAATCGGTCGACACCGCCCTGAAGATCGCCCTGGCCTACCACCGCGCCCGCGGCGAAGGCCAGCGCACCCGCCTGATCGGCCGCGAGCGCGGCTACCACGGCGTGGGCTTCGGCGGCATTTCGGTCGGCGGCATCTCGCCCAACCGCAAGACCTTCTCCGGTGCGCTGCTGCCCGCCGTGGACCACCTGCCCCACACCCACAACCTGGAGCAGAACGCCTATTCCAAGGGCCAGCCGGCCTGGGGCGCGCACCTGGCCGAGGACCTGGAGCGCATCATCGCGCTGCACGACGCCTCGACCATTGCCGCGGTCATCGTCGAACCCATGGCCGGCTCCACCGGCGTGCTGATCCCGCCCAAGGGCTACCTGGAAAAGCTGCGCGAGATCACGTCCAAGCACGGCATCCTGCTGATCTTCGACGAAGTCATCACCGCCTACGGCCGCCTCGGCGCGGCCACCGCCTCGGAATTCTTCGGCGTGACGCCGGACCTGATCGCGATGGCCAAGGGCGTCAGCAACGCCGCCGTGCCGGCAGGCGCGGTCGCGGTGCGCCGCGAGGTGCATGACGCCATCGTCAACGGCCCGGCCGGCGGCATCGAGTTCTTCCACGGCTACACCTATTCGGCCCACCCGCTGGCGGCCGCCGCCATCCTGGCGACGCTGGACATCTACCGCCGCGAGGACCTGTTCGCCCGCGCCCGCAAGCTGTCCGGCGCCTTCGAGCAGGCGGCCCACAGCCTGAAGGGCGCGCCGCACGTCATCGACGTGCGCAACCTGGGCCTGGTGGCCGGCGTCGAGCTGGCGCCGCGCGCCGGCGCGCCGGGCGCGCGCGCCGCCGAGGTGTTCCAGAAGTGCTTCGACAGCGGACTGATGGTGCGTTACACCGGCGACATCATCGCCGTCTCGCCCCCGCTGATCATCGACGAGGCCCAGATCGGCCAGATCTTCGAGCAGATCGGCAAGGTGCTCAAGGAAGTCGCGTAGTCCCCGGCGCGGCGCAGGCGCCGCGCCTCGCACACAATGGCGGGCGGCCCCGGGCCGCCCTCCGGCGTTTTCAAAGAACCCCGCTCCGAGCTTTCCCATGAAGAAGAACCTCTCCCACTACATCAACGGCCAGCCCTACGATGGCCGCAGCAACCGCTACGCCGACGGTTTCAATCCGGCCACGGGCGAGATCATCACGTCCGTGCCCCTGGCCTCCACCGACGAAGTGGCGCTGGCCGTGGCCGCCGCCAAGGCCGCCTTTCCGGCCTGGTCCGAAACCCCGGCGCTCAAGCGCGCCCGCGTGCTGTTCAACTTCAAGGCGCTGCTGGACAAGCACCAGGACGAACTGGCCGAACTGATCACGCGCGAGCACGGCAAGGTGTTCTCGGACGCCAAGGGCGAAGTGATGCGCGGCATCGAAGTGGTCGAATTCGCCTGCGGCATTCCGCAACTGTTCAAGGGCCAGTATTCCGACCAGATCGGCGGCGGCATCGACAACTGGAGCATGCGCCAGGCGCTGGGCGTGGTGGCCGGCATCACGCCGTTCAACTTCCCGATGATGGTGCCCTGCTGGATGTTCCCGGTGGCCATCGCCTGCGGCAACACCTTCGTGCTCAAGCCGTCCGAACGCGATCCCTCGGCCTCGCTGCGCCTGGCCGAGCTGCTGACCGAAGCCGGCCTGCCGCCGGGCGTGTTCAACGTGGTGCACGGCGACAAGCAGGCCGTGGACGCGCTGATCGCGCACCCCGACGTCGAGGCCCTGTCCTTCGTCGGCTCGACCCCGATCGCCGAATACATCTACGCCGAAGGCACGCGCCGCGGCAAGCGCGTGCAGGCCCTGGGCGGCGCCAAGAACCACCTGGTGGTGATGCCGGACGCCGATCTGGACCAGGTCACCGATGCGCTGATGGGCGCGGCCTACGGCTCGGCCGGCGAGCGCTGCATGGCGATCTCGGTGGCCGTGGCGGTAGGCGACGTGGCCGACAAAGTCATCGAACGCCTGATCCCGCGCGTCAAGGCGCTGGTGGTCAAGGATGGCATGCAGGGCGACGCCGAAATGGGCCCCCTGGTCACGGCGCAGCACCGCAACAAGGTCATCGGCTACATCGAGGACGGCGTCGCCGCCGGCGCCGAGCTGGTGGTCGACGGCCGCGGCCTGAAGGTGCCGGGCGCCGAAAAGGGCTTCTTCCTGGGCGGCACGCTGTTCGACAAGGTCAAGCCCGCGATGAACATCTACCGCGAAGAGATCTTCGGGCCGGTGCTGTGCGTGGTGCGCGTGCCCGACTTCGCCGCCGCGGTCGAGCTGATCAACGCCCATGAATTCGGCAACGGCGTGGCCTGCTTCACGTCCGACGGCGGCGTGGCGCGCGCCTTCGCCCGCCAGATCAAGGTGGGCATGGTCGGCATCAACGTGCCGATCCCGGTGCCGATGGCCTGGCACTCGTTCGGCGGCTGGAAGCGCTCGCTGTTCGGCGACCACCACGCCTACGGCGAGGAAGGCATCCGCTTCTACTCGCGCTACAAGAGCGTGATGCAGCGCTGGCCGGACAGCATCGCCAAGGGCGCGGAATTCACCATGCCCGTGGCCAAGTAATCCTGCCCACACCGCCCCGGCCCGCCAAGAGGCCGGGGTTTTGCCGAAAGACACACAACAAGGGGAATCCTGATGCGCATCGGGATAGGCGGCTTTCAGCATGAAACCAATACGTTCGCGCCCTCGCGCGCGGCGTGGGAGGACTTTGCCGACAAGGGCGGCGGCTGGCCGAAACTGGTCAGCGGTCCGGCGATGTTCCAGGCCGTGGCCGGCGCCAACATTCCCGTGGCCGGCTTCATCGAGGCCATGCAACAGCACACTCTGCTGCCGGCCACGTGGGCCGCGGCCAGCCCGTCGGGCCCGGTCACCGAGGACGCGTTCGAACGCATCAGCGCCCTGATCCTGCAGGGCCTGCAAGCGGCCATGCCGCTGGATGGCGTGTACCTGGACCTGCACGGCGCTATGGTCACCGAGCACCTGGACGACGGCGAGGGCGAACTGCTCAAGCGCGTGCGGGCGCTGGTTGGCCCTGACGTGCCGGTGGTGGCCAGCCTCGACCTGCACGCCAACATGACAGCGGCAATGGTGCGTTACGCCGACGCGCTGGTCTGCTACCGCACCTATCCGCACATCGACATGGCCGAGACCGGCCAGCGCGCCGCCGCGCTGCTGGCGCGGCGCCTGGCCGGCGCGCCTCGTTCCTGCGTGGCGCTGCGGCAGTTGCCCTACCTGATTCCGCTGTGCTGGCAATCGACCGACATCGAGCCGGCGCGCAGCCTGTACCAGATGGTCGGCGACATCGAGGCGCGCGGCGCCCAGAGCGCGTCGCTGGCCACCGGCTTTCCCGCCGCGGACTTTCCCGACTGCCTGCCGGCGGTATGGGCCTACGGCGCCACCCAGGCCGAGGCCGACGCGGCCGCCGACACGCTGGCGCGCGCGGTGCTCGATGCCGAACGGGATTTTGGCGGCACCCTGTATTCGCCCGATGACGCGGTCACGACCGCCCTGCGCCTGGCGCGCGAGGCCAACGCGCCGGTGGTCATCGCCGACGCGCAGGACAATCCGGGCGCCGGCGGCAGTTCCGACACCACCGGCCTGCTGCGCGCGCTGATCCGCCACCAGGCGCGCGATGCCGCCATCGGACTGATCGTCGATCCGGAAGCGGCGCTGGCCGCGCACCGCGCTGGCGTGGGTAAATCGGTCCGCATTGCATTGGGTGGACACTCGGGTATTCCCGACGACGAACCGCTGGACGCGGAGTTCATCGTGGAGAAAACTTCGGATGGGCGCTTCGATACGCATGGCGCGTTCTATCGCGGCTTCCACATGGACCTGGGCCCCAGCGCCTGCCTGCGCATCGGCGGCGTGCGCATCGTGGTGGCGTCCAACAAGGTGCAGATGGCCGACCAGGAAATGTTCCGCTTCGCCGGCATCGAGCCGCGCCGCGCGGCCATCCTGGCGGTGAAAAGCTCGGCGCATTTCCGCGCCGACTTCACCCCGATCGCCCACACGATCCTGGTTTGCGCCGCGCCGGGTTCCATGCTGATGGATGCGGCAAAACAACCATGGACACGGTTGCGTCCCGGCATCAGAATGGCGCCTTGCGGCCCCGTGTTTGCCGGCGCCGCGACCGACTGACCCTCGCTCGCCGCGCCCCGGGGCGCGGCGCGTTAACGACGTAGCGGCGAAACGCGCCGCTCACTACGCATACAAGGGGAATTTCATGCTCAAGTTCGTCCGCGCGGCCGCGTTCGCCGGCGCCACCCTGCTGATGGCCCATGGCGCCTACGCCGACACCGTCATCAAGGCGGTGATGCATTCGCCGCTGCGCCTGACCGATCCGCACGCCACCACCGCGTACATCACGACGTGGCATGGCTACATGATCTACGACACCCTGCTGGCCACCGACGCCGACAACAAGATCCAGCCGCAGATGCTGGAAAAGTGGGATGTCTCGGCCGACGGCAAGACCTACACCATGACGCTGCGCCCGGGCCAGAAATGGCATGACGGCAAGCCCGTCACGGCCGAGGACTGCGTCGCGTCGATCAAGCGCTGGGCCGCGGGCGACGGCATGGGCCGCACGCTGCTGAAATTCACCGACAAGATCGAAGTCATCGACGACAACAGCTTCCGCATCGTCATGAAGGAACCCACGGACCTGGCGCTGCGCGCCCTGTCCAAGCCGACCGGCACCGCGCCGTTCATGATGCCCAAACGCATCGCCGATCTGCCGATCGGCCAGCCGATCACCGACATGACCGGCTCGGGTCCGTTCAAGGTCATCGAGTTCAAGCCGGGCGTGAAGACCGTCTACGCCAAGAATGCCGACTACGTGCCGCGCAAGGAGCCCGCCAGCGGCCTGGCCGGCGGCAAGGTGGTGAACGTGGACAAGGTCGAGTGGGACGTGATGCCCGACGCCCTGACCACCGCCAACGCGCTGCTGGGCGGCGAGATCGACTTCGTCGAGCAGTTCCCGTACGACCTGCTGCCGATGGTCGAGGGCAACAAGGACCTGAAGGAAGAGTCGCTCAGCCCGGTCGGCTACTTCACGATGTACCGTTTCAACTTCAAGTACCCGCCCTTCAACAACAAGAAGATCCGCCAGGCCGCGATGTACGCCATCGGCCAGGAAGACGTGATGAAGGCGCTGGTGGGCAATCCCAAGTACTGGCGAACCTGCGCCTCGCTGTGGGGCTGCGGCACGCCGCTGGAATCGGACATCGGCAAGGACGTGGTGGTGCCCTCGAACATCGAGAAGGCCAAGGCCCTGCTGAAGGAAGCCGGCTATGACAACACCCCGATCCTGGTGATGCACGCCACCGACGTCGGCACGCTGTCGGCGCAGCCGGTGGTGATGGCACAGGCGCTGCGCAAGGCCGGCTTCAACGTCAACCTGGCGGCGATGGACTGGCAGAGCGTGGCGACCCGCCGCGCCTCGAAGGCGGCGCCGGCCGAAGGCGGCTGGAACATCCACAACACCAACTGGTACGCCACCGACGTGATGGACCCGGTGCGCTCGGCCCCGGCCGCGGCCAACGGCGACAACGCCTGGTTCGGCTGGCCCGACTTCCCCCAGGTCGAGGAACTGCGCACCAAGTTCACGCTGACCTCCGATCCGGCCGAGCAGAAGAAGATCGCCGATGAATTGCAGCGCATCGGCATCGACGAAGGCCTGTACGTGCCGCTGGGCCAGATGTCCGTGCCCACCGTGTACACCACCAAGCTCTCGGGCCTGGTGCATGCGCCGGTGTTCGCGTTCTGGAATGTGAAAAAAGCCCCTTGACGGGCAAGTAGTTCAGGGGGAAATACATGCTGGCATTCGTCTCACGCCGGCTCCTCGCGACCATCCCCGTTCTGGTGATGGTCGCGGTGGTGGTCTTTGCGATATTGCGTCTGAGCCCGGGTGATCCGGCCATCATCATGGCGGGCGACGGCGCCACGCCCGAGCGGATCGAGCAGATCCGCCAGACGATGGGCCTGGACAAGCCGGTCGCCAAACAGTTCTTCATCTGGGGCGGCAAGTTGCTGCAGGGAGACCTCGGCACCTCGCTGATGTCCGGCGTGCCGGTCACCCAGCTCATCGGCCAGCGGCTCGAACCGTCGTTGAGCCTGGCGTTGCTGACGCTGGTATTCACGCTGGTCGTGGCGATTCCGCTGGGCGTGCTGGCGGCCTGGCGCCAGGGCCGGCTGCTGGATCGCGCCGTCATGGGCTTTTCGGTGCTGGGCTTTTCGGTGCCGGTGTTCGTCACCGGCTACCTGCTGATCTGGGCCTTCGCCATCAAGCTGGGCTGGTTCAACGTGCAGGGCTACACGCCGCTGGCCAATGGCTTCTGGCTGTTCCTGCACCGGCTGATCCTGCCGTCGCTGGCGCTGTCCACGGTGTACATCGCCCTGATCGCGCGCATCACGCGCACCAGCGTCATCGAGGTGATGGGCGAGGACTTCATCCGCACCGCGCGCTCCAAGGGGCTGACCGAGACCGGCGTGCTGCTGGGCCACGCGCTGCGCAATGCCGCGGTGCCCATCGCCACGGTGGTGGGCCTGGGCATCGCGCTGCTGATCAGCGGCGTGGTGGTGACCGAATCGGTGTTCAACATCCCGGGCCTGGGCCGGCTGGTGGTCGAAGCCGTGCTGGCGCGCGATTACCCCGTGATCCAGGGCCTGACGCTGTTCTTCGCCTTCGTCTACGTGTTCATCAATCTGGTTGTCGATTGCGCCTACACGGTGTTCGACCCCCGTATCCGATACTGAGGCCACGCCATGCAAACGCCAACCGACGCCGCCGCGCAAGCGGCCGCCGATCTTCCCGGCGGCGGCACGCCCCACGTCACCGCCTGGCGCCAGATCCGCCAGGGCCTCAAAAGCTGGCCGGTGATGCTGGCCCTGGTGGTGCTGCTCATCATTGTCGCCATCGCCCTGTTCGCCCCGCTGCTGGGCACGGTCGACCCGACTTTCATCAATCCCGGCGCGCGCCTGAAGCAGCCGTTCACCGACTACCTGTTCGGCACCGACGCCTTCGGCCGTGACGTCTGGTCGCGCGTGGCCTACGGCGCGCGCGTCTCGCTGATCGCGGGCCTGGGCGCCGCGGTCGTCAGCGTCGCCATCGGGCTCGTGGTCGGCGTCATCGCCGGCTGGTTCCGCTCGCTCGACGGCATCATCATGCGCACCATGGACGCCATCATGGCGATCCCCGGCATCCTGCTGGCGATCGCGCTGGTGTCGGTCACCGGCGCCAGCCTGACGACGGTGCTGGTGGCCATCACCATTCCCGAGATCCCGCGGGTGGTGCGGCTGGTGCGCGGCCAGATCCTGACCGTGCGCGGCGAGCCCTACGTCGAGGCCGCGCTGGCGCTGGGCACGCCGCTGCCGCTGCTGCTGTGGCGCCACATGGTGCCCAGCACCATCGCGCCGCTGACCGTGCAGGGCACGTATGTGTTCGCTTCGGCCATGCTGACCGAGGCCATCCTCAGCTTCCTGGGCGCGGGCATCCCGCCCGAGATCGCCTCCTGGGGCAACATCATGTCCGAGGGCCGCATGTACTTCCGCATGCTGCCCGGCCTGATCCTGTTCCCGGGGCTGTTCCTGTCGCTGACCGTGCTCAGCGTGAACATCCTGGGCGACGCGCTGCGCGACGCCCTCGATCCGAAAATGGTGCGCAGGATCTGATGCCGATGACCTACTCTCCCACTCCCCCCGCGGGCGATACCTCGTCCGCCGTGCTGGCGATCCGCAACCTGTCGGTGGAGGTCGGCGGCGCCGGCAACCGCGTGGTGCGCAACCTGAGCCTGGACGTGCACGCCGGCGAAACCGTGTGCGTGGTCGGCGAATCCGGCTCGGGCAAGTCGGTCACCTCGCTGGCCGTCATGGGCCTGCTGCCGCCTGGCGTGCTGCGCATCAGCGCGGGTTCGATCCGCGTCGAAGGCGAGGACGTGGCCACCGCCACGCCGCGGCGCCTGCGCGAGCTGCGTGCCACCCGCATGGCCATGGTGTTCCAGGAACCCATGACGGCACTGAACCCCGTGCACACCGTCGGCAAGCAGGTCGATGAAGTGCTGCGGCTGCATCGCCGCATGTCGGCCGCCGAACGCCGCGCCAAGGTGCTGGACATGTTCCGCTCGGTGCACCTGCCCGACGTCGAGCGCATCTACGATGCCTATCCGCACCAGCTCTCGGGCGGCCAGCGCCAGCGCATCGTGATCGCCATGGCGCTGATCCTGGAGCCCAAGCTGCTGATCGCCGACGAGCCGACCACGGCGCTGGACGTCACCACGCAGAAGCAGATCCTGCTGCTGATCAAGGAACTGCAGGTCAAGCACCGCACCGCCGTGCTGTTCATCACGCACGACTTTGGCGTGGTGGCCGAGATCGCCGACCGCATCGTGGTGATGAACCGCGGCGACCTGATCGAAAGCGGCACGCGCCACGAAATCCTGGCAGAACCCAAGCAGTCGTACACGCGCCGCCTGGTGTCGTCGGTGCCCAGCCTGGTGCCCTCGCACCGCGAAGCGCCCGCCGGCCAGCCGGTGCTGCACGTCAAGGGCCTGGGGCGCACCTACGGCGGCAAGCGCGCGCTGTTTTCGCGCCGCGCGCCGCAGAACGTGATCGCCGCGGCCGACGTCAACCTGACGTTGCGCAAGGGCGAGATCCTGGGCATCGTGGGCGAATCCGGTTCGGGCAAATCGACGGTGGCGCGCTGCATCGTGCGCCTGATCGAGCCCACCGCCGGCCACATGATGATGGGCGGCGAAGACCTCAGCACCCTGTCCGGCGCGGCGCTGCGCCCGGTGCGCCGCCGCATCCAGATCGTGTTCCAGGACCCGTACCGTTCGCTCAACCCGCGCCGCACCGTGGGCGAATCCATCATCGAAGGCCTGCTCAATTTCGGCGTGCCCCGCGACAAGGCCGAGCAACGCGCCGGCGAAACGCTGTCGGTGGTCGGGCTCAGCCCCGACGCCATGCGGCGCTATCCGCACCAATTCTCCGGCGGCCAGCGCCAGCGCATCTGCATCGCCCGCGCGCTGGTGATGGACCCCGAGATCCTGGTGGCCGACGAAGCCGTGTCGGCGCTGGACGTGTCGGTGCAGGCGCAGGTCCTGGAACTGCTCGAGCAGGTGCGCGAGCGCACCGGCGTGGGCGTGCTGTTCATCACGCATGACCTGCGCGTGGCCGCGCAGATCTGCGACACCATCATGGTCATGCAGCGCGGCAAGGTCGTCGAGACCGGCGCCGCCCAGGCCGTGCTGACCGATCCCCGCCACGAGTACACCCGCGCCCTGATCGACGCGGCGCCCGGGCGCGACTGGGACTTCCGCAATTTCCGGCCCGTGGCGGCCGGGCTGGCGGCCCCCGCCGCCTGAGGCGTCCCAATCAACCCAGGCATCCCACGCAATCGGAACCCGCCATGTCGCAACCGCATGAACTCTCGGCCCAGGAACTGCTGGCCGCCTATCGCAACAAGACCCTGTCGCCGGTCGAGGCGACCCGCTCGGTGCTCGACCACATCGCGCGCTGGGAACCGCACATCCACGCCACCTATGCGCTCGATCCCGACCAGGCGCTGGCGCAGGCGCGCGCTTCCGAGGCGCGCTGGATGAAGGGCGAGCCGCAGGCTTGCGGCGGCTACTCGCTGGACGGCGTGCCCGCCACCATCAAGGAAAACATCGCCACCCGCGGCGTGCCGGTGCCGCTGGGCACCGCCGCCACCGACCTGACGCCGGCCGCGGCCGACGCCCCGCCGGCGGCGCGCATGCGCGAGGCCGGCGCCGTGGTGCTGGGCAAGACGACCATGCCCGACTACGGCATGCTCTCCTCGGGACTGTCGAGTTTCCATGCGCTGACGCGCAACCCCTGGGACCTGAGCAAAAACCCGGGCGGCTCCAGCGCCGGCGCCGGGGCGGCGGCGGCGGCGGGCTACGGCCCGCTGCACATCGGCACCGACATCGGCGGCTCGGTGCGCCTGCCGGCGGCCTGGTGCGGCATCGCCACGCTCAAGCCCAGCCTGGGCCGCATTCCCATCGACCCGCCCTTCATGGGCCGCTGCGCCGGCCCCATGACGCGCGACATCGCTGACGCCGCGCTGATGATGGGCGTGCTGTCGCAACCCGACGCGCGCGACCACATGAGCCTGCCGTTCCAGGACTTCGACTGGCTCAACCTGGATGCCGACGTGCGCGGCCTGCGCATCGGCCTGCAACTGGAAGCCGGCTGCGGCCTGCCGCTGGACCCGGAGATCCGTGCCGCCGTCGAAGCCGCGGCCCGACTGTTCGAGTCGGCCGGCGCCATCGTCACGCCGCTCAAGCCGTGGATGACGCCGGAGATGCTGGACGGCGTCGACCGTTTCTGGCGCACCCGCTCGGCCATTGACCTGGGGGCCCTGCCGCAAGCGCGCCGCGACAAGATCCTGCCGTTCATCCGCGCCTGGGCCGAAAGCGGCGGCGGCCAATCCGGCGAGGCCGTATTCCGCAGCTACTACGAAACCCTGAACGTGCGCGCCAGGACCGTCGCCGCCACCGCCCCCTACGACTACGTGCTGTCGCCGGTGGCGCCGGTGGTGGCCTACAACGCCGAGTGGGCCGCGCCCACCAACGAAGTCGCCACGACCATGCACCACATCGGCTACACCCTGCCCTACAACATGAGCGAGCAGCCGGCCGCCTCGGTCAATTGCGGCTATACCAAGTCGGGCCTGCCGATCGGCCTGCAGATCGCCGGCGCGCGCTTCGACGATCTGGGCGTGCTGCGCGTGGCCCGCGCCTGGGAACGCATGCGCCCGGCCCAGCAGCCCTGGCCGCAGCCGCCCCGGGCCTGACGCCGTCCCGCTCCCCTTCCCCTTTGGCAACCCACAGGAATTTCCATGCGTTGGCTTCTGGCAATGATCAAGCACGAGACGAACACCTTCTCGCCCGTGCCGACCCCGCTCGCGCGCTTTTTCCGCGGCAATCCTGAAATCCTGGCCGGCGACCGCGCCATCCGCGCCTACGAGAACACCGACAGCGGCCTGGGCGGCTACATCGAGGTGGCGCGCCGCGTCGGCGCCGAGATCGTGGTGCCCGTGGCCGCCGAGTCCTGGCCCAGCGGCCCGGCCAGCGCCGAGACCCACGAGCTGCTGTGCAAGCGGGTGCTGGACGAGGTCCGCAAGGGCGGCTACGACGCCATCCTGCTGGACCTGCACGGCGCCATGGTCGCCGAAGGCGTGGAAGACGCCGAGGGCGACCTGCTGCGCCGCCTGCGCGAGATCGATCCCAAGACGCCGGTGGCGGTGACGCTGGACATGCACGCCAACATCTACGCCGACATCGTCGACAACGCCACCGTCATCAGCGGCTTTCATACCTATCCGCACGTCGACATCCGCGAGGCCGGCATGCGCGCGGCCAACGTCATCGTGCGCACGCTCAAGGGCGAGATCAAACCCGTGATGACCTGGGGCGGCAAGCCCATGCTGCCGCACGTCATGTGCCAGGGCACCCACGCCGATCCCAACAAGTCGCTGCAGGAACGCTGCCGCCAGCTGGAGGCCGACGGCGTGCTGGCGGCCTCGGTGTTCGTGGGTTTCCCCCACGCCGACATCCGCGAGGCCGGCCTGAGCGCCGTGGTCTGTACGGACGCCAACCTGGCCCAGGCGGAGCAATACCGCGACGAGCTGCTGGACCGCGCCTGGAACGACCGCGCGAAATGGGTGTTCCATTCCGAGCCGCTGGCGCCCACCATTGCCCGGGCCAAGGCCATCGAGCAGGGACCGGTGGTGCTGCTGGACCACTACGACAACACCGGCTCCGGGGGCACCATGGACACCACCGCGGTGCTGGCCGAGGTGCTGCGCCAGGAACTGGACAACGTGGTGTTCTACGCCATCTGTGATCCCCAGGCGGCGCGCGAGGCGGCCACGGCGGGGGTGGGCAGCACCGTCACGCTGCCGCTGGGGGGCAAGGTCGACATGCCCGCCATCAATCGCCGCGGCGAACCGCTGACCGTGACGGGCCGCGTCAAGCTGGTGTTCGACGGCGTCTACCTGAACCGCGGCCCCATGTACCGTGGCGTGCGCAACGACACCGGCCTGACGGTGGTGATCGATACCGGACGGGTCGAGATCGTGGTGGTATCGCGGCACCAGGAACCCTTCGACATCAATTGCCTGCTGTCGGCCGGCATTGATCCGCTGCAAAAGCGCTATGTGGTGCTCAAGAGCCGGGTCCACTGGCGCGCCGGCTTCTCCGAAATGGCCACCGAGATCATCGAGTGCACCGGCGTGGGCGTCACCACCTCCGACTACGGCCAGCTCGACTTCAAGCACGTGCGCCGGCCGATCTACCCGCTCGATCCCCTGTAAAACACGCGTTGTCGACAATATGGCCGGCGCCCGAGGGCGCCGGCTTTCATTTTGAAATCTTCGGTAACGGCACGCACTGCAACTGGCTACCCCGCCTCGGTATACTCGCCGCGGGTCCTGACAGGCCGATGAATATGTCCCATTGCCCGCGCCGCTCGACGGCGCCGCGCCGCATGGACAAGACTCGACAATCAACGACAAAGCAAAACATGAAAAAGAGCGTAGCGATCACCTTAGCCGTGGTCATAGTGGGAGCGGGAAGCTGGGTGGGTGCTACCTGGTACACGGGCAAGCGCATCGAAGAAGGCGCGCAGCGCCGCCTGGCCGAGGCCAACGAGAAGCTGGCCAAGATCACGCCTTTGTTCGGCCTGCGCATCGACCAGATCAAATACGAGCGCGGCCTGTTCTCGACGCAGGCGCGCTACGGCGTGTCGTTCGTCAAGAGCGACAAGAGCCTGAGCGACATGCCGGACGGCATGCTGGAATTCGATGCCCAAATCGAGCACGGCCCGTTCCCCAAGAGCGCGCTGGCGCGCGGCGCCATCGCGCCCAAGCTGGCTTTCGTCCACGCCGAAATGGCCAAGACGGACAACGTCAAGCCGGTGTTCGAGCTGACCAAGGACGTCTCGCCCCTGGTCACCGATGCCATGGTCAGCTTTGGCGGCAGCACGGCATCGACCGCCCGCATCGCGCCGGTGAAGGTGACGCATGAGGGCAATTCGGTCGATTTCAGCGGCATGGAAATCACCGGCACGTTCGACCGCGGACTGGCCGCCATCACCGCCAATGCCAAGACCGACACGCTGGCGGTGGACGGCACCAAGGGCAGCGATCCGATCAAGATGGCGATGTCCGGCCTGACCATGGACGTCGACAGCCGCATGGGCAAGTTCGGCCTGTCGGTCGGCGACTCGGGCATCAAGATCAAGCGCATCGAAGTCATCAAGCCGGACGCCGACGCCAAGGTGATCCTCGACAACTTCAGCTACACCGTCAAGCTGGCCGAGGACGACAAGAACATCAACATCCAGGCCGCCTACCAGACCGGCGACATCAACGTCAACGACGTGCCGCTGGGCAACGGCCAGGCCGTCATCAAGCTGGCCCGGCTGGACGGCGCCGCGGTCAAGCAGCTGTCCGATACCTACAACCAGCTGATGCGTCAATACATGGCCGATGCCCACGACGAGGGCCTGAACGACGAACAGTTCCAGGTGCTGCTGGATAACGCCGGCAAGCTGCTGGCCGGCAATCCGTCGTTCAGCATCGACCCGATCAGCTGGAAGACCGCCAAGGGCGAAAGCAAGCTGAACGTCACGCTGGACCTGGCCAATCCTCCCAACGTCAAGGACCTGACGCCGCAGGAAATCGTGGTCAAGGCCATCAAGCAGATCGACGCCACGCTGGTGATCTCCAAGCCGATGGTGCAGGACCTGATGGTGCAGTACGCCATCAAGAAGGACGGCATGCCCGCCGACAAGGCCGAAGCCGAGGCCGCCGACAACATCCGCAGCATGTCCGGTATGGCCGAGATGTTCAACGTCGGCAAGAACGACGGCGACAACATCGTCGGCAAGTTCCACTTCGCCGACGGCATGGGCGACCTGAACGGCAAGAAGATTCCCGCCGACGAACTGTTCTCGGGCCTGCTGGGCGCGACCGGCATGAACAGCGCGATGGACGATGACGAGGAAGAAGCCGAACCGGCCGCCGGCGCCACCGCCATGGACGACGAAATGGCCGCGACCAGCAACGCCGACGTGGTCAATGAGTTCGACGTCGACATGGTCGTCCATATGCTGGAAGACATGGGCTACACCACCCGCAAGACCGACGGCGATGAAGGTCCGGTGCTGATCCTGGACGCCAGCAATTCCGGCGCCACCGACCTGCGCCTGGAATTCCTGTGCAATGACTTCTCCGAGAAGTGCTACGACCTGGTCGCCACCGCCACCTACGCCAGCAAGAAGCCGGCCACGCTCAAGGCCATCAACGCCTGGAACCAGGAGTACCGCTGGACCCGCGCTTACCTGGACGACAAGAACCAGGCCGTGCTGCAGATGGACATGAACGCCGAAGGCGGCATCGGCAAGAAAAACCTGCAGATCCTGCTGAACACCTACTTCAGCATCACCGAGGAATTCGCCACCGCCATCACGGCGGCGCCGGCCAGGAAGTAAGACGGCCGCGAAAAAGCAAAACCCCCATCGTGCGATGGGGGTTTTTTTTGCCTGTCGCCAGGCAAGCCTCGATGACCCGCCCCAAGGGGCGGGCCGTCACGCGGCATCAGGCGTAGGCTTCGACCGGCAGGCAGGCGCAAACCAGGTTGCGGTCGCCATAGGCGTTGTCCACGCGCGCCACCGGCGGCCAGTACTTGGCCTCGCGCAGCGAAGCCACCGGGTAGGCGGCCTGCTGGCGCGGGTAGTCGTGCAGCCATTCCTCGGCCAGCAGCATCTGCGCGGTGTGCGGCGCGTTCTTCAGGACGTTGTCCTCGCGATCGCGTTCGCCGCGCTCGACCTGGGCGATTTCCTCGCGGATCGAGATCATCGCCTCGATGAAGCGGTCCAGCTCGGCCACGCCTTCGGATTCGGTCGGCTCGACCATCAGCGTGCCGGCCACCGGGAAGCTCATGGTGGGGGCATGGAAGCCGTAGTCCATCAGGCGCTTGGCGATGTCCTCGGCGCTGATGCCGCTGGTTTCCTTGAGCGGACGCACGTCCAGGATGCACTCGTGCGCCACGCGGCCGTTGCGGCCCGCGTACAGCACCGGGTAGTGGCCGCGCAGGCGGGTGGCGATGTAGTTGGCGTTCAGGATCGCGACTTCGGTGGCGCGGCGCAGGCCGTCGGCGCCCATCAGCGCGATGTACACGAACGGGATCGGCAGGATGCCGGCCGAACCGAACGGCGCGGCCGAGACCGGGCCGACCTTGGCTTCGCCGGGCAGCTTGCCCTGCTCGTTCACCACGCCGGGCAGGTACGGCGCGAGGTGCGCGCGCACCGCCACCGGACCGACGCCCGGGCCGCCGCCGCCGTGCGGGATGCAGAAGGTCTTGTGCAGGTTCAGGTGCGACACGTCCGAGCCGAACTTGCCCGGCTTGGCCACGCCGACCATGGCGTTCATGTTGGCGCCGTCCAGGTACACCTGGCCGCCGGCCTGGTGCACCAGGTCGCAGATCTCGGTCACGGCTTCCTCGAACACGCCGTGCGTGGACGGGTAGGTGATCATCAGCGCGGCCAGCTTGTCGCCGACCTGTTCGATCTTGGCGCGCAGGTCGCCCAGGTCGACGTTGCCGTTGGCGTCGGAGGCCACCACCACCACGTCCATGCCGGCCAGTTGCGCCGACGCGGGGTTGGTGCCGTGGGCCGACGACGGAATCAGGCAGACGTTGCGCTGGTGCTGGCCGTTGGCCTGGTGGTAGCCGCGGATCGCCAGCAGGCCGGCGTATTCGCCCTGCGCGCCCGAGTTGGGCTGCAGGCTGATGTTGTCGTAGCCGGTGATCTCGCACAGCGCGGCCGACAGGCGCGTGATCAGCTCGTCATAGCCCTTGCTCTGCGAGGCGGGCGCGAACGGATGCACCAGCGCGAACTCGGGCCAGGTGATGGGGATCATCTCGGCCGTGGCGTTCAGCTTCATGGTGCAGGAGCCCAGCGGGATCATGGTGCGGTCCAGCGCCAAGTCCTTGTCGGCGAGCTTGCGCAGGTAGCGCAGCATGTCGGTTTCCGACTGCACGCTGGAGAACACCGGATGCTTGAGGATGGCGCTTTCACGCGCCACCGCGGCGGGGATGCCGCCGGCCGCCTTGGCGTCCAGCGCGTCGATGTCCAGTTCGACGTCGTCGCGTTCCAGGCCGGCGGCGAACACGTTCACCAGCGCCTGCAGGTCGGCGGCGGTGACGGTCTCGTCCAGCGACACGGCCAGGCGCGCGCCGTCGACACGGCGCAGGTTGATGTGCTCGCACTCGGCGGCCGTGATGATGGCGGGCGTGGCCGGGCCGGTTTCCAGCAGCAGCGTGTCGAAGAAGGTGTCGTTGGCGACCTTGATGCCCAGCTTGCCGAGTTCGGCGCGCAGGATGGCGGTGTAGCGCTGCACGCGCTCGGCGATGCGGCGGATGCCGGCCGGGCCGTGCCAGACGGCGTACATGCCGGCCATCACGGCCAGCAGCACCTGCGCGGTGCAGATGTTCGAGGTGGCCTTCTCGCGGCGGATGTGCTGTTCGCGCGTCTGCAGCGCCAGGCGCATCGCCGGGTTGCCCTGGGCGTCCTTGGACACGCCGACCAGACGGCCGGCCATGTTGCGCTTGAAGGCGTCCTTGCAGGCCATGAAGCCGGCGTGCGGGCCGCCGAAGCCGAACGGCACGCCGAAGCGCTGGGCCGAACCGATGGCGATGTCCGCGCCCCATTCGCCGGGCGCGGCCAGCAGCGCCAGCGCCAGCAGGTCGGTGGCCACGGCCACCACCGCGCCCTGCGCGTGGGCGGTCTCGGCCAGCTTGCGGTAGTCGGCCACCGAGCCGGTGCTGTGCGGGTACTGCAGCAGCACGCCGAAGCACTCCGGCAGGCCATCGGCCTCGTCGCCGACGGCGATCTCGATGTCCAGGCCCTCGGCGCGCGTGCGCACGACCTCGATGGTCTGCGGATGCACGTGGCGCGAGATGAAGAACACCGGGCTTTGCGACTTGGCGCTGCGGCGCGCCAGCGTCATGGCTTCGGCGGCGGCGGTGCTTTCATCGAGCAGCGAGGCGTTGGAGATGTCCAGCCCGGTCAGGTCGGCGACCATGGTCTGGTAGTTCAGCAGGGCCTCCAGGCGACCCTGCGAGATCTCGGGCTGGTACGGCGTGTAGGCCGTGTACCAGGCGGGATTCTCGAGAATGTTGCGCAACACCACGTTGGGCGTCTGCGTGCCGTAGTACCCCTGGCCGATGTAGTTGCGGTAGACCTTGTTGCGGCCGGCGATCTGCTTCAGTTCGGCCAGCACGTCGGCTTCGCTGCGCGACGGCGGCAGCGCCAGCGGCGCCTGGCTGCGGATCTTGGGCGGCACGACTTCTTCGATCAGGGCGTCCAGGCTGGGGCTGCCGATGGCGGCAAGCATGGCGGCCTGATCGGCGTCGGAGGGGCCGATGTGGCGGGGGATGAAGTCGGTGTGGGTGTCTAGGGCGCGCGACATGGGGGATCTCGGGATGGCGGTGTCGTCGGGGGGGACGGACGGTGATGCATGGACGGGCGGCGGCGCCAGCGCCGCGCCCGCCCCGGCCGGCTTAGCCGTTGGCGACGGCTTCGTAGCCGGCGGCGTCCAGCAGCTTGTCGGCATCGGCGGCGTTGACCGGCTTGATCTTGAAGATCCAGGCGGTGAAGGCCGATTCGTTGATCAGGTTGGGGTTGCTTTCCAGCTCGTCGTTGAACGCGACGATTTCGCCGGCCACGGGCGCGTAGATGTCGGAGGCGGCCTTGACCGACTCGACCACGCCGGCGGTCTCGCCCGCGTTCAGCTTGGCGCCGACCTTGACGTCGCCGACGAAGACCAGGTCACCCAGTTGGTCCTGGGCGGTATCGGTGATGCCGACGACGAACACGTCGCCTTCGGCTTTGACCCATTCATGGGACTCGGTGTACTTGCGATCGGTGGGCAGACTCATGGGAACTCCTGGGGGGATTCGGATAAGGAAATGGTGTTGCGCGCCTCGCGCCGGCGGCCTGCGCCCCAAAAGGGGCGGGCCTGCGGCGCGAAGCTTCGAGTTTACGAGTGTTCGACGGCTTTGCCGTTACGGACAAACGGCAGCTTGCAGACCAGGGCGGGCACCCACTTGCCGCGGATGTCGACCTCGACCGTGTCGCCCGCGACCACGCCTTGCGGCAGGCGGGCAAAGCCGATCGACACGCCCAGCGTCGGCGACATGGTGCCGCTGGTGAGTTCGCCCGTGCCGTTCTTGGCGCGCACCGCCATGTGGGCACGCATCACGCCACGTTCCTGCAGCTTCAGGCCGACGAAGGCGGCGGGCGTGGCGAACTGCTCCAGCGCGTCGCGGCCGATGAAGCGGCGCTCGGGGTTCTTCAGGGAAACCGTCCAGGTCAGCGCGGCTTCGCCGGGCTGGGTCAGTTCGTCCATGTCCTGGCCGTAGAGGTTCATGCCGGCTTCCAGGCGCAGCGTGTCGCGCGCGCCCAGGCCGGCCGGGCGCACACCCTGGGCCGCCAGGTCGCGCCACAGTTGCACCGCCTCGGCGGCGGGCAGCACGATTTCGAAGCCGTCTTCGCCGGTGTAGCCGGTGCGCGCGACCAGCGTGTCGTCGCCGACGCGGGCGGCCACGAACGGGGTCAGCGGCTCGCTGGCGGCCTGCCAGGCGGGGCGCGCGGCCCAGACCTTGGCGCGGGCGTTGGGGCCCTGCACGGCGATCATGGCCAGGTCGCGGCGCGGCGTGATGGTGACGTCGAACTTGCCGGCCTGCCTGACGCGCTGCATCCAGGCCATGTCCTTGTCGGCGGTGCCGGCGTTGACCACCACGCGCCATTCATCGGCGGCGAAGAAATACACGATCAGGTCGTCGATGACGCCGCCCTGCGGGTTCAGCATGCAGGTGTAGAGCGCCTTGCCGGGCACGGTCAGCTTGGCGACGTCGTTGGCCACCAGGCGCTGCAGGAAGGCGTAGGCGTCGGGGCCGGTGATGTCGGCGTTGAGCATGTGCGAGACGTCGAACATGCCGGCGTCCTGGCGCACCGCGTGGTGCTCCTCCAGTTGCGAGCCGTAGGCCAGGGGCATGTCCCAGCCGCCGAAGTCGACCATGCGGGCGCCAGAGGCGATATGTTCGTCGGCCAGCGGGGTGCGTTTGAGGGGTGCGGACATGCGCGGGTACTCCGGAGCGGCAGCGTTGCCAGGGTTACGGAATGCCGCCGGCGGACGGGATGCGCCCACGCAACGGCTGAATCTTCCGCCCCTCTGTCCTTTTGCCTGAGAGTTGCCCCGCGTGGCGGGTTTGCACCTTCGGCGCCTGGGCTGCTCGCTATGTCCCTGATTGGGCAGCGGCGCCAGGTCTCTCCAGAGTGCTGCTTTGCCGCGTCCGCGCGGTGAAAACCGGGACAGGGCAAGCATGCGCGGTATGGGATACCTGAGCGATTCCGGGCGAATTGCGCCTTCGGCGGCAGCCGCGAACGGCCGCTCTCTCCCGCAACATGCGTGACAGCGCCGAAAGCATACCGCGAAACGCGATTGCGTTGTTGATCCGTGAACGCTGGCCGGTCGCCGCCGCGCCCGTGTCAGCCCAGCGCGGTGTCCAGCAGCATCATCAGCACGAAGCCCAGCATCAGGCCGCAGGTGGCGTAGACCTCGTGCCCCTTGCGGTGCGACTCGGGGATGATCTCGTGGCTGATCACGAACAGCATGGCGCCGGCGGCAAAGCCCAGCCCCCACGGCAGCAATGCCGCCGACCAGCCCACCACCACCGCGCCCAGCACCGCGCCGACCGGCTCGACCAGGCCCGACAGCATGCCCAGCGCCACCGCGAACGCGCGCTTGTAGCCGGCGGCGATCAGCGCCACCGCCACCACCAATCCTTCGGGGATGTCCTGGATGGCGATACCGGTGGCCAGCGCGGTGCCCCGCAGCGGATCGTTGCCGGCGTAGCCGACGCCGATGGCCAGGCCTTCGGGCAGGTTGTGCAGCGTAATGGCGAAGACGAACAGCCAGGCGCGGCGCAGGCGGTGCGCCTCGATGCCCTCGCGGCCCTTGATGAAATGCTCGTGCGGCAACAGCCGATCCATCAGCAGCAGCGCCGCCGCGCCCAGCAGGATGGCGGCGCCCACCGTCAGGCCCGCGCCCCAGGGGCCGGCGCCCTGCGACTCGGCCGCCGCGATGCCAGGCGCCACCAGCGAGAACGCGCTGGCCGCCAGCATCACGCCGGCGCCGAAGCCGAACATGCTGTCCTGCATCTTCTGGGGGATGGTGCGCGCGAACAGGATCGGCAGCGTGCCCGCCGCGGTGGCGCCGGCGGCGACCATGCCGCCCAGCAGCGCGTCGGCCACGTGCGGCGCATTGGCATCGAAATAGACCCACGCCTGGTGCAGGCCCAGGCAGGCGACCAGCACCGCCAGCGTCCAGACGCTGACGCTGGTGGCCGCGGGCCGGATGCGATGACGGCTGAAGGTGTTCATGGTCCACTGCCCTCGCGCGATGCCGGCTCAGCCCACGGCGACGGCGTAGCGGCGCGCCACCTCGGACCAATCGATCACATTGTAGAAGGCGCCGATGTATTCCGGACGGCGGTTCTGGTACTTGAGGTAGTAGGCGTGCTCCCACACGTCCAGCCCCAGGATCGGCGTGTTGCCCTGCATCAGCGGGCTATCCTGGTTGGCGCTGCTTTCCACTGCCAGCTTGCCGTCCGGCGTCACGCTGAGCCAGGCCCAGCCGCTGCCGAAGCGCGTCAGCGCGGCCTTGGTGAAGGTATCGCGGAAGGCTGCCTGGCCGCCCAGCTCGGCATCGATGGCGCGGGCCAGCGCGCCGTCGGGCTCGCCGCCGCCGCGCGGCGACATGACCGCCCAGAACAGGCTGTGATTGGCATGCCCGCCGCCGTTGTTGCGCACCGCGCCGCGGATCGCCTCGGGCAACTGGTCGATGCGCGCCACCAGGGCGTCGACCGGCTCGTCGGTGGCGATGCCGGCGCCTTCCAGCGCGGCGTTCAGGTTGTTGACGTAGGTCTGGTGATGCTTGCCGTGGTGGATCTCCATCGTCAGCGCATCGATGTGCGGTTCAAGCGCGTCGTAGGCGTAAGGCAGGGGCGGCAGGGTGTAGGCCAAGGCGATCTCCGTCGGGCAACGCCGCCGACGAGGGCGAGCGTCTTATTTTTGAAAATACAAATGATAGGTATTTTTATTTGATACGACAACGATAACGTTGCAATGCCTGTCATGCAGGCAGGCTATGGGCCGGACAGCCCTTGGCGAGCAGCACGAAGCGTGCCCGCGCCGGCGGCGCGAAAAGCGTTGGACAAAGCGGGCGTCGCGCCCGGGAAGGAATGTGGCCGGAGCACGGGGAACGCGGGCAGCGCCCGGAACCGCTAGAGCGCCTTGCCGCAGGCCACGCCGGAGGCCCAGGCCCACTGGAAGTTGTAGCCGCCCAGCCAGCCGGTGACGTCCACGGTTTCGCCGATGAAGTACAGGCCGGGCGTGGCGCGGGCCTGCATCGATTTCTGGTCCAGCCCGCGCGTATCGACCCCGCCGCGCATGACCTCGGCCTTCTTGTAGCCGGCGGTGCCGCTGGGTACCAGGGTCCATTGGTGGATGTCCTGCGCCAGCGCGCGCAGGGTCTTGTCGGGCGCATCGGCCAGGCGCAGCGCCGCCAGGCCCGGCTTGCCGCCCTGCTCGGCCAGCTGCAGCCAGCGGTCGGCCAGGCGCTTGGGCCACAGGCCGGCCAGCACCGTGTGCAACTGCTGCCGGTTGCCGGACTTGGCCGCCAGCAGTTCGGCCGCCAGGTCGCGCCCCGGCGCCAGGTCGATGACGATGGGCTCGCCCGGCTTCCAGTAGCTGGAGATCTGCAGGATCGCCGGGCCCGACAGGCCCCGATGGGTGAACAGCAGGTCTTCGAGAAACTCGCCGCGCGCCTTGCCCTGCCCCGTCGCCAGGTTGACCTCCAGCGCCACGCCGGACAGCTCGGCCAGCGGCTGCCAGTGGGCGGCGTCGAAGGTCAGCGGCACCAGCGCCGGCCGCGGCTCGACCACCTTCAGGCCGAACTGGCGCGCCAGCTTCAAGCCAAAATCGGTGGCGCCCAACTGCGGGATCGCCATGCCGCCGGTGGCCACCACCAGCTTGGCCGCGCGGATCACGCCCTGGCTGGTGCGCAGTTCGAAGCCGGCCTCGCCATGGGCAACCTCGGCCACCTGGCAAGCCATGCGCCACTGCACGCCGCCGGCATCGCATTCGGCGCGCAGCATCTCGATGATGGATTCGCTGGAATCGTCGCAGAACAGTTGGCCGCGGTGCTTCTCGTGCCAGGCGATGCGGTGGCGCCTGAGCAGCGCCAGGAAGTCCTGCGGCGTGTAGCCCGCCAACGCCGACCGGCAGAAATGCGGGTTGTCGGAGAGGAAATTGGCGGGCCCCGCGCCGATGTTGGTGAAGTTGCAGCGGCCGCCGCCCGAGATACGGATCTTCTCGGCCAGCCGTTCGGCGTGATCCACCAGCACCACGCGCAGGCCGCGCTGACCGGCGACCGCGGCACACATCATGCCAGCGGCGCCGGCGCCGAGAACGGCGACATCGAACATCAGGACTCCGGACCCGATCAGTCTTCGATCAGGCAATCAACGTAATAGCGCTTCTCGCCGTCCGGACCCACTTCGTCGGCCAGGCCGTGGATGTAGGTCTCGAAGCCCGGGAAGCGCTCGTTGAACTCGCGCGCGAACTGCAGGTACTGGACGATGGTGCGGTTGAAGCGCTCGCCCGGGATCAGCAGCGGAATGCCCGGAGGATACGGCGTCAGCAGCACGCCGGTGACGCGGCCTTCCAGCTTGTCGATATCCACGCGCTCGACCTCGCGGTGCGCCATGCGGGCGAAGGCGTCGGACGGCTTGAGCGCCGGCACCATGTCGCTCAGGTACATCTCGGTGGTCAGGCGGGCCACGTCGCGTTCGCGGTAGGCCTCGTGGATCTGCTGGCACAGGTCGCGCAGGCCCATGCGCTCGTAGCGGCGATGGCCGCGGCAGAAGTCCGGCAGGATGCGCCACAGCGGCTGGTTGCGGTCGTAGTCGTCCTTGAACTGCTGCAACGCGGTCAGCAGCGTGTTCCAGCGGCCCTTGGTGATGCCGATGGTGAACAGGATGAAGAACGAATACAGGCCGGTCTTCTCGACCACCACGCCGTGCTCGGTCAGGTACTTGGAGACCAGCGCGGCCGGGATCCCGGTTTCGCCGAAGCTGCCCGACATGTCCAGCCCCGGCGTGATGACCGTGGCCTTGATCGGGTCCAGCATGTTGAAGCCTTCGGCCAGGTCGCCGAAGCCGTGCCAGTGGTCGTTCGACTCCAGGATCCACTCATCGCGGTTGCCGATGCCTTCGGACACCAGGCGGTTCGGGCCCCAGACCTTGAACCACCAGTCGTTCTTGCCGAACTCCGATTCCACCTTGCGCATGGCGCGGCGGAAGTCCATGGCTTCGCGGATGCTTTCCTCGACCAGCGCGGTGCCGCCCGGCGGCTCCATCATGGCCGCGGCCACGTCGCACGACGCGATGATCGCGTACTGCGGCGAGGTCGACGTGTGCATCAGGTAGGCTTCGTTGAAGACGTTGCGGTCCAGCTTGCGGGTCTCGGATTCCTGCACGATGATCTGCGAGGCCTGCGAGATGCCGGCCAGCAGCTTGTGCGTGGAGTGGGTCGCGAACACCATCGCGTCCTTGCTGCGCGGACGGTCCTGGCCGATCGCGTGCATGTCCTGGTAGAACTCGTGGAACGAGGCGTGCGGCAGCCAGGCTTCGTCGAAGTGCAGCGTGTCGACGTAGCTGCCCAGGTGTTCCTTGATCATCTCGACGTTGTAGATCACGCCGTCGTAGGTGCTCTGCGTCAGCGTCAGGATGCGCGGGTTCTTGTTCACGGCTTCGCGCGCGAACGGGTTGGCCTCGATCTTCTTGCGGATGCTGTCCGGATGGAACTCTTCCAGCGGGATCGGGCCGATGATGCCCAGGTGGTTGCGCGTCGGGCGCAGGAACACCGGGATCGCGCCCGTCATCGTGATGGCGTGCAGGATCGACTTGTGGCAGTTGCGGTCCACCACCACCACGTCGCCGGCGGCGACGTTGGCGTGCCACACCACCTTGTTCGAGGTCGAGGTGCCGTTGGTCACGAAGTAGCAGTGGTCGGCGTGGAAGATGCGCGCCGCGTTCAGTTCGGACTCGGCCACCGGGCCGGTGTGGTCCAGCAACTGGCCCAGTTCGTCGACGGCGTTGCAGACGTCGGCGCGCAGCATGTTCTCGCCGAAGAACTGGTGGAACATCTGGCCCACCGGGCTCTTCAGGAACGCCACGCCGCCGGAGTGGCCGGGGCAGTGCCAGGAATAGGAGCCATCCTGCGCATACTTGACCAGCTCGCGGAAGAACGGCGGCGGCAGGCTGTCCACATAGCTGCGCGCTTCGCGGATGATGTGGCGCGCCACGAATTCGGGGGTGTCCTCGAACATGTGGATGAAGCCGTGCAGCTCGCGCAGGATGTCGTTCGGAATGTGTTCCGAGGTGCGCGTCTCGCCGTACAGGTAGATGGGGATGTCGGCGTTGCGGAAGCGCAGTTCGCCGATGAAGGTGCGCAGGTTCTTGATCGCGCTGGCCACGTCCTCGGGCGAATCCACGTCGAACTCTTCGTCGTCGATCGACAGGATGAAGGCGCTGGCACGGCTCTGCTGCTGGGCGAACGAACTCAGGTCGCCGTAACTGGTCACCCCGATCACCTCGACGCCCTCGGCCTCGATCGCCGCGGACAGGGCGCGGATACCCAGACCGGACGCGTTCTCGGAACGGTAGTCCTCGTCGATGATGAAGATGGGGAAGCGGAATTTCATGCAGGCGCTCCTGGGGGCAAGGCGAATCGGACCGGGTTGGCGGACGCGAGTGTACTTCTAGTGAAAAACCGTCTGATGACAGGCGGGCGCGAGGTTCCCGCCGGCGGCGGGAATGGCCGAATTGTAGGGCCGTTTTTCTCCAGGCCCTATGGTTTTCCCGAAGACCGTTGCAACGCGTCCGCGAGCGGCCGCCGCGGGGCGGCCGGGAGAGCGCCGGCCAGGCTCCCGCGAGAAGCTCGCGCGGCCCTACCGCAGGGTGCGGGCCTCGCCCGCCTCCAGGGCCGCGATGAAGCGGTCGAAGTACGGCGGGATGGCCTCGGCGGCGCCGTAGCGGATGCGCCGCTCGACCTTGGCGATGGCGCCGAAGCAGACCTCGGCCTCGGGCTCGCCGCAGACCAGCACCACCGGGTCCTCGTCGTCGCAGACCTCGTACAGGCCGCCATGGGCGCGCCGGGCCACCTCGTAGAGGTAGGCGGCGGCGCCGACAGTCTGCATGGGAGTCAGTGGCAATGTGCCCACATGCGCGGCTTCGAGCGCATCGTCTAGCGCATGGACGCTCGACGGTGTGTAGTCGAGCCCGGCTCCGGCGGAACCGGCGGCCTGGACGAAATCTTCGGCGGCGTGGGCCACGCGGGCCACGAACTCTTCCTGGACCTCGTCGCGCTCGGCCTCATGGTTTATCTTGAGGAAACCGAACATCGTTGGCTCCTTTGTGAAAACCGCAAGCGGCGTTGCCCCATTATAGGCAGCCGGGGCGCCTATACTGCCCCAACCGTACCTTATTCCCAACAATCCGCGTCCCGTGACCTCCGCATCCGGCCTCCTCGTCAGACGTCTGATCCCCCTGGATGCCCAGGCGCTGCGCCAATTGCGCCTGGACGCCCTGCGCGAGACTCCGGAAGCGTTCGGATCGAGTTACGAAGAGGAACATACGCTGACACTGGAAGACATCCGCGGCTGGATCGCGCCGGCGGACGACAGCGCGATGTTCGGTGTGTTCTCGGAAACGGCGCTGGCCGGCATCGCCGGCGTCACCCGCCAGCGCAAGCTGAAGATGCGCCACAAGGCACATATCTGGAGCGTCTACGTAGCGCCCGAGTGGCGCGGCCGGGGCCTGGCGCGCCTGCTCATGCGCGCCGCCATCGATCACGCCGGCGCCATGCGCGGCGTGCGCACGGTGCAGTTGAGCGTCACCGCCAACAACGCGGCGGCGCGCCGGCTGTACGCCAGCCTCGGCTTCGAGGAGTACGGCCTCGAGCGCGAGGCGCTGTGCGTCAATGGCAAGCTCTACGACGAGGTACTGATGGCGCTGGCCCTGTCCGGCCGCTAGGCGGCGCCGGCGCGGCGTCGGGAACCGTAGGCCCAGACCTGGTTGCGGCCGCCGTCCTTGGCCTTGTAAAGCGCCTGGTCGGCCGCCTTGATGACGGCGTCCGGCGCGCGCAACGTCTCGCCGCGCTCGGCCACCCCGATGCTGACCGTGACCCGCAACGGCCGCACATTGCGTCCGCGGCCGCCGCGCCGGCGCAGGCCGACCTGGTCCGCCTTGGGCCGCGCCGGCTTGTCGCGCAGGCGCATCTGGTAGGCCTCGATCGCGCGCCGCACCGTTTCCAGGTGTGGCATGGCCTCGACGGCGGTCTTGCCCGGAAACACCAGCGTGAATTCCTCGCCGCCGTAGCGGTAGGCATAGCCGCCGCCCGGCACCCGGCGCAGTTGCGCCGCCACCATGCGCAGCACCTGGTCGCCGACGTCGTGGCCGTGGGTGTCGTTGAACGCCTTGAAGTGATCGACGTCGGCCATCGCCAACGTATAGACGCGGCCCATGCGTTGCAGGCGCTCATTGAGCGCGCGGCGGCCCGGCAGCCCGGTCAGTTCGTCGCGGAAGGCCATGTGATAACCCTCGTGCGCCAGCGAAATAGACAGCGATGTCAGCGCGGCGGAAGCCATCACGGCCAGCTCGATGGGATGGGCGCCGCCGCGCGGCAGCGCCCAGGCCATGCAGACGAAACCCAGCCATTGGCCAGCCTGCTGCGGACGGCCATAGCGCAACAGCAGCAAGGTCAAGGTCAGGCCGGTGACCAGCAGCGCCGCCAGCGCTTCGGCCGGGATGCCGAGCCGCGCCAGCATGCCCTGCACGGCGAGCGTGCCGAACCACTGCCCGGCGCCGTCCTTGCCGGCCAGCGCGATGGCCGCGGCGCCCACCGCCATCAGAGCGATGCGCGCGGCCAGGTCCCACAACATGCCGGCGCGTTCCGGCCAGAGCGCGTTGATGGTGTAGGCCAGCGACCACCACACCAGCGCGGGCCCCAGCGCCCACGGCGCCTCGCTGGCCAGCGTCGGCCAGATGGCCACGGCCATCAGCACGCCGAGCATCAGCGCGAGCGTCTGCGAACGCTGGTACATCAGGCAGATCGCCGCGCCGACCAGCGCCATGACCCACGGCACGAACGGCACGATCAGCGTCAGCGCCGGCGGCCACTGGCGCCACAACAACAGCCCCACCGCCGCAATCACCGGCAGCGCAGGATAGAACAACAGGGGCAGCCAGGGGATATGGGGGTAACGCACGGATAGGCCTTGCTCACGCTTGCTGAAATGACGTCGCCAAATCGGCAAACACATATGTCATTTTACGGTCGCCCCCCCGGGTTCTTTAGCGCCGCGCAGGCCGCCGGCGCGATTGCAACGCGGCGTGCGCGCCATGCTATGTTTTGCGATCCCTTCTTGCGGAAAACCTCATGCGCATCCTGGTCAACATCGACGTGCCCGATCTCGAGGCGGCCATCGACTTCTACCGCCGCGCCTTCGGCCTGGCGCTGCATCGCCGCCTCGGTCCCGCGGCCGCCGAAATGCTGGGCGCGTCGGCGCCGATCTACCTGCTGGAAAAGGCCGCCGGCACGCCCGCCGCGAGCGCCGCGCGGCAAGCGCGCGACTACGCCCGCCACTGGACGCCGGTGCATCTGGATGTGGTGGTCGACGACGTCGACAGCGCTGTCGAACGGGCAGTGGCGGCGGGCGCCACGCTGGAGGATGCCCCGGTATCGCACGACTGGGGACGCATCGCCCACCTGAGCGATCCGTTCGGTCATGGCATCTGCCTGCTGCGGTTCCTGGGCCAGGGCTACGACGCGCTGGCGGCGGGCGCGCTACGCGACGTGCCGGTCACTCCCGCGGATTTCGAAGCCCTGCTGGCCATCCGCATCGAGGCCATGCGCGAGAGCCTGGAACGCCTGGGCCGGTTCGACCCCGAGCGGGCCCGCGCGCGCCTGCGCGATACCTTCCGGCCGGATCACACCTGGATCATCGAGCGCGACGGCGCGCGTGTCGGCTTCTATGCGCTGCGTCCGGACGGCGACGGCCTGCGGCTGGATCATCTGTATGTGGTGCCCGCGGCGCAGGGGCTGGGGGTGGGCGGCCAGGTGCTGGGCCGCTTGCTGCAGGATGCCGACCGGCGTGGCCTGCCGGTCAGCGTGGGCGCGCTGCGCGGCAGCGACTCGAACCGCTTCTATCGCCGCCACGGCTTCGCGCAGGTGTCGGAAAGCGAATGGGACATCGAATACCTGCGCCCGGCGCCAGGGCGCTCCTGACGGGCGTTCAGGCATGGCGGGGCGCGCCGGGCGGCGCCCCCCCGCGGCTGACGATCAGGTGCGCGGCAACGTCACGCCGCGCTGGCCCTGGTACTTGCCGCCACGGTCGGCGTACGAGGTCTCGCAGATCTCGTCGCTTTCCAGGAACAGCATCTGCGCGCAGCCTTCGCCGGCGTAGATCTTGGCGGGCAGCGGCGTGGTGTTCGAGAATTCCAGCGTGACGTGGCCCTCCCATTCGGGTTCCAGCGGCGTCACGTTGACGATGATGCCGCAGCGGGCATAGGTGCTCTTGCCCAGGCAGATCGTCAGCACGCTGCGCGGGATGCGGAAGTATTCGACCGTGCGGGCCAGCGCGAACGAGTTGGGCGGGATGATGCAGACGTCGCCCTTGAAGTCCACGAACGAGCCTTCGTCGAAGTTCTTGGGATCGACGATGGTGGAATTGATGTTCGTGAAGATCTTGAATTCGTCGGCGCAACGCACGTCGTAGCCGTAGCTGCTGGTGCCGTAGCTGACGATGCGCCCGCCATTGGCCGTGCGGACCTGACCCGCTTCGAAGGGTTCGATCATGCCGGCTTCGGCCTGGCGGCGGATCCAGCGGTCGCTTTTGATGCTCATGGTGGCGAGAGTGCTTGGGGAAATGGAATGGGCGTCATTTTATCCCGAGCGCGCCGCCCCGTCCCCGAACGGGAACGGAACGGCCACGGGCGTCAATCGCCGAAGAAGGTGCGGTACACGAGCGCGATGCCGTTGACCGAGCCGCCCTTCAGGTCCAGCGACAGGCCGCGCGCCAGCCGGTAGCTGGCGCGGCCGACCGTGTCACTGCCCGCCAGCGCCTGCTCGACGCTCAGCGTGATGCCGTTGGCGAACGACTTGCTGGCCACCAGGAATTGCGTCGCCAACTGGCTGTCGCTGTCGCGGTTGACGTCGCCGGCCACGGTGCGGTCGGGCAGGATGCTGCCCGAGCTGCCCAGGTTGCCGGTGCGCACGCTGACGTCGTCCAGCCCGAACTGCTTGTAGAAGGGCTGGCCGCCGCCCAGCAGCGCCGTGCCCACCGACAGCAACAGCGCGGCGTCGCTGCCGCTTTCGTCCGGGCCCCGGCCCAGCAACAGCCACGACAGCTTCTCGACGTCGCTGACGTCAGGGTACGACACCAGGTCGATACGCGGACGCTGGGCAGTGCCCACCACTTTTACGCCCGCCTCGACCTGCTCGCCGGTGCGCAGCGCCTCGATATCCAGCAACGGGTTGTCCAGGCGGCCCTGGAAGGTCAGCGTGCCGCGCCGCAGCCGCAGCTTCTGGCCATAGGCCTCGATGCCGCCGCCTCGGGTGCGCAGCGCGCCCACGCCGGTCAGGCGGCCGTCGTTCAGCAGGATCTGGATCGACCCCAGCAGGCCGGCGTCCAGCCCCATGCCGGTGATGTAGAAGCGCGGCCCCATGTCGAACTTCAGGTTCATGCTGGTCTGCAGCGGGGTCGACACGGCGCCGGGATCGTCGCCCGCGCGGCGCACCTTGACGTCGTCGTCCAGCGACGGCACGCCCTGCAGGATCTCCAGGCTGAACCAGCCGGCGTCCGCCTTCAGGTCGCCGACGATGTCGATGCGCGGCATCGCGGCGTTCAGGTCGACGGTGCCGGACACCATGGCATAGCGGTCCGAGCGCTGCAGCGCCGGAAAGCGGTACAGCGTCAGGCGCACGTTGCCGCCGCCGTCGATCAGGTTCCATTGCCCCTTGGCCTCGGCATAGCCGCCCTTGGCCTCGGGGTTGGTGGTGATCCATTCCTTGGTGCGCCATTCGGCCGGCATCACGCGCAGCGAGGCCGGGAAACGCAGGCTGTCGAGCACCAGCTTGTCGCCGTCCAGCCGCGCCGCCAGCGTGCCGTCGATCAGGCGCACGCCGTCGTCGATGCGCACCACGCGCAGCTTGTCGCCGCGGATCGCGCCGCTGGCGCTCCACTTGCCATTGAGCGTGCCCTGGGCTTCCAGGTTGGCCTTGACCTGGCCGCCGACCTCCATGGAGTCGCCGACGAACAGGCCGACCCAGGCCAGATCGGTGATATCCGCATCCAGCCTGGCGCGGATCGGCTGGCGCGGATCGAGCGCCATGCCGCCCTTGGCGTCCACCGCCAGCACCGCCGTGCCATTGCCGGCGATCTTGCCCATCTTGTCGGTCGCCAGGTCCAGCTTGGCGTCCAGCCGGCTGGCGTTGGCCGAGGTCGGCGTGGCGGTCAGGTCCAGCACCAGCGCCTTCACCCCCAGCGGCACCGGCGGGTCGCCCGGGATCAGCAGATCGCCGTCGCGCCGCGCGATGCGGGCGCGGCCGGCCAGGCGGCCGTCGAATTTCAGGTCCCAGGACGCGTCCAGCGCGATGCGGCGCTGGCTTTCCGCCACCGTAGCATTGACGCGCTTCGGTCCTTTGTTCATCTTGGCCGCGGCCTCCGGGTCGACGGCGGCGATCACCTGCCGCGCCATCGCGGCGGTGATGACCAGGTTGTCGGCCTGGCCGGCGGTTTCCCAGCGCTTGGCGTCGCCGCGCGAGCCCTTGTGCGCGATCGCCAGTTTTTCCTTGCCCGGCAGGGCCACCCCCAGCACGCTCTGCCCCACCTGCCACTGCCATTGCGGCGCCACCGCCGCCGGCAGGTAAGACAGCGTCACGGGCCGGTCGACCGAAACGGTGAAGCCGGCGCTGTCGGCCGTCAGGCGCGAAACCGTGCCGCGCCAACCGGTCAGGGCGGCGTCGGCCGCCCCCGGCGCGCCTTTGCCCCAGCCGCCAGCGAAGGCGAGCGTGGCCTGGGCCCGCGACTCGCCCAACACGCCGGGGCGCGGCTTGGGCGGGTTGTAGCCGGCGGTGATCTCGGCCTTATGGGCGGCGATGGTGCCGCCGAGCTTGCCCTTGAGGTCGGCGCCGCCCGGAATGCCGGGCCAGAATGCATCCAGTTGCGGCGCCTGCGCGTCCAGCGTCAGCGCGCCGTCGGCCCCGCCGATCTCGCCCTGCGCCCGGATCCGGTTGGCGCCGAGCTTGAGATCGACGTCCAGGCCGTGGATGCGCAGTCCGGCCAGCAGATCCGCGGCGGGTGTAGCGGCGTCGGGCTTGACGGCGGCATCGGGCGCATCGGGCGCATCGGCGGCGGGCCTGACCGCGGCATCGGGGGCTCCCGGCGCGGCATCTGGGCCCGACGCCACGGCGCTGGCGCTGGCCTGCGGGCCGGCGGCGGGCGCGGCGATATCCACCTGGGCCTTGACCGCGCCCGCCAGCGCCTGCTTGTTCCAGCGCGCGCCGTCTTCGAAGCGCAGGTCGATCGCGGCCTGGCGCAACTGGCTGAGGTTCTCGAACTCGGCGCTCAACTGCGCGCTGGCGCTGACGATCGCCGGCGGAATCGCGTCACCCAGCCAGGGCGACAGGTCCAGGCGCCGCGCCCCAACGGTGCCGACGATGCGGTCGCGGCCCGGCTGGCCGTCCACCGCCCGCAGGTCCAGGCGCGCCGACAGCGTCGACTGGTCCGGCAGCCGCGCCTCGGCCCGCGCGCTGCGCAGCACCAGCGGCGTGCGTGGCGCCAGATCGGCCATCACCTCCAACGCCAGGCCGGCGCCGGTGCCATCCAGCTTGGCCTGGATGCCGTCCAGCGAGCCCGCCGCATCGGCCTGCAACATCACCTGGCAGGCCGGCGCCGGCGGGCCGATGAACGCATCCGTGGTCTTGGCCGGGGCGCCCTCAGGCGGCGTGGCGGAGGACGGCTTGGCGCCTGCGGCGGCGGCCTTGGCGGTTTCCCCCTTGGCCTTGCCGGCCCGGGGCTTGGCCGCCTCGGACGCCTTGGGCCGCTCCTCTTGCGGTTTCGCGGGTGGCGCGAACTTGCCGCTCAACTGGTCGGCCTGGCACAGCGGCGACGCCGGCCCCGATCCGCGCGCCATCACGTCCAGCCGCGCGGCGAACGGCCAGGGGTCGGCCAGGCCCTGCAGTTCGGCTTGCCCGCTCAACTGCGCCTGGCCGATCTCATGGCCCACGCGCAGATTGGCGATGCGTAGCTGCGCGCCCTGTTTGCCGGCCGCGAACGTGGCGCTCAGGTCGCCCAGTTCGACCGGCAGCGGTTGGCCGTCCTGCAGCAGATGGAATTCACCCAGCGCCAACCGGTCCACCGCAATGTCCACCGGCAGCGCCGGCAGGCTGAAGGGTTCTTCGGGCTTGTCATCGGCCGGCGCGTCCTCGCTGGCGGTCAGGCCGATCTCGACATTCGTGGCCGAGAGTTCGCGCACATGCAGCAGCCGGTTGCCCAGCGCGCGCCAATGCACGCTCAGGCGCAGGTCGCTGATGTCGATACGCGTGCCGCTGATGTTCAAGTCGAGCCGCCCGACGTCCAGCCCGCGCAGGACCGAGCCGCGCACGTCCAGCGCCTGGCCGTCCAGTTGCTGGGCGGCGGTGGTCAGCAGCAGGCGCGATCCGGTCTGCGAGGCCAGCAGCCAGAACACGAAGCTGCAGGCCAGCACGGCCAGCATCGCCAGCCCGGGCAACCACCAGACCAGCACATGGCGCAGGAACCGGCGCAGCCCCGTCAAAACGCGATCCCCAGCGAGAAGTGCAGGCGCAGGTCGCGCTCGCGCTGGCCGTAGGCCACGTCCAGGAACAGCGGGCCGGCCGGCGTGCGCACCCGCGCGCCCACGCCGTAGCCGACCGCCAGCGACATGTCGCCGAACGACTGCGCCGCGTCGCCCGCATCGACGAACACGCCCATGCCCCAGCGTTCGTTGAAGTAATGGTCGTACTCGATGCTGCCGACCACCAGCGTGGGCGCCCCAACGATGGCCTTGTCGCGCTTGAGGCCGATGCTCTGGTACTTGTAGCCGCGTATCGAACGCGCGCCGCCGGTGCGGAAGCCGAAGTCGTCCGGCACCTGGACATTGCCGTTGGCCCAGACGCGGCCGACCTCGCCGCGCACGGTCAGCACGTCCAGCTTGCCGATCGGCCACCACTTCTGGGCACGGAAACGCGCTCGGGTGTAAGGCTCGCCGGTATCCAGCGTCACGCCCACGCCGCCGCCCAGCGCGATCAGGTTGCCCTCGCGCGGATCGTACTTGTTGTCCACGTCGCGCCGCAGCCACTCGCCGGTGGCGGTCAGCGTGGGCAGCGAATATTCGTCGCCGCCGTCGATCTTGACGTCATCGTGCGCCAGCAGCAGGCCCCAGCGGGTTTCGTAGGTGACCCGGCTGTCGCCGGCGCCCTGGCGCTCCTGGCTGCGGGTGGCGCCCAGGGCATAGCGGGTCACCGCCAGGCCCTGGATGTCGGAATGCTGCGCCAGCACCCCGACGGAATCCTTGTAGCCGCGCTCGGTCGGGGGCAGCAGGATGTCGGTGTAGACGCGCTGCTGCAGCCGGTCCACGCTGAACCCCGACTCCATTGTCACAGGCTGGCCGAACACCACGTTCTGGCGGTAGAGCGATTCCAGCCGCACGCCGGCTTCGTCGTCGACGCCGATCGAGGCCGAGAAACGCTTGGGCGGCGCCTCGACCACGCGCACCTGCACCGGCAGCGTCACCTCGCCGTCGGAATCGTAGGCGGGCGGCGCCGGCGGCATGGCGCCGGACACCACCGGATCGCCCGCAGGCGCGGCCTCGGCGGCGTTGGCCGCGCCCGGCGCGCGGGCCCGGTCGGACAACGGCTCCGTCGTCTGCGCGTCGCTGCCCGGCTGCCGCAACGCCACGAAGGCGCCGCGAAAAAAGGCCGTGGACTGCAGGTCCTGCTGCCATTCGTCCAGGCGGTTCTGGTCATAGGGCGAACCCGGCGAATAGCGCACGTAGCGGGTGATGAGCTTGGGCGGCACCCGCTCCAGGCCCTCGGTGCTCAGTTCGCCCATGCGCACCTGCGGCCCGCTGTCGATGGTGACGCGCAGGGCGGCCGAGGCCGTGTCGGCCTGCACGTCGGCCTCGGAGGCCGTCATGCGGGCCAGCATGAAGTCGCGCACCGAGGTCTCGTCCAGCAGGGTGGACTTGGCCTTGTTCCAGTCGGCGTTGATGAACGGCTGGCCCGGTTTGAGCAGCCAGTCGTCGCGCAGCTTCTGCACGCGCTGCGCGTATTCCGGCCGCGTGATGCGGCCGGTGAAGGTCAGGTCGACCGACGACACCGTGGTGCGCTTGCCCGGCACGATGCCGATGTCCCAGGTTTCGCCGCCGATGTCGGTCCCTGCCTCGAGCGTGACGGTGGGCGAGAAGTAGCCCTGGGTGGCCAGCGCGGCCAGCGTGGCGTCGCGGGCGCGGCGCCGCAGGCGGTTGATTTCGCCGCCGTCCTGGTCTTCAGCCAGGCGCGCGATGGCGCCCACCGCCTCGGTGATCGCCTGCAGCGCCGCCGGCGGCACGCCGCCGGGGTCCACGATGATTTCCGGGCGCTTGGCCACCGCCTCGCCCGCCACTACGCAAAGTCCAGCCAAGAAGGCCCGGGCCGCCCACCGCATGCGTTACGACGGCTGCTGCACGACGATGGACGGGAATTTCCCGGCCATGTCACGGGGCAGCGCCGCAACGCCGGCCGCGAGTTTACGGGCGATGGCGCGGTACAGGCCCGCCGCTTCGCTGCCAGGATCGGCCACCACGGTGGGGGTGCCGGCGTCGGTCAGCTCGCGGATCGCCAGCGTCAACGGCAGGCTGCCCAGCCAGGGCGTGCCGTACTGCTCGGCCATGCGCTGGCCGCCGCCTTCGCCGAAGATGTGCTCGGCATGGCCGCATTGCGAGCAGATGTGAATGGCCATGTTCTCGACCACGCCCAGGATCGGCACCTCGACCTTCTGGAACATGCGCAGGCCCTTGCGCGCGTCCAGCAGCGCGACATCCTGCGGCGTGGTGACGATGACCGCGCCCACCACCGGCACCTTCTGCGCCAGCGTCAGCGCCACGTCGCCGGTGCCCGGCGGCATGTCGACGATCAGGTAGTCCAGGTCGCGCCAGTTGGTCTGGCGCAGCAATTGTTCGAGCGCCTGGGTCACCATCGGGCCGCGCCAGATGGCGGGCGAGTCGGCATCGATCAGGAAACCGATGGAGTTGGCCTGCAGGCCATGGCCGGTCAGGGGCTCCATGCTTTTGTTGTCCAGGCTCTCGGGACGGCCCGAGACGCCCAGCATGGTCGGCACGCTGGGGCCGTAGATGTCGGCGTCCAGCAGGCCGACCTTGGCGCCCTCGGCGGCCAGGGCCAGCGCGAGGTTCACGGCCGTGGTGCTCTTGCCCACGCCGCCCTTGCCGGAGGCGACCGCAATAATGTTGCGCACATTGGGCAGCGGCTTGAGCCCCTTCTGCACGGCATGCGCGGCCACCTTCCAGGACACGCTCACCTGGGCGCCGGGCGCGCCGGCGGCGGCCAGCGCCGCCACGGCGATCTCGCGCACCTGGTCGCGGACGGCGTCGGCCGGATAGCCCAGTTCCAGCGCCACGGCGACGCGGCCGCCATCGATCTGGATGTCACGATCTCTTACAGATACACCCAGGTCCAGGCCGGTATTGGGGTCGTGCGCGGCGCGCAGGGCGGCGCGCAGGTGTTCTATCGTTATACTCATGTCACTATGGTTCCGTAGGCAGCGCGGCGTCTGCGGGCCGCCATCCCCTAAAGGATAGCGGATACACGGGAACCTTTCGCTGCGTTTTGCATCCGACCTACATGACCAATACTCTTATCCGCTTCTTCCGAGCCGTCTTATTCGCCGCCCTGGCCCTGATCGGCATGGCAATGGCGCTGGTCTTCATGCTGTCCACGGCGATCGCCGTGGCGATCCTGTACGTGGTCGCCAAGGTGCGCGGCAAGCCTTTCGGCGTGCGCGCCTACTGGAGCCAGCGGCAGGGTGACCGTCCGGGCCCGTTCCAGTCCGCCACCGCCCCGTTCGCCACGCAGCCGCGCGGCGACGTGATCGACGTCGAGGCCCGCGAGATCCGCTGAGCGCGGCATCGCCGGCGCCCGCCGCCTCCCGCGGCGGCCCGCGCCGCGCGCTCGTGGCCGAACGACCGGCTCGCTGTTCCCCAACCCGCCTGGCGCCCGCGTGCGCGACCGGCGGGTTGTGTCGTTTCAAGGGGCCCGTCCCCCGCCCTGCGGGCGCATCGCCGCCATTGCCCTAAAATGGCCGGCCAACCCATTTTTCCCCTCAACCTCGACCGACAACCATGTCTCGCACCCTCTTTGTCACCACTGCGCTGCCCTACGCCAACGGATCCTTCCACATCGGCCACATCATGGAGTACATCCAGGCCGACATCTGGGTTCGTTCGATGCGAATGGCGGGCCACACGGTGCACTTCGTGGGCGCCGACGACGCGCACGGCGCGCCGATCATGCTGAAGGCCGAGAAAGAAGGCATCACGCCGCAGGCCCTGGTGGCGCGCTACGCCGCCGAGCGCCCGCAGTACCTGAACGGCTTCCACATCCGCTTCGACCACTGGCACACCACCGATTCGCCCGAGAACGTCGCGCTGTCGCAGGACATCTACCGCGCGCTCAAGGCGCAAGACCTGATCGAGACCCGCTCCATCGAGCAGTTCTACGACCCGGTCAAGGGCATGTTCCTGGCCGACCGCTACATCAAGGGCGAATGCCCCAAGTGCCACGCCAAGGACCAGTACGGCGATTCGTGCGAGGTCTGCGGCGCCGTCTACGCGCCCACCGACCTGATCAATCCGTACTCGGCCCTGACCGGCGCCACGCCGGTGCTGAAGTCGTCGGATCACTTCTTCTTCAAGCTGTCGGATCCGCGCTGCGTCGAATTCCTGCAGCAATGGACCACCGGCAGCAACGCCCACGGCGGCAAGCACCTGCAGCCCGAAATGCTGGCCAAGACCCGCGAATGGCTGGGCGCCGAGGACGGCGAGGCCAAGCTGGGCGACTGGGACATCTCGCGCGACGCGCCCTATTTCGGCATCGAGATCCCGGACGCGCCGGGCAAGTACTTCTACGTCTGGCTGGACGCGCCGGTGGGCTACCTGGCCTCGCTGAAGTCGTACTGCGCGGTCAAAGGGCTGGACTTCGACGCCCTGCTCGACCCGGCCGGCAGCACCGAGCAGGTCCACTTCATCGGCAAGGACATCGTCTATTTCCACGCGCTGTTCTGGCCCGCGATGCTGAAGTTCGCCGGCCGCAAGACGCCGGACGCGGTCAATGTGCACGGCTTCATCACCGTCAGCGGCGAAAAGATGTCCAAGAGCCGCGGCACCGGCATCTCGCCGCTGCGCTACCTGGAACTCGGCATGAACGCCGAGTGGATGCGCTATTACATCGCCGCCAAGCTGAACGCCCGGGTCGAGGACATGGACTTCAACCCTGAGGACTTCATCGCCCGCGTCAACAGCGACCTGGTCGGCAAGTACGTCAACATCGCCAGCCGCGCCGCCAGCTTCATCACCAAGCACTTCGACGGCAAGCTGGCCTATGCGGGCGACACCGCCGCGCTGTCGGCCGAATACGCCGCGCAGGCCGAGTCGATCCGCGCCGCCTTCGAGGCGCGCGAGTACAACCGCGCCATCCGCGAGATCATGGCCTACGCCGACCGCATCAACCAGGCGTTCGACACGGCACAGCCGTGGGTGTTGGCCAAGGGCATCGCCACCGCCGACGAGGCGCAGAAGGCCGCGCTGCAGGACATCTGCTCGCGTTCGCTGGCCGGCTTCAAGGCCCTGTCGGTGATGCTGGCGCCGGTGCTGCCGGCCCTGGCCGAGCGCGTCGCGCGCGAACTGTTCGCCGCCGAGGCCGACTTCACCTGGGCCGACGCCGCCGTGCTGCCGCAGCGCGTGGCGCCGTTCAAGCACCTGATGCAGCGCGTCGAGCCGCAGATGCTGGAAGACCTGTTCGAGCCGCCCGCCGCCCCCGCCGTGGTCCCCGGCGGCGAGCCGCTGGCCGAGACCATCTCGATCGACGACTTCGCCCGCGTCGACCTGCGCATCGCGCAGATCGTCAACTGCGAGCACGTCGAAGGCTCGACCAAGCTGCTGCGCCTGACGCTGGACGTGGGCGAAGGCCGCCACCGCAACGTCTTCTCCGGCATCAAGTCGGCCTACCAGCCCGAAGACCTGATCGGCAAGCTGACCGTCATGGTCGCCAACCTGGCGCCGCGCAAGATGAAGTTCGGCGTCTCGGAAGGCATGGTGCTGGCCGCCAGCCATGCCGACGAGGCGGTGGACGCCGGCATCTACGTGCTGGAGCCGTTCCCCGGCGCCAAGCCCGGCATGCGCGTGCGCTGATCCGCACACCCGAGCCATGCGAAAAAGCCCGCAATCTGCGGGCTTTTTTTCATGCGGCGGCGGCGCGCCGGTCCTCGCGGGACGGAATCAATTCTTGCTCGGCGCCAGCGCCGGGTCGAGCGAGATGCGCTCGTCGAACACGAAGCACTTGCCGTCGAACCCCGGGCCGCCGGTTTCCTCGAAGTACTTGAGGATGCCGCCGTCGAGCTGGTAGACGTTGTCGATGCCGGCTTCGTTCATGTAGATGGCGGCCTTCTCGCAGCGGATGCCGCCTGTGCAGAAGCTGACCACGGTCTTGCCTTCCAGCTCGGCGCGATGCGCCTGCACCGCCGCCGGGAACTGCGTGAAGCGGTCGATGCGCCAGTCGATGGCGTCGCGAAAGGTGCCCTCGTCGACTTCAAAGGCATTGCGCGTATCCAGCATGACCACCGGACGGCCGCTGTCGTCGGTCCCCTGCTCCAGCCAGCGCGCCAGCGTCTTCGCATCCACACCCGGCGCGCGGCCGGCCTCGGGCCGGATCGCCGGGTGGTTCATGCGGATGATTTCGCGCTTGATCTTCACCAGCAGCTTGCGGAACGGCACTTGCTCACTGTGGCTGAACTTCACTTCCAGGTCGGCGAAGCGGGCGTCGCCGCGCAAGCCGCGCAGGAAAGTGTCGATGCCATCGGCCGCGCCCGCCAGGAACAGGTTGATGCCTTCCTCCGCCAGCAGGATGGTGCCCTTCAGGCCCGCCGCCCCGGCCTCGGCCAATAGCCGCGCGCGCAGCTCGGGCAGCGCGTCCAGCGAGACGAATTTGTAGGCGGCGATATTGACGACGGAAGACATGGCAAAGCGGGGCGAAAAACGGCGAAGGCCGTAATAGTAATCGCTGCCCCGCGCGGCCCGCTTGTCGCGGGTCAAGCGCGGGCCCCGCCCTCCCGGCTCAGCGCCGCACGATTTCCTGTTCCACCACCGTATCCAGCACCCAGCGCAGGCCCGAGGCGTCGGCCGGCGGATTCGGGTCCCTGACCTCGACCACGCGCAGGCGATAGCGGATGCCGGGCTGGAAATTGAAGCCGGTGATGTCGCCGTACCAGAGCTGCCACGGCTGCGTCGGCGTGTCGCGCACCTGGTAGCACATGGCGCGGCCGGCGCCGGCGTTGCACGGCACGCGTTCGGCGTTGACGTAGACCAGCTTGGTCGCGCCCACCTGGCCGCCGGCGACCGGATCGAGACGGCGGCCAAAATCCAGCGTGTCGCCGTTGCTCAAGGCCCAGGTCATGCGCTGCGGATTGCTGGTGTTGTCGAACGAGGTGGCGGTGATGCGCGTCAGGCTGGCCAGGAATTCCTGTTCGAGCTTCATGTTGACCGGCGCGCAGGCCTTCATCGTCGCCACGGGGTTGGACGGGATGATCAACTGGCCGTTGGCGACGGTGTAGGGCGCGCTGTAGGTATTGCAGCCGGCGAAACCGGTGGCCCGCGTGGCGCCCTGGTCATGGATGAAGCCGATGGTCAGCGGCACCGAATTGGAGGACGGATGCGGGATCTCGCGCAGCGCGCCGCCGGGGCGGGTCCAGCGCGCCAGGTCCCAGTTGGTCTGCGCCAGCACGTCGGAGGCGGCGGCCGGCTGGAAGCGCGGGTCGCGTCCGTCGGCGGTGCGTGGCGGCGCCGCGCAGGCCGCCAGCGTCAGGCCGAGCGCGCAAGGCGCGATCCAGCGCCAGGAAGTGGACAAGGACATGCAAATCTCTCCCGCAAGAAACCAGGATGCGCGCCGCGGCGCGCCCGCCGGACGGCCGGCAGCGCCAATTGTAGGCGCGGCACGGCCGCCCGCCCGGCGCCGGAAAACATACTGAAACACCTGCACATTCCCTGGAGGTCACGGGAAGGGCGCGGTTGCCTCGGTCCGCTCCGGGGCGCCATCCACGTCCTGGACGGGCGCCACGCACGGGATCCGGCGTCAGGGCGTCGGCGGGTCCTGGCGCCGCTCGAATTCCAGCACGTCGCCACCACGCAGGTTGAAGGTCAGGTGGCGCGGCGCGCCGCCGCTGTCCAGCGTGAACGTGTCGATCGCGCCCAGCCCGCGCAGGTAGTCGCTTTCGAGCGCGGCGCGGGCCGCCGGCACGCACGCCATGCGCGTGGCGGCGGGCGCGTCGATCGCCAGCTTGCCGCTTTGCAGCTTGTAGCTGCCCATGTAGCGATTGCAGCCCGAAAAGCCTTCGACCCGGTATTGCTTGCCCTGCGCCAGGAAGGTCAGGCGGATCGGCTCGCCGTTGTCGCCATGCGGAATCTCGCGCAGGGCGCCGCCGGACTGCGTCCAGCGCACCAGCTCCCAACTGGTCTGGGCCAGTGAATCCGCGCTGCTGGCCGCGTTGGCGGCGGCGGCGCCCTCGGCGCGCGCGCCTCCGGTCGATCCGGCGCAGCCGGCCAGCGCCATGGCCAGCATTCCGGCGCCGACCAGGCGGCAAGGCGTAGACAGGAAGGTAAACATGGACAGCACTCCTGAAAAGACACAGCCTCGACTGTAACCGCATGGGCTCAGCACGTCCCGTGCCCTCCTCCCGACAGCCGAATCCCAAAGCTGCACGCGGGGCGAGGCGCGCTACGCCGCGCGCTGGAAGGGGTGCATCGTATGCCGCATGGCGGCGGGCCGCCGTGGCGCGCAGAATCGGCTGACGCCTCGCGCCCGGCCGGCAACGGCCCGGCTGACGACCAAGACAATTTCCGGAGACACGGCGATGGGCATGCTGAGAACTTTGCTGGCGCTGTCCGTCGTCCTGGATCACCTGGGCGGCGGCGCGACCGACTGGCTGGTGGGCGGGCGCCTCGCGGTGCAGCTTTTCTACGTGATATCGGGCTTTCTGATCTCCTATGTGCTGACCGCCACTGACCACTACCGCGACGCGCCCGGCCGGTTCTACGCCAACCGCGCGCTGCGCCTGTACCCGATCTACCTGGCCGTGGCCGTATTGACGCTGCTGGCCTATGCCGTCGGCGGCGAGGGGTTCTGGCGCGTTTACGACGGCCTGCCGCTGGCCGCCACGCTGTTCCTGGCGCTGTCGAATCTGTTGATCCTGGGCCAGGACTGGCTGATGTTCTTCGGTATCGACCACGGCGCGCTGGCCTTCACCGGCAGCTTCGCCCGCAGCGACGTGCCGCTGTACCAGGGCCTGCTGGTGCCGCAGGCCTGGACGCTGGGCGTCGAGATGAGCTTCTACCTGATCGCCCCCTTCGTGCTGCATTCGCCCCGGCGCCTGCTGGTCCTGCTGGCGGCGTCCCTGGCGCTGCGCGTGGCGCTGATCGCCAGCGGCATCGGCCTGAGCGACCCGTGGACCTACCGCTTTTTCCCCACGGAACTGGCGCTGTTCCTGGCGGGATCGCTGTCGCACCAGATGCTGCTGCCGCGCTGGCAGGCCTGGAGCCGCCGCGTCGCCTGGCTGCCCGAGCTGGGCACCGGCCTGCTGACGCTGTACGTGCTGGTGCATTTTTCGATCGGCATGCCGCATACGCTGCGCGACGGCCTCGCGGTGCTGCTGTTCGCGGCGCTGCTGCCGCTGGCCTTCCTGTTCCAGGCGCGCCATCGGCTGGACAAGGCCATCGGCGAACTCAGCTACCCGATCTACATTGGCCACGCGCTGGTCATTCTTTTTTTCGGCTGGCTGCTCGACGGCGCGCAACTGCGCCAGCCCGCCATGTTCACGGCCCTGGTGGTGACCGGCTGTATCGGCTTTGCCGCGTTGCTCAACAGCCTGATCGCCGATCCGGTGGAACGCCTGCGCCGGCGCCTGCGCACGACGCAGCCGCCAGCGGCGACGGACGCGGGCAACGCGCCCGAAGCGGCGCGCAGGAAAACGCCGCGACGGCGCGCCGCCGCCACCGCCGTGGGGACTATTCGCCGCGCGCCTTGATGTAGGCCGCCAGCACCTGTTCGATCTGGCGCTTTTCCTGTTGGCTCAGGCGCGCATAGGTCGCGTACGACACCGTCTCGAACGGCCAGGGCGGCTGCTCGGGATGATTGCTCGCATTCATGGCGGGCTCGGCATAACCGGGGTTGAGCATCGGCCCTTCGCCGGTGCTGAGCCACATGGGATTGACCCGCAGCGCTCGCGTCAGCTTGATGAGCGCGTCGCTGGAGGGCTGCTGGCGTTGGCCGCTCTCATAGTTGCCGATAGCGCTTTGCGACAGGTTGCTCGCGACCGCCAAGTCTTTCTGTGTCCATCCCTGAAGCATTCTTGCAGTGCGCAGACGATGGCTAAACGTGTCCAATCGATCAACCTGAGACATTAATATGAATTTATTTATTTGATTAAAACATCTCAATACTGCCGCCAAAGAAAGGGATTACACCCCAATTCCGGGGCTAATCCGTAAATCGCTGCGCGCTCCGCCGCCCGTTGCGGCGCGCCACCCGCGGCCAGCGCCAGGACCTGCGGCGGATCAAAAAAACCCCTTGCTATCATCGGTTTGCGCGCTGGCGTCGCCCCCGCTCCCGCCCGCCTCCTCCAAGGTCCGCAACCGCCAGGCCGGGGATTAAAAGCCGGCCCGAGTTTATGGGTATTCACCGATTAAAAATAGAAAATAATGTATCGGTAATACTTAATATTTTATTGTCGCAACTGCATAAAAAAACAGTGTTTCAAGGGCTTCGCGGGGTTATGCGGCGAGACCACTGTTACCAGCAGAAACTACAGAAACGTATCTTCACAAAAAAACACGCCCGTGTTTAAATGAAACACGGGCGTGACTTCCATGCGGAATCGGATCATCGGCGGCCTGCGCGCAGCGCGCTCAAGCCAGGCGCCGTCTCAGACCCCGACCGTAGCCTCAGCGGGCCGTGGCCCCGGCACGGATCAACAGTTCAGACCTTCGCCCGCCATCAGACAACATCGCCAGATGCCGCCACATCATGGCGCAGCAGAGGGAGAGGGGCATGACACGCAACGCAGGCGCAGGCGGGCATCCATGAACAATACGCTGGACGTCATCTTTCTCGGCCTGGAAGACGCCAGGCATGCCCGGCTGGTCGAAGCCCTGTCGCACCTTGGATTCAGCGTGCGCCGCTGCCATGACCTGGCCGACGTCTACGACCGCTATTCCCGGCGCCCGAGCCCGCTGATCATCCTGGAAGCGCCGCTGCCCGACATCCACAATGCCGCCGTGCGGTTGCGCGCCATCGACCGCGGCCTGGGGATCGTTGCGATTGCGCCCTTCGGCAGCGAAGAAAGCCGCATCCGCACCCTGCTCTGTGGCGCCGATGCCTGCCTGCCGCCCGATGTCACCGGCCTGGAACTGGCGGCCGTGCTGCAGGCGCTGGTGCGGCGCGCGGTGGGCCTGGACATGTCCGACCATATGGCCGACAGCGCCGCCGACGAGCCGCAGCAGGAAGCCTGGCGGCTGGTCAACAAGGGCTGGACGCTGATCAGCCCGAGGGGCTACAGCCTCGGGCTGACCACGGGAGAACGCGATTTTCTGACCCGACTGGTGAATGCGCCAGACCGCAAGGTCAGCCGCGATGCGTTCTATCCGGACGGCGCCGAGGACGCCGACGGCGCCATCACGCGGCGCCGCTTCGTCGACGTCATGATCAGCCGGCTGCGGCGCAAGGCGGCCGCCAATCACATGACGCTGCCGATCCGCGCCGTGCATGGCTGGGGCTATATGTTCGCGGCGGACATCACGCTGGAACTGGAACCGCGGGAGGGGGGAGAGGAAGGTCGTCCGGAAGGACAGGGAGACTGGCGCCGCTACACGCTGGATGCGAACGCGCCCTCTTACTGATACGCTACGGGCCAGGCGGCTGGCGCCAGGCGAAAAAAACGCGGCGCTGCCCCGAAGGTAAGACGCCGCGCTAAAACAACACGTGAGCCTGGAGTCATCAGCCGGCACTGATGCCTTCTACCTAGATCACGCGATTCCAACATTCGTGCCTCGTACAACTCACGCACGGGCTAGCCGTGAGCCCGGTTGGGGTCTCTAGTCCCCGCCCAAGCTGCAGCGTGATTAACGCCCGGGGATTTCGTCCGCCCTAGCAGCTGGCGGGCTAGTCGCCCGTATCAGCGGCGTTCCTTTCGGATAGCCGCGTGATGAACGAAGTTTAGGACGTCGGCCGCAATTCAAGTAATTCTTTGTTGATAGCCTTCTATACATATTGGATATAGCGAGCCTCGCGCCCAGGCCGATAGAATGCCGTCAAAGGACGCCCCCGCCATGCCCCCTCTGCTGACCCGCGCCGCGCGCAGATTGCGCCGCACCATCGCCCTCGTTCCGCCCAACTGGTGCCTCGCCATCCTGGTGGCGCTGGATGGATATGCCTTCATGCATCCGGTGCTGCGCGAAGTGCGCGCCCGCGAGTATTCCTTCTGGCTCGCGCTCGACAACTGGCATGACGTCATGCGGGTAGTCGGCCTGCTGGAGATCCCCCGGCTGGTGCTGGGCGTGGGCCTGCAGATCATCGCGCTCGGACTGATCCTGAAGGCGCGCATCGCCTGGGCGTTCTCGCTGGTGCTGCTGATCGGCATCGGCACCTTCGCCATCCTGGGCCACGACGGCCGAGCCGGGCTGGGCATCTATACGCTGGTGCTGGTGGTCGCGCTGATCGCGTACTGGCGCCGCTTCGACCGCGCCAGCGTCACCGCGGGCTCGCTGTTCGCGCTGGTCAGCATGGTGTCGCTGCTGATCTACGCGGTCTTCGGCACGCTCTACATGGGCGAGGAATTCAATCCGCCGATCAGGGACGCGGCCACCGCCCTGTACTTCTCGATCGTCTCGATGTCGACGGTGGGCTATGGCGACATCACGCCGCACAGCAACGCGGCGCGGCTGTTCACCGCGTCGATTATCATCCTTGGCATCACCGTCTTCGCCACCTCCATCAGCGCGATCGCCGGCCCGGTGATCGGCGGCAACCTGAAACGGCTGGTCAAGGGCCGGTTTTCCAACGCCATGAGAAAAAACCACATCATCATCGCCGGCGCCACTCCCCTGGCCATGAGCGTCTACGACGGCCTGCGCCGCCGAGGCGATGAGGTCACGGTCATCGTTCCATCCGGTACGCCGCAGGAATACCCGCCCGCCACCGACCTGATCGAAGGCGACCCGTCCAGCGTCGAGGTGCTGCGCAGCGCGGGCGTGGCCCGCGCGCGCTACGTGCTGGCGTTGCGCGAGGACGACGCCGAGAATGCCTTCATCGTGCTGGCCGCCAAGGAAGCCACCGGTGACCAGGGCGCCAAGACCGTTGCCCTGGTCAACACCAGCAAACACCTGGAGAAAATCCGCCGGGTGCAGCCGGACCTGGTGTTCTCGGTGCAATTGCTCGGCGCCGAGCTGCTCACTCGCGCCATCAATGGCGAGCCGCTGGACAGCCAGTCGATCACCGAACTGTTCTTCGCCAAAGCCGCGCCGCAGGCCAAGGCCGGCTGAGGCCTCCCCTTGCGGCGAGGGCGCGGCTACAGGCCCGCCGCCCCTTGCGCGCTAGCCGCAACGTTAGACGTTGCCCGATAACGTGACGGGCGGCCGCGCCGCGTTCTCGGCATACCAACGGACGAAGTCGGCCGAGCGCATCGGCCGCGCAAACAGGTAGCCCTGGATGTATGCCACACCGCGCGCCGTCAGGTAGGTGAACTGCTCCGGCATCTCGACGCCTTCGGCCACCACCGCCAGGCCCAGCCGGTGCGACAGCGTGATGATCACGTCGAGCACGGGCGTTTCCTCGCCGCCGGGTTCAATCGCGTGCACGAATCCTTTGTCGATCTTGAGGTAATCGACCGGGAACTTCTGCAGGTACGACAGTGAACAATGCCCCGTGCCGAAATCGTCGATGGCCACGAAAACGCCCCGCTCGCGCAACGTGTCGATATTCCTTCGGGCCTGCCCGCCGTCCGAGATCAGGCTGCGTTCGGTGATCTCCAGCACGATCAGCGAAGGCCGGATGGCGCCGCGGAAAGCCTGCACATCCGCCACCAGCGACGGGCTGGAGAGATGCTCCGGCGCCACGTTCACGGCGACGTGAAAATCCGGCGGCGTGGTCCAGCCCTGCATGTCGCGCTGGATCAGCCTGAGCAGATGCTGCGTCAGCGGCACGATCATGTCGTCGGCCTCGGCCGCCGCGATGAAGATGTCGGGCCGCACCGGACCGACGCCCGGGCGGGTCCAGCGCATCAACGCCTCGACGCCCTCGCAACGGCCGCTGCGGTTACCGTACACCGGCTGGTATTCGACATGGAATTCGTCGGCCGCCATCGCGCGGCGCAGTTGCTCCTTGAATGATTGCCGGCTCACCTGCAGGCGATAGGCGCCGAACGCCAGCAACGCGCCGCACAGCAGGGCCACCGGCAGATAACCCACCAGCAACTGCTGCCAGGCCTCCACCACGGTTTCGGCCGGCGCCATCACCCTGACGACCAGGTCGCCGCGACCGGCGACCGGCGCGGCCGACTCGAACAAGCGCTCGACGGCGGCCCCGCCCCATGCGTCGTTGCGGATGGGCGCGCCGCCGCCCAACGTGACCTCCATCTGGTAAGCCCCCAGCGACGACACCGCGTTGAGCAGGTCTTGCACGTAGCGCCCGTCAACCACCACCACGCCGCCCCGGCCGTCCTCGCCGGCCATGCCCAGCAGCAGGGCCGAACGGTCGGGCGCCAGCGGTGTGCCGGCCACGCTGACGAACCATTGCGTCGGCGGCGTGCCAACAGGCCAGCGGTGGAACGCGCCGGTCTCGTAGTCCACCTCGCCCAGGGCCGACGAGCAATAGATGTGTTCTTGCTTGACCAGCAACAGCGAGCGGAAATACGGATTGAGCGTGCCCCAGCGGTACAGGTCGGCGCGCGCGGTCTGGCAGGGCTGCGCCGACAGGGCCGTGACGCGCGGCAGGATATCGAGGGCGCGGGCCAGGATCTGCTCGGTCTGCACGCGCACGATCCGCCCCGCCGTGGCGGCTTCGGCGCGTTCGGTGCTCAACGCGTGCAGCCAGGTCCAGCCGATGCAGCCGAGCACGGGCAGCACCAGGGCCAGCGCCACCGGGAAATAGCGCCAGGACGGCACGCGGACCGTCATTCCTGAAGTGGGCACATCGTCCTCGCAACGTCAGTCATGGGGAGACGCAAGGATACAGGCAGGCGCGGCCCGGCGCGCGAGTGCGCCGCAATAGCTCGAATGGATGTTTTTCCCATATACTGAATGATACTTATTATTATCATTTGGTATGTCCCATGGGAAAGCCGTCCGCCTTCTCCGCCCTCGCTTCCCTGTATGTGGACTATCGCCCGTGGCTGGTGGATCGGCTGCGCTTTCGCCTGCGCAATCATGCCGACGCCGAAGACCTCGCCTCGGAAACCTTCCTGCAGGTCGCCTCGGTCCGAGAACCGGTTCCGATCGCCGAGCCCAAGGCCTACCTGTCCACCATCGCGCGACGTCTCCTGTTCCACTTCTGGCGGCGCCGCGAACTGGAGCAAGCCTATCTGCAATGGCTGACGCTGCACGCAGCCGACAGCGCCCCCTCGCCCGAGTCCCAGGCCCTGGCGGTGGAAACGCTGCTGCGCGTCGACACCATGCTGGCCGGCCTGCCGCCCGCCGTGCGCGCGGTGTTTCTGTACAGCCAGTTGGACGGCTTGACCTACGCCGAGATCGGCCTGCGCATGGGCCTGTCGGTACGCACAGTGCAGCGCCACTTCGCGCAGGCGCTGGAACGCTGCCTGCGGGTGCAACGCGAGGAACGCGCATGACCCGCGAAGCCGATCGCCAGGCAGTGCAATGGATGGTGCTGCTCAGTTCCGGCACCGCCAGCGCCGCCGACCACAGCCGCTTTCGGCAGTGGCGTGAGGCGGCGCCCGCGCATGCGGACGCATGGCAGGCGCTGCAGGCCGGCGTCGGCCAGCCGCTGCAGGCGCTACGCGCGGCCGGCCTGTTGGCCACGCCGGGCTCGGCCGTGCGCGACTTGCTGGCGCGCGGCCCGTCCCGCCGCCAGTTTCTGGGCAAGACACTGGCGCTAGCCGGGGTGGGCGTCGGTGGCGCGTGGCTCGGTGCCCGCCTCTGGCTGGATCGCGGCGACTGGCACACCGACACTGCACAGCGTCTGTCGATCTCGCTGGACGACGGCAGCCGGCTGGAGCTCGATGCCCGCAGCAAGATCCGGCTCGAATTCAGCCCCCAGGTACGGCGTGTGCGCTTGCTGCGGGGCGCGGTGGTCGCTGCCATCGCCCCTGATGCCCACCGTCCGTTCTGCGTCACCACCGACGATGGCAACGCCTGGGCCCGCGGAACCGAGTACATGGTACGCAAGGAAGCCGACCACAGTGTCGCGGCAGTGCTGGCGCACGAGATCCGCATCACCACCCGCGCCGGCCACCAACTCGACCTGGCCCAAGGCCAGGTGGCCCGCTATGACGCCAGCGGCATCCGCCCGCTGGCGGCGGAACGCGCTGCCTCCCTGGCGGCATGGCGTGAGGGACGGATCGAGGTCCTGGACGCGCCGCTGGCCGCGGTAGCCGATGCACTGCGGCCCTACATGCCCGGCGCGCTGCACCTTTCCGAACGCGCCGCCGTCCTGCGGGTGCAAGGCGTTTTTTCGCTCGATCGTCCGGAACAGGCCTGGGCGGCGCTGGCCGCGACGCTGCGACTCAAGATCACCCGCTATGGCGGCTGGCTGACGTGGGTCGATCAGGCATGACGCGGTCCCCGCCGCGTTGAAAACAACTAATTACAAATTGCGTGTCCGGTTTTTCGCCGCCGATACACCTCCGGGTAAATCCACCCACTTGTGCTCTCCCGGAGATCCCCCGACATGCCCCGCCTCTCCCGCGCCAGTCTGCTCTTGACGGCCGCGTTGACCGCCCCCGCCGCCTTCGCGCAACCGGCGCGACTGGTCTACGACCTGCCTGCCGCGCCGTTAGCCACCACGCTCAACCGCATCGCGGTACAGAATGACCGCGTGCTGTCAGTGGACCCGGCGTTGATGCGGGGCCTGGACGCGCCCGCGCTGCATGGCAGCTATACGCTGGACGAGGCGCTGCGCCACGTGACCGCCGGTTCGGGACTGGAGCCCGTGGCACTGCCCGGCGGGGCGCTCACATTCAAGCGCAATGCACAGGCGGTGCCGATACTCACGCCGATCAGCGTCACCGGCGCCGCCGAGAACGCCTGGGGCCCGGTGCAGGGCTACGTGGCGCGTCGCAGCGCCACCGCGACCAAGACCGACACGCCTATCATCGAGACACCGCAGTCGATCTCGGTCATCACCGCGGACCGCTACAACACGCTGGGCGCCACCAACATCAAGGACGCCCTGGCCTACACGCCCGGCGTCTCCACCACGACCTATGGCTCGGACTCGCGCTACGACTGGGTGTCGCTGCGCGGCTTCGACGCCTATACGCCCGGCTTCTACCTGGACGGGCTGCCCTTGCGCAACAACGGCAACTGGGGCATCTGGCAGACCGAAAACTACGGCGCGGAGCGCATCGAACTGCTGCGAGGACCGGCATCGGTGCTGTTCGGGCAGACGGGCCCCGGCGGCCTGATCAACGTGGTGAGCAAGCGCCCGCAGGAGGAGCCGCTGCGCGAGTTGCAGGCGCAGGTGGGCGACCATCAGCGCCGCCGCCTCGCCGCCGACTTCACCGGCCCGATGGATGAAGACGGCAAGTGGCTGTACCGTTTCGTCGGCATGGGCCTGGACTCCGAACTGCCTGCCCATGGCATCGACAACGACAGGCTGTACCTGGCCCCATCGCTGACCTGGCGGCCGTCGACGGACACCACCCTGACGTTGCTGACGCAGTACGCGACCAAGCGCGGCGGCACCTACACGCGGGCCCGCCCGGCCGTAGGCTCGCTGGTGCCGACGCCGGCCGGCACGCACATCCCTGCATCGCTGTTCGTCGGCGAACCCGGCTATGACTACTTCAACCAGACCCAGTGGATGGCCGGCTACGAATTGGAACACCGCGTCAGCGATGCGCTGACGCTGCGCCAGAACCTGCGCTACGGCCACCTGGACCTCGATTATTCGGCGGTGCAAGCCAGCGGCTATGCCAGCGTCAATGACGACGTCACGGATCCTGCCAACTACCAGGTGTTGCGGCGCTCGGCGTTCGGCAGCCGCGAACATATCGCCAGCTTCAACGTGGACAACCAGGTCCAGACCGACCTGAGTCTGGGCAATTGGCACCACCGCATCCTGGTGGGCGTGGACTACCAGCGCAACCGCATCGACCAGGTCAGCTTCAGCGGTGGCAAGGCGCCACCGCTGGACATCAACGACCCGAAGTACCGCCAGGGGCCGATCACGCGCGCCAAGCCCTGGATGGATGCGGACCTGACGCTGGCGCAGACGGGGGTGTACCTGCAGGATCAGATCAAATGGAACGAGCGCTGGGTCGCCACCCTGGGCGGCCGCTATGACAGCGCCGACAACAAGCTGCGGGACCGCCAGGACGGCACCACCACCCGCATCAGCAGCCACAAGTTCACCAGCCGCGCCGGCCTGGTCTACGTGGATCCGACCGGCTGGGCGCCGTACGTCAGCTATGGCGAGTCCTTCATTCCCACCGCCACCGTCGACTCCTCGCAGCGCAAGCCATTCAAGCCGGAGACCAGCCGCCAGTACGAGGCCGGACTGCGCTACCAGCCTCCCGGCACCAAGGACAGCTACAGCGTGGCGGCGTTCGACCTGCGGCGCCGCAACTACATTACCTACGACGCCGACTCCATTCCCCGGCAAACCGGCGAGGTCACGGTGCGTGGCGTCGAATTCGAGGCCACCGTGCAGCCGATTCCGCGCCTGAACGTGATCGCCGCGTATTCGTGGACACCCAAAGCCGCGGTCACGGCCAGCAGCAACCCCGATGAAATCGGCAGGCAGGCCACCGCCGTGCCGCGGAACCGGGCCTCGCTGTGGGTCGACTACCGCTTCGAATCGCGTATCAAGGTAGGTGTGGGCGCGCGCTTCACCGGCGCCAACTACGGTGATGGCAGCCTGGCCCCCAAACAGGTGCCGTCGTTCGTGCTGTTCGACGCAATGATCGGCTATGACATCGACCGCTGGAGCCTGGCGCTGAACGCTCGCAACCTGACCAACAAGACCTATTTCGCCAACTGCGGCTACGGCAATTGCTATTACGGCGATCCTCGCACCGTAATCGCCACCGCCAGCTACCGTTGGTAGTGACGGGCTACAGCAGGTCGCAGATCAGCGCCACATGCGCCTCGCGCCGCTGCGGCAGGTTGAGGCGTTCATCCGGTCCGAGCAGGATCGCCATGAAGATGGCGTGGACCACCGGCGACAACAGCAGCCACGGGTGCCGCAACGCGGCGCCGTCGCCGCACAGGCCGCGCGCGCGGGCCAGTTCCAGCAATTGCGCGATGTCGGCCTGGTGGGCGTCGGCGGTCTGTTCGCGCCAGCGGCGCGCCAGGTGCGGCACGCGCAGGCTTTCGGCCAGCAGCAGGCGCATGGCGGCGATCATGGCGGGGTTGGCGAGGCTGGCATAGAGATGATTGACGAGCCGCTCGGCCAGGTGGCGGGGGCTGGAGGAGCCTTCGACCAGGGCGCGGGCATCGAGACGGGGCGGACAGAGGTAGCGCGCCAGCAGCGCCTCGAAGACCTCTTCCTTGCTGGCGAAGTGCGCGTACAGGCCTCCCTTGGACAACCCCGCGCGCAAGGCGATGTCGTCCATGCGGGCGCCGGCATAGCCGGCGGCCGAGAACTCCTGCAGCGCGGCGTCGAGGATCTGCCCGACGCGCACGGTCGGAGGGAGACGCAGACGTTGCGTGCTCATCACCACTGCTCCCTGTGCGAATTGGCGCGCGGACGCACCGCCGGCCAACCGCTCCATTAAAAACCGACCGGTCAGTCGTTAGCTTGATCCTGATCAAGGATTGATCAGGCCAGCGGCGGCACAATGGTTTCGAAGTCGGATTTGTCCGACGCCAGGCCACAAGCCCGGTTGCGCGACGATCCGTCCCCACGCGAGGCAATCCCGCCCCCGCGCGCCCCGGAGCCCTCATGCCGATCACGCCCCCGCCAGCCCCCCAGCAGAATGCGGCGCACGCAGGCCGGTTCGATGACGACGCCTGGCGGCAGTGGCCCTTTGCGCTGTGGTGCCAGGGGTTCATGCAGGCCGAGCAGGGCTGGGACACGTTTGCCCGCGCCCTGCCCCTGGCCGACCCGCACCAGCGCGCGCTGGCGGCCTTCGCCGCGCGCCAGTGGCTGGAACCGCTGGCGCCCGACAACAATCCCTACACCAATCCCCTGGTGTGGCGCCAGACGCTGGAAGAAAGCGGCGCCAACCTGCTGCGCGGCGCCTGCCACGCCTGGGAGGACGGCCTGCGCCAGTGGGCCGGGCTGCCGCCCGCCGGCGCCGAACACTTCCGCCCTGGCCACGAGGTTGCCGCCACCCCCGGCCAGGTAATTCTGCGCAATCACCTGGCCGAGCTGATCCAGTACCGGCCCGCGACCGGCCGGGTGCGGCCCGAGCCGATCCTCATCGTGCCGGCCTGGATCATGAAGTACTACGTGCTCGATCTGTCGCCCCACAACTCGCTGATCCGCTATCTGGTCGGCCAGGGCTACACGGTGTTCTGCGTGTCATGGAAGAACCCCACGGCGGCCGATCGCGATCTGGGCCTGGAGGATTACCTGCGCCTGGGCGTGCGCGAGCCGCTGGCGGCGATCGAGGCCATCGTGCCCGGCGCCAGGGTACATGCGACGGGCTACTGCCTGGGCGGCACCCTGCTCGCCATGGCCGCCAGCGCCATGGCGCGCGACGGCGACCGCCGCCTGGCCAGCCTGAGCCTGCTGGCGGCGCAGACCGACTTCAGCGAACCCGGCGAGCTGGGCCTGTTCATCGATGCCTTCCAGGTTGCGCTGATGGAGGCCGAAATGACGGCGCTGGGCTATTTCCCGGCGCGCCAGATGAGCGGCGCGTTCCAGCTGTTGCGCGCACGCCAGTTGGTGTGGTCGCGCATGACCAGCGAATACCTGCTGGGCCAGCGCCGCCCCATGACCGACCTGCAGGCCTGGAACGCCGACGCCACCCGCATGCCCGCGCGCATGCACGGCCAGTACCTGCGCCACCTGTACCTGGACAACGACCTGGCCGCCGGCCGCTTCGCCGTGGATGGCCGACCGGTGCGACTGGAGGACCTGAGCCTGCCGATCTTCTGCGTCGGCACCGAGACGGACCATGTGGCGCCGTGGCGTTCGGTCTACAAGCTGCACGGCCTGTCGCCGGCCGCGCTGACGTTCGTGCTGACCAGCGGCGGCCACAACGCCGGCATCGTCAGCGAACCGGGCCATCCGCGGCGGCGCTTTCGCAGCCTGCTGCGCGCGGCGGGACAGCCGGCGCTGACCCCGGAGGCCTGGCTGGCGGCGGCCACGCCACATGAAGGCTCGTGGTGGCCGCACTGGCGCGGCTGGCTCGACGCGCTGTCCGGCCAGCCGGTCCGCCCCCCCGCCCTGGGCGCCGCGCGCAAAGGCTATCCCGCGCTGGACGACGCGCCCGGCGCTTATGTGATGGAGAAATGAGCATGACCCGCCGCCCCCTTTCGCGATGGCGTGCCGCCCGGCTGGCGCCGGCCGCCCTGGCCGTGCTGCTGGCGCAGGGCTGCGTGTCGATGGCGCCGCAATACGTGCGGCCCGCAACGCCGGTGGCCGCCACCTACCCCGATCAGGCCGCCACGCCCGGCGGCGCGGCGCTGAGCGCGGCCCGGATCGACTGGCGCGGCTACTTCACCGATCCCGTGCTGCAAGGGCTGATCGGCGACGCCCTGGCGCACAACCGCGACCTGCGCGTGGCCCTGCTGCGCGTCGAGGAAGCGCAAGCGCTCTACGGCATTCAACGCGCCGACCAGTTCCCCACCATCGGCCTGCGCGCGGACGGCACCCGCGCCCGCACCCCGGGCGACCTGAACGTCACCGGCCAGCCGCAAGTGGCCAGCCAATACCAGGCCGGCGTCGGCATGGCGACATGGGAGCTGGACTTCTGGGGCCGCGTGCGCAGCCTCAAGGACGCCGCGCTGGAGAACTACCTGGCGTCCGACGCCGCCGCCGAAGCCGCCACGCTGACCCTGATCGCGCAGGTTGCCGACAGCTATCTGTCGCTGCGCGAACTGGATGAGCGACTGGCGCTGACGCGCGCGACGATCGCGTCGCGCGAGGAGTCGCTGCGCATATTCCGCCGGCGCTACGAAGTCGGCTCGATCTCGAAACTGGACCTGACGCAGGTCGAGACGCTGTGGCAGCAGGCCCGGGCGCTGGGCGCCGATCTGGAACAGGCCCGCGCCACCCAGGCCCATGCGCTGGAGCTGCTGACCGGCCAGCCCCTGACGCTGCCGCTGCCGCGCGCCGGCCTGGACGACGACAGCGTCATGCGCGACCTGCCGGCGGGGCTGCCGTCGGACCTGCTGACCAACCGGCCCGACATCGTCGCCGCCGAACACCAGCTGCGCGCGGCCAACGCCAACATCGGCGCGGCCCGCGCCGCCTTCTTTCCGCGCATCACGCTGACCGGCGCATTCGGCACCGCCAGCGCCGAGCTGGATGGCCTGTTCGGCAGCGGCAGCCGCGCCTGGAATTTCGCACCCAGCATTGACCTGCCGATCTTCGACGCCGGACGCCGCGGCGCCAACCTCGACCTGGCCGAAGTCCGGCGCGATCAGGCCGTGGCCAGCTACGAGCGCGCCATCCAGGGCGCCTTCAAGGACGTTGCCGACGCCTTATCGGCGCGCCGGTGGCTGGCCGAACAGGTCCAGGTATTGCGCGCCACCGTGGAAGCGCAGGCCGAACGCGCGCGCCTGGCCAAGCTGCGCTACGACCACGGCGCCTCGCCCTATCTTGAGGTCCTGGACGCGCAGCGCGACCTGCTGGCCGCGCAGCAGACGCTGGTGCAGACCCGCCGCGCGCTGCTGTCTGCCCGCGTCGGCCTGTATGCCGCGCTGGGCGGCGGCACGCAGGCGCGCGCCGCCGCCCAGCCCGCGACCCCGCCTGGCCCCCTGCCGCTCAACACAGGATCCGCATCATGAAGTTGCCCACCCGAAAACTGATTCCCCTGCTCGCGATCGTAGCCGTGGCTGCCGCCGGCTACTACGGCTGGCGCCTGCTGTCCGACACCGGCCCCGGCGCGGGCTTCGTCAGCGGCAATGGCCGCATCGAGGCCACCGAGGTCGACGTCGCCACCAAGCTGGCCGGACGGGTCCAGGACGTGCTGGTGGCCGAGGGCGATTTCGTCAGCGCCGGCCAGCCGCTGGCCCGCATGCAGATCGACACGCTGCAGGCCCAGCGCGAGGAAGCGCGCGCCCAACACCAGCAGGCCATCAACAACGCCGCCAGCGCCAGCGCCCAGATCGCTCAGCGCGAGAGCGACAAGCTGGCCGCCGAGGCCGTGGTGGCGCAGCGCGAAAGCGAGCTGGACGCCGCGCGCCGGCGCCTGGCGCGCTCCGAGACCCTGTCCAGGGAGGGCGCCTCGTCGATCCAGGAACTGGATGACGACCGCGCCCGCATGCGCAGCGCGCAGGCCGCCGTCAACGCCGCGCGCGCCCAGGTCAAGGCGGCGCAGGCGGCCATCGACGCCGCCAAGGCGGCGCAGGTGGGCGCCCAGTCGGCGGTCAACGCGGCGCTGGCCACCATCGCCCGCATCGAGGCCGACATCGCCGACAGCGAACTGCGCGCCCCGCGCGACGGCCGGGTGCAGTACCGCGTGGCGCAGGCCGGCGAAGTGCTGGGCGCGGGCGGCAAGGTGCTGAACATGGTCGACCTGGCCGATGTCTACATGACCTTCTTCCTGCCGGAACAGGCGGCCGGCCGCGTCGCGCTGGGCCAGGACGTGCGCATCGTGCTGGACGCGGCGCCGCAGTACGTGATTCCCGCCAAGGTGTCGTTCGTGGCCAGCACCGCGCAGTTCACCCCCAAGACCGTCGAGACCGCCACCGAGCGGCAGAAGCTGATGTTCCGCGTCAAGGCGCAGATCGCTCCCGAACTGCTGCGCCAGCACCTGCAACAGGTCAAGACCGGCCTGCCCGGCGTGGCCTGGCTGAAACTGGATGCCGACGCGCAGTGGCCCGCCAACCTTGAAGTCAAGGTGCCGTGATGGCCGCGACCACGACGGCCTCCCCCGCTCCGGTGGTCAAGCTGTCGGGGGTATCGCTGCGCTACGGCAAGACGCTGGCGCTGGACGCCATTTCGCTGGACATCCCCGCCGGCCGCATGGTCGGCCTGATCGGCCCGGACGGCGTGGGCAAGTCGAGCCTGCTGGCGCTGATCGCGGGATCGCGCGCGGTGCAGGAAGGCGCCGTCGAGGTGCTGGGCGGCGACATGGCCGACAAGCGCCACCGCGATGACGTCTGCCCGCGCATCGCCTACATGCCGCAAGGCCTGGGCAAGAATCTCTACCCCACCCTGTCGGTGGAGGAGAACCTGCAATTCTTCGGCCGCCTGTTCGGCCATGGGGAGGCCGAGCGCCGCCGCCGCATCGACAGCCTGACGCGCAGCACCGGCATGGCCGCGTTCCTGTCGCGCCCGGCGGGCAAGCTGTCCGGCGGCATGAAGCAGAAGCTGGGCCTGTGCTGCGCGCTGATCCACGACCCCGACCTGTTGATCCTGGACGAACCCACCACCGGCGTCGACCCGCTGGCGCGGGCCCAGTTCTGGGACCTGATCAATCAGATCCGGCGCGAACGCCCGGGCATGAGCGTGATTGTCGCCACCGCCTACATGGACGAGGCGCAACGCTTCGACTGGCTCATCGCCATGGACGACGGCCGGGTGCTGGCCACCGGCACGCCCGACGAATTGCGCCAGCGGACCGGGGCCGACTCGCTGGAGGCCGCCTTCATCGCGCTGCTGCCCGAAGAGAAGCGGCGCGGGCACAAGCCCGTCGAGATCACGCCGCTGGCGCTGGGCGATGACGCGCCCATCGCCATCGAGGCGCGCGACCTGACCATGCGCTTCGGTGATTTCGTCGCCGTGGACCATGTCAACTTCCGCATCCGCAAGGGCGAAATCTTCGGCTTTCTGGGCTCCAACGGCTGCGGCAAGTCCACCACCATGAAGATGCTGACCGGCCTGTTGCCGGCCAGCGAAGGCCAGGCCTGGCTGTTCGGCGCCGAAGTCGATCCGCGCAACCTCGACACGCGCCGCCGGGTCGGCTACATGTCGCAGGCGTTTTCGCTGTACGGCGAGCTGACCGTGCGCCAGAACCTGGTGCTGCACGCGCGCCTGTTCCACGTGCCCGAAGCGGACATCCCCGGCCGCGTGGACGAAATGGTGACGCGCTTCGAGCTGGGCGAAGCGCTGGACGATCTGCCCGAGAAGCTGCCGATGGGCGTGCGCCAGCGCCTGTCGCTGGCGGTAGCCATGGTGCACAAGCCCGAGCTGCTGATCCTGGACGAGCCGACCTCGGGCGTGGACCCGGTGGCGCGCGACAACTTCTGGCGCCTGCTGATCGCGCTGGCGCGGCAGGACCAGGTCACCATCTTCATCTCGACCCATTTCATGAACGAGGCGCAGCGCTGCGACCGCATGTCGCTGATGCACGCCGGCAAGGTGCTGGTGAGCGCCGCCCCCGACGAAATCACCCGGATGCGCGGCGCGAAGACGCTGGAGGAAGCCTTCATCGCCTACCTGATCGACGCGGGCGCGGGCACCGCGCCCGACGCGTCGCCGGCAATCGAACCGGCGCCCGTCGCGCCAGCGCCGGAACCGGTGCACGCGCCGCGCGGCTTCAGCCTGCAGCGCATGTTCAGCTACATGTGGCGCGAGGCGCTGGAACTGCGCCGCGATCCGGTGCGCGCCACGCTGGCGCTGGCCGGCTCGCTACTGCTGATGTTCGTGATCGGCTTTGGCATCAGCCTGGACGTGGAAGACCTGCGCTACGCGGTGATGGACCGCGACCAGACCGCGCTGAGCCAGAACTACAGCCTGAACCTGGCCGGCTCGCGCTACTTCATCGAGCAGCCGCCGATCACCAGCTACCAGGACATGGATGCGCGCATGCGCAGCGGCGAACTGTCGCTGGCGATCGAGATTCCGCAGGGTTTCGCGCGCGACGCCGCGCGCGGCCGCGATGCCCAGATCGGCGTCTGGATCGACGGCGCCATGCCGCAGCGCGCCGAGACCATCCGCGGCTACGTGCTGGGCATGCACCAGGGCTGGCTGCAACAGCAGGCGCGCGAACGGCTGGGCGCCGGCGCCACGCAGCAGGTCGGCATCGAGACGCGCTTTCGCTACAACCCCGACGTGCGCAGCCTGCCGGCCATGGTGCCGGCCGTGATCCCGCTGCTGTTGCTGATGATGCCGGCCATGCTGACCGCGCTGGCGGTGGTGCGCGAAAAGGAGCTGGGTTCGATCATCAACCTGTACGTCACGCCGGTGACGCGGCTGGAATTCCTGCTGGGCAAGCAGGCGCCCTACGTGGCGCTGGCGATGCTGAACTTCCTGCTGATGACGCTGCTGGCGGTGACGCTGTTCGGCGTGCCGATCACCGGCAGCTTCCTCACGTTGCTGGCGGCCGCGCTGATCTACAACGTGGTGGCCACCGCCATCGGCCTGCTGGCCTCGACCTTCACCCGCAGCCAGATCGCGGCGCTGTTCTTCACCATGATCGGCACGCTGGTGCCGGCGGTGCAGTTCGCCGGCCTGCTCAACCCGGTGTCGTCGCTGGAAGGCGGCGGCAAGCTGATCGGGCAGGTCTACCCCGCCACCCACATGCTCACCATCAGCCGCGGCGTGTTCAGCAAGGCGCTGGATTTCTCCAACCTGCAGGGGTCGTTCTGGCCCCTGATCGTCGCGATCCCCGTGATCCTGGGCGCGTCGGTGCTGCTTCTGAGAAAGCAGGAGACCTGAACCATGCCGCGACATGCCGCCAATATTTTCCGCCTGGGCGTCAAGGAGCTGTGGAGCCTGGCGCGCGATCCGATGATGCTGGTCCTGATCTTCGTGTCGTTCACGCTGATGATCTACACCGCCGCCACCGCCGTGCCCGAGTCGCTGCACAACGCGGCCATCGCGGTCGTGGACGAGGACGTCTCGCCGCTGTCCGCGCGCATCACCTCGGCGTTCTACCCGCCGCACTTCACGCGACCGGCGATGGTCACCTCGGCCGAGGCCGACGCCGGCATGGACGCCGGGCGCTACACCTTCGTGGTCAACGTGCCGCCGAACTTCCAGCGCGACGTGCTGGCCGGCAGGCCGGCCGAGATCCAGTTGAACGTGGACGCCACCCGCATGAGCCAGGCGTTCACCGGCAGCAGTTACATCCAGCAGATCATCACCGACGAGATCAACGAATTCGTCAAGCGCTACCGCAAGCCGACCGAGCTGCCGGTGGACCTGGCGGTGCGCATGCGCTTCAACCCCAACCTGACGCAGGCCTGGTTCGGCAGCCTGATGGAGATCATCAACAACGTCACGATGCTGTCCATCATCCTGACCGGCGCGGCGCTAATCCGCGAGCGCGAGCATGGCACCATCGAGCACCTGCTGGTCATGCCGGTTACGCCGACCGAGATCATGCTGGCGAAAGTCTGGTCCATGGGGCTGGTCGTCCTGGTGTCGGCTGCGCTATCGTTGACATTCGTCGTGCGTGGCCTGCTGCAGGTGCCGGTCGAGGGATCGGTGGCGCTGTTCCTGGCCGGGGTGGCGCTGCACCTGTTCGCGACCACCTCCATGGGCATCTTCATGGCCACCCTCGCGCGCAGCATGCCGCAATTCGGCATGCTGCTGGTGCTGGTGCTGCTGCCGCTGCAGATGCTGTCCGGCGGCACCACGCCGCGCGAGAGCATGCCGGACTTCGTGCAGAACATCATGCTGGCCGCGCCCACCACCCATTTCGTGGAACTCGGCCAGGCAATTCTCTTTCGTGGCGCCGGCCTTGGCGTCGTATGGCAACCGTTCCTGGCGCTGGCGCTGATCGGCAGCGTCCTGTTCGCCTTCTCGTTGACCCGTTTCCGCAAGACCCTCAGCCAGATGGCGTGAGGCATGTGCATTCGTTGCCCCTTACCACTCTCTTAAAAGGACGCATGATGAAGAAGACAAACGCCCCCACGCCCCCGGACCTCGCTGGCGCCTACGCCGCCTATTGCCAACGACTGGGCGAACTGGCGCGCGAAAGCCAGCAGCGCTGGCTGCAACTGGGCCAGCGCCTGGCCAGTGACGGCACCGGCCAGTACCTGTCGACGCTGGCGCCGCTCAAGCTCGACGGCAACTGGCAGAACATCGCCCCGGCGCTGGGCGAGGTCACGCGCAAGCAATGGCAGTGCCAACTCGAAGCCAGCCAGGCCATCACCCACGCCGCGCTGGAAGACCAGGCGGCGATGGCCGCCGGCGTCAGCGAAGCCGTGAGCGGCTGGCTGCGCAACGCCTCGGCCGCGGCCAGCGGCGGCCTGGCCGATTCGCCGTTGACGCGCATGTGGTCGTCGTATTGCGACCAGATGACCTCGGCCTGCTCGGCCATGCGCGAGGCCAGCCAGTTTGGAGCGCGCCATGGCGACTAAACGCACCGCGCTCATCACCGGCGGCGCCGGGTGCCTGGGCCGCGCCATCGCCCGGGCCCTGCTCGATGCCGGCCACGACGTCATCGTCACATGCCACTCCAGCGAAGCGGCCACGCGCGAATGGCTCGACGAGGAGGCGGCCGCCGGCCGCCGCTACGACATGGCCAAGGTCGACGTGGCCGACTACGACTCGTGCCAGGCGTTGGCCCGGCGCCTGGCGGACGAGGGCCGCCAGATCGACATCCTGGTCAACAACGCCGGCATCACCCGCGACGCCAGCCTGCGCAAGATGAGCTACGCGGACTGGAACGACGTGCTGCGCAGCAATCTCGATTCGATGTTCAACATGACGCAACCGCTGTGCGGGCCGATGGCCGACCGTGGCTGGGGACGCATCGTCAACATCTCGTCGGTGAACGGATCCAAGGGCGCCTTCGGGCAGACCAACTACGCCGCCTCGAAGGCCGGCATCCACGGCTTCACCAAGTCGTTGGCGCTGGAGCTGGCCAGGAAAGGCGTCACGGTCAACACGGTGTCGCCGGGCTACCTGGCCACGCGCATGGTCGAGGCCGTGCCGGAAGACGTGCTCAAGGAGAAGATCCTGCCGCAGATTCCGCTGGGCCGGCTGGGCCAGCCCGACGAAATCGCCGCGCTGGTGGCGTTCATCTGCAGCGATGCGGCGGCGTTCATGACCGGCAGCAATGTCGCCATGAACGGCGGGCAGCACATGTACTGACGCCTCCGCCACGGATGGCCGCATCGCCCCCCTGGACGAGGTCGATGCGGCCATCCGCCAGATGCCGGTCCAGCGCCAGGCTCGGGGACATGGGCGCCTGATCCGCGGCGCGGCGGCTAGCGTCGCAGGCGCTCCAGCAGGAAGTCGGCAAATGTCCTCACCCGCAACGACACATGGCGCACGTGCGGGTAGAGCAAAGTGAATGGCCGCGTGGCGCCGCCAAAGCGCGGCAACACCTCCACCAGATCGCCGCGCCGCAGATCCTCCTGCACGGTGAAGCGGTACGCCTGGAACAACCCCGCGCCATGGCGCGCCAAACTGACGCCGCCCAGCACATCGCCCGAGCAACTGGTGCCGCCATGGGTCGGCACGTCGATCTGCCGGCCGTCACGCATGAATATCCATGGGATGTTGCGACCGGTGCTGGGCAACTCGAACTGGATGCAGTCGTGCCCGTCGAGATCCTCCAGGGTGCGCGGCGTGCCCGCGCGCCGCAGATAGCCCGGGGCCGCCACCAGCACCAGTTCCGCGTCTTCCAGCTTGCGCGCCACCAGATTCGAGTCCGGCGGCAGCCGGCCGCGAATGGCAAGGTCGTAGCCTTCTTCGGCGAAGTCGACATTGCGGTTGCTGATGTGCACATCGACCTGCACCTGCGGGTACCGCTGGCGGAACTCGCCCAGCAATGGCAGCACGCGGTGATGGGCATACGGCGTGGGCATGCTGATGCGCAGCTTGCCCGCGGGCTCGGCCTGCTGCCCGGTGACCTCGCGTTCGGCCTCGGTCAGCAACGCCAGGGCAGAACGGCACTGCTCCATGTAGCGCAGGCCCGCCGCGGTCAGGCGGATCTGGCGTGTGGTGCGCACGAACAGGCGGACGCCGAGGCGCTCTTCCAGCCGCGACACCGAGCGGCTGACGGCGGCCGGCGTCACGCCGGCCGCATTGGCGGCGGCGGTAAAGCTCTGCAGTTCGGCTGCCAGGCAGAACAGCTCCACGCTGCCGAGCATCAGGTCTTCGAAGCGACGTTGCATGAATGTCGTCCTGGCTGGCCTGGCGGAGCCCGCCAGACTCATTACATGATGTATGCATAGATTTGATCTTTGAGGTGTTTATCACGTTTCGGGTCATAAGTAGAGTGGCGCTACCCCTTCTTATCCGGAGTCCAGACATGACCCATCCCGCCAAAACCATCATCGTGACCGGCGCCTCCAGCGGCATCGGCCTGGCCATTGCCCGCGCCTACCTGGAGCGCGGCGACAATGTCGTCGGCAATGCCCGCGGCGCCGAGCGCCTGGCCCAGGCAGCGCGCCAACTGGGCAATCCGCCTCGCTTCATCGGCGTGCCCGGCGACATCGGCGATCCCGACACCGCGCGCGCCCTGTTCGAACGCGCTACGCAGGCCTTCGGCAAGGTCGACGTGCTGGTCAACAACGCCGGCATCTTCATCGCCAAGCCGGTGGGCGACTACACCGCCGACGACGTCGACCAATTGTTCAGTACCAACCTCAAGGGCTTCTTCTATCCGTCGCAACTCGCAGCGGCGCATATGGCCGCCCATGGCGGCGGGCACATCGTCAACATCACCGCCAGCATCGCCATGCAACCGCTGCAACAAGTGCCCGCGCTGCTTCCCGTCCTGGTCAAGGGCGGCCTGAACCAGGCCACCAAGGCACTGGCCCTGGAATTGGCGCCGCACCGCGTCCGGGTCAACGCGGTGGCCCCGGGTATCATCCAAACGCCGATGCATGAAAACGGCGACGCGGATTTCCTGAACCGGCTTTCGCCCTCCGGGCGGCGCGGCGACACCGGGGACGTGGTCGATGCGGTGCTGTACCTGACCGACTCGTCATTCACCTCGGGGGCCGTGATCCCCGTCGATGGCGGAGCCACTGCCGGCCGGTGGTAATCCGCAAGGCAACGCCTTTTGGCCGGCGCGCGCGCGCCGGCTGCCAACCGCCAAGGAACAGACATGCCTTACATCAACATCCAGATCACCCGCGAAGGCGCCACGCGCGAGCAGAAAGCCGAACTGATCCGCGGCGCCACCGACCTGGTGGTGCGAGTGCTCGGCAAGGACCCGCAAGCCACGTTTGTCGTCATCGAGGAAGTCGATACCGACAATTGGGGCGTGGCCGGCGAAACCGTCACCGTCTTGCGCCAGCGCCAGCGCGCCACGCGTTCGACATAGACGTCTCCCGCGCCGCAAAGCGGCGAGCGGCTGAACACGAATGCCCTTTGCCCTGCCCCGGCGGCAGGATCAGGCAGCACAGCGGTCCCGCTGTGCTGTTTTTTTTGTAACGGCCGGATCTGGCCCTTTTCATGAAAACGGCCGGTCTTCCCTATGGCGGCGCGCCATTTCCACGTCGACGCCCGCCAAACTGATCCGCTTTTTTCACCGCCTTCTGAATCTGTACTGCTCAGCAGGGCCGGCCTATCTTGACGCTACAGGCACCAGCCTGTCCGCGCGCGCCGCCCGGTGGCGGCAGGAACGCGCGGGCCTTGAAGTCAGGAATCACCCGCCATGGATAGCGACGCGCTACTGCTTGCCCGAATACAGTTCGGATTCACCATTTCCTTCCACATCATCTTTCCAGCCATCACCATCGGCCTGGCCAGCTACCTGGCCGTGCTCGAAGGCTGCTGGCTGCGCACCCGCAACACCGTCTACCGCGATCTCTACCACTTCTGGACCAAGATCTTCGCCGTCAATTTCGGCATGGGCGTGGTGTCCGGACTGGTGATGGCGTACCAGTTCGGCACCAACTGGAGCTTCTTTTCCGATTTTGCCGGCAGCGTCACCGGGCCCCTGCTGGCCTACGAGGTGCTGACGGCCTTCTTCCTGGAAGCCGGCTTTCTCGGCGTGATGCTGTTCGGCTGGTCGCGCGTGGGCCCGGGGCTGCACTTCTTCTCGACCATCATGGTGGCGCTGGGCACGCTGGTGTCGGCCACCTGGATCCTGGCGTCCAACAGTTGGATGCAGACCCCCGCGGGCTACGAGATCCTGGACGGCCGCGTGGTGCCGACCGACTGGCTGGCGGTGATCTTCAATCCCTCGTTCCCCTACCGGCTGGCGCACATGGGCATCGCGGCGTTCCTGGCCACCGCGCTGATGGTCGGCGCGTCCGGCGCCTGGCACCTGCTGCGCGGCGACCGCAGCCCGGCGGTGAAAAAGATGTTCGCGATGGCGATGGCCATGCTGGCAATCTCGGCGCCGCTGCAGGCGGTGGTGGGCGACTTCCATGGCCTGAACACGCTCAAGCACCAGCCCGCCAAGATCGCCGCGATCGAAGGCCATTGGGAAAACGAGCCGGGCGCGGGCGTGCCGCTGACGCTGTTCGGCATTCCCGACATGGAGCGCGAAGAGACCCGCTACGCGCTCAACGTGCCGCGCCTGGGCAGCCTGATCCTCACGCATAGCTGGGATGGTCAGTTCCCCGGCCTGAAGTCGTATCCGCCCGAAGACCGCCCCAACGCCACCGTGGTGTTCTGGTCGTTCCGCGTGATGGCGGGGCTGGGCATGCTGATGATCCTGCTGGCCGGCTGGGCGCTGTGGGCGCGCTGGCGCGGACGGCTTTACCAGTCGCGCGCGCTGCAGCGTTTCGCGCTGTGGATGGGGCCGTCGGGGCTGGTGGCGATCCTGGCCGGCTGGTACGTGACCGAGATCGGCCGCCAGCCATGGGTCGTCTATGGCGTGATGCGCACCGCCGACGCCGCCACCCGCCACGGCCTGGGCGAATTGACGCTGACGCTGGCGCTGTTCGTGGCGGTGTACCTGTTCGTGTTCGGCGCCGGCGTGTCGTACATGCTGCGCCTGATCCGCATGGGCCCGACCCCGGCGCCCGGCCACGCGCCGCTGTCCGGCGGCCCGGGCGAACCGCGCCAGCCGTCGCGGCCGCTGTCGGCCGCCTCCACCTCGGCGGACGCCCCGTCCGCGCAACCTGGATTCAAAGGAGCCTGAGGCCATGGGCATCGACCTTGCATTGATATGGGCCGTCATCATCCTGTTCGGCGTGATGATGTACGTGGTGATGGACGGTTTCGACCTGGGCATCGGCATCCTCTTTCCGCTGATCGGCGACGCCGAGGAGCGCGACGCCATGGTCAACACCGTCGCCCCCGTGTGGGACGGCAACGAAACCTGGCTGGTGCTGGGCGGCGCGGGGCTGCTGGCCGCGTTTCCGCTGGCGTACTCGGTGATCCTGAGCGCGCTGCACCTGCCGCTGGTGTTCATGCTGCTGGGGCTGATCTTCCGCGGCGTGGCCTTCGAGTTCCGCTTCAAGGCCGACCCGCGCCACCGCGCGCTGTGGGACCGCGCCTTCGTGCTGGGCTCGCTCTGCGCCACCTTCTTCCAGGGCGTGACGCTGGGCGCCTACATCGAGGGCATCCCGGTGGTCGAGCGCGCCTACCAGGGCGGGCCGTGGGACTGGATCAGCCCGTTCTCGCTGTTCACCGGCGTCGGCCTGGTGGTGGCGTATGCGCTGCTGGGCTGCACCTGGCTCATCATGAAGACCGAGGGCCGCCTGCATCGCCACATGTGCGCGCTGGCGCGGCCGCTGACGCTGGCGCTGCTGGCGGTGATCGCCGCGCTCAGCGTGTGGACGCCGCTGGCGCAGCCGCATATCGCCCAGCGCTGGTTCAGCCTGCCCAACATGTTCTGGTTCCTGCCGGTGCCGCTGCTGGTGGCGGCCGCCGGCATCGACCTGATGCGCCGCGTGTGCGGCGCGCCCGCCGCGGGACCGTTCGTGCTGGCGCTGTGCCTGGTGTTCCTGGGCTACAGCGGCCTGGGCATCAGCATCTGGCCCGCCGTGATCCCGCCGGACGTGTCGATCTGGACCGCGGCCGCGCCGCCGCAGAGCCTGGGCTTCGCCCTGGTCGGCGCGCTCGCCATCATTCCGATTATCCTGATGTACACCGCCTGGTCCTATTACGTGTTCCGCGGCAAGGTGCGCACCGGCGAGGCGTTTCACTGATGGCCGCGCCGACCTCCCTGCCCTCCTGGCGCAGCCGGCTGCTGTGGCTGCTGTTGATCTGGGCCGGCGGCGTGGCGTCGCTGGGCCTGGCCGCCGGCGCGCTGCGGCTGGTGATGCGCGCCATCGGCATGTCGACCTGAACCGACGTCTTCCACGGATCCCCCCATGAAGCGCTATGAACGGCTGACCGAAGAAATCACCGCCTCGATCCTGTCGGGCCTGCTGCAGGCGGGCGACCGGCTGCCCTCGGTGCGCCAGACCAGCGCCAGCCGCGGCGTCAGCCCGTCGACGGTGTTCAAGGCCTATTACCTGCTGGAAGCGCGCGGCCTGATCCGCGCGCGCGACCGCTCCGGCTACTATGTGCTGCGCGCCTCGCAGGCCGCGCTGCCCGAGCCCGACGGCCTGTCCAGCGCCGCCGCCGGCCGCCATCCGGTCGATGTCAGCGACAACGTGCTGCAAGTGCTCAACGCCACCCTGCGGCGCGACATGCTGCCGTTCGGCTCGGCCTTTCCCAGCCCGTCGCTGCTGCCCTACGGCCGGCTGGCGCGCTACATGGCGACCACGGTGCAGCAACTGGACCCGTGGGGGTCGATCGACGATCTCAGCCCCGGCGACCCCGCGCTGCGCCGCGCCATCGCGCTGCGTTACCTGGCCGACGGAGTGACGGTGCCGGTGGACGACATCATCATCACCAACGGCGCGCTCGACGCGCTCAACCTGTGCCTGAGCGCGGTCACGCGGCCGGGTGACGCGGTGATCGTCGAATCGCCGACGTTCTACGCCGCCCTGCAGTCGCTCGAACGCAACCAGTTGCACGCCATCGAGGTGGCCACGCATCCTCGCGAAGGCATCGACCTGCAGGCGCTGGAGCGGGCCATCGTGCAGCACCAGCCGCGCGCCTGCTGGCTGATGACAACCTTCCAGAATCCGCTGGGCAGCCTGATGCCCGAGGCCAAGAAGGAAGCGCTGGTCCGGCTGCTGGCGCGCCACGGCGTGGCGCTGATCGAGGACGACGTCTACGGCGAACTGTACTTCGGCGCCACGCGGCCGCGTCCCGCCAAGGCCTTCGACACCGAGGGCATGGTGATGCACTGCTCGTCGTTCTCCAAGACGCTGGCGCCGGGCTATCGCGTCGGGTGGGTCGCGGCCGGGCGCTACACCCGCGCCATCATGCGCAACAAGCTCACCACCAGCCTGGCCACCGCCGCGCCGACGCAGGCGGCGATTGCCGCCTATCTGGCGCAGGGCGGCTACGACCGCCACCTGCGCCAGTTCCGCCAGACGCTGGCCTTGCAGCAGGGCGAGATGCTGCAGGCGGTGGCGCGCTACTTCCCCAAGGGCACGCGCGCCACGCGGCCGCTGGGCGGCTACTTCACCTGGGTCGAGCTTCCGGCGCGCATCGACACCCTGTGCCTGCACCGCGCCGCGCTCGACCATGGCATCAGCATCGCGCCGGGGCCGTTGTTCTCCAGCTCAGGCGCGTTCGGCAACTTCCTGCGGCTGAACTGCGGCCATCCCTGGAACGAGGCGATGGAGCAAGGCATGGCGACGCTGGGCAAGCTGATGGCGACATGACGGGCGCGCGCGGCCGGCGTTGCGGGGCCATGCCGATGGCCCGCCGGTCCCATTCGGAACCCGCGACGCCCGCCGCCCGCTTTCAGTGACTGATCATCCACGGCCGCGCGCCGGCGAAGGTCTTGCCGCCGTCGGCCGTCTGGCGGGTCCGGCCGGCGGCCTTGGCGCCGGCGCAGCAACCGCAACCCATGCCGTGACCGCCACGGGTGCTGCGCGGCTCGTGGGCGGCGCGTTCGTTGGCGGCGCGGGCGCGGTTCATGGCCGAGGACAGCGCCGAGACCGCCGGCGCGCCGCTGACGAAGCGCTCGCAGGCGCCGCCGCATTCGGGGCAAGGAGTGGGGTCGCGCCATTGCGACAAAGGTCTCAGCACGGAGAACTCGCCGCAATCCTGGCAGCGGTAGTCATAGAGCGGCATGGCGGCTCCTCACAGGTCTTTGGCGATGGGCATGTCCATGCCGCGCGTTATCTGCGGCACGTCGCCCAGCGCGTTGGGCTGGATGTCGATGTCGAAGATTTCGGTGGGCAGCCACAGCGTGGCGCAGGCGTTGGGAATGTCCACCACGCCGCTGATGTGCCCCTGCACCGGCGCCGTGCCCAGGATCGAATACGCCTGCGCCCCCGAGTAACCGAACTTCTTCAGGTATTCGATGGCGTTCAGGCAGGCCTGGCGATAGGCGATGTGCACGTCCAGATAGTGCTGCTTGCCGCCTTCATCGACCGAAATGCCCTCGAAGATCAGGTAGTCCTTGTAGTTGGGCGTGACGGGGCTGGGCTTGAAGATGGGATTGCGGATGCCGTACTTGGCCATGCCGCCCTTGATGAGCGACACCCGCATATGCACCCAGCCGGCCATTTCGATGGCGCCGCAGAAGGTGATCTCGCCATCGCCCTGCGAAAAGTGCAGGTCGCCGACCGACAGGCCGCCGCCCTTGACGTAGACCGGAAAGAACACCCGGGACCCGCGCGACAGGTCCTTGATGTCGCAATTGCCGCCATGCTCGCGCGGCGGCACGGTGCGCGCGCCGGTGGCGGCCGCGCGATCGCGCTCGGCTCCCTTGAGCTTGCCCATGTGCGCCGTCTTGGGCGCCGGCGGATTGGCCAGGGGCGGAACGCGCTCGGGGTCGCTGTCGATCAGCTTCTGCTCGCGCGCATTCCACTTGTCCAGCAGCGCCTGGTCGGGCAGGCAGCCGATCAGGCCCGGATGGATCAGGCCGGCGAAGCGCACGCCCGGGATATGGCGCGAGGTGGTGAACATGCCTTCGAAATCCCAGATCGACTTTTGCGCGGACGGGAAGTGCTCGGTCAGAAAGCCGCCGCCGTTGTTCTTGCTGAAAAAGCCATTGAAGCCCCACAGGCTCTCCGGCTTGGCGCCGATATCGAGCAAGTCCACCACCAGCAGGTCGCCGGGTTCGGCGCCTTCGACGCCGACCGGGCCGGACAGGAAGTGCACCGTGGACAGGTCCACATCGCGCACATCGGAGGCATCGTCATCGTTCTTGATCGCGCCGCCGGTCCAGTCGTAGGTTTCGAGCACGAAGTCATCGCCCGGCCTGACCCACGTCGCCATGGGGATGTCGGGATGCCAGCGATTGTGCACGCCTTCGTTTTCGTAGGGGGATTGGGCCAGGTCGACCTTGATCAGGGTTTCAGGCATGTCATGCTCCTTTGAGATGGACAATGAATTCAGACAGACAGGTATTTGCTGATCGTCTGCTCATCAACGCGCTCGCGCGGGTCTTCGTGCACGAAGCGGCCCTTGTCGATCACGATGAGGCGGTCGGCGATCTGCATGGTGAAACTCAAGACCTGCTCGGACACCACGATGGCCAGGTTGCGCAGCTTGCGGATCTCCAGCAGGCTGCGGGCGATGTCCTTGATGATGGACGGCTGTATGCCCTCGGTGGGCTCGTCCAGCAGCAGCACGCGCGGGTTGGTGACCAGGGCGCGGGCGATGGCAAGCTGCTGTTGCTGGCCGCCCGACAGATCGCCGCCGCGCCGGCCGCGCATTTCGTGCAGCACCGGAAACAGGGCGTAGATGTCTTCCGGGATGGTGTCGCGCAGCGCCCGCCCGCGCATGCCGGTGCGGATGTTCTCTTCCACGGTCAGCGTCGGGAAGATCATGCGGCCCTGCGGCACGTAGGCCACCCCGCTGCGCACGCGCTGATGGCTCTCCAGGCGCTCGAGCGCCTTGCCCTCCAGCGAGATCGAGCCCTGCATGGCGGGCAGCAGGCCCATCATGGTCTTGAATAGCGTGGTCTTGCCCATGCCGTTGCGGCCCATGACGGCGACGATTTCACCGGCCGCCACCGCAAGGTCGACGCCATGGATGACTTTGCTTTGGCCATAGCCTGACACCAGGCCAGCGATATTGAACATGTTGCCTCCCGGCTTCAATGACCCAGATAGACTTCAACCACGCGCGGATCGGACTGCACCTTGTCCATGCTGCCCTCGGCCAGCACACGGCCCTGATGCAGCACCGTGACCTTGTGCGCGATGTTCTTGACGAATTCCATGTCATGCTCGATCACGATGAGCGATCGGTTGCGGCTGATCCGATTGAGCAGTTCGGCGGTGCGCTCGCGTTCGGACACGCTCATGCCGGCCACCGGTTCGTCCAGCATCATCAGCTCGGGCTCCTGCATCAACAGCATGCCGATCTCCAGCCATTGCTTCTGGCCGTGCGAGAGCAACTCCGCCGAGCGGTCGAGCTGGTCCGCCAGGAAGATCTCTTCGGCCACCTGCTCGACCCGTTCAAGCACCGCCGGACTGCGCCTGAAGGTCAACGCGCCCAGCACGCTGCGCCCGGCCGGGTACGACACTTCCAGGTTTTCGCGCACGGACAGGGTTTCGTAGATGGAGGGGGTCTGGAACTTGCGGCCCACGCCGGCGCGCACGATTTCGTACTCGGCCAGGCCGGTCAGCTCCGTGTCCTTGAAGCGGATCGAGCCGCTGGTGGCCTTGGTGCGGCCGCAGATCAAATCCAGCAGCGTGGTCTTGCCGGCGCCATTGGGGCCGATGACCACGCGCAGCTCTCCCTGGTCGACATACAGGTTGAGGTCATTGACGGCGACAAAGCCATTGAACGAGACGGTCAGGCCTTCGATGTACAGGGCGAACGCTGAGGGGTTCATGCTGCCTCCGTGGCGCCATCCGCCTCGCGCCGTGAGGTCCTGCGCGCCAGGCGTTTCTGGATGTATTGGTTGTACAGGCCGGCCAGCCCGTTGGGGAACGCCATCACGACGGCAATGAACAGCCCGCCCATCAGGAACAGCCAGAGCTGCGGAAAACTCTCGGAGAAATAGCTTTTGCCGAAGTTGACCAGCAGCGTGCCGTAGACCGCGCCCAGCAGGGACAGGCGGCCGCCGACCGCGGCGAAGATGACCATTTCAATGGAAGGCACGATGCCCACGAACGACGGCGACATGAAGCCTACCTGCAAGGTGAACATGGCTCCGCCGATGGCCGAGAAGACGGCGGCCACGCAGAACACAAACACCTTGAAGCTGGCGACGTCATAGCCCGAGAAGCGCACGCGCTCTTCCTTGTCGCGCATCGCCATCAGGAGCTTGCCCAGCTTGGAGGAGAGCAGGTAGCGGCCGAACAGGATGCAGGCAAACAGCAGCGCGCCGTTGATGAAGTACAACGCCAGCCGGGCGCTGTCCGTGCGGATGTCCCAGCCCAGCAGCGTCTTCAGGTCGGTGATGCCGTTGACGCCGCCGGTCCACCCTTGCTGGCCGATGATGAGCACCGAGAGAATCAGGGCCACGGCCTGCGTCACGATGGCGAAGTAGGTGTCGCCCACGCGGCGCTTGAACATCGCCGCGCCCAGGATCAACGCCAGCAGGCAGGGCAACACCGGCACCGCCAACAAGGTGAACCAGAAGCTCTTGAAGGGCACCCAGAACCAGGGAAGCGAGGTTAGCTGGTTCCAGTCCATGAAGTCCGGGATGCCGGGCGTGGACTGGATTTTGGTGGCGTCCGGCGTGGAAGCTTCCAGCTTCAGGAACATGGCCATGCAATAGCCGCCCAGGCCGAAGAACACGCCCTGGCCCAGGCTCAGGATGCCGCCATAGCCCCAGCACAGCACCAGCCCCAGCGCGACAAAGGCATAGGACAGGTATTTGCCGATGAGATTGAGCCGGAAGACGTCCAGGGCCAGCGGAAACACCACGAAAAGCAGCAGCGCCAGGATCGCCAGTCCGGCCAGCCCTTCGCGCCCGCCCACGACATTGCGGAAGAATTTCTGCATGATGCGCCCCTACTTGCGTACCTTGATGCTGAACAGGCCTTGCGGGCGCAGCATCAGAATGATCACGATGGCCGACAGGGTCAGCACTTTCGCCATCGAGCCGGTCATGAAGAACTCCGAGATCGATTGCGTCTGCGCGATGACGAAGGCCGATGCGATGGTGCCGAAAAGGCTGGCCGCGCCGCCGAACACCACGGTCAGGAAGGTGTCGACGATGTAGAGCGAGCCGCTGGTGGGCCCGGTGGAGCCGATGGTGGTGAAGGCCGCGCCGGCAATGCCGGCGATACCGCAGCCCAGCGAGAACGTCACACGGTCCACGCGCTTGGTGTCGATGCCGACCGCGCCGCTCATGGCCCGGTTCTGCACCGTGGCGCGCACGTGCAGGCCCCAGGTCGAGCGGAACAGCGCCAGCAGCAGCGCGCCGGTCAGCAGGATGCTGATGGACATGACGAACAGGCCGTTGATGGGGATATCCACGCCGTCCAGCGGTTGCCAGGAGCCCATCAGCCAGTCGGGCAGCGTGGGGCTGACTTCTCGCGGACCGAACAGCGAGCGCAGCGTCTGCTGCAGCACCAGGGACAAGCCCCAGGTCGCCAGCAGCGTGTCCAGCGGCCGGCGGTAGAGATGGCGGATCATCAACCACTCGACCAGCCAGCCCAGGCCGAAGGTCACGGCAAAGGCCAGCAGGATGGCGATGAAGAAATAGGCCGGCATCAGGCCGGGCGCGTATTGCTGCACCAGCTCGGAACAGAGGTAAGTGCAATAGGCGCCCACCGCCAGGAACTCGCCATGGGCCATGTTGATGACGCCCATCTGGCCGAAGATGATCGCCAGGCCCAAGGCCATCAGCAGCAACACGCTGAAGACCGATAGACCGTTGAAGCCCTGCATCAGCAGGATGGCCCCGAGATCGGAGAAGGATTCCATGGATGGCTCCCGGCAGTGGCAAGGGCGCCGCGCGCGGCGCCCGGATCGAGGGGATTACTGATAACCCTTGGGGAAGGGATCGGGCTTGATCAGTTCCGGGGTTTCGAAGATCACGTCGAACTGGCCGTCCTTGCGGATCTGGCCGATGCGGGTCTTGCTCCACAGGTGATGATTGGGATCGATCTTGACGTAGCCTTCGGGCGCTTCCTTGAACTCCAGCCCGGCCGAGGCGGCGACCACCTTGTCGACATCGAAGCTGCCGGCCTTCTCCACCGCCATCTTCCACAGCCAGGGGCCCAGGTAGGCCGCCTGGGTCACGTCGCCGATCACGGCATTGGCGCCGTACCTGGCCTTGAACGCCTCGACGAATTTCTTGTTGTTGGCGTTGTCCAGGCTCTGGAAATACTTCATGCAGGACCAGAAGCCCTCGGCGTTTTCCCCGCCGATGCCCAGCAGTTCATCTTCGGTCACCGAGATGGTCAGGAGTTTTTGCTTGCCGCTGGTGACGCCGGCCGCCTTGAGCTGCTTGTAGAACGACACATTGCTGCCGCCCACCACCACGGCGAAGACGACGTCGGGCTTTTTCAGTTTGATCTTGTTGATCAGCGAACCGAACTGCGTGTGGCCCAGCGGGTAGTATTCCTCGCCCACCACTTCGCCCTTGAGCACGTTCTCGATATGCTTGCGGGCGATCTTGTTGGAGGTGCGCGGCCAGATGTAGTCGGAGCCGATCAGGTAGAAGGAGCGCGCCTTCTTCTCGCGCGCCAGCCAGTCCAGGCTGGACAGGATCTGCTGCGTGGCCTCCTGGCCGGTGTAGAAGACGTTCTTGGACTGCTCCAGGCCTTCATAGAAGGTCGGATAGTAGAGCAGGCCGTTTTCCTTCTCGAACACCGGCAGCACCGCCTTGCGCGAGGCCGAGGTCCAGCAGCCGAACACGGTGGCGACCTTGTCGCTGACCAGCAGTTTTCGCGCCTTCTCGGCAAAGGTCGGCCAATCGGAGGCGCCGTCTTCCTGGATGATCTTGATCTTGCGGCCCAGAATGCCGCCCATGGCATTGATCTGCTCGATGGCCAGGCGCTCGGATTGAATCGACCCCGTTTCGCTGATGGCCATGGTGCCGGTCGCCGAGTGCAACTGGCCCACCGTGACTTCGGTGTCGGTAATGGCCAGGCCAGTGCTGTTGATGGCCGAGGTGGCCGGGGCGGCCGCGCGCGACAGGGCCGGTATGCCCAACAACGGCAGGGAGGCAAAAGCCAGGGCCAGGCGCCGGCGCGAGGGCAGTTCCGGCGCGGTGTCAAAAGGGGGTTTGCCAGACATCGATGACTCCTCAATGGATCACGACCAGGGAAACCGAGCATGCGCGGCGCATGCCGCGGCCCGGCGGGTGAAGGCATACTAGGAGCCCATGACGCAGCGCAACATACGTTGATTGACGTACAGGCAGGCCCGCCCCCGGGCGTTACAACGGCAACTACGTTCAATGACGTATCCCCTACCCCCCCCCGGAGCCCGACTTGTCCGCCAGCGCGCCCCAACGCATCGTCAAGATCCGCCGTGACTACAACACCTGGGTCGCCAATGAGACGCTGGAAGACTATGCCCTGCGTTTCACGCCGGTGTCGTTTCGCAAATGGTCGGAATTCCGCGTCGCCAATACCGCCCTGGGCGCGGTGTCCTTCCTGGCGCTGGAAGCCATCGGCGGCGCGCTGGCGCTGAACTATGGGTTCATCAATGCCTTCTGGGCCATCATCGCCGTGGCCCTGGTCACCTTTCTGACCGGCCTGCCGATCGCCTATTACGCGGCGCGCCATGGCCTGGACATGGACCTGCTGACGCGGGGGGCCGGCTTCGGCTATATCGGCTCGACCATCACCTCGCTGATCTACGCCTCATTCACCTTCATCTTCTTTGCGCTGGAGGCGGCCATCATGGCGCTGGCCATCGAGCTGGCCACCGGCCTGCCGCTGTCCATCGGCTACCTCCTGTGCGCCGTGGTCATCCTGCCCATGGTGGCCTATGGCATCACCTTCATCAGCCGGCTGCAGTCATGGACTCAGCCGATATGGCTGGTGCTGCTGCTCCTGCCCTATGCCTTCGTCGCCTTCCGCGACCCGGGCACGTTGCAGGAGTTCCTGCGGTTCCCGGGCCATGACGGCCGGGGCGGCGGTTTCAATCTGCTGATGTTCGGCTCGGCGGTGGCGGTGGCCGCTTCGCTGGTGACGCAGATCGGCGAACAGGTCGACTTCCTGCGCTTTCTGCCCGAACGCACGGCGGCCAATCGCCGGCGCTGGTGGCTCGCCCTGGTCTGCGCGGGCCCGGGCTGGATCCTGCCGGGCGCGGCCAAGATTCTGGGCGGCGCCTTCCTGGCCTGGCTGGCGCTGTCCCGGGGCGCGCCAGCCGACAAGGCCGGCGACCCGACCCACATGTATCTGGCGGCCTACACCTATGTCGTCAGCGATCCCGGCCTGGCGCTGGCGCTGGTCACCGCTTTTGTGGTGGTCTCGCAGGTCAAGATCAATGTGACCAATGCCTATGCCGGCTCGCTGGCCTGGTCCAACTTCTTTGCCCGCATCACGCACAGCCATCCGGGCCGGGTGGTGTGGCTGGTGTTCAACGTGCTGATCGCCGTGGTCCTGATGGAGATGGGCGTGTTTGGCGCGCTGGAGCATGTGCTGGCGGTGTTCTCGCACGTTGCGCTGGCCTGGATCGGCGCGCTGGTGGCCGACCTGGTGATCAACAAGCCCCTGGGACTGTCGCCAAAGCGGATCGAGTTCCGCCGCGCCTATTTGTACGACATCAATCCGGTCGGCGTGGGCAGCATGCTGATCGCCATGACGCTGGGCCTGCTGGCTTTCGCCGGCGTGTTCCCCGGCACGGCGGGCGCGCTGGCGCAGGCATTGTCGCCTTTTGTGGCGTTGCTGGCGGCGTTCGTCTGCGCGCCTGTCATCGCCTGGCGCACGCGGGGACGCTACAACCTGGCGCGCAAGCCGGTCGACGTGGCGGGTTCGGATCATGTCTGCGTGATCTGCGCCAACCGTTTTGAACAGCCCGACATGGCGCACTGCCCGGCCTACAACGGGCCCATCTGTTCCTTGTGCTGCACGCTGGATGCCCGCTGCCAGGATCGCTGCAAGCAGCAGGGACGGCTGAAGGACCAGGTGCAGGCGGTCCTGGGCCGACTGTTGCCGGCGCGGGTCACGCCGCTGCTGCATAGCCGCCTGGGCCACTACCTCTTGATCGTGGCGGGGATGGGGACGCTGCTGGCGGGCATCCTGGGCCTGATCTACTACCAGGAGTACGCCAGCCACATGCGGGCCGGCCTGGACCCCTCGGGCTTGCGGCCCACCTTCTTAAAACTCTACGCCGCGTTGTTGCTGATCGGCGGCGTGTTGGCCTGGTGGCTGGTGCTGGCCCATGAAAGCCGGCGCGTGGCGCAAGAGGAATCGGATCGCCAGACGCATTTGCTGCTGCGCGAGATCGAGGCGCACAAACAGACCGACGCGCAGTTGCAGCAGGCCAAGGAAGCGGCTGAAAGCGCCAATCTGGCCAAGAGCCGCTTCATGGGCGGCCTGAGCCATGAATTGCGCGCGCCGCTGAACAGCATGATGGGCTATGCGCAGATTCTGCAGCGCGACCCGGGCTTGCCGCCCGCGCGGCGCGAGGCCATCGACGTGATTCATCGCAGCGGCAAGCATTTGATCGGCCTGATCGATGGCCTGCTGGACATCGCGCGCATCGAGGCGGGCAGGCTGCGGCTGGAGAACAGCGAACTGCGCCTGCCGGAGTTTCTGGAGCAGATCGTGCAGATGTTCCGGCCGCAAAGCGCCCTCAAAGGGCTGGCCTTCCGCTATGAGGCGACGGAACTGCCTTCCATCGTGCATATCGACGAGAAGCGGCTGCGGCAGATCCTGATCAACCTGCTGAGCAACGCGCTGAAATTCACCTCGGCCGGGCAGGTGTCGATGCGCGTGAAGTCTGCCGCGGACATGGTGCTGTTCGAAGTGCAGGACAGTGGACGAGGCATACCGGCCGAGGATCTGGAACGCATCTTTCTGCCCTTCGAGCGCAGTTGGGCGGCGGCGGAAGAGGCGGAATCCGGCACGGGCCTGGGCCTGACCATCTGCCGCATGCTGACCGGCATCATGGGCGGCGAGCTGACGGTGCGCAGCGCCGTCGGCCGCGGCAGTGTGTTCACGCTCAAGCTGTTTCTGCCGGAAGTGCGCTCGCCCCGCAGCGACGCCCGGCCGTCGGGACTGGTGGTGGGTTATCGCGGCGAGCGGCTGCGGATCCTGACGGTGGACGACCAGCCGTCACAGCGGCGGCTGGTCCGCGACCTGCTCGAGCCCCTGGGCTTCGAGGTGCACGAAGCGCCGCATGGCGCGGCCTGCCTGGCCTGCGTGCATACGCTGCGGCCGGCCCTGATATTGATGGACGTCTCGATGCCGGAGATGACCGGATGGGAGGCGCTGCGGCGCTTGCGGGATGAAGGCGTGGCCGTGCCGATTGTGATGCTGTCGGCCAATATCCTGGGGCTGGATCCGAAAGATCCGACGCAGAGCGGGCATGACGCGTTCATTGCCAAGCCCGTGATATACGAGGACCTGCTGAGCCAGTTGGGCCGTCTGCTCAGGCTGGACTGGCAGGTGGCGCAGGTGGAAGCGGCCCTGCCGGCAGGGGATCTGCACCGGGTGGCGCTGGAGCGCGAGGATGCCGAAGCGCTGCTGGAGCTGGGGGCCATGGGCTACATCAAGGGCATACAGGCGAAGCTGGAAGAAATACAGGGCCGCCGGACCGAAGCGCGGGATTTGACGGCGCATCTGCGGATGCTGGCCGGCGAATTTCAACTGAGCGAATTCAATCAAGTGCTTAAACACCATGTACAGCGTCACCATGCCCACGCCCGATAAGAACCTCGTCATGCTGGTCGATGACGCCCCGGACAATCTGAAAATGCTCTCCACCGCATTGGATGAAGCGGGGTATCAGGTGCTGGTGGCAACCGACGGCCAGTCGGCCATAGAACGGGTGGATTTCGTGGTGCCGGACATCGTGCTGCTCGACGCGGTGATGCCGGGAATGGACGGGTTCGAGACCTGCGCGCGCCTGAAAGCGCATCCGGCGGCCGGAGAAGTGCCGGTGGTGTTCATGACGGGCCTGACCGAGCCCGAGCACGTGTTGAAGGGGTTTCGGGTGGGCGGCGTGGATTACGTGACCAAGCCGCTGGATCCGGATGTGGTGGTGGCCAGGCTGCAGACGCATTTGCGCAATGCGCGCAGCCTGTCGGCGGCCTTTGACGCGATCGATGCGGCGGCGCGAGCGGTGGTGGCGCTGGACGCTCGCGGGCTGCCGATCTGGAAGACCGGCAAGGCGCGGCTCTGGCTGGCGGCGTATTTCGGTTGCGCCGAGGATGCGACGGAGCTGCCGGCGCCCTTGGCGGATTGGGTGGCGGGCAATCTGGCGGCCGGGCCGGCGGCTGAACCCCTGGTGATCACCCGCGCGGGGGGACGCCTGACCCTGAGTCTGTCGGCATCGCGCCGTAGCGGCGAGACCTTGCTGCTATTGCAGGAGACGGCGCCGTTGGCCGCGGCCTACGGCCTGACGCCGCGCGAGGCCGATGTGCTGCGCTGGTTGGCCAAGGGCAAGACCAATCGGGATATCGCCGAGATCCTGGGCATGGCGCCACGGACGGTGAACAAACACCTGGAACACCTCTACGTCAAGCTTGGCGTGGAAACGCGCGCGGCGGCGGCGGCGCTGGCGGTGCGGCGGGGCGAGTTCTTTTGAACCGCTCCGCGCCTGGGCCGGGCAAGCCGGTGGCGACATGAAATACGCGATATTGATACAGATGGAAACCCCGGCCCGCCGGACATCGCCTTAGAGTGCCAAGCCTTCAAAGTTCAGGACGGTGCCGCGTCGCGGCCCGCTGCTCGCATGACGGCTTCCTTTCCTCGCATCCTGCCGCGCTACGCGCTTGGCTGCTACCTCGGCGCGGCTGCGCTGCTCTACCTGTTCGCCGCGCAACTGCTGGCCACCGTCGACATCTGGCTGCTGCCGCGCCGGCTGCTGGTCGAGATGCTGCGTTATCGCGCCATGTGGCTGATCTTCTTCCTGACCCTGCCGACCGTGGGCTACCTGTTGTGGCGCGGCTCGGACCTGGTCGCCTGGTGGCGCGCGCCCGCCACGCTGACGCTGGATGAGCGGGCGCTGCATCTGGGCGCGCTCACGGTGCCCTACGGCGACGTCGCTTCGATGCGCCATCGGCACAACCGCGATCACCTGCTGCTGACGCTCGGCAATGGCCGGCGCGTGCGGCTGCGGCTGGCGATCTGGGACCATGCCGACGCATTGCTCGACCTGCTGGACGCGCGCGTGGGCGGCCATCTCGAAGCCGACGTCCGGCGCCGCATCGATGCCGGCGCCACCGTCTCCTTCGGCTCGCTGGGCATGAACGCGGCCGGCCTGGTCCACAAGGGCCGGCCGATCCCGTGGGCCAGCATCGACACCATCCGCACGCAATCCGACAGCGAAGGCATGGAGACCGACGAGACGCTGATCATCGTCGCGCGCGGCAAGACCCACAAGGTCGACCGCTCCGGCATCGACAACGAGCCGGTGCTGCTGGCCTGCCTGCGGCATTACCTGCCCGCCTGATTCCAACGCCCGCCCACCTGGCGGCCATTCACCCTTAGCCCTTCAACCCAGACATGGAAATCTACAGCTCCACCTCGCACCAAGCCCAGACCCTGGCCGATCGCCCGGTGTACCACTCGCGCAACCGCCTCATCGCTGGCGCCGTCATCTGGACAGTGGCCGCGGTGGCATTCGGCGCGCTGGCCGCGCGCGCCCGCGGCAATCTGGGCGGCATGGCGTTCTTCGCCGCCATCGCGGCCATCGGCGTGTGGCTGGTGATCCGCTGCCTGATGCGCGCGTTCGGCGCCCCCAAGCCCGTCATCACCTTCACCCGCGAAGGCCTGCGCGTGACGGACGGCACGCTCATCCCGTGGCGCGCCATCAACGAGAACACCTACGTCAACCAGACCTACGTCGGCATTCCGATCGGCCGCCAGATCCAGCTTAAGACCTCGCTGCCGGATCGCAAGCGCGTGCTGATCCCGGCCATGGCGCTGGCGATCAGCGGCGACGAATACCTGGCCCTGTGCGACGCCTACCAGGCGGGTTGAAGCCTCACCGCTGAGGCGGGGCGCCGCCGCGCAACGCGCTCAGTTCGCGGTGGCGCCGGAATCCTTCACGGCCTGCGCCCAGGCCGCGATCTCCCGGTCGATGAACGCGCCGAATGCGGCCGTATGCAGGGTCGATGCCTGCGCCCCCTCTTCCATCAGGCGCTGCCGGACCGTCGGCGCGGCCAAGGCCCCGCCCAAGGCTTCGTTCAAGCGCGCCACGACCGCGTCCGGCGTGCCCGCCGGCGCCACCACGCCGTGCCACGACAGCGCCTGGAACCCCGCCAGGCCCGACTCCGCCATGGTCGGAATCTCGGGCAATGCCGGCGAGCGCTGCGGCGAGGTCACCGCCAGCGCGCGCAGCGTGCCCGCCTTGACGTGCGGCAGCACGCCCGGAATGGTGGTGAACATGAAGTCGATCTGACCGCCGATCAGGTCGGTGATGGCCGGACTGCCGCCCTTGTACGGCACATGCGTGAACTGCAGGCCGGCGGCCCGTTTGAACATCTCGCCGGCCAGGTGGCCCGGCGTCCCCGCCCCGGCAGAACCCATGTTGCTGCGATCGCCCTGCGCCTTGACGTAGGCGATCAGGTCGGACACGGTCGCGGCCTTCACGTTGGGACCGACCACCAGCACGTTGGGCACGGTGGCCAGCAGCGTGATCGGCGCGAAGTCCTTGACCGCGTCATACGAGATGCGCGAATACAGCGACGGGTTGATGCCGTGCGTGCTGGCGGTCGCCAGCAGCAGCGTATAGCCGTCGGGCGCGGCCGATGCCACCTGCTTGGCGGCGATGGTGCCGTTGGCGCCGCCCTTGTTGTCGATCACGATGGTCTGCCCCAGCGTCTTCGCCGCCTCGGCCGCCACCGTGCGCGCCAGGATGTCGGAGGTGCCGCCGGCCGAATGCGGCACGACCAGCGTGATGGGCTTGGCGGGAAAGGTCTGCGCGTGCGCGGCCGGCAGCGCCGGCAGCAGACAGGCGGCGGCGAATGCCGCGCGGGCAAGGCGATGAGGGATCATGCAAGTCTCCTGGGGAATATTGGGATCGCGGCGTCTTCGAGGACGCCGTCATGCGCGGAGCGGCCGGCGGGCGGCCGCTCCGCGGCTCAATCGGCGCCCAACTGCAACTTGTCGGGCTGCCGCTTCTCGATCGACCACTTCAACAGCGCGGCCGAGCGATAGATGCCATGGGCGAATTTGCCGTAGGGCAAGGTCAGGAACAGCGCCATCACCACGCCCAGGTGCACTGCCAGCAGCAGGGCCATGGCGCCGGTATCGCGGCCGGCCAGCAGCGCCAGGCCGGTGGCGCTGGTCAGCAGCAGCAAGGCGATGAAACCCCGGTCCATCGGCTTCTGCGCCGCGTCGCCCTGCAGCGGATGGCGCTTCAGGTTCAGCCACAGCAGGCCCGCCGGCCCGATCAACAGGCCGATGCCGCCCGCCGTGCCCAGCAGCACCGGCGCGCTCCAGAACGGATACGGCGCCTGCTGCCCCAGCAGGTAGTGATACAGCGTGGCCACGCAGGTCGCGGCAAAGCACAGCATGAAGCCGTAGAACGTGAAATGGTGGAAGCGCCGGCGCCACAGGGTGAACGCATCATCGGCGTTGTTGCAGCCCTTGCCATGGCCGCCGTCCAGGTAGCGCAGGCGCAGCGCATCATGCGCGGCCTCGGCCACCGCCGCGCCGCTGGCCGCGCCTGGGCTGACGTCGCGCCAGAAGCGCGCCGCGCCGATGCCCAACGCCAGCATGGCGAAGCCGAACACCGCGCCGAACATCAGCGCCAACGTGTTGTGCGGGAACACCGCATAGAAATTGCCCGCCATGGGCGCGTGGAACAGCCCGCCCGTCAGCATCACCGTCAATGCCAGAAACAATGCCAGTCCCGCCGCCGTGGCCAGCGACAGCGCCAGCCCGTTGCGCCGGTACAGTTTGCCCAGCACGGCCGGAAACGCGTACTCGGTGTAGGTCTGCAGCCGCACCTTGGCCATGGCCTGCGGCACGTTCACCGCGAACTCGTGCGGCGGCGCGTACTGACAGGCGTGCAGACAGGCGCCGCAGTTGTGACACAGGTTGGCCAGGTAGTTCAGATCGGCCTTGCCGAATTCCAGGCGCCGGGTCATGGCCGGGAAGACGGCGCAAAAGCCTTCGCAATAGCGGCAGGCATTGCAGATCTGCATGACGCGCGCCACTTCGGCTTCGTCGGTGCTGAGCGCGGCGCCACGGCCATGCCAGCGCACCGGCTGTTCGACCATCGCCGGCGCGGCCTGCGGGAACGATTGGGCCTCGCGGGCCAGGGTTTCAAGCTGCCGCATGCTGTGCTCCTGCGTGATGCGATTGGCGCGCGGCGGCCGCGGCGCGCGTGCCGGCAATCCGGCCGAACGCGGTGCCGATGGACATGCCGACGCCCGCCGTGTAGCCCTTGCCCAGCACGTTGCCCGCCATCATCTCGCCGGCCACGAACAGGTTGTCGCTGGGAACGCCGTTGAAGCGGACCGCGGCGGTCTCGTCCACCTTCAGGCCCAGATAGGTGAAGGTGATGCCGGGCCGCAGCGCGTAGCCGTAGAACGGCGCGGTGTCGATGGGCCGGGCCCAGTGGGTCTTGGCGGGCGCCAGGCCCTCGGTGCGGCAGTCGTCCAGTGTCGTATGGTCGAAGGTGCCGGTCCTACAGGCCTGGTTGTATGCGCGGATGGTGTGCTCGAACGCCACCGGGTCCAGTCCCAGTCGCCGCCCCAGTTCCGCCACGGAATCGGCGGTGACGCCGGGAAACACCGGCGGCATGAAACGGCCCACGGCCTTGGCGTCGATGATGGAGTAGGCGATCTGCCCCGGCTGCATGGCCGTCAGGCGGCCCCAGATGGCGTAGCGCTTGGGCCAGAAATCCTCGCCCTCGTCGTAGAAGCGTTGCGCGTCGCGGTTGACCACCACGCCCAGCGAGACGCAGTCGATGCGGGTGCAGATGCCGCCGTCGTACAGCGGCGCGCGCGCGTCGATGGCCACGCAATGCGACTGCGACGGATCGCCGATGCGGTCGGCGCCGGCGTCCAGCATGAACTTGAGCAGCACGCCCTGGTTGTAGCGGGTGCCGCGGATGAGGAAATTGTCGGCCGGCCATTCGCCGCGCTCGTTGCGGCCCCAGGCCTCGCGCAGCCAGTCACGGTTGGACTCGAAGCCGCCCGCCGCCAGCACGCAGGCGCGCGCCTCGATGCGCTCGGCGCCGATGCGGGCGGCCTTGAAGCGGCCGTCCTGCAGTTCCAGCGCGTCCACCGGCGCGTCGTAGCGGATGCGCACGCCCAGGGCCTCGGCGCTGCGGTAATAGGCATTGACCAGCGCCTTGCCGCCGCCCATGAAGAAGGCGTTGGTGCGGGCCACGTGCAGCGCGCCCGACAGCGGCGGCTGGAAATTGACGCCATGGCGCCGCATCCAGTCGCGACAGGTGGCGGATTCGCGGATCACCAGCCGCGCCAGTTTCTCGTCGGTCTGGCCGCCGGTGACCTTTAGCAGGTCCTGCCAGTATTCCTCTTCCGGATAGGCGTCCACCAGCACGTCCTGCGGCGCGTCGTGCATGCAGCGCAGGTTGCGCGTGTGCTGCGAATTGCCGCCGCGCCATTCGCGCGGCGCGGCCTCCAGCAGCAACACGCTGGCGCCCGCCTCGCGCGCCATCAGGGCCGCGCACAGCGCCGCGTTGCCTCCGCCTATCACCAATACATCGACCATGTCATCGTTCCCGGATCAAGGAACGGACTGTAGGCCGGCGCCGCGCGCCGCGATATCAGCGCGCCGTCAACGGGTCTTCATGATTCGTGAAGGGCGGTATTCCGCCACTGTGTGAGTACCGCTCATGGGCAGCACGCGCCGCCCGCTCAAGACGCATGCAGCGCGGTCACCGCCCATTTTCCGTCGCGCGCCAGGGTGCGCGAGACGTCGGCCAGCACCAGCCGCGCGGCCAGCGCCGCCGGCGACAATTCGTCGTCCGACAGGCTGGCCAGCAGGTTGGGCCGGAACAGGTCGGCGTCGTCGATCCGCGCCATGGCCAACTGCCCCGGCGCGATGCGGGCGGTGGCGGAACTGGGCTGGATGGTGGCGGCGTAGCCCAGTTGCACCACCTCCATCAACAAGGCCAGGCCATCGACTTCGGCCACCACGCGGGGCGTCAACCCGCGCTGCTGGAATCCCCGGCTGACCAGGGCGCGCAGCCCGTGGCGGCCGCTGGGCAGCACCAGCGGCAGGCCCGCGATCTCCTCCAGGCGGGTGGCGGGGCCGGCGGGCAGGCCCGTCATGCCGCGCCCGGCGCACAGGTACAGGGGCTCGTCCAGCAGCGGCGTCACGCTCCAGCGGCGCGCCGCTTCGGCATGGAACACGATGGCCAGGTCGAGCTGGCGGCCGTTGAGCATGTCGGCCAAGTGGCCCGACAACGCCTCGACCAGGTGCAGGCGGATGTCCGGATAGCGCGCGTTCATGGCCTGCACGAACGGCGCCCCCAGGATGGAGGCGGTCGTGGACGACAGGCCGACGCTGACGTGGCCGGCCAGGCGCGCCTGCTGCGCGGCATGGACGGCGTCGTCGGCATGGCGCAGCGCGAGCTGTGCCTGGCGGAAAAACGCCAGCCCGGCATCGGTGGGCACCACGCCGCTGGCGCTGCGTTGCAGCAGCCGGGTGGCCAGCTCGCCTTCGAGCCGGCTGATCTGCTGGCTGAGCGCCGACGTCACCATGCCCAGCGACATGGCCGCGCGGCCGATGCTGCCGGCTTCGACGACGCGAACGAAATAACGAAGCTGGCGCAGTTCCATGGCGGGCCCGGGACGATCACGAGGGAAGACTCGCCGATTGTAGGGCGTGGAGCGCGCCATCCCCCTGCCCGGATCCGGGCCGCCCCGGACGGGACAGGCCCGCGCGTCCGGCTCGGTTGCTCAATAGCGCGCGTCCTTGGGCTTCTTGCCGTCCGGCCAGTCCTTGTCCTTGGGCGGAAAGTCCGGCCGCGGCATGTGGGTGAAGTACTCGGCCACGTCGACCGCGTCCTGGTCGGACAGCACCTTGCCCTCGCCCCAGTTGCCATGGGTATTCACGCCCATCGGCATGCTGTTGCGGATGAAGGCCGCCGCCTTGTAGGTGCGGGCCAGTCCGGCGCCGATGTTGAACGATTCCTCGCCCCACAACGGCGGGAACACGATGTTGCCGGCGCCGTCGCGCTTGCCTTCGCCATTGGCGCCGTGGCAGGCGGCGCATTGCGCCGCGTACAGGGTCTTGCCGCGCGCCGCATCGGGCACCAGCTTGGTGTCGATGGGCCAGGCATTCTTGATCTGCACCTGGGCGCCGTGCGGCACGTCCTGCGCCAGCCACTTCATGTAGGCCAGCATCGCCAGCATTTCCGGCGACTCCTTGTCCAGCGGCTTGCCGTTCATCGAGCGTTGGAAACAGCCGTTGATGCGGTCCGCCAGCGTCACTTCGCGGCCCGCGCGCGGATTGAACTGCGGGAACGCATTGACCGAATTGATGTAGGGCGCGCCCAGCGGCTTCTTGCCCTGCTGTACATGGCAGCTACTGCAATTGAGGCTGGCGCCGGTATTGTCCGGCAGCAGCCGGCGGGTCTCGTTGAGCAGGCGCTGGCCGTAGCGGATCTGCTCGGCGTTGGGCGCCTTGTCGATCAGGGTGTCGGACGGAATGGTGTAGTCGGGCAGCCGCTTGCCGTCCTTGTCGAGCACGGCGAAAGTCCTGGTTTCGCCGGGCGGCGCCGGCGGCGCCGCCAGCGCCGCCAGGCCGCCCCCGGCCACCAGCGCCACCGCGGCGGCGATCTTGTAGAGCTTACTCATGCTTGCCTCCCGACACGATGTTCGGCTTCTTGCTGGCCAGGAAACCACGGATGTGCGCGACCTCGTCGCTGGCGATCGGCGGCGCCTGGTTGGTCCAGGCCGTGCGGATGAAGTTGATGACGTCGGTGATGTCCTGGTCGCTCAGGTGGTTGAAGCGCGGCATCGCAAAGGCCATGGCGTCATGGCCATTGGCGGGCATCCTGCCGCCTTCCAGCGTGATCTGGATGATGGACTGGGGGTTCTGCGCGAAGATGGCCGAGTTGCCCGCCAGGGCCGGGAAGATGCGCGGCATGCCCTGGCCATCGGCGCGGTGGCAGATGACGCAATGCTCCATGTAGATCACCGCGCCGCGCGAGTCGTAGCGGCCGGCCAGCAGCGACGCCGTGGTGTCGTCCGCCTTGGCCGGGAACACCGGCGCCTTGCCGGGCACCGGCGGCAACTGCTTCAGGTAAGCGGCGATGCTGGCCAGGTCGTCGTCGGTGAAATAGCGCGTGCTGTGCTCGACCACGTCGGCCATGGCGCCGAACACCGCCACCCGGTCGGTGCGGCCGGTCTTCAGGAACAGGGCGATGTCGGCCGCGCTCCAGGAGGCCAGGCCGCGGGCCTCGCCGCGCAGGCTCTTGGCGCGCCAGCCGTCGATCACGGCGCCCGACAGGAAGGCGTCGCCGTCGGCCATGGACAGCGCCTTTTCCTGGTAGGCCAGGCCGCGCGGCGTGTGGCAGGCGCCGCAGTGGCCCGGGCCTTCCACCAGGTAGGCGCCGCGCCTGATCTGCTCGTCGGCCCCCGCTGGCGCGGCGAAGTCGCGCTTGCCGGCGAACAGCAGTTGCCACCAGGCCATGGGCCAGCGCATGTTCAGGGGCCACGGGATGGTGGAGTCGGCGCTGGGTTTCTCCACGGGTTCGACCTGCGACATGAAGTAGGCATAGAGCGACTGGATGTCGCGGTCGGGCATGATGGCGTACGACGGATACGGCATGGCCGGATAGAGCGCCGCGCCGTCCTTGCGGATGCCGTACTGCACCGCGTTCTTGAAATCGGCGTAGCTGTAGGCGCCGATGCCGCTGGCCTTGTCGGGCGTGATATTGGAAGAGTAGATAGTGCCGACCGGCGTCTGCATCGCCAGGCCGCCCGCGAAGGGCTTGTCGCCCGGCACGCTGTGACAGGCGACACAGTCGGCGGTGCGCGCGAGGTAGGCGCCGGCTTCGGCCAGCCGGCGATCCTGCGGATCGACGGCGGCGGTGGCGTCCGTCTTGCGGATGGCGGTCAACAGGTGGGCGCCGCCGATGCCGCCGCCTATTCCCAGCAGCGCTACCAGCGCCACCGCCTTGATCCCGAAATGCTTCATTCTGACCCTCCGTTGCGTGCCGGGCAGCGCGCACGTCGGGGGTTCGTACTGCGTCGTCCAGCTTATGGAGGCAGCTTACGCCTTTCAGTAATAACCATATTACCGAAAAGCATGAAAGGATCGGGGTTGTTTGACGGGGCGCAAACCACGGCGCGTCCTCCGACTCATTAACAGGGCAAGAATCGGGAAGCGGTCAGATTTGGGGCGGGAGCGGCGGACCCTGGCGGCCGCGCCGACCCGCGCCAATGACCACCCTCAGCCCGGGATCGTCAGACCCTTGACCACCGCCGGACGCGCCACGAAGGCCTCCAGCACGCGGGCGACGTTCTTGAACTGCGAGAACTCGACCAGATCGCCGGCGCCATAGAAACCGACCAGGTTGCGCACCCACGGCAGGATGGCGATATCGGCAATGGTGTATTGCTCGCCCATGACCCAGTCGCGCCCTTCCAGGCGCTTGTCCAGCACGCCCAGCAGGCGCTTGGATTCGGCCACGTAGCGGTCGCGCGGACGCTTGTCCTCGTAGTCCTTGCCGGCGAACTTGTGGAAGAAGCCCAACTGGCCGAACATCGGACCGATGCCACCCATCTGGAACATCACCCATTGCAGGGTCTCGTAGCGGCCGGCGGTGTCGGCCGGGATGAACTGGCCGGTCTTGCTGGCCAGGTACACCAGGATGGCGCCGGACTCGAACAGCGCCAGCGGCTTGCCGTCCGGGCCGTTGGGGTCGAGGATGGCCGGGATCTTGTTGTTCGGGCTGAGCGACAGGAATTCCGGCGAGAACTGGTCCTGCGAGTCGAAACTGACCCGATGCGGCTCATAGGGCAGGCCCAGCTCTTCCAGCAGGATCGACACCTTGACGCCGTTGGGCGTGGGCAGCGAATACAACTGGATGCGGTCGGGATGCTGGGCGGGCCATTTCCGGGTGATGGCGAACGCGTCGAGGGAGGACATGCGGGGGAGCTCCTGGAGATCCGGTGGCGGTAAGGGATGACGATCGTGACAGGCGGGACGCCTGGCTGGCGCCCCGCGCGCGTCGGGCAAATGTAGCGCAAATCGCCCGCAAGCAAACGCCCGCCGGCCGCGTCGCGGGCACCCCACGGCGCAACACAGTGTTCCAGCGGAAAGCGCACTGTCCGCGGCCCACGCGGCGAAGGCGGCAGCCTGCTCCCCCACGCCCCGGGCAGCGCGCGGCCACGGCATCCACGGCCGCGCCCGGCGCGTCGGCCTCAGGCGTGGTTCTTCTGCGGCAGCACGGTCAAGGCCACCAGCGCCACCACGCAGGCGCCCATCACATACAGCGCCGGCGCGAAGGCCACGCCGGTGGTGTAGGTGATCCAGGTCAGGATGGCCGGCGCGAAGCCGCCCAGCACCGTCACCGCGGTGTTGTAGGCCAGGGACATGCCGGACGAGCGCACCGCCGTCGGGAACACCTCCGACAGCGCCGACGGCGCGGTGCCGACGTACAGCGCCACCAGCAGGCAGAACGACGACTGCACCACGATCAGCGCGAGCTGCGTATGGTTGGCCTGCAGCCACATCATCAGCGGATACACCGCGATCAGCAGCAACAGCGCCGAGGCGCGCAGCACGGCGCGGCGGCCGTAGCGGTCGGACAGCGTGCCCGAGAAGAAGCAGCCGCCGATCAGGAAAAGGTTGCCGATCAGCGCGCCCAGGAAGGCCTGAGAGCTGGTGAAACCCATGCTCTTTTGCACGTAGATCGGCATGAAGATGATCAGCGCGTAGGGACCGATGGCCCACAGCACCGACATGCACAGGCCGGTGAACAGCTCGCGCGGATAATCGCGCAGCACGCTCAACAGCGGCGCCTTGACGGGCTTGCCGCTGGCGGCCTGGCGCTGCTGTTCCTCGCGGAAATGCGGCGTCTCGTCCAGCGTGCGGCGCATCCACAGGCCCACCGGCGCGATCGACAGGCCGACGATGAACGGAATGCGCCAGCCCCATTCGCCCACCTGGTCTTCCGTCAGCAGCGTCGTGACCAGCGTGGCGACCAGCGCGCCCAGCAGGTTGGAGATGCCCATGCTGGCCTGCAGCCACGAGGCATACTGGCCACGCTTGCCGGCAGGCGCGTGCTCGACCAGGAAGGCGGTGGCGCCGCCCACTTCGCCGCCGGCCGAGAACCCCTGCAGCATGCGGCCGCAGACGATCAGCAACGGCGCGCCCACGCCGATGGCGGCGTACGGCGGCGCGATGGCGATCAGCAGCGTGCCCAGCGCCATCAGCATGATGGTCATGGTCAGCGCCGCCTTGCGGCCGGCGCGGTCGCCATAGGCCCCCAGCACCAGCGCGCCCAGCGGCCGCACCACGAAGCCCAGCCCGAAGGCCAGGAACGAGGCCATCAGTTGCACCGTCGGATCGGCATTGTGGAAGAAGTTCTGCCCGATATACACCGCGAATAGCGCGTAGACCGAAAAGTCGTACCACTCCAGCGCGTTGCCGATGGAGGCGGCGATGACCGCCTTCTTGGCGCCCTTGTGCTCGTCGGCGCCCGCGTGGGCGGCATTGCCCCCCGCCATCCCCGCGCCCGGGTTGATTGCGATGTTTTTCATTGACGTTCCCGTTGATTCGCCCCGTGTCCGGGGCTGTTATGTGTTGCCTTTCAAACCCGCGTCGCCATCGTGTCGATGCGGTCGATGTCCTTCTTGCCGACTCCGCCCAGCGCGTAGCCGGTGAAGTCCATGCCCAGTGCCTTCTCGACGATGGGGTAGACCGACGCGTCGGTGACACTCGATGACAGCGGGATGTGCTGCTTGGACACGTGCAGGATGGACACCTGCAGGCCCTCGCGCAGCTTGCCGGCGCTGACCGGATTGCCGTCGGCGTCCAGCGTGGTGATCACGTCCGGATAGCAGGCGATGCGCTCGCCCTGCGCGTCCGTCACGGCCATGTGCTCGTTCATGACGTGGATGACGCGCTTGCCCGCGCCTTCGCCAATCTCGACGGTGCCGATGTCGAAGGCTTCCTCGGTGTACTTGAGCGTGTTGCGCGCCACCTTGCCGGAGCCGATGATCTCGCCCTGCGTGGCCTTGCAGATGGCATCGATCACGGCGCTGCCGCCCTTGGGCTGCGCCGCCAGGATCGCCTCGCCCAGCGCCAGCGCGCGGCTGATGCCGCCCAGCGCGGCGTGGCGCCGCACGTAGGACGCGCGGATCGGATTGCGGCAACTGGCGATGAAGCCGCCGGCCATGTCGGCGGCGCGGCGCAGCACCGGCGAGACCTTGCCGGTGGCGCCGTGCACGGTCAGCTCCATATAGGCATTGTTGGCGCGGTTGCCGCCCACGGCGCACTGGATCATCGGCTCGGGGCTGCCGGCCAGGCCCAGCGAGCCCATGTCGCCGGTGGGATGGGCGCGGATATCGCCCACCGCGTCCACCACCTTGGTGCCCAGCACCGCCGACGGCAGCCAGCCGTTGAGCGTGCTGGACATGCCGTTCTGGCCGATGATGAGGCCATACAGGCGCTCGCCCAGCGCATCCTGCAGGCGCTCGGCCGCCTTGACGTAGTCGATGCCCAGCATCTGCCAGTCGGTCAGGCCGCCCGGCGCGCCAATGGCGGCGGCGGTGGCGATCCAGGCGTCATCGGGCACTTCGTCCATCGACACCAGCTCGGGCCGGCCGATGGTCACGGCCAGCGATCCCAGTTCGCGGCCATGCTCGGCCCAGCCGCCCCCGCCACAGGCGAATACCGAGCCGCCCCTGACCGCGGCCTCGACGTCCCGCATCGTCAAGATTCTTCCCATTGCTGCACCCTTCCTTTCCCGATTGCGTTAGCAGCGCCAGCGGCGTGCGCGCTGGACAGACGAGCGCATCATAGGAACCAATCCCTTTAATGTCGTATTACCTTTTATGCCTTGTTCATAACATTGGGTTAATGGTGGGGCGCGCCCCGGGCAAGGGGCAATCGCGGGACGGAACGGACCTAGGGATATCCCCAGGCGGCGGCGGGGGGGGAAGATCAGGCGCCGGCAGGCAGATCCAGCGTCACCAGCACGTCGATGAAGGCCTGCGCCAGCCGCGACAGCGGCTGCAATTGCAGGTGGAACACGTTGACCGGCGCGTTGACCGTGTCGGCGATCGGCACCGTCACCACATCCGACCAGATCGGCCCGGCCACGGTGATCTCGTCCGCCAGCGCCACGCCGGCGCCGGCCTGCACCAGGGCACAGGCCACGTGCGCCTGCTGCACCTCGATGCGCGGCTCGGGCTGCGCGTCCTCGGCGCCAAACAGCTTGTGCACCAGCATACCGAAGGGAATGTCGGCGCTGTAGCCGATCAGCGGCTCGCGCGCCAGTTCGGCGGCGGTGACCTGGCGGCGTCCGGCCAGCGGATGGCCGGCGGGCAGCACCGCAACGATGCGGTTCTCGTACAGCGGCCGGGTCGCCAGGCTGGGATGGTTCACGGGCATGTAGGCCACGCCCAGCTCGACCTGCTGGGTCAGCAGCGACTGTTCCATCGCCGCCGGAATCTGCGTCTGCAGCACGATGCGGATTTCCGGATGCAGTTGGCGAAAACGGGCGATGGCGCGCGGCAGCAGCGACTGGCCCAGGCTCGGGCTACAGGCCAGGCGCAATTGGCCCTCGCGGTTCTCGGCCAGGTTGTCGGCCACCTCGTTGACGCGCTGCACGTTCTGGTAAAGCGCGGTCACTTCGACGAACAGCCGACGCGCCTCCGGCGTGGGGTAGAGCCGCCCCTTGATGCGCTCGAACAGCATCAGGCCCAGGCGCTGCTCGGTGTAGGCGATCAGCCGGCTGACGGCCGGCTGGGACACGAACAGCAGCTTGGAAGCGCCGCTGATCGAGCCGCTCAACATGATGGCGCGGAAGACCTCGATCTGGCGCAGATTCAATTTCATATGCTTAACCTGATGTTAATTCCCATGCACATATAAGCATAAGACGTTTTGAATCGCGCTTACTACACTGCCCTACAGTTCTTCATTGGATGGAAGGGGTCATGAGCGATTTCGATTGGGTGGTGCGCGGCAATATCGTCGATCCGCACGGTATCGTGGAAAACGGCTGGCTGGCCGTGCGGGACGGCAGGATCGCCGCGCGCGGCATCGGCGCGCCCCCCGCGGCGCGCGACAGCGTCGACGCCAGCGGGCAGTGGATCATTCCCGGCGTGGTCGACGGCCAGGTGCACTCCGGCAGCCAGGCCAACCAGGAAGGCCTGGGCTGGGCCTCGCGCGCGGCCGCCGCCGGCGGCGTCACGGTCATGGTCGACATGCCCTACGACGATCCCGAGCCGGTCGCCTCGCGCCCGCACCTGGACGCCAAGATCGCCGAGGTCGAGCGCGACTGCCACGTGGACGTGGGGCTGTTCGGCACCCTGAACAAGGAACACGGCCTGGCGGCCGCCGCCGGCCTGATCGAAGGCGGCGTCTGTGCCTTCAAGTTCTCCACCTTCGAAGCCACCCCGGGCCGCTTCCCGCGCATCGAGGAAGACGACCTCTACGAGGCCTTCCGCCTGATCGCGCCGTCCGGCCTGGTGTGCGGCGTGCACAACCAGATGCAGGAGATGACGCGCAAGAACATCGCCCGCCTGATCGAGGCCGACGACACCGGCTGGGATGCCTTCATGCGCGCCCATACGCCGCTGATCGAGAACCTGGCCACCGCGCTGATCTACGAGATCGGCGCCGAGACCGGCGCCCGCGCCCACGCGGTGCACGTCTCGACCTCGCGCGGTTTCGAGATCTGCAACATGTACCGCCGCAACGGCCACCGCGCCAGCATCGAGACCTGCGTGCAGTACCTGATGCTGAACCACGAGGAACACACGCGCCGCTTCGGCGCCAAGACCAAGCATTACCCGCCGATCCGCCCCAAGGCCGAGGTCGACCTGCTGTGGACCCACATCGCCAACGACGAATGCACCTTCGTGTCGTCGGATCACGTCAGTTGGGGCCTGGAGCGCAAGCAGAACCCCAACGTCTTCAAGAACTCGTCCGGCGGCCCGGGCCTGGAAACGCTGCTGCCGGCCTTCTGGACCGGTTGCGAGGAACACGGCATCTCGCCGTCGATGGTGGTGCGCCAGTTGTGCGACAACCCCGCGCGCCACTTCCTGCTGGACGACCGCAAGGGCACGCTGGAGGTCGGCAAGGACGCCGACATCGTCATCCTGACGCCGGAACGCCATGCCTACGATCCGTCCACCAGCCTGTCGGCGGTGCAATGGAGTTCGTTCGAAGGCCGCGAGTTCACCGTGCGCGTGGCGGGCACGTGGTGCCGCGGCCAGCAGGTCTATGACGGCCGCCGCATCGTCAACAACCCGGGCGACGGCCGCTTCCTGCGCCCGCGCAAGGCATGAACGGCATGGCCATGTCCTTTCCGCCGTTGAACGCCGAACGCCTCTGGGCCCGCGTCGAGACCCTGTCGCGCTACACCCTGCCCGACCAACCCTGGACCCGGCGCGCCTTTTCGCCGCTGTTCCTGCAAGCGCGCGAGTGGCTGCGCGGCGAGTTCGAGGCCGCCGGCCTGGCCTCCCGCCTGGACGCCGGCGGCAACCTCATCGGCACGCGCGCCGGCCGCAACGCGCACCGCAAGGCCATCGCCACCGGCTCGCACTGCGACACCGTGATGAGCGGCGGCCGCTTCGACGGCATCATCGGCGTGCTGGCCGGCATCGAGGTCGCCCACACCATGCGGGAACACGGCATCGAACTGGAACACCCGTTCGAGGTCATCGACTTCCTGTCGGAAGAACCCAGCGACTACGGCATCTCCTGCGTCGGCAGCCGCGCCCTGAGCGGTCAGCTCAGCGCCGACATGCTGGCTGCCCGCAACGCCGACGGCGAGACGCTGGCGCAGGGCATCGCCCGCATCGGCGGCGATCCCAGCGCGCTGGCCCGGCCCCTGCGCGGCCCGGACGGCACCGCCGCCTTCGTCGAACTGCACATCGAACAAGGTCCCGTGCTGGAAAGCCGCCAGTTGCCCATCGGCGTGGTCACCAACATCGTCGGCATCCGCCGCGTGCTGATCACGGTCGAAGGCCAGCCCGACCACGCCGGCACCACGCCCATGGACATCCGCCGCGACGCGCTGGTCGGCGCGGCCCGCATCATCGACGCCGCCAGCCGCCAGGCCAGCGCCGCCAGCGGCCATCCGCACTACGTGGTCGCCACCGTCGGCAAGCTCGCCATGACGCCCAACGCCGCCAACGCCGTGCCCGGCCGCGTCGAGCTGACGCTGGAAATGCGCAGCGACAGCAACGCGGTGCTGGACGCCTTCCCCGAAACCCTGATGGCCGGCGTGGCCGCCGACCTGAAGGCCCTGCGCCTGACCGCCGGCTTCGCGCAGTTGAGCCGGGCCCAACCCACCGACTGCACGCCGCTGGTGATGGACGCGGTGCAGGCCGCCGCCGACCAGCTCGGCTACGCCAGCATGCGCCTGCCCAGCGGCGCCGGCCACGACGCCGTCTACATGGCGCCCACCGGCCCCATCGGCATGATCTTCATCCCCTGCCTGAACGGACGCAGCCACTGCCCCGAGGAGTGGATCGAGCCGGCGCAGTTGCTGGACGGCACCCGCGTGCTGTACCAGACCGTGCTGGAACTGGATCGCAGGTTGCGCGGCTAGCGCGGCGATCCAGCCGCGCCGGGCAGGACGCCGCGCACGGCCGCGGCGGCCAGCGCCAGCGGCAGCGCGATATCCCACTGCGCCAGGAACAACTCGAAGGTCGCCTCCCAGCGCGCCCAGGTGGCGCCGAATACCTGTGGGTCCGGCGGCCCGAGGTAGATGGCGAGCAATGCGGCCACCGCGACTAGCCCGGCGCGCCCAAGCGCCGGGAGACGGCTGCGCGCCGATCGCTCCGCCAGCGCCAGGGCCGCCGTCGCGGCCAGCCCAGCGAATGCCGCGTGCAGGAAGAAATCGACGCGCTCGTACATATAGGGCGCCTCGGGAATTTCCAACCCATAGCTGCCCGTGCGCAATTTGGCGGTCAGGCAGGCGCCGAACAAAGACGCGGTAGCGAAGAACAACAGGAAATCGCACAGGCGCGACAGGAATCTGGACATGCGTGATAGTCGGGAGACGGCGGGCAGCCCACAGCATGCCACAGAGCCGCTCCGCGTCGCCCACGCATGCGCCGGCCGGGCTACATTACCCGGCATCCCGACCACCCGCGCCACCGCCATGTCCGCCCTCCGCCTGTTCTGCCTGCTTGCGCTGCTCTGCCTGCCGCCCGGTTTGGCGTCGGCCGTCACGCTCACGGACCAGCGTTATGGTCCGGACGCCGCGCAACTTGCCGACGTCTACTTGCCTGCCACGCCCGGCGCGCCGCTTGCCCCGATCCTGGTGCTGGTGCATGGCGGCTCCTGGTTGCACGGCGACAAGGCCGAACCCGATTTCATCCAGGGCAAGCTGGCGCGCTGGCTGCCGCTGGGCTTCGTGGTCGTCTCCGTCAATACCCGCCTGCTGCCCGACGCGGGGCCGCGGGAACAGGCCGAGGACCTGGGGCTGGCCGTGGCCTGGGCCCAGCGCCAGGCCGCCGGCTGGCGGGCCGATCCGGCGCGCATCCTGATCATGGGCCACTCCTCGGGCGGCCATCTGCAGGCCCTGCTGGCGGCCGACGCCCCGCTGCGCGAGCGCACCGGCGCCCGGCCCTGGTTGGCCAACATCATCCTGGACGGCACGCCCTTCGATCTGCCGGGCATCATGGCCGCCGAGCACGCGCCGTTCTATGACAAGGCATTCGGCAACGATCCGGCCTATTGGCGCGCCGCCTCGCCCGCCGCGCAACTGAGCGGCCCCAACCCGCCGACGCTGCTGGTCTGCTCGTCGTTGCGGCCGCACTCATGCCAGCGTTCGCGCGACTACGCGCAACGGTTGAGCGAGCACGGCGGCCAGGCGCAGGTGCTGCCGGTGGCGCGCAATCACGGGCAAATCAATACCGATGTCGGCGGCGACAACGAACAGACCCGGGCGATCATCGCATTCATCGATGCGCAATTGCGGCGCCAGCCCGCCCGCGCGGACACCCATGGACAATAGACGGGCAAACCCGCAACGCTGGCGCATCGGCGCCTGGCTGGCCTTGGGCGACGGCGTGCTGCTGGCCGGCGGCGCGGCGCTGTGCGCGCTGCCGCTGCTGGCCTGGGCGCTGCTGCCGGGCGCGGCCGCCCTGGCGGGCGTGGCGCTCACGCTGCCCGCGCTAGTGTCCGGCGTCATCATGCTCAGGACGCCGTTCAGCGCCGCCCCCGACACTAGCGAGGAAGGCCTGCCGCTGCGGCTTGACGACGCGCCCGGCCTGTTCGAAGCGCTCGACGGCATCCGCGACGCGATGGCCGCGCCGCCGCTGGATGCGATCTATCTCGACGGCGAATTCAACGCCGCCATCCGCCAACACCGCAGGCTGGGCGGCAAGACCCGCAACGTCCTGTGGCTGGGGCTGCCGCTGCTCGACATGCTGTCGCCATCGGCCTGCCGCGCCATCCTGGCGCATGAATACGCCCACATCGCGCAACGTCATGGCCGCTACGCCAGCCGCGTGTATTTCGCGCGTCTGCAATGGCAGGAAGTCGCCCGCCGGCTGGACCGGCGCCGGCGCCTGTCCAGCGCGCCGCTGCGGCTGTTCGTGGCCTGGTACGTGCCGCGCTTCCTGGCGGTCAGCCTGGACTTCGCCCGGCAGTGCGAAGTCCAGGCCGATGCCGAAGCCGCGCGCGTCTGCTGCCAGCCCGCCATGGCCGAGGCGCTGTCGGCCATGGCGCTGCAATGGCGGGCGTTGCGCGACGCCTGGCCGGCGCTGCTCGCCGCCAGCGATCCGCCGCGGCCCTACGCGGCGTTGGCGGCGCGGGATGCGCTGGCCGCGCCTGCCGACGAAGCCGAAGCCCGCGTCTGGCTGCACGCCGCCCTCTGCGCCACGACCGCCGACGGCGATACACACCCGTCACTGGCGGATCGCCTGGCCGCGCTGGCAGCCGATCCGGCCCGGCCGTTGCCGTGGCGCCGCGCCGCCCCCACCGCCGCGCAGGCCTGGTTGTCCGGCCAGCGCGCGTCCCTGGCGGCTCGGCTCGACGCGTGCTGCGCGGCGCAATCGGCTGACGAGGCCGCGCAGGTCCGCCAGGAGCGGGAAGCGCTCACCGCCCAGTACCACGACCTGCTGCGCAAACGCCGCATCCGCGCCTTGTCGGCCGACGAGACCGCGCGCTGCGCCTGGTTGCGGGGCACCCTGGACGACGACGTCACGGGCGCCGCCCTGCTGGCCGAAGACGGCCTGCGGCTGGCGCCCGGCCATCCCGCCCTGCTGGCCCAATTGGCGCGCTGCCGCCAGCGCGAGGGGCATCCACGGGAAGCCGCGGACCTCTGGCTTCGCGTCGCGGACCACGCCGGCCCGGAACAACTGCCCAGCCTGCGCCACCTCAGCCTGGCGGCCCTGCGCGCGGGCGACCACGCACTGGCCGAGGACTACCGCCGCCAGGCCGACGCCCTGCAGCAATCCCTCTCGCGCGCCGACGCGACGGACGGTTACGATCCGCACGACCTGTCGCCCGCCGAGCTCGGCAAGCTGGCCGACACGCTCGACCCCTTGCTGCGCATCGCCACCGGCGCCTGGTTGCTGCGTCCCGCGGGCGGCGGCCGCTATCAGTTGCTGGTGCTGGCGCGCGACGCCGCCCTGCTGCGCCTCATCGGCCGCCTCACCGGCGAACCCAGTTACCTGCGGCGCGATTGCGAACAACTGCTGGGCCGGCTGCTGCCGCGCCTGCGCCTGGACGTGGAGGCCGACATCATGGCCGCCGGCGATCCCCGGCTCGCCTGGTGCGTCGAGCAGGCGCGCGTGCGCCGCCCTGCCTGACGGTCGCCTGACACGCCGCGCGCCGTGCAACTTTCCGCCCGGCGCGCGGTCGATCCACCACACCACGCCCTCCGGCAGGCCGGCGGCCACCACCGCCCCCGGGCAGGCGGGTGAATGGCAACCCGCCCGACCGGGCAAAGGCACCCGCAATGCGTTCTCTTTCTTTCTCCTTCCGTGGCGGCGCCCTGCCCGCCGTCGCGCGCTGGCGCTACCTCGCCTGCCTGCCGCTGATCCTGCTGGGCGCCCAGTCGCTGGCCGCGCCGCGCCAGTGCGAACCGGCGCCGCCCGGCCCGCGCGACCTCGAAGGCACCGGCTACTACACCGACGCCGCCCACTCGAAGATCGACCCGGCGCTGCAGGCCCGCAACCAGGCCCAGACCAAGCCGCTGAACGATTACGCCCGCCGCATTGCCGACCTGTCCGACGCCTACCTGGCCCATGGCGACGCCGCCGCCGGCCAATGCGCGCTGGCGTGGCTTGCAGCCTGGGCCAAGGACGACGCCATGCTCGGCCGCATGATCCACGGCAACAACGACCAGGCCGACTACCTGCGCGAATGGACCCACGGCGCGGCGGCCATGGCCTATCTCAAGACCCTGCCGCTGGCCACGCCGGCGCAGCGCGGCCTCATCGCCTCCTGGCTCGAACAGCTATCGCGCGCCAACCTCGCCTACTGGGACGATCCCCGGCACAAGCGCAACAACCACTATTACTGGACCGGCGTCGGCGTCATGGCGACCGCCCTCGCCACCCGCGATGCCGGCCTGCTGCGCAGCGCGCAGGCGATCTACCGCAAGGGCATCGACGACATCCAGGCCGACGGCAGCCTGCCCATGGAAATGGCGCGCGGCGGCCGCGCGCTGCACTATCACGACTATGCCGCCGCGCCCTTGGTGACAATGGCCGAGCTGGCCTTTGAAGACGGCCAGGACTGGTATGGCTACCGCGACGGCGCGCTTGGCCGGCTGGCGCGGCGCGTGGCCGAGGGCTACCGCGACAGCGCCTGGTTCGCGCGTCAGGCCGGGGTGGCGCAGCAGGACCGGCAGCCGCATGGATTCACGGGCTGGGTCGAGTTCTACCGCCGCCATGCGCCGCAAGCGCACGTCTTCGACGCCCTGCACGCCGCCGGGCCGTACGACGAGCCCCGCCTGGGCGGCGACCTGACGCTGATGGCGACCCACGGCATCCTGCCCCGCTCGTGACGCCGGCGCACCGCCCGGACGGGCCGCGCCAGGCGTAAACTGAACCGTGACGACAAGCTGTATGCGGCCGCCGAGGGGCAGCCGCCGGAGATCGCCATGCAAACCACCGCCACTCGCACACTCGCCCTGCTGGCCGCCCTGCTGATACTGGGCGGCTGTTCCTCGCTGGGTCCCGGCGGCCCGCCGCATCCGGGCGCGGTCAATCCCTACAGCAGCGGCGGTTTCCACGACGCCGGCCCGAACTACCCGGACACCGGCCCCTGAGCGCCCTGGCCGGCGTCCACCGCGGCCACTTCCCGCACTTTCGCCAGCGCGATGCGCCACGACACGTATCTGGCGCCGCCCCGGCGCGCCTTGAAGCGCCGGTTCGCCGCAGACGCCAATGCGCCCCAGGGCGCTTGCGCCAAGATCGGACGGAAGGTAAATTGTTGACAATCAATCGCCTAGAACGGGCCTTAACCGGTTTTTCACTGGAAAAATCATCAGATTGTTGACACAATGAGCAAAGTGCTGACGCTGCCCGGCGCCGCCTCCGGCGATAGCGAGACCCTGGCGGAACACATCTTCCGCAAGATCCAGTCCGCCATCGTCAAGGGCGAGATCGCCCCCGGCAGCAAGATTTCCGAACCGGAACTGGCGCGCATCCACGGCGTCAGCCGCGGCCCGCTGCGCGAGGCCCTGCACCGGCTCGAAGGCCAACGGCTGCTGGTGCGCGTGCCGCACGCCGGCGCCCGCGTGGTGTCGCTCAGCCCGCAGGAACTGGCCGAACTCTACGAAATCCGCGAATCGCTCGAAGGCATGGCCTGCCGCCTGGCGGCCGAGCGTATGGCGCCGGCCGAAGTCGAGCAGGTGCGCCAGGTGCTGCACGCCCACGAAAAGGACGAGGCCTTCCAGGCCGGCACCGGCTATTACCAGCAGGAGGGCGACTACGATTTCCACTACCGCATCGTCAAGGGCAGCGGCAACCAGATGCTGTTCCGCATGCTGTGCGACGAGCTCTACCAACTGGCGCGGATGTACCGTATCCAGTACTCGACCACTCCCAACCGCCCGCGGCAGTCGTATGCCGAGCATCACCGCATTCTCGACGCCATCGCCGACCGCGATGGCGAGCTGGCTGAACTCCTGATGCGCCGCCACATCCGCGCATCCCGTCTCAACATTGAAAAACAGATCGCTCAGGGCAACCTGAAGCGCACCGAGGCATGAACAAATCCTATCGCAAGCCCCTGCAAGGCACCCGCCTGGACTATTTCGACGCGCGCGCCGCCGTGGACGCCATCGCCCCCGGCGCCTACGACCGCCTGCCCTACACCTCGCGCGTGCACGCCGAGAACCTGGTGCGCCGCTGCGATCCGGCGCTGCTGACCGACGCGCTCAAGCAGTTGATCGAACGCCGCCGCGACCTGGACTTCCCGTGGTATCCGGCGCGCGTGGTCTGTCATGACATCCTCGGCCAGACCGCGCTGGTCGACCTGGCCGGCCTGCGCGACGCCATCGCCGACAAGGGCGGCGACCCCGCCAAGGTCAACCCGGTGGTGCCGGTGCAACTGATCGTCGACCACTCGCTGGCGGTGGAATACGGCGGCAACGATCCCGACGCCTTCGCCAAGAACCGCGCGGTGGAAGACCGCCGCAACGAAGACCGCTTCCACTTCATCGACTGGACCAAGCAGGCCTTCCGCAACATAGAAGTGGTGCCCCCGGGCAACGGCATCATGCACCAGATCAACCTGGAGCGGATGTCGCCGGTGATCTACACGCAGGATGGCGTGGCCTTCCCCGACACGCTGGTCGGCACCGACAGCCACACCCCGCACGTGGACGCGCTGGGCGTCATCGCCATCGGCGTGGGCGGCCTGGAAGCCGAGAACGTGATGCTGGGCCGCGCCTCGTGGATGCGCCTGCCCGACATCATCGGCGTCGAACTGACCGGCCGCGCCGGCCCCGGCATCACCGCCACCGACGTGGTGCTGACGCTGACCGAATTCCTGCGCAAGGAAAAAGTCGTGGGCGCCTACCTGGAGTTCCACGGCGAAGGCGCCGCCAGCCTGACGCTGGGCGACCGCGCCACCATCTCCAACATGGCGCCCGAATACGGCGCCACCGCCGCGATGTTCGCCATCGATCAGCAGACCATCGACTACCTGCGCCTGACCGGCCGCGAGGACGAGCAGATCGCGCTGGTGGAAACCTACGCCAAGACCGCCGGCCTGTGGGCCGACAGCCTCAAGACGGCCGAGTACGAGCGCGTGCTGCGCTTTGACCTGTCGACCGTGGTGCGCACCCTGGCAGGCCCGTCCAACCCGCACCGCCGCCTGCCGGTTTCCGACCTGGCCGAACGCGGCATCGCCGGCACGGTCGAGAACCAGCCGGGCCTGATGCCCGACGGCGCCGTCATCATCGCCGCCATCACCAGCTGCACCAACACCAGCAATCCGCGCAACGTCATCGCCGCCGGCCTGCTGGCGCGCAACGCCAACCGCGCCGGCCTGACGCGCAAGCCGTGGGTCAAGAGCTCGCTGGCGCCCGGCTCCAAGGCCGTGGCCCTGTACCTGGACGAAGCCGGCCTGACCGAAGACCTGGAGAAACTCGGCTTCGGCGTCGTGGCGTTTGCCTGTACCACCTGCAACGGCATGTCGGGCGCGCTCGACCCCGTGATCCAGCAGGAGATCATCGACCGCGACCTCTACGCCACCGCCGTGCTGTCCGGCAACCGCAATTTCGACGGCCGCATCCACCCCTACGCCAAGCAGGCCTTCCTGGCCTCGCCGCCGCTGGTGGTGGCCTACGCCATCGCCGGCACCATCCGCTTCGACATCGAGCGCGACGTGCTGGGCACCGACGCCAGCGGCCGCGAGATCCGCCTGAAGGACATCTGGCCCAGCGACGAAGAGATCGACGCCATGGTCAAGGCCGCCGTCAAGCCGGAACAGTTCCGCAAGGTCTACGCGCCCATGTTCGGCCTGCGCAACGAACGCGACGCCGCGGTCGAGCCGCTGTACGCGTGGCGCCCGCAGAGCACCTATATCCGCCGTCCGCCGTACTGGGAAGGCGCGCTGGCCGGCGAGCGCACGCTGCGCGGCATGCGTCCCCTGGCCGTGCTCGGCGACAACATCACCACCGACCACCTGTCGCCGTCCAACGCCATCCTGATGGACAGCGCCGCCGGCGAATACCTGCACAAGATGGGCCTGCCGGAAGAGGATTTCAACTCCTACGCCACCCACCGCGGCGACCACCTGACCGCGCAGCGTGCCACCTTCGCCAATCCCAAGCTGTTCAACGAGATGGTGAAGGACGCCGACGGCAACGTGAAGCAGGGCTCGCTGGCCCGCGTGGAACCGGAAGGCAAGGAGATGCGCATGTGGGAAGCCATCGAGACCTACATGTACCGCAAGCAGCCGCTGATCATCGTGGCCGGCGCCGACTACGGCCAGGGCTCGTCGCGCGACTGGGCCGCCAAGGGTGTGCGCCTGGCCGGCGTCGAAGCCATCGCCGCCGAAGGCTTCGAGCGCATCCACCGCACCAACCTCATCGGCATGGGCGTGCTGCCGCTGGAATTCAAGCCGGGCGTGAACCGCAAGACGCTGGGCCTGGACGGCACCGAGACCTACGACGTGGTGGGCGAGCGCAAGCCGCGCGCCGACCTGACGCTGGTGATCCACCGCCGCGACGGCGAGACCCTGGAAGTGCCGATGACCTGTCGCCTCGACACCGCCGAGGAAGTGTCCATCTACGAAGCCGGCGGCGTGCTGCAACGCTTCGCGCAGGACTTCCTGGAAGCGGAATCGGCCGCCGGTTCGGCCAAGAAGGCCGGCTGACCCCCCACAGCATGGCGGGCGCCGCGGCGCCCGCCTTCCCCACCCAAGACATCAGGACTGCCCCATGGCCCATGCCCCCCAGATCAAGATTCCCGCCACCTACATGCGCGGCGGCACCAGCAAAGGCGTGTTCTTCAAGCTCGACGACCTGCCCGAATCCGCCCGCGTGCCGGGCCCGGCCCGCGACGCGCTGCTGATGCGCGTGATCGGCAGCCCCGACCCCTACGGCAAGCAGATCGACGGCATGGGCGCGGCCACTTCCAGCACCAGCAAGACCGTCATCATCGGCAAGAGCAGCCGCCCCGAACATGACGTCGACTACCTGTTCGGCCAGGTCTCGATCGACCAGGCCTTCGTCGACTGGAGCGGCAACTGCGGCAACCTGTCGGCCGCCGTCGGCCCCTTCGCCATCAGCAACGGCCTGGTGGACCCGGCCCGCGTGCCGCGCAACGGCATCGCCGTGGTGCGCATCTGGCAGGCCAACATCCAGAAGACCATCATCGCCCACGTGCCGATCACCGACGGCGCGGTGCAGGAAACCGGCGACTTCGAACTGGACGGCGTGACCTTCCCGGCCGCCGAGCTGCAACTGGAATTCATGAACCCGGCAGAGGAAGGCGACGGCGGCTCGATGTTCCCCACCGGCAACCTGGTGGACGACCTGGAAGTGCCCGGCATCGGCACCTTCAAGGCCACCATGATCAACTCCGGCATCCCCACCATCTTCCTGGACGCCGAGGCGCTGGGCTACACCGGCACCGAGCTGCAGGACGACATCAACGGCGACGCCGCCGCGCTGGCGCGCTTCGAGACCATCCGCGCCCACGGCGCGCTGCGCATGGGCCTGATCCAGAAACTGGAAGAAGCCGCCGCGCGCCAGCACACGCCCAAGGTGGCCTTCGTGGCCCGCCCCAGGGCCTACACATCCTCCAGCGGCAAGCAGATCGGCGCCGGCGACATCGACGTGCTGGTGCGCGCCCTGTCCATGGGCAAGCTGCACCACGCCATGATGGGCACCGCCTCGGTCGCCATCGCCACCGCCGCGGCCGTGCCGGGCACGCTGGTCAACCTGGCGGCCGGCGGCGGCCAGCGCGACCAGGTCAACTTCGGCCACCCCTCGGGCACGCTGCGCGTCGGCGCCCAGGCCCAACTGATCGACGGCGAATGGACCGTCACCAAGGCCATCATGAGCCGCAGCGCGCGCGTGCTGATGGAAGGCCGGGTGCACGTGCCGCCCACCGGGTTCTGAGGCGACCGACGCCGACCGGGCCGCTACTACCTGATTCCCCAACCCTATGCGCAGGTCAAGGCCGACATCGAGCAAGGCCTTGCCGGCAAGGACCTGGGCGGCTTCGATGGCCGCGACCTGCCCGACCAGATCCGCTGCGACTACTCGATGGCGTGCCGCTGACCCCGGCCGGCGCGGCGCGCCGCCCGGCATCGCGCGGCCGGGCGGCCGCTTACTGGGCCTTGTCCTTCGGCGCGCTGGCCACCAGCGCGTCAAAATCCTTGTCCAGCGCGGCCAGCGAATCGGCGATGTGGGCGCGGCGTTCCTTGATCCACTTGTCCTGCGAGGCCAGTTGCTCGCGCGCCTCCTTGATCATGCGCTCCATTTCCGCCGGCTGAGGGCCGCCACTGGTGGCGCGGTTCTTGACGATGGCGACCGGGTCCAGCGTCGAACGGAACTCGGCCTCGCTCATCGGCAGTTCGTTCGGGTACTTGGAACCCTTCATCGCCTCGGCGTAGATGCGGCGCGCCTGGTCATACGGGAAGTCCAGCGGCTTGATGTTGTTGGTCTTGGCGTAGCTCACCACTTCCGACGCGAAGTGATGGCCGTCGCGGAACGGCAGCTTGTACTTGCGCATCAGCACGTCGGCCAGTTCCTGCGAAGCGGTCCAGTCGCTGTTCAGTTCCTCCAACGCGCGGTCCGGGCTGATCACCATGGCCTTGAGCACGCGATCCCAGCGCTTGAGCGCGGAGATGCCGGCATCGACCATGGCCGAGTTCTGCTTGACGTCCTTGGGGTCGCTCATGCCTGGCGTGATGTTGTGCGTCTGGATCACCGGCCCCATGGCCAGCGTCACCGCCGTCGACGCGTCGCTGCGGGTGTCGTTGAGCAGGCCCGGATTGCGCTTTTGCGGCATGGCGCTGGACACGTAGGTGTTGCCGCCGCCCTCTTCCAGCAGGATCCAGGGCCGCGACTGGGCATACTGCGTCATCACGTCCTCGACGAAGTTGCCGGTGCGCAGCGCGATGCTGGTGACGATAGACGCCACTTCCACCGGCTGGTCCATCGACGAGATCTGCGAGGCGTCATAGGCGTTGTCCACCAGCGCGGTGAAGCCCAGGTACTGCGCCATGCGCTTGCGATCCAGCGGCCAACTGGTGCCGTTTAGCACGGTGGTGCCCATGGGCGAGCGGTCGATGCGCGCGTAGGCTTCGCGGATGCGTTGGGCGTCGCGCGCCAGGCCGGCGGCCTGTCCCAGCAGGTAGTGGCCATAGCTGTTCGGCTGGGCCGCCACGCCGTTGGTGTAGTTGGGCACAATGGTGGCGCTGTGCTTGGCGGCCAGCTCCACCAGCGTGGTCGACGTGGCATTGAGCTGGTCCGCCAGTTCCAGCAGCTTGTCGCGCAGGATGGCGCTGCGGTAGGTGGCGTGCATGTCCTGGCTGGAACGGCCGGCATGCAGCAGCGTCACGTCCTCGCCCGCGGCCTTGATCAGCAGCGGCTCGAAGGTGATGACGCTGGCCGGCCGCTTGGCGCCGGGCTGGTTGCCGTCATTGACCACCTTGGCCACGCCCGCCGCCAGGCGCGGCGCCATGGCCTTGTCGAGCAGCCCCTGGTCGGTGTTGATCACGGCCGTGGCCTTGTTGATCTCGCCCAGCCAGAAGAAGGGATCGTGCGGCGGCTTGGCAGCGGGTGCCTGCTGGGCGGAGGCGGCGTGGGCGCCGAGGGACAAAACGAGGGCTGCGCCCAGGGCGGGCAGGAAATGTCTCATGGTGTTCTCGTTATGAGGGGGAAATCAAACCCCTGTATCAAACACCATTTTTGCGCCCCGCGTGCCACAAAATGCAATCCGCCATGCAACGGGCCGGGCGCGACCGCCCACGCCTGCGGGTTGACCCCTATGCCTGGCGGCCAGTCGAATGCTATGCCGCCGACGCTGGCACCGCCCAGCGCAACACGAAGCGCGCCCCGCCCATCGGGCTGTCCGTGACACTGATGGCGCCACGGTGCCCGACCGCGACGCGCTGCGCGATCGCCAGCCCCAGCCCGGCGCCGCCGGTGCCGCGATCGCGGCTTTCATCCAGCCGGATGAAGGGTTCGAAAATCCGTTCGCGATCGGCCACCGGAATGCCCGGTCCGTCGTCGTCCACGATCAGCTCGAAATGCCCCGCCGACGTGTGCGTCAGCGCGACTTCGACGCGGCCCCGCGCATAGCGCACCGCGTTCTGCACCAGGTTCAGCAGGGCCCGGCTCATATAGCGCGGATGCAGGCACACGTGCGGGGGATGGCCGTCCGCCACGACGCAGCGCACATTGCGCGCCTCGGCCTGGTGCGCCACCTGGGCCAGGGCCTCGCCCAGCCAGTCGCGCGTGTCCACGGTTTCCAACCGCACGGCCTCTTCGGTGGGCCGTTCCAGCCGCGCGTACACCAACAGCTCCGCCACCATGCTCTCCAGCTCCGAAATATCCGCGCGCATGTCGCGCAAGACCGGCTGATGCGCTGGCGGCAGGCCGCCGCGCCCCAGTTGGTCCACCTCGAACGACAGCCGCGCCAGCGGCGTGCGCAGCTCATGCGAAACGGCGTTGGTCAGGCTGCGCTGATTCTCGATCAACGCGGCAATGCGCTCGGCCATGTGATTGAAACTCTCGCCGACGTGACGGATCCCCGCGATGCGCGACAGGCGCACGCGCATGCTCAGTTCCCCGTGCCCCATGCGCAGCGCGGCATTGCGCAGCGCGTCCATGTCGCGCCACATCGGCAACGCCCACAGCGCCAGCAGGCCGATCGCCACCACGATCCCCAGGCACAGCCAGACGGACAGGGCGACCACGGTGTCGAACACGTTGGGCAGGCGCAACTCCAGCCACTGCGCGGGCTCGCCCGGCAACGGCAGCAGGTGGGTGTCGAAATCGTCGCGCATCACGACGCCCATGCTCTGCCATTGCTCGCGCTCATCCTCGGTCAGGTGGACCTGATGCGCTTGCAGCAAGCGCATCGCGATGCCGTAATGTGGCTGCACCTGGTCGCGCAGCACGTCTTCGCGCCGCGCCGGCGGCACCGCGTCCAACCGCTCATGCAACTCGTAGAACTGGCCCCGCAGCGATTGGAAGGCAACCTCTTCGACCATCGGCTTGAGCAGCGCCCCCAGCCCCTTGTCCACGAACAGATAGGCCAGCCCCAGGCTGATCAGCACCACGACAACGACACGAATGAGAAATCTGAGCATCAGTAGCCTTCGGGCCGGCGGCGGGCGCGTCCGCGCAGCGAGGGCGGGCGGAGAGGGATGATGGAAACGCGCGGACGGCCGCAATGGCGGATCGCGCGGGCCGCGGCGGATGCGCGCCCCGGGATGATAGAAAACAAGCCGGCGGCCGTTCCGCCGCCTTTTGTGTGGGATTTGTGAAAAAAAGTGAAACGCCGGCGGGCCGCGGTGCCGCTAGCCGTCGCGGCGATCGACCCGCGCGGCCATGCCGCGGATCAGGCGGCCCTGTCGGGCGCCGCGCCCGCCATGCCCCGTCACCCCAGGTATTCGACGTTGCCGCACACCGAAATGCTCTGGCCGCTGATCATCGCGCCCTCGTCCGAGCACAGGAACGCGACCTGATTGGCGATATCCTCGGGCTGCGTCATCCTGCGCAGCGACACCTTCTCCACCAGTTGCGCGCGCATGACATCGTTGCTGACGCCGCCGGCCGCCGCGCGCGCGGCGATGATGCGCTCGACCCGCTCGCCCGCCACCACGCCGGGCAGCACCGAATTGACGCGGATGCCGGACGGTCCCAGCTCCATCGCCCAGGTCTGCGTCAGCCCCGCCAATCCGAACTTGCTGGCGCTGTAGGGACTGCGCAGCGAAAAACCCAGCCTCCCCGCGACCGACGAGATATTGATGATCGCCCCGCCGCCCGCCTCGCGCAGCAGCGGCACCGCGCTGCGCGCGCACAGGAACGTGCCGGTCAGGTTGACGTCGAGCGTGGCGCGCCACGCCGCCAGGTCCGTCTCCTCCAGCCGGCTGGTCGGGCCCGACACGCCAGCGTTGTTCACCAGCGCATCGAGCCGGCCCCAGCGCGCGGCCAGGTCCGTGAACATGGCCAGGACCTGGGCCTCGTCGGATACATCCGTGACGCTGCCGCTCAGGCCCGGATGCGCCTGCACGGCGGCCTGCACCGCCTCTGCCGCCACATCACAGATATGCACCTGCGCCCCCGACGCCAGGAACTTGCGCGCGATCGCCAGCCCGATTCCCCCCGCGCCCGCGGTGACCAGGACCCGCTTGCCTTGCAACGATTCGATCATCAGGCTTCGTCCTTTGAAAAATGCCGCATGGGTCTCACAACGCGAATGCCGGCCGCACGCCGCCCCGCAGCGGCAGGCCCATGATCTCGCGCGCCTCGGCGGGCGTCGCGGGCTCCATGTCCAGTTCGCGGATGATGCGCACGATGCGCTCGGTCAGTTGCACGTTGGTCGCCAGCTCGCCATGGCGGTAATACAGGTTGTCCTCCAGCCCCACCCGCGCATGCCCGCCCAGCAGCAGCGCGCTGATGTTGGCTTCCAGCTGCGACGGCCCGATGCCGCTGACGCAGAAGATGCTGTTCCTGGGCAGCAGGTCCACCATCATCTGCAAATGGCGCGGCGAGAACGGCATCGCGTTCTGGAAGTTGCGGTGCACATTCATCACCAGGTTGATGAAATGCGGCTCCTCATCCAGCCCTTCGTTGATCAACGTGGTCGCGTCCTGCAGGATATGGGTCGGGCTGAACACCTCCCACTCCGGCTTGATGCCGCGCGCCTTCATGCCGGCCGCCAGTTCGCGGGCGCGGGACAAGGGCGTATTCATCAGGTATTCGCGGTCGCCGAAGGCCAGGTTCAGCGTGGTGGCGTCCAGCGTGCACATCTCGGCGCCGGCGTCCATGCCCTTGAGCCGCTCTTCCCACAGGATCTCCCAGGTGCCCGGCGTGGTTTCCCTGACCATGTCGCCGTGCACGCCGCCGCCCGTGGAATTGTTCAGCACGATGTCGCAGCGCTCGCGGATGCGCTGGTTCATGTCGCGGTAGATGGCCGCGTCGCAGGTGGCCTGGTCGTCGGGGCGGCGCGCGTGCAGCGCGACCACGCTGGCCCCGGCGTTGTAGCAGCGGTAGACGTCCTCGGCGATCTCGGCCGGCTGGGTCGGCAGATGCGGGTTCTGGCTCTTGAACGCCATGCCCCCGGTGGGAGCAATGGTCACGATCACTTTGCGTTTTGCCATGGCGATTCTCTTATTTCCAAAGGGCGCAGCGGGTCTCGGCCTTGGTGGTGAAGGCCTCGTTGCCATCGATGGTCTGGACCACCTTGAAGTAGTCCCAGGGCGCCTTCGATTCCTCGGGCGTCTTGACCTGCAGCAGATACATGTCGTGCACCACGCGGCCATCCGGACGCACCACGCCGTTCTTGATGTACACGTCGTCGAGCTTGTTCTCGCGCAGATACGCCAGCACCTTGTCGGCGTCGTCCGTGCCGGTGGCCTTGACCGCGCGCAGGTACTGGATGGCGGCCGAATAGTCGGCCGCCTGCAGCGACGACGGCATGGCGTTGCGGCGCTCGTAGAACTTCCGCGCCCAGGCCCGCGTCTCGTCCGACGCGTTCCAGTACCAACTGTCGGTCAGGTACATGCCCTTGGCCGTCTCCAGGCCCATGGCGTGGATGTCGTTGATGAACATGATCATGCCGGCCAGCCGCATCGTCTTGGTCAGGCCGAATTCGTTGGCCGCCTTGATCGCATTGGTGGCGTCCGCGCCGGCATTGGCCAGCGCCAGGATCTCGGCCTTGCTGGCCTGCGCCTGCAACAGGAACGACGAGAAATCGCTGGTCGACAGCGGATGCTTGACCGACCCGACCACCTTGCCGCCGCCGGCCTCGACCACCTTGGTGGTATCGGCCTGCAACGCATGGCCAAAGGCGTAGTCCGCCGTCAGGATGTACCAGCTCTTGCCGCCCGCCTTCACCACCGCCGCGCCCGTGCCGCGCGCCTGCGCCACGGTGTCGTAGGCATAGTTCAGCGTGTATGGGGTGCACTGCTCGTTGGTCAGGGCCGGCGCGCCCGCGCCCACCACGATGATCGGCTTCTTCTTGTCGGCGGCCACCTTCGACATGGCCAGCGCCGTGCTCGAATTGGTGCCGCCGATCAGCATGTCCAGGCCGCGCTGGTCGAACCATTCGCGCGCCTTGGCCGAGGCAATGTCCGCCTTGTTCTGGTGGTCCGCCGTCAGCAGCTCGATCTTCTTGCCATTGATCTCGCCGCCCATCTCCTCGATGGCCATCTTGATGGCTTCGGCCCCGCCCGGGCCGTCCGGCCCCGAATAGACGCCCGACATGTCGGTGATGAAGCCGATCCGGATCACGTCGTCGGAAATCTGCGCCCGGGCCGCGCCCGCGTGCAGCAGCGCGCCGGCGATGGCGCCGGCCAGGACAGCGCGCGAAAACCTGCGTGGCATTGACAACATACCTGTCTCCTCTTATGGTTTTTTGGCTCTGGGGCCCCGAATATTCTCGGACTGGCCCCGCCAGCGAACAGTCATCATGTTGACAAAGCGCCCTAGGGTTTACCTGGGCGCCCTCACCACGGCGGAACGGGGACAACCATGCGCGCACCGGCAGCCGGAACCGGCCATGAACCTGCCAGCCCGAAGCGGCGAGCCAAGCAAGACCCGGTGGACCGGATGCTGGCCGTCGTGCCCTGGTACAACGGCCTGCCGCGCCTGGAACGCGACGTGGTCCGGGCCGAGCTGCGGGTGGTGTCATTGCAGGCGGGCGAACGCCTGTTCCGCGAGGGTTCGAAATCGCTGGGCTGGTATGGCGTGGTGGACGGCCTGGTGAAATGGTCGTCGCGCGGCTCGGACGGTCGGTCGCTGTCGCTGGCCGGCTTCAGCACCGGCAGTTGGTTCGGCGAGGCCACCATGATCCGCCGCGAGCCGTTCGAATACGAAGTGGTGGCGCTGCGCCCGAGCCAGGTCGTGATCCTGCCGCGCGACACCTGCGAGCGCCTGTGGAACAACAATATCGCGTTCACCAAGGCGCTGATGACCCACCTGGCGCAGCGCGTCAATTGGCTGATGGCCTGCTATACCGGCAACGTGCTGCTGGACGTGGACACCACGGTGGCCCGCGCCGTCGCCGCGCAGTTGAACGCCGAGCAGCATTCCGGCACCAACGGCCGCCTCAAGATCTCACAGGAAGAGATCGCCGGCCTGTGCGGCGTGTCGCGCCAGCGCTGCAACGCCGCGCTGACGAAGCTGGCGCGGGCGGGGGTGCTGCGCACGCATTATGGCGGCATGACGATCCTGGATCGGGAGGGCCTGTACCGGCACGCGAAGCTCAACCGCGAGCCTGCTGATCACCCGGCCGACATGCCCGCATAGCCCGCCAGTCGACCCGGGCGGTCAACGCCACGCGTTTCCACCGTTCACCTGTCCGCGGTATCTTCTCGCCTTCCATTGCTGCCCATCCTGCGCCCCATGATCCCCTCCCCGACGGCCCCGGCCGGTCCCCTGCTCACGCCCCGCCTGTCGCTGCGGCAAGCGACTCGCCAACATGCCCCGGCCCTGCTGGCGTACCACCTTGCCAACCGGGCCCACCTGCGGCCCTGGGAGCCCGCCCGGTCCGACGCGTTCTACACCGCCGCGTCGACCGAAGAACGGCTGGCCGCGATGGAAACGAGTGCCGCCGCCGGGCAGGCGGTGCACCTGCTGCTGTTCGACAGGACCGACGACAGCCTGGTCGGCACCTGCAACTTCACCAATATCGTGCGGGGGGCCTTCCAGGCCTGCCATCTGGGCTTCTCTGTCGCGCAAGACCGCGAAGGCCAGGGCCTGATGCGGGAATGCCTCCTCGCGGCGACCCATTTCATGTTTGCCGAGCACGGGCTGCACCGCATCATGGCGAACCATCGCCCCGAGAACACGCGCAGCGCGCGCCTGCTGAGCAGCCTGGGGTTCGAGCGCGAAGGCACGGCCCGGGCCTATCTGAAAATCGACGGAAGCTGGGCGGACCACGTGCTGACGTCGCTGATCAATCCCGCCGACGCCTGACCGGCGACGACAACGCGCCGCCGCGCCCCGGGCAAGGCCGCGTCTACGCGGCTTGCCGCGTGGTGGCGCGGTTGCGGCGCAGTTCCACCACCTGCTCCGCCCCCGCCGCGCGGGCACGCAACTGGCCGCAGCCGCCGTCCACATCCTGCCCGGCGCTGTTCCTGATCTTGGTCAGCACGCCGCGGCGATGCAGCGTGCGCACGATCTCGCGAATGCGTTCGGCCTCGGGCCGCTGGTAGTCGTCGCCTTCCATGCTGTTGAACGGGATCACGTTGAGCACGCCGAACTTGCCCTTGAGCAGGCGCGGGATGGCGTCGAGTTCGTCGTCGCCGTCATTGACCCCCTTGAGCAGCGTCCACTGATACTGGATCGGGTAGCCGGTATCACGGGCGTAGCGCTCACCCATTTCCACCAGGTCCCGCGGCGCGATCTTCGGCGCGCGCGGCAGCAGGTGCTCGCGCAGCTCGGCGCGGGTCGTATGCAGCGACAGCGCCAGGGCCGGCTTGACGGCCTGTCGCGGCAGCGCGTCGAACACGCGCGGATCGCCCACGGTGGAGAACACCAGGTTCTTGTGGCCGATATTGCCTTCGGTGCCCAGCAGGTTGATGGCTTCCAGCACGTTGTCCAGGTTGTGCGCCGGTTCGCCCATGCCCATGAAGACCACTTTCTTCACCGCGCGCAGCCGCCGCGCCAGCACCACCTGCGCCAGGATCTCCATGCTGGCCACCTGGCGGATCAGGCCGCTCTTGCCGGTCATGCAGAACCGGCAGCCGACCGCACAGCCGACCTGGGTGGACACGCACAGCCCGTCTCGCGGCAGCAGCACGCTTTCCACCATCTGGCCGTCGGCCAGGTCGACCAGCAGCCGCGAGCCATCGTGGCCGGCATGCTCGGAACGGACACGGGCCAGGCCGTCCAGCTCCGCCGCCAGGGCGGGCAGCGCCTCGCGCAGCGCCAGCGGCAGATAGTTGTCGAAGCGCCGCCGCCATATGTCGCTGTCGAACGCCTGACCGGTCAACCAGGCGCGCAGGACCCGCCCGCGATGGGCGGGCTGGGCGCCTAGGGCGGCGAGACGTTGGTGGAAATCGGCGTAGCGCATGGGGAGCGGATTTTAGCGCGCCCGGCGGGGGCGCCCGGCAAACTCGATGCCGGGCAGGGCGAGCCGGACAGGCCCGATCTACCCGGCGATGGCCTGGGCCAGTTTCTGGATGGACAGCGGCGCGCAGCCCTCGGCGTCATTGCTGACCGTGACGTAGGCCGGCTGGCCCGCGCCCGTAATGCCGCGGATCGTGCGCGCCAGCGCCGCGCGCGTGGGAAGATCCTCGCTGAGCAGGGCATTGAACGGATCATGCTTCTTCTGCGCGTCCGCATAACCGTATGCGCCGAACACGCGGTTCAGGTTCCAGCGGCAGACCAGCGGCCCCGGCCAGAGCGCGCGCAGCATCGGCAGTTGCGCGTCGATCGGCGGCATCTTGCCATGCAGCCCCAGGCAGAACGTGGCCCCATGCGCCTTGAGCGTGTCGACCAGCGCCTGACCCAGCAGTTCCGGGTCGCGCACTTCCACGGCGACGATCACGGCATCATGCGCGGACAATGCCTCCCGCACGGCGGCCAGCATGCGCCCCAGTTTCTCGAACAGCGATACCGAGCGGCTCAACATGCCCAGAGGCAACGGACTCAGTTGGAACACCAGCACACCGAGCTTGGCCCCCAGGCCTTCGAGCGCCGGGCGCACGAATTCCTGGACAGCCACCGACGGGTCGAGGAAAAGCGGGTTGGCCTGCCGCGTCCTGCCTGCTTCGCCACGCACCTGGGCGTCGGTAACGCTGGCAGGGCATTTGACGACGAAACGGAAATCCTCATCGACCTGCCCCGCATAAGCGGCGTACTGGCTCGCCGTCAACGGCTGCCAGAACGTGCGGTCCACGCAGACCGTGCGCAAAAGCGGATGCTGGTGGTAGGCGCCCAGGCCGTGCCTGGACAGTGTGCTCGAATCGTATTCGCCGTCCCAGACCAGCCCTTCCCAGCCGGGATACGACCAGGTGGAGACGCCAAAGCGCAATTGGGCGGGCAACTGCTGGGCGAGCGCGCGCCATTCCTGCCCCGCGGGCGCGGGAAGCACTTTGGCCATGCCCCGGAGGGCGGAAAGCTCGGGGATGTCAGGAGGCGTTGCCTGCCGCGGGGCCTCGGCCGGAGGGACGGGCAGCGCGTCGCCGAAAAGATCTTCTTGCATTACTTGTCATTCTGGCGCGGGTGATGGGCTATAGGGTACTTGAATCACGCCTGGCACTTTGGATGTAATTATTTTGGCCATTCTTATCCAAAAAGAATGAAATATTTTCATTCCCATATTGCTGGAAAAGACGTAAGCACCTCCCTGACCCCCAGAAAACACCTCATAAATGCTAATATTTTGGCATCTAATATCTCAAATAGCTAAAATATTAGCCATGGCAAAAAAGACCGCCCCTCTCCTGCCAGGAACCAGCAAGCTCCTCGTCGAATTCGGTGAGCGGCTCAAGCTTGCGCGCCTGCGCCGCAAGTTGTCCGCCAAACAAGTCGCCGAGCGAGCGGGCATGTCTCCCATGACCCTGCGTTCCCTGGAGGCCGGCGGGTCGGGAGTCACGATCGGGGCTTACCTGTCCGTCATGCAAGTCCTGGGGCTGGCCGACGATCTCGCCAAGCTTGCGGGCGCCGACGAACTCGGCCGACAACTTCAGGACGCTCGCTTGATCAGGAATGCTTCTGTGCGTCGCCAACACAGGACCGCCCCGGAGACGGTCGGCCACCCGTCACCGAACGCCCGAGCGCGGGACAACGCCTCCTCAACCCAGACCAATAGCGCGAAGACGAAGGTCCGCAAGCCGGCGGCTGCAAGCGCGGGGAAGCCGGTGGAAGGCAAACCAGGGAAAAGCGTCGACATCGCGAGTACGGACAGCCTGGCCTCTTTGCTTCGGAAACCGAAACGTAAAGGGAACGCGCCGTCATGAGCATGATCGCCGTATATGCGGATTGGGATGGACTGCCCGGCCCCCAACGACTCGGCTTCTTGCACAGCCACAAGACCCGGGCGACTGAGCGATTCGAATTCGAATATGACGAAGCCGCGCTCACATCCCCGCTTTTCCACGGGCTGCAATTGGACCCGGGCATTCAAGCCTTCGGCGGACCACAGTACCCCGTCGCACCAAGAGACCAATTCGGGGTCTTCAAAGATTCCAGCCCCGACCGTTGGGGCCGCCTTTTGATGGATCGAAGATTCGAGCGTGACAAACGCCAAGGTCTGGTGCCGGCGGGGGCCCGTCTATACGAGTCGGATTACCTGCTTGGCGTGCATGATGTGTACCGCGTGGGAGCGCTGCGGTACCGACTCGAGGACACTGGAGATTTCCTCGACAATCGCATCAACCTTGCGGCCCCGCCGTTTACAGAAATCCGCGCGCTGGAGCAGGCCAGCCGTGCGCTTGAGCGAGACCCCGACAACGTCGCGGTCCGGGGACAGGACTGGCTGCGCATGCTCATCGCGCCAGGCGGCTCACTCGGCGGCGCCAGGCCCAAGGCGAGCGTCGTGGACGACGCCAGTCGTCTTTACATTGCCAAATTTCCGAGCACACGAGATACCCATGACGTCGGCGGATGGGAAATGGTGGTCAACGCCTTGGCCAGCGGTTGCGGCCTCAATGTCGCGGCGGCTCAAGCCCGGAAGTTTGCCAGCGATCATCACTGCTTCATTGTGCGCCGCTTCGATCGCACCGATGCGAGCCATCGCCTGCATTTCGCCTCTGCGACGACCCTGACTGGCCACAGCGATGGCGACGACGCCTCGACGGGGGCCAGTTACCTGGAACTGGCGGAGGCACTCATGAACCAGGGCGCGCAACCCAATGAAGATCTGCGAGAACTATGGTCGCGAATCGTCTTCAACATCCTCGTATCCAACGCCGACGATCACCTTCGCAACCATGGCTTCATCCTGGTGCCGGGCCTCGGCTGGAAACTCTCCCCGGCGTACGACATGAACCCCGTCCCTTACGCCGACGGTCTCAAGCTGAACATTACCGATGCGGATAATGCCCTGGACCTGGAATTGACTCGACAGATTGCCAGCTACTTCCGCCTGACCCTTCATGAAGCAGACGAAATCATCAACGATTTCCGGGACATTGTCGGCCAATGGCGAACCCTGGCCCAAAGACTGGGCCTATCCGCATGGGAACAGGACCGAATGGCAGAGGCCTTCCGCCTTGCCGCATGATGCGCGATTGACGCGGATGTCACGCTGCGCACACCCGCTGGCGCGGCGGCCAATGCGAGCATGGCACACGGCCCGTTGCGAGTCAGACAGGGAACTGGCGAATTGGAGCGGGTGAAGGGAATCGAACCCTCGTATGAAGCTTGGGAAGCTGCCGTTCTACCATTGAACTACACCCGCTCGGGTGTCGTGCCCCGGCGCAAGACCGGAGCAGAGGCAGGAATTATAGCCTGGGTTTTTCCGCCCCAGGCCAGCGCCATCAGTTCGCCGTGATCCCCGCCGCCTTCACCACCTTGCCCCAGCGGTCCAGCTCGGCCTGGGTGTAGTCGCCCAGCGCCTTCGGCCCCATGAATTCGGCCTCGGCGCCCTGCTCGGCCGCCTTCTGGCGGAAAGCGTCGGTCTGCATGATCTTCTGGATTTCACCGGCGATCTTGTCCACCACCGGCGCGGGCGTGTCCTTGGGCGCGTACATGGCGAACCAGGACGAGACGATCAGGTCGGGATAGCCGGCCTCGTCGGCGGTGGGCACGTCCGGCAGCGACGCCAGGCGCGTATTGCCGGTGACGGCCAGCGCGCGCAGCTTGCCGGCGGCGATCTGGCCGAGCAGCGGCGGCGGCGTGGTGATGGTCATGTCGACGGCGCCGCCCAGCAGGTCGTTCAGCGCCGGGCCGGTGCCCTTGTACGGGATATGCGTGATCTGCGTGCCCGCCATCTGGTTGAGCAGTTCGGTGGCGACCTGCTGCAATGAACCATTGCCGGACGAGGCGTAATTGAGCTTGCCCGGATTCGCCTTGGCGTACGCGACCAGGTCTTTCAGCGACTTGATCGGCAGGTCCGGCCGCACCACCACGACCTGGGGCGCGGACAGCACATTGGCCACCGGCGCGAAATCCTTGATCGGATCCCAGCCGGAGGTCGGCGTGACGTGCGGGGTGATGACCTGGAAGCCCGAATACTGCAGCAACAGCGTGTAGCCGTCGGGCTTGGCGCGGGCCACGGCCTGCGCGGCGATGCCGCCGGAGGCGCCGGGCTTGTTCTCGACAACCACACTCTGGCCGAGGGCGGCGCCCAGGGGCTGGGCGATGAGCCGGGCGGCGATGTCGGTGGTGCCGCCGGGCGCGGCCGACACGATCAGCGTGACGGGACGATTGGGAAAATCCGCCTGGGCGTGGGCGGCGCCAGCGGCGGCCACGCCCAGCGCGATGGCGCAGGCGCGTAGAACGGGAACGAAACGGAATGCGGTCATGCGGTTGTCTCCTTGCTGTTTTTGTATGAAGCGCCCGATGGCCGGGCGCGTGGTGTGAAGCAAAACCTAGGCGGCGTCGCCGGCCGGCCCGAACCGCTCCGCCAGCCACGCGGGCGGCGGATGCGCGGCCAGGCGCGGTCCGGCGCGCAACAACGCCATGGGCAGCTCGCGGCCGACCAGCCCCGGCAGTCCGCGCAGGATGGCAAGCAGCGATTCGAGCGACACGCCCGTGCGCAAGCCCATGCACTCGAACATGTGGACCAGTTCTTCGGTGTTGACGTTGCCGCTGGCGCCGGGCGCGTACGGGCAGCCGCCCAGGCCGCCGGCGGCGGCGTCGAAACGGGTGATGCCGGCCTGCCAGGCGGTGACGGCATTGGCCAGCGCCATGCCGCGCGTATTGTGCAGGTGGACGGTAAGCGCCACGCCCGGCAGGCGCCGCGCGGCGTCGGCGCACAGTTCGCCCACCTGATTGGGATAGGCCATGCCAGTGGTGTCGCACAGCGTGATGCCACTGGCGCCGGCATCGACCAGGCGAGCGGCCAGGTCCAAGACCTGTTCCGCCTGCACGTCGCCGTCGAAGGGACAGCCGAAGGCGGTCGACAGCGACACATTGCAGGGCGCGCCGGCGCGCGCGGCGGCGGCCAGCACCTGGCTGAGTTCGTCGAACGATTGCTGGCGGGTCATGCGCAGGTTGGCGCGGTTATGCGTCTCGCTGCAAGACATGACCAGGTTCATCTCGTCGACGCCGGCTTCCAGCGCCCGCTCCAGGCCGCGGATGTTCGGCACCAGCGCCGTATAGATCACGCCGGGCCGGCGGCGGATACCCTGCATCACGGCGCCCGCATCGGCCAGGGCCGGAATGGCCTTGGGCGAGGTGAAGCTGGTGACCTCGATGCGGGCAAAGCCGCAATCGGACAATGCATCGACGAAGGCGATCTTGTCTTCGGTGGGCACCATGCGCGCCTCGATCTGCAAGCCGTCGCGCGGGCCGACCTCGTTGATTTCCAGGACGGGGGAACCGGTGTTCATGAGCGCATCCTCGCTGCCGGATTAAGGGAAATGACGCGGTTCATGCGATCACGCCGCGCGCCCGCAGCGCCTCGCGCTGTTCCGGGCTCAGGCCCGCTGCCGCCAGCACCGCGTCGGTGTGCTCGCCCAGCGTCGGCGCACGCTCGCGCACCGCGCCCGGGTTGTCCGACAGGCACGGAAACACCGCCGGCATGTCCACGGCGATGCCGCTGGCGGCCTCCAGGCGGGTGATGGCGCCGCGCGCCTGGTAATGCGGATCGTGGGCGATGTCGGCCACCGAATAGATGCGGCCCGACGGCACGTCAGCCTCGCGCATGGCCTGCAACACCTCGTCGATGCTGCGTTCAGCGGTCCAGGCGCCGATGGCCTGGTCGATCTCGGCCACGCGGCGGGCGCGGCCGTCGTTGTGCGCCAGCTCGGGATCGCGGCCCAGGTCGTCGCGGCCGATGCGCGCCATCAGCCGGGTGTAGATGGCGTCGCCATTGCCCGCGATCAGCACATAGCCGTCGCGGCACGGATAAGCGTTGGACGGCGCGATGCCGGGCAACGATGCGCCGGCCGGTTCGCGCACCGCACCGAACACCGAATACTCCGGCAGCAGGCTCTCGCTGAGATTGAACAGGCTCTCGTACAGCGCCGCGTCGATGACCTGCCCCTGGCCGCCACGGGCATCGCGCTGGTACAGCGCCAGCAGCACGCCCAGCGCGCCATGCAGGCCGGCGATGGTGTCGCCCAGCGACAGGCCGGCGCGCACCGGCGCGCGGCCGGGCTCGCCATTCAGGTAGCGCAGGCCGGCCATGGCTTCGCCAATCGCGGCAAAGCCCGGCTCGCGCGCCTTCGGCCCGGTCTGGCCGTAGCCGGAAATGCGCAGCATGATCAGGCGCGGGTTCAGCGCGTGCAGCGTCTCCCACGACAGGCCCCACTTCTCCAGCGTGCCGGGACGGAAATTCTCGATCAGCACGTCGGCCTCGGCCGCCAACTGGCGCACGATGTCCTGGCCTTCAGGCTGGCGCAGGTCCACGCACACGGACTGCTTATTGCGCGACTGCGCCTCCCACCACACCGAGGTGCCCTCGTGCAGCAGCCGCCATTTGCGCAGCGGGTCGCCCTGCCCCGGCGGTTCGATCTTGACGACCTGCGCGCCAAAGTCCGCCAGCGTCTTGGCGGCGAACGGCCCCGCGATGAGTTGTCCGAGTTCCAGCACGCGTATGCCGGCGAGTATCTGCCCTGCCATGTCGCCTCCCGGGCGCATCCAACCGATGATGGCCCGCAGTGTGCGTCATCGCCCGGGGCGGCGGAATGGACGATTCGGGAAGGGGGCATTCCCGGATCGAGAAAGCCCGGCGCGGCGGCCGCGCCCCGGCCGGACAGGCCAACCCGGACAGGCCAACCGATTGCCGGCCGCCACGAAGCGCTTTTTTGCGTGCGAGCAGGCCTCTAGGCCGTGCCGGGGTCCTGCGCGCCGCGCAGATGCGCCAGCAACAGCCGCGCCGCCACCGGCAGCGCGTCGGCATCGCGCACGCCCAACAGCAGCCAGCGGCGCGCCCAGTCGTCGGACAGGGCAATCAGGCGGATCGGCATGGAGCGCGCATGCGGCTCGGCCGCCAGCCGCGGCAGAATGCCGACCCCGCGCGTGGCCGCCACCATGCGGCAGATGGCGTCGAAGCTGCGCACCTGGATGCGCAGCCGCATGTCGCGGCCCAGCCGGCCGCTCTCGTCGGCCAGGCGGGTGGCCAGCGAGGTCGCGGGCGGCAGGCCGACGTAGTCGTAGGCCAGGGTATCGGCGAACGCCACGCTGACATGGCGCGCCAGCGGATGACGCTGCGGCACGATCAGCACCAGCTCGTCGAGCCGGTACGGCACGGTGGCCAGGCCCGCCGCCGGGGTGCGGTCGGCGAACACGCCGATGTCGGCGCGGTTCTCCAGCACGGCAGTGACGATGTCGCTGCTGTTCTGCTCTTCCAGGTCGATGCGCACGGCCGGGTGCGCTTCCATGAAGGACGCCAGATCTTCCGGCAGGAACTGGGTCAGCGACGAGGTATTGGCGGCGATGCGCACCTGCCCGCGCACCCCCCGGGCATAGTCGGACAAGGTGCCCGCCATCTGCTCGACTTCCTGCAACACCCGCAGGGCATGGACCAGGCAGGCCTGGCCCGCCTCGGTCAGCTCGACGCCGGCCGCGTTGCGGTACAGCAGTTGGGTGTCCAGCGCGGCCTCCAGGTCCGAGATCCGCTTGCTGGCCGCCCCCACCGCCAGGTGCGACGCGCGCGCGCCGGCCGAGATGCTGCCCTGGCGGGCCACCGAGACGAAAAGCGAGAGCGTGACGAGGTCGATGCGGGCGATATTCATGATGGACGCGCGGCGCCAGGCGGACGCCGCGGCTGCACTATAGCGCGCGGACCCCGGGGGGGACCCGCCCCATTCGATCGCCAGCGATAAGTCCCCATTTAAACCGAAACGCGGACTGCAGCCCGGCGGGGCTGCCACTACAATCCCGCCTATGACAACGAACAGCCCTGCGAATCCGCCCGTGAACACCCCCGCAACACCCGGCAACCCCGACGCGCCCGCGCCGGTTTCCCCCCAGACCGAAGCCGCGCTGGCCAGCGCCGCGCACGCCCCCAACAGCCCGGGCGCCACCCACATCCGCAGCTTCGTGCACCGCCGCGGCCACATCACCCAGGGCCAGCTGGCCGCGCTTGAGCAACTGCTGGGCAAATGGTCGATTCCCTACGCCGCCAGGCGCCTGGACCCCGCCGCCGCCTTCGGCCGCGAGGCGCCGACGGTGCTGGAAATCGGCTTCGGCATGGGCGAGACCACCGAGAAGATCGCGCTGGCCCGTCCCGGCGACAACTTCCTGGGCGTGGAAGTGTTCAACGCCGGCGTCGGCTCGCTGCTGCGCCGCATCGAGGATTCCAGCATCACCAACCTGCGCATCATCCAGCACGACGCGGTCGAGGTGGTGCGCGACATGATCGCGCCGGACTCGCTGGCCGGCGTGCACATCTACTTCCCCGACCCGTGGCCCAAGAAGCGCCACCACAAGCGCCGCCTGATCCAGCCGCCGTTCATCGCGCTGCTGGCCAGCCGCATCGCGCCGGGCGGCTATATCCATTGCGCCACCGACTGGGAAGACTACGCGGTGCAGATGCTCGACGTGCTGGGCAACGAGCCGCAACTGAAGAACACCACGGACGGCTACGCGCCGCGCCCTGATTACCGCCCCCTGACCAAATTCGAGACGCGCGGCCTGCGATTGGGCCATGGCGTCTGGGACCTGATCTTCAAGCGAGTCGCCTGATGCTCTACCCCGCGATCGAACCCTACCGCCACGGCATCCTGGATACCGGCGACGGCCACCAGGTCTACTGGGAACTCTGCGGCAACCCGCAGGGCAAGCCCGCCGTGTTCCTGCACGGCGGCCCCGGCAGCGGCTGCTCGCCGGTGCATCGGCAACTCTTCGATCCCAAGCGCTACAACGTGCTGCTGTTCGACCAGCGCGGCTGCGGCCGCTCGACGCCGCACGCCGGCCTGGACAACAACACCACCTGGCACCTGGTGGCCGACATCGAGCGCCTGCGCACCGAAATCATGGGCGCCGACCAATGGCTGGTGTTCGGCGGCTCGTGGGGCTCGACGCTGGCGCTGGCCTACGCCGAAACGCATCCGCGGCACGTCAGCGAACTGGTGGTGCGCGGCATCTTCACGCTGCGCCGCGCCGAAGTGCAATGGTTCTACCAGGAAGGCGCGTCGTGGCTGTTCCCCGATCGCTGGGAAGAGTACCTGGCCCCCATCCCCGAAGCCGAGCGCGGCGACCTGGTGGCGGCGTACCACAAGCGCCTGACGGGCAATGACCCGGCCGAGCAACTGCGCGCCGCCAAGGCCTGGAGCAAATGGGAAGACAGCACCATCACGCTGCTGCCCAGCCCGCGCCACCAGCAGAGCCACGCCGCCGACCGCGCGGCGCTGGCTTTCGCGCGCATCGAGAACCACTACTTCGTCAACGCCGGCTTCATGGAAGAAGGCCAGTTGATCCGCGACGCCCACAAGCTGCGCGGCATCCCCGGCACCATCGTGCAGGGCCGCTACGACGCCTGCACCCCCGCGCGCACCGCCTGGGACCTGCACCGCGCCTGGCCCGAGGCCGAGTTCCATATCGTGCCCGACGCGGGCCACGCCTTCGACGAACCCGGCACGCTGGCGCGCCTGATCGCCGCCACCGACGCCTACGCCAAACGCTGAGGAGACCGACCCATGCACATCACCCTGAACGGCGACGCCCGTGAATTTCCGCTCGACACCACGGTGAACGAACTGCTCGAAACGCTGGGCTATGCCGGCAAGCGCGTGGCGGTGGAACGCAACGGCGAGATCGTGCCCAAGAGCCAGCACGCGCAGACCGCGCTGACCGACGGCGACCAGATCGAGATCGTCGTGGCGGTGGGCGGCGGCTGACCCGCGGCGCGGCCGGCAAGCGGCGATCGCCCCCTGCAAAAGGGCTGCAGCAATGCAGCCCTTTTTTTCATCATCCTGACGGATGGCTAGCAACCTGTTACACGATTACCCCACTCAGGCGACGACGTGGCGAGTCATAATCGTTGATGCTGGCGCGTCCGGGCCCGGCCCGGCAAACAGGCTTGAACGCCGCCGCCCCGCCCGCGGGACCACGGCAACGCCGGCATCGTGCGCAGAAGTCCAGGGACCGCGCGCCCTGACACGCATCGCTCTTTCTCTCACCGCAACATAGACAAAGGAAACACGATGGGTCTGCTCAATTTCATCAAGGACGTTGGAGAAAAACTCTTCGGTGCCAGCGAAGCCAAGGCGGCCACGCCGGATGAGCTGAAGAAGGAACTCGACAAGCACGGCCTGAATGCCGATGGCCTGCAGATCTCGGTCGATGGCGACAAGGTCACCGTCACGGGCGAGGCCGCCAACACCGAAGCCGCCGAGAAGATCGCGCTGGCGCTGGGCAACACCGTCGGCGTGGCCGCGGTGGACAACCAGTTGAAGGTCAAGCAGGCCGCGCCCGAGGCCAAGATGTACACGGTGCAGAAGGGCGACAACCTGTGGAAGATCGCCGAGGCGCAATACGGCAAGGGCCAGGGCGCCAAGAACACCCTGATCTTCGAGGCCAACAAGCCGATGCTGACCAGCCCCGACAAGATCTATCCGGGCCAGGTGCTGCGCATCCCGCCCCTGTCGTAAGCCACGAAACAGAATGGGCCCTCGCGGGCCCGTATCGCGGCGCAGAACCCCCTGCCTGCCGCGATGATTTGGCCAGGCGCAATGCCTGGCCATTTTTTTGGCGGAAATCCCCGGGGGCAAGCGCCCGCGGTCAGCGGCAGCCCCGAGGGCCCCCCGCCGCCGGGCGCCGGCGCGCCGGTCAGCCCTTCATGAAGCGGCCCATGCCCTTCATGCCGCCCATGGCGCGCATCATCTTGGCCATGCCACCCTTCTTCATCTGCTTCATCATGCCCTGCATCTGCTCGAACTGGGCCAGCAGGCGGTTGACTTCCTGCACCGGCACGCCCGACCCCGCCGCGATGCGGCGCTTGCGCGAGGCCTTGATGAGTTCAGGCTTGGCACGCTCGGCAGCCGTCATGGAATTGAGGATGCCCTCGGTGCGGCGCAACTGCTTTTCCGCCTGGCCGCCCTGCAACTGGCCGGCGGCCTGCTGGAACTGGGCCGGCAGCTTTTCCAGCAGCGAGCCCATGTCGCCCAGCTTCTTGACCTGGCCGAGCTGGTCGCGGAAGTCGTTCAGGTCGAACTTGTTGCCCGACTTGATCTTGGCCGCCAGCTTCTGGGCCTCGGCGATGTCGATGTTCTTCTGGGCCTGCTCGACCAGCGAGACGATGTCGCCCATGCCCAGCACGCGCTGCGCCATGCGCTCGGGGTAGAACGGCTCCAGGCCGTCCAGCTTTTCCGAGACGCCGACGAACTTGAGCGGCTTGCCGGTGACGTGACGCACCGACAGCGCCGCGCCGCCGCGGGCGTCGCCGTCCAGCTTGGTCAGCACCACGCCGGTCAGCGGCAGCGCCTCGGCGAAGGCGCGGGCGGTGTTGACCGCGTCCTGGCCCTGCATGGCGTCGACCACGAACAGCGTTTCGACCGGCTTGACCAGGTCATGCAGCGCGCGGATCTCGCGCATCATGGCCTCGTCGATGCCCAGGCGGCCGGCCGTGTCCAGGATCAGCACGTCGTAGTGGTGACGGCGGGCATGGTCGACCGCGTTGCGGGCGATGTCCTCGGGCTTCTGGCTGGGGTCGCTTGGCAGGAAATCGACGCCGACCTGCGCCGCCACGCTCTTCAACTGGTCGATGGCGGCCGGGCGGTAAACGTCGGCGGACACCACCAGCACCTTCTTCTTGCCGGTCTTGCGGCCGTGCTGGGTGTGCTGGCCTTCGCTCAGCCAGCGGGCCAGCTTGCCGGTGGTGGTGGTCTTGCCCGCGCCCTGCAGGCCGGCCATCAGGATGACGGCGGGCGGCTGCACGGCCAGCGACAGTTCGCCGGAATCGGCGCCCAGGTCGCCGCCCATGAGGGCGGTCAGTTCCTTGTGGACCACGCCCACCAGGGCCTGGCCGGGGCTGAGGCTGCTGGCGACTTCTTCGCCCAGCGCCTTTTCCTTGACCCGGGCGACGAAATCGCGCACCACGGGCAGCGCCACGTCGGCTTCCAGCAGGGCCATGCGCACTTCGCGCAGCATTTCCTGGGTGTTGGCCTCGGTCAGGCGGGCTTCGCCGCGCAGTGTCTTGACGACGCGCGACAGGCGTTGAGTTAGGTTATCGAGCATGAGAGGCGTTTCCGCTTAAACTAGTTGATTGAACGGTGGCCGCAGGCGCGGATTCTGCGCTGTCGGGCGGCATGCGCCCCCAGGCCCCATCCAGACAACGGTTTCTATGTCACTAGGCATTGTATTTCACACAGCGGCCGCCTTGGCGTACGCCGTGCTGGGAGGGTCCCTCTGGATCCGCCTGGCGGGCGCCGGGGAAGTCGAGCAAACGGGCAAAGTCGCTCGTCTGTGCCTGCTGGGAGCCCTGGTTCTCCATGGAATCGGGCTGCAACAGTCCATGCTGGGGGCCCCGCACCTGTTCATCGGGTGGGCGCTGGCCCTGTCTGCCGCCATCTGGCTGGGCATGGTCGTCTTCTGGCTCGAAAGCCTGCTGGTGCGCATCGACGGCCTGCAATTGCTGCTGCTGCCGGCCGCCACCCTGGCCAGCGGCCTGGCCGCCCTGTTCCCCCAGGGACAATTCGTGCCTCACGCCGACAACGCCTGGCTGCGCGTGCATTTGCTGATCGCGCTGGGCGCCTACGGGCTGATCACCATCGCCGCCCTGCACGCGATGCTGATGGCGCTGCTCGACCGCCACCTGCACCGCCCCCTGGACGCCCCCGCCGAACGCAGCATCATCGGCCGCGTGCTGGACTCGCAGCCGCCGCTGCTGGTGCAGGAACAACTGCTGTTCCGCATCATCTGGATCGGCTTCGTGGTGCTGACCCTGGCCGTCGGCTCGGGCTCCATCGCCTCCATGAAGCTCACCGGCCAGATCCTGCCGTTCGACCACAAGACCGTCTTCACCCTGCTGTCCTGGTTCACCTTCGGCGTGCTGCTGGCCGGACGCCACATCTGGGGCTGGCGCGGCCGCGTCGCCCTGCGCTGGACCCTGACGGGGTTCGGTTTCCTGATCCTGGCCTACACCGGCAGCCGGTTCGTGCTGGAAGTCATTCTGCATCGAGGCTGACGTGGGCAAACTGCTGTTCTGGATCGTCATCATCATCGGCGTGCTCTTTGTGGCGCGCATCGCCGGCCGCATGGCCGCCGCCCGCCAGGATTCCGCCGCCAGCGCCAAGCCGCGCGCCACGCCCAACCCGCCCGCCACCGGCGCGCCGGAGGCCATGGTCCGTTGCGCCCACTGCGGCATCCACCTGCCGCGTTCCGAGGCCCTGCTGCAGGGCAGCCAGACCTGGTGCAGCCAGGAACACGCCCGGCTGGGACCGGCGGCGAAATAAAAGGCGGGTCTGAGCGACTGGCCGGCCCGGATCCGCGGGCCCGCCATCCCGCCATCCCGCCATCCCGCCATCCCGCCATCCCGCCATTCCGCCAGCCAGCCCGGAGAGGCTCGCCCATCACAGGACGCAACGACAGCACCGCCCCCGGGTGGGCCCGGCCCTCATTCGCCCCCTTTTCACACGCACGGCATAATGCACGTTGGATACCAACCTGCTTTCCTCCCATGCCCCTGCTTCTGGATCGACATGGCTGGCTGGCGCCGGCCCCGGGCGTTTCCCGGCTGCCCTCCCCCAACTGCGACGCGCGTCCCCAGGACGCCCAGGTGTCGCTGCTGGTGCTGCACAACATCAGCCTGCCGCCCGGCCAATTCGGCGGCCCCGAGGTCGCCGGCCTGTTCCTGAACACGCTGGACTACGGCTCGCACCCCTGGCTGGAACGCCTGCGCGGCCTGCGGGTATCGGCGCATTTCTTCATCCGCCGCGACGGCCGCATCGTGCAGTTCGTCTCCACCGATGCGCGCGCCTGGCATGCCGGCGTCTCGCGCTTCGCCGGCCGCGAGCGCTGCAACGATTTCTCCATTGGCATCGAGCTGGAAGGCACCGACACGCTGCCCTACACTGACGAACAGTACCTGGCCCTGCGCCGGCTGACGCCGGTGCTGCGCGCACGCTACCCCCTGGCGGCCGCCTGGGGCCACGAACACATCGCGCCGGGCCGCAAGACCGACCCGGGGCCCGCTTTCAACTGGACGCGCTTCGGGCGCGACAGCGGCTTTGCGCGGCGGCAGTTGCCGCCCGTCTGACCCTTACAAGGACCGGTTATGTTGAAGATCTGGGGACGGCTGACGTCCGTCAATGTGCAGAAAGTGATGCTGGCCGTGCGCGAACTGGCGCTGCCGCACACCTTCATCGAGGCCGGCGGCCCGTTCGGCGTGGTCGACACGCCCGAGTACGCCAAAATCAACCCCAACCGCACCGTGCCCGCCATCGACGACGGCGGTTTCGTGCTGTGGGAATCGAACGCCATCGTGCGCTACCTGGCCGCCCGCTACGGCGCTGGCACCCTCTGGCCCGACGACGTCTGTCTGCGCGCCGACGCCGACCGCTGGATGGACTGGCAGACCACCGAATGGCAGGGCGCCATGGGCCCGGCCTTCCTGGGGCTGATCCGCACGCCGGAAGAAAAGCGCGACCACGCCGCCATCGACCTGTCGGTCAAGCGCAGCAATGCCCGCGCCCAGATTCTGGACCAGGCGCTGCAAGGCCGCGAGTTCATCGCCGGCCGCCACCTCACCATGGGCGACATCGCCCTGGTGTGCTCGGCGCACCGCTGGCTGGCGCTGCCGATCGAGCGGCCGGACACCCCGGCGCTGTCGGCGTGGTACCGGCGCGTGATGATGCGACCGGCGCCGCAGGGGGTGTTGACGTTGCCGTTGGAATAGCAGCCCCGGCAGGCGAAGGCATGCAACTGCACGCCTTCAGCCCCCCGGGCATTCGGGGCGCATTTTGATTTAGCCGAAGAAGAAATTATCGCTGTCGAGATAGGGATAATTACTGCCGATCACGTCGGCCATCATGTATCCGTATCCGTTCGGCGTGGAAGGATCGGCGTAGTTCGTATATTCGATGAAGAAGTCCGCGATCCCATCGCCGGTTCTGTCTCCCTCCAGGCTTACGGTGGACGCCCGCCACCAACCGCTTTCGTCATCATGAGTGACGGGCCAATCCAGTCCGTGATGGTCCTCGGTCACATACCGGAGTTCTCCGGCATGCCCGGTGAACTTTCCTGTGCCGATAAACCGCATGGCCTGATGTCCCTCGGTATTCAGGTCGCCATCCAGGTTTGAAAAATCGAGCACGTCCGGCTCGATCCGCAGCCCCCCATATCCCCCAAGATAGGCCGGTTGGTAGTGCTTGAGGTTGAAATCGCGCGCTTCGCGAGCCGTGGTCAACCCATGGATGAACTTCGTCGTGATTTCCCCGGAGTCCGGATCGGCGAAATCACCATCGTTGAACACGATGCGATTGCCGCCGCCATGCACGACGAAGGTATCGTTGCCACCACGGCCGGTGAACGTCATTCCCCCAAGCACGTCGCCGACCAGGATATCGTCGTAATCGCTGCCAATGACATAGTCGATATTGCGATATTCTCCCTGGCACCACTCGCCGCACGAACCGGATTTCAACTCCACAAATGCGTACCCGTACCCTCGAAGTTTACCCAGGGCGCTTTCATGGGTGAGGAAATGACTATTGACGTCATAGTCCTTGAGCCCAAAGGCGCTGGCCCGATCCGCAATCCACTTGTCCATGCGATCGTTGCCACTCACAACGATGTCGACGCCCCACTCGTTCAAGGAAAAGTCCAGGACGTTGTATCCATCCGGATTGCCCACAACCTTGTTGGACCAGTCATAGTCACTTCCCGGCATGAACCAGTTGATTGCATTGCCGCCGACCATTTCACTCGGCGTGTCGTCACCGACGAACACATAGGATTTTCCGTCCTTGGCGATGAATGACTTCACGCCGCCATCCGGCGCTAGGTCAGCATAAAGAACGACTTCAGGCGGCGGTCGCATGCTCGGGCCATCGGCCTGTGGCTCGGTATTCGCAGGGCCGCCAACCGGCCGATCCCTACCGATTTCTGCCAAGATTTGGGGAAGGATGGCGGCCGCTTCCGGATAGTCCGCGGGATGTGTCGCAATTTCCCGCATCGCGAGGTAAATCTGGTAACCGGAGAATCTAGCACCGTCACTAGCGGCGGTGGCATCCGCAGCAGTCGGGCCACTCTCAACGTTCGAATGCGTAGCGTGGGGGTCGAGCCGGTCAGGCAATAGCGCCGTCGGCATGCTTCCCGTATGGGCTGGGATATGCGTTCCTTCAGTGACGAGTACGTCTTGGATAAATTTCGCTGCCTCCCCCTTGAGGTCGATGAGGTCAGGCAGGGATGAAGCGATAGCGACGATAGCCATGCCGGCTACAACCGCTGGTATGCCTCCGCCAACCATGAGCAAAGTCCCCATTCCCGCTATCGCACCCGCTATTACAGCGCCGCCCCACACAGACGCCACCTCGGAGCCGATCGCAACCTTGGGAGGCGTACCCGAAGCAATATCCTTCTGGATCACGCTCCAACTGAAAATTCCTTGCATGAATTTCTCATGCGTTTGCGCCATCACGTTCAAATACTTGAAGGCTTGCTTGTCCAGGCGGGTCTCCAACAAGTCGCGAACATATCCCAGGAATTTTCCTGTTTCCGGAATGAGCTTGTTGACCAACGGCTCCACCATCCCACGCGTCGTCTTCGGATCGTGGTAGTACCTAGATTCCTCGCTGTAGTGCGAAAAGTAATACGCTTCCTTTTGGTTGAGAATCTGCGCGATGTACCACGCGGGAACGATCCGTGGTGTCGAGAAGTAAGACCAGCCGATGCCGTCCCACAGCCCAGACCCTATCCCACCGCCCCAACTCGGCGGCTCCGGCGGCCAAGTGCCATAAACGGTGACGGGGGCAAGCGTAGGCGTGGGCATGATGCGGCTCCTGATCGCGGATCATCAATAGCCGCCCGCAGGCACGCAGGCGACCGTCTATAGACATAAACGGTTGAGCCGCGATTTACAGTAAAAAAAAGCCGCAATTCAGACCAGTTCTCCGGTACCGGCCCACGTCCCGCGATTCGGAGCATGCCGACGCCCTCGCGGGAACGGCGTCCAGCGCCCTACTCCACCCAAGGCGTATTCGCCCAGATCTGCCGCAGCCGCCCATCATCCTGCTTCAAGCGTTCCTGCCACTGCGGCCCATCCAGGTAATCCATCTCGGTGAACTGCTGCTTCATCTGCGCCTGGAATTCCGGATTGGCGGCGACCTTGCCCAAGGCCTGGCGCAGCTTCTCGGCGACATCCGCCGGCAAGCCCTTGGGCGCGACAATGCCGCGCTCGGAGGCGAACACCAGGTTCACGCCCAGCTCCTTGAAGGTCGGCACGTCCGGCCCCAGCGGCGAACGCGTCGCGCTGGCCTGCGCCAGCACGCGCATGTTCTTGCCGTGATAGGGCATGACTTCGCCAAGGTTCAGGCCGCCGATCACGGTATGCCCACCCAGCACCGAGCTGCGCAACGGCCCCGCGCCGTTGTACGGTACGTGGTTGAGCTTGGTGCCGGTCAGGTTCTGGAACAGCACCAGCGCCAGGTGATCATCGGTGCCCACGCCGGTCGAGCCATAACTGATCGAACCCGGCTTCTCGCGCGCCGCCTTGATCAAGGCATCCAGCGTCTGGTACGGACTGTCGGCGGCGACGCTGAAGGCGCTTGGGTCGCGCACCAGGTTGGCCAGGTAGGTGAAGTCGGCGGTGGTGAAGCCGGCCTTGCGTTCGATCGGCAGCGACACCAGCCCGGGCATGTTGGTCATGGCCAGCGTGTAGCCATCGGGCTTGGCGCGCGCCACGTACGACAGCGCGATGGCGCTGGACGCGCCCGGCTTGTTCTGCACCACGATGGTGGTGCCCAGCTCCTTTTCCAGGAACGCCGCCAGCGAACGCGCCGTCAGGTCGGTGCCGCCGCCGGGCGCGAAGCCCACCACCAGTTCGATGGGATGGTCGGGCCAGGCCCAGGCCGGCCACGCGGCGCACAGCGCGGCCACGGACAGCGCGGCGCGAGCGGCCGCCTTGCGTGTAAAGAACATGGTTGTCTCCTGTGTGGGTACTGCTGTTGTTATGCGTTGTGATGAGCCGGACAGGCCGGCCAGTCACGCGGGACGGCTGCGACGGCCGCCCCGGGTCAAACTGTTCCCTAACCGACCTTGCCCCTTTCCTGCGCCTCGCGCCACGCCAGCAGGCGCCTCACGCCTTCGGCCATGCCCACTTGCGGCTGCCAGCCGATCTGTTGTCCCGCCAGGTCGTGCGGGATATGGAAGGCGCCGCCCGAGGTCAGGCGCACTGTGCCCGGAGGGTCCGGCCGGATCTCCGGTTCCAGGTCGCTCTTGCAGTAGTCGAGCACCAGCCGCACCAGCTCGCCGGTGGTGATGGGCGCCGGGCCGGACACGTTCACCGCGACATCGGTCGCGTCGCTCTGGAACGCGGCGACGTTGGCGCGCGCCACGTCCGAGACGTGCACGAAGTGCTTGGTGTCGCTGCCGTCGCCAGGCAGCAGGGGACGCTCGCCCTGGCGCACGCGGTCATAGGTCTCCATGATGTACAGCGAATTCGCGGCGCGGTAGTGCTGGCGCTCGCCATACACGGTGGAATAGCGCAACACCACATAGTCCAGCCCGCACTTCTGGAAGTACTGGCGGCAAAGCTGTTCGCCCATGATCTTGGAGGCGCCGTACAGGATCGCCGCCGGCGGCGCGCCGACGGAATGGAACGGGCCGTTCTCGACCAGCGCGCCCGCGATGCCGCTGCCGTAGCCATAGACCGCGTTGGACGAGGCGAACACGAACTTCTTCACCTTGTTGGCGCGGCACGCTTCAAGCATGTTCTGCGCCCCGCGGATGTTCACGTCCACCGCCTGCCACGGCGTCTGCGCGAAACCCAGCGTCATGTAGGCAGCCAGGTGCAGCACGCCATCCACGCCCTCGGTCGCGGCCAGCAGGTCGGGCAGGCGCATCAGGTCGCCGCGCACCACTTTCACGCGCGGATTGTCTTGCAGGTGGGCGATGGCCTCGGGCGTGCCAAAGGCGAAGTTGTCCAGCAGGATCACTTCGCGCACGCCGGCGGCCAGCAGCGCGTCGGCGGTGTGCGAGCCCACCAGGCTGGCGGCGCCGGCGATCAGGATGCGGGCATCGGCCAGCGGCAGCGCCGCGCTTTTCTTGTCGGTCGTCATGTGATTCACAGTCCCATCGGTTGATTGTGCATGCCCCAGTACAGGCTCTTGACCTGACTGTAGAGGCGCAGGCCATGCAGGCCCTTCTCGCGGCCGATGCCGCTGTCCTTGAAGCCGCCGAACGGCGTGGCGATATGCGATTGCTTATAGGTGTTGATCCAGACCGAGCCCGCCTCGATCTCGCGCGCCACGCGCCAGGCACGGGCATAGTCGCCGGTCCACATGCCGGCGGCCAGGCCGAAGGGCGTGTCGTTGGCCTGCCGGATCACATCGTCCTCGTCGTCGAACGGCAACGCCACCAGCACCGGCCCGAAGATCTCTTCCTGGCAGACGCGCGCGCCATTGCCCAAGCCGTCGATCACCGTGGGCAGGTAGAACCAGCCGTTGGCCAGCTCGGCGCGATCCGGCGCGGCGCCGCCGACCAGCACGCGGCCGCCTTCGGCGCGGCCGATGTCGACATAGCCGGCCACCTTGTCGCGATGCGCGCGCGACACCAGCGGCCCCATCTGCGTGGCGGGATCATCAGGCAGACCCACGCGCACCTGACGCGTGCGTTGCACCAGCGCTTCCATGAAGCGGCCATAGATGGACTTCTGCACGAACAGGCGCGAACCGGCCACGCAGCTTTGCCCGGCCGAACCGAAGATGCCCGACACCACGCCGGCCACGGCGCGGTCCAGGTCGGCGTCGTCGAACACGATGTGCGGCGACTTGCCGCCCAGCTCCAGGCCCACGGGAATCAGGCGCTGGCCGGCAATGCCGCCGATGGCGCGGCCCGTTTCGGTGCCGCCGGTGAACGACACCATGCGCACGCCGGGATGCTTGACCAGCGCGGCGCCGACGTCCTCGCCGTGGCCCGGCAGCACCGTCAGCAGCCCTTCCGGCAGGCCGGCCTCGGCACAGATGCGCGCCAGTTCCAGCGCCAGTTGCGGCGTCTCCTCGGACGGCTTGAGCAGCACCGCGTTGCCGGCCGCCAGCGCTGGCGCGGCCTTCTGCGCCTCGTTCATGATGGGCGAGTTCCACGGCGTGATGGCCGCGATCACGCCGAACGGCTCGGCCAGCGCCATCGAAAAATACTCGCCGCGCGGCGAGGTCATCTCGTTCTGCCAGGTTTCGCACACCGCGGCGTAATAGCGGAAATGCCCGGCCGCGCTGTCGACCATGTTCAGGCATTCCTTCCACGGCTTGCCGCTGTCGATCATCTGCAGCCGCGCCAGCGGCTCGCGTTCGGCGGCCAGGCGCCGGCCGATCTCGTACAGCGTGGCGGCGCGCTGGTCGGGGCGCAGTTTGCGCCACGGCTGGCGCTGGAACGCGTCCCTGGCGATGGCGACGGCGGCATCCACGTCGCGCGGCAAGGCGCGCGTGACAATGCCGGCAACGCTGCCGTCGGCGGGATTGATGGAGGTGATGACGGCGTCGCCGTCCTGGCCGTGGCGCCATTCGGCGCCCAACCGGAAGGGCTTTGGGCTCGATGCTTGCATAAGGTCGGGGCAATCCAGAGGTCTCGGTAGACGCATCATCGGCCGGCCGACTATTAGGCACAATTCGATATTTTTCTTATATTCTTAGCCTATGGCTATGAATATCAAGTACCGATCGCTCAAGGCCTTCCTGCTGGCGGTCGACACCGGCTCGTTCACCCACGCCGCCAACCAACTGGGCGTGACGCAGCCCTCGTTCACCGCGCTGATCCAGGACCTGGAGGACGTGCTGGGCCTGCGCCTGTTCGAACGCACCACCCGCAGCATCAGCCTGACCTCGGCGGGGCAGGACTTCCACGCCCGCGCGCAGCGGCCCATTGCCGACCTGGAGGAAGCCTATCGCAGCCTGGCCGACCTGGCGGCGGTGCGGCGCGGCAACGTCACCCTGGGCGCCCTGCCCTCGACCGCGCTGGCGCTGCTGCCCGTGGCGGTCGGCGCGTTGCGCCAACTGCATCCGGCGTTGAAGGTGCGCGTGGTCGAGGCGCACAACGACGAACTGGTGGCCATGCTGCGCACCAACCAGATCGAGTTCGCCGTCGGCGCGCTGGCCGAGCCGGCGCCGGACCTGTCGTTCGCGCCGCTGGCCGAGGATTGCTTCTGCGCCATCTACCCGGCCGGCCATGCCCTGGAGAAAAAGCGCGGCCCGCTGCACTGGCGCGACGTGCTGCGCTATGACCTGATCCTGCTGTCGCAAGGCTCGAACGCGCGCCAGCAGTTCGACCGCGCGGTGCGCGAGGAAACCGGCGCGCCCGCCACCGCGCTGCGCTATGACGTGACCAACATGGGCACCGCCGCCGGCATGGTGCGCCAGGGCCTGGGCGTGAGCGTGCTGCCGCGCCTGGCGCTGCCGGAATTGAACCTGTCGGGACTGCGCGCGGCGGCGCTGTGCGATGCCTCGGCGCGCCGCGCCATCGGCCTGCTGCACCGGCGCGATCGCTCGCTGTCGCCGGCCGCGCAGGCGCTGGCGGCGCAGTTGGAAACGGCCATGGACCAGATCGCGAGGCGGCTGTTGCCGTTGCCGCCCTTGAAGTGAGCCGGCCGCTCGCGCCTGTCAGCCAGCGCAAGCGGCCAGGAAGGCGGGCACGGCAAATGACGAACCGCGCCACGCCAAGCCGCCGCGGCCTGCCACGCGCGCGTTGCGCGGTCGCGGGGGCCTTCTCGGCCGCGGCTTCCGTTCAAACGCGGATTCAGCCCGCCGCGAACAGCGCGCCGATGCGCGCCACGTCTTCATCGTCCAGCACCCCCGCCTGCCAGCGCAGCGTCAGCCACGCCAACAGGTTGTCGTAACGCGCGCGGTCCAGTTCGCGCAGCGCCTCGAAGCGCTGACGCTCCGCGTCCAGCACGTCCAGGTTGGTGCGCTCGCCGCCCAGCACGCTGCGCCGCGTGGCCTGCACGCGCAATGCGGCGGCCTCGGCGGCCTGCCGGTAGGCCGCGATGCGTTCCCGGCTGCTGGCAAAGGTATGGAACTGCCGCGCCAGGTCATCCAGCAACGCCCACGTGGCGGCATCGAGCTTGTGCTGCGCTTCTTCCTGCTCGGCCAGCGCCTGACCGCTGGCCGCGGACGTGCGCCCCCCGGAATACAGCGGAATGCTGACCTCGATGCCCACCGAACCGGTGTCATAGCGCTGCCCGATCTGGTTCTCGCCATTGGAATGCGTCAACTGCTTGCGGGCCACCAGCCTCGCCGTCGGCAGATGTCCCGCGCGGGCGGCCTCGTAGCGCTGGCGGCTGGCTTCCAGCAAGTGCCGCTGCGCCAGCAATTCGGGGTTGCTTGCCAGCGCCAGCTCGCGCCACGCCGGCAGGTCACGCCCCTCCACGGCCAGCCCGGCCAGCGCGGCCGCCCGCAAGGGCGCCAGCGGTTGCTCGGCCAGCGCCGGGCCGACGATCGCGCCCAGCGCATTGCGCGCATCGCGCAACTTGTCCCGCGCCTCGATCTCCTGCGCCTGCACCACGCGGGCGCGCGCCTCGATCTCCAACTGATCCGTGCGCGTGCCCTGGCCCGCCGCCACGAAGCGTTCGCTGCGGCGCGCGTCCTCCTGCAACGAACGGCCCTGGGACTGCGTCAATGCCAAGGCTTGCTGCGCGTAAAGCACGGCGGTATACGCCTGCAGCACGCGCACCGCCAGCGCCTGGCGGGCGCGCTGCAACGTCAATCCCGCCGCCTCGGCGCGCTCGCGCCCGGCCCGGTACTGCGCAAAGGCCGCCGCGTCGAACAACGGCTGGCTCAACGTGAAGCCCGAGGCGGAGCTGGCGTAGCGCGACCGTTGCTCCAATGTTCCAAACCGGGTCTGCTGGCGCGACGACGTAACGTTGCGGGCGCCGCTGTAGTGGTAGCTCAGGTTCGGCAGCAAGCCGCCGCGCCCCAGCGCCTCTTCCTGCGCATCGGCCCGCTCGCGGGCTCGCGCGGCCTGCCAGGTGGGATCGGACGCCAACGCCATCGTGTACGCCTGCTGAAAATCCAGCGCCTGCGCCGCCCCCATCGCGGGCAGCAACAGCGCCCCCATCAACATCCACGCCGCCGCGCGCGCGTCCCGCCAGCGATTCATGCGTCCCCCCACGCCAGCCGCGCGCGGTCGAGCAAGGGCTTGAACAGATAGTTCAGCAGCGAGCGCTCGCCCGTGCGCACGAACACCTCCACCGGCATGCCGGCGCGCAGCGGCGCATCGCCAATGCGGCGCAACTGACCCGGCGCCACATCGGCGCGCAGGCGATAGTAGGGACGACCGTTGCGGTCATCATCGAACCGGTCCGCCGACACCAGCGTCACAGTGCCTTCCAGCCGTGGCGTGCGGCTGGCATCAAAGGCGGTGAACATCAGCTCGACCGGCAGGCCCGTGCGCACCTTGTCGATGGACTCCACCGGCAAGCGCCCCTCGACCACCAGCGGCACGTCCTCGGGCACGATCTCCATCAGGCGCGAACCCGGCTGCACCACGCCACCGACGGTGTGCGCGGCCAGCGCCACCACGGTGCCGCTGACCGGCGCGCGGATCTCGCTGTGCGCCAGATCGAATTCCGCCGCCGCCAGTTTCTGTGTCAACTGTTCGCGCTGCACGCGGGTCTCCGCCAGATCGGTGCGCACCTCGCGCTGGAATGCGTCGCGGCGTTGCTGCCCGCGCAGCGCCAGTTCCGCGATCTGCTGGCGGGTCTGGCCCAGCGCGCCCCGGTCCGAGGCCATGTCACCGTCCAGTTGCGCCAGGCTGCGCTCCAGATCCAGCACGCGGTTGCGCGGCACGTAGCCTTCGCGCGCCAGATCGCGCAGGTTGCCCACCTGTTCCCGCAACAGGCTGCGTTGCGTGCGCTTGTGCGCCAGCGTCGATTCCAGGCCGGCGGCCAGGGCGCGGCTGCCGGCCAGCGTCGCGTCGATGCCAGCCAGCTCGCCCGCCAGCGCCGCCCGCCGGCTGGCAAACAGTTGGCGCTCCATCGCGTAGGCGGCCGCTGCTTCGGCATTCGCTTGGGCATCGGGCGGCGCAAGATCATCGCGGCCATCGCGCTCGGCCAGCAGGCGCGCTTCGCGGGCCATGACCGCCGCCTGCTGGGCGCGCAGGCTTTGCGCCTCGCCACGCACCCGGGTGTCGTCCAGCCGCACCAGCGCCTGGCCGGCCCGGACCTGGTCGCCTTCGGCCACCAGCAAGGCGCTCACCACGCCGCCCTCGATGCTGTCCACCGCCTGCCGCTCGCCGGTCACGACGACGATGCCGGGCATCGCCACGCCGTTGTCCAGCGGCGCCCATGCCGCCCATGCCAGGAAGCCGCCAAAGCCCAGCGCCAGCACCCACCAGCCGAAGCGGGCCGACCAGCCGCCGTTCTCATCGCCCTCGACGGCGCCGATATCGCCCTTGTTCAGCTCGGGCCGCAACACCACCACCCGATTGCCCGCGGCGCGCCCCGTCATGCCTTGCCTCCGAGGATTCGCCCCGCAAACGCGCCACCGGCCAACGGATAGACCTGCGCCGCCGATCCGCCCGGGCGCGTCTGTGCCGGCGAGCCGGCCACGCCGGACGCCGCCGCCCCCGTCGCGCCGGCCATCGTCGCCGCACGGCCGCCCGGCTCGGCGGATGCCGTAGGCGGTGACGGCGTCGCCCCGGGCGCCCCCTCGGGCCCCGGCCGCAACACGTCGTGGGTGGCGCCGAAGCGCTGCGCGCGGCCATCGCGCAGCAACAGCAGGTGCGTCGTCGCCGCCAGCACCTTGGGCCGGTGCGTCACCAGCACCACCGTCGCGCCGATCTCGCGCAGCCGGCCCAGCGCATCGAGCAAGGCCTGCTCGCCCGCGTCGTCCAGGCTGGCGTTGGGTTCATCCAGCACCACCAGGCGCGGCGTGCCGTACAGCGCCCGCGCCAGCGCGATACGCTGGCGCTGCCCGCCCGACAATCCCTGGCCTCCGGCGCCCAGCGGCGTGTCATAGCCGCGCGGCAGGGCCAGGATCATGTCGTGCGCGCCGGCCAGCCGCGCCGCGTCGATCACCCGCCGGGCCAACCCCTCGCCATCGCTGTCCGGCCCAGGAAAGCGCGCGATGTTCTCGGCCACGGTCCCGGAGAACAACTCCACGTCCTGCGGCACATAGCCCAGCCACTCCCCCAGCCGCGCGCGTTCCCATTGCTTCAGGTCGGCCCCATCCAGCCGCGCCGTGCCCAGGCGGGCCGGCCACACACCCGCCACCAATCGGGCCAGAGTCGACTTGCCCGCGCCCGACGGGCCGACCACGCCCAGCACCTGCCCCGGCTCCAGCGCGAACGACACGTTCACCAGCGTCGGCTGCGCCGCGCCCGGCGGCGTCACGGTCACGCCCTCCAAGCGCAATGCGCCCTTCGGGTCGGGCAGCGTCAGGCCCGTCGACGGCTTCGGATACGTCGTCAGCAGCTCCTGCAGGCGCCGCCACGCCAGCCGCGTGCCCGCCCATTGCCGCCAGGCGCCGATCACCTGATCGATCGGGCTGAGCACGCGCCCCATCAGGATCGAGCCCGCAATCATCATGCCGGCGCTGACATGGCTTTGCAGCACCAGCCACGCGCCCAGCCCCAGCACCAGCGATTGCAGCGCCATCCGCACCGTCTTCGACAGGCTCGCGATCATCGCCGAGCGCTGGCTTGCCACGCCCTGGCGCCGCACATAGCCGACATGCAGCCGCTGCCAGCGCGCGCGCAACCGGTCCAGCATGCCCATGGCCTGAATGGCTTCGGCATTGCGCAGTTGCCCTTCGGCCTCCACCCCGGCCCGCACCGACAGCCCGCCCGCCTCGGCCAACAGCTTGCGCGACACCTGCTCGTTGAGCCACGCCAGCGCCACCAGGATGATGGTTCCCGCCAACGCCAGCGTGCCCATCCAGGGATGGAACAGGAACATCACCAGCAGAAACAGCGGAAACCACGGCGCATCGAAAAACGCGAACACCGCGCTGCCGGTCAGGAACTGGCGCACGGTGTTCAGGTCATTGACCGCCTGCCCCGCATTGGCGGGCACGCCCGCCAGGCCGCGCTGGAACGCCGCTTCGTGCACGCGCCCGGCCAGCGCCGCGTCAAAGCGCGCGCCGATCTGAACGATAACGGCGCTGCGCGCGTAATCCAGCGCGCCCATCAGCGCGAGCAAACCGACGATCATCAGGCTCAGCATCACCAGCGTGAAGACGTTGCCGGACGCCAGCACGCGGTCATAGACCTGCAGCATGTAGAGCGACGGCGCCAGCATCAGCAGGTTGGCGGCGACACTGAATGCGGCCACGCTGTACCAGCCCGTGCGAAAGCGCGTCAGGAGCGCCTTGATATCCAGGACGTCCGCGCCCTGTGCCGCGCCCGCGCGCGTCTGGGTTTGCTGCATTGAATTTCCTTGCCCGGATGACTGCCGGGACACGCAGAATGAAGAAACAAAAAGACGGTCGCGACGGGGGATAGGCCCGCCGCGACCGTGACCCACGCGCCCGAGAAAGCGCGGGGAAACTCACGGGTGGGTTACGCCGCCAGGGCGAGGTCGGTTTCGGTGGCGAAGTTGTGGGCGACCAGGTCGGCGATGGAGGTGTGCATATCCATCCCGTTCTGTTCCAAGGCGTCGACCAAACCTCCGTTCGTGATGTGGCTGATCTTGTCTGGTGTGCCAACAACCGAACCGTTCATCAGGCCCCAAACGATGTCATGCACTTCGTTGCCTCGTCCATCGGCAACGTCGCCCTCGATAGGCTGATCGAAAGTAAACGTAATGAGCGGATCGACCACATGTCCGGCTCCGTCCAGGCCACCGCCCAGGGTGATGGAATCCAATGAACCCCACACTGTGTGCGCGGTCGGGCCGTCACCTGCGTGGCCGCTGTAAGGAGGGAAGAAGTAGTGCAGATCACCCGAAGCCACGAAGGCGTAGTTGGCGACCGTTTTGCTGACATAGCCATAGTCGGTGCCGTTGAAGGCGTTGCCACCGAAGAATCCGCCCTTATTGGGGACGCTGGTGTGCTCACCGGCAACCCCTCCATTCTGGAACGCGTCCAGCATGAGCTCCAACGAACTCTCCGTTGTGATACCCGTGGGAAGGTGGCTGATATCGATAAAGCTTACTTGTGCAGACATTGTCATGCTCCGTTTATTACCAATTGCCGGGGTGAATCCCCGACCCAAAAAAGCGCCGCACTGTGTGTACGTCGCACATGCGAAAAATCCGCATGTCCCTTTCTCGGGAAAGGCATTCGCCCACCCGAGCGATTACTTGCCTAAAAGCGAACCTCCATGCCCAACGCAACGGAGCGCCCCGGCGCGAATGTGCGTGCCATCGCATCGGAATATCCGTCGACATACATTCGATTGGTGATGTTCTCGACTGACGCCATAAGCTTGACGTTGTCATTGGCTTGATAACTGGCATACCAGTCCCAAGTCGTGTACTTGAACCAAACCTGGGAGCCACCAGAATCGCGGTTGTACCAACCTTCACCGCTGTAGTTGAATCTCACGCCGGTATCCAGCTTGCGCTCCAGCAAGCGCACGCCGACCAGCAGCGTGCCTTTATCCACCGGCTTGGCGATCGCGCTGTTGAAGACGAAGTTGTCGCAAACGACCTGATCATCAGCCCAAGCTCGCCACGATTCATACCCGCGCGCGAGGGCTTTCTGATGCTCGACCGGATAGCTTCCATCTGCATTCGGGCGGTCGAATTTGTTTTCGCCAGCCCCCAGGAAGTAAAGGTCTTCGCAGAACTTGTTGGGGCCGCCTAGATAATGGGTATAGCTCGCCCCCCCATAGATCCAGCCAGCCTCATAACGCCCTTCAAATTCCAATCCGCGGAACTTTGTGCGGTTGCGGTTGTTGACGAAGGCCGTTGTGCCGGGCAATGGCAATCTTTCCAGGTTGGAGCCGGGCAAAATGACGTCCATGGACGAAAAAAGGTAGTTATCCGCCCTCGTGTCGAAGTAGCCCGCCTTTAGCGATAGACTGTCGCCATCCAACGCGACGTCCTGGAATATGGTGTTGGCGCCTACCTCCCAGGTCCGGGAGGTTTCCGGCTCTGCATTCGGATTGGGGTAGATGGAGGCAAATCCATCTCTAGGATGATTGCCCACCATCAGCATTTCGTTGATGGCGGGAGGCCTCCAGGACTTGCCCCAGCTACCGTACACTTCCAGCCAATTGGTTGGCCGAATCGCTCCGGACAACGCGGGCAACAGCATCCCGGCACTGCGACTCACGTCGTAGTCATACAAGGCGTTCTGGTCGTCGAGGTCTTCAGGCTGAAACTCCTTTTCGTAGTCAGAGGATCTACGCCCGCCAGGTATGTAGAAGTTCTTCGTTCTTCCACGTTGGTCGACGTACGTCGGCACATCGGCCCACCAAGCAGCGATGGCCGATTCGTCGCCAGCCAACGCCAAACGGCAGCCTGGCCCGTAAACAGATTGAACTTGGCTGCGCGGGTTTTCGTTGGGTGCCAGGCCTGGAAAGGCGCCATAAGCGCACATTTCTTTTGCAAATTTGTCGAGCCTGGAAAGGTGGACGGTCTGCTTTCCGGGAACTTGCGTCTTACCCTTGAGGCGGTAGCGCTCGTAACGAAGGCTGGCGGATATGGTGAAGAAATCGTCCTCCAGCTTCAGCTCTGTGAAGATGCTGCCCATGCTGCGACGGCCTTGGGGATTGAGGGCATCCTTGCCCGTAGTGCCAATGGGGCGCACCTCGCGACCGTCGTGATTCCAGCGCTGGTTCGAAGTTGTATGGTCAGTGAAATACTCTACGCCGTAGTTGGCACTGAGCGTTGTCGCCCCGAACACGAAACGCGATGTGTTGTCGAGCTGAAATCCTTGGGTCTTGGTAGACAGTCGATTATTTCGGCCCACACCGTACTGTCTGCAAACGTCAAGCGCGTAGGGAGTTTTATCGGGCTTCTCGCAAGCGCCGCTATCCCAATACTCATTGTCAATATTCTCTCGGATCTTTGCTGCGTCTGTGAACTCGCCATCAAACCTGGAGAAGGGATAGGTTGGCGTCGTGTAATTCTCAACATTTGTTTCGACGCCATATGCCTTCACTTTCAGATCAAGTAGAGGGTTGTCGGCCGGCTTGATTTTGTAATCGAGGGCGAAGCTGTTTGACTGGGCCTTCGAAGTTCCCATCTTGCGCCAAGGAGTGCCGCTCTCCTGTGCTGACGTGTCGGCATCAGTGGTGTAGGAGTATCCGACTCGCGTGCCGACGTAGCTGAACAACAGCGACTGATCATCACTCAGTTTCCAGCGTGCCTTGAACAGACCGGAGTCCTGTTCTTGAGCGGCGAACTTCACATCGTTGAATTCGATCTTTCCGCCGTTGAACCACACTGAATTCTGGCCCTCGATACCTCCGCGCGCGCCAATCCGATAATCCCCGATCGACCGCCGCGACACCGCCGCCATCACTTCCAGGTTCTCACCCGCGCGCGCCGCGCCCGCCGCGCTGCCGATGAAATTGACCCCGTTCCCCTGGTATCCCATCCCGGACGTGCCGCGCAGCTTCAGCCCGATATCCCTGCCTTCGCGCAGCACATCCCCAAAATCCAGCGTGCGGAAATCCACGCTTCCCGCCATCGCGCCGGTGGCATGCACCCCACGCACCACGCCTCGCTCTACCACGGCCTCGGACAGGAGTTCCGAATCGACATACATTTCTCCATTGCGTTGCATGTGCCCGTTCTGCACGAAATCCTGGCGCATGCCGTCGATCATCATGTTGACGCGGCCGAAGTCCTGCATGCCGCGGATGTTGATCGACAGACCGGGGTTCTGGCGGTTGACGGCGCTGGCAACGCCGGGGGTGTCCTGGATGAGTTCGGCGGCGTGGCGCACCGGCACGCGGTCCATTTCTTCACGCGTGACGATGCTGACGGCGCGGGGGGCTTGATAGACGCGCTCGTTGACGGTGTTGCCTTGAACCACGACTGGTTTGAGCGAGTACACCTGGGAACGACCGCCCGGGCCGGTATCGACCAATTGAAAGCTCAGGCGTCCGTTGCCTTCTGAAATCCGATAGCCGATGGGGCTGTTGCCGAGGAGATGCTTGAGCCCGGCGATGAGGCTGTAGGTACCCTGGGTGGCGACGCTGGTGTACGAGGAAAGATCGACATCGCCCACGTAGAGATCGACGCCGGCTTGCCGGGCGAACGCCAGCACCGCTTGCATCATTGGCTGGGCCGAGATGTCGAAGGCGCGCGTCTGGCGGATGGCTTCCTGCTGACGGTCGGGCTGTCCCGATGCCACCGGTTGCGGTTGAGCCCACACCGAGGCAGCGCATGGCATCGCGAGCATCCCCGCGCACATCATTCGCCGGGCCAACCTCGCCTTCATCAATCTTCTCTTCACTTTCGTCTCTGGCTTCAGTCGATGCAAACGCGCATCATTACCATTAACGTTTGAGAATCGAAGTTCAGTAAAAAAAGTTCGAAAAAGGCAGTTCCCAGAGGGAGAGCGGTGCGAAGGCGTCCTGACTTCGTCTTACTCAGGGCCGTGCATCCGGGCCAAGCGTATCTCGCGGCGGCCGGTGATTACCCAGCCAGTTTTTCCGCCGCGGCTTGCAGCCCGCCGAGAATGCTGTCCGCGAGCGCTTCGGGAAATCCGGTTGGAATCAGTTCGCTGACGGTGCGTATCACCTGCCCGGTCCGGGCGACCAGGTCGTCGATCACGAAACGCGCGTCGCGCCCGTCCGGCGTGACGACGCCATGCTCGGCGCCCAGCGCCAGCCAGTGCCTGCGTTGAATGTCCTGCATCTTCCAGTGCGGATTCCTGGTGCGCACGGCCATGGCCATTCTTGCCTTGAACGGCGACAGCTGATTCGCGCGCGCTCCCATGACGGGGTAGGCGGACAGCACATCGTAGAGCGGCGCAAGCTCGTAAGCGCCGCCCGGGCGCAGGAAGATGCTGAAATTCTTGGCGTGCCCATCCGTGGCGCGCAGCATCCAGAAGATAACCTGTGCCTGAAAGAAGATCCGCCGATCACGGTCAGGGTCCAGGGACGTGGACAGCAGCCTCATGATGGGCCCCATGCCCGGCCCGCCATCCGCCTCGTATTTAAGATGCGGCGGTGTGCCCGTCGCCTGGCACATGTCTTCCTGCGGCAGCCGCAGCAGCCAAGGTTGCCCCGTCGACCGACGGGCCCAGCGCCGGTCGAAGCGCTCGACGGCCAGCACTTTCATGTCCTCGAACAACAGCGGTTGCGTGCGCGCCACCGGCAGGCCGTAGGCGCGCAGGATCTCCGAGCATAACCATTCGTTCTCGACCGAGTCGCTCATGTCGTACTGAAGATTGCCGACCCGACCCAAGGGCATTTTGAGGATGTGCGAGGTCGGGGTCGCGCCATGTGGCAGATACCATCGACCATCGAACCACAGCAAAGCCGTCTTCTCCTGGGCGCCCGCGATGGAAATGCGGAAGTCGTCGGTATCGGTGGCGCCGGCGCCGCCGAAGGGCGTCGGCGCAAGGGTGTTGCGCAGTACCTGCGCCACTTCGGCCTCGCTCAGCGGCGTCGCGTTAAGCACGCGCGCGTCCTGGGGCGGCGTGGCATCAGGCAGCACCTGCAATGCGCCCGCGCAATCACGGCCCACTTCGGCAAGCAGCGTGAACGCATCGGTTGCGGTCGCATGGAATCGCCGCGCGACACGCTCGCGGATTTGCCGGCTGTCGGGCAGCAGGTTCTCAAAGTAGGTGCGAACCGCTTCCCCGCGATGCGGCGGGTTGCCGGGCGTGAAGGGAAGCGACAGCGAGAGCGGCCTGCCTTGATCGGCGCTGACCCAGGCGTCGGCGTATTGCAGGATGTCGCCGGCGCGGGGCTGCACGCTCCAGGTGCCGACCATGGCGCCATTCATCCAGAGGTGCAGGGACTGTGTGTGCGAGCGACGTCCCATGGCTCACCAGTCCTGATCGGACACCTGCCGGCTTGCCGGCGGTTCATCGGGTTCGCGCAACACCAGTTCCACGCCCAGGATGCTCAGCAATTGCAGGAGCCGATCCGCACCGACCTTTTCCGCATTGCGCTCCAAGGCGGAAAGCGTCTGTTGCGTGATACCCAGCCGCAAAGCAGCGGCGGCCTGGGTCAGCCCGGCCTTTTTTCGGAATGCCTGAAGCAATGCCGGCAATTGCTCCGCGGTGCGTACGGTGTAGTCGGCCATACACGTCTCACGCTGTTTTTCAGGTTTACAAAGCATAGGCTGTAAATGGCGTATACGCAATATAGGCTGTATTTCACACATACAAATCATGATTTGTTTTTTGAATTTACAGCACATGATTTGTATTCGAGAATTCAGTACAGCAGTGTCACCCCCGGCAGCCGCAACCGCGCAAGCCGCAGCTCGCTACAGAGCGTGGCCAGCGCGCCCTCAAGGTTATCCAGGTGGAACAGCGCATTGACCGGCCTGCGCGCCGCGGCGCGGTTCGCCAGGATCAACTGGCCCCGCCGGAAATCGCCGATGCGTTGCAGGACCTGCTCCAGGGGTTCGCCGTCGAAAATGAGATAGCCGTCGGCCCAGGCGGCCCCGCGCGCGGGTGCGACGGGGCTGCGCGCGATGCCGGCGGCGTGGCTGAAAGTGGCGCTGTCGCCGGCTGTCAGCGCCGCGTGGGCAACGCCCGCGGTGGGCGGGCGATCCATCAGGAGCGCGACACGATGCTGCAACACGCCCATCCAGCCGTGACCGGCATCCTGGCGCCGCACGGCGTAGCGCGTGCCCAGCGCGGTCATGCTGGCGCCTGCGCTCTCCACCACGAACCTGCGCGGCTCGGCCGCCCCCGTAGGCGCCGGCGAGAACACCGCTTCGCCGCGCAGCAGGCGCACCCGACGGATCGAAGCGTCGTATGCCACATCGAGCGCGCTGTTGCTGCCCAGCAATACGCGGCTGCCATCGGGCAACGCCACGGAACGGATTTCGCCGACGTCGGTGCGATAGTCGACCAACCAGGGTTCGATGAGGTCCGGCCCATTGATCGTGCCGGCGACGACCAAAGCCGCGCATGCCAGCGCAAACGCGCGCCGTCGGGGCGCCATGAGATGCGCTCGGCACCATGCCTCGGCACAGGCACGCCAGGAGAAGCGCCGCGCCGTCGGCGCCGGCTGCGCGAGCGAGGGCGCATCGCGGCAGGCGCCGGCCAGGGCCCAGGTCATTTCGGCATCGGCCAGGGCCGGGCCGTGGCGCGCGTCGCGCGCCAGCCAATGATCGAGGCGGCGTCGTTCAGCTCGGGTGAGCGCGCCGGCCTCCAGGCGCACGGCCCACAGGCTGGCCTGGCGACGCAGGCGTCGTTCGCGATGGATACATGATGGGATCTTCATGAAAGGGATAACGGGCCAGGCGCGAAAGACAGTAAAAAAAGTGGCCAGAGCGCGCGTTCATTGCGCAGGCTCACGGATCCCGCCCCAGGCGTTCACGCATCAGTTCAAGGGCCATGGCCAGGTGCTTCTGCACCGAACTGGGCGAGATATCCAGATAGCGCGCGGCCTCCGCATGGCTCAGGCCCTCGACGCGGCAGAGTCTGAAAATCTGCCGCGTGCGCGGCGGCAGCTCGGCCAGCGTCGCGGCCAGACGCGCCAGTTGCCGGCGCACGTGCGCATGCACGTCGGGCGCGGTGCGCGGATCGCGCACGTCCTCAAGCAGGTCATCCGCCGCCATGTCGGTGCGGGATTGATGGTGATTGCGGCGATGGTCGATGAGCAGGCGATTGACGATGGCGTAGAGGTAGGCCAGCGCGCTGTCGTCCGGCGGGAGGTCTTCGTGGTGGGCCAGGAGCCGCGCGAAGCAGTCCTGCACCAGATCGGCGCTGAGTTCGGCTTCGCCGGTTTTCAGGAACAGGTAACGGCGCAGCCGCTCGGCATGGGCGGCATACAGGCGCTCGACATCAGGTTGGGGCGCCACTTGCTCGTCGCCGGGAATCTACTCAATCGTGATGAGCGTCATTGATGATTGAGCAAGAGACTAGCACCGATAGGGCGTCCCGCCGGTCGCGGCGGCATATGGATTGGTCGGAGATTTGACCGACACCGGCGGCGCCGGCGGATGGCCCGCGCCATGCGCCGAGGTCGCTTTTTTTTGCCAGCGCGACGCGTTATGTGCCGGCGTCGCGCGTCTTGGTGGGTCCGCCCTGCACCTTCCAGCCCAGCTCGGCGGAGATGCGCGCCGCCGCGTCCTTGACCACGTCGACCATCTCGTTCATGCGTTCCAACGACATGTACGGCACCGTGCTGGACACGCTGATGGCGGCGACGATGCCGCTGGAGGCATCTCGCACCGGCGCCGCCACGCAGCGGATCGAAGGTTCGTTGTCTTCCAGGTCGAAGGCGTAGCCGTTGGCGGCGTAGTCGCGCATGCGGTCGCGGAAGGCTTCCCAGGTCTGGCGGCCGCCCGGCGCGCGCGAGGACACCGGCGCGCCGACGCGATGCAACGCCTTCCATTGCGGTTCGTCGGCATCCAGCAGAAGCGCCTTGCCGACGCCGGTGGCGGCCAGCGGCATGCGGTGGCCGACCCGCGAGCGCATCTCCAGGCCCTTTTTGCCGGGGATCTTTTCCAGGTACAGCACTTCGTCGTTGTCGCGCACCGCCAGATGGATGGTGTCGCCGGTCTCGGCGGCCAGGCCGTCCAGGTACGGACGCGCCAGCGTCGCCATGGGAAAGGCTTCGCGCGCCTGGAAGCCGAGTTCAATCAGCTTGGGGCCCAGCACGTAGCCGACGCCAGGCAGCGAGCGCAGGTAACGCTCCTGCACCAGGCAACTGGCGAGCCGGTGCGTGGTGCTGCGCGCCACGCCGATGTGGGCGCAGATGTCCTTGAGGTCGCGCGCGCCCGCGGCCACGGCCTGGATCACGCCCAATCCGCGCATCAGGGTCTGCGTGCCGGCGGGGGCCGCGGCGTCGGGATCGTAGGCGGGGGAAGAATCGGACATGGAGGGAACAGGGGCTGGAAATCGGGATTGGCGAACGGGAAATTAGTTCCCTATATATGGGATTTAATTCTATATTTTGAGATTTTTCAAGCGCTGATCTAGAATTTTTCCCAGCCCGTCCGCCGCCGCCCCGGCGCCGTCGCGGGCCTGACGACAACAAGGCTGGCCAGCCCCTGCCTGCCGCGTACGCCGCGAATGCGCGCGCCCGCGTCCGCAGCGCGCCGCCGGCCCGAGACGAGACAGATTCTGATGACAACCGGATCGCCTGCCCGCGCGGCTCTCATAGCGCTGGACTGGGGCACCTCTTCGTTGCGCGCCTACCGCCTCGATGGCGCCGGCCGCACGCTGGATACCCGCCATCTGCCGTGGGGCATCATGCGCCTGCCGCAACCCTTGCAGGACGGCGCCGCCACGCCCAGCGGCCAATCGGGCTTCGAACTGGCGTTCGAGCAGGCCTGCGGCGACTGGCTGCGGGCAGAGCCCCATCTTCCCGTGATCGCTTGCGGCATGGTCGGCAGCGCGCAAGGCTGGCGGGAAGCCGCCTACCTGGACGTGCCGGTAGCCCTGGAACGCATCGGCACCCTGCTGACCCGCGTCGAGCGCAATGGCGCCACGCCCGTGCACATCGTGCCGGGCCTGATCCAGCGGCATGGCCTGCCCAATGTGATGCGCGGCGAAGAAACGCAGGTCTTCGGCGTGCTGTTCGACCAGGCCGACGACCCCGCCGACAGCGTGCTGATCGGCTTGCCCGGCACCCATTCGAAATGGGTCAACGCGCGTCGCGGCCAGGTCACGCATTTCGACACCTTCATGACCGGCGAGGTTTACGCCGCGCTGCGCGGCCACACCATCCTGGGCCGCACCATGGTCGAGGCGCCGACCTCCGACATGGCGGCCTTCGAGCGCGGCCTGAAGGTGGCTGGCGTGCCGGCCGGCCGCGCCGGCGTGCTGTCGACGATCTTCAGCACCCGCGCGCTGGGGCTGACCGGCGAACTGGCCGGCGTGGCGCAGGCCGATTACCTGTCGGGCCTGCTGATCGGCCATGAGATTTCCGCGCTGGCCGACATGCTGCGGTTGCAGGGCGAGCTGCCGCGCATCGTGCTGTGCGGCGACGACGCGCTGTGCCAGCGCTACATCCTGGCGTTGCGGCACTACGGCCTGGGCACGCCGCGACTGGCGCAACACGCCACCGAACGCGGCCTGTGGCACCTGGCGGTTTCCGCCGGGCTGGTGCCCGCCCCCTCTTCTTCCGAGACCACATCATGACCCATACCGGACTGCAAACCGCCATGGCCCATTGCGGCCTGATCGCCATCCTGCGCGGCATCACGCCCGCCGAGGCCGTGCCCGTCGCCCAAGCGCTGTACGAGGCGGGCTTTCGCCTGATCGAGGTGCCGCTGAATTCGCCGGAACCGCTGGCCAGCATCCGCGCCATGCGCGACGCGCTGCCGGCCGACTGCCTGGTGGGCGCCGGCACGGTGCTGAACCCCGATGACGTGGCGCGCATCAAGGACGCAGGCGGCGAACTGATCGTCATGCCGCACAGCGACCTGGCCGTGGTGCGCGCGGCCAAGGCCGCCGGCCTGGCCTCGTGCCCCGGCGTGGCCACGCCGACCGAAGCCTTCGCCGCGCTGGCCGTCGGCGCCGACGTGCTCAAGATGTTCCCCGCCGAACAGCTCGGCCCGGCCGTGCTCAAGGCCTGGCGCGCGGTGATGCGCCCGCCGATCGCGCTGGTGCCGGTGGGCGGCATCACCCCCGACAACCTTTCCACTTACGCCCAGGCGGGCGCCAGCGGCTTCGGCCTGGGCTCCGCCTTGTACAAACCCGGCCTGTCGGCCACCGAAGTCGGCCAGAACGCGCGCGCTTTCATCGCCGCCTGGCAACGCGCCTATCCCGCCCAGGAGACCCAAGCATGAAGATCACCAAGCTCACTACCTACATCGTGCCGCCGCGGTGGTGCTTCCTGAAGATCGAGACCGACGCCGGCATCGTCGGCTGGGGTGAACCCGTGGTGGAAGGCCGCGCCCACTCGGTGGCCGCCGCCGTCGAGGAACTGTCGGACTACCTGATCGGCAAGGACCCGCGCAACATCGAGGACCACTGGACCGTGCTGTACCGCGGCGGCTTCTACCGCGGCGGCGCCATCCACATGAGCGCGCTGGCCGGCATCGACCAGGCGCTGTGGGACATCAAGGGCAAGGACTTGGGCGTGCCCGTGTCGCAACTGCTGGGCGGCAACGTGCGCGACCGCATCCGCGTGTATTCGTGGATCGGCGGCGACCGACCCGCCGACACCGCCGCGGCCGCCAAGGGCGCGGTCGAGCGTGGCTTCACGGCCGTCAAGATGAACGGCACCGAGGAACTGCAGTACATCGATTCGTTCGACAAGGTCGAGAAGTGCCTGGAGAACGTGGCCGCCGTGCGCGATGCGGTCGGCCCCAACGTCGGCATCGGCGTCGACTTCCACGGCCGCGTGCACAAGCCGATGGCCAAGGTGCTGATGAAGGAACTGGACCCGTTCAAGCTGATGTTCATCGAAGAGCCGGTGCTGAGCGAACACTACGAGGCGCTGAAGGAACTGGCGCCGCTGACGTCCACGCCGATCGCGCTGGGCGAGCGCCTGTTCTCGCGCTGGGACTTCAAGCGCGTGCTGGCCGACGGCTACGTCGACATTATCCAGCCGGACCCGTCGCATGCCGGCGGCATCACCGAAACGCGCAAGATCGCCGCCATGGCCGAGGCCTACGACGTGGCGCTGGCGCTGCACTGCCCGCTGGGCCCGATCGCGCTGGCCACCTGCCTGCAGATCGACGCCGGTTGCTACAACGCCTTCATCCAGGAACAGAGCCTGGGCATCCACTACAACGCCGCCAACGATCTGCTGGACTACGTCAGCAACCGCGAGGTGTTCGCCTACGAGAACGGCATGGTCGCGATTCCGCAGGGCCCCGGCCTGGGCATCGAGGTCAACGAGGAATACGTGAAAGAACGCGCGGCGGTAGGCCATCGCTGGCGCAACCCGATCTGGCGCCACGCCGACGGCAGCTTCGCCGAGTGGTAAGCCGGTAGAAAAAAGCGAAAGAGGAGACCCCCTTGACCACCGCCACCCACCCGGGCCTGCAAAGTGCCCAGCGGCCGACGCGCAGCCGCTATCTCATCATGGTGATGCTGTTCATCACCGTCGTCATCAACTACCTGGACCGCAGCAACCTGTCCATCGCCGCGCCCGCGCTCAAGGACGAGTTCGGCCTGGACACGGTGCACGAAGGCCTGATCCTGTCGGCCTTCGGCTGGACCTACGCCGCCATGCAGATCCCCGGCGGCTGGCTGGTGGACCGCGTGTCGCCGCGCGTGCTGTACGCGGCCGCGCTGATCCTGTGGTCGGCGGCGACGTTCTTCATGGGCTTTGCCGGCAGTTTCGTGATCCTGTTCGTGCTGCGCCTGGCCGTGGGCGCGCTGGAGGCCCCGGCCTATCCGATCAACAACCGCGTCGTCACGACCTGGTTCCCGGAAAAGGAACGCGCCACCGCCATCGGCTTCTACACCTCGGGCCAGTTCGTCGGCCTGGCGTTCCTGACGCCGGTGCTGGCCTGGCTGCAGCACCACTACGGCTGGCACATGGTGTTCGTCAGCACCGGCCTGCTGGGCATCGTCTGGGGCGTGCTGTGGTACCTGATCTACCGTGAACCGCGTCAGTTCAAGGGCGCCAACGCGGCCGAAATCGAGCTGATCCAGAAAGGCGGCGGCGTCGTGGATCTGGACAAGCGTGTGACCGAGAAGAAGGCGCCGTTCAACTGGAACGACCTGGGCCTGGTGATGAGCCAGCGCAAGCTGTGGGGCGTGTACCTGGGCCAGTTCTGCCTGACCTCGACGCTGTGGTTCTTCCTGACGTGGTTCCCCACCTATCTGGTGAAGTACCGCGGCATGGACTTCATCAAGTCGGGCTTCCTGGCGTCGGTGCCGTTCCTGGCGGCGTTCATCGGCGTGCTGTGCTCGGGGGTGCTGTCGGACTTCCTGATCCGCCGCGGCGCCACCGTGGGCCTGGCGCGCAAGCTGCCGATCATCCTGGGGCTGCTGATCTCGACGTCGATGATCGGCGCCAACTTCACCGACTCGACGCCATGGGTGATCTTCTTCCTGGCGCTGGCATTCTTCGGCAACGGCCTGGCGTCGATCACGTGGTCGCTGGTGTCGGCGCTGGCGCCGGTGCGGCTGCTGGGGCTGACCGGCGGGGTGTTCAACTTCGTGGGCAACCTGTCGTCGATCTGCACGCCGATCGTGATTGGCTTTCTGGTGTCGAAGGACAGCTTCGCGCCGGCCATCGCGTATGTGTCGTCGCTGGCGCTGCTGGGCGCGCTGTCGTACATCCTGCTGGTGGGCAAGGTGGAGCGGATCGAGGCCTGATCCGCGCGGCGTCGCCGCCGCACCGCAACCGCAACGAAGGGCGCCCACGTGGGCGCCCTTCTGCTTTGTGTCGTCGATTCGAGCGAAGTTCCGCGCGAGGTATGGCAGTATAATCACGTTATGTTATATCATATCTATTGATAGCCGTTCCCAACTCGACCGCCAAGTCACCCGACCGGTCCGCCCCACCCCTCCCCTTGTTCCCCCCGCATCTTCCGACGAAGAAGGACTCGCAGTGCTCGAAGCCATCGGCCTGACCAAACGCTACGGCGACCAGATCGCGCTCCACCCGCTGGATCTGCGCATCGAGCCGGGCGAAATCTATTGCCTGCTGGGCGCCAACGGCGCCGGCAAGACCACCACCATCAACCTGTTCCTGAACTTCATCGCGCCCGACGGCGGCCAGGCCCTGATCCACGGCCTGGACGTGGCGCGCGAACCGCTGGCCAGCAAGCGCCACGTGGCCTACATCCCCGAGCAGGTGAACCTGTACGGCACGCTCAGCGGGCTGGAGAACCTGCGCTACTTCGCCGCGCTGGCGCTGGGCGAGGCGCCGCCGCGCACGCGCCTGCTGGAACTGCTGGCCGAGGTCGGCCTCGACCCGGCCGCGGCCGACAAGCGCGTCGCCGCCTATTCCAAGGGCATGCGTCAGAAGGTCTGGATCGCCGTGGCGCTGGCCAAGGACGCGCGCGCGCTGCTGCTGGACGAGCCCACCTCCGGCCTGGACCCGTCCGCCGCCGCGGAATTCACCCGCCTGCTGCAACGCGCGAGCGAACGTGGCGTGGCGATCCTCGCCACCACCCACGACCTGTTCCACGCCCGCCAGACCGCCACCCGCGTCGGCATCATGAAGCGCGGCCGGCTGGTCGAAAGCCTGGACAGCCGGCAGATCGACGACACCGACCTGCAGGCGCTGTACCTGGCGCACATGAGGACCGGCGCATGATTCTGCTGATTGCCCTCAAGGACCTGCGCGAACGCCTGCGCGACGGGCGCCTGTACTGGGCTGGCGGCATCGTCGCGGTGCTGCTGCTGACCGCGCTGTCGGTGGGCTACCTGCACCAGCAGGAAGCGCGCGCCGAGCAGGCCGCGGCCCAGAACACCGACTACGGCGATTGGCTGCGCCAGGGCGCGCGCCATCCGCACGATGCCGCCCACCAGGGCATGCACGTCTTCAAGCCCGACACCACGCTGGCGCTGCTGGATCCCGGCATCAATCCGTACATCGGCAGCACCGTGTGGCTGCAGGCGCACCGCCAGAGCGAGGTCAAGTTCCGCCCGGCGCAGGACGCCACCGGGCTGCAGCGGTTTGGCGACCTGTCGGCCGCCTGGATCCTGCAGGCGCTGGGACCGCTGCTGGTGATCGTGCTGGGCTTCAACGCGTTTTCCGGCGAGCGCGAGCAAGGCATCCTGCGCCAGACGCTGAGCCTGGGCATCGCCCCGTGGCGCCTGCTGTGGGGCAAGGCCACCGCCCTGGCCATGAGCCTCGGCCTGCTGCTGGTGCCGGCCGCGCTGGCGGCCGTCGTGGCGGTGTGGCTGGCCGGCGGGCGCGCCGACGCGCTGTGGCGCTTCGCCGTGCTGGCGGGCGGCTACACGGTGTACCTGGCCATCTTCATCTTTGTCACGCTGGGCGTGTCGGCGGCGGCGCGCTCGTCACGCGTGGCGATCACGGTGCTGCTGGCGCTTTGGATCGCCAATACGGTGATCGCGCCGCGCGTCATGGCCGAACTGTCGCGCGGCCTCTATCCCAGCCCGACCCGTCTCGAATTCAACCAGGCCTTGCAGGACGACCTCAAGGCCACCTCGGACCGCGTCTGGATGCAGGCCTTCGGCACCACCGAGCGCTGGAGCCGCGACGTGCCGCTGAACAAGTGGGGCCTGGCGCTCAAGCTCGACGACCAGTCCAGCTACGCCGTCTACGACCGCCACTTCGGCCGCCTGTGGGACACCTGGGAACGGCAGCAGACCGTGCAGGAATCGGCCGGCTGGCTGATGCCGCTGCTGGCCGTGCGCGCGCTGTCGGCCGCCATGGCCGGCACCGACTTCGCCCACCATCGCGATTTCACCACCGCCGCCGAACGGCAGCGCCGCGTGATCCAGGACATTGTCAGCGCCGATCTGGTGGCGCACGCCGACACGCAGGAACACCTGCATTTCTCGTATCAGGCCAGCCCCTCGCTGTGGGCGCGGGTGCCGCCCTTCAAGTACCAGCCGCCCGCCGCCGGCTGGGCGTTGCACCACGCGCGCCTGAGCCTGCTGATGCTGGGCGCCGCGCTGCTGCTGAGCCTGCTTTTTGCCTGGCGCGCCGTGGCCCGCCAGACCGCCCTGTAGGAGACCCCTGGTGCACGATACGCAATTTCGCCGCTTCGGGATGGTCCTGCGGCACGAACTCCGCCTGCTGACGCGCGAGCGCGCGTTGTGGCTGTGCGGCCTGCTGTTCCTGCTGCTGGTGGGCTATGCCGTCTTCAACGGCCTGCTGCAGACCTCGCTGCGCGACGAGGCCCAGGCCGCGCTGGCGCGCGCCGATGCGCAGAACCGCGCCGGCCAGCTTGCGCAGCTACAGCGCATCATGGACGGCAGCGAAACCCCCACGCCGTTCGGCAACCCGGCCAGTCCCGCCAACATGGGCGGGGGCCTGGGCTCGCACTACGCCATCATGCCCAGCGTGCCGCTCGCGCCCGTGGCGCTGGGCCAGACCGACCTGTTCCCTTCGCAGTTCAAGGTGACCTACGACAGCAAGGTCAACTTCATCCACAACAACGACATCGAGAACCCCTGGCACCTGCTCAGCGGGCACTTCGACCTGGCGTTCGTGGTGGTCTACCTGCTGCCGCTGCTGATCTTCGCGCTCGGCCACAACCTGCTGTCCGGCGAGAAAGAGGACGGCACGCTGCGCCTGCTGCTGTCGCAGCCGCTGTCGCTGCTGACGCTGGTCAGCGGCAAGATTGTCCTGCGCGCGGCGGTACTGCTGGGCGCGGCCGTCCTGCTGCCGGTGGTGGCGCTGCTGATCGCCCGCCCGCAGGCCTTGCAGGCCGCCAGCGCCACGCTGTGGTGGGCGCTGCTGGTGGGCGCCTACGCGCTGTTCTGGTTCGCGGCCGTGGTGGCGGTCAATGCCTTCGGCAAGTCCTCGGCCGCCAACGCCATGATCCTGATGGTCGGCTGGGTCCTGCTGGTGCTGGTGGTGCCGGTGATCCTGAACCTGGTGGCGGCCTATGCCAGTCCGGCGCCGTCGCGCGCCGAGCTGGCCACGCGCACCCGCGTGGCGACGGCGCTGGCCATGCGCGACAACGCCGCCCTGCTGTCGACCGACTATGGGCACATGGACAGACCCGACGCCCTGATCCCGCGCGACGGCCACCTGGAAATCACTGGCCGCCCGCTGGGCCATGCGCGGGTCGAACGCCAGGTGGACGCGGCGATGCAGCCCGAGCTGGATCGCTTCGACGCGCAGATGGCGCGCCAGCAGGCGCTGGTCGCCCGGTACAGCGTGCTGTCGCCAGCGGCGGTGGCCTATGAAGGCATCACTGCGCTGGCCGGCACCGGGCAGCGCCGCCACGCGCACTTCATGCGCCAGATCGATGCCTATCACCGGGCCTGGAAGGATTTCTTCCTGCCCCGCATCGAGGCCAGCCGCGCCATCACGCCCGAGGACTTCCCCGGCATGCCGGTCTTCCAGTGGCAGGAAGAGGACCCCGCCGCCGTCCGCGGCCGTGCCCTGCGCGCGCTGCTGCAACTGCTGGCGCCCGCCGCGCTGCTGCTGGCGCTGGCTGGCTGGCGCCTGCGCCGCTATCGCGTGGTCTGACAGACAGGTTTTTCACCCCCATCGAGTTTCGGGAAAGCGTCATGAGAAGAGTCGTATCCACCGCCGCGCTCGCGGCTTGCACCGCCGTGCCCAACGTCCAGGCCCAGGAGGCCCAGGCGCGCGAGGCCGAACTGCCCAGCATCCGCGTCGAGGCCGCCAGCGACGCGGACAGCCTGCACCTGGACAGCCGCAGCAGCAGCGCCTCGCGGCTGGGCCTGACCGTGCGCGAAACGCCGGCATCGGTCGAGATCGTGTCGCAGCAAGCCATGCGCGAACGCGGCGCCGCCACCCTCAGCGAAGCCCTGCGCGGCGCCACCGGCCTGGCCGGCGGCGGCCCGCCGTCCTCGCCCACCACGCTGTCCTCGCGCGGTTTCACCGACATCCTGTATCTGTACGACGGCCTGCGCATGTCGGGCGCCGGTTCGACCAACCGGGTCGAGGACACCTGGAACTACGAGCGCATCGAGGTCCTGAAGGGCCCGGCCTCGGTGCTGCAAGGCGACAGCGCCATTGGCGGCATCGTCAATTTCCAGACCAAGCGACCGGACCGCGACAACCCCTCGCGCGAAGCGATGTTCTCGTACGGCAGCTATGGCAGCACGCGCACCGGCATCGGCCTGGGCGACAATTTCGGCGAGACCGGCGCCTATCGCATCGACTACAGCCACAACGACAGCCGCGTTGGCACCATCGCGCGCAACAGCAACAAGCTGGACCACCTGACCACCGGCGTGGCCTTTGACGTCGCGCCCGCCACCCGCCTGGACCTGTCATTCGACTACTCGCGCGACACCGGCCACGCCTATTGGGGCACGCCGCTGATCCCGCGCAGCCTGGCCAAGGACCCCACCGGCGTGGTCAGCACGCCCGACGGCCGCGTCCTGGACCGCGCGCTGGCTGGCAAGAACTACAACGTGCTCGACGATCGCAACGAGGCCGAGGCCTACTGGGTGCGGGCGCGGGTCACGCACCAACTGACGCCGTCGTGGACGCTGCGCAATGAGCTGGCGATGAACAAGGTCGACCGCCTGTGGAAGAACTCGGAATCGGCCACCTTCAGCGCCCCTGGCTCGATCGACCGCGACCAGACCATCATCACGCACCACCAGCGCTACCTGATCGACCGCTTCGACGCGACCCACAACGGCACCCTCGGCGGCCTGTCGAACAAATTCGTGATCGGTGGGGAACTCAGCAAGACCAGCCTGGACAGCGAACGGCGCTTCTCGAACCGATCTGCCAGCACCGGCGATGCCTTGCGCGTCTCGCTGTGGAATCCGGACGTGGGCTATTTCAACGACGACCCCGCGCTGATGAGCGGCCCAGGCAACCGCACCGATTTCACCACCGACGTGCGTGGCGCCGCGCTGTTCCTGGAGGACTCCCTCAAGCTGACCGACCGCTGGACCGTGGTCGGCGGCTACCGCTACGACCGCATCCGCGTCGAGCGCAGCATCACCGACCTGAACGCCGGCACGCACACCGCCTTCGGCACCCGCTACAGCGCCAACTCCATGCGCCTGGGCACGGTATACGACGTAACGCCATCGTCCTCGGTCTACGCGCAGTACACCAATGCCACCATCCCGGTCGGCTCCCTGTTCCTGCTGTCGCAGTCCAATGCTTCGTTCCCGCTGGCCAAGGGCGAGCAATGGGAGGCCGGTTTCAAGCAAAGCCTGGGCGACGTGGAATGGACCGCGGCGGTCTATCACATCAAGCTGGAGAACGTGTTGACGCGCGACGCCAACGACCCGCGCGTGACGGTCAACAACGGCCGCCAATCGTCGCGCGGCGTGGAGCTGTCGGCGGACTGGCGCGTCACGCCGCAACTGACCCTCTCCGGCAACATCGCGGCGCTGAACGCGCGCTTCGATTCGCTGACCGAGGCCGACGGCACCTCGCGCGTGGGCAATACCCCGCCCAATGTGCCCGAGCGCGTCGCCAACCTGTACGCCAACTACCGGCTCAAGGAACTGCCGATGAACTTCTTCGTCGGCCTGAACCACACCGGCAAGATCTACACCGACAACGCCAACCAGATCCGCATCAACGGCCACACCACCGTGGATGCGGCGGTCAGCTACCGCCTGCGGCCGGCGCTGATCACCTTCCGCGTGCGCAACCTGACCGACAAGCTGTACGCCTACTACGGCGGCCGGGCCACCAGCCAGGTGTTGCTGGCGCCAGGCCGCACGTACGAGCTGGGCGCGACGTTCGAGTTCTGACGGGACGAATCGCGATGTCGCCCCGCTTCACGCTCAGCAGCCCTGCACCGCCAGCTTGCGCTGGCGCTGGTTGGCGGCGCGCTGCCACAGCACCAGCACAAGGCCCGCCGCCGCGATGATTGCGCCGGCAATCGGCACCGCGGCATACCCCATCCCGGCCGAGATCACGCCGCCGCCGGCCGCGGCGCCCACCGCATTGCCCAGGTTGAACGCACCCACGTTCACCGACGAAGCCAGGCCGGGCGCGTCGGTGGCGGCGCGCATCACCCGCATCTGCAGGGGCGGCACCACGGCAAAGGTGCCGAAGCCGAAGATCAGCAGGCCGATCGCGGCGCCCACCGGGGTCTGCGCCAGCCACGGGAACGCCAGCAGATCGGCGATCACCAGCACCAGGAAGGCGATCAGGCTGCCATCCAGCGAGCGGTCAGCGAAGCGGCCGCCGGCGGTGTTGCCGACGGTGAAGCCGATGCCGATCAGGACCAGCATCGCGGTCACGAAGTGGGGCGACGCGCCGGTCAGTTCGGCCAGCGTCGGCGCCACATAGGTGTACAGCGTGAACATCGCGCCCGCGCCCAGCACCGTGGTCAACAGCGCCACCAGCACCACCGGAGTCTTGAGCACCGCCAGTTCGTGACGGATGTCCGGGCGCCGCCCGGCTTCGCCCGCCGGCAGCGCGAACCACAGTGACAGCATCGCCACCAGGCCGAGCACCGAGGTCGCGGCGAACGACATGCGCCAGCCGATCACCTGGCCCAGCCAGGTCGCCGCCGGCACGCCGCCGACGTTGGCGATGGTCAGCCCCAGGAACATCGTTGCCACCGCGCTGGCCTGCTTGTGGCGCGGCACCACGCTGGCGGCCACCAGCGAGCCCAGGCCGAAGAAGGCGCCATGGTTCAAGCTGGTCACCAGGCGCGCCAGCAGCAGCGTGGTGTAGTTGGGCGACAGCGCCGACAGCAGGTTGCCGAGCGTGAAGATCGCCATCAGCACGATCAACGCCTTGCGGCGCGACCAGCGCGACAGCGCCAGCGTCATCAGCGGCGCGCCGACCATCACGCCGATCGCATACGCGCTGATCAGCATGCCGGCGCTGGGGATGGATACCCCCACGCCGTCGGCGATCACGGGCAGCAGGCCCATGGGCGAGAATTCAGTGACGCCGATGCCGAAGGCGCCGACGGCCAATGCCAGCAAGGGCAGGCCGGCTTTCACCGGCGGGGTTTCATGGGTGGACATACGGGTTCCTTGGTTGGATGCGCCGACCAGGGAATCCAGCGGCGTCGCGGCAACGGCCGGCGCATGGGGCGGGTCTGATCGGAAGACAGGCGGCCAGTATGACGGGTATACCCTTACGGAAAAAGCGACTAAACGGGGAAAGACTTTTGACTTGGAGTCATGAATGACGTGGGGGGTTCGAGAGAGGAACGCCCTCGGCCCGTCAACGCCAAGCGTTTTACGCGCGCGGATTGCACAAGAAAAATTCCTGCTCGGTAATTTTTTCCACGGAAATCGCGTTGTTCATCAAGAAATTACCGAGCGGGAATATGCGTCGAGGACAACAGGGACCGGTTGCACGATTCCATCCCCAACGAGGTCGTCCGGCCCCAACCGCCGCTCGCCAATGAAAAAGGGCGCCCTCGCGGGCGCCCTTTTCCTGCCTTCGTACCGCCGCTTACTTCAGCAGCAACGCATTCAGCCGCTTCACAAACGCCGCCGGATCGGCGATCTGCGCGCCTTCGGCCAGCAGGGCCTGATCGAGCAGCAGGCGGGCCCACTGGTCGAACTCGCCGTCGTCGGCGGCGCGGATGCGGGCCAGCAGCGGGTGTTCCGGGTTGATCTCCAGCACCGGCTTGACGTTGGGCGCTTCCTGGCCGGCGGCCTTCAGCATGCGCAGGAGGTGCGGGCTGAGTTCGTTCTGGCCCACCACCACGCACGCCGGCGAATCCACCAGGCGCAGCGTGACGCGCACTTCCTTGACCTGGTCTTCCAGGGTCTTCTGCAGGCGCTCGACCAGCGGCTTGAAGTCCTCGGCCACTTCGGCCTGGTGCTTCTTTTCTTCCTCGTCGGCCAGCTCGGCCAGATCGAGGCCGCCCTTGGCCACCGAGACCAGCGACTTGCCGTCGAACTCACGCAGGTACGACAGCATCCATTCGTCGACGCGGTCGGACAGCAGCAGCACCTCGATGCCCTTCTTGCGGAAGATCTCCAGGTGCGGGCTGTTGCTGGCGGCGGCGAAGGTGTCGGCCGTGACGTAGTAGATCTTGTCCTGGCCTTCCTTCATGCGGCCCACGTAGTCGGCGAACGACACGGTCTGGGCCTGGTCGCCGGTGTGCGTCGAGGCGAAACGCATCAGCTTGGCGATGCGCTCCAGGTTGGCGTGGTCTTCGCCCGCGCCTTCCTTGAGCACCTGGCCGAATTCCGACCAGAACGTGGCGTAGTCTTCCGGCTTGTTCTCGGCCAGGTCTTCCAGCAGCGACAGGATGCGCTTGGCCGAACCTTCGCGGATGGCGCGCACGTCGCGGCTTTCCTGCAGGATCTCGCGCGACACGTTCAGCGGCAGGTCGGCCGAGTCGATCACGCCGCGCACGAAGCGCAGGTACGACGGCAGCAGCTGGTCGGCGTCGTCCATGATGAAGACACGCTTGACGTACAGCTTGACGCCGCGGCGGCCGTCGCGGTCCCACAGGTCCATCGGCGCGTGCTTGGGCACATACAGCAGCTGGGTGTATTCGCTGCGGCCTTCGACGCGGTTGTGGGTCCAGGCGAGCGGATCGTCGTAGTCGTGCGACACCGTCTTGTAGAACTCGCGGTACTGTTCCTCGGTCACATCCGCCTTGTTGCGGGCCCACAGCGCGTTGGCCTGGTTGACCGTTTCGAGTTCGTCTTTCTTGACCTGCTCGCCCTTTTCCGAATCCCACTCTTCCTTGGCCATGCGGATCGGCAGCGAGATGTGGTCGGAGTAGCGGCGCAGGATCTCGCGCAGCTTCCAGCCGTTGAGCAACTCGTCTTCGTCGGCGCGCAGGTGCAGCGTGACGTCGGTGCCGCGCGTGGCCTTGTCGGCGGCGGCGATGGTGAATTCGCCCTGGCCGTCGGATTCCCAGCGGATGGCGTCGGTGGCGCCGGCGCGGCGGCTGACCACCGTGACCTTGTCGGCCACGATGAACGAGGAATAGAAGCCCACGCCGAACTGGCCGATCAGTTGCGCATCCTTCTGCTTGTCGCCGGTCAGCTGCGAGAAGAACTCGCGCGTGCCGGAACGGGCGATGGTGCCCAGGTTGGCCACGGCCTCTTCGCGCGACAGGCCGATGCCGTTGTCGGAGATGGTGATCGTGCGCGCATCCTTGTCATAGCTGACGGTGATGGCCAACTCGCCATCGCCTTCCAGCAGCGCCGGGTTGTCGATGGCCTCGAAGCGCAGCTTGTCGCAGGCGTCGGATGCGTTCGACACCAGCTCGCGTAGGAAGATTTCCTTGTTGCTGTACAGCGAATGGATCATCAGGTGCAGCAGTTGCTTCACCTCGGCCTGGAATCCCAGGGTTTCGGACGTGGCGTTCTGGCTCATCGTTGTATGAAAAGTCGGAAAATTAGGGACAAAAGGAAGCCGGATCGCGGGGCACATGGCCCAGGCGTTTTCCGGGAAACCCTGTTGTGATGGGGGCCATCTGAAATATTTCAAGGCCCGGAGGGATACGGCGGCCATCCCGGCGCCTGCCCGGCGCGCGGTGACGGCCGACCGGCGCGGAGTCGCCCGGCGGGAAAACGGGCGAAAGCGGCCAAAGCGCGCTCAGCCCGGCAACAAAGCAACGGCTCCCGACCCACCGCGCGCGCGCAAACAAGCCCAGACCGCCGCCCCGGCCTCAATCAAAAAGGGACCAGATGCCGCTGCGATATCGCGTTTTGGCCTCCAGCACCGCGTCGGATTCGGGCGCCGCCAGCTTGCCGCTGCGCACCAGCTTGCGGATGTCATCCGCCTTGATCTGCCGGGTCTCCTGGGAGCGCAGCAGGAAATCCGCCGCGGCCGGATCCAGGATGCGATAGATCGGGCTGTGGATCAGTTGGGTCGCCCCCAGTTCGTCCAGGTAATAGAGCGCGTCACCATTGCGCCAGACCGAACCGTAGCCGTGATAGACGTCGCCCAGCTTGGCCCATGGCCCCGTGGGCGCATCCTTGAGCCGCAGGATCAGGGTGGACCTGGACAGCAGGCCGCCGCCGCCGCGCGAGCGGTTCCAGACTTCCTTGCTCTGGAAGAACAGCACCTGGCGGCCGTCCCGGAACACGTAGGGCGACAGCGCCGTGAAGCCGCCCGCCGCGAACGGATCGTCGCCGGCCCGCTCCACCGCGCGCTTTTCGCTGTTGTAGAAATAGACGCCGTCCTTGCTGGCGAACAGCGCATGGAGCACATGGCCGCCGGCCTCGTCCAGCAACCGGTATGGCGCATGCGCCGGGTCGAAGGCCCGCGCGCCCAGGTACACCATGCCGTCGCGCCGATCGAACAGATAGGGCTGGTTGTGGAGATTGCCGACCATGAAGGTGTAGAGCGCCGGATCGTCCGACAGCGGCAGCAGCGTCTCGCGGTAATAGACCCGGCGGCCATCGGCAAAGAAGTCATTGCCTGGCCGCGTCTCGCCGCGCTGGATCGCGGCGATGCGACGCAACCGCGCCGGATCCGCCTGCGGCATTGCGCGGCCTTCGTAAAACACGCGGGCGCCGTCGGTGGCCAACTGGCGATCGAGCAGCGGCCGGTAGGCTTGCGCGCTGGCCGGCAGGGCCAGGAACGGATACAGGTAGGTCTGCGGCTTGTCGCCCTTGCCGGCGCGGTACAGGAGCGTCTGCCAGAGTTCGTCCAGCCGGCCCAGTTCGTGATTGCGCTCGGAGGCGAAGTCGCAAAAGTAGGTGGCCGAGCCGTCGCTGAAATAGCTGTTGCCCAGGTAGCGCGTCGATGCGGGCCGCATGCCCGGCAGCACCAGGTTGCCGCAATACACGTGGCGGCCGTCACGCGCCGCCTGACGGCCGTCGTAGCGGCCCGTGTCGAAGGTCTCGAAACCCGCCGGATCCGCCTCGCGCATCCGGTAATAGCCGTTGCTGGGCACGGCCGCGTAGACCTCGCCCTGGTAGCGCTTGTAGATGCTGCTGCCGTAGGCCTCGCCATGGTCGATCGCGGCGAAATCGTCGCCACTGTCATCGATCAGCCAGACCAGCAGCATCATCGGCAGGATGGCCGTCAACAAGACCAGGACGATCACGATCCCTCGGGTGCGCTTGTGCATCGATTCCCGGGCCGGCGGCCCCTGGTTGGCGGATCAGAATTCTATCAAGCCCCCTGCCGCCACCCCAGGCAGACGCGCTGCGCCCGAGGGCCTTCCCCGCTAAAATGCCGCACTTTCCTCCCCTACCCCCTCCCCGGCCGGCTCCCTGCCATGCAACCCGCCTCCCTGACCCAACCTGCCTCCCACGGCGCGTCCAACGACGCCGAACCCCGCCACGACCTGGTCTACGGCCCCGACGACCGTCCCGCCGCCCCCGTCGCCTTCGTCGCCGCCCTGCAGCACCTGCTGGCCATCCTGGTCCCCATCGTCACCCCCGGCCTGCTGATCTGCCAGGCCCTGGGCGTGAGCAGCCGCGACACCACCCTGATCGTGTCCATGTCGCTGGTCATCTCCGGCATCGCCACCTACGTGCAGTGCAAGCGCTTCGGTCCGCTGGGCGCGGGCCTCTTGATCGTGCAAGGCACCAGCTTCAACTTCGTCGGCCCGCTGATCGCCGGCGGCTCGGTCATGGTCAAGCAGGGCACGCCGGTCGAGGCCGTCATGGCCGCGATCTTCGGCGTCGTCATCGCCGGCTCCTTCGTCGAAATGGGCATCAGCCGCATCCTGCCCTTCGTCAAGCGCCTCATCACCCCGCTGGTCACCGGCATCGTCGTGCTGCTGATCGGCCTGACGCTGATCAAGGTCGGCCTCATCAGCATGGGCGGCGGCTACGGCGCCATGGCCAACGGCACTTTCGCCAGCGCCGAGAACCTGACGCTGTCGGGCCTGGTGCTGGGCACCATCATCCTGCTGAACCGCGTGCCGGTGGTGTGGATCCGCAGCACCGCGCTGGTGCTGGCGCTGGCGGTGGGCTACATCGCCGCCGCCTACATGGGCCGCCTGGACTTCACCGGCGCGCGCGAAGCCGCACTGTTCCAGGTGCCGATGCCGCTGCACTTCGGCCTCGGCTTCTCGTGGGCGCTGTTCGTGCCGATGCTGATCATCTACCTGGTCACCTCGCTCGAAGCCATCGGCGACGTCACCGCCACCAGCAAGGTCTCCAAGCAGCCGGTCGAAGGCCCGCTGTGGATGCAGCGCATCAAGGGCGGCGTGCTGGTCAACGGCGCCAACTCGCTGCTGGCGGGCATTTTCAACACCTTCCCCAGTTCGGTCTTCGCCCAGAACAACGGCGTCATCCAACTGACCGGCATCGCCAGCCGCCACGTCGGCGTGTGGATCGCCGGCATGCTGATCCTGCTGGGCCTGTTCCCCGCCGTCGCCGGCGTGCTGCAGGCCGTGCCCGAACCCGTGCTGGGCGGCGCCGCCATGGTCATGTTTGGCGCCGTGGCCGCCTCGGGCATCAACATCCTGGCCGGCATCCACCTGGACCGCCGCGCCCTGCTGATCATCGCCGTGTCGCTGGCCCTGGGCCTGGGCGTGTCGCAGGTGCCCGAGATCCTGTCACACCTGCCGCACGCCGTGAAAAACGTGCTGGAATCGGGTGTTGCCACCGGCGGCATCTGCGCGCTGGTCATGAACTGGTTCCTGCCGGAAAAGAAGTAAGCAAGCGGGCCGGCGCGCCCCGCGCTGGCCGCTGGCCTGACAATTTTTCCCAGACCGCATATAATCGCGGTCTTCGCTTTACCCGCGACCGTCGCCTGGACGGCTCCGCGACCAGCCTGCCCGGGTGGTGAAATTGGTAGACGCAGGGGACTCAAAATCCCCCGCCGCAAGGCGTGCCGGTTCGATTCCGGCCCCGGGCACCAGATTGAAAAAGCCGCTCCTGCAACGCAGAGCGGCTTTTTGTTTTGGTTCAGTGCATGGTTCTGCAATAGCAGTGCAACGGCATCCCCTTACACACCAAGCCCGTCTACATCTGTATCTCCAGATCAGCCTCGCTCTTCTATACGCGCACCTCGGCGGATACGCGTACAACAATCCATGCGGCTCCGGTCACTGCAAATTGGTTCGACAAATGGTTTGAGCAGGCGCTGGCCTACATCCTTGAAATTGCCATCACAATGGTTGTCGTGTCTGTCGGTGTGGCGCTATTCAAGGCGCTGTTCGACAGGGTAATAAGTACGACCACCGACAATCCCATCAGCTCGTTTGTGCAGATCATCGTTCTTGCCTTGATCATCTTCTTCGCGCAGAAAAAAACGAGTGGCTTAGGGGCGAGACTGGCTGGCGGCATCGCCTTTGACGTTGTGACATTCAGGAGCATGGCGCAGGGCATTGGCAACGTGGTGAATCCTAAGACGACTCGCCGCGATATGCAGTCGGGCATGATGGTTACTGCTGGCCGAACCAACCACATGATTGCAGGCAACACCATGTGGAACCCAGCCTATCGGCAACACGTCTTGCAGAACATGGGCAAGAGGGGGCCGGCAACGGGCGGCTCCATCAACGGTAAGTGATGCGCATGTTGCGTCCGCATCGGCCTCGCCATCAGCGAGGCCTTTTCATTTATGACCGCACATATCTCCGCGCTACGCTTGGGCAACCCCTTCGGTTGCATCCCGCGTCCGTTCTTGCCGGACTGGCCGCGGGGGCAGGCCCAGCGGCTTCGCCTTGTTCCTCCCCCCGGCCGACAGGCTGCATAGCTTCAAGAGGCATCAAGGGTAAAGGCTTCGCCCGGGATCCTCACCCGTTCCCTGCGCTGCGCTTCGGGCTGCGGCTTCTGGTCCCGCCCTTGACGCCTCTTCCGGCCAAACGGCGTTAGTAGCGGTGCTATCAAGCGGATGACGGGTCAAGGGGTTGGTGCGGCCCGCAGCCCACAGGGCGAGGACACGGCCCCTTGACGCGGCAGGAGCGCCCCACGCTATGCCCGGGAGCAGGAGTTCCGGGCCAAAGGCCCGCAACCCCTGCTCCCGAGGCTCCCGCCGGCGAGGGTGGAGAGTCCAGAGAGGCAAAGCCTCTTTGGAAACTACGGCTAGTACGCAGCCGATATTGGGGTCCATAGCAGGTAAAACAAGACACTCAGCGCGCCACCTCTGTGGCTACGTGTACCTAAACCAAATTACCCATACTTCTTGTAAGATCGAGTTACCTACGGCAAGGAGGCACCATGGCAGGCACGGGTAAATGCAGGCAACAGCCCCACAAAACCATATCGGATACCGAACGCAGCCGCCGGCAATCGGCAGTTAACTATGCGCGGGCCTCCGTCGGTCTAGAAGGTTTCTCGCTCAGTGAAGCAGATGAGGCCCACGCTCAGCGTTTCGTCGATGGTCAGATAAGCCTGCAAGAGTTTGTGCAGCCGCGCGCTGACGCATTAGCACTCCCAAAGTCTTCGTCATGACGAAGAAATTTAGGATTTGGGGACTAGTGCAGGATAGGCTCTCGCCGGTATTTGCATTACAGCAAATCAAAAACGCGTTTTACTGCAGTGAAGTTCGCTTAGTGCAATAGCACCCCTATCGTTCACACAGTATCTACATCTGTAGAGGAGAAGCATGGCTGAGACTATAAATATTTCAAAAATGGCCGAGAAATTGTCCAGAGAAATGTTCGGTGAATTTCTCTGGCAGCGGATGGAGCATACAAATATTAATTGGCCATGTGAAAAGCAAGACAAGCACAATGGTAAAACGCACCCGTCTGACGTAGTCTTCTACTACGATGAGCCGTACACCCAAGCGCGAACCTACATAAACTGCGATCTGAAGAGCTATGCAAGAGGATCCATTACCTCCACCTCTATACGCACTGCGATAGAAAGCCTTGCCAGAGCTCTTTCATGCGCCGAGGTAAGTGACGATTTCAGAGAAAAGTTTATTCACGACCACGTATCTCCCGAAATTTGTGGTCTATTGTTCGTTTATAACCATGACGGAGAGTACGACAAAGATTTTGACACTCTCATTGATCAGATAAAGAACGAAGATTTAGAAATACCTCCTAATTCAAAAATTGTAGTTTTAGGCCCCTCCGACATTTTTTGGTTAAACAATGTTCACCACGAAATTGCCTACATGCGAGGCAGTTCGGGGACAATCCCTGCGCGGGAGAATTGCAAATATTTCTATCCCAATTTAGTGCGTCGGAAAAACATCCAGCCGGAGAATGCTAAAGCGGCAACGTTAGAGATGCTGACGGCGCCGTGGATCATACTCAAATACACACACCCAAAAAAGAATTCCGAGCAAGGTTTTGTTATTTTTTACCGCAAGCGAGGCGAGTCCGTTGACGAGTTTCTATACCTGATCGACTACCTAATGCACTATCAGGTACTTAACGGAACAAATACTGTACATATCAAAACTCTCGACTCACACCCTAGTGCATCAGCTTTCTTTGACAAAGCCAAACAACAGTACGCCGAGGAATACCATGGCGGGCAGGAAATCAAGGAGATTTTGGATTCCATTGAGTTCGGACAAATAAACAATGTCCGAACAAAATTCTCTGAGCTGGAGCTTTCTCGTGACAATGGCTAAAAATAACTTACTCTACTGCGCAACTGACAAAGAAATTTATGATGTTCTTATGTCTGCGAAACAGCGAATAAATTCTGGCGTTGTCTTAGAACTAGCGAAAGATCGAAAAATTTTTTATTCTCCATCGGATAGCCGCGAAGACCTGATCCACCACCTATCTCTACTTCCGCACGGTTACCACGAGCTGAATGTAATTTTAGAGCAGAGAGAGCACGCCGGGAGAGCTGAGAAAATCACCTCTGTCACCTTGAATGCTGACTTAACTGTAGATGAGCTGAAGGAGATCGCAAAAGAGTATGTAAAAGACTCTCCTGAGGACGAGAAAGTAACGACATTCACCAAAGGTGGGGACAAAGTATTCGTTAACGTCAGATATTCTGACGTTGACTATGGAAAGACGAGGCTCGTACAGCGCACGCCTAAAGAAGCAGGAATCGAATTTCATGTTGAAGCGGGCAAAACTGTCGTCAGAATGCCCGCTAATGCTAAAGCCAAAGAAGTCCTAAGCAAACTTCGAGAAAAGCTAGAGCACAAGCGCAAAGCTGAAATTCCCCTCGAGCGCATCGAAATCAGTGACTTCAATTCATCAGAAGCAAGAACAGAGTTTTTCACTAGGCTCATCACCAATCTTGAGGGATTCCGACTTGATAACGTGACAAGCGTTAAAGTGGAACCAATTAGCAACCTTGCCTCAGAAGATGATCTTGATCTTGAGGATGATCAGAGCAAAGAAGAAGCAAAAGAGCAGGCTCTGGCCTTAGTACGGAATGTTGCACTCAAGGGCGAAACACTTTTAGCATCGGAGGAGTACCAAAGCCTCCTCAAGAAAGGATTCTTTATTACCTCAATAATATGGCGATCCTTGCTTCTCAATGACGCTGCGCCAATAATAGAGTTCGAGGCAGCATTTGAAGACCCGGAGCTTGGAAAGGGCTTCAAATATCATGTTCGTGGTGCGCTAAATATTACAGGCGGAGAGTACACAAAGACCCTTCGGCCTTTACCGGCAGAGGACAAGGAAAAATATATCGCCATCCTCGAAAAGACAGCCCGTGACACAGTCGAATCAATTAGGGCTGGTTTGACCGAAGACTCAGAGGAGACGGAAGGAGGGTCAAAATGAATGGAGCACGGTGGGCCGCTGCTGAATTGCCAGTTTCTATACGTACTCTAGGTGCACGCCTCAAGAGTCTACCTTTCACCACCGCATCACTTGACGGATTTTCAGTCGATCGCGTGCGCGACGATTTTCTCGATGCTACGTATATCGAGAAAATCACGACTCAAGACTTAGTTACGGACCCATTTGGAGGGGAAGAGCTAATCGAGCGGATCAGCTACAAACGAAGCCCTTTTTCTCTTTACTCCGATTTCCCAAATCTTGAGATCAAATCAGTAGATAGAAGCAATAGAGATTTGATTAACAAGCTTCTGGAAATTTGCAATTTTAAACTCAGCTTAGTTGTCCCTGACATTAATCCAATAAAGTGGATTGAATGCTTGAACTTTTCTCTTGACGAACCGGCCATAATTGAATCGTTACAGATTTCTGATTTGGACGTAATGCCTGGAGTCACGGCGAAGGCCCTATTAAGAGGAACTAAGGACGTGCGGGTAGCACTGGACCACCTAACTCAGAAAAAAAGATACTCGTTGGACAGAATTCAAGCAAAGATATCAATTGACTCCCGACCGACAACCATACAACTGTCCAGTAAAGGTTCGGCCAAGTTTGGTAATGAACACGCTAGCACTCTAAGGCCAGCGCTAAGAGAAGCGTTGAAATTGGCATTGCAATAGACGAGTAGTTTACATCCTCATATATCCAAAGCGGAGTGTAATAAATGAACGCAGAGTCAAATTTTCTAAGAGCAGAGTTGGCTCGCCGTATACGCACTATTTCTCCGCCAGAGTGGCAGGAGTTCTCCAATCTCTGGATGGCATTCAATGCGATATATGGAGGAGAGCCTGACAGGAAAGAGCGAGCGCGCGTTATCGCTTCTATTCGGAGAAATTTAAATAACAGTCAAGCACTCAAAGTTCTGCGCAGCATCCCAAAGTCTGTTGATCGACTGCTAAGTGTTCCGCCGGGAAACATGATGATCGAGGCGTGGAACCCAGCCTTTCGTACAGCATCGCAAAGATATGCCGCGATGTATCAAAACAAAAACGAGACGCCCGTTAGCAGATTGGCCGCAGTGGCCGCAGTTCTCTATCAAATTCGATGTAACCTAATACACGGCTCCAAAGATCCTCAGGTTGAACGAGACAGAATTCTTGTTGCCGAGAGCCTAATTATTTTACGGTTGCTAGTACCAGTTTTAGAAGAGTCCTGCCTCGCGGCCGCGTAGCTTTGAAGGCAATAAGGCGCACTTTTTGTGTGTGTTCTCTCGCGTCACGCTCCAACTACTGTACCGAAATTTCGATACAGTACAGGTATACTTACCAGTTTTCAGCCATTCAGCTAAAACACGCTAAGCCACTGATTTAAATTTTTTTTACATTTCAACCTACGCTAGAATTCACCCCATTTCCCTGTGGAAACACTGTAAATCACCGACTCAAGGTTAATCCATGGAGCCAGATTTGAACGAAGTCAAAAAGATCGAAGAATTAGTTTTCTCTTTTTTCTGCGAGTCTTCTGACTTCAATGGAATTGGGCTGCGTAGCATCTCGCAAAAGCTTGGGCTAGATTACGAAGACTCCATTAATAAGGTTAAGGAGCTTGTAAAGGCTGGAGTTGTTGACATTCAATCCAGCACCAATCCACATATTATAGGCTTCACTCATTATGCTATAGAACCTCAGTTGAAGATTCTCGAGCACGCCAAAGGAATCGAGGTTACCCAAAACATCATTGGGTGTATTGAGTTTATTTCAGAAAATACTGAGTACCCGATATGCGTATACCCCACCAGGGAATATTTAAAAAAAAATCGCGATCTCAGCGAATTTGGCTATGCAAAGTACAAGGCTGCGTTAGCATTAGCTGAACCCCAATTGAGCTTCAGATTTTTTGAAACTGACGTTTTGGAACGTTACTCTAGTGATCCCAGATTTGAATTCGAGTTTCATGATTTTAGCGGCAGCATTTCTTGCAAATATGACGAGTCTGGCAACTCTATCCTCAGGGAAGAAGATCAAATATTTTTGAAGTCTTTTGGGCTGGGTTTTGATTCAAGTTCCAACAGGGTTATAGCGGTCTTGCTCCGTGACTTAGGGAGGTTATCTCCCGAACATCAGGTCTACTGGAGTACCAAAGAGCTTGTGGCTGCAGATTGCAAGGTATTAGATGACTATTATGACAACGTCATTCTCGGCAACTGGATAACTGTGAAATCGGTGTTTCGTGCTTTAATCGACGAAATAAATGCCATTCACAAGTTGACCTCATCAATTTTTGGCGTTCCACTGTTTCGTAGAGAATTTGATGGGGAGAACAGGCCAAAGAATTTCACTTTCTTCTTCTCTCCAACAACCAAAAACTACTTCGATTTTATTAACCTACTCGATAAGTACCTGTCTGAAAATATCAATAAATCCTTCTTTGAAGGAAAGCTTGATTTAGCGGAAAAAAAACAAATAGATGAGAATACTTTTGAGCGTATTAATAAGGGTACTTTGAGGTTGCTGGAGGAGTGGATTAGCAAGGTCTTTAGTTACGCAGACGAATCAATCCCGCAGGAAATAATGAAGCCTCTAAAAATGGTGAGGAAAGAGAGGCAAAATCCAGCACACAAAGTTATTGATAACAGCTACGATCCTTCCCTTGTTGATCGTCAAAAAGAAATCATGGAAAACTGCTATTTGTCTATAGGTAGCATTAGAAAGAATCTTCAAACTCACCCAAAGGCAAAGAATGTAGAGCTAGACGACAGGCTGGATCAGGACGAAGTCAAATTCTTCTAGTTATGTTAAATAAAATTTAACTAGCGCATGTTGCCGGACTTGACTTGCGTCGGCATACAAGTCAGCCATAGATGTAGGCGTTAGCGAAAGCCTGCACAGGGTCATATGTGGTTGCGCTGTACTCACTCATCAAAACTGTACCGAAATCTAGGTACAATACAGGTACAGTGACCAGTTTTCACCAATTCAGGTAAAATACGCTAACTTACTGATTTTAAATTGGTTTTACCTATTTCAACCTACGCTAGAATTCGCCCCATTTCCCTGTAGAAACACTGTAAATCACCAACTCAAAATCCCCCGCCGCAAGGCGTGCCGGTTCGATTCCGGCCCCGGGCACCATCTCTTTCTTCTACAGCGCCAAGCTCACGGAAGATATCCCGCACTCAAGAATATCCGGCGTAATGCCACCGGCGACTACGCTCTATCGTGTTCGCGCGCGAAGCGTCAATGTTTGAGTCAAGCCGGCAAGAACACACTCATCTTCGCAAAACAGCTCAGTTTTTATCGCAGATGGCGCCGGATCATCGATCATCCCAACTAGGCTGCGCACTCAAAAACGATAATGTGCTGAAAAGGCATCGCACACAGAGCTAGGTGTGCTGAAAGTGGATAGGCCTTCTCGGCGAAGCCTGGTTATTACAAAAAATGAAGTCCTAGTCCACAGCAATTTCGACAGTTCTCACCGGAAGATACAGTTGCCACCGGAGCGACGGCGAAGTCACAATATGGCTTTAGGCAAGAAACATAGACCATCCCGGCGCCCGTCGCGTGCCAACCTCTGAGAGCAGCATGAAAAAAACGCTGATTGCAGTATCGCTGGTAACCATTTTGGGAGGCTGCGCCGCCGCTCAAGCGGTACACGAAGACCTACCCCCGGCCGCCTCCATGCGAGGTCAAGTCAACACCACCGGGAAAATTGACGTATTCAGCAATGGCATGATTCCCCAACGCCCCATCGTACGCATTGCTTCGATTGGAGCTCACGGGAATGCCTATGCAGACAACAAAACACTGCGAGGCAAGATGGAGCAAGAGGCATTAAGCTTAGGCGCCGACTGCCTGATTATCGTTGGGGGAGAGATCAGCAAAGACGAGACCATTGGGAGCTATGGTGGCGGCGTTTTTACTAGCAACCAAATCCAGCGGCCGCATCTTTATGGAGTTGCGTGCAAGTATGCTCAGGTAGGATTGGGTTTGCAGGCAAACAGCAAGACGGGCGTCATCCAATACGTTACCGCCGATTCACCTGCAGCCAAGGCCGGCATCGTGGAAGGCGATACGCTATTGGCAATAAATGGGGTTTCATTTTCCTCGAATCCCTTCGTCTTTGAAACCGAAGTTGGCACCAAGAAGCCAGGAGACGTAGTGAAGGTGGAAGTATTGGATAAAGCCGGCGTGAAAGTGGCAAAGACCTTTACATTGACTCACCGGTAATGCTGCCACATCGAGTACGGCTTATGACTTGACGTGCCTAGAACCAGCTTGGGTAGCTCCCAAGCTGCGTGCGCGGATAAAGACATGCCGGCGCCCCCTCAACGGGCAACACCACTGCCAAGTGCAGGGTCAGTTCCGGGTGAGGTTCAGAGGCAGCGAGATTCCCACTTCACGCCAGGCGCGACCTCAATACCGCCCCCAGCGCCCCTCGTAATACACCCAATGCCCATGCCGCTGGCGCCACTCAGGCCCGTGATACACATAGCCCGGCCGCGCTGGCAGCCAGGCACCCTCGATCCAGGCATGGCGGCCGCCGACCCATTCCCAATGGCCCGGCGCCCACACATAGCCCACGCGCGGCGGCGGCACCACTTCCACGCGGGGCGGCGGCGGCGCCACGTCGATGCTGATGGCCACGCCGGCCTGCGCGACGCCGGGCACGGCGAGCGCCCCCAGGGACAGGACCGCCGCGGCACCCGCGGTCATGGCGGCTTTGACTAGACTCTTCATGATGCATCTCCCTCGCAATCGCGTCAGCCGATGCGGACGCGGTGAGGGCAGTGTGCGCGGAAGGAATTATCGAAATGGTTACGCACCGGGGGCAGGCGGTTTCAGTGGATTTCCGCAGTGGCGCTCCTCATGCCAGCGGTCCTCGCTGGCGCCATCCGGCCCCGTAAATTCCGCCCAGTGGATTTAACGGGAATTCCCTGATTCTCCGCCCCAGGCCCGGCCGATACCATTCGCCGCATTTCCGCCTGTCGGCGGACATAGACCCATAAGTTGCGCGCCCGCGCGGAGACACCATGAAAGCACTGACTACCGTCGCGGCAGGCGCCGCGCTCCTTCTCTCGTCGTGGGGCGCCAGCGCGGGCGCGACGTTCGAGAACGTCAAGAACAAAGGCTTCGTGCAGTGCGGCGTATCCACCGGCGTGGCCGGCTTCTCGGTCAACGACAGCAAGGGCGGCTGGACGGGCCTGGACGTGGACCTGTGCCGCGCGCTGGCCGTGACCATGTTCGGCGATGCCTCCAAGTCGAAGATCATGGCCGTCAGCGCGGTGCAGCGCTTCACCGCGCTGCAGTCCGGCGAAGTCGACGTCCTGCCGCGCAACACCACCCTGGTCATGACGCGCGACACTACGTTGGGCCTGATCGGCGTGGGCGTGAACTACTACGACAGCCAGGGCATCATGGTGAACAAGTCGCTGAACGTGAAGAGCGCCAAGGAGCTGGACGGCGCCACCGTCTGCGTGCAGCCTGGCACCACCACCGAGCTGAATCTGTCCGACTGGTTCCGCTCGCAGAACATCGCCTTCAAGCCGGTGGTGGTCGAGCGCATGGATGAAATCGTCCGCGCCTTCGCGGTGGGCCGCTGCGACGCCTTCACCGGCGACAAGTCGCAACTGGCCGCGGCCCGCACCAATCTCGAAAACCCCGAGAAATACGACATCCTGCCGGAGAACTTCTCCAAGGAACCGCTGGGCCCCATGGTGCGCCAGGGCGACGAGCAATGGTTCAACGTGGTCCGCTGGACCCTGTTCGCGATGCTGGAGGCCGAGGAGTACGGCGTCACCTCGAAGAACGTGGACGAGATGCTCAAGAGCACCAACCCCAACGTTCAGCGTCTGCTGGGCGTGACGCCGGGGATGGGCAAGAACCTGGGCGTTGATGACAAGTGGGCCTACAACGTCATCAAGCAGATCGGCAATTACGGCGAGAGCTTCGAGAAGAATCTGGGCGCCAGCAGCCCGCTGAAGCTGTCGCGGGGGTTGAACGCGTCGTATCGGAATGGCGGGTTGATGTATGGGTGGCCGGTGCGGTGACGCGGCATAGCTGAATGGAACGACGGGCGCAGGAGGCGCCCGTTTTACATGGGGATTCACATTTCATGCCTAAAAAGGCCCAACCGAAGCGGAATCGCCACTACACCTATTCATGACAGATTTCTAACTAGGACCGAGTAACATGCACCCAACAGCACAACATCGGACTGCAGGAAATCTGCAATTGGTAGTGCCCATCGAAATCTAGGCTTTCCGAATACAGCTATTGCGCCTGATCTTTACTCGAGGCCAATTCGAAAAAGACCGCCACTTTCCCTGACGTTTCAAAAAAATGCGTAATCCCCCCTGGACGCGCGACGAACTGATCCTCGCGTTGGATTTGTACATGAAGCGCCGATCCAATCTTCCAAGTCATGGCAGCGTTGAAGTCTCCGACCTCTCGACGCTGCTGAACAAGATGGCAGAATCTCTGGGAAAGCCAGCGGCCACCACATACCGCAACACCAACGGCGTCTACATGAAACTGATGAACTTTCGTCGTCTCGACCCGTTATATCTGGAGAGCGGAAAGAAAGGGCTAGCCCGAGGGAATAAAGACGAACAGGTTGTCTGGGATATCTTTTCGTCTAATACGAGTCAGTTGGCCTTGGTCAGTAACGCGATACGAAAAGCCAGCAGCTATAAAGACTTGGCGCGGCTAGAAGACGACGAGACTTACGAAGCTCCTGAGGGGCGCATATTGACTCGCATGCACCGCTATCGCGAGCGCGATAGCGAATTGGTAAAAAAAGCGAAACAAGCTGCACAAAAGAAGCACGGACGCCTTGCCTGTGAAGCTTGTGGTTTCGACTTCAAGGAAACCTATGGCGTTCGAGGCGAAGGCTTTATCGAGGTACACCATACAAAGCCGCTGCATACGGTGGCTGAGGATCACAAGACTAGTGTCTCCGACCTGGCTCTTCTTTGTGCAAATTGTCATAGGATCGTTCACGCAACCCGCCAATGGCTCAGCGTACCGGAGGTTCGAGCGCTATTACGGTCAAATCCCTCACCCTGAAGACACAGACAAGAAGCCCGCGCTTCTCGCAACGTCATAAGTTCCGCCCGTCAACTTCAACAACACGGCAGTTACCGTTTGACGTAAAGGAAGTGGGCTAAACAAAGCGCCTTTAGGCACCGCATGCCCCCGCCCGTTTATGATGGCGTCGTAGCGAGTCCGCCCAAATGCGTTACTCTCCCCACCCCAATCATTCCCCCGCAAGGAGCCCAACATGGCACAAGCCTCCGCCCGCCACATCCTGGTTTCGACCGAAGCCAAGGCCAACGAACTGAAGACCGCCATCGAAAACGGCGCCGACTTCGCCCAACTGGCCAAGGAAAACTCGAGCTGCCCGTCGAGCCGCGACGGCGGCAACCTGGGTACGTTCGGCCCGGGCCAGATGGTCAAGGAATTCGACACCGTGGTGTTCAGCGCCCCGGTCGGTGAAGTCCAGGGCCCGGTGAAGACCCAGTTCGGTTATCACCTTGTCGAAGTGACCAGCCGCAAGAACTGAGTCCTCGCCCCAGCAGGTCCAGAGACCGCCGCCGGCGCAATGCCGGCGGTGTTTTTTTTGTTTCACGATGACTCCAGTACCGCAATTCGCTGGACTACGCCAAGGCTCGATACAACACGTTTATCAATCACCCAGGCGAGTTCAACATATGCCTGCGCTTTCCGAAACTTGACCCGGCGCCCCCTCGCGTGGCTCCTATGCGGCTCTTGGGAACCGGGCTTTCCAAGAAGTCACATGGCGAAGATCAAGCGCACCAAGTCCTAAGTCGATGCGGCACAACCTCAAGACAAGGCCATCGAACTGCGGGATACCGTGGTGCCCGGCTTCCTGTGCAAAATTACCCCAGCGGGCTGCAAGGTGTTCATGCTCCAGTACCGCACGAACGCCGGCGAGCGCCGGAAGCCCGCCCTGGGCCAGTACGGGGAACTGACGGTCGATCAGGCACGCACGATGGTGTAGGAGTGGCTGGCCGAGGTGCGCAAGGGCGGCGCCCCGAGCGCGGCCAAGAACGCCACCCGCTAGGCATCAGAACTTTCAGGCGTTTGGAAATTCCGCGCGATGTGCCTACGGCGCCATGACCTGCGGATAGTGACCTTCGCGCTTCCAGTCTGCGATCAGGTCATGCTCCGTGAGCGACAGATCTTCGTCCAGCGCTTCACGTGGCACCAGAAATTCCTTGTCGTTGCGGACGATGTATAAATCCAAGCCTTCCCACTCAGGAGTCTCGCGCGCCGCGCTCGGAAAGTGAAGCCTGTCATCGCGGGTCTCATAAGGCGGATGCATGACAATTTGTCGCACGTGTCGCTTCATCTTGATGCCAGTCGTAGGCTGTTCGAATGCGCTACCAAACTCGTCGTTGAATTGTGTAATGCCCGCTAGGATGCTCGCGTACATTGACCGCATGATGCCCATGAAATAGCTTCCTTTGCCCATGTCGCCCTTGACGTACATGATGATCGCAGTTTGAAAATCTTGAAACTCCTCCCACGACATACTCAGGCAGAAGTGGTGCTTGCCGCGACGGTAGTCCACGCTGAACTTGCCTTCGGAAATGTCGAATGACGACTGGTTGTGGACGAGGGCATTCCTGATAACCTTCGCCACCCTGAACAACTGACGCAGGATCAGGTTGTAGTCGCCTTGAGCTGGCAGACTCTCGTACTTCTCGCGATAGCCTTTACCTTCCAGTTTGGGATAAGAGGCATCCACATGAAAGTCCAGCAGCGTGAACAGCATAAGGAATTTCATCTGCTGATTCTGTTCCACACTCACCCGCCTACCTTGAATGAGAGAGTGGTACGCGTGCATCCTGCCCCTGCCATCTTCGTCCAGCGTGATGTGGCAGATTTGTGGGTATTTGATGGACATGCCGGCGTCTTCCAGCATCATCAATGTGTGATGAATAAACATGCTCATGCGGTCTCCTTGGAGCGTCTATTTCAATGCCTAACAGTTTATAAGGTCTATGCTCGCCGGCATGTGACCTGACAGGCCCTTCACTGCCAACACCACTGGGCGTCCCCAGCCAAGAAACATGGCATGCCCCATATACGGTTTCAAGTCCTTCTTGATCCGCGCGAAAAACTTGACACCGGCATTTTTTGAAAGCCGCCAGACGGCCGGCGGCGCAGGCGGGAACCCGCCCCCTCCCTCTTACAGCAGATACAACCGGAACGGATACGCGTAGTAGATCTGCTCGGTGCGATTCACCTTGCCCTCGAACTCCCGGTAGATCCGCTTGCGGGCGCGATACAGCGCTTCCATGGGCGCCTCGCCCTGGCGCGCGCCGCCGAAGAAGTAGCGCAGCATCAGGGTCGAGGAATGGCCGGCCTCGTTGCTGATAATGGGGGCCAGGTAGTGATGGGCGCCGCAACGGCGCGCGGCGTCGACGAAGGCCTTGCTCATGCCGAGCTGGCTGGCGTCGAAATAGACCAGGTCGAAGGCGGCGCCCTGCAGGTCCTTGGGGTACATGTCGTCCTCGCCCAGGCCGATGGCGTCGTTCTCGTCTTTTTCCGGCCGCCCCCAGGTGGGGCTGACGACGCCCTCGCCGCTGATCAGCACGAAATCGTAGCGGCTGCGCGCGAGCATGTCGGGCGTGGCGGTGGTGGTGAGCTGGAAGGTCGAGCCGGGGTAGAGGCGGCGCACGTCGCCGGTGCCGTCGTCGGGATCGGTCTCGGGATCCCGCAGGATCAGGCCGCGGGCTTCGGGGCCGAAGACGGCGGCGCGGGGACGTGCGCCGGCAGCCGCAGCCGCCGCGGGTGCGGCGGGTGACAGGCGGGATTCGGGCGCGGCATTGCCCTCGGGCGTCCCGACCGCCGCCGCGAAGCGAAATGCGACCGGCTTCTGCACGAACAACGGCGTGCCGTCGACCGGCAGCAGATCGAGCGCGAAGTGCATGGAGGTCGGCTGGATCTCGAAGATGACGCACGGCGCCTTGCGCAGCGACGGCAGCAGCGGTCCCAGCAGTTCGTGCGACAGGACCGCCATGCGGGCATCGAAGCGGCCGTCGAGCCGCCGGTTCTCTTCCAGCATGTCGTAAATGCGGCGGAATTCCTTGGACAGGATCCCGGCCGACCGCTCGGGGATGACGGTCTGCGTGGTCGCGTCATAGTCCGATTGCAGCGTCAGGCGGTCGTCCTGCTGTTGCAGCAGGATACGCATGCAACGGGCCGGCGAAACAGCGGTGACGGTGACGTCAGGGGTGCCCGCCGTCATCGCGGCGGCGGCGCCCGGCAGCGCCAGGGCGCAGGTCAGCAGCAAGACGCCCGCGGCACGTGAGCGCAGCGGGCGTCGAGGCGGACGGCCGACACGAAAGACGGCGTAGGGAGTCATTGATGCGGCATTCGGGAACGAGATACGCCAATGCTACGCAGGATCCGTGTGAAGGTCTGTGAAGTTTGCACCTGACTTTGTCCGCGCCCGGACGGTCAGGCCTTGCCCGTCATCACCATGTGCGCCAGCGCGTCGGCGTCCAGGCCTGCCACGTCGCGCTCCACGACCTTGACGCCGCTCTTGAGAATCGCGACGCGGTCGGCCAGCGCGACCACGTCCGCCATGTTGTGGCTGATCAGGATGACGGTGCGCCCTTCCTCGCGCAGCTTGCGCACCAGGTTCAGGACCAGCGCGGTTTCCTTGACGCCGAGCGCGGCGGTGGGCTCGTCCATGATGACGACGCGCGCATCCCAGCGCAGCGCCCGCGCGATGGCCACGGCCTGACGCTGGCCGCCCGACATGCGTTCGACGGGGCGGTCCATGTCGTCGATCGGCACCGACAGGCGTTGCAGGTAGCCGCGCGCCTCCTGCGCCATGCGGCGCTTGTCGAGCACGCGCAGCGGGCCGATGCGGCGCACCAGTTCGGCGCCCATGAAGACGTTTTCCCAGATGGAGAGGCGCGGCGCCAGCGCCAGGTCCTGGTAGATGGTGGCGATGCCCTGCGCCAGCGCGTCATGCGGCGAGCCGAACACCACCGGCTTGCCATCCAGGCTCAACTCGCCGCCCGTGGGCGCCTGGGCGCCCGAGATGATGCGGATCAGCGTCGACTTGCCGGCGCCGTTGTCGCCGCAGATGGCCATGACGCGGCCCGCCGGCACCTCCAGGTCGACGCCCTTCAGGGCCTCGACGGCGCCGTAGGACTTGCGGACTTGGCGGAGCGATAGCGCGGCGGGCGGAGCGGCGGTCATGGTGGCGGAAGCGGACATGAATGATGCGGCGGCGGGCGGCGCGGCACGCCGCCCGCCGTGGGGCCTATTTGGCGGGAGTCAGGAATTTCTGCACGTTGCTGGCATCGACCAGCACCGAGTCCATGAACAGGTAGGGGCCGGACGCGATCTTGTCCTTGGGTTCCTTCTTGACGACGATGCGGTCAATCGCGTCGACGGCGGTGACGCCCAACTGCTCGAACGGAATCATCATGGTGGCGGTGATGAGGCTGTTGGGATCGGCGATGCGGCGATAGGTCTCCGGGCCGCCGTCGACCGACACCAGCGTGATGTCGCCCTTCTTCATGCCTTGCGCCTGCAGCAGGTCGTCAATCACGTAGGCCTGGCCGTCGAACGAGGCCCAGACGCCCTTGAACTGCCCCTGGTTGCGCAGGAACAGCGCCTGCATGCCGTTGCGCACGTCGTCGCGCCAGCTTTGCGTGCGCGCCATGCTGAACTTGGCCAGGTCCTTGACGGCGGTGTTTTCCGACAGCACCGCGTCGAGCATCTTGCCGCGGATGCGGGTGCCGGAATTGCCGTCGAAGCGGGCCGACAGGATGTTGCCCTGGTAGCCCATCTTGCCCAACAGGTACAGCACCGATTGCGCGCCGGTGGCGTATTCATTGACCTCGACGTCGAACAGCATGTGCGGGCTGGCGCCGGACATGACGCCGACGACGGCGATGCCTTTTTCCTTGGCGGCCTGCAACTGGGCGTCGGTCTCGACCGGCTTGCCCATGGCGATGACGATGGCGTCGACCTTCTTGTTGACCAGCGTGTCGAGCTGCTCGGCCAGCTTGGGCAGCGAGCCTTCGGCGTTCAACTGCGTCACGGTCCAGCCCTTGGCGCGGGCGGCCTCGGCGGCGGCGTTGGCGGCGCGCGCATGGGTCTCCGAGGACATCTGGAAGGCCACCACGCCGACGTCGAAGGCGTGCGCGGCGCTGGCCGCCAGCGCCTGCGCGGCAAACGCGCCCAGCAGCAACGTGCGCTTGATGAATCGGTTCATGCTGTTTCCCCTTCCTATCCGAATTTGAAGGCCGCTTTCTTGAGCACGGCCGATGACACCGCGACGGACGCGACGATGATGAAGCCCAGGACGATGTCCTGCACGTAATAGGCTGCGCCCATCAGCACCAGGCCGTTGCCCAGGACCTTGAGGATCAGCGCGGCGACCAGCGTGCCGGGAATGTTGGCATGGCCGGGATTGAACATGGTCATGCCCAGCAGCACGGCGGCGATGGCGTACAGGAAATAGTCGCCGGCCATGTTGGGCGCGGCGGACGACAGGCTGGAGGTCAGCAGCACGGCGGCCAGGCCGGCGCACAGGCCCGACAGCGCCAGGCCGATGCTTTTCATGGCGCGGATGTTGATGCCCGCCAGGCGGGCGGACTCGCCGGCCTCGCCGGTGGCGGTCATGCGGGCGCCGGTGCGGGTCCACTTGACCAGGAAGAAGGCGAGCAGCACCGCGCCCGCCATCCACAGCACCAGCGCGGGAATGCCGAAAGGCTTGCCGCGTGCCAGGTCGGTGAAGGCGGCGGGCCAGCGGCCCACGTACGAGACGCCGTCCGTCAGCATGAAGGCGAAGCCGCGCGCCATGGCGGCCATGCCGAGCGTGGCGATCAGGGAGGGCACCCGCAGCCGGGTGACGGCAAAGCCATTGAAGAGGCCGCAGAAGAGGCCGACGCCCAGGCCGGCGGCAATCGCCAGCAGCACGGGTTGGCCGGTATGCACCAGGGCGCCGGTGACCACGGCGGCCAGGCTGGCCACGTCGGCCACGGACAGGTCCAGTTCCGCGGTCACCAGCGCCAGCGTGAAGCCGATGGCGATGATGGCCAGGAAGCTGGTTTCCTTGGCGATGTTCAGCAGGTTGCCGGGCGCGGCGAAATTCGGGGCGGCTATCGCGAAAAAGCCCACCAGGACCAATCCCGCGATTGCCGTACCGTACTTTTCCAGGATGCCGCGCATCGACTCGCCCTTGCTGCATGTGATTGATGGCGGGGCGTCCACCATGCCGCGCCCGCCGGCCGGATCGTGGTCCGGACCTGTGGCGTCGTAGTGTATACCCGGCACACGCGCGCCGGCAGCGCGGCGCGCCGGATCGCGCCTAGGGTTTTACCCCAGCCGCAGCGCCGTCAATGCATGCGACACGGGCGCCAGCGCGGCTTCGGCGGCGCGGAACTGGGCATACAGGGCCCGATAATCGGCGAGCCGGTCGGCACGAGGCGCGTAGCGCCGGGCGACGCGCGCCAGCGCATCCTGCGCCGCCGCGAAGCTGGCGTAACGCCCCACCGCGGTCCAGGCCGTGGCCGCCGCGCCAAGAATGCCGGGCTGGTCGGCCTGGCCGACGATGACGGGACGCTCGCAGATGTCGGCCTTGGCCTGGCACCACTGCGGATTGGACGCGGCGCCGCCGCCGAAACGGATTTCGGCCACGGGCTGACCCAGCGCCGCCTCGGCGCGCTCCAGCACGATGCGGTTCAGGAACGCCACGCCTTCCAGCACGGCCCAGGCCAGGTCGCCCGGGCCATGGCGCCGGTTCAGGCCGACAAAGGCGCCGCGCAGGTGCGGATCCCAGTACGGCACGCGCTCGCCCTGCAGGTACGGCAGGAACAGCGCCGGCTGCGGATCGCGCGGCGCGCCCAGCAGGGCATCCATCGCCGGGCCGACGCCGGCCATGCCTTCAGCGCCCAGGCGGCCCAGCAAAGGCAACAGCCAGGCAATGGTGTCGGCGCCATTCTGGCCCGGCCCGCCGACCTGGTGATGGCCGCCGCCCCAATCCACGGTCATCAGGCCTTCGGCATGCACCGGCTCGGCGCCCACCGCGCCGAACACTTCGGTGGTGCCCGAGATGTTGTAGGCATACCCCGGGCGCAACGCGCCCAGGCCGGCGACGGCGGCCCAGGTGTCGTTGGCGCAGGCAATCACGGGACGGCCGGCCAGGCGGGCCAGCGCGCCCGGCAGCCCGGACCGCACCGGGCCGACGGTGTCCAGGGGATCGAGCAGGTCGGGCACCCACGCGGGGTCGGCGCCGATGGCGGTGAGCAGGTCGCTGGCGGGCGCCGCCGAAGCCGGCACCTCCGCAACAGCCGGGGACGCCGGCCCGGCGTATATCGGAACAGGGGACGCCGCAGCCGCCAGGCGAGCCAGCGAAACCGTGTCGCTGGCCACCCGGCCGGTCAGGCGCAGATTGAGGTAATCCTTGGGATCCAGCACCGCCCGCACGCGGGCCGCGTGCGCCGGTTCCCTGCGCAGCAACCAGGCGATGCGCGCCCAGGGATGAAAGGCGTTGATCTGTCCGATTTCCGGATGGCCGGCCGGCAGCGACGACAACCATTCGGGCAGGTCCGCCGCCGCCCGCGTATCGCGCCAGGTGATGGCGGGCCGGATGGCCACGCCGTGCGCGTCCACGAACACCTGCGTGCGCGTGACGCCGCAGATGGCAATGGCCCGGACCGCATCGAAAGCCGCCGCGCCGGCCTGCGCCGCCAGGGTGTCCGCCAGCGCCTGCAGGCCGCGCCACCAGGCGTCGGCGTCGATCTCGTCGCAACCGGGCTGAAGCGCGACTCCCGCCGGGCTGTCGATGAAGCAGGAATGGGCGATGCCGCCCTCCCCGTCGACCAGCGCCGCGCGAAAGCGCGTGCCGCCCAGGTCCACCGCGAGGACGTAGTTCACAGGAGCATTCATGACATCGATCGAAAAGGGCAAGGGGACGGGCGCGCCGGAACCGGCATATTACGAAAACGCCCCTTCCGGCGCATCAATGGAAGCGATGGCACGGCCCCCCGAATCCCGCGCCTCCCCGTCGAAGGCCCTCCCTACGCTGCGCCGCAGCACCGGATTCCCTATCAATTGATAATTTCTGTTCAGGTGACAGCGGCCGGCGGCGTGCGACAGAATGGCCTGCGCCTGGCGGGAGACAGCCGGGCCTTCACATCCAAGAGGTCCAGGCCCATGAAGCCATCCAGGAACAAGGTCATCATCACCTGCGCCATCACCGGCTCGGTCCACACGCCGTCGATGTCGCCGCACCTGCCCGTGACGCCCGACGAGATCGCCCGCTCCGCCATCGAGGCGGCCGAGGCGGGCGCGGCCATCGTGCACTTGCACGCGCGCCGGCCGGACACGGGCCAGCCGACGCAGGACCCGGCGCTGTATGCGCAGCTCCTGCCGCGCATCAAAGCCGCGTCCGATGTGGTGATCAACATCACCACGGGCGGTTCGCCGGTGCTGCCGCTGGCCGACCGCATGGCGCCGGCGCTGCGCTTCAAGCCCGAAGTCGCGTCACTGAACATGGGCTCCATGAACTTCGGCATGTACGAACTGCTGGAGCGCTTCAAGACGTTCTCGCACACCTGGGAACGCCCCTACCTGGAAGGCAGCAACGACCTGATCTTCAAGAACACCTTCAAGGACATCGAGCACATCCTGACATCCTGCGGCGACAACGGCACGCGCTTCGAGATCGAGTGCTACGACATCGGCCACCTGTACACCGCGGCCCATTTCGTCGACCGCAAGCTGCTCAAGCCGCCTTTCCTGATCCAGTCCGTGTTCGGCATCCGGGGCGGCATCGGCACGCACCCCGAGGACGTGATGATGATGAAGCGCACCGCCGACCGCCTGTTTGGCGCCGACTACACCTGGTCGGTGCTGGCGGCCGGACGCAAGCAGACACCGCTGGCCACCATGGCCGCGACGATGGGCGGCAACGTGCGCGTGGGACTGGAAGATTCGCTGTGGGACGGGCCGGGAGAACTGGCGCGGTCCAACGCCGACCAGGTGCGGCGCATCCGCCGCATCCTGGAAGACCTGTCGCTGCAGATCGCCACGCCCGACGAAGCGCGCGCGACCCTGCAACTGAAAGGTGGCCAGGACGTTGCCTTCTGAACCAAGGCGGCGAGGCCATCCACCACAACGAGATCCGCGGGATCGAGGAGACACACATGAAAAAGACACTGTGCGCGGCCGCGCTGGCCGCCGTGCTGGGATGGACGGGCGCGGCCCGGGCCGATGAGGGCGTGATCCGCATCGGCTTCATCACCGACATGTCGGGCCTGTCGGCGGACGCCGATGGTCCCGGCGGCGCCGAGGCCATCAAGATGGCGGTGGCCGACCTGGGCGGCGTGGTGGCGGGCAAGAAGGTCGAGGTGCTGGTGGCCGACCACCAGAACCGCGCCGACATCGCCTCGTCGCGGGCCCGCGAATGGCTCGACCAGAAAGGCGTGAACATGCTGATCGCCGGCGCCAACTCGGCGGCCGCGCTGGCCATGGCCAAGGTGGCCGAAGAGAAGAAGACGCCGTTCTTCGTGGTGAGCGCGGGCGCCTCGGAACTGACCAATTCGCAATGCACGCCCTACACCGTCCATTACGTCTACGACACCGTGTCGCTGGCGCGCGGCACGGCGCGGGCGATGCTCAAGGAAGGCAACAAGGACTGGTTCTTCCTGACGGTGGACCACGCTTTCGGCCAGGCGCTCGAACGCGATGCCTCGACCGTGGTGCAGGCCGAGGGCGGAACAGTCAAGGGGCGCGTGCGCCATCCGCTGAGCACGGCGGACTTCTCGTCCTTCATCCTGCAGGCGCAGGCGTCGGGCGCCTCGGTGCTGGGGCTGGCCAACTCCGCCAGCGACACCAGCAACGCGGTCAAGGCGGCGGCCGAATTCGGGTTGACGCCGAAGATGAAGATCGCCGGCCTGCTGGTGCTGATCACCGACATCCACGCGCTCGGCCTGCCGGCGGCGCAGGGCATGTACCTGACCACGGCGTGGTATTGGGACCAGGACGACGCGTCGCGCCAGTGGGCGGCGCGCTTCGAGGAGAAGATGAAGAAGAAGCCGTCGATGCTGCAGGCCGGCGACTACTCGGCCACCACCACCTACCTGAAGGCCGTGGCCGCCACCGGCAGCACCGATGGCGACACGGTCATGAAGTGGCTGAAGGCCAATCCGGTGAACGACTTCTTCGTGAAAGACGGCAGGATCCGCGCCGACGGCCTGATGGTGCACGACATGTTCCTGATGCAGGTGAAGACGCCAACAGAATCGAAGGGGCCTTGGGACTACTACAAGCTGGTGGCGCGCGCGCCGGGCGACCAGATCTATACCTCGCCGGCCGAATCGACCTGCCGCCTGATGAAACCCTGATCCCGCGCGGGTCATCCCTGGAGGAACGAGCATGACTGTGAAGAACCCCGTCCCGGCGGACATCGGCGCCCTGCCCGTGGACCTGTCGGGAAAACGCGTCATCGTCACGGCGGGCGCGGCCGGCATCGGCGCGGCCATCGCCAGCGCATTCGCGGCGCGCGGCGCGCGGGTGCATGTGTGCGATGTGGACGAACAGGCGCTCGCGGCCTGCCCGCATCCCCATTCGCGCGCCGACGTGAGCCGGCGCGATGAAATCGAGCGCTACATGGGCGAGGCGCTGTCGCACCTGGGCGGACTCGACGTGCTGGTGAACAACGCCGGCATCGCCGGGCCGACCGCCGGCATCGGCGACATCGCCCCGCGGGACCTGGACGCGACGCTGGACATCAACCTGGCGGCGCAGTTCCATACCGTGCGGCACGCGCTGCCGGCGCTGCGCGAGGCGGGCGGCGGCAGCATCATCAATATCAGCTCGGTCGCCGGCCGCATGGGCGTGCCGATGCGCACGCCCTACGCCGCCAGCAAGTGGGGCGTGGTCGGCCTGACCCGCTCGCTGGCGGTGGAGCTGGGCGGCTACGGCATCCGCGTCAACGCGCTGCTGCCGGGCCTGGTGGCGGGGCCGCGCATCGACCGCGTGATCGAGGCCCGCGCCCGCAACATGGGCGTGACGGTGGCCGAGGAAACACGGCTCGAACTGGCCGGTGTCAGCCTGGGGCAGTTCGTGCGCGCGGCGGACATCGCCAACATGGCGCTGTTCCTGGCGAGTCCCTTCGGCGCGATGGTCAGCGGACAGGCCATCAGCATCGACGGCGACCTGCAATCGCTGCCGTGGCAACCGCCCGCGGACTGAGGATCTTCCCCTGCCGCACCGGGGCGCGCGGCCACCGGCGCTCGGCGCCCGGCGCCTAAGCGAGCAACTGGATCGTTTGCTCGTACACCCCCCGTTGCCGTTCGCGGGCGGCCGCGTGCAGCGCCTCGACCAGGCGCTCGCTCGGCTCCTGGCTGGCCGCCTCGTTGCGCGCGATCAACACGAAATCGAACCACTGGCGCGAAGCCAACGGCAGCGCCACCAGTTCCGGATAGGCTGTCGCGATGTCTGCCGCCGACAGCGCGTTGACCATGCTGACACCGCGCACCGCGCATACGGTGCCGGCCAGCAGCGACATATGGGCCCGCATGCCGGAGCGCAACTGCATCGACTCGGCGATGTCGCCCTGGGGCATGACGTAGTCGGACCACAAGGGCTGCACGTAGCTATCGGGGCGGATGTCGCCGACCCTCACGACATCGCCACGCGCAAGGCAATGCTCGCGATGCACGATGGCCATGACCTCGGTGCGCAGGAAGGGCCGGAACGCCAGCCGCGCGCTCTGCTGCGACACCGCCCCCAGCCCGAAATCGGCGCGCATGGTGTCGACGGCGCTGATCGCCTGCACCGATGACTCCAGATCGAGCGAGAACGGCCTCGTGCCATTGGCTTTAAGGTAGCGGCGCACCGCGTCGGGCGCGTAGGAAAGCGCCAGCGCGGGCGAACAGGCAATGCGCAGCCCGCGGCCGCCGAACTGCTCGATGCTGTGCAGCGCCTCGTCGATGCGCACCAATTCATCCAGCACGAACTTGGCCTCGCCGTACAGGTACTGGCCGGCCTCGGTGGGCCGCAGCGTCTTGTGGGAGCGGTCGAACAACTGCACGCCGGTCGACTGTTCGAGCCGCGAGATGGCGTGGCTGACCGCCGGCTGCGTGAGGTGCATGGCCTGCGCGGCCTGCCGGGTGGATCCGGTCATGACCACGGTGTAGAAGATGCGCAGGTCGTGGATGTTGAAATTGCGTTTCATGCGGCGTCGCGGCTCCACTGTTGGCGCGGAGGCTCGCTCCGCCCGATGCCTGATTCTAGGTCGAGAAGACCGCCAAGGGCTGGCGGGCCGGACGGGCAACCGTCCGGTATCCGCGAATCGCCGTCACACCTGGTCTTCGGAGTAGATGCCCGCCGAGATGGTGGCGCTGCCCACGAACATCTCGCCATACAGCACCGGCACGGGATTGCCCTGCGCCGTGGTGTTGACCGGGCCGTTGAAGTTGTACGACGCGCCGTTATTGGGCCCGTCCTTGACGCTCAGGGCGCGCTGCTGCGGCGTGAGCAACTGCACCACGCCGCCCAGCGTCATGGCCAGGCCCATGGTCATCAGCGAAGTGCTGGCGCCCGCCCACAACGCGACGTTGATACCGGGGATGAAGGACGCGACGATCATCGCCACGCCCACCACCACCTGCATCAGGCCGCCACGCTTGGCGCCGGTGGGCATGGGCGCGATGCGGATGTCTTCACGGCCCGCAGGCCGCGCCAGTTCGCTTTCCTCCAGGTTGCGGCGGCCGAGGAAGCAGGCGTAGCGCACGCCCCGGGATTCGCTGTCGAGCAGGCGGGCCTCGAAGCCGGGCAGCAATACGCACAGTGCGCGTACCGCTTCGGCGGTGCTGGAGACGGCCAGCCGGTGCAGCCGGCCGAACTCCGCGCCCAGCCGGCCGTAGAGGCGGACGGTTGTGAGGGGTTGGGTCATGCCTGGCTCTCCGGCAGTCCTTGCGGCGCGGCCGCGGCGTCGGCCGGCTTCGGGTAGCGCTGCTTGACGTTATGACATTGCGCCACCCAGCTCGTCACCTCGTCGGGCAGCGCCTGGCCCGACGCCTGCAGGTGCGCGGCGAACTTCATGATCGCGTCGAGCTGGTCGCCGATGGCGGGATAGGCACGGGCGCGCAGCGGCGCGTAGGGTTCATAGTGGCGGATTTTCAATTTCAAACTCCTTGTCCATTTGTGGCCAGGCTCGGACGGTGACGCGGTACCTGCCAGGCTGGTTGAATTCCAGATGCACGCTTTCTTCAGTGCAAAGGTATTCCTCTCGATTGATGCCGATCAGACTGGGAATCAGCAAGCCGGACAACACGTTTCCCGTCAGTACCGCGGAGCATGCCGGCCGGGGCTTGATTTTTCCTGCCTCGACGTACTGGGTCTCCCCATCGACCGGTCCGTTGACATATCCGGCGGCGCCATTCAAGGAAACTATCGCTTCCAGTTGATCGGCTTGCTGCAAGGACAGCACGTACAAGACCCGGCCATCGGCGTCGTACAAAGAGTAGATATTCATCGCAAGAGTCCCATCAGAGCCATGTTCCCGTTCGCATGAGCGCTACCGTTGATCGGTCGTGGAAAGGTAATCGTCAGCGTATAAGTCCCCGGATCCAGGAGACCGCTCAGCCAGGATTGGCTGTTGCCACTGAAGCCAAAGTTGGAGGTCATTGTCGGCCTCGGGTCCGGATCTCCCAGCCAGTTTCCGTCGCCAATGCCGAACTCATAGTTCTGCATCATCATCAACCGAGCAGGCACGTTCAAATAGATGGACAAGCTTGCCGTCGTCGAACCCGAATATCGTCCCCACTGCAGGCTGTATGTGGTCGAGTTATTGACCACCACTGCGCCGCTGGCGATCCGCAACGTATCCACCTGCGCCACGCCGATATGCGCGGTCTTGATGTATGCCGATCCGAAGGTTGCCAGCTTGGCTGCCAGGACATCGGCATCCAGGCGGTCGGCATTGATGGAGCCAGTATTGATCTTCCCCGCGTCCAGGCTCCGGATCATCGCATTCGTGATCTTCGCCGAACCGATCAAGGCGTCGTTGATGAACGTCTGCCCGTTCTCGATCACGAACGGCGTGGTCGTCGCGCCGTTGGCCACGTTCAGCAGCGCCAGCCGGTCGGCCTGGAAGTACACCGAGGTCTGCATCTGGCCATCCGGCTGGGAGTAGGCGCCCAGCGACATGCCCGCTGCGTAGATCTTGTTGTCCTTCGTGACCTGGGCCTTGATGCTCCAGGTGGCCTTGAGCTGGCCGTCGACGTCCACCAGCGCATTGCGCGTTTCCTGCACGCCGGCGGCCGCGCCGTTGGCGGTCGCCATCACCGTGTCGACGCGCGCGGACAGCGCCCCATCGGCATCGGCCCGCTTGGTCTCCTCCGCCGTGATCGCTGCGCGGGTCTCGTCCAGGCCGGTGGTCAGGCCATCGATGGTGCCGGTCAGCTCCTGGGCCAGTTCGTCGCGGCTGATCTTGCCGTTCAGGTATTCCAGGATCTCGCTGGCTTCCCAACTGGACTCGCCCATCACGCCCTGGCCGCCCGGATACCAGGCGCCGATCTCGCCGTTCAGGGCAACGATTCGGCCCCAGAAGTAGAAGCGCTTGCCGGCCGCCAGCCCCATCAGGGTATGCGCGCTTTGCGGGAAGGCGAAGTCGCCCAGCTTGACGGCGCTGGCGCGGTCGTCGGACGCGCTGTACCAGATCTCGGTGCGCTGGGCGGTGAAACGCCCTTCCGGAAAGGCCCAGCGCAGGTCGATGCCGAACACCAGCGGTTTGGCGGCCAGCAGCGCCAACGCCGGCGGCGGCGCGATGTCGCCTTCCAGCATTGTCTCGGTGGAGTTGACCCACACCGACGAGATGTCCGACACGTTGATCGCCCGCACCCGCGCCACGTAGGCGCCGGCGCGGATATCCGGCAATTCCAGCGTCAGCGCGCCGGTGCGGCCCGCTTCGACCCAGTCGGAATTGTCGCGCCGCCACTGCACCTGGTACGCCACGGCCGACGGCGCCGCGTCCCAGCTAATGACGCCGACGTGCCGCGCCAGGCCCTGGTCGATCACCGAGCGCGAGGCCAGGCGGATGTTCACAGGGGCCGGTTGCACCGACGGCGGCACGACGGTGATCGGCTTGGGATCGAGTCGCGTGCCGAAATCGACGTTGTCGAACTTGCCAGGTTCGTGCTGCACGGCGGCGATCTCAGCCACCAGGCCTTCCTTGCGCTTGACGCTCAACACGCGGAACGTCTGCGCCGACAGGGCCTCGGACTCCAGCGTCCACACGCACTCGGCCTGCGGCGCCTGCGAGAACGGCGTGGTGACCGTGATGTGCAGCACCGTGCCGGGCAGGCCGACCAGGTCGGCGGTCAGCTCGGTCGAGTCCACCGTGAAGACGGTGTTGTCCACGGTCAGGCCGGTGCCCACCGCGGTCGCCACCACGCGGGTCTCCGACAGGCCGTTGGGCAGGTTGACGGTCAGGCGGTCGCCCGGCCGCACGCCGAGTTCGGCGTCAACCGTGACCTGCGTCGCCGAGCCTTCGCGGATGCGGCCGCCGATGCGGCGGCCCGCCAGATGCTGGTCGGCCACGCGAATGACGCTGCCCGGCCGCACACGGCAGGCGTCCAGGCCCACCGAGAACGTGACCGAGCGCGTCTCCAGGTTGGAGGTCAGCAGCATCCACTTGCCGATCCGGTGCGCCTGGCCGCGCGAGGTGCAGCCGAACCCGGTCACTTCCACCTGCTGAATGCCGTAACGCGCTATGCCCTCGCGGTTCTCGACATACTCGACCTTCTGGCGGCCCATCTCGGACATGTCGTTCCAAGACACCAGCGCCACCGTATAGCGCGTGGTCAGCGCCGAGCCGACGTAGTTGAAGCGCCCATCGACCACGTTGGCCGACGAGAAGGTGTAGACCGGATCGCCCGGCATGTCGGCCGAGGCGAACACGGCGGCGTTGGCCCAATAGGCCATGCCGCGAAAGATCGAGGCGAAGTCCTGCACTACCCGGTAGGCATCGGCCGCTTGTTGCAGGTAGACGTTGCAGGTAAAGCGCGGCTCCTTGCCGCCGAAGCCGTCATCGACCATCTCGTCGCAGTAGCGGCCTATCTGGTACAGGCCCCACTTGTCGAGCCAGCCCGCCGGCACGCGCGTGCCCAGGCCGTAGCGGTCGTTGCTGATGAGGTCGTAGAACACCCACGCCGGGTTGTTGGTCCAGGCCAGCTTGAAGGTGCCGTCCCACACGCCGTCATAGCGGCGCAGGTCCGGGTGATAGTTGGACGGCACCCGGATGATGCGGCCGCGCACGTGATACGCGCGGGTGGGAATGCTCTGGAACTGCGACGCGTCGATCTTGATGCCCACCAGCGCCGACATCGGATAGCGCAGCTTGGCGTCGACGATCTCGGTGACCGTGTCCACCACGGTGCGGTCCGAGATGGTGTTGCTGTTGGCGTTGGGCGTCACGCGGCGCACGCGCACGGTCCAGCCCTGGCGCGCGCGCGGCAGCTCGATGCGGTGCGAGCGCGTATAGCGCTGGGTGGTCTTGCCGTCGAACGCGGTCGACAGCACCGTCTGGTAGCCGGCGCCGTCGGTGTTCAGCTCGATCACGTATTCGACGCGGTAGCCGTTGATGTCGCCGTTCTTGGTATCCGCGCGGCTCAGGCCTTCGACCGCCAGCGTGACGCGCACGGCCGAGGCCTGCAGGTTGGTGAACAGACGCGTCCACGGCTGGCTCGACTTGAGCTCGGCGTTGATGCCGATGGTGTTTTCCGACGCGGGAAAGCCGGGCAGCGGCTCCTGCAACTGCGTGCCGGTGCGAAAGTCGATCGACGCGCCGGTGAAGTTCAGCGAGCCGTCCTCGTTGGCCACGGGCGTGCCGTTCAGGTAGACATCGCGCAGCGCGTTGTCCATGCCATGCACGGGGCCGTAGATCTCGCCTTCGCCCAGCAGGTCGATGACGCGCGCGTAGGCGGTGCTGTGCAGGCTGTCGGGCGATTCCACCGGCGTGCGGCCGCCGCCGCCGCCCTTGCCCTTGTGGCCGACAAGGCCCCGGCCCTCGGCCAGCGGCTTGCCGCCAAAAGAAAAGGCGCCCGCGGGCGCCCTGTTCCTGATGCGATGTCGTTGTTTCATACCTGGTCTTCCGAATAGATGCCTGCGGAGATCGTGGCGCTGCCGACGAACATTTCCCCGTACAACAGCGGCACGGGATTGCCCTGTGCCGTCGTGTTGACGGGCCCGTTGAAGTTGTAGGAGGCGCCGTTCTCCGGCCGATCCCTGGCGCTGAGCAGCCTCTGCTGCGGCGACAGCAGTTGCGCGACGCCGCCCAGCATCATCGACAGGCCCAGCGTGGCCGTGGCCTGAATCATGCCCCCCGCCGTGAACGCCGCCGTCAGGCCGCCGCTGTAGAACGCCGCCGCGGCGATCAACGCCGCCCCCAGCACCGTCTGGAACAGGCCGCCGTTCTTGGCGCCCGCCAGCACCGGCGCGATGCGGATGGCATCCGCGCCCACTGGATGCCCCAATTCGTCTTCCGACAGATTGCGGCGGCCGGCAAAGCAGGCGAAGCGCACGCCCCGTTGCTCGCTGTTCGCGAGCGCACGTTCGAAGCCCGGCAACAGCGCGCACAGCGCCCGCACCGCCTCGGCCGGACTGGCCACGGCCAGACGGTGCTCGCGGCCGAAGCGCGCGCCCAGCCAGCCGTAGAGTCGCACCACTCGTGCCCTGTCGTTCATGTCTTTTCTCCATGGCGCAGCACCACCCGGGTGGCTTCACGCCAGAATCCACCGTACACGACTCGCTCGGAGTCGCGCCCATACAGGTGATGCAGCATCGCGTCGGGCAGCGGAAACAGGTCCGGCGCTTCGCTCAACGGCTGCGCGCCGAGGAAGACGCCGGCATGGTTGGCGCGGTCCGAACGCACCTGCATCACCACCACGTCGCCCGGCGCCAGCGCTTCATGCGGCTGCAGCGGGCGAAAGCCCGCCTCGGCGTAGTGATCCATGTACAGATCGCCGGCGCGGCCAGGTTCCCACCAGCCATCCTCGCGCGGGAAGTCCGGCAGGGTGATGCCGCGTTCGCGCGCATACCAGTCGCGCACCAGCGAATAGCAATCGAGCACGCCGTGGGCGAACTGGCGCCCCAGCAGCGGCGCCTGGAAGCCCTCCGGCGTGAAGCCGCGGATCTCGCCGGCCTTGACCTTGCCGTCCAGATCCTTGGCCACGGCAACGATGTACCAGGGCAGGCCGGAGGCCTCGCAGGCCACCCGGTCGGCTTCGCTGGGCAGCGCCGCCGCATCCGGGTGCGAGTGCACCACGGCCGTGATCCGGCCGCTTTCCTCGGCCGCCGCGTAGTCCTGCGCCGACATGACGAAGTGCTCTTCGCTGGCGGCGGTATTGCGGCACGGCACATACCATTCGCGTCGGCCCGCCTTGACCACCAGCCCGCAGCATTCCTGCGGATACGTCGCCACGCCATGGTCGCGGATGGCCTGCATCGTGCGTTTGAGCATGGCTATCCCCTGACCAGGTCGGCGGACGGAAAGCCGCCGAAGTTAATGACTTCGTATTCGCCGAAGCGCTTCTTGCAGTCGGACATCAGGCCCGAACAGCGGTCCAGCGTCGGATCGCTGACCGGCTTGCCATCCAGGTCGAACATGCGGCTGCCGGTGTAACCACAGTAGGGACCGCGATAACCGCCCTTGCGCAGCCACGAGCACACGCCGGCGATGATCGGCCGGTCGGGAAGCTTCTGGCCGTTGAAATCCAGCGCGCTGGACAGCGAGAATTCGACCACCTCGGCGGTTTCGGCGGTCTTTTGCTGCACCAGCCAGACTTCCTGCGGCAACTCTTCCTGCGGGTCGGCGGTGGGATTGCCCTGCGGGAAATTGACCGCATCCAGGTACTTCCCGAGCGTGCGACGCACCACCACGCGCGCGCCCACCAGGTCGTCCAGGTGGACGCAAAGCGCCGAGATCACGCCCACCACCGGCTTACCCTTGTCGTCCTGCCCAATGTTGCCCACGGACAGCGTCGGCGAGGGCTGCTGGCCCTCTCCCACCAGTTCGAACCCTTCGGCGCGGATGGCCCACGGATCGTACTGCTGCCCCTGCCACCAGATGGGTCCCACTTGCGTGTAGCCATGGAAACGCAGGACCTGGCCGCCGATGGCCGTCGCATCCAGCTCGAACAGCTCGACCAATGCGCCGACTTCCAGCTTTTGAACGTCTGAATAAATACCCATTGCTATTCCTCTTCAGCCTGCCGTGGCGGTTGTCCGGACTCGCCGTCCCCGCCACGCAGGCGCTCGACCTGCCTGGTCAGTTCCTCGATACGCCGGTGCATTTCCTGCATGGCGCAGACCATGCGCGCGACCAGCTTGGAGCTGTCGACGCCTTGCAGCTTCATGCGTGGCGCGGCGCCGTGGACATCGGTCATGACCGCGTCCTTTTCGCCCGACACGGCCAGCGGCGCCACTTCCTGCAGTTCATGCGCGATGAAGCCATCCTGCGCGCTGTCGTCCATCACCATCCGGAACGTGCGTGGCCGCATGCGCAGCACGGACCGCAAGGCCCATGCGCCGTCCATATCCTCGATGTCGTACTTCACGCGGTAGTCCGACGTGGTGTTGTACGAGGTTGCCGACGGCGAGGTCTGGATGGTGCCCACCAGCCCGCCTGCGGCGTTGGTGAACACGATGGGCGACGTGTTGTCCGCCTGCGGGCTATACAGCGTGCCGAAGCGGCTGCCGCCGCCTTCGAAGTTGATGGCCTGCCGCACCAGGTAATTGCGGCTGTATTCCGCGCCCAGGACCCAGGTGGCGGCGGTGTTGATGCGTCCGCAGTCATAGCCGATGACTTCGAATATCAGCGGCTGGTAGGCGCCCGTCCCGGTTCTGCCGCTGGTGATGTACGAGCCCGACGGAAAGCATTGCAAGGACAGCACGCTGGCGTTGGCGCCGCTGTCCTGCCACACGTTCACGCGGCTGCCCGCGGCGGCGGTGCCGGGTGCGACATTCAGGTTGCCCGTGCCCGACAGGCTCTGGAAAACCCCGCCCGCATTGGGACCAAAGCCCATCGCGCCGCGGACTTTCCAGGCGGCGGAATCAAACACCAGGTCCTGCGCCACGCTCGGATCGTATTTCGCGTAGGCCGTTCCATTCCAGCGGTGCCAGCCCGCGCCGTCGACGTAGATGTCGCCACAATCCGCGGTCGGCATCTGCAGCGCATTGCTCCAGCTACCCACGGCGCGCCACGGTTGCCAGCCGCCGTTGGTGGTGTTGCCGTGGCGCACATAGCGGCGCGGCTTCTGGCCGGTGAAGAGCACCGACACTTCCTGGCAAACGATCCCCGCCGACAACCAATAGACATTCATGTAGCCGGCATTGACGGCGGCGCTGGGCGGCCAGTTCGATCCGGCCGACATGGGCGTCGCCGCTCCCCAGGTGTAGAACGTGTTGTCCGAGACCAGCGTGTTGGCGTCCGTCGCGGCGGTCAGGTAGACATGCGTCATCGCCTGATCGGCGCGGGCCTGTTCGAACCACGGCCCCCAGGTGGCGACGCCCGCGCTCTGGAAACGGTTGCGGATGAACTTGCGCGGATTGGCCAGCGTATAGGTGGTGTACTCCTGGTACACCGCGTTGTTGCTGCCGGTACCGAATTTCACCGACAGCAGGCCGGCCAGCGGCGCGGGATAGTTCGCCCCGGCCGCCGCGGCCGCATTGGTGTTCTGGCTGTAGTCGCCCGGCGTAGCATAGGTATCCAAGTCATCCGCAGCGCCCAACGGCCGCGCGTTGACGCCCGGGATCTGCGCCTGCGGCACCTTGCCGGCAGCGTCCAGTGTGGCAATGCCGCCCGGCGCTGCCAGTTGCCCTGAATCGACGCTGGCCACCCAGGGCGACCAGGTTCCGGTGATCAGCGAACGGTTATATACCTTGTTGCCATTGCCGGCGTAATACACCTGGCACACCCCGGAGGTAACGCTGGCGCCGCCCTGGGGCGAGGCAGACATGACCAGCAGGTAGCCCGACTGTCCGACCGGAAAATTGCTGCCCCCGGCCGCGATCGCCGACGAGGCGACGGCCCACAGGCCCCGTTGCGTATAGCTGTTCAGATCCTGCGCGGCCGCCATCGATCCGGCATAGGACACCACGGTCGAGACGTCGGTCAGTTCCTTCCAGGCGGACCAGGCGGTCGCCGACACCCGCACGCGCCAGAAGCGCTGCATGGCGGCCGCAACATTGGTGCGAGTGGTGTAGACCTGCGCCACCGGCGTGCCGGTGGCCGTGACTTCAAGAAAGCCGACGTTGGCCACCGGATAATTGGCGCCCGCCGTGGCCCCGGCGATGGCGGACTGATAGAACGAACCCGGCGTGGCGTAGTCATTCAGATCGTGCGCGGTCGTCGGCAGGACGGCCGCAAACGCGCTCGGGATCTGCGCCACGGGCACCTTGCCATTCGCATCCAGCGTGGCCAGACCATTGGCGGCCCCTTTCTGCGACAGCGCCGGCAACTCCTGCCAGGCGGCCCAGATGCCACCATAGAACGAACGCCAGAAACGACGCGAATAGGCGCCCGACCGGTACTGGGTGTATTCCTGGTATACGAACAGGCCGTCCGCGGAAGCCGCCACTTCCAGCAGGCCGGCGTTCGCGATCGGATAGTTGCTGCCCGTCAACGCGTTGGCGTTGGCACCCTGATGATAGCGTCCGGGGTTGGTCAGCGTGTTCAGGTCCACTGTCGCGCCAAGCGTCGACGCATTCCACAGGCCAGCCAGTCCGGACTGCACGTCGGCGAAGTTCGCGTTCACCTTCTGCATGGCCACGCGCAGCGGATCGCCCGCCTGGTCGTTGTCGGTCTTGCCGACATTGATCGCTTGTAGGGTTGCCATGGTGTCAGGGCCTGAAGACTTGTTGGAAGGTCACGGCCAGCGAGTACATCTCGCCGCCCATCGCGGTCAGGTCGTAATCCGTCGCGGCGTAGTAGCCCGGCTCGCCCAGCGGCGGTTGCCACTGGAAGGCCCGATACCCCTGGTGCCGGTCCAGGAATGCCACGATCGGCCCGACCTGCGCTCCCGAGCCGGAGAACTGCAGCGGCCACGAGGCCACTTTGTTGTTGATGCCGTCGGCCGCGGTCTGGCGGTAGCCATCGCCGAACTGCGCGCTCAGCACGCGAAACTTGGTCCGCCCTTGCGGATTGACGCGCGGCGACCAGGTGAAGGTTTCGATTGCCATGATCATGCCCCCGCTAAACGGTTGTTGTTGGCTTGCCAGGCCAGGCCGCCCTGGCGATACGATTGCGTCATGCGGCGGTCCACAAGCTGGGTGACGTATTCGCCGATCTGCTGGCCGAACTGCTGCCACCCGCCCTCGCCCGATTCGCTCGAGGAACTGACGTTGCCGTCCTGCACGTAGACATTGACGGATACCCCGCCGGCGGTCTGGCCCGTGTCACCGCCCACATTCGGGAAGGCGGCGCGGATGCCGAGCGAGCCGTCGGCGCCGCGATGCAGCGGCATGATGGCCTCGGGGCCGGCTTCGCCCATGACGCCCATGGGGAAGGCGACGGGGCTGGAGACCATCCCGTTTGTGAAGGCGTTGCCCTTGGCGTTCAGGGAAACGGGAAACGCCTGGGCCACCGATGGCACGATGGCGCTGGCGCTACTTGCGCCACCCGAACCGAACAACCCGGCAATGAAGCCGCCCGCCTGGCCAATCCAGCCCCCCAGGCCGCCCGAACCCGACATGAATTCCTTGCCCAGCAACGTCTCCATGAGCTGGGCGGAGGCGGCCGATGTCACCATCTTCGCCACGTTGTCCAGGAACGACAGCCCCATCTTGTCGAATTTCTCGGAGACGAAGTCGTACATCTTGGTGCCCAGGATGTCCTGGATCTTGCCCGCACCGTTGCGCGCCGATTCGAGCAGCTTGTCGTTCACCTTCGCCATGAAGTCGCCGTCTTTCTCGACGAGCCCGAGATTGCGCCGTTCCTTGTCGTACTTGTCCTGGCTGAGCGTGCCATCTCGCAGCGCGTCGTCGAGCGCCCATTGCTTCTGAGTCCTCTCGCGTCTGGATTCCGCATCGGGATCCGCGAGATTCTCGATATAGGCGCGCATCTTCGTCTGGTCGCGCAGCCTGTCGAGATCCCACGCGGCGGTCGTCAGGCTGTACTTGTCGCTGGGACTCTCACCCGCGAATCGGCCGGCCTCGGTTTCGTACTCCATCTTCGCGGTTTCGGATGAACGGCCCAGCATCGCGCCGGCCTTCTTCATTTCCGCCAGCGCCTGCTCGACCGCCTCGGACCGGATCGCCTGGGCATGCTTGTTCAGCGCGTCCGTCGACTTTTTCTTGCCGTCGGTGCCCTTGTCGGTGGTGTCGTTGCTTTTCTGGCACACGGTCGCGGCCCGCGCAACGGCGCTCTCCCATGCCCGCCGGGCCGCCGCATTGCGATTGAGCTCGAGGGTGTTCTGTCTGAGCGCCCTGTTTTCCGCCTCGATATTCGCGGCGTTATTGTTGTTTGCCATGGTCCTATACCTCACATAGATCCGCCTCCGGCCCGCTCGCGCGGGCCGGACACGTCGTCAAGACCCCTTCTTGACCTTCGACATCAGGAACGCCTTCAACGCGTCCGCCCCCGCTTCGGCGGGAGGTTCCTCGTCTTGCGCGCCCCAGCGCACCAGCATGTCGGCGGCGCGCACCTTGCCCCCCGCCGCGCGCGCCACCGTGGCGGCCAGGCTGGCCGTGAGCACGTCGGCCCGGTCGTCGCCCAACGGAGACGTGCGGTCCCACTCGCGCCACAGCGACACTTCATGGGTGTCGATGGTGTCCATCAACTCGCCCAGCGTGCGTCCCAGTCGAAGCGCCAGGACCATCAGGAAACGGAGGTCTGGCGTTTCCTGGAGGGCTTTTTTGCGCGCTCCTGCGCCCCCTCCCCGAGGTTGCCCAGCTCGATCGCCTTGGCCACCAGCGTGGCGTGCGCCAGCCCGTAGGCCGCGGCCACGACGTCAACGTCTTCGTCGTCGAAGACGCGGCGCGGCCCCTGCTCGGTCTGCTCGAACAGCGTGCGCACCAGCAGGCTGGCCGAGGCGCGGGTGTAGTCCACGCCCGGCGCGTCCAGCTTGGCGCGCACCACCTCGTTGTCCTCGCCCGGCACCACGCCCGCGGCCGCCCAGATCGCGCGGATATGGAACAGGTGATCGCCGGCGCTGGGCGCGCGCACGATGACGCGGGCGTCCTGCCATTGCGGCACGGTCAGGGTTTCGTGGGCGAAGCCGGCCAGCGGATCGACCGCCAGGCCGCGCAGGCCAGCCGCGCGCGCGGAGGATTTGATCGACGTGTCCGTCATGGCGTTCAGCCCCCGTTGGCGGGCGCGTCGGTCAGCTTGACGGCGCCGGTGACACGCACGTTGAACGTGGCGGACACGACGTTGTCCAACTGGCCTTGCCACTGGTATTGCGTCACCAGGCCGAGGAACTCGAACTTGGCGCCGTCGGCGAAGGTCACGCGGAAGGCGCGGGTCTTCTTGTCGCTGCGCGCGGCCACCAGCGCCTTCTGGGCGGGGTCGCCGGCCTTCCAGTTGCCGGCCATGCTGAAGGTGCCGCTGTCGTCCAGGCCCAGGGCGTACTCCTTGGCGGTGGACTTGAGCACAGTGACGTCGATCTCGGTGGTCTGGCCGCCCTGGAAGTTCGGGTCCTTGATGGTGATGGCCAGATCGGCGTAGGTCAGGCCGGCGGCGCCCAGGTCTTCGGTGGCCGTGGTCGACACTTCCAGTTGGGTGCCCTGCGTTTGAACGAATTGCGAAACGGTAGTACCTGCCATTGCAGACTCCAAAAAAAAAGCCCGCCAGAGGCGGGCAATAGTGGCGTTTCCGGGAATCCGGAGCGGCCATGAAAAAGCCCCGCGGCGATTGCCGAGGGGCTTGGTCGATACGTTCAGATTTTCTTCGGGCGCAACTTGGCCCGACGACTCAATTATGCGGACGTGGTCCGCGCACCGCAAGCCTTTGCGCGATCGGCGTGTCGCACCTGCGGCGCCGTCACTAGCCCGCGCCGGCGCAACGCCGGCAGCAGCGCGACCTTGGCTTCCTGATAGGCGGCGTGCTGCTGCTCGGGCGTCAGGCGCGGATTGCTGAAGACGCGGGCGCCGGCCGCGCGGTTGCCGGCGTGTACGCCGATGGCCGAGCGCTGCTGCCACGGCAGCTCGTCGATACACAACTCCGTCTGCTCGCCGCGCGCGGCGGCCAGGCGGGCGTCGACGTCCTCGTCGTCATAGGCCTCGTCGGCCGTCATGCCGCGCGCGAATGCCGATACCCGGCCCACGCCCAGCTTGGGCCGGTAGCCGCGGCTCCATTGGTACCACTCCATGATCAGCGCTTCGACCTGATCCGATTCTTCCCGCGTCATGTTCTGCCCCTTCAGATTCTGGCCCTGCGCCGCTTGCGACCGGCCGGCCCGCTCCGCCGGCCGCGGCGCAAAGGAGCGCGCGATGGCGGCGCCCGCCTGCGATGCCGCCGCGACCCAGCCCTGCGGGGCCTGCAATGCCATGTTTCCTGCCTGATTCATTCGCCGCTCCTTGCCGTTGAGTTCGATGCCGGCGTCCGTCGCTGGCGGACCCTGCCGGGTTGGCGCCACCCGGGCGCCGGGGTTGCGGACCGCCGCTGCGGGGGTCCGTATGGATGAGGAAGAGAAGCCCTTCGGTAGCGATACGCTACCCACGCTTCCGTCTGATAACAGCACACATTTTGGGTGATCCATGACTGGAATTCTACAAGTGTATAATCTCGATTTCAACACTTGTTGTTGCACAATTTTCCACAACTGTTTAGCGTCGACACCATGGCTCTCGGAAAACAAATCAGGCGCTATCGCGCCGCTCTCGGTCTCACCCTGGAACAACTGGAAGCGCGCACCGGCGTGGGCGTGGGCACCATCGCCGCGCTCGAGGGGCGCGACAGCGAACGCTCGAAGTACGCGGCCCGCCTGGCGGCGGGCTTGGGGCTGTCACTCGAGCAACTGCTGGACGAGTCGGCGCAGTATCCGCCAGACATCGTGCTGGCCGATGCCGGCGGCGGCGATGCGCCGCCCGTGGATGTCGGCGCGGGCGACGATCTGCGCATCCCGCGCTTCGATACCGGCGGCGCCATGGGCGCGGGCGTGGAGCTGCGCGACCAGCCCGGCGTGATCCAGAGCCTGCGCGTCAGCCAGGAATGGCTGCACAAGAACCTGCGCCACTACACCGCGGCCGCCAACCTGTGCGTGGTGACGGGTTTCGGCGACAGCATGCGGCCCATGTACAACCCGGGCGATCCGCTGCTGGTGGACCTGGGCGTGGTCAAGGCGGACGTCGACGGCGTGTTCTTCTTTCGCGTCGGCAACGAGGGCTTCATCAAGCGCCTGCAGCGCATTCCCAGCGCCAACGGCCTGCTGATCCGCGCCAAGTCCGAGAACACCAAGTACGACGCCTGGGACATCACCGAAGACATGGACCTGCAGATTTTCGGACGCGTGTTGAAGGTGTGGCGCAGCGAGGATCTCTGACGCCGCCCGGCGGCGTCAAGCGGGCGGGCGGCGCGCGGCGGCAAGATGGAAGCGGCCTCGCACGCCACCGCCCGGGCGTGTGCGCTACAGTCCGGCGCGCCGCGGTTGCGGCGATTGCCAGCTTCCGTCCAGCAAGGCCGGTTTGGGCCAGTAGTAACGCAGCGTGATCGTGAAAGGCCCCGCCGGCGCAGACAGCCAGTTGGCCTCGCTGCCCTTGCCGGGCGACTGAGGCTGGATGTGCAGCGTCAGCCCGCCGTCGCGATCGCGCTTGAGCGCGGGCAGCATCGCCGAATCGACCCGCGTGCGCCGGGCGGTGTGAGGCGCCTGCGCGGCCCCGGCCGTGCGCTGCAGCGTCACCGACCAGAACGCGTTGACCGGCGGCAAGGCGCGCGGCGCGAACCGCAGCACATACGGCTGGGCGCCATCCAGCGGCTGGCCCGTGGCGTCGGTGGCCAGCACCGCCGTGATCGATTCTTCGCGGCTGTCCGTGCCCAGGCCGACCTGCGCGCCGGTGGCGCGCGCCAGATAGTCGTTGCCCAGCGTGCGGCGGTCGCCGAACAGCGTATCAGCCTTGCCGTCCAGCGCCAGGCGGCGCTTGTCGATCTCGTTCTGGCCATCGTGCATGCCTTCCTGCATGACCTGGCGCAGGCGCGGATTGCTGCCGTCCGTGACCGCCGGCGCGCCCGGCCGGATGCGCATGCTGTCGAGCCGCTTGCGCAGCGACTTCTCGCTGTGCGCCACCGGCGCGAACTGCAGCAGGAATCCCAGCTCGTTGTAGAACTCGAGCGAGGTACGCATCTGCGCTGGCGCTTCAGGCGCCAGCCAGTCGACCGCGGCCGCCGTGGGCGGCGCCTTCTTCAGATAGGCCGAGAGCGGCTGGATGCGGTAGCCGGCCTCGATGCGCCTGACGCTGGCCTGGTCCGCGGACGAAAAACGCTGGATGCGCCCCGAAAGGCTCACCAGCTCGGTCTCGGCGCGGAGCACCGCGGCCATCCCCTTGGGCGCGGCGCCGCTCCAGCGTGGCCCCGCCACCAGATACCTGCCGCCGCCATTGCCCGTCGCGCGGCTGCCGATGTAGGCGAAGTTGAAGCCATACAGGTCGGTCAACCGCAACGCGTGGTAGCGCCTGGCTTCCATCGGCGGCACGCTGATGACGACGGGCTCGGCGCGCAGATCCAGCACGGCCGAAAACTGCGGCGTGTCATCCGGCGACGGCTCGGCGCGCACAAGTGTGTTGAACGGCCCCCGGTAGTGGGGATTGCCCCGATCGATGCTGGCGGCATGCATGGCCTGATAGCTGGCCACCATGGGATAGCCGTAGACATAGGCTTCCTTGGCGATGCGGCGCGCCTCGGGCGCCGACACCCCGTCGATGCCAACGTACTGCGCCCCCGTCGCCGCGTCGGGCGAGGTGAAACTGCAGCCGGCCGCGGCGGTGCACAACATCATGACAAACAGGCCGCGAACAGAGCGGCTCGATCCAACGCCTGCGGGGCGTATGCGCATTCCATGCTCCAACACGGGAAGTGGTTGGCAACGCCCGGATGGCGGCAGCGTCGCGACCGAAAAAACAGTCGCGCAAATTCTGGCACATTTCGCCACGCTCGGGATAGCGCGCGCCGATGACGGCACGACTTTGCGCACCCCGCGCAGGCGCAGGTTGCTTGGCGCGCAACGCGAATTCGGTGAATCAGTCCGGCAAACGCAGGGCTTCCAACTGCCGCGGCGGAATCGGCGTGATCGCGCTTTCGGTGGCGGAGGCGTCGGTGGTCAGGTGCTGGATCAGGTCGAGCGTGGTCGAGCGGCGGGTCAGCATCAGGCAGGTGACTTCCGCGTCGGCCACGCGCGTGGCGTGCCAACAGCCGGGACGCATGCAGACGCCCTGCCCGGGATCGACGCGGAATGCCGCCAGCGTGTCCAGGTCGGGGCTGCCGTCGGCCGCGCTGCGGGCCACCACCTGGACGATGGCGCCGGTCAACGGCACGATCGCCTGCTGCGTCAGCAGGTGCTTTTCCAGGCTGGCGACATCGGGCGAAGCGCTGCGGTAGTTCACCCACAGCACCTCCGCGTCGCCACCGGCCCCGGTATTGAAGACGTGCTCCTGCCAGAAGTCGGTGGCGTCGTTGCTGAACAGCGGCACGCCATTGCCCTGCGGGATCGGCTTGCCAAGCATCCAGCCATAGGATGCGAAGGCTTCGGCGGTCAGATCGTATATGGGCAATGCGGCAACGCGGGTCATGGCTCGTCCTTGGCGGAAGGGGCAGTGGTGGTGCGCTTGGGAAATTCGGCGGCGTAGTCGAAATCGCCGCGCGCGATCGCCGCCAGGATGGCGGTGCGCCGTTCGGCGGCGCGCTTGAGGTTGGCAGCGGTCGGCTTGACGCGGATGCGCTCCACGCAATGGCGGCCCTGGTAGAAGAAACCGATCTCGATGGACGATTCGGATGCCGGCCGGACGCCGTCGAATCCCTTGCTCATGCCGACACCTACGCCGGATGCGAGCCGGCGCCCCCTGGAAAGACCCGGATTATCGCAGTTTTTCGAGTATTCCAGCCGCGTCGCCGCCCTTGTCGTGCATGGCCTGGCCGGTCGGCGCACCAGACCGCGCTGCGCGGCATCGGGTAGCGCGGGCGCTCGTCGGGCTGCCGGATCAGGATGCGCGGGTCGATAGTGCCGCGATCGGTGGTGGGCTGGCGCATATGGGCCACATCCGCCGCGCCTTCCGTGGAGGCGACCTTCGGCGCTGTTATAACGCCTATTGCCCTCACTCTGGAGACCGCCATGCCCACCGACCTGTCGTCGCAGTACGTCTTCCTGGACGCCGCCGGCCATGCCACCGCGCTGGCGGGCGGCGACGCCTTCTGGTCGCAACCGAAGGAGGACCTGGCGCGCTACGGCCGCGGCTGGCTGGTGTCCGAATACGCCTGCGCCCGCGACTGGCCGCAATGGGAGATGCATCCGCAAGCCGACGAGATCGTGCGCCTGATGGCCGGCGCGGCCGATCTGCACCTGGAGGGCCCCGCCGGCGCGCAGGTCGTCCGGCTGCGGGCAGGCGATGCCTATGTGGTGCCGCGCGGCGCCTGGCATACGCTCAAGGTGGTGGAGTCCTGTCGCATCCTGCACATCACCATGGGCGCGGGCACGCAGCACCGGCCGGTCTGAAGCCCGCGCGGCCGCGTAGCGCCCCCGGGCGGCGTCCCGGCGCGGATCAGCCCGCCGCAACGGCGGCGCGGATGCGCGGTAGCTCGCGGTCGTCGATCGGCCAGTGCAGCACCGCCGACAGCACGCCCAGCGCCATTGCGCCGATCCAGATCAGGTCGTACGAATGCGTCGCCTCGTACACCACCCCGCCCAGCCAGACGCCGAGGAACGAACCCACCTGGTGGCCGAAGAAGACGAAGCCGAACAGCGTGGTGATGTAGCGCACGCCGAACACCTGCGAGATCAGGCCGTTGGTCAGCGGCACCGTGCCCAGCCAGACGAAGCCCATGACCGCGGCGAACACGTACACCGACGCGGGCGACAGCGGCAGAAGGAAGAACAGCGCCATCGCGGCGGTGCGCAACAGGTAGATGCCGGCCAGCAGATACTTGCGGCGATGGTGCGCGCCCAGGATGCCGCAGACATAGGTGCCGGCGACATTGGCGAGTGCGATGATGGCCAGCGCCGCGACCGCGTCCGCCGCCCGCAGGCCCTTGTCCATCAGGTAGGCCGGCAGGTGCGTGCCGATGAAGGCGAGCTGGAAGCCGCAGGCCAGGAAGCCCAGGTTCAGCAGCCAGAAGCCGGGCTGCGTGAAGGCCTCGCGGATCGCCGCGCCCAATGGCTGCTCCGGCGCCGCCGCGGCGCCAGCAACCCGCCGCGACGTCTCTTTCAATGGCCAGGCCAGCGGCATCACCACCGCCAGCACCGCCGCGAAGATCATCAGCGCGCCGACCCAGCCCGTGCCGCCGATCAGCCACTGCGCCGCCGGCACCATGGTGAACTGCCCCAGCCCGCCGACCGCGCCGGCCACGCCCAGGGCCCAGCCGCGCCGCTCGGGCGGCACCAGGCGGCTGAGCGCGCCATAGATGACGGCGAACGCCGTGCCGGAAAGCGCGACGCCGATGCAGATGCCGGCGGTCCACATGAAGGCGGCGGGCGTAGCGGCGTGCGCCATGCCGGCCAGCCCCACCGCGTAGAACACGAGTCCACCCAGGATCACCTTGGCCGAACCGAAACGGTCGGCGATCATGCCGGTGAACGGCTGCACCACGCCCCAGGTCAGGTTCTGCACCGCCAGCGCCATGGCGAAGGTTTCGCGTGACCAGCCCCTGTCCATGGTGACCGGCAGCAGGAACAGGCCCTGCACGTGGCGCACGCCCAGCGCCAGGCCCATGATGATGCCGCCCGCCAGCACCATGAGCCAGAGGTTGCGGGGCGCGGCGGCGCGAGCAGGCGGGGAGGCGACGGACGATGCGGCGACGGACATGGCGAACCTCGGGCGTGGGACGTCGATCCCGTGCGGATGGATGGATGACGCTATTACAGGGGCGCCGGGGCCGCGCTTCAACTGATTATTTTTCGCCGGCTGCATGCGCGCCGGGAATGCCAAGCGGCAGCCACAGCGAAAACACCGACCCCTTGCCGGTCACCGAGCGCAGCGAGATGTCGCCATGCAGCAGGTCCGCCAAGCGGCGCACAATGGCCAGCCCCAGGCCCAGCCCCTCGTCCCCCCGAGACGCCGCCGGCGCGCCGGCGCCGCGCGTGAACTCAGTGAAAACGGCTTCCCGCAGTTCAGGCGCGATGCCCATGCCGGTATCCCAGACCTGGAGCAACACCCCGCCCCGCCGCCTGCGCGCCGACAACAGCACCCAGCCCGCAGGCGTGTACGACAAGGCGTTGCCCAGCAGATTGTCGAGGATGCGGCGCAGCAATGCCGGATCGGTCTCCAGCGTCAGCGAGGTCGGCGCCACCACCAGGCGCAGGCCCCGGGCCCGCGCCTGCGGCTCATAGTCCAGCCGGACGTCGTCGAACAGGGCGTCGAGCGCGACGACGCGGCGCTCGGTGCGAACCAGGTGCGCATCCAGGCGCGACACATCCAGCAGGCCGTCCAGCAGGCGGTTCAGCCCGTCCAGCACGCCCTGCTGGCGCCGCGCCACATGCAACGCATCCTGCGGCGTGACGCTACCCTGCTCCGCACGGCTGGCCAGGATGTCGGTGAACATGCCGAGCGCGTGCACCGGCTGGCGCAGGTCGTGCCCGGCGGCGGCCAGGAAGCGCGTCTTGGCGCGGTCGGCCGCGGCCACGCGGTCGCGTTCGTGTTCCAGGCTGCGGATCAAGGCGCTGTTCTCGAAGCGCAGCGCCACGGTGGTCCTGAGGCTGCGATAAGTGACCGCGCTGAAATACAGGTTCACCGCCAGCAGGCAGACGCCGAAGGCCGCGTACACCAGGTGCAGCCCGTCAGCCGAGACCAGGCAGGCGGCGATGAACGGCGCCACCATGCCCAGCGCCGACCCAACATAGGCGGGCGGACAGGCCGACAGCGACGGCACCGCGCCACTGCACATGCCGGCCAGCATCACGCAGCCGAAGGCCAGCAGCAGGTCCTGTCCCGACATCACCGCCAGCAGCCCCGCCAGTCCCCACAGCAGGCCCGAGGTCCACGACAGCAGGCAGAAGCCGCGCACCCAGGGCCGCACGGGCCCGGCCGCGCGCCGCACGAACCGGCGGCAGACGACCACGCGCGCCAGCGTCAGCAGATACACGGCGCCGAGCCAAGCCGCCAGCACCCCGGCGGGCGCGGCGTCGCGCATGACGTACAGCACCGGCAGCGCGACGGCGAAATTGGCGAACAGGACGCCATAGGATTGCTTGTAGAGCAGCGTGGCCAACTCGGTCGCGACGGCGTCGGCGACGGGGGCCGCGTGCGTCGCGGAGGCGTCCGGCGGTTGGGGCGGGGATAGCGCGGCAGGGGCGGTCATGCGCCTGGATCGGTCCCTATAATGGTGCATCATTCTGACACAAGCCGCGGCCCCCTCACCGCCTTCATGACTCCGACCTCCCCGCCTCCCCTGCTGCGCGTCCTGCTGGCCGATGACCATGGCATCGTGCGCGAGGGCCTGAAAATGGTGCTGAGCCAGGCGGGCGCGATGATCGGTTCGATCGACGAAGCGGCCACCGGCGAGCAGGTGCTGGCGCTGCTGGCCGCGCACGGCGCCGACGTGCTGGTGCTGGACCTGGGCATGCCCGGTGTGGCTGGGTCGGGCTGGGTGCGCGCGCTGCGCGTGCGCCATCCCGCCCTGCACATCATGGTGCTGACCGCCAATACCGACGCCCGCAGCCGCCAGGCGATCCTGGAGGCCGGCGCCGACGAATACCTGGCCAAGACCGGCAACTCGCGCGAACTGATGGCGGCGATCCAGCGCCTGCATGACGGCCGGGCCGGACGCCCGGCCCAGCCGCGGTCCACGCACGCGCCGGCGCCGGCCGAAACCCTGACGCGGCGCGAGCAGCAGGTGCTGGCGCTGGCTGCGCAGGGCGCCACCGCCGCGCAGATCGGCGAGGCCCTGCACATCAGCCCGCTGACCGCGCGCAAGCATCGCGAGAACCTGATGCGCAAGCTCGCGCTGCACAGCACTGCCGAGCTGGTCGCCTACGCGGTGCGCCTGGGCCTGCCCTGCGCCTGATCCGCGCGACGCCTGCCTGAGCGCGGCCTCGCCGCGCTCGCCAAAATACGGCACGCGCCGTATTTGCTACCGAATCTTCCAAACGTAGACTGGTTTCGCAGCATCCGCTTTCTCTTTCCGACAGGGCCATGGGAGATCGCGGGGCTGCACCGCACTCCTCCACGCCACTTTCCGCGCGGACCCGCCCGGGCCGCGCAGGACAGGTGCGCGCCCGCGCCAGGCGCCCGCCGCGGCGCTGCGGGCGCTCCCGTCCACGACCCGCTGCGCCGCCACCATGCCCCCTGCTTCCTGTCCGTCCGCCGTCATCCCGTCCTCGCCGCACGCCGATCCGGTCAGCCAGTTGGTGCGGGACGAGTCCGAACGCCTGCGCCGCTTCGTGCTGCGCCAGGTGGGCAACAGTTCCGACGCGGAGGAAATCACGCAGCAGGCCTTCGTCGAAATGACATCGTGCTACGACCGCTTCCGAGGCGAGAGCAAGCCGTCGACCTGGCTGTTCGGCATTGCTCGCAACCTCATCCGCAACCACCTGTCGCGCGCCCCCGAACGGCGCTATGCGTTCGTGAGCGAGGACGCCCTGGCCGAGGAACACGATCGCCGCTCGGACCCCGCCGCCCGCACCGAACTGCTGCAGACGCTGCGCATCATGGACCGGTCCTTGGCCGCCCTGCCGCCCGACCTGGGCGACGTGGTGATGCTGATCTGCGCCGACGGCATGTCGTACGAGGAAGCGGCGACGCAACTGGATCTGCCGATCGGTACGGTGCGCAGCCGCCTGTCGCGCGCGCGGTCGCTGCTGCGCTCGCGCATGCGCCAGCAAGGCGCCTGGCTCGACAACTGAAGCGTTTGCGGACGCGTTGTTAACGGTTCGTTTTCTATAGTTACATTTGCCGCTTCTTTACCTGCTACTGCTGGTTACAGTGCTGCCTTCGTTCCTCTTTGGCAGGCATCACCACCATGCGGCACGTCCGGCTTCGCTTGATTCCCCTCACAGCCCTCCCGTGCGCCGCCGCGCGGACCGCGTCATGAGGCGCGCCGTCATGTGGCGGCCGCTGGCCCTGGCCGCGGCGCTGGCCGGCCTGCATGCCGGCAGCGGCCGGGCGGAAGAGGCGTTCGCCGACTGGCAATACGATTGCGTCGGCCGCACCTATGCCATCACCCCGGACGTCTCCTGCAACCGCGACTATGCCGAAGGCCTGGCGGCGGTGTTGACGGGCAAGGCGAGCGATGCGGCCGGCACCTGGGGCTATATCGACAAGCAGGGCCGGATGGTCATCACGCCGGCCTACCAGGACGCCGAGTCGTTCCAGAACGGGCTGGCCGCGGTGCGGCAGGATGGCCTGTGGGGCTACATCGATACGCGCGGCGCCTGGGTGATCAAGCCGCGCTTCGCGCGCGCCTCGGGCTTCAACGCCGCGGGCACCGCGCTGGTCGAGGACAATGAGCGCGACGTGCTCATCAATCGCCAGGGCCAGGTCGTCAAGACCTTCGAACTGGGCACGCGATCCTGGGGGTTCGAGCCGGGCCAGAAACTGGCGGCGATGGAAGTGCCGCAGGCGCCGCGCCTGTTCAACACCGCGACCGGCCGCGCCCTGACGCTGCCGGCCGACGTGATGCGGCTGGAGCGGCCGGTCGCCGACACGCTGCCGGCGCAGCGCCGCAGCACCCGCTACGGCGGCCTGTGGGGCCTGCTGGATGCCGACGGCAAATGGGCCATCGCGCCCGAGGTGCTGGGCTCGGATCAGCCGCCGCTGCGCGACGGCGACACGCTCGCCGTGCACCGCGACGAGGCCTGGGCATTCGTGCGGCCCGACGGCTCGCCGCTGACGGCGGGCCGCTATGAAAGCGTAGTCCGGCCCGGCGCGGGCCTGTGGCTGGTCAAACCCCGCGACACGGCGCAGTACGTGCTGCTGGATGCCAACCTGCGGCCGATGCGCACCTTCACGAACCCCTATGTGGGCGTGGAGGAAAGCGGCGGCTGGAAGGTGCTGACCGACGTCGACGCGGTCGTGATGATCGCCCCGGGCGGCAATATCGTGGTGACGCCGGCCGCCTTCGGCCGTGTCACGGTCAGCGACGATGGCCTGGCCTGGTTGTACGCCCAGGGCCCCGGCGACGCGTTCGCGAGCGACGCGGCCAAGCCTGTCTCGGAGACGGACCACGCCGACGCCGCCGCGGCGCCGGCCGAAGCGGGCGCCGGCCCCGCCGATCCCCCGCCACCGGCGGCGCCGGCCATCATCGAATCCGCGCCGACGCCAACGACTGCCGACGCCAGCGGTCCGGCGACCGATGCCGCGGCAGTCGACATCGCGGGCCCGACGGTCGATGCCGCGGTCGACAACGCGGTCCCCGCCGCCGTCGAAGCCGCGGCCGATGCCGCCACCAGCGTCGCGGTGGCCGGCACCGACAGCGAAGCCACGCTGCGCCAGATCTACCGCGCCGACGGCACGGCGCTGCTCGACAGCGATACCGCCGAACGCCTGGGCCAATATCGCGTGCTGCCCTTCTCCCCCCGGCGCGCCAACGACAGATCGCGCGAGGCCGGGCCCGACGCCGACCAATTGCCGCTGGCCCTGCTGCGGCCGAACGACTACCAGCAGCCCACCGGCATCCTGACGCGCTCGGGCAAGATCGTCACCAATCCCGACTGGGACGACATGAGCACCTACGACGCCGCCGCGCCGTTGCTGGTGAAGACGCGCAAGCGCACCGTCGGCGCGATCGACGCCGAGGGCAACTGGATCCTGCCGCCCACCTACGCCGGCATCGGCGGCTTCAAGGGCGCCTACAGTTGGGCGCGCACGCCGGGCATGAGCCGCGACGAGGCCGTGCTGATCGACACACGGGGCAACGCGCAGAAGCTGCCGGCCTACGTAGAAGTCAACGGCGAGAAGATCGACGGCGACCTGCTCTACTTCTACAAGCAGGACGAGCGCCGCAACCGCCGCTGGGGACTGTGGAACATCCGCAGCGCCAGCGTCGCCGTGGCGCCGACGCTGGGCCGGATCGAGGATTTCCAGGACAACTGGGCCAAGGCGCAGGACCGCGACCGCTGGGGCATCATCGACCGCCATGGCAAGTGGGTCGTGCCTGCCACCTACACCGGCAGCTACGACCTGGACTACCTCGGCAACGGCTACCTGCTGGTGCGCGAGCCCAAAGGCAAGAATGACTCGGACTACCGCGACGACTACCGCCTGATCCACTTGCCCAGCGGCAAGCGCAGCGCGGTGCTGCACGAGAAACCGCAGGACCTGAAACACGGCCGCTACCTGGGACAGGGCAAGGACGGCGGCACGCTGCTGTTCGACGCAGGCGGCGGCATGACCCGCCTGTTCGACGGCGTGCCCGAGCGCCAGGATCAGTTCGGCGACTGGATCTACGTGCAATACCGTTCGCGCAACGGCGCGATCGACGCGCGCGGCAACCTCAAGGTCTCCGCCAGCAACGGCGAGTTCAACCCCTTCTTCGTCCAGCCCGAGGGCCTGGCGCGCGTCTACGACGGCCAGCGCTACCGCCTGATGGACGAAAACGGCAAGGCCCTGCTCGAAAAACTCGGCGACGGCACGCCGCTGGCCTCCATGCAGCGGGTGATCTTCCGCGACCGCGACACGGCGGAAAGCGTCATGACCGATCTCCAGGGTCGCGAAATCACGCGATTCAAGGGCGAGTTCGCGGTTGAAGAGGACACCGCCAGCGAGGGCGTGGTGGCCTATCGCGGCCACGGCGACCGCTACGGTTTCGTCAATGCATCCGGCAAGCGCATCGTCGGCCCCTACTTCAACAAGCTCGGCCCGCTGCGCGACGGGCTGGCGCTGGCGCGGCGCGACCAACGCAGCGGCAAGCTGCTCGGCTACATCGACCTGAGCGGGCGCTACGTGATCCCGCCCGAGTTCGGCTGGGCCGGCGACTTCAAGGAGGGGCGCGCACTGGTGCGCCGCGATCGCCTGCTGGAATTCATCGACACCCGCGGCAAGACCACCGCCATCTTCGGCCTGCTGTGCGGCCAGATCATCGTGATGGACGGGCAGGAACGCGTGACCTGGCCGCGCGAGGAGCTGACCTGCCCCGACGCCGTCGGGACCGAAGGCGTGCCCGTCCCCGAATCCACCAAAGCAGAACAATCATGACCACGCGCGCGTTTCACGCTACCCGTATCGCCTGCGCCGTCGCCGCGCTAGGCCTGTCGCTGTCCGCCCACGCCCAGTACCGCCAGAACGGCATCCCCTGCGTCGACGGCCTGATGGATCCGGCCGCGACCAGCCGTGACATCCAGGCCTACCAGGGCCCCACTGGCTGCATCGGGCCGCTGTCGGACAACCGCGCCGCCGTGCTGCTGCCGTCCTCGCTCGAGGAAATCGACCGCGTGCCGACCGACCAGTCGCTGCGCCGGCATGCCTGGGGCTTCATCGATGGCAACGGCAAGCTGGTGGTCCCGCCGCAGTTCGAGCGCGTCGGCAGCTTCCACCATGGCCTGGCCGCGGTGCGCTGGAAGGGCAAGTGGGGCTATATCGACGCTAGGGGCAGGATGGCGGTGCCGCCGCGCTATGACAGCGTCGGCGACTTCGTCGAGGCCGGGCTGGCGGTAGTGACGCTGGACGGCCAGCGCCAGTTGATCGACCGCAGCGGCAAGGCCGTGGGCGATGCGCTCGATGCCAGCGTCGAAAACGTGATCCTGGGCGAGGGCCGGCCCGCGCAACTGTCCGTCACCTATCGCGAGGAATACCGCTCCCCCGACGGCGAACGCCGCTACGCCAAGGATGGCCTGCGGGTGGTGTCGAGCTTCGGCAAGGACCTGTTCATCGGCATCGACAACCATGGCATGTACGGCCTGCTCGACGCCGACTGGAACTGGCGCGTGGAACCGAAGTTCAGCGACATCACGCGGCAGAAGGACGCTCCGCTGGCGCTCGGCATCGGCGACGAAGAGGTGGTGCTGATCGACGAGCAGGGCGCACTGATTGGCGAAGGCAAGCGCTACCAGCGCCTGGGCCGCGTCGGCAAGGCCTTCTGGAGCGCGCAACTGCCCACCAAGGGCTACGCGCTGCTGGACGCGCGCGGCCACTCCATTGCCACGCTTACCAACGAGGAAGCGAACGCCTCGAACATCTACGACAACACGCTGGTCTACGTCTCGGGCGACAGGCTCAAGGCCTACGTGCCCGGACGCCCCGAGGCCCTGACGCTGGGCAGCCCCGACCTCAAGCCCGAGGAGAACGAAGGCGGCTATCTGCTGTTGCGCGACAAGGCCGGCAACGTGGCCGGCCTGCTGACGCCCAAAGGCGTCTGGCTGCAGGGCGAGAGCGCGCCGCCCTGGCTGGCGCAGGCCGGCCGGCTGGCGGTGCGCCAGGGCAAGCTGTGGGTCTCCAGCCAGGACGGCCAGTTGCTCAACGCGATCGACGCCGATGGCCGCGCGGTGCTGCAGCCCGAGGCGGTCGAAGCGGCGCAAGGCTCGCAACTGCGCGACTTGCCGCTGGACGTGCCGGATGGCCCGCTCGGCGTGCTGGGACAGGGCTATTGCCACTGCACGGAAGGCGGCGCCGGGCTGCTGTTGGCCGACGGCAGCGTCGCCACCCACAAGGACTGGAGCGAGATCGTGCCGCTGGACGGCCCGCGCGACGACGACACGGCGCAGGACGACGCCGAGGCCGAACCGCTGACCGCCGACCAGTTGCGCTTCGCCGCGCAGAGCGACGCGGGCATGCAACTGCTCGACGGCCGCGGCAAGCCGATGGACCTGCCGCTGCAACAGCACATCGGCGCCTTCCGCCATGGTTACGCGCTGATCTACGCCAAGGGCGAGACGCGCCTGGTCGACCGCGCCGGCAAGACCTACGACCTGCCCGACTACTTCGAGGCCGAAGTGGTCGCGCCGGGGCTGGTACGCTACCTGAAGACCGCGGCCGAAGGCGATCCGTGGGGCCTGTACGACTTCATCGCCGGCAAGGAAGTGTCGGCCCCGGCCTTCCAGTACATCGGCGCGTTCCACGACGGCCGCGCCATCGCCGCGCTCGGCAAGGACAAGGTGGGCGTGATCGATCCGCAGGGCAAGTGGGTCGTGCCGCCGCGCCACAACGACGCCCGCCGCGTCAACGACAAGCTGTGGCTGATGTACCAGGCGGGCTCGAAGGAAGAGGACTACCGCCGCCCGGCCGCGCTGTTCAATCGCGAGGGACGCGCCCTGACCCGCTTTCAGCCGGCGCTGGAAGTGTCGCGCGACGGCAGCGGCGCCTATCTGGCCTACAGCCAGAAGAACCGCTGGATCATCGCACCCGACGCCTCCGACGCGCTCGACCTGCAGGACGCGAACTACACACCCATGGGCACCTGGCTCGCCATCCGCCGCGCCGACCGCCACGGCTACGTGGATGGCCAGGGCCGCTGGCAGATCGCGCCGGGCGCGGTGGCCGGCACGCCATTCCAGGGCACGCCGCCGCGCGCGCTGGTCAGCGGCGAAGACGGCGCCCGCCTGATCGACGAACACGGCAAGACCGTGGCCAGCCTGCCTGCCGGCGACTGGTACTGGCCGGCAGGCTCGGCCTGGTTGCTGCGTTCGGACACCGACGCCGAGGGCAACCCGGTCACCGTTTACACCGACACCACGGGCAAGACCCGCATGACCCTGCCGGGCACCGCGACCTCGTTCTCCGAAGGCCAGGCAGCCATGGTGCTGCCCAACGGCAACATGCGCGCGGTCAACGACAAGGGCGTGGCGACCGGACCGACGTTCGACCACATCGGCCCGCGCCGCGATGGCCTGGCGCCGGTCCTGGTTGGCGACCGCTACGGCTACGCCGACGGCCAGGGCCGGCTGGCGATCACCCCGGTGTATCTGTGGGCCTCGGCGTTTGCCAACCAGCGCGCCGTGGTGTCGACGCGGGACATCTCGATGATCGTGGACGAGCGCGGCACGATGGTGGCGCGCGTCACCATGGAATGCGGCATCCGCACGCTCCGCGGCAGCTACAACCAGCGGCTGTGGCCGCTGTCGATGCCGCAGCGCTGCCGCCAGTGAGGCCAGCTCGCGCCGGCGCGCCGCATCCGCGCCCCGCTACTGCGCGTCCAGCGCCAGGTAACGACGGGTCTGCACGATCTCCTCGCGTTCCTTGAAACTGGTCAGGCGCTCGGCCAGCGCGCTGCTGTCGCCAGTCTCGCGGATCGCCGCCAGCGTGGCCTGCATCGCGTGGATGGCGGCGCGCTGCAGGTCCGATGGAATGATCGCCAGGCGATAGCCCATCGCGGCCAGGTCGGGCAGCGGCACCAGCGGGGTCTTGCCGCCATAGAACATGTTGATCAGCTTCAGGCCCGGCAGCCGGTCGGCAATGGCGCGGATCTGCTCCAGCGTTTCCGGGGCCTCGACGAACACCATGTCGGCGCCGGCCTTCACATAGCGCTCGGCGCGCGCGATGGCCGCATCGAAGCCTTCCACCGCGATGGCGTCGGTGCGCGCGATCACCATCGTGTCGGCGTCGGCAAGCGTCTGGCGGGCGATGTGGACCTTGCGGCACATTTCCTCCGCGTCCACCAGGCTCTTGTCGTCCAGGTGGCCGCAGCGCTTGGGAAACGACTGGTCCTCGATGTGGAAGGCCGCGACCCCGGCCCGTTCCATGATGCGCACGGTGCGCTCGACGTTGGCCGAGCCGCCGAAGCCGGTGTCGGCGTCGGCCACCACCGGCAGGCCGCTGGCGTCGACGATCTTCTCGACCCGGTCCATGACCTCGGTGAAGCTCAACAGGCCGATGTCGGGGTAACCCGCGGCGCGCGCGATGGCGCCGCCGCTGGCGTAGACGGCATTGAAGCCGGCCGCCGCCACCAGGCGGGCCGACATGCCATCGTAGGCGCCGGGCGCCACCACGATGTCCTGGGCCAGATGGCGGCGCAGCAGCGCGCCGGGAGTGGGAGTCGAAGCCATGCGCATTCCTTTGGAAGACGAAGAGGGGGATATCCGCATCATCGTGGCGCCACACTAGAATGTCCAATATATGGAAAATTGATAACTGGTACTTTTTGGATACCAATATGGAACTGCGCCACCTGCGCTATTTCGTGGCCACCGCCGAGGCCCAGCACTTCACCCGCGCGGCCGAGCAGTTGGGCATGGCGCAGCCGCCGCTGTCGCAGCAGATCCGACAACTGGAAGCGGAGATCGGCACGCCGCTGTTCGAGCGGCGCGGCCGCGGCGTCAGCCTGAACGATGCCGGCCGCGCCTTCCTTGCCTGCGCACAGGACATCCTGCAGCGCGCGCAGGACGCGGCGCGGACGGCGCAACGCGCGGCGCGCGGCGAGGTCGGTGAACTGTCGTTGGGCTTCACCGAATCGGCGTCGTTCCATCCGGTGGTGACCGAATTGATCCGGCTCTACCGGCAGCAATACCCCGATGTGGAAATGACGCTGTCGCAGGATGACAGCGAAACGCTGGTGGCGCGGCTGCGCGACGGGCTGATCGACGCCGCCTTCGTGCGGCCGCCGTTCGCGATGAAGGGCGGCCTGCGCTTCATGCAGTTGACGGAAGAGCCGCTGGTGGTGGCGCTGCCGCTGGGCCACGCGCTGGCGCGGCGCAAGCGGTTGGCGCCGGCCGACCTGGCGCAGGAGCGCTTCATTCAGTATTCACGCAAGTCGGGATACGGCCTGAGCGCGGACATCATGGCGGCGTGCCGCCAGCATGGGCTGAACCCGCTGCCGGGCCAGCGCGCGCCGCAGTTGTCATCGGCGGTGAACCTGGTGGCGGCGGGCATGGGCGTGGCGATCGTGCCGGCGTCGCTGCGCCACCTGCGTCCGGACGGCGTGGTCTACCGTCCCTTCGCGCTGGACTGGCCGCGCGCGGTGCTGGGGCTGGCGGTGCGCGACGACGCGCCCGGCGGACGGGTGGCCAACCTGCTGGCGCTGGCGCAGGGGTAGTCGCGCGCGCGACGTCAATCGTCGTGCGATTCGTGCACGGCGATGGCGCCGCGCTTCCAGTAGCTGGCGGCGCGGATGCGGCGCTTGTCGACGCCGTGCTGCGCGACCATGATTTCACGCACCGCCTTGGCCACGGCCGACTCGGCCGCGATCCAGGTGTAGCCCTCGCCGGGCGGCAGCGCCAGCTCACGCGCGGCTTCCAGCAGCAGCGTGCTGTAGCCGGCCGCGGTGCCGTCGCGGTGCAGCCAGCGCACGGTGGCCTGCGCTTGGGTCGGCAGCGGGATCTCGTTGGCGGCGGCCGGCACTTCGACCAGCACCAGGGCCTGCGCGGTCGCGGGCAGTTCCTCCAGGCGGCGGGCGATGGCGGGCAGCGCGGTCTCGTCGCCGATCAACACGTGCCAATCGAAGCCCTTGGGCACCACGAACGAACCGCGCGGTCCGCCGATGCCCAGGCGCTGGCCAGCCTCGGCCTGCTCGGCCCAGGTCGAGGCCGGGCCGTCGCCATGCAGCACGAAGTCGATATCCAGCTCCTCGCGCGCGGCATCGTAGCGGCGCGGCGTGTAGTCGCGCGCGGCCGGGCGCGGCGCGCCGTCGGGGAATTTGATGCCGTCGGGACCGACCTCGGGCAACAGCAGCGGTTGCGACGGATCGGCGGGAAAAAACAGCTTCACGTGGTCGTCGAAGGACGCGGACACGAAGTCGCGCAGGTCTTCGCCGGTGAAGGTGACGCGGGCCAGCAGGCCGGCGATGCGCTCGACGCGCGCCACGGTCAGGATGCGCATCTTCAGGGGATGGCGCACGCGTTCGACAGTCAGGTCGCTACGGGTCATGGGGTCTCCAATGGGATAGGCGGAATCAGTCACAGCTCTTGCCGGTGATTTCCGCGGTCGCGCGACGCAGGATGGCGGCGATGCGACGTTGCTCGGCGGGCGAGGCCTCGGTGCGTTGCAGCAGCGCGTGGCGGATCTCCTGGCGGGCGTGCACGAACTCGTCGATCCAGCCGCTGGCGTCTTCCTCGGCGGCAGCGCGCGGCTCGCCGCTCCAGGCCTGGCGCATCCAGTCCATCTTGCGGGCCACGTGCTTGAGCTTGTTGAACATCACCGACAGGCGCTCGCGGTTGGCTTCCAGGTGTTCGCGGCCCGGGTCCGCCAGGTGGTAGCGCTTCTTGCTGCCCTCCTGCTCGACGGTGGCGTAGCCCAGTTCTTCGAGATAGGTCAGCGCCGGATACACCATGCCCGGGCTGGGCGTGTAGAAGCCGTTGGACATCGCGCCCAGCGCCTTGATCAGCTCGTAGCCGTGGCTGGGGTTCTGTTCCAGCAGGCCGAGCAACATCAGTTGCAGGTCGTCGGCGGTGACCTTGCGGCCGCGCGCCCAGTGACGGCCATCGCCGCCGAAGCTGTCGTCGGCATCGCCGCCGCGGCCATTGCCGCCCCAGGGACCGCCGAACCAGCCGCGACCGCCGCCGGCGTGGCGGCCATGGCGGCCGCGGCCGCCGTGCAAGCCGTCCGCGTCATGGCCGGCGTGGCCATGGCGTTCGTGACGGCCGTGGTGATCGTGATGATCGTGGAACTCGTGGCGGCCATGATGGCCGTGGTGATCGTGGGATTCGTGATGGCCATGGTGGCCATGGCGGCGCTCGTGCAACGCATGGCGCGAGCCACGGGCGAAAGCGGTCAGGAAATGAAAGTGGCGCATGGGGGCCTCGCTGGTGTCTGACGTATTACTTACGATGTATCTTAAGATATAGGTCTTACGATACACAGACACGATTCCGGCCGTCAAGCGCCTTCTTGATTCCCGCCGCTATCGGCGCTCGTTGTCCAGCACGCCGGCGGCGATGCCGGCCACGATCAGCGCCATGCCCAGCAACAGCGGCGCACTCAGCGGCTCATGCAGCAGCGCCGCCGAGCACAGCAGGCCCACCACCGGCACGCCCAGCAGGCCGATCGCGGTGACGCCCGCGGGCAGGGACCGGTTCACGTTCACCGCCGCCCAATAGGCCACGGCGATGCCAAACACCCCGCCGTAGCCCAGCAGCCAGGCCAGGTCCGCATGCCACAGCACGCGCGGCGCGCCCTCCGCCGCCCAGGCCACCGCGGCCAGCACGCCGGAGGCCAGCAGCGCCTGCCAGAACGCCAACTCGAACGGCGGCGTGACCCAGCGATGCGCGCGCACGTAGACGATATTGGCGGCCCAGCACAGCGCCGCGAGCAGCACCAGGCCGTTGCCAAACACCGCCTCGTGATTGCCCCAGTCGAACGCCAACGGATTGAAAATGACGGCCAGCCCGAGCACGCCCAGCGCCAGCCCCAGTTGCCGTCCGCGTCCGATCGGCTCGCCCAGCAACACGCGGGCGGCGGGAATGACCCACAGCGGCGTGGTGTAGGCCAGCACCACCGAGCGGCCGGCCGGCACGTATTGCAGTCCGAGGCTGACGAGCGCGGCGAACGCGCCCATGTGCAGCAGGCCCACGCTCAGGATCACCGGAATGTCGGCCTTGACCGGCCACGCCACGCGCCGCAGCGCCAGGCCCAGCGCCAGCAACGCGGCGGTGCCGACGACGCTGCGCGCGGCCACCGCCCAGATCGGGGTCATGTATTGCAGCAGCAGTTTGCTGACGACCCAGGTGAGCCCCCAGGCCAGCACCACCACGATGAGCAGCGACAAGGCCTGGCGGCGCGGCAGGATTTCAGTGGACATGGCGTGGGCGGAAGTGGCGGATCGCCCCGACTATAGAAGCGCGCCGCGCCCCCGCCGTAGAACCACGCGGCGCCTAATCTCTGGAGCCACGCACGGCCGCGCGCGGCTTGCGCGCCAGCCAGCGCGCGAAGGCCATGGCCTGCGGCTCGTCCGGCGCGGGCGCGTACACCACCAGGCGCAGGTGGCGGCTTTCATCGACCGACAGGGTGGAATGCTCGAACGCCACCTCTCCCAGCGTCGGCAGGCGCAGGCTGCGCACGCCCATGCAGGCGCCGTGCACGTCGTGCTCGCGCCACCAGGCCTTGAACTCGGGCGCGACGCGCTCCAGTTCGTCGACCAGTTCGGTGATGTCCGGCGCGCCCGAGGCCGAGGCGAAATCCCGCCGGAAGGTGGACAGCATGGCCGGCGCCTGAGCCGGCCAATCGACGAACAGTTCGCGCATCGCCGGATCCACGAACAGCATCCACAGCAGGTTGCGCCGCCCCGTCGGCTGCGCGCCGAAACCGAACACGCGTTCGGCGGCGGCATTCCACACCACCACGTCCCAGCGCAGGTTGAGGATATAGGCGGGACGCGCGGGCAGGTCGTCCATCAGGCGCCGCACCTGCGGCGGCACGGTGCACCAGGTGCGCCCCGGTTCCGCCGGCGGACGCTGGTGCGCCAGCAGGTACAGGTGGCGCCGTTCCGCCGCGTCCAGCCGCAGCACGCGCGCCAGGTTTTCCAGGAAGGTGGCCGACACGCTGATGTTGCGGCCCTGCTCGAACCAGGTGTACCAGGCCAGGCCGACGCCGGCCAGCGCCGCCACTTCCTCGCGCCGCAGGCCAGGGGTGCGCCGGCGGCCGCCGGCGGGCAGGCCCAGCGCGGCCGGACTCAGGCGCTCGCGGCGCAGCCGCAGGAATTCGGCGAGGTCGCCGCGCGTACGGTCCAGCCGCTGCGCGCCCGTGCCGAGCGCGCCGGTGCGCGGCGCGGGCGCGGCGTCATGCGAAGGGGAACGGGGCATAGGCTATTGCCTTCAGTAATAGCATAAACAGCTAAATTGTATAAGTCTGGAACAGCCCACAGAATAGCGCCAATCCCCACTCCCGCGGCCTGTCCATGCCCTGCGCCACCCTGCCCTCGCCCTGCCCCGACACCTCCGCCCGCCCCGCCACGCCGGGCCCGCTCGGCCTGGCCGTGCTGCTGTCCGGCGGCTTCATCACGATCTTCGACCTGTTCGTGGTCAACGTCGCCATCCCCAGCATGCAGCACACGCTGTCGGCCAGCTTCGCACAGATCAATTTCATCATCGTCGCCTACGAGCTGGCCTATGGCGTGCTGCTGATCGCCGGCAGCCGGCTCGGCGACCGCCATGGCCGCCGGCGCCTGTTCATGCTGGGCATGGCCGGCTTCGCGCTGGCCTCGGCGCTGTGCGGGCTGGCGCCCGATGCCAGCACGCTGATCGGCGCGCGCGTGCTGCAGGGCGTGGCGGCGGCCATGCTGTTCCCGCAGGTCTACGCGCTGATCCGCGTCAGCTACGACGGCCACGCGCGCCGCCGCGCCTTCGGCCTGCTCGGCATGACGCTGGGGCTGGCGGCCATCGCCGGCCAGGTGCTGGGCGGCTGGATCGTGCACGCCGACCTGTTCGGCCTGGCGTGGCGCACGATCTTCCTGGTGAACGTGCCGCTTGGCGTGCTGGCCTGGCGGCTGGCGCGCCACATCCCCGAATCGCGCGACGCCGCCGGCGCGCCGATGGACTGGGGCGGCTCGGCGCTGGTCGGCGCGGGACTGGGCCTGTTGCTGCTGGCGCTGGTCGAAGGCCCGGCGCGCCATTGGCCCGTGTGGACGCTGGCCTGCGGCGCGGCGGCGGTCGCGTTGCTGGCGCTGTTCGTGTGGACGCAGCGCCGCGCCGGCGCCGCCGGGCGCGTGCCGCTGGTCGATATGGCGCTGCTGGCGCAGCCCCGATTCGCGGCAGGCTGCCTGCTGGTGACGCTGGTGTTCTCCACCGCCAGCGCGATGTTCCTGTGCTACGCCCTGCTGTTGCAGACCGGGCTGGGCGTGGACGCGCTGACGGCGGGCGCGGTGTTCGCGCCCGCCAGCGTCGGCTTCGTGGCGGGCTCGATGGCCGCGCCGCGACTCGTGGCGCGCTTCGGCACGCGCGCCATCATGGTGGCCGCGATGCTGTACGGCGGCGCCACGGCCGCGTTGATGTGGCAGGTGGACGCGGCCGGCGCCCTGCTCGCGCCCTGGTCGCTGGTGCCGGCGCTGATCTGGCTGGGCGCCGCGCAGGGTGCGGTCAATACACCGCTGGTCAACCTCGCGCTGGGGTTGGTGCAGGACCATCACGCGGGCATGGCCGCCGGCGTGGTCTCGACGCTGCAACAGGTCGGCGCGGCGCTGGGCGTGTCCGCCGCCGGCATGCTGTTCAGCGGCGCGCTGGACGCGCACGCCGACGCGGCGCTCGGCGATCGCTATGCGCGCGCGTTCGCCAGCGCCATGCAGTTCAACGTGGCGGCGATCGCCGCGTCGGTATTGCTGCTGTGGTGGCTGGGACGGCGGCGCTGACCTAGCCCGCCGACAATTCGCGCGCGCGTTGCTCGGCCTTGAGCGCCGCCTCGGTAATGGCGGGCGCCACGCCCGCCTCGCGCAGATGCGCCAGCGCGGCGTAGGTGGTGCCGCCCTTTGAGGTCACGCGTTCCTGCAGTTCGACCAGGGGCGCTTCGTCGCGCGCGGCCAGCTCGGCCGCGCCGCGAAACGCCGCCACCGACAGGCGACGCGCATCGACCGCGCCAAAGCCCAGCGCCAGCGCCGCCTTTTCCAGCGCCGCCATGAAATGGAACACATAGCCCGGACCGCTGCCGGTCACGGCGGTGACCGCGTCGATCAGGGTTTCGCGATCGACCCAGATGCGCTCGCCCACGGCGGCGAACAACGCGTCCACCTGCTCGCGCTGCGCCGCGCCGCAGGCCTGGCTGGCGTACAGGCCCGTCATGCCCAGCCCGACCTTGGCCGGCGTGTTGGGCATGGCGCGCACGATACGGGCATGGCCGTCCAGCCATTGCGACAGCGCGCTGAGATTGACCCCCGCCGCGATGCTGACCACCGTCGTCTGCGCGCGTAGATGCGCCTGGACTTGCCCGCACGCCTCGCGCAACACCTGCGGCTTGGTCGCCAGCACGCACAGCGCCGCGTCGGCGATCTCGGCGCCGACGCTCTCGCGGCAGTTCACGCCGCGCGCGAGCAGGCCGGCGCGGGTGGGCTCGAAGGGTTCGATCACCAGGAAATCCGCCAACTGGCGGCCCTGTTCGAGCAATCCTTCGATGATGGCGCTGGCCATGTTGCCGCCGCCGATGAAGACGATTTTTTCTTGCATGATCCTGCTTCCTTTCCTCAATCGAAAATGGCCCGGCGCCTGCGCACCGCCGTGGCGTCCAGCGCGCCAATGCGCGTGCGTCCCAGCAACCGCAATGTGTTTTCCAGCTCGGCGCGCAGGATCGCCAGCACCTCGCCCGCGCCGCGCGGCCCGCGGCCCGCCAGCCCATACAGCGGCGCGCGGCCCAGCAGCACCGCGCGCGCGCCCAGCGCCGCCGCCTTGGCGATATCGCTGCCGCGCCGCACCCCGCCATCCACCAGCACTTCGAGCGACTGCCCCAGTTCGGCCGCGACCTCCGGCAGGACTTCGAGCGGGCAGGGAGCGCATTCCAACTGCCTGCCGCCATGGTTGGACAGCACGATGCCGTCCACGCCGCGCGCCTTGGCCCGGCGCGCATCGGCCAGCGTCTGGATGCCCTTGATGACGATGCGGCCGCGCCACCGCCGGCGCAGCCAGTCGATGTCATCCCAGGTCAAGGCCAGGTCCATCTGCCGGCTCAGGGCGGACGCCTGTTCGGAGATGTTCTCCCGCGCGTTGGAACTGACGGCCAGGTTCTTCAGTTGCGGCCCGCCACCGCGCAGCATGCGCCAGCACCAGCCCGGATGCGCCGCCAGGTCCAGCAGCAAGCGGCCGGAAGGACGCAGCGGCAGTTGGAAGCCGTTGCGCTTGTCATGGTCGCGATTGCCATGCACCGGCACGTCGACCGTCAGGAACAGCGCCGTGTAGCCGCTGCCCCAGGCCCGGTCCATCAGGTGTTCGGCGATGCGGCGGTCGCGCTGCACGTACAACTGCAACCACAGCTCGCCCGCGCCCGCCGCGCGCACTTCTTCCAGCAGCGAGGTCGATGCGGTGGACAGCACGAACGGCAGCCCCGCTCGATGCGCGGCGCGCGCCAGGTGCACGTCCGCGTCGGGCCAGAACAGCCCGTTCAGGCCCGTCGGCCCGACGATCGCGGGCATGGCCGCGGCCGCGCCCAGGACGGTGGTTTGCAGATGGCAGTCGGTGACGTCCGCCAGCACCTCGGGCACGAATTCCAGCGCGCCGAAGGCGGCCACGTTGCGCCGCAACGAGGCGCCGTCCTCCGCGCCCCCGTCCAGATAATCGAAGGCCAGCCGCGGCAGTCGCTTGCGCGCCTGCGCCCGGTAATCCATCACGCTGGGCAGCATTTCTCTTCCTTGTTGCCGGGAATCCGATTAAATTACATATCGAACGTATCGATTGTATTTCGATTGTTTTTTAGACGATTGCCCGGATGTTCCGCCCTAGGACATACCCTCAATTCAATCGTTATACGATTACTTAAATCGAAAAGCGATTTAAGTAATCGTATGCTGTGTCTCAACGTGATCGGCTTTTCTACCCCCGATCTCCATGGGACGACAGACATGACCACAGGCACCTCCCTGCTCGATGCGCTCATCCAGGCCTTGGGCGACAGCGCGATCCTGCGCACCGACACCGACATGGCCGGCTACACCGAAGACTGGCGCGGCCGCTACAAGGGCGCGGCGCTCTGCGTGGCCCTGCCGAATTCCACGCAGCAGGTCGCCGACATCGTGCGCCTGTGCAACGCCCACGCCACCCCCGTGCTGCCGCAAGGCGGCAACACCAGCCTGTGCGGCGGCGCGGTGCCGGACGAAGCGGGCCCGCCCCCCGTCATCGTCAATCTCTCCCGCCTGCGCCAGATCCGCCGCGTGGACCCGGCCAACAACTCGATGGAAGTCGAAGCCGGCTGCGTGCTGGCCGCCGTGCAGCAGGCCGCCGCGGAACAAGGCCGCCTGTATCCCATCAGCCTGGGCGCGGAAGGTTCATGCCAGATCGGCGGCACCATCGCCACCAACGCCGGCGGCACCGGCGTGCTGCGCTACGGCAATACGCGCGACAACATCCTGGGCCTGGAGGTCGTGCTGCCCGACGGCTCCATCTGGAACGGCCTGACCGCCCTGCGCAAGAACAATACGGGTTTCGACCTGAAGCACCTGTTCATCGGCGCCGAAGGCACCTTGGGCATCGTGACCGCGGCCGTGCTGAAGCTGCACCCGCTGCCCACCCGCCACGCCATCGCCTGGCTGGCGCCCACCGATCCGCAGGCCGCGCTCGATATCCTGGGCCTGTTCCAGCAGCAGTGCGGCTCGCGCCTGTCCGCCTTCGAGATGATCGACAGCAATCAGTTGGACATCGTCATGGCGCACGTGCCCGGCCGCAAGAATCCGCTCAGTGGCGCGCATCCGTGGCATGTGCTGGTGGAGCTGTCGGACACCGGCGGCGGGACGGAACTGCAGGACGTGCTGCAGCAGATCCTGGAGCAGGCGTCCGAACAGGGCCTGCTGCACGATGCCGTGGTGGCCAGCAACGACAGCCAGCGCGCCGCGCTCTGGGAAGTCCGCCACAGCGTCTCGGAAGGCAACAAGAAAGCGGGCGTGGGCCTGACCACCGACAGCGCGGTGCCCGTCTCGAGCGTGCCGCGATTCATCGCCGCCGCCACCGACGCCGTGCGCCGCCTGGTGCCCGACCTGCCCATCCTGATCGTCGCCCACCTGGGCGACGGCAACGTCCACTTCATTCCGTTTTTCACGTTCGACGCGTGGAACGCGCTGCCCGAGCGCGACGCCATGGCGGCCGCCATCCGCCGCGCCGTCAACGACGTGGCCGATGCGCTGGGCGGCACCTTCAGCGCCGAGCATGGCGTGGGCCGCACGTCGCTGGCCGAAATGGCGCACTACAAGTCCCCGGTCGAACTGGCCATGATGCGCACGCTGAAAGCCAGCTTCGATCCCGCCGCCCTCTTCAATCCCGGTCGCTTGCTGCCCTGAAGCCGCCCTTTCCGTCCGCCGTCCCGCTGGAGCCCTTCCATGAAATCCACCTCCTACAACGCCTCGCGCCGCCGCGCGCTCAAGACCGCCGCCGCCGGCGTCGCCACCCTGGCCATGCCCATGATCTGGACGCCGTCGCGCGCGGCCTCCAAGCGCATCGTCGTGCGCGATGACGGCGGCATCTACAGCAAGGCCTATGGCGCGGTGTTCTACAAGCCGTTCACGGACGCCACCGGCATCCAGGTGGTGGGCGTGCAGGCCAACGCCGAGCCCACCGCGCAGATCCGCAGCATGGTGGACACCGGCAACTACACCTGGGACATGGCCAAGATCAGCCAGCCCGCCATCCTGATGCTCACCGAAGGCGGCAAGGTCTACCTGGAAAAACATGGCCTGGAATCCGACCCGGTCGTGGCCACCATCCCCAAGCAATACATGTCTCCCTATGGCGTGGGCAACAACGTCTACACCACGGTGCTGGCCTATCGCACCGACGCCTTCAAGGGCCGCCGCGCCCCGGCGTCGTGGGCGGACTTCTGGGACGTCAAGAACATCCCCGGCCGGCGCGGCCTGCGCAAGCATCCGTTCGACACCATCGAGGAAGCGTTGATGGCCGACGGCGTGCCGACCGACAAGGTCTACCCCTGCGACATCGACCGCGCCCTGGCCAGCCTGGACAAGATCAAGCCGTCGGTCGATGTGTGGTGGAACACCGGCGCGCAGGTCGAGCAGATGCTGGGCTCCGGCGAAGTCGACATGATCGCCACCTGGGTCTCGCGCGCCCAATCGGCCATCGCCAACGGCGCGCCCGTGCAGATCGTGTGGGACCAGAACATCTGGGGCTGCGACAACTGGTCGATCCTGAAGGGCACGCCCAACGCCGACGCCTGCCGCGAATTCATCAAGTTCGCCTCGGACCCCAAGCGCCAGGCCGCGCTGGTCGAGTTCTTCGCCGCCGGCGTGACCCAACCCGCCGCGTTCGACCACATCAAGCCCGACGTGGCGCGCAATTGCCCCACCCACCCCGACAACATCAAGACCGGCCTGCACATCAACGCCGCCTACTGGCTGGACAAGCAGCGCGACGTGCTCGAGCGCTTCAACGGTTGGGTCTTGAAGTAACACCTTGCATACGCCGAACACCATGTCTTCTTCCAATCTGCAGATCTCGGGCCTGGGCAAGCGCTACGGCGATTTCGTCGCCCTGGCGCCCACGCACCTGGATGTCGCCCGCGGCGAATTCCTGACCCTGCTGGGCCCGTCCGGGTCCGGCAAGACCACGCTGCTGAGCCTGATCGCGGGCCTGGCCAGGCCCGACGAAGGCCGCGTGCTGATCGACGGCAACGACGTCACCCACGGCGCGCCGTACGAGCGGGACATCGGCATGGTGTTCCAGAACTATGCGCTGTTCCCGCACATGACCATCCTGGAGAACATCGCCTTTCCGCTGAAGATGCGCAAGGTGCCGGCGGCCGAGGCGAAGCGGCGCGCGCAGGAAGCGCTGGACATGGTGCGGCTGCCGCAGGTCGGCGCGCGCCTGCCGCGCGAACTGTCGGGCGGCCAGCAGCAGCGCATCGCGCTGGCGCGCTGCATGGTCTACCGCCCCGCGATCATCCTGATGGACGAACCGCTGGGCGCGCTGGACAAGAAGCTGCGCGACCAGATGCAACTGGAGATCAAGCGCATCCACCGCGAACTGGGCACCACCATCGTCTACGTGACGCATGACCAGGAAGAAGCCATGACCATGTCCGACCGCATCTGCCTGATGAATGGCGGCGCGATCGAGCAACTGGGCACGCCAGCCGACCTGTACTTCCGCCCGCGCACCCTGTTCGTGGCGGACTTCCTGGGCGAATCCAACCTGCTGCGGGGCGAGGTCACGGCCATCGACGGCCCCACCTTGACGGTCAAATTGGCGCAGCAGGGCGTCACCGGACAGGCCCTGTCCAACGGCGCCGCGATCAAGGTCGGCCAGAAGGTCACGTTGATGGTGCGGCCACAGAACCTGCAGGCCGGCCCCGCCCGGGAGCACGGCCAGGCCCTGACCGGCAGGCTGCTCGACGTGATGGTGACCGGCAGCCTGACCAAGCTCTATCTGGATTCGGGCGCGCCCGACAGCGCCCCGCTCGTGGTCGCCTACCCGACGCGCCGCCAGGCCGAGCAGTACGCCATCGGCCAGCCGCTGTCGGTGACCTGGCAGGCCGCCGACGCGGTCGCCATCGCGGAGTGACCGCATGAGCCCCCTCGCCCCTCCCCGCAAGCGCATGAGCCAGGGCCGCCGCCATTTCCTCATGGCCGCGCCGCTGGCGATCCTGTTGCTGGTGCTGCTGATCTATCCGGTGGGCCAGTTGCTGCTGCTGAGCTTCTACGGCGACCAGGGCTTCTCGCTGGCGCAATACCACCGGCTGTTCGAGTCGTCGGTGTACGTCAACGTGCTGCTCATCACGCTGAAGATCTCGCTCTGGACGACTTTCTTTGCCGTGGTGGCCGGCTATCCGGTCGCCTACCTGATCTCGAGCCTGTCGGCCCGGCGCAAGACGTCGCTGCTGTTCTGGGTGTTGCTGTCGTTCTGGACCAGCTTCCTGGTGCGCACCTTCGCGTGGGTCGTGCTGCTGGGCCGCAACGGCGTGGTCAACCAGATGCTGCAGGCGCTGGGCATTCTGGATGCGCCGGCCAACCTGCTCTACAACTTCGGCAGCGTGCTGGTCGGCATGGTGCATGCGCTGATGCCGCTGGCGGTGCTGACGATGCTGTCGGTCATGGAGAACATCGACCGCAACCTGCCGCGCGCCGCGTCCACCCTGGGCGCGCGCCCGGGCACCGCGTTCTGGAAGATCTACTTCCCGCTGTCCATGCCCGGCGTGGCCGCCGCGGCCATCATGGTGTTCGTCACCGCCATCGGCTTTTTCATCACCCCGGCGCTGCTGGGCGGCCGCAAGGAGACGATGATCACCCAGATCATCATCGACCAGGTGCAGCAGACCATGAACTGGGAATTCGCCGGCGCGGTGTCGGTGCTGCTGCTGGTGGTGGTGCTGGCCGTGTTCGCGCTGTACGACCGCATATTGGGCCTGTCGACCATGACCGGCGCCGGCGCGTCGCGCCCCCGCGCCTCGGCCAAGCCCGGCCTGGCGCGCCGCGCGGGCGAGGCCCTGCTGGACCTGCTGGCCGCGCTGTCCGACCGCCTGTTCTCGCTGCTGCCCACGCGCCTGCGCCGTTCGGTGTCGGGCACCGGCCAATCGCGCACCCTGTGGTGGATCGTGCTGGCGGTGCTGGCCTTCCTGTCCGCGCCCGCCTTCCTGATGATCCCGCTGTCGTTCGATTCCGGTTCCGGCCTGACCTGGCCGCCCAAGGGCTTTTCGCTGCAGTGGTACGAGCAGATGTTCACGTCGCCGGTATGGATGCAGGCCATCACGCGCTCGCTGGTCGTGGGCGTGGGCACCGGCCTGCTGGCCATGCTGATCGGCACGCCGGCCGCCTTCCTGCTGGTGCGCGCCGACATGCGCGGCAAGTCCGCCATGCTGGCCTTCGTGCTGTCGCCCATCGTGGTGCCGCGCATGATCATCGCGGTGGGCATGTTCTATTTCTTCGCCCGCGTCGGCCTGGTCGGTTCGACCGTCGGCCTGATCCTGGCGCACACGGTGGTGGCGGTGCCGTACGTGGTGATCACCATGATGGCGGTGCTGCGCAACTACGACACGCGCCTGGACCTGGCGGCGCAGAGCCTGGGCGCGGGGCCCTGGTCGACGCTGCGCTTCGTGACCTTCCCGATCCTCGGCGCGGGGCTGATGTCATCGTTCCTGTTCGCTTTCGCGACCTCGTTCGACGAGCTGACGATCGCGCTGTTCGCCTCGGGCGGCCTGAACGCCACCCTGCCCAAGCAGTTCTGGGATGAGGTGACGCTGCAGATCTCCCCGGTGATCGCCGCCGTGTCCACCTGCCTCTTTATCTTCATCGCCGCGCTGATCTGGCTCGCCGACCGGCTGCGCCGCCGCAGCCTGGCGGGCTGAGGCGCGGCGCCGTTTCCCTTCCATCAGGATTTTTCCATGTTGAATGCAAGCCACCTGCGCGGCGTGTTTCCCGCGATTCCCACCCCGGTCAACGCCGACGACACCATCAACGCCCCGGCGGCCCAGGCGCTGATCGCCTACCTGCTCAAGCAGGGCATCGACGGCATCGTGCCGCTGGGCGGCACGGGTGAATACGGTGCTTTGGCGCGGGCCGAACGCATCCGCATGTGCCAGTTGACGGTGGATGCCGTGGCCAAGCGCGTGCCGGTGATCCCCGGCGTGCTGGACCCGGGCTTTCACGACGCCCTGCAGGCCGGCCGCGAGTTCGCCGACGCGGGCGCCGACGCGCTGATGGTGCTGACGCCCTACTACACGACCCCCACCCAGGCCGGCATCCGCGACTATTTCCTGCGCTACGCCGACGCATCGCCGCTGCCGGTGATGATCTACGAGATCCCGTATCGCACGCGCATCGCGATCGCGCCGGAAGTGCTGCACGAACTGTCGCGCCACCCGAACATCATCGGCATGAAGGCCTGCAACACGGACATGTACCACTTCCTGCGCACGGTGGCCGGCGTGGACGAATCGTTCGCCGTGTTCAGCGGCGAGGACACGCTGCTGCCGGTTCACCTGGCCGCCGGCGCCCAAGGCGGCATCGTGGTGACGGCGAGCCTGCTGCCCAAGGCCTGGCGCAAGGTCTATGACCTGGCCGCCGCGGGCCGCACGCGCGACGCCATGCTGCTGCACCGCCGCCTGATCCCGCTGATGAACCTCGCGTTCGCCGAGACCAATCCCGGACCGATGAAGTCCGTGATGGACCTGATCGGCGTCGATGCGCCGGAAGTCCTGGATCCCCTGGTGCAACCCGGGGCCGACCTGCAGGCGTCCTTGCGGGCGGTGGTCAAGCCGTTGCTGGCGGAGTTCGAAGGCGTTTGAGCCAGGCGATTCGGGAAGGACTGGGCGCGATCGATCGACGGCGCCCGGTCCTTACCTCGAATACGCCGAGAACTTGGACTTGGAGATGGACGTGGCCGCCACCTGCACGTGCTGCGCCAACTCCGCCTCGACCCTGGCAACGGTCCATCGCGTCGTCGGCACGGAAATGTTGATCGCCGCCACCGCCAATCCGCGATGATCGATCACCGGCGCCGCCACCGAAATATCTCCCAGCACAGTTTCGTTCACGATGATCGCGTAGCCCTTCTCGGCCACGCGCTGCGCGCGTTCGAGCAGCTTGTCGGGATTGACTTCCGTGTAGGGCGTGATCGGCTCCAGGCGGGTCTGCGCCAGGATTTCGCGGCGCTGCTCATCCGACAGGCGTGACAGGATCGCCGTGCCCGACGCGGTGAAAAAGGCCGGCAGGCGGCTGCCTACGGCGATGTCCACGTTGACCAGGTGATGGCCGGGAAAGCGGGCCACGAACACGATCTCGTGCCCGTCCAGCTCTTGCAGGTTGGTGGTTTCGCCCAGGGTGCGGCTGATGTCCAGCAGATAGGGCGACGCCTTGTCGATCAACTCATTGGCGCGCACGTAGTTGTACGAGAACTGCAGCACCTTCGGCGTCAGTCCGTAATTGCGCGTGTCCGGAATGCGGCGCAGATAGCCCAGCATTTCCAGCGTGTAGACCAGGCGTTGCGTCGCGCTGCGGTCCAGGCCCGACGCGCGCGCGATGTCGGCCAGCGTCATGTGGCGCTTGGGGCCGTCGAAAGCATGCAGCACCTGGAAGGCTTTTTCGGTCGAGCCTACAAACAGCGAAGACCGGGTCTCGGTCGCCGCCTGCGTCTTGTCCGTATTGTCGGGCTTGCTTTTGGGCACGGGAAACAGCCTATTGAGGAAGTAACGTGCGCGCAGGTTGGAGCGCGCGGTTGCCGGCTTGCCGGCGGCAATCGCGCGTATCGCACACCAATTAATTGTAGTTCAATTATTAATAGCTAATCCCGATTATCAAACGCAACCTGCCGCGGCCAGCGGCACGCCCGGCTGGCTTGCCGAGCGGGTGCCCGCCAGCGGATGGCAGGACTGCGGATGATAGGTGTGCACCAGCGACAGCTTGACGCGATCGCTGCGGTTGCCCTGGGCCGCATGCAAAGTGCGGCAATGGAAGAACACCAGGTCGCCAGCGCGCAGCTCGGGGCAGACGGCGCGCGCGATCCATTCGGCGTTTTCGGGCGCATCGTCGCGGAAGAATTTCTTCTCGTCGAACTGCGCCGGCTGGAATGCGGCCGCGTGCGAACCGGGAATGAACGACAGGCCGCCGTTGTCCCAGGTCTCGTCGCCCAGCGCCAGCCAACAGGACACCAGGTCGGTGTCGGAGAACGACCAGTAGCGGATGTCCTGGTGCCAGCCGGTCAGGCTGCCATAGGCCGGATGCTTGGTCATCACACAGTTGTGGTGCACGGTGGACAGCACCGGCGTCTCGCCGAAATAACGGGCCAGCGATTGCCCGATGCGCGCATGGGTGGCCCAGTGCGCGAACAACGGATCGCGCCCGTAGGCGCTGAGCAGGCGCCGCACGGTGAGGCCGCCTTCGGCATTGCGCGACTCGGGCGCGCCGGGATAGCGCAGGTCCGCCTCGTATTCGATGGGCGCGATGTGCTCGCGCAGATGCCGCTCGGCCAGCGCGCGTAGCGCCGCCACCTCGGCGGGGTCGGCGAACTGCCGCGCGACCACGAAACCCTGCTCGCGCAGGACCGCTAACTCATCTTCTTGCAACGACCCGGACATGATGAACCTGCCAACCCCTCAGACCCCGCGGCGTAAGCTGCAAAGCGTCTGCGCACAGGGCAGGCGCGTGCCGGACGAGGCGCCGGCGATCGCGGGAGAGCTAGATTACACCCAAACGCGCGGCTGCTCGGGCGTATTCGCAACAGAACCGGCGGCCGGGCCCCTGGCCCTTCAGGCCTGCCCGCCTGTCGGTGTCTTGTCGGGCAGCGCGCCCGCCTGGATCCGTGCGGTATCGCGTTCGACTTCCTCGTGGTGCACCCACTCGCGCCACACGGCCACCAACAGCGCCATCAGCACCGGGCCGACGAACAGCCCGACGATGCCCATGGTCTTCACGCCGCCCACCAGGCCGAAGAAGGTCGGCAGGAACGGCAGCTTGACCGGGCCGCCCACCAGGCGCGGGCGCAGCGTCTTGTCGACGATGAACAATTCGACGCTGCCCCACACCATCAGCGCGATGCCCGCCACCATGTGGCCGGAACCGACCAGATACAGCGACACCAGCGTGAACGACAGCGGCGCGCCGCCGGGGATCAGCGCCATGAAGCCGGTGACCACGCCCAGCAGCACCGGCGACGGCACGCCCGCGACCCAGTAGGCGATGCCCAGCACCACGCCCTCGCCCAGCGCGATCAGGCCCATGCCGGTGACGGTGGAGTTGATGGTGGCCGGGACCACGCGCGAAAAGCGCTGCCAGCGCGCCGGCAGGATGCGTTCGCCCAGCACATCCAATTGGGCCACCATGCGCACGCCGTCCTTGTAGACGAAGAACAGCGTGATCAGCATGAACAGCACGGTGAGCAGCAGTTGGAACACGTTGCCGGTGGCGGCCAGCACCATGCGGTAGATGTTGCCCAGGTGTTCGCCGCTGACGGCCTCGACCAGCGCGCCCAGCGCATGCGGCTGGCCGATGTAGGCCTGCCAGTATTCGCCGAGGCGGTCGCCGACCACCGGCATCGAGGTGATCCAATTGGGAACGTCGACCCCATGCCGGTTGGCGGCGATGGCCCAGGCGAAGAAGGTGCTGGCTTCCTTAATGGCGTACGACAGCGCCAGCGACAGCGGCACGATCAGCACCACGATCACCACCAGCAGCGCCAGCGACGCGGCCAGCGCGGTGCGGCCGCCGCAGCGCTCGACCAGGCGCTGGTAAAGCGGCCAACTGGCCAGGCCGATGATCAGCGCGGCCAGCGCGGGGACCAGGAAGCCGCTGAGGAAATATACCCCCGCCAACAGGACGAGCAGCAAAAGCCAACGGGCGATCAGGTAGGCGGGGAGTACAGGCTGCATAGAGCGGATCGACAGTGAATGCGTTGAGGCTTTGACTGTCGGACTATACAGACGTTTCGCGAAATACGAGGGACACAAGCCCCGTATTTACTACGGGGTTTCCCGGTGTTGCTGGATTTTGCCGGCGACTTGCCAGCGTGGCGGACGCTTTAGCGCCCGCCACGCGGACCGCCGAGCCCCGTCTACAGGGCGTATTCGGCGGCCTCTTCGCGCGCGGAGCGGCGGCGCGGCATGGGCTCGTTGGCGGCGGCCACGCCGGCCACGGCCATCTGCCTGGCGGGGCTGATCTGGCGCTGCTGGAACACGCCGCAACTGGCGGCGGCCGGATCGGTCTCGTCGCGGCCGCTGAGCAGCGGGCAACTGGCGAACAGTTCGGCCGCCCAGTCGGCGAACGCGCGCACCTTGGGCGAAAGCTGGCGGCTTTGCGGATACAGCACCGAGATCGCGGTGGCGCTGGGCTTCCATTGCGGCAGCACCTCGATCAGCTCGCCCGACTGCAGGTACGGCAGCGCCATGTAGCGCGGCGTCTGGATCAGGCCGAAGCCCTTCAGGCCGCAGTCCAGGTACGCGCCAGCTTCGTTCACCGCCACGGTGCCACGCATGTCCACTTCCTGGTGCTTGCCGTCGATCTTGAAGTCCCAGGCGCAGTTGCGGCCGGTGCGGCTGGAGAAATAATGCACCGCGTGGTGGTTGCGCAGTTCCTCGATGGTCTGCGGCATGCCGTGGCGGGCGACGTAGGTCGGCGAGGCGCAGGTCACGGTCTGCAGCGTGCCGATGCGGCGCGCCACCAGGCTGGAATCCTCCAGGTCGCCGGCGCGGATGACGCAGTCGACGGCCTCCTGCACCATGTCCACCGGCCGGTCGCCCAGGCCGAGCACCAGCTCGACGTCGGGGTACTTGTCGTGGAAATCACACAATGAGGGAATCAGGATCAGCCGGCCGATACAGGTCGGTACGTCGATGCGCAGCCGCCCCTTCAGGCGCAGCGCCGCTTCCTGGAAGCAGGCCTCGGTTTCCTCGACGTCGGCCAGGATGCGCACGCAGTGCTGGTAATAGCCGGCGCCATCAGGCGTAAGGCCGATGCGGCGGGTGGTGCGGTTGAGCAGGCGCACGCCCAGCAGGCGTTCGAGGTTCTGGATGATGGTGGTGACGGTGGTGCGCGGAAGCGAGAGGCTGTCGGCCGCCCGGGTGAAGCTATTGGCGTCCACGACGCGCACAAACACCTGCATAGCCTGAAAACGGTCCATGGCGACGGTGTCCTTTAAGGGCAATTTGGTCGGGGTGTACGGAGCATAACCCGAAACCGCCCGGGATTAGACAAATCCACCGAACAGTGTTGCCGAGATAGCAGTGTTTATCCGCGCCCGTAAAACACTCAGAATGCAAACCATCTTGAAGTGCCCGTGCCGCCCGGCGCCATCCCAGGGCCTGTCAATCCTCAGATTCCGATCCCGGTAAAACCCGTCCCCAAATAGACGGATTTCACCAGGGAAGCGTAACCGCGTTGCATGTTGCACTGCAATATGACATCGGTGTTTCAGGACTGCCAGACCCGCCGCGATGCCCGCCCCCGCCGCCTCCCCGCCCCCCCGCGGTCCCCGGCAAGCGCGCTTCACCCCGACATCACCCACAAGGAACATCATGGTTTCGCGTAATCGTATTGCTATGCTCGTCGTTTTCGCGGCCGTCATCGCGGCCGGCGGTGGCTACGCCCTGTTTCGCGCCCCGGCGGGCGCCAATGCGGCCCAGGCGCAGGGCGCGCCCGCCGCGCCCCCTGTCGAAGTGGCGGAAGTGGTCAACAAGACCATCGTCGACTGGCAGCGCTATTCCGGCCGCCTGGAAGCCATCGACCGCGTGGACATCCGTCCGCTGGTCTCCGGCACCCTGACCGCCGTGCACTTCCAGGACGGCAGCATCGTCAAGAAGGGCGACGTGCTGTTCACCATCGATCCGCGCCCCTACGCGGCCGAAGTGGACCGCGCCGCCGCCGCCCTGACCGCCGCCAAGGCCCGCGCCTCGTATACGGCCACCGAACTGGCGCGCGGCCAGCGCCTCTTGGCCGACAACGCCATCGCCCGCCGCGACTTTGAGGAAAAGCAGAACGCCGCGCGTGAAGCCGCGGCCAACCTGCAGGGCGCGCAGGCCGCGCTCGACTACGCCAAGCTCAACCTGGGCTACACCCGCATCGAGGCGCCGGTCGCCGGCCGCGTGTCGCGCGCGGAAGTCACCGTGGGCAACGTGGTCGCCGCCGGCGCCACCTCGGTGCCGCTGACCACACTGGTGTCGGTCTCGAAGATGTACGCCTCGTTCGACGTCGACGAACAGACCTTCCTGAAGTACGTGAACCCGGCCCGCAACGGCAAGGCCGGCTCGGTGCCGGTCGAGCTGGGCCTGGCCAACGAGGAAGGCTATTCGCGCACCGGCTTCGTGCAATCGGTGGACAACCGCCTGGACGCCACGTCCGGCACCATCCGCGTGCGCGCCGAGTTCGACAACGCCGACGGCACCCTGCTGCCCGGCCTGTACGCCCGCATCCGCCTGGGCGGCAGCGAGCCGCGCAGCGCCGTGCTGATCGACGAGAAGGCCATCGGCACCGACCAGGACAAACGCTACGTGCTGGTGCTGGACGACAAGAACCACGCCAACTACCGCCAGGTCAAGCTGGGCGCCAACCAGGAAGGCCTGCGGGTCGTGGACTCCGGCCTGGCCCCAGGCGAACGCATCGTGGTCAATGGCTTGCAGCGCGTGCGCCCCGGCGACGCCGTGAGCCCGACCGTGGTGCCGATGGTCGCGGCGCAACGCAACCCGGTCAAGACGGCGGCCGCCAACTAAGCCGCCGGTGAACCGCAAAGCAGAACGAGAACGTTCATGAATATCTCGAAATTCTTCATCGACCGGCCGATCTTCGCCGGGGTGTTGTCCGTGCTGGTGTTGCTGGGCGGCCTGCTGGCCATGTTCCAGTTGCCGATCTCGGAATACCCGGAAGTGGTTCCGCCCTCGGTGGTGGTGCGCGCGCAGTATCCGGGCGCCAACCCCAAGGTCATCGCCGAAACCGTCGCCTCGCCGCTGGAGGAATCCATCAACGGCGTGGAAAACATGCTGTACATGCAGTCGCAGGCCAACAGCGACGGCAACCTGACGCTGACCGTCAACTTCAAGCTGGGCGTGGATCCGGACAAGGCGCAGCAACTGGTGCAGAACCGCGTGTCGCAGGCGCTGCCGCGCCTGCCGCCGGACGTGCAGCGGCTGGGCGTCACGACCACCAAGAGCTCGCCCACCCTGACGCTGGTGGTGCACCTGATCTCGCCCAACGACCGCTACGACATCACCTACCTGCGCAACTACGCGATCCTGAACATCAAGGACCGCCTGGCGCGCATTACCGGCGTGGGTGAAGTGACGGTGTGGGGCGCGGGCAACTACTCGATGCGCGTGTGGCTCGACCCGCAGAAGGTCGCGCAGCGCGGCATGACCGCCGCCGAAGTGGTCGCGGCCATCCGCGAGCAGAACGTGCAGGTCGCCGCCGGCGTGATCGGCGCTTCCCCCACCCAGGGCGACGTGCCGCTGCAACTGAACGTGAATGCGCGCGGCCGCCTGCAGACCGAAGAGGAATTCCGCGACATCATCCTCAAGACCTCGCCCGACGGCGCCGTGACGCACCTGTCCGACGTGGCCCGCGTGGAACTGGATGCCCAGGAATACGGCCTGCGTTCGCTGCTGGACAACAAGCAGGCGGTGGGCATGGGCATCATGCAATCGCCGGGCGCCAACGCGCTGGACGTGTCGTCGCAAGTGCGCGCCGCCATGGTCGAGCTGGCCCAGGACTTCCCGCCGGGCGTGGAATACCGCATCGAATACGACCCGACCCAGTTCGTGCGTTCCAGTATCGAGGCCGTGGTGCACACGCTGCTGGAAGCCATCGCCCTGGTGGTGCTGGTAGTTATCCTGTTCCTGCAGACCTGGCGCGCGTCCATCATCCCGCTGCTGGCGGTGCCGGTGTCGATCGTGGGTACGTTCGGCCTGCTGTTGATGTTCGGCTATTCCATCAACGCCCTGTCGTTGTTCGGGATGGTGCTGGCCATCGGGATCGTGGTCGACGACGCGATCGTGGTGGTGGAAAACGTCGAGCGCAACATCGCGGCGGGCCTGAGCCCGCGGGATGCAACCTATCGCGCCATGCGCGAGGTGAGCGGCCCCATCATCGCCATCGCGCTGACGCTGTGCGCGGTGTTCGTGCCGCTGGCGTTCATGACGGGCCTGACCGGCCAGTTCTACAAGCAGTTCGCCATGACCATCGCCATCTCGACGGTGATCTCGGCCTTCAACTCGCTGACGCTGTCGCCGGCCCTGTCGGCCCTGCTACTCAAGAGCCACCACGACAAGCCGGACTGGCTGACGCGGGGCATGAACCGCGTGTTCGGCCGCTTCTTCAACTGGTTCAACAACATGTTCGGCCGCGCCTCGGAGAACTACGGCGTGGGCGTGTCCGGCGTGATCCGCCGCAAGGCCGGCGCCATGGGCGTCTATGCGGTGCTGGTGGCCGCCACCATCGGCGTGTCGTACCTGGTTCCCGGCGGCTTCGTGCCGGCGCAGGACAAGCAGTACCTGATCGGCTTCACGCAGTTGCCCAACGGCGCCTCGCTGGACCGCACCGAAGAGGTGATCCGCCAGATGAGCGACATCGCCCTGAAGGAGCCTGGCGTGCAGAGCGCCATCGCCTTCCCGGGCCTGTCGATCAACGGCTTCACCAACAGCTCGAGCGCCGGCATCGTGTTCGTGACGCTCAAGCCGTTCGAAGAGCGCAAGGGCGCGGCGCTGTCGGGCAACGCCATCGCCGCGTCGCTGAACCAGAAGTTCGGCGCCATCCAGCAGGCGTTCATCGCCGTGTTCCCGCCCCCGCCGGTGCTCGGCCTGGGTACGCTGGGCGGCTTCAAGCTGCAACTGGAAGACCGCTCGGCGCTGGGCTATGCCGAGCTGGACAAGGCCAAGCAGGCGTTCCTGGCCAAGGCGCGCCAGACGCCCGAACTGGGCCCGGCGTTCTCGAGCTACGAGATCAACGTGCCGCAGTTGGACGTCGACCTGGACCGGGTCAAGGCCAAGCAGTTGGGCGTGCCGGTGACGGAAGTGTTCGACACCATGCAGATCTACCTCGGTTCGATGTACGTCAACGACTTCAACCGGTTCGGTCGCGTGTTCCAGGTGCGGGCCCAGGCGGATGCGCCGTTCCGCGCCCACGCCGACGACATCCTGCAGCTCAAGACCCGCAATGCGGCGGGTGACATGGTGCCGCTGTCGTCGCTGGTGACGGTCAAGCAGACCTTCGGTCCGGAAATGGTGGTGCGCTACAACGGCTACACCGCCGCCGACATCAACGGCGGTCCGGCCCCGGGCTACTCGACCAACCAGGCGCAGGCCGCGGCCGAGCGCGTGGCGGCGGAAACCCTGCCGCGCGGCGTGAAGTTCGAGTGGACCGACCTGACGTACCAGCAGATCCTGGCGGGCAACGCCGGCCTGTGGGTGTTCCCGATCAGCGTGCTGCTGGTGTTCCTGGTGCTGGCCGCGCTGTATGAAAGCCTGACCCTGCCGCTGGCCGTGATCCTGATCGTGCCGATGAGCATTCTGGCGGCACTGACGGGCGTCTACCTGACGGGCAACGACAACAACATCTTCACCCAGATCGGCTTGATGGTGCTGGTGGGGCTGTCGGCGAAGAACGCGATCCTGATCGTGGAATTCGCCCGCGAGCTGGAAATGAACGGCCGCTCGCCGCTGGAAGCCGCAATCGAGGCCAGCCGCCTGCGCCTGCGTCCGATCCTGATGACGTCGATCGCCTTCATCATGGGGGTGGTGCCGCTGGTGCTGTCGTCCGGCGCCGGTTCGGAAATGCGCCACGCCATGGGGGTCGCGGTGTTCTTCGGCATGCTCGGCGTGACGCTGTTCGGCCTGTTCCTGACGCCGGTGTTCTACGTGCTGCTGCGTTCGATGGGCGGCAAGAAATTGCACTCGGCCGCGCCGCACGAAGCGCCCGTGTGCGTGCCGCACATCGACCCGCACGCGCCGCCCGCGCCGCAGCACAACGCCTGATCCGGCCCGCAAAAATAGCCAGCGCGTCCCGTCCCGAACGGCGGGGCGCGCGCCCAAGAGAATCGTCATGAAGACCAAAAGACTGATCCGCGGTTCCGCCCTGCTTGCCGTCCTGCTCGTGCTGGCCGGCTGCGCGGTGGGTCCGACCTACGAACGGCCCGCGGCCGCCACGCCGGCGGCCTACAAGGAAGCCGCCCTGCCCGCCTCGGAAGCGGGCACCTGGAAGACCGCCCAACCCTCGGAAGAGCAGTTGCGCGGCGAATGGTGGAAGGTGTTCGGCGACGAAGGCCTGAACCAGTTGCAGGAGGAGGCCCTGAAGGCCAACCAGAACCTGCAGGCCGCCGCCGCCCGCCTGACGCAGGCCCGCGCGCTGCAACGCGAGGCCCGCGCCGGCTTCTTCCCCAGCCTGGACGCGGGCTTCGGCCCGAACCGCCAGCGCCCCTCGGCGGTGTCGCAAGGCCTGCCTGACGGCACGCCGACGCGGCCGGTGACCACCTGGCGCGCGCAAGGCACGGTGTCGTACGAGGCCGACCTGTTCGGCCGCGTCGCCTCCACCGCCGACGCCGCCACCGCCGATGCGCAGCAGAGCGAGGCGCTGTACCGCTCGGTGCTGCTGGCGCTGCAGGCCGATGTCGCCACCACCTATTTCCTGGTGCGCGAGCAGGACGCCGAAGCCGCGCTGTACCGCCAGACGGTGCAACTGCGCACCGAGACGCTGCAACTGATCCAGCGCCGCTATGACGCGGGCGACATCAGCGAGCTGGACCTGGCGCGCGCCAAGGCCGAGCTGGCCTCGGCCCAATCGGAAGCGCTGGGGATCGACCGCCGCCGCGCCGCCGGCGAACACGCGCTGGCCGTGTTGCTGGGCCGCGCGCCGTCGGAGTTCGCGATGCCGCCCAAGCCGATCGAGAAGGTGGCGCTGTCGATCCCGGCCGGCCTGCCGTCGACGCTGCTGGAACGCCGCCCCGACATCGCCGCGGCCGAGCGCGCCATGGCTGCCGCCAATGCCCGTGTGGGCGCGGCCAAGTCGGCGTTCTTCCCGCGCCTGGACATCACGGGCGCGTTCGGCTACGAGTCGTCGGAGCTGGGCAACCTGTTCCAATGGTCGAGCCGCACGTTCCTGCTGGGCCCGCTGGTCGGCGCCGCGCTGTCGATGCCGATCTTCGACGGCGGCCGCCGCCAGGCCGGCCTGGACCGCGCCCGCGCGGTGTACGAGGAAGACGTGGCGGTGTACCGCCAGACGGTCCTGAACGCCTTCCGCGAAGTCGAGGACAACCTGTCCAACCTGCGCATCCTGGCCGACCAGACCCGCGCGCAGGACGCCGCGGTGGAGGCCTCGGCCCGCGCCGCCAAGCTCTCGCACACGCAATACCGCGAAGGCTCGATCAGCTATCTCGACGTGATCGAGGCGGACCGCAGCGTGCTGCTGCAGCAGCGGGTGGCGGTGCAGTTGAGCGGCGAGCAGGCGCGGTCGGCGGTGGATCTGATTCGGGCGATCGGGGGCGGGTGGGGGAATCCGGTGCCTGGGGCGGAGGCTGTGGCGGCCAATCGTTAGTTGTTCATTGCTCGAGCATTGCGTTAGGTGCTGTTAGCGATGATGAGTCGGTCTTCGTAGGTCGCCCCTCGGGCGGGCGGACCCGATGGCGGGCGCCCACGATTGCGGTCCGGAGCGTTCGCTCCGGACTTCCCCTGCCTCATCCTCGTCCTCGCCTTCGGCGACTCCTTCGGATTCCGTCGGGCGCATCGAGGTTGCCCGCCATCGGGGCCGTCCGCCCGAGGGGCTACGAGCGTCTGGGCTTGTCGCGCTGCTAGAGCCGGGTGCGGGGAAGGGAATTTGCGGGGCTGCCCATCGCGGCCGCGCGGGCGGCCACGATAGGCGTCTGTGCATCTGAAAGTGAAGCGGGTGCGCTGCGCGCGGGTGGCGAGCGGTTTTCTGGTGGTTCCGCTCCGAAGGGGGAGGCGGTAATGGCGGCGCGTTGAGGGCTGGCTTGCGCGTGACGAGCGCGTGCGCCGCCGACAACAGTCGTGGTGCTGGCAGCCGCGCAATCGCACCGGATAGCGCCCTTTTCGTGGTGCCGATAGCCGTGCAATAGCATCGGATGGGGGGCCTTTCCACACGCGAGAGCGTCATCATCCCGACGCAAGACACCACGTAAGCCGCAAAAGGCCGCCCGCGCGGCCGGCTTGCGGCGGGCCCCGCAAGACCCTCCCTCCAGCTCCGATGTGCGCCAAAACGCCAAGCACACAGCTCGCCCCAGAGACCGTCATTACGTCTCATCGCGAGCGCGTGGCGGGGTCGGTGGGGATGGCGGGGCGTGTAGATGCGCCCGGCGGAAACCGTAGATACCGTCTTGGCCGTCAAGTAGAAAAAGCGTAGTCAGGTCTGTAAGGCTGCCGCGTCTTGAGCACACCGAAGCACAGATGTACCACCTTGCGCATGCAAGCACCCAGCGCCGACATCTTGGTCTTGCCCGCCGCCAGCAGCCGTTGATATAACGCCCGCACATGGGGGTTGTGTTTGGAAGCAACAACGCCGGCCATATACACCTTGGCCCGTACATCAGCGGGACCTGCCTTGGACATGCGGCTGCGCCCGCGTAGCGACGTGCCCGACTGTCTCCGCACCGGCACCAGGCCTAGATATGCCGCCAGATCCTCGGCGCACTTGAACTGGTGCATGCGCATCACTCGCAGCATGGTTCTGGCCACCTTCGGGCCGACCCCGGGGATGGAGGACAACAGCTTGGTGTCGTCCTTCAGGTCAGGGTGCCGGTCGATGTGGTCATCGATGGCCTTCTCCAGGCGAGCGATCTCCTTGTCATAGAAGCTCAGGGTGTCACTGATCGAACGCTCCACCAGCTCCGAGGCCGAACTGGCCTCGATCTTCTCTTGGCGGTTCATCGTGCGCAGCCGATCCTTGGACAGCGCGTCCAGCTGGGTAATCAAGGCGCGTAGCTCGCGCACATGTGCCGGCGGGGGCTGCCAAGCACCAGGCCTCATCGCCACGCCATAACGAGCCAACACCAGGCTATCGAGTGCATCTGTCTTGGAGCGCATCGCCATTGCCCGACTGAAGTCGTGCACGCTGGCCGGGTTGGCGATCGACACCGCGATGCCGCCGTCATGCAGCGTCGTGGCGGCCTGCTCGTGATACGGGCCCGTGGCTTCCAGCACGGCATGGGCCTGGTCGGCTCCCACCCCGTGCTTGGCGCACCATCGAACCAGTTCGTGCACTCCGTCCCGACTATTAGGCACAACCTTGCTCTTGCGCTTGTCGTTCTCTGGATCCAGCAACAACGTGCAGTCCAGCTTCAGCTTGGAGACATCAATACCCAGATAGATCATCGTTCATACCCCCTCATACAAGAAAGTATGCCAACTGCGCCCACTTACCTTGTGCATGCAGGGTCAATCAGCCCTAGGCTACCGTCCAGTGTCCGCGATGGCGTCAGAGGTGAGAGACAGGGGTTTGGTCTACGGAACAGGGTTAAGTCCCTCGGGAGCCAAAGAAACTCACCTGCCTCTCATGGAATGGTAGCTAACCATCCCAGGGATCAAGATACAAGGGAGCCGAAGGCGGACGAGGATGACGAAGGGGCAGTCCGGAGCGAACGCTCCGGACCGCAATCGTAGCCCCGCCATCCCCCACCGACCCCGACACGCGCGCCTCAAGAACCTACTCCATTCGCGACAACCAACAACACCCTACAATCTCCGCCATGTCGACCCTCCGCCTCTTCTACGCCCTCTGGCCCGAGCCTGACCTGGCTGACACGCTATCCACCTGGGCCGCCCAGGCCCAGCCGCACAGCCATGGCCGCGCCATGCGCACGGAAACCCTGCACATGACGCTGGCCTTCCTGGGCTCCGTGGAAAAGGAGATCGCCGACGAACTCATCGACGCCACCCCCTACCATCGCCTGCAGCCCGGCACCGTCATCCTGGACCGTTACGGCGTCTTCGCCCGCCCCCGCATTCTCTGGGCCGGGCCCGCGCAGACTCCGGATTCGCTGCAGGCCAGCCACGACGGCCTGTGGCTCTGGCTGTCGGCGTTCGGCTTCGCGCCGCCGACGCAGCCCTTCCGCCCCCACGTCACGCTGCTGCGCAACATCGAGCGCAACGACCCGCCGGCCGACGCCCCGCCGCCCGTGACCTGGCGCTATGACCGCATGGTGCTGGTGGCGTCCGAATCCACCGAGGGCGGCAGCCGCTACCGCGTCGTCGCCCGTTCGAAACCGCAGCCGGACTGAGGCCACGACCCGGTGCTCTGGCACAATCGAGCGCGTCGCAACGACTTAGGATCTCCATGATCATCCTGCTCGACCAAGACGGCGTGCTGGCCGACTTCGAACATGCCTTCATCGACGCCTGGCGCGCGCGCCACCCCGGCATCGCGCCGGTGGCGTTCGAGGACCGCAAGTCCTTCTACATCCGCGAGGACTACGCGCCCGAGCTGCGCGGCATGGCCGAGGCCATCTACACCGCGCCCGGCTTCATCCGCAACCTGCCGCCGGTGCCGGGGGCGCTGGAAGCCGTGAAGGAACTGCTGGCGCTGGGCTTGGACGTGCGCATCTGCACCTCGCCGCTGTCGCAGTTCGAGAACTGCGTCGCCGAGAAATACCTGTGGGTCGAGAAGCACCTGGGACGGGAGGCCACCAGCCGGCTGATCCTGACCAAGGACAAGACCCTGGTGCACGGCAATCTGCTGATCGACGACAAGCCGTTGATACAAGGCGCCGTCAAGCCGCGCTGGAAGCACATCCTGTTCGACGCGCCCTACAACCGCCAGGTCACCGACCGTCCGCGCATCACCTGGGGCAACTGGCGCAACGTGCTGGCGGGCGAGCTGTATACGGCCGACGAATGACGGCCGGATGACATCCTGACGGCGGGGTGGCCGGCCCTGTTCAGCGGCCGGGGTTGGGACTATCCTGTGGTGCTGTATCCCCACCTCTGGAGGAGCCTGCACCATGAATCTGCACCGACTGCTCAAGCAGCGAGAAGCCGACCACAAGCCCTTGCGCGTAGCGCTGCTGGGCGCCGGAAAGTTCGGCGCGATGTTCATGAGCCAGGCCCCCCGCACGCCCGGCATGCGGCTGGTGGCGGTGGCCGACCTGACGCCCGACCGCGCCCGCGCCGCGCTCACCCGCGTCGGCTGGCCGGCGACGGCGCTCAATGCCGCCAGCCCGGGAGACGCGCTCAAGAACGGCAAGGTCTACTTCACTGACGATCCGCTCGCCGTGATCGCCAGCCCCGAGGTCGACATCGTCATCGACGCCACCGGCCAGGCGGCCGCCGGCATCGGCCACGTGCTGGCCTGCTGCGAGCACGGCAAGCACATCATCATGGTCAACGTCGAGGCCGACGCGCTGGCGGGCCCCTTGCTGGCGCGACGCGCGCGCGAAGCCGGCATCGTCTATTCGCTGGCCTACGGCGACCAGCCGGCGCTGATCTGCGAGATGGTGGACTGGGCGCGCGCGGCAGGCTTCGAGGTGATGGCGGCCGGCAAGGGCACCAAGTACCTGCCCGAGTTCCACACTTCCACGCCCGACACCGTCTGGCCGTACTACGGCTTCACCGCCGAGATGGTGGCGGCCGGCGACTTCAACGCGCAGATGTTCAACAGTTTCCTGGACGGCACCAAGAGCGCCATCGAGATGGCGGCGGTGTCCAACGCCACGGGCCTGCTGCCCTCGCCGTCCGGCCTGCATTTCCCGCCCTGCGGCGTGGACGACCTGGCCCGCGTGCTGCGGCCGCGCGAGGATGGCGGCATCCTGCACCACCGCGGCCAGGTGGAAGTGATTTCCTCGCTCGAACGCGACGGCCGGCCCGTGTTCCGCGACCTGCGCTGGGGCGTGTACGTGACGCTGGCGGCCGACAGCGACTACGTGCGGCGCTGCTTCAAGGAATATGGCCTGGTCACCGATCCCAGCGGCAATTACACCGCCATGTACAAACCGTATCACCTGATCGGCCTGGAACTGGGCATCAGCGTGGCCAGCGTCGGCCTGCGGCGCGAGCCCACGGGGGCGCCGGCCGGCTGGCATGGCGACGTGGTGGCCACGGCCAAGCGCGATCTGCAGGCCGGGCAGTTGCTGGACGGCGAAGGCGGCTACACCGTGTACGGCCGGCTGATGCCGGCGCGCGACTCGGTCGACGAAGGCTACCTGCCGCTGGGCCTGTCGCACCAGGTCAAGCTCAAGCACGCGGTGCGGCAGTCGCAGGCGATCCGCTGGAGCGACGTGGAATACGACGATCGTTCGGCCGCGGTGCAGTTCCGTCGCGAGATGGAACAGACCTTCGCCTGAACGCGGCGGACGCCGGCGGGCCCGGACGCCGGCGGCGTGGCCGGGGCGCCGAGGCGCCCGATGGCCGCGTCAGACCGGCGGCGAACGTTCCGCCTGGAACAACCGCAGGCGGTCGGCGGCGTTGCGCAGGTGCTGCTCGGCGGCCTTGCCGGCGGCATCGGGATCCCCGCCCTCGATGGCGGCGAAGATCGCCTGGTGTTCGCTCTGCACGGCCGCCATGCGCTCGGCATACATGCGCGCCGTGTTGTTGCGCGCGCTGCGGATGACGCGCCGCACATTCGCTTCCAGGTAGTCGTTCAGGGCCACCAGGTGCGGGTTGTGCGTGGCCTGCACGATGGCCTGGTGAAACTGGTAGTCCTCTTCGTCGCCCAGCTTGTCGTTGATGAGCGCGTACTCCATGCCCACCAGCGCCTGGCGCATCTTCTTCAGGTCGGGTTCGGTGCGGCGCTGCGCCGCGTAGCGCGCGGCGGTGACTTCGATCGACAGCATCAGCTCCAGGATGTGCTCCAGGTCCTGGTTGTCGCCCGGCGTGGGCGCGGCGATGCGGAAGGCGTTGCGCTGGAAGTTCGGGTCGACGAACACGCCGCTGCCTTGCTGCGAGGTGATCAGGCCTTCGGATTTCAGGCGCGCCAGCGCCTCGCGCACCACGGCGCGGCTGACCGAATAGATCTCGGTCAACTGCTTTTCGGTGGGCAGGCGGTCGCCGGGCGCCAGCGTGCCCTGGCGGATCTGCTCGGCCAGCGCGTCGGCCACGCCCGCCGAAAGCGAATGCCTGGGCGCGGCGCGCTGCGGGTCGGAGTCCTGTGCTTGAGTGGGCTGCATGGGGAATCGTTAAAACGTGAAGGCGGCTCGCGGCGGGGAAGCCCCTGGGACGCGCCGGCCCGTGGTTATAGGAATTCTCGACGTTTCACTGCGGCGGCGCCCTTGAAAATTATAGGATTTTGCCGGAATCAAGGGCACGGCCGTTTCAGACTTTACGCGATATAGATGCCGCCGTTCACCTGCATCACCTCGCCCGTCACGAAACCGGCCAGCGGCGAGCACAGGAAGGCGATCGCGCCGGCGATTTCCTCGGCCGTGCCGAAGCGCCGCAACGGCGTGCTCTCCAGCAACTGCGCGCCCTTCTGGCCGATCAGGTCGTGCGTCATGGAGGTGGCGATGATCCCGGGCGCCACCGCGTTCACGCGGATCTGCGGCGCCAGCTCCAGCGCCAGGCTGCGGGTGAAGCTCTGCACCGCGCCCTTGGAGGCCGAATAGGCCGCGTGCGCGTAGCTGCCGCGCTGCGCCGCCAGTGACGTCAACAGCACGATCGAGCCGTTCTGGCGCAGGTGGCGCTGGGCGGCGCGGCACACGTAGAAGGTGCCGTCCAGGTTGACGCCCATGAGCTTCTTCCAGGCCTCGTCGCTGGTGTCCTTGACCAGTTGCTCGGGGTAGATGCCGGCGCAATGCACCAGGTGGTCGATGCCGCCGAAATGCTGCGCGGCGCGTTCCAGCACCCTGTCGCAATCATGCGAGGCGGCCACGTCCAGCGCGTGCACGAACACCCGCTGGCCGCTGGCGTCCAGCTCGGCGGCCACCTCGTCCAGGCGCGCCTTGTCGATGTCGGTGAGCACCAGCCGGGCGCCATGGGCGGCCATCAGCCGCGCGGTCGCCAGACCGATGCCATTGCCGGCGCCGGTGATGGCCACTACCTGTCCTTCGAACGAAATCATGCTGTCTCCAAAGCGCTTTTTCGGGGGCACGCGCCCGCTCCCGGGGCGCCGCCGACGGTTCGATTGAACCGCCAAATGCATCGCTTGACACGGGAAAAACGCTTGCCCTATGATTTATCGGACAATTTAATAAAGTTGCCTGACAACTTGTGTTGAAAGCGTAAAGCAACTGGCGATTTCAGGCAAGCGGGTCGGAAAAACACGGCCAACGGCCGCATGACAGGCAGGGGACAACCAGGTGGAAATCACCGGCAGCACAACCGTATTCGCGATCGCGGCCGACCCGATCGCGCACGTCAAGACGCCCCAGCGGCTCAACGCCCTGCTGCGCGAGCGCGGCATCGACGCCGTCATGGTGCCGTTCCACGTGGCCGCCGCCGGCCTGCCCGGCCTGTTCGCGGGCCTGCGCGGCCTGGCCAACCTGGGCGGACTGGTGGTCACCGTGCCCCACAAGGAAAGCGCCGCCGCGCTGTGCGACGCCCTCACCCCCGCCGCCGAACTGATCGGCGCCGTCAACGCCGTGCGGCTGCGCGACGGCTGCCTGACCGGCGGCAACTTCGACGGCCTGGGCTTCGTCGCCGGCCTGCGCGGCCAGGGCCATGAGCCCGCCGGCCGCCACGTCTACCTGGCGGGCCTGGGCGGCGCCGGCAAGGCCATCGCCTGCGCCATCGCCGAGGCCGGCCCGGCCAGCCTGCGCCTGTACAACCGTTCGCGCGGCAAGGCCGAGGCGTTTGCCGAGCGCCTGGCGCGCCACTATCCCGGCCTGGCCATCAGTGTGGCCGGCCCGCGTCCCGAGCCCTGTGACATCGCCATCAACGCGACCACCCTGGGCCTGGACGACAACGATCCCCTGCCCTTCCCGCTGGATGCCCTGGCGCCCGGCGCCGTGGTGGCCGACGCCGTCATGAGCCGCGTCGACACGCCGCTGCTGCGCGCCGCGGCCGCACGCGGCTGCCGCACCCATCCCGGCCTCTACATGCTGGAAGGACAACTCACCGAAATTGCCCGCTTCCTGGGCATAGAAGAGCCGCATTCCTAAGCGCGCTTGCTTGATTCACGGACCTACCACTCCCGTTCCACGGAGGAGACACGCATGAAATTGGCTTTCACCACCGGCCTGTTGTGCCTGGCCGGCATTGCCGCATCGGCCCAGGCCGCGCCCGTCAAGATCGGCCTGATCGAGACGCTGTCCGGCCCGCAGGCCTCGACCGGCCTGATGTTCCGCGCCGCGGTCAAGTACCAGTTGGACCGCATCAACGCCGCCGGCGGCTGGAACGGCCAGCCGCTCGAACTGGTCGAGTTCGACAACCAGGGCGGCCCGGTGGGCGCCTCCGACCGCTTCCGCGCCGCGGCCGCCGAAGGCGTGCAGATCCTGGTACAGGGCTCGTCGTCGGCCATCTCCGGCCAGCTCACCGAGGACGTGCGCAAGCACAACCTGCGCAATCCCGGCAAGGAAGTGGTGTTCCTGAACGTGGGCGGCGAGGCCCTGGAACTGACCGGCCAGAAGTGCCACTTCTACCACTTCCGCTTCACCACCAACGCCGACCTGCGCGTCAAGGCGCTGGCGTCGGTCATGTCGGCCGACGGCACGCTGGGCAAGCGCGTCTACGCCATCAACCAGAACTACTCCTGGGGCCAGGACATGGAAGGCGCCACCGAGCGCTTCGCCAAGCAGTACGGCTATGAAGTGGTCGGCAAGACGCTGCACGAAGTCAACAAGATCCAGGACTTCGCGCCCTACGTGGCCCGCATCCGCTCGGCCAATCCCGACACCGTCATCACTGGCAACTGGTCCAACGACCTGCTGTTGCTGATGAAGGCCACGCAATCGGCCGGCCTGAAGGTGCGTTTCGCCACCGTGTTCCTGGACCAGGTCGGCAACCTCGCCAACGCCGGCGAGGTCGCGCTGGGCCACTACATCGCCCACCCCTACAACATCGAGGCCGCGGGCGAGGAAGGCGCCAAGTTCGCCGAGGACTACAAGGCCAAGACCGGCCACTACCCCAGCTACACCGAGCCGCAGACCGTGATCGGCATCACCTTCCTGGGCGAAGCGCTCAAGCAGGTCAAGCCCAAGGACGGCAAGCTGTCGGTGCCGGACCTGGCGCGCGCGCTGGAGAAGGTCACCTACACCTCGCCGCTGGGCACCTACACCATGCGCGCCGAAGACCACCAGGTGCAACTGCCAATGGTGGTGTCCAAGGTCGGCAAGAACGCCAAGTACAAGGCCGACGGCACCGACATGGGCTTCGAGCCGGTCAAGGTGCTGTCCGCCGCGGACGTGTCCGCGCCGGTGCAGGCCACCTGCAAGATGGTTCGCCCGGACTGATGACGCGACGGCCGCGGACGGCATGCCGTCCGCGGCCACTCGCCAATAAAACGCTCACCGGCGCGGGGCCGGAAAAAACAGGGCGTGATCGATCGCCAGGCGCCCGGCGCCTGCGCGCAAGGATTTTGGAGCGGACATGGAATACTTTACCGTCTCGCTGTTGAACGGCGTGATTTACGGCCTGCTGCTATTCATGGTGTCGGCGGGCCTGACACTGATCTTCGGAATGATGGGCGTGCTCAACTTCGCGCACGCCTCGTTCTACATGATAGGCGCGTACGCCGCCTATACCCTGACGCCCGTCACCGGGTTCTGGACCGCGCTGGTGCTGGCCACCGTCATCGCCGGCGTGCTCGGCATGGGCGTGGAGCGCTTCTTCCTGCGCCGCGTGCACAAGTTCGGCCACGCGCAGGAACTGCTGGTGACCTTCGGCCTGGCGTTCATCGTCGCCGAACTCATCAAGCTGTTCTACGGGGATTTCCCGGTCGACTACCGCGTGCCGCAGTTCCTGAACTTCGCGGCCTTCCGCGTGTTCGACGCCGACTACCCGTTCTACCGCCTGCTGATGGGCGGCGTGTCGCTGGCGATGTTCGCGGTGATCTACCTGCTGCTGTCGCGCACCCGCGTCGGCATCGTGGTGCGCTCGGCCATCTATCGGCCGCGCATGGCCGAGGCGCTGGGCCACAACGTGCCGCTGGTGTTCATGAGCGTGTTCGGCGTGGGCGCGGCGATGGCCGGCCTGGCGGGCGCGGTCGCGGGCGCCTTCTACACCACCAATCCGAACATGGCGCTGGAACTGGGCGTGCTGGTGTTCGTGGTGGTGGTCGTGGGCGGCCTGGGCTCGCTTGAAGGCGCCATGATCGCCTCGCTGCTGATCGGCCTGATCAGCTCGTTCTCGGTCGGCATCGACGCCAGCCTGGCGACCCTGTTCGGCCTGTTCGGCGCCGGCGAGTGGGCCGAGAGCGTGGGCGGCCTGATGACGGTGAAGATCTCCAGCCTGGCGGCGACCCTGCCCTTCCTGCTGATGCTGGTGGTGCTGCTGGTCAAGCCCTCGGGCCTGAAGGGAGAACAGGCATGAGCCAGAATTCCTCGCGCCGCGCCACCGCCGGCCTGCTGTTGCTCGCCTGCGTGGCCGCGTTGTGCGCGCTGCCGTGGCTGCTGCCCGCCGGCCAACTGGTCGCGGCGGTGCAGATGCTGATCGCGGCGCTGTTCGCCTGCGCCTTCAACCTGCTGGCCGGCCAGGGCGGCATGCTGTCCTTCGGCCACGCGGCCTACTTCGGCGTCGGCACCTTCGCCACCATCCACGCCATGAATGCGCTGGGCGGCGCGGGCCTGTTGCCGACGCCGCTGATGCCGCTGGCCGGCGGCGTGGCCGGCCTGCTGTTCGGCCTGGTCGCGGGCTGGTTCGCCACCATGCGCGCCGGCGTTTACTTCTCGATGATCACGCTGGCGCTGGCCGAGCTGCTGCACGCGCTGGCGCCGCACCTGAAGGGCGTGTTCGGCGGCGAGGCCGGCCTGTCGGCCATGCGCATGCCAGCATGGGGCTTCACCTTCGGCTCGGACGTCGAGGTGTACTTCCTGGTGCTGGCCTGGGTGCTGGTGTCGCTGGCCGCGCTGTATGGCCTGACCCGCACGCCGCTGGGCCGGCTGACGCTGGGCCTGCGCGAAAACGCCAACCGCCTGCGCTACCTGGGCTACCGGCCGCACACGCTCAAGACCATGGTGTTCGCGCTGTCGGCCATGTTCGCCGGCATCGCAGGCGGCCTGCAGGCATTGAACATCGAGGCCGGCAACTACGTGCTGTTCGAGGTCAAGCTGTCGACCGACGCGGTGCTGTTCGCCTACATCGGCGGCGTCAACGCCTTCCTCGGCCCGGTGCTGGGCGCCTCGATCCTGACCTTCCTGTCGCAGACGCTGGCCGACATCACCCGTTCGTGGCTGCTGTACCAGGGCATCCTGTTCGTGCTGGTGATGCTGTTCGTGCCGGACGGCCTGGTCGGGCTGGTGCAGCGCGCCGCCAGGTCGCTGCGCCAGCGCGGGCTGGCCGACTGGCTGCCGCGCGCCGCGGTGTCCGTCGCCGGCGGCCTGCTGCTGACCGGCGCCACGGTGTTCTCGGTGGAACTGCTGCAACGCATGTTCGCGCGCGACTACCGCTCGCTGCTGGCGATGAACCCCGATGCCGGCTGGCCCGCCATTTCCCTGTTCGGCCACGACTGGGCGCCGCTGGCGCTGTCGACCTGGCTGCTGCCGCTGGCGCTGTTCGCGGCGGGCCTCCTGGCCTGCCGCTGGGCGCTGGCCCTGTGGCGCGGCGAGGCTGAGGCCGCGCCCGTGCTGGAGACCGCGAAATGAGCCACGAGATCCTGACCCTGACCGACGTGCGCAAGTCCTTCGGCGACGCGCAGATCATCCGCGGCGTCAACCTGAAGGTCGAGGCCGGCGAACGCCACGCCGTCATCGGCCCCAACGGCGCCGGCAAGTCCACGCTGTTCCACCTGATGTCCGGCTCGTTCGCGCCGACCTCGGGCGACATCAGCCTGCGCGCGCGCCCGATCGGCGGCCTGCCGCCCGAACGCATCAACCGTCTCGGCCTGGCGCGTTCGTTCCAGATCACCAACGTGTTCCCGCGCCTGTCGGTGCGCGAGAACCTGCGGCTGGCGGTGCTGCGCATGCACGGCCTGGTCTACAACTTCTGGCGCCCCATCGCGCGCCACCGCGCCGTCAACGAGAACGTCGACCAGTTGCTGGAAAAAGTGCGTCTGGCGCCCAAGCAGCACACCGCCGCGGGCGACCTGAACTACTCCGAGCAGCGCTCGCTGGAAATCGGCATGACGCTGGCCTCGCGGCCCAAGGTGATCCTGCTGGACGAGCCGATGGCCGGCATGTCGCAGCACGAGGTCGACTACACCGTCGAACTCATCAAGGACGTGACGCGCGACTGCACCCTGCTGATCGTGGAGCACGACATGCAGGTGGTGTTCTCGCTGGCCGACCGCATCAGTGTGCTGGTGTACGGCGAGATCCTGGCCACCGGCACGCCCGCCGAGATCCGCGGCGACGCCCGCGTGCGCGAAGCCTACCTGGGAGAGGAAACGGTATGAGCATGCAATCCCCCCTGCTGGCCCTGCAAGGCGTGCACGCGCACTACGGCAAGAGCCACATCCTGCACGGCATCGACCTGACGGTGGGCCGCGGCGAAGTGGTCAGCCTGCTGGGCCGCAACGGCGCCGGCCGCTCCACCACCATGAAAAGCATCATGGGGCTGGTGGACGTGACGGGCGGCCGCATCGCCATCGAAGGCCGCGACATCACCAACAAGCGGCCTTTCGAGATCGCCCGCGCCGGACTGGGTTTCGTGCCGGAGGAGCGCGAGGTGTTCGCCAACCTGACGGTGGACGAGAACCTGCGCATGGGCGAACAGCCCGTCCGGCCCGACGCGCCGGCCTGGACCATCGAGCAGATGTTCGGCTATTTCCCGCGCCTGAAGGAACGCCGCAATACCCGCGCCGGCAACCTGTCCGGCGGCGAACAGCAGATGCTGACCATGTGCCGTTCGCTCCTGGGCAACCCCAAGGTCATGCTGATCGACGAACCCACCGAGGGCCTGGCGCCCAAGATCGTGGAAGTGATCGCCGACGTGATCCGCGACATCCACCAGCGCGGCGTGTCGGTGGTGCTGGTCGAGCAGAAGCTGACCATCGCGCTGAAGGTCTCCACGCGGGTGAGCGTGATGGGCCATGGCCGCATCGTTTTCGAAGGACCGCCCGCGCAGTTGCATGAGCGCCAGGACGTGGTCCAGGAATGGCTGGCGGTCTGACCGCGGCCCTATCTGTAGAGGCAAGCACTTGGACAATACCCCTGAAGTACGCCACGCCGATCTGCGCGGCAAGAACGTGGTGATCACCGGCGGCGCCAAAGGCATCGGCTACGCCACGGCCGAGGCGTTCGTGCGCCAGGGCGCGCGGGTGGCGCTGCTGGACATGGACCCGGTAGCGCTGGACGCGGCCGTGGCCGGGCTGCGCGCGGCCGGCGGCCAAGCGCTGGCCGCGCAGGCCTCGGTCACCGACGCCGAGGCGGTCGAACGCGCCTTCGCCCAGGTCGAGCAGGCCTGGGGCGGCATCGACGTGCTGGTCAACAACGCCGGCATCTCGGCCAACAAGCCGTCGCTGGAAGTCACCCCCGAGGAATGGCGCCGCGCCGTCGACATCAACCTGACCGGCGTTTTCCTGTGCGCCCAGGCCGCCGGCCGCCGCATGGTGCCCAAGGGCGACGGCTGCATCATCAACCTGGCCTCGATGTACGGCGTGGTGGCCGCGCCCGACCGCGCCGCCTATTGCGCCACCAAGGGCGCGGTGGTGCTGCTGACCGAGACCCTGGCGGTGGAATGGGGCCCGGCGGGCGTGCGCGTGAACGCGCTGGCGCCCGGCTACGTCGAGACCGACCTGGTGCGCGACCTGGCCGCGCGCGGCCGCCTCGACCCCGAACGCCTCAAGCAGCGCACGCCGCTGCGGCGCCTGGCGCAACCGGCCGAAATGGCCGACCTGGCGGTGTTCCTGGCGTCCAGCCAGGCCGCCTACATCACCGGACACACCCTGGTGGCCGATGGCGGCTGGAGCCGCTACAGCTACCTCTGACCGCTTACCTACATTCTGGAGATTCACTCATGGCCACCTACCAACCGCTTGGTTCCCAGGCGCCCTGGCGGCAACTGACGGTCGAGGCCTCGGACTGGCAACAGGCCGACCCGGCGCTGCTGGCCACCATGCTGACGCAACTGCACTGGATCCGCGCCTTCGAGGAAGCGGTGCTGGACCTGGCCGCCGAAGGCCTGGTGCACGGCCCCGCCCACTCGTCGGTGGGCCAGGAAGGCGGCGCCGTCGGCTCGGTGCTGGCGCTCGGCGCCGGCGACCAGATCAACGGCTCGCACCGCGGCCATCACCAGTTCCTGGCCAAAGCGCTACAACACGTCGCGCCGCTGGGCCTGGATCCGCGCAACCCGCTGACGCCTGCCATCGACGAAGTGCTGCACAAGACGCTGGCCGAGATCATGGGCCTGGCGCAAGGCTACTGCCGCGGCCGTGGCGGCAGCATGCACCTGCGCTGGCTGGAAGCCGGCGCGCTCGGCACCAACGCCATCGTCGGCGGCGGCGTGCCGCTGGCGGCCGGCGCGGCCTGGGCCCACCGGCACGCCGGCACCGACCGCGTGGCCGTGACGTACTTCGGCGACGGCGCCGTCAACATCGGCTCGGTGCTCGAGACGATGAACCTGACCGCCGCGTGGAAGACGCCGCTGTGCTTCTTCATCGAAAACAACCGCTACGCCGTGTCCACTACGGTGGAGGAATCGACCGCCGAGCCGCGCCTGTCGGCCCGTGGCCAGGCCTTCAACATCCCGGCCTGGCAGGTCGATGGCATGGATCCGCTGGCCGTGCACCTGGCCATGTCGGAAGCCGTGGCGCACATGCGCGCCGGCAACGGCCCCACCATCATCGAGGTGGACGTCTACCGCTTCTTCCACCAGAACGGCCCCTTCCCCGGCAGCGCCTTCGGCTACCGCAGCAAGGAAGAGGAAGCGCAATGGCGCCGCCGCGACCCGCTCGACAAGATCGCCGCCGAGATGATCGGCCGCCAGTTGATCACCCAGGCCGAGGTCGACGCCCTGCGCCAGCGCTGCAAGGACGTGATGAAGGACGTGTCGGGCCGGCTGACCGAGGCCGCCGACGGCGGCAAGCGCCGCGTGCGCGCCGACCTGTGGCCGCGCCCCGACTTCCGCGACGTGGGCCTGCGCAGCGACGGCTCGGAACTGGCCGGCCTGCGCTACCAGGACGCCGCCGACTACGCCGGCGCCCGCGCCGAGCGCAAGTTCGTGGACGCGGTGGCCGACGTGCTCGACCGCCGCATGGAGACCGACCCCGGCGTGGTGGTGCTGGGCGAGGACGTGCACCGCCTGAAGGGCGGCACCAACGGCGCCACGCGCGGCCTGAAGGACAAGTACCCCGATCGCGTGCTGGGCACGCCGATCTCCGAGAACGCCTTCGCCGGCCTGGGCGGCGGCCTGGCCATGGACGGCCGCTACAAGCCGGTGGTGGAATTCATGTACCCCGACTTCATGTGGGTCGCGGCCGACCAGATCTTCAACCAGATCGGCAAGGCCCGCCACATGTTCGGCGGCGACATCGACGTGCCGTTCGTGCTGCGCACCAAGGTCGCGATGGGCACGGGCTACGGCTCGCAGCACTCGATGGACCCGGCCGGCGTGTTCGCCACCGCGCCGGGCTGGCGTATCGTCGCGCCGTCCACGCCGTATGAGTACATCGGCCTGATGAACACCGCCCTGGCCTCCAAGGACCCGGTGCTGGTGATCGAGCACGTCGATCTCTACGCCTCGTCGGGCGAGGTTCCCGACGGCGACCTGGACTACGCCATTCCGTTCGGCAAGGCGCGCGTGCGCCGCGCCGGCTCCAAGGTCACGGTGCTGACCTACCTGTCGATGGTCAGCCGCGCGCTCAAGGCGGCGGAAGCAACCGGCGTGGATGCGGAGGTGATCGACCTGCGCACGCTGGACCGCGCCAACCTCGACTGGGACACCATCGGCGCCAGCATCCAGAAGACCAACAACGTGCTGATCGTCGAACAGGGCGCGCGCGGCACCTCGTACGGCGCCATGCTGGCCGACGAGATCCAGCGCCGCTACTTCGACTGGCTCGACCAGCCAGTCAAGCGCGTCACCGGCGGCGAAGCCTCGCCCAGCATCTCCAAGGTGCTGGAACGCGCGGCCTTCGCCGACACCGAGGAAGTCATCGCCGGCCTGAACGACGTGCTGGCCGACCTGGGAGAACGCGCATGAGCGCCGCCCTGCGCATGAGCGTCCCAATGGAGGTCGGCATCTGCTGCGCCGACCTGGACGCGCTGCTGGCGTTCTACACCGAGGTGGTCGGCCTGACGCTGGTGAACCGGGTCAGCGTGCCGGCCGACAAGGCCAGCGCCACCGGCCTGACACCGCATGGCTACGACGTGGCGCGCCTGCAGACCTCGTATGGCGAGCGCATCAAGCTGCTGCAGCCGGCCAGGGCGCCGGAGCCGGCGGTGCGAGGCGCCGCCATCCTGGACCGCCAGGGCAGCGCCTACCTGACCTTCATCGTGCATGACCTGGCCGGCACCGTCGAGCGCCTGCGGGCGCGCGGCGTGGTCTTCGACAGCGATCCGGCGCCGATGGAAGTGCGGCCCGGCACCTGGCTGGCCTTCTTCCGCGACCCCGAAGGCAATGTGCTGGAACTGGTCGAATACGACGACCCGGCGGCCTACCGGCCCGACCTGGCCGTGCGCACAGAATAGGACGAACTACACGTGGCACACCTTATCAAGCTCCCCTCCGTCGCGGCCGATGCCGACGCCGGCACGCTGCACCAATGGCTCAAGCAGGAAGGCGACACGGTCGCCGTGGGCGAGGCGCTGGCGGAAATCGAAACCGAGAAGGCAATCGTCGAGATCAACGCCGAACAGGCGGGCGTCTTGGGCCGCATCGTGGTGCAGGCCGGTCCGGCGTCGGTGCCGATCAACACCGTGATCGGCGTGCTGCTGGCGCCGGGCGAGGACGCCAGCGCGATCGACAAGGCGCTGGCGGAACACGGCGCGCAGGCAGCGGCCCAGCCGGCCGTGGCACAGCCTGCCGCAGCGCCGGCCGCGGCGACATATGCCGCGGCTACGCCGACGACCGCGTCTTCGACGGCCGCGCCCGCCGCGCGCGACGCCACTGCCGACGCCCCCACGCCCGGCACGCGCCGCTTCGCCAGCCCGCTGGCGCGCCGCCTGGCCGCGCAATGGCACGTCAACCTGCTCGACGTGCAGGGCACCGGCCCGCGCGGCCGCATCGTGCGCCGCGACGTCGAGGCCGCGCGCGACCGCGCCCCCGTTGCCGCCGCGCCGCAGGCCAGCCGCGCCGCCGGCCGCCGCGTGCCGCATTCCGGCATGCGCCGCGCCATCGCCCGCCGCCTGACCGAAAGCAAGCAGCAGGTGCCGCACTTCTACCTGACGGTGGACTGCCGCATGGACGCGCTGCTGGCCCTGCGCGCCCAGGCCAACCAGGGCGGCGCGGTCAAGCTGTCGGTCAATGACTTCATCGTGCGCGCCGCCGCGCTGGCGCTGCGCGAGGTGCCCGAGGTCAACGCCAGCTGGCACGAGGACGCCATCGAATTCCATGCCGGCGCCGACATCAGCGTGGCCGTGGCCACCGACGGCGGCCTGGTCACGCCCATCGTGCGCGACGCCGACGTCAAGCCGCTGTCCGCCATCGCCGCCGAGATCGTCGAGCTGGCCGGCCGCGCCAAGGTCAATCGCCTGAAGCCCGAGGAATTCACCGGCGGCTCGCTGACGGTGAGCAACCTGGGCATGTACGGCATCAAGCAGTTCGCCGCCATCATCAACCCGCCGCAGGCCGCGATCCTGGCGGTGGGCGCGGCCGAACGCCGCCCGGTGGTGGACGACAATGGCGACCTGAAGGCAGCCACCGTCATGACCGTGACGCTGTCGGCCGACCACCGCGTGGTGGACGGCGCCGTCGGCGCGCGCTGGCTGGCCGCCTTCCGCGCGCTGATCGAAGCCCCCGTGCGCATCCTGCTGTGAGCCCCGCCATGACCAAGACTTCGTTTGACCTGGTGGTGGTGGGCGGCGGCCCCGGCGGCTACGTGGCCGCCATCCGCGCGGCGCAACTGGGCCTGTCGACCGCGCTGGTGGAACGCGCCGAACTCGGCGGCATCTGCCTGAACTGGGGCTGCATCCCGACCAAGGCGCTGCTGCACAGCGCCACCGTGCTGCGCGCCTGCCGCGAGGCCGAGCAGTACGGCGTGACCGGCGCCGGCGCGGCCCAGCCCGACCTGGCCGCGATGGTGGCGCGCTCGCGCAAGGTCGCCGGCCGCCTGGGCCAGGGCGTCACGCACCTGATGAAGAAAAACGGCGTGACGGTGTTCGCCGCCAGCGCCCGGCTGGCCGGCGGCGGCCGCGTCGCGCTCGACAACGGCGCCACGCTGTCGGCGCGCCACATCATCCTGGCCACCGGCGCGCGGGCGCGCGAGCTGCCGGCGCTGCCGGTGGGCGAACGCGTCTGGACCTATCGCCAGGCGCTGACGCCGCCGGCGCTGCCCAAGTCGCTGCTGGTGGTGGGCGCGGGCGCGATCGGCGCCGAGTTCGCCAGCTTCTACCGCGCGGTCGGCGCGCAGGTGACGCTGATCGACATGACCGCCGAGATCCTGCCGCAGGAAGACGCCGAGATCTCCGCGCTGGCGCGCAAGGCGTTCGAAAAGCAAGGCATCCGCGTGCTGACCCAGTGCGCGGTCAAGTCGTCCAGCCTGACGGCCACCGGCGTCAAGGCCGTGCTGGAGCAACAGGGCAAGCAGATCGAGCTGGAGGTCGAGCGCGTCATCGTCGCGGCCGGCATCGTCGGCAACGTCGAGAACCTGGGCCTGGAGCAGACCCGCGTGAAGGTGGAGAAGACCCACATCGTCACGGATGGCCTGAGCCGCACGGCGGAACCGGGCGTCTACGCCATTGGCGACGTGGCCGGCGCGCCGTGGCTGGCGCACAAGGCCAGCCACGAGGCGGTGCTGTGCGTGGAGGCCATTGCCGGCCTGCCAGCGCACGCGCTCGACCCGCTGCGCATTCCGGCGTGCACCTATTCGCATCCGCAGGTCGCCAGCATCGGCATGACCGAGGCCCGCGCCCGCGAGCACGCCAAGGCGACGGGCGGCGAGATCCGCGTCGGCAGGTTCACCTTCGTCGGCAACGGCAAGGCCATCGCGATGGGCGAGGACCAGGGGCTGGTGAAGACCGTGTTCGACGCCAAGACCGGCGAGCTGCTGGGCGCGCACATCATCCACCCGGAGGCGTCAGAGCTGATCGCCGGCTACGGCGTGGCGGCGGCGCTGGAGGCCACCGAGGAAGACCTGATGCACAGCGTGTTCGCGCATCCGACGCTGTCGGAGACGCTGCACGAATCGGTGCTGGCGGCCTTCGGCCGGGCGCTGCACGGCTAAAGCCCGTGGCAACGCGCCAGGCGTCTCGCGCGGACCGTCCTCGGCCGCGCGGGGCGCCCCGCTTCACAACCGACTGGCGAAGAAATCCAGGAAGCAGGCGATGCGCCGCGATAGCTGCGTATTGCGGTAGTACACCGCGTGCATCGGCTGCAGGTAGTCGGTGTGCAGGTCTTCCATGATGCGCACCAGCCGCCCTTCGATCAGATCGTCGCGCGACACGAAGTCCGACAGGCAGGCGATGCCCACGCCGCGCAGCGCCAGGTGGCGCTGGGTTTCGCCGCTGGACGTGGCCAGCGTGGGCGTGGCCAGGTAGGTCGAGCCGCCCGCGTGGCGCAGCGGCCAGACGTTCAGGCTTTCCGGCTGGGTGAAGCCCAGCAGTTCGTGCCCGGCAAGATCCTCGACGGTGCGCGGCACGCCGCGCCGCGCCAGGTATTCGGGGCTGGCCATCAGCCAGCGCGGACGCGGTCGCATTGGCCGCGCATGCAGCGTGGAATCGTTCAACGGCCCCATGCGCAGAGCCACGTCGGTGCGGTGCTCGATCAGGTCGACGATGCGGTCGTTGCTGGTCAGCTCCAGCGAGATCGCCGGATACTCGCGGCGAAAGTCGGCCACATGCGGCACCACGCAATGCAGCATCACCGGCACCGAGGCGTCGACGCGCAGGCGGCCGGCCGGCTGCTGGTTGACGATGCGCATGCATTCCTCGGCTTCTTCCAGCGACTGCACGATCTGGCGCGCCTTGTGCAGGAAATGCGCGCCTTCGGCGGTCAGCTCCATGCGCCGCGTGGTGCGGTTCAGCAGCGTCACGCCCAGGTCTTCCTCCAGGCGCGACAGGCCTCGGCTGACGCCGGAGGCGGTCTGGCCCAGCATCTCGGCGGCGGCGCTCATCGAACCGGCGTCGACCACGCCCAGGAACAACCGCAGGGCTTCGGAATTGAGCGCCATTTTTGACTCCGGATCACAAGTAGCGGAATTTTATAGCGCGCCGCTGACGCAATGTCGCGGTGGCCCGGCCGATGACAGGGTTATCTGGCCACCGCGGGCAGCGATCCCGGTCAGGCGGGAGGTGGCGAAAGCGGCAGTGGCGGGATGTTGCTGCGCGCTGCCGCCAGCGCAGCGCACGCCAAAAAAAAGCGGCGCACGCGGCGCCGCTTTTTCACTGCATCGACCGCCGGCCGATCAACGCTTCTGCTTGAGCTGCGACAGATCGCGCACCGCGCCGCGGTCGGCCGAGGTGGCCAGCGCCGCGTAGGCCTGCAAGGCCTGCGACACCACGCGCTCGCGGTCCACCGGCAGCCAGCCGCCATCGGCGCGCGCGTTCATCGCGGCGCGGCGGCGGGCCAGCTCCTCGTCGGACACGGCCAGGTGCATCTTGCGGTTGGGGATGTCGATCTCGATGGTGTCGCCGTCTTCGACCAGGCCGATGGTGCCGCCCTCGGCCGCTTCGGGCGAGGCGTGGCCGATCACCAGGCCCGACGAGCCGCCCGAGAAGCGGCCATCGGTGAACAGCGCGCAGGTCTTGCCCAGGCCCTTGGACTTCAGGTAGGACGTGGGGTACAGCATTTCCTGCATGCCGGGGCCGCCCTTGGGGCCTTCGTAGCGGATCACCACCACGTCGCCCGGCACGACCTTGTCGCCCAGGATGCCTTCGACAGCGTCGTCCTGGCTTTCGAACACGCGCGCGCGGCCGGTGAAGACCCACTGCGATTCATCCACGCCGGCAGTCTTGACGATGCAGCCCTTCTCGGCCAGGTTGCCGTACAGCACGGCCAGGCCGCCGTCCTTGGAGTAGGCATTTTCCTTGCTGCGGATGCAGCCGGTCTTGCGATCGGTGTCCAGCGTCAGGAAGGTCGCGTCCTGGCTGAAGGCCACGGTGGTGGGGATGCCGCCGGGCGCGGCGCGATAGAACTTCTGCGCCGCTTCGCCGGCGCCGCCGGCCACGTCCCATTGTGCGATGGCGTTGCCCAGCGTGCCGCTGTGCACGTTGCCGCAGGACAGGTCGAGCAGGTCGGCGCGCGCCAGTTCGCCCAGGATGCCGAGGATGCCGCCGGCGCGGTGCACGTCTTCGATGTGGTACTTATCGGTGGCCGGCGCGGCCTTGCACAGGCACGGCACCTTGCGCGAGATGCGGTCGATGTCGGCCATGGTGAAGTCGACGCCGGCTTCCTGCGCGGCGGCCAGCAGGTGCAGCACGGTGTTGGTGGAACCGCCCATGGCCACGTCCAGCGCCATGGCGTTCTGGAACGCGCTCTTGGTGGCGATGTTGCGCGGCAGGACCGATTCGTCTTCCTCGACGTAGTAGCGGCGGCACAGGTCCACCACCAGGCGGCCGGCCTGCTCGAACAGGCCCTTGCGCCAGGCGTGCGTGGCGACGATGGTGCCGTTGCCCGGCAGCGCCAGGCCGATGGCCTCGGTCAGGCAGTTCATCGAGTTGGCGGTGAACATGCCGGAACAGGAGCCGCAGGTCGGACACGCGCTGCGCTCGACTTCGGCCACGTCGGCATCAGACACGTTGGGATCGGCGGCCTTGATCATGGCGTCGATCAGGTCGATCTTGGCGATCACCTTGCCGTCGGTCGGCGACTTGACCTTGCCGGCTTCCATCGGACCGCCGGACACGAACACCACCGGAATGTTCAGGCGCATCGCGGCCATCAGCATCCCCGGGGTGATCTTGTCGCAGTTCGAGATGCAGACCATGGCGTCGGCGCAGTGCGCGTTGACCATGTATTCGACCGAGTCGGCGATCAGTTCGCGCGACGGCAGCGAGTACAGCATGCCGCCGTGGCCCATCGCGATGCCGTCATCGACCGCGATGGTGTTGAATTCCTTGGCGACGCCGCCGGCGGCCTCGATTTCCTTGGCGACCAGCGCGCCCAGGTCGCGCAGGTGCACGTGGCCCGGCACGAACTGCGTGAACGAGTTGACCACCGCGATGATCGGCTTGCCGAAGTCTCCGTCCTTCATGCCGGTGGCGCGCCACAGGGCGCGGGCGCCGGCCATGTTGCGGCCGTGGGTCGAGGTGCGGGAACGGTAGTGCGGCATGATCTTGTCTCAGGCGATTAGCGTGGGCGGCAAAACGGTAAATAATACGCTGGTTCCGGCCGCCAGCGGCCGCAGGCCGCCCAGAGGCCGCGCCGCGGCCATCAGGCGGACGCCGTGCCGCGCGCGGCGAAGGCGCTGGGCGGCTCGCCCAAGGCCTTGCGGAACATGGCCGCGAACGCGCTGGGACTGTCGTAGCCCAGATCCAGGGCCACATCCAGCACCCGCTCGCCGCGCGCCAGCCGCTCCATCGCCGCCAGCAGCCGCGCCTGCTGGCGCCAGCGGCCGAAGGTCATGCCGGTGTGGCGCAGAAACAGGCGGTGCACCGTCTTGGGATCCACCCCCAATTCCCGCGCCCAGTCGGCCGCGCCCGCCTGGCGCTCGGGGTGGCGCACGATGGCGCGGCAGATGCGCGCCAGGCGCGGCTCGGACGGCTGCGGCAGGTGCAGCGGCAGCACCGGCTCCTGTTTCAGCTCGTCCAGCAGCAGCATCATCAGGCGGCCGTCGCGGGTGCCGGGCTGCCAGTCCAGCGGCACCTCGGCGGCCGCCACCATCAGCTCGCGCAACAGCGGCGAGATCGACAGCACGCAGCATTCGGTGGGCAGGTGCGCGGCCGCGCCCGGCTCGACGAACACCGTGCGCATGCGCGGTTCGCCGCTCATGCGGATGGCGTGCGAGACCCAGGCCGGCACCCAAACGCCGCGCGTTGGCGGCACCACCCAGATACCGGCGTCGGTATCCACCACCATCACGCCCGAGATGGCGTACACCAGTTGCGAGCGGCGATGGCGGTGGCGACGCACGCGATGTCCGTCCTCGTAGTCCACCGCCAGGGCCGCCACCGGGCGCAGCGAGGACTCGTACGGAAACAGGTCCAGATCGGCGGGCTTGCGCGATCGGGAGGCGGCGGGCGATTTCGGCTTGTCCATTTCTCGATGATTCATGTCCAACCGGCGGTAGACGGTCTTTTCCAGTGTACCTATCCTGCCCGCCATCCCGTCGATTTCCCTGTCGTCCGCGTTCCGATCATGCCTCTTGCCTGCCATTGCCCCGCCGCCCGCTGCGCCGCCTTGCGCGGCCGGCGCGCGCGCATGGCCGGGAAATCGGACGCCCTCACAGCCGCGCGCGCGGTCCCGGACACCCGGCGCCTTTGCACCAACGCGCGCCCCGCCGCGCCGCGCCCGCGCCTTTACGCCCATACCCGCCTCGTCCCGAGCTGCCGCGCCCTTCGCGCCCACGCCGCGGCCGCCGTCCTGCCGACGCTACGACTAGCGCGCGGTTGCCGGGCCTTGCGCCCCGTGGCCGCCCGGCAGCCCCGGGCCCTCTGACGGGCCCGTCCGCCACCTCCCTTGCCCGACCGCCGCCGCAGACCGGCGGCCCCAGACGCCGCGCGCCGCGCGGCCGGAGGTTTTCATGCTCGACCATCCCCAACACAAGTACCGCCCCGTCCAGCCCTTTTCCCGCGACTACGCCGAACGCCAATGGCCCGCGCGCCGCCCGAGCGCGCCGCCGATCTGGATGAGCACCGACATGCGCGACGGCAACCAGGCGCTGATCGAGCCCATGGACGCGGCGCGCAAGCTGCGCTTTTTCGAGCAATTGGTGGCCGTGGGCCTGAAAGAGATCGAAGTCGCGTTCCCATCGGCCTCCGACACCGACTTCAACTTCGTGCGCAAACTGATCGAGGAAAACCGCATTCCCGACGACGTCACCATCGAGGTCCTGACCCAGTCGCGGCCCGACCTGATCGAACGCACGTTCGAATCACTGCGCGGCGCGCGCCGCGCCATCGTGCACCTGTACAACCCGATCGCCCCGCAATGGCGCCGCATCGTGTTCGGCATGAGCCGCGCCGAGATCAAGGAGATCGCGCTGGCCGGCACGCGCCAGATCCGCGCCCTGGCCGACGCGCATCCGGAAACGGAGTGGATCTACGAGTACTCCCCCGAGACCTTCAGCCTGGCCGAGCTGGACTTCGCGCTGGAGGTCTGCGATGCCGTCAGCGCGATCTGGCGCCCGACGCCGGCAAACAGGATGATCATCAACCTGCCGTCGACGGTGGAATGCACCACCGCCAACGTCTATGCCGACCAGATCGAATGGATGCACCGCCGCCTGGCGCGGCGCGACAGCATCGTGCTGAGCGTGCATCCGCACAACGACCGCGGCACCGCGGTGGCCTCGGCGGAACTGGCGGTGCTGGCCGGCGCCGACCGCGTCGAAGGCTGCCTGTTCGGCAACGGCGAGCGCACCGGCAACGTCGACCTGGTGACGCTGGCGCTGAACCTGGACCGGCAGGGCATCGCCAGCGGCCTGGATTTCACCGACATGGCGGCCGTGCGCGACTGCGTCCAGGCCTGCAACCAATTGCCGGTGGACGTGTTCCACCCCTACGCGTTCACGTCCGCAACGCCAGCAGCGCTTCCTGCAGGTGCCGCAGCCCCCGGCTGAGCGGCTTGTCGCGCCGCACCACCACGGCCAGCGTGCGCGCCAGGCGCGGCGTCAGGGAACGCACCGCCAGGCTGGCGCGCTGGCCCGCGCCGCTGACCGCCAGCCGCGGCAGCACCGCGCACGCCAGACCGGCAGCCACGATTTCCTTCATGGCCTCGGTGCTGCCCAGCTCCATCACCGGCTTGGCCGCCACCCCTGCCGCGTCGAACCAGTCATCCACCAGGCCACGGGTGCGCGCGCCCGGCTCGAACAGCACCAGCGGCAGCGCCGCCAGCGCCTGCGGCGTCACGGCGTCCGGCATTCCCAGCGGGCCGCGCGCCGGGAAGATCGCCACGAACTCGTCTTCCAGCACGGGCGTGGCCTCGATCATGCGGCCGGGCGCGGGCAGCGTCACCAGGCCGATGTCGAGCGTGTTGTTCTCCAGGCCGCGCAGCATGTCGGCGGTATTGCCGGTGCTGGCCACCACGTCCAGCGCCGGAAAGCGCCGCCGCAGGCCGGCCAGCAGCGGCGGCAGCAGATAGGTGCAGGCGGTGGCGCCGGTGCCCAGGCGCACCCGCCCGGTCACTTGCGAAGCATGCGCCGTCATGGCCTGCTCGGCCCGCGCCAGCGCGGTGTCGATGGCGCGGATGTGGGTCAGCAGTTCCAGCCCGGCGGCGGTGGGCCCGGCGCGGCGGCCGACCCGCTCGACCAGCTTCAGGCCGAAGCGGCGCTCGAGCTGGCGCACCTGCAGGCTGACGGCGGGCTGGGTGATGCCGCCGCGTTCGGCGGCGGCCGAGAAACTGCCCAGTTCGATCACCTGCGCAAAGGTGCGCAGGGCATCCAGATTGAGTCCGCGCATGGCATTCCGTCCCCGCCTAATCAAAAGTTTTACTTATAAAAAGCATAATAGACCAAAGCTTTATTTATGCATGGGCTTGCGCCACACTGGCGACTGGTTTTTCACCCGTCCGTTCCTTCCCACCGCGAACCCGCCATGCCGCAACCCGCCGCCCCCACCATCCTGATCCGCGACAGCGTGGATGCCGATCTGCCCGCCATCAAGGCCATCTACGCGCACCATGTGGAGCACGGCACCGCGTCATTCGAACTGGAACCGCCATCGATCCAGGAAATGCGCCAGCGACGCGCCGGGGTGCTGGAGAAAGACATGCCCTACCTGGTGGCCGAGATCAACGGCGAAGTGGTGGGCTACGCCTACGTCACCCCCTACCGCCCGCGCCCGGCCTACCGCCACACGGTCGAGGATTCGGTCTACGTCAAGGCCGGCCGCGCCGGCCTGGGCATCGGCGGCAGGCTGCTGGCCAGGCTGGTCGAGCGCTGCACCGCGGCCGGCTGGCGCCAGATGCTGGCGGTGGTGGGCGACAGCCGCAATGCCGCCTCGCTGGCGGTGCATGCGCGCCAGGGCTTTCACCCGGTGGGCACGCTGCGCTCGGTGGGCCACAAGCATGGCGAATGGCGTGACACCGTGCTGATGCAGCGCGCCTTGGGCGAGGGCGACAGCACGCCGCCGCAACGCCCATGATCCCGCCGCGCGCGGTGGTCTGCCTGGGGCTGACGCAACTGGTCGGCTGGGGCGTGACCTTCTACCTGATCGGCGCGCTGGGGCCGGACATGGCCGCCGACCTGGGGTGGGACCCGGCCACCCTCTACGGCGGCTTCTCCTGCGCCATCGTGGTCATGGCGTTGGTGTCGCCGCTGGCCGGCCGCGCGATCGACCAATGGGGCGGACATCGGGTCATGCCCGCCGGCGCCACGCTGGCGGCGGCGGGCTGCGCCGCGCTGGCCGCCGCGCACGGCCTGCCCGCCTATTTCGCCGCCTGGACGCTGCTGGGCGTGGGCATGCGGCTGTGTCTGTACGACGCCGCATTCGCCTCGCTGGCGCGCGCCGCCGGCCCCACGGCGCGGCGGCCGATGTCGCAGATCACGCTGTTCGGCGGGCTCGCATCGACCGTCATGTGGCCGGTGGGCCATGCGCTGTCGGGCTGGCTGGGCTGGCGCGGCGCCGTGCTGGCCTACGGGGCGCTGGCGTTGGCGACCGTGCCCCTCTACCTGGCGCTGCCGCGCGCACGCTACGCCGCGCCGGTGCAAGCCGCCGGCCAGGGTGGCGCGGGCCTGACGCGCAACGCGTCGGAGCGGCGCCTGGCCGGCCTGCTGTACGCGGCGATCGCCATGCTCACCAACTTCCTGGCGGCCGGCAATGCCGCCCACCTGATCCCGCTGCTGTCGGGCCTGGGGCTGGCCAAGGCGCTGGCGGTCAATGTCGCCGCGTTGTGGGGCGTGGGCCAATTCGCCTCGCGGCTGGCCGACGTCGCGCTGGGATCGCGCCTGCACCCCTTGACCCTGACCCTGGCGGTGGCCGCCCTGATGCCGCTGGGATTCGTGCTGGCGCTGCTGTCGGGTGGCCAACTTGTCACCTTGGCCGCCTATGCCTTGCTCTACGGCGCCTGCAACGGCCTGCTGACCATCGCGCGCGGCACGCTGCCGCTGGCGCTGTTCGACTTCCGCAGCTACGGCGCGCTGGTCGGCGCCCTGCTGATCCCCAGCTTCCTGCTGACCGCCGCCGCGCCGGTGGCCTATGCCTACGTGATCGAGCGGCACGGCGCGCACGCCGCGATGGGCATATCGGCGGGCTTGGCCACGGCCATCCTGGCCGCGGCGCTGGCGTTGCGATGGCGCTTCATTGCCCGGACGCGGAGCTGAGCGGCGCGCCGCCATCTCGCAATGCCACGGCCGGCGCCACGCGCTCGCGGCCCCGCGCCATGTCGGCGCGGCGCCAGCGCTGCTCGGCGAGCGCGGCGGCCAGTTCATCGCCCGTGCCGGGCCGGAAAAACAGAAAACCCTGCAGCAGGTCGCAACCGGCTTCGCGCGCGGCGCGGCAATGCGCCTCGGTCTCGATGCCCTGGGCCACGGTGACGATGTCCAGGTCCCGCGCAAGCTGACAGATCGAGGCCAGCACCTTCTGCGCCTCCGCCTGGCGCGCGGCATTCCAGACGATGGACTTGTCCAGCTTCAAGCCGGTCAGGGGCAGCGTCGACAGCCATTCGAGGTTGTTGTAGCCCTTGCCAAAATCATCGAGCCAGACCTGGATGCCGCGGCTGGTGAAGGCCTCCAGCATGGAGCGGATATCGGCGGATCCCGCATGCAGCGCCGCTTCCTCAGTGAGCTCGATGCGGATGTCGTCCGGCGCCAGGCCGCACGCGGCGATACCGCGCAGGACTGTGCCGACGACATCGCAGCGGGCAAAGCACTGCGGCGAGATATTGAGGTTCACCGCCAGCGCCGGCCCTTGCGCCGCCTGCCGCCAGCGCGCCTGGTCATGGGCGATGGCTTGAAGGCTCCAGTTGATCAGGGCCTGCGCCGCCTCGGGGGCGCCAGCTTCGCGCAACAGACCATCGATGCCCATGGTCTCGCCGCCCGTCGCGCGCCATCGCAACAGGGCTTCGGCGCCGACGATTTCCAGATCCGCGGCGGTGACGATGGGCCGGTAATGCAACTGCAGGCGGTCGCCCTGGATCGCTGCCAGCAGCGGCGACACGGCGCCTTCCTTGCGGATCACCATGGGTTCGTGGCTCGCGCCGCCGCCATCCTGGACCAGCGCGGCCGAGAATGCATAGCCCTTGCCGCGCAGGCTGCGGATCGGAATGGCCATGCCGGCGGCGGCGCCCTTACGCTTGAGGCGGCTGATGACCAGGTCCAACGCGCGGCCATTGCCGGCAATGTCGAGGCTGGCGGCGGCGAAGCCCGCGCGGCGGATGACGCGCTCGGGATGGCCGTGCATGCCCTTGAGCACCGCGCGTTCCATGGGCGTGAGATTGACGGCCGCCCCGCCGGGCGAGACAAGCGTCCATTCGTTGTCGCACAGGCGCCAGCTTTGTTCCGCCGCGGGGGGCTCGGCCGCCACGTCCGGCCGGCGCGGCGCGGAGGCCGCGGGCGGCTGGCATAAGGTCAGCTTGCGCTGCGCCGACTGGATCGCCGCCGCCACCTCGCTGTAGCTGATGTTCGCGCCATAGCAGCTATCCGCGCCGGCCAGCAGCGCGTTGATCCGCACCGCGGGGCTTTCGATGTGGCGGATGGCGATGATGGTCGAGTGGGCGAAGCGCGCGCGCAGTTGGCCGATCGTGATGTCCAGGTCCCGCGGCAGGCACAGATGCACCTGGATTTCCCCGGCATGGCGCGCCGGCGCCGGTTCCTGGAGCGATACGGGGTTCAGGACGAAACCGATCTGCTGGAGCGAATCGGTGATGCCTTGCTTGGCGAATTCGTTATCGAAAATAAGGATAATGCGCGACCGATTCATGATGATTGAGCCCTGGATAAAAACGCTTTCCATCGAACGGTATTGAAATGTTTTTTTGCATCTCCATACCTGGAACAGGGTCGCAAAAAAAGGGCGCTCAATCCTTCCTGTTGCCGCGTAAAGTCGAAAATCATTGAATTCCATTCATCTAAAAATGAATGGAATTCAATATATCGAAATAAAACTCACCGATGAGTGAAACGTAGCGACATGCGCGCGGCTACTGTGCCGGCGCAATCCGACGCCATTGCGGCGCGAGCCGGCAACGCGCCGCGGCGGGCCGCCGGGCGCTGTCAGAAGCGCGGGATCGTTGATGAAGGGGTGTTGCGGGCGGACGGCTCAAACAGCGCCCTGAGCCTGCCATTTGTCCCAGCCGGCGCGGCGCAGCTTGCAGGCCGGGCATTCGCCGCAGCCATAGCCCCAGGCATGGCGCGCGCCGCGCTCGCCCAGGTAACAGGTGTGGCTTTCCTCGACGATGGTCTCGACCAAGGCGTCGCCGCCCAACTGCTTTGCCAGCGCCCAGGTTTCCGACTTGTCGATCCACATCAGCGGCGTCTCGATGGTGACGCGGCTTCCCAACCCCAACCCCAGCGCCACCTGCTGCGCCTTGATGGTGTCGTCGCGGCAATCGGGATAGCCCGAAAAATCGGTTTCGCACATGCCGCCCACCAGCACGTCCAGTTGGCGCCGGTAGCCCAGCGCCGCCGCCAGCGTCAGGAACAGCAGGTTGCGTCCCGGCACGAAGGTGTTGGGCAAGCCATTTTCCTGCATCTCGATGGCGCGGTCGCTGGTCATGGCGGTGTCGCCCACCTGGCCCAGCACCTTCAGGTCCAGCAGATGGTCTTCGCCCAGGCGCGGCGCCCATTGCGGAAAGCGCGCGCGGATCTCGCGCAGCACGTTCAGGCGCGCATCCAGCTCGATGCGGTGGCGCTGGCCATAGTCGAACGCCACGGTTTCCACATGGGCATAGCGGTCCAGCGCCCAGGCCAGGCAGGTGGTGGAATCCTGTCCGCCCGAAAACAGCACGAGCGCGCGACGTTGGTGGTTCAGCATAAAAGGGGGTTTCTGCAAAGACTAAGGGATAGAGCCAGACTTTACCGCAGCCGGCCGTCTTCCCCGTAAGGAAGCCTGCGTAAAATCGGTGCCGTTCTCATTCATGGCTTCCCCCGCAGTGCGCATCACCTGACCCCTCCCTTTCTCCAGCAGCCCGACGGATCTCCCGCCCGATGAACGCCGCCCGCCCGCAGTCCGACCCCGCAGAACCCTTGCGTCACGATATCCGGCTGTTAGGCCGATTGCTTGGCGAGGTCATCGCCGAATGTGAAGGCAAACGCGTCTTCGACACCATCGAGACCCTGCGCCGCACCGCCGTCAAGTTCCGCCGCGAAGGCAATGCCGCCGACGGCAAGCTGCTGGAGCAGCGCGTCAAACAGTTGCAAGGCAGCGATCCCAACTCGGTGGCGCGCGCCTTCAGCTATTTCCTGCACCTGTCCAACATCGCCGAGGACCGCGACCAGAACCGCAGCCAGCGGGCCCGCGCCCTGGCCGGCGACGCGCCCGCGCGCGGCAGCCTGCGCGACGCGGTGCAGACCCTGGGCCGCCACGGCGTGACGCCCGCGCGCATCCGCCGCCTGCTGGCCGACGCCTGCGTCATGCCGGTGCTGACCGCCCACCCCACCGAAGTGCAGCGCAAGAGCACGCTCGACGTGCATCGCGAGATCGCCGCCGCGCTGTCCCAGCGCGACAACCCGCTGACGCCGGAAGAACTGGCCGAACTCGACGCCGCGCTGCTCGGCCGCGTGGCCACGCTGTGGCAGACCCGCATGCTGCGCTACACGCGCCTGACGGTGGCCGACGAGATCGAGAACGCGCTGTCGTACTACCGCAGCACCTTCCTGCAGGTCATCCCGCGCGTCTACGGCGACCTGTCCAAGCTGCTCAACCGCGATGCCAAGCCGTTCGGCGCGCCGCCGCCACCGCTGGAACCCTTCCTGCGCATGGGCAGTTGGATCGGCGGCGACCGCGACGGCAACCCGAACGTCGATGCCGGCACGCTGGAACGCGCGCTGCTGCGCCAGGCCACCGTACTGTTCGAGCACTACCTGCAGGAAGTGCATGCGCTGGGCGCCGAGCTGTCCATCACCACGCTGCTGATCGCGGTCGACCCGGCGCTGCTGGCACTGGCCGAGCACAGCGGCGACGACTCGCCGCATCGCAGCGACGAGCCCTACCGGCGCGCGCTGGTCGGCGTCTACGCGCGCCTGGCCGCCACCGCGCTGCGCCTGACCGGCCAGAACCTGGCGCGCCGCAGCACGGTCGCGGCGCAACCCTACGACACGCCGCAGGAGCTTTCCGCCGACCTGGCCGTCATCGCGGCCTCGCTGTCCGCGCATCATGGCGCGCCCATCGGCAAACTGCGCCTGGGAGGGCTGCAGCAAGCGGTCGAGGTGTTCGGCTTCCATCTCGCCACGGTCGACCTGCGCCAGAGCTCCGACGTGCACGAGCGCGCACTGGCCGAGCTGTTCAGCCGCGCCGGCGCCACCCGTGACGGCCAGCCGCTGGACTACCTGGCGCTGGACGAAGACGCGCGCGTGGCCCTGCTGCGCGCCGAACTGGCGCAGGCGCGGCCGCTGGCCTCGCCCTGGATCGCCTACAGCGAAGACACCACGCGCGAACTGGCGGTGTTGCGCGCGGCCGCCGCCGGCCGCCAGCGCTATGGCAAGCAGGCCGTGCGCCAGACCATCGTCTCGCACACCGAAACGCTCAGCGACCTGCTGGAAGTGATGGTGCTGCAAAAGGAAGCGGGCCTGATCGCGCCCGCCGGCCAGGACATCCCGGCAGAAGACGGTCTGATGGTGGTGCCGCTGTTCGAGACCATCCCCGACCTGCAGCGCGGCGCCGACATCATGGCCGCCTGGCTCGACCTGCCCGAGATCCGCGAGCGCGTGAAGCGCGCCCAGAACGGCGCCCAGGAAGTCATGCTGGGCTACTCGGACAGCAACAAGGACGGCGGCTTTCTCACCTCCAACTGGTCGCTGTACCAGGCCGAGCGCGCGCTGGTGGACGTCTTCTCCAGCCGCCACGTGCGCCTGCGCCTGTTCCATGGACGCGGCGGCTCGGTGGGCCGGGGCGGCGGCTCCAGCTTCGACGCCATCCTGGCGCAGCCGCCGGGCACGGTGGCCGGCCAGATCCGCCTGACCGAACAGGGCGAAGTCATCCAGAGCAAGTACAAGGACGCCGAGGTCGGCCGCTGGCACCTGGAGCTGCTGGTCGCCGCCACGCTCGAATCCAGCCTGGCGCCGCGCGCCGAGGCCACCAGCGCGGAAGACGCGCACATGGCGCAGCACGGCCCGGCCATGTCGTTCATGTCCGAGACCGCGCAGCGCAGCTACCGCGGCCTGGTGTATGACACGCCGCGCTTTGCCGAATACTTCTTCGCCGCCACCCCCATCGCCGAGATCGCCGGCCTGAACATCGGCTCGCGCCCCGCCTCGCGCAAGAAGGGCCAGCGCATCGAAGACCTGCGCGCCATTCCCTGGGGCTTTTCCTGGGCCCAATGCCGCCTGATGCTGACCGGCTGGTACGGCATGGGCTCGGCCATCGAGGCCTACCTGGAGACCGGCGCGCCGGGGGCGCCGCGCTCGCAGCGCGGCCGCCTGGCCCAGTTGCGCGAGATGGCGCGGGACTGGCCGGCCTTCCGCACCCTGCTGTCCAACATGGAGATGGTGCTGGCCAAGTCCGATCTGGCCATCGCCGCGCGCTATGCGCAGTTGGTGCCGCAGCGCGCGCTGCGCGAGAAGATCTTCGGCATGATCAGCGCCGAACACGCCCGCACCCTGGCCATGCTCAAGCTGCTGACCCGGCGCGAGCTGCTGGCCGACAACCCCGCGCTGCAGGCCTCGCTGCGCGAGCGCTTCGCCTACATCGACCCGCTCAACTACCTGCAGGTCGACCTGATCCGCCGCCACCGCGCCGCGCAGAAGGCGCCCGCCGCCGAGGCCGACGAACGCGTGCAACGCGCGATCCACCTGACCATCAACGGCATCGCCGCCGGGTTGCGCAACTCGGGGTGAGACAAGAGGGCAAAGCCGCGCCGGGGCCTCGCGCTCCGGCGCGCGCTTTGCCCCCATTCCATCGATTCGACCTTCCATGCAGCACGCGACGCGGCCTTCGCAGGCGGCCTCGCGCACGCTCCTCACTGTCCATCTGACGAACGCCCCAAAACGGCCATTTGTCCACCCCCGGCAACTTTTAGTACTATCTTCGTCAGAAATTCTATATACGCACAAATGTTCGCATATAGAACACAACGATTTTTCTGGCCCGCGCACAGGAAGACACCGACGGAAGAGACAGATCGCAGTTCCCTGGTTCCGCCTGTGCCGCCCGCCGCGCGCGCCCCGTAAGGCAAGCGAACCCTCATGGATACTCCCCTGCAGAACCTGGCCGTCATCGGCGCCGGCGCCATGGGCAGCGGCATCGCCGCGCTCTTCGCCTCGAAGGGATTGGACGTGGTCCTGGTCGATCCGATGGAAGGCGCCCTGGATCGCGCCCGCGCCGTCATCGAACGCCAGTTGAACGTCTACGCCCCCGGCCAGGTCGCCGCCGTGATGCAACGCATCCGCATGGCGCCCGGCCTGGACGCGGCCGCCGCCTGTGACCTCGTCATCGAGGCGGTGCCCGAGAACCTGGAACTCAAGCGCGGCCTGTTCGCCCAGCTCGACACGCTGTGCAAGCCCGAAGCGATCTTCGCCACCAACACCTCGGGCCTGTCGATCAATGCCATCGCCAGTGCTGTCACGCGCCGCGACCGCTTCGTCGGCACGCACTTCTTCACCCCCGCCGACGTCATCCCGCTGGTCGAAGTGGTGCGCAACGACGCCACCTCGGAAGACACCGTGGCGCGCGTCATGGCGACGCTGCGCCTGGGCGGCAAGCGCCCGGTGCTGGTGCGCCAGGACATTCCCGGCTTCATCGCCAACCGCATCCAGCACGCCCTGGCGCGCGAGGCCATCTCGCTGCTGGAAAAGGGCGTGGCCAGCGCCGAGGACATCGACGAAGTGGTCAAGTGGAGCCTGGGCATCCGCCTGGCGCTGTCCGGTCCGCTGGAACAGCGCGACATGAACGGCATCGACGTCCACTACGCCATTGCCAGCTATCTCTACAAAGACCTGGAAAACCGCACCGAGCCGTCCGACCTGCTCAAGAGCAAGGTGGAAAACGGCCAGCTCGGCGCCAAGAGCGGCCAGGGTTTCTACGCCTGGAGCCCCGAGCGCCGCGAACGGGTGCTGCGCGAGAAAAGCGCGGCGCTGGGCGAGCTGGCCGCGTGGCTCAACGCCAAGGCCGGCGATTCCTGACGCGGCAAGCGCAAGACCGAATACCTACACCATAAGGCGCGCGGCGATCCCTCCGACGCGCCAGCGGGCCACGAGCCCAACCACACAAAGAAACCGACCGTCCCATCCGCCAAGCGCCAACATCCGGCGCACGGCGGCGCAAGACACAAGAGCAATACGCCTTACCGGAGTTCGTAGGAGGCACCATGAATAAATTGGCATCTTTTTTCACTGAGCTGATGCGCAAGTATCTGCCCGATCCCTTTGTCTTCGCGATCGCGCTGACCCTGCTCACCGTGCTGCTGGCCATGGGCATCGAAGGCCAGGGCATCGGCGACGTGACCCGCGCCTGGGGCAAGGGCTTCTGGAGCCTGCTGGCGTTCACCACCCAGATGGCCGTGATCCTGGCCATGGGCTACGTGCTGGCCACCGCGCCGCTGACCGACCGCCTGCTCAACCGCATCGTCAGCCACGTGCACAAGCCGCACACCGCCATCATCGTCGCCACGCTGGTGGGCGGCATCGGCAGCTACCTGAACTGGGGCTTCGGCCTGGTCATCGGCGGCATCGTCGCCAAGAAGCTGGCGCTGAAGGTCAAGGGCGTGCACTACCCGCTGATCATCGCCGCGGCCTACAGCGGTTTCACCATGTACGGCCTGGGCCTGTCGGCCAGCATCCCCGTGCTGGTGGCCACCCCCGGCCACCCGACCGCCAAGCAGATGGGCATCATCCCGCTGACGGAAACCATCTTCTCGGTGCCGATGCTGATCACCAGCCTGGTGATCATCGTGACGCTGCCGCTGCTGAACGCCTGGCTGCACCCGAAGAAAGGCGAGAAGATCGTCGAAGTGGATCCGGCCATCGACCGCGACGCCAACGCGTCCAATGCGGCCGAAGACATGCTGGAGAAAGGCACCCTCGCCTCCAAGCTGAACAACAGCCGCATCCTCAGCCTGCTGATCGGCGCGCTCGGCGTGGCCTACGTCGCCTTCCACTTCATCGACGGCGGCTCGCTCGACCTGAACCTGATCAACTTCATCATCCTGTTCCTGGGCATCATCCTGCTGGGCACGCCGGCCGCCTACGTGGCCAAGCTGACCGAAGGCATCAAGACGATCTCGGGCATCATCCTGCAATACCCGTTCTACGCCGGCATCATGGCCATCATGGCCGCCTCGGGCCTGGTGACCACCATCTCCAAGGTGTTCGTGGACGTCGCCACGCCGGCCTCGCTGCCGTTCTGGGGCCTGATCAGCTCGTTCGTCATCAACTTCTTCGCGCCCTCGGCCGGCGGCCACTGGGTCATCCAGGGCCCGTTCATGATCGACGCCGCCCGCGAGATCGGCAGCGCGCTCAACCAGACCACCATGGCCGTGATGCTGGGCAATGCCTGGAACGACCTGGTGCAGCCCTTCTGGATCCTGCCGGCGCTGGCGCTGTCCAAGCTCAAGCTGCGCGACGTGATGGGCTATACGGTCATCATGATGCTGTGGGTCGGCGTGATCCACATCACCGCCGTCCTGGCATGGGGCTATCTGACGCATTAAGCCCCCCCGTACGCGCTTGCGCGCGCCCCCCAGGGGGCGACACCTGCAGACCGGAGAACGAGATCCACCCCGTACGCGCTCGCGCGCGCCCCCTCAAGGGGGCGACACCTGCAGACCGGCAGAGCCGGATCTGGCGGTGTCCTCGCTGGGGGAGACGGAACGTTGAGGGGCGGAGTTCCTGGGAACGCCGCGATTGAGAACTGAATTGGGAGCTGAGATGAGCAAACCTACCGCGTATCTGGTGACCGGCGGCAGCGCCGGGATCGGCGCCGCCATCGTCCGCATGCTGCTGGATGCCGGGCACAAGGTGGTCAACATCGACTACCGCCTGCCCGAGCATCCGCCGGCCGGGCTGGTGTCGTACCAGGCCGACCTGACCGACGAGGCGCGCACCAAGGAAGTGGCCGCCGAAGTGACCGCGGCCTACGACATCGTCGGCCTGGTCAACAACGCCGGCGCCACGCGCCCGGGCACCGCCGACACGGCCACCCTGGCCGACCTGGACTACGTGGTCAACCTGCATCTGCGCACCGCGCTGATCCTGGTGCAGGCCGCGCTGCCGGCGATGCGCGCGGCCGGCTTCGGCCGCATCGTCAACATGTCGTCGCGCGCCGCGCTGGGCAAGCCGGACCGCGTGGTCTATTCGGCCACCAAGGCCGGCCTGGTCGGCCTGACGCGCACGCTTGCGATGGAACTGGGCGGCGACGGCATCACCGTCAACGCCATCGGCCCCGGCCCCATCGCCACCGACCTGTTCACCAAGAGCAATCCGGCCGGCGCGCCGCAGACCGAACGCATCATCAACAGCATCGTGGTCAAGCGCCTGGGCACGCCCGAGGACGTGGCGCGCGCCGCCATGTTCTTCCTGTCGCCCGACAACGGCTTCGTCACCGGCCAGATGCTGTATGTGTGCGGCGGCACGACGCTGGGCGTCGCCCCGATCTGAGACCGGCCGCCATGTCCGCCAGCCTGCCCGACTCCGCCCGCCCGCGCCGCCTAGCGGCGCAGCAGCGCGTGGTTGATCTGGTCGGCGGCGTGGCGCAGCGGCGGCAGGAAGGTCGCCAGCATTTCCTCGCGCGAGAAGCGGTTGGCATGGCCGCTGACGTTCATCGCGGCGATCACGCGGCCGCTGCGGTCGACGATCGGCACCGCCACGGATTGCAGGCCCGGTTCCAGTTCCTGCGCCACGCAGGCGTAGCCGTCGGCGCGCACACCGGCCAGGATGGCCTTGAGCGCGCCGATGTCGGTCACGGTGTCCTTGGTGTAGGCCTGGATCTGGCTCATGGCCAGCACCCGGTCCAGTTCGGCCGCGGGCAGGCCCGCCAGCAGCACGCGGCCCATCGACGTCACCCAGGCCGGCAGGCGGCTGCCCACGGCCAGGTTGATGGTCATGACCTTGTGCGTCGACAGACGCAGGATGTAGACGATGTCGGCGCCCTCCAGCACCGACACCGAGCACGACTCGCGCGTCAGCTCGGCCACTTCTTCCATGTAGGGCAGCGCCAAGTTCCACAGCGGCGTGCCCGACAGGTAGGCGTAGCCCAGTTCGAGGATGCGCGGGGTCAGCGCGAACTTGCGGTCCTCGACCGTGACGTAGCCCAGGTGCTCCAGCGTCAGCAGGATGCGACGCGCGCCGGCGCGGGTCAGGCCGGTCACGGCCGCGACCTCGGACAGCGTCATCTGGGAACGATCCGGGCCGAACGCCCGGATCACGGACAGGCCGCGCGCAAAAGATTGAACGTAGCTGTCGCTGGGTTGCTGGGTTGCTTGCTCGGCCATCCGTCTACCGCGAGAAAAAACGTTGCCGCTGCCGGCAACCCTGGACGGGGAGGATCGGGCCGCGCCGGCTTGCCTTGACGGTCGACCATCCCCATGAAACGATGTTCTTCAGAAGAACGAAAGTTCTAATTAAGAACAAATTATGACACGCCACCTATGAGCGAACACCATGATTTCTAAGCTTGTTGCAAGCGCGGCGGCCGCCCTCGCCGACGTCCCCGACGGCGCCACCGTCATGATCGGCGGCTTCGGCACCGCCGGCCAGCCCATGGAACTGATCGACGCCCTGCTCGAGCAAGGCGCCAAGGATCTGGTCATCATCAACAACAACGCCGGCAACGGCACCACCGGCCTGGCCGCCCTGCTGGGCGCCAACCGCGTGCGCAAGATCATCTGCTCGTTCCCGCGCCAGGTGGACTCGCAGATCTTCGACGGCCTGTACCGCAGCGGCAAGATCGAGCTCGAACTGGTGCCCCAGGGCAACCTGGCCGAGCGCATCCGCGCCGCCGGCGCCGGCATCGGCGCGTTCTTCTCGCCCACCGGCTACGGCACCCCGCTGGCCGACGGCAAGGAAACCCGCGAGATCAACGGCCGCCAGTACGTGCTGGAATATCCGCTGCACGCCGACTACGCGCTCATCAAGGCCGAGCGCGGCGACCGCTGGGGCAACCTGGTGTACCGCAAGACCGCGCGCAACTTCGGCCCCATCATGGCCAGCGCCGCGCGCGTGGCCGTGGCGCAGGTGCGCGAAGTCGTCGAACTGGGCGCCCTCGATCCGGAAACCGTCGTCACCCCCGGCATCTTCGTGCAGCGCGTCGTGCAGATCGACGCCGCCCAGGCCGCCAAGGAGCAGCAATGAGCACCAAACTGACCCGCGACCAGATCGCCGCCCGCGTCGCCCAGGACATCCCTGAAGGCGCCTACGTCAACCTCGGCATCGGCCTGCCGACGCTGGTGGCCAACCACCTGCCGGCCGACCGCGAAGTCATCCTGCACACCGAGAACGGCATGCTGGGCATGGGTCCCGCGCCGGCCAAGGGCGAGGAAGACTACGACCTCATCAACGCCGGCAAGCAGCCCGTCACCGAACTGCCCGGCTGCTCGTTCTTCCATCACGCCGACTCGTTCGCGATGATGCGCGGCGGCCACCTGGACATCTGCGTGCTGGGCGCCTTCCAGGTGTCGCAGCACGGCGACCTGGCCAACTGGCACACCGGCGCGCCCGACGCCATCCCCGCCGTGGGCGGCGCGATGGACCTGGCCATCGGCGCCAAGGACGTCTTCGTCATGATGGAACTGCAGACCCGCGAAGGCCAGAGCAAACTGGTCGACGCCTGCACCTATCCGCTGACCGGCGTGCGCTGCGTGTCGCGCGTGTACACCGACGTGGCCGTGTTCGACATCCGCGCCGACGGCGTCACGGTGATCGACATGTTCGGCGAAACCACCGCCGACGAACTGCTGCGCCTGACCGGCCTGCCGCTGAAGTTTTCCAACTGATCATTCCCCCCGCGCCCCGGCAACGCCGGGGCCGATTTCCTGGAGACACCCATCATGTTGTTCATGGTTCAAATGCAGGTCAATCTGCCCGTCGACATGCCGGCGGCCCAAGCCGACAAGCTCAAGGCCGACGAAAAGGCCCTGGCGCAGCAGCTGCAACGCGACGGCAAGTGGAAGAGCCTGTGGCGCGTCGTCGGCCGCTACGCCAACGTCAGCATCTTCGACGTGCAGGACAACGACGAGCTGCACGCGCTGCTGTCGTCGCTGCCGCTGTTCCCCTACATGGACATCCAGGTGACGGCGCTGGCGCGCCATCCCTCGGCCATCTGAACGGAGCCGCCCATGCCCTACATCATCGAAACCTTCGACAAGCCCGACCACCAGGCCGTGCGCCAGCAGCATCGCGCCGCGCACCTGGAATACCTGGACGCCAACAAGCATCTGCTGCTGGCCTGCGGCGCCAAGCTGCAGGATGACGGCAAGGACCTGGGCGGCGGCCTGTACATCGTCGACTTGGACACGCGCGAGGCCGCGCAGCAGTTCATCGACGCCGATCCCTTCGCCCAGGCGCAGCTGTTCCAGCGCGTGACCATCACGCGCTGGCGCAAGGCCTACGTCGACGGCACCTGCTATCTGTAATCGCCACGCGGCCGCCTCCGGGGGGCCGCGCTTTCATTCCCCGAGGATTTTCCGCATGTCTTACGCCGATCTCAGCCAGGCACGGCTGTTCTACGTCATCGATGGCCCCGCCGACGCGCCGGTGCTGGTGCTCTCCAATTCGCTGGGCACCAACGCCGACATGTGGGCGCGCCAGGTTCCCGCGCTGAGCAAGCACTTTCGCGTGCTGCGCTACGACACCCGCGGCCACGGCAAGTCCTCGGTCCCCGACGGCGAATACACGTTCGCGCAACTGGGCAACGACGTCGCCGAACTGCTGGCGCACCTGAACATCGAACGCGCCCACTTCTGCGGCCTGTCGATGGGCGGCCCCACCGGCCTGTGGCTGGCGCTGAACCGGCCCGAGCTGATCGGCAAGCTGATCCTGTGCAACACCGCCGCGCGCATCGGCTCGGCCGAAGGCTGGAGCGCCCGCATCGCCGCCGTGGCCGAACAGACGCTGGAAAAGATGGCCCCGACCCTGGTCGAGCGCTGGCTCACCGACGGCTACCGCGCCGCCGAGCCGGGCCTGTCGCAAGTGCTGGTCGATATGCTGCGCCGCACCCCCGACGCCGGCTACTCGGGCAACTGCGCCGCGCTGCGCGACGCCGACTTCCGCGAACAGGTGTCGGCCATCAAGGCGCCGACGCTGGTCATCAGCAGCACCCACGACCTGGCCGCCACGCCCGCGCAGGGCCAGGAACTGGCCGCCGCCATCAGCGGCGCGCGCTACCTCGAACTGAACACCTCCCACATCTCCAACTGGGAACAACCGGAAGCCTTCACCCGCGCGGTGGTCGACTTCCTCGCGGAGTAAGCCATGCAGCGCTGGACCCATCGGCCCGAAGGCTCCAACTGGGGCGACTTCGGACCCGACGACCAACTCGGCCGCCTCAATCTCATCACCGAAGAACAGGTCCTGAAAGGCGCGCGTGAAATCCGCGCCGGCAAGACCTTCTGCCTGTCGCTGCCGCTGGACCTGCCCGGCGGCAACGTGCTCAACCCGCGGCGCCATCCGCCGCAGTTGAGCCCGACCCGGCTGGCCGACACGCCCTACCTGAACTTCCCGCTGCGCAACGTCAACCCGGACGCGGTCGACGTGCTGAGCGACGACCAGGTGCTGCTGTCGATGCAGTACTCGACGCAATGGGACGCGCTGGCGCACGTCGGCGCGCTGTTCGACGCCGACGGCGACGGCCAGCCCGAGCTGCGCTACTACAACGGCTACCAGGCCGGCGTCGACGTCGTCGGCCCGGCCGACGGCGACCACACCGGCTGCGGCTGCAACAGCGGCGGCCCCTCGGCCGCGCTGAAGCTGGGCGTCGAAAACCTGGCGCAGAAAGGCATGCAGGGCCGCGGCGTGCTGCTGGACCTGGCGCGCCACTACGGCCCCGGCCGCACCCTGGTCGGCCACGCCGAGATCCAGCACGTGCTGAAGACGGACGGCATCGAGATCGAGCCCGGCGACATGCTGGTGCTGCGCACCGGCTACGCCGAAGCCGTGGTCGCCATGGCCGGCAAGCCCGACGCCGAAGTGCTGCACACCTACGGCGCCGCGCTCGACGGCACCGACGCCGCGCTGCTGCAGTGGATCACCGACAGCGGCATCGCCGCCATCTGCGCCGACAACTACGCCGTGGAAGCCTATCCCGCGCGCGAGAAAACCGGCCCGCGCGCCATGCTGCCGCTGCACCATCACTGCCTGTTCAAGCTGGGCCTGCCGCTGGCCGAGCTGTGGTACCTGAAGGATCTGGCCGACTGGCTGCATGCCAACGGCCGCCACCGCTTCATGCTGACCGCCCCGCCGCTGCGCCTGCCGCACGCGATCGGCTCGCCGGTCACGCCGATCGCGACGGTGTAGGCGACGCGCCTCGGGTCGCGCCGGGCGCGGCCGGGAGGCCCGCCTGGCAGGCAGGGCCGTCCACGACCGTGCCGCGATCCTGGCCCACGGCAACCGATCACGTCCTGCTTGCGACGCGCAGAAAAAAGCGCCGGTCCGTTCAACGGCCGGCGCTTTTCACCTGCGCGGAATCAACGCCGCGTTCAGCCCTTCAGGCAGGTGCTCATGAAGGTCTTGCGCTTGTCGCCGGTCAGCTTCTGTTCGCCGGCCTTGGCGTTGCAGTCCTTCATCTTCTGCTGCTGCGGCGTCAACTGCTTGGCGGGCGGCGGCGCCTCGCCCTTCAGGCAGGCGCTCATGTACGTCTTGCGCTCGTCGCCCTTCTTGCCTTCGGCCGACTTGTTGCAATCGGCCATGCGCTGCTGCTGCGGGGTCGGCGTCTTGGCTGCCGGCGTGGCGGCGGGCGCGGGGGTCTTGGCGGGCGCGGGCGTGGCGGCCGGCGTCTGGGCGTGGACGGCGCCCAGGAAGCAGGCGGACAACACGATGGCCGAAGCCAATTGGCTAGTACGAGAAAGCATGAGTTCCTCCCTTGATCGCCCGCCGGCGCCATCCTGGCGCGCGCCCGGGCCGCAAGATCCGCCGGCCAAGTTGCCGGCGTGGTCATCATCGGACAAAGCCGCATGCTCCGCAAGCGCCGAAAGGACAACAAATGCTAACGCCGCCGCGATCATTCAGCTTGCGGAAAGGTGGTGCCAGACCGTTCCGGCGACGGCCATTTTTCCTCCGAAAACCGTGCACCGCCCACCCACGCCACCGCGCCGAGATTCCACCCAAATCGCCTGAAACGCCCGCAAGTTGGAGACATTCCGATGCACTTGTGGCATCCAGGGCGGAATCTGCGGCTATCCCCAGCAACCTGTTACCCATTCATCCCTTTGGGCCGTTGTGCCCGGGTCGGGAAAGGTGTGAGATAGACGCATGCCCCGACACGCGACGCCAAAGACCGCGACCGGGACGCCCCGGCAGCCGGGCAACAGGAGACCGCCATGAAATCCGCCCTCGCCATCCTCGCATTGCTGGCCGGCCTGACCGGCGCCGCCCACGCGCAAAGCCTGTACGGCGTCACGCTCGGCAATATCCAGGCCGTCCGCGACACCAACGAAAACCAGTCCACCATCACCGGTTTGCTCGCCAACCAGTCCAGCCGCGCCGTCAACTACGTGATGCTGACTTTCGTCCTCTACGACGACCAGGGCCGCGAGATCGGCCGGGTGCGCGATGACGACATCGGCCCCCTGGCGCCGGGCCAGATCAAGACCATCCGCGCCATCACGCCGCTCCGATTCGCCAAGGTCACCGCCCTGGACATCCGCGCCCGATGAATGGTTGGCCCCCACGCTGCGCGCTGCGCGCTTGCTGCCCCCCGAGGGGGCTGTCCGGCCTTCGGGCGGCCGGGCGGCCGGACGGCTTTTCTTGCGCGACGGACGTGCGCTTTCCACGCTGCGCTTACTTGCCCAACGGATTGCTCCGGCAAAAAAACCCTTATCTGGATAGGGTTTAGTCAAGCCGGCGTCAGGCCAATTGTGGGAAAATTCCGCAGCCGACTCGACAAAAGGGGCTTCCACACGAAGCCCCTTGTTGCGTCTGCCGGCACGCCGGCATGCCCGGCCTCGTTACCAAGGAAGTGAAAAGATCATGTTTCCCAAAAGACTCACCGAAGGCTATCAGTCCTTTCTCGCCGGCCGTTTCCATTCCGAACGCAGCCGCTACGAAAAGCTGGCCGAAACTGGGCAAAGCCCGGAAATCCTGATCATCGGCTGTTGCGACTCGCGCGTCTCGCCCGAAGCGATCTTCGACGCCGGCCCCGGCGAAATGTTCGTCGTGCGCAACGTCGCCAACCTGGTTCCGCCCTGTGATCCCGATTCCGAATCCTCGTACCACGGCACCAGCGCCGCGATCGAGTTCGCCGTCAACGGCCTGAACGTCAAACACATCGTCGTCCTCGGCCACGCCTCCTGCGGCGGCATCCGCGCCTTCTTCGACGACGCCAAGCCGCTCACCAAGGGCGACTTCATCGGCAAGTGGATGTCCCAGATCGCGCCCGTCGCCGAAGAACTCGGCCCCGGCGGCGACGACCGCGCCGCCAACCTCAAGCGCCTCGAACTCGCCGTCATCGGCCACAGCCTGAACAACCTGATGACCTTCCCCTCCATCCGCCGCCGCGTCGAAAGCGGCGACCTGGAGCTGCACGGCACCTACTTCGGCGTCGCCACCGGCGTCCTGTTCCTGCGCGACCCCGCCACCGGCGAATTCAGTCCCTGCCTGGAAACCGGCCTGCCCGGCTGATCGCTCCGCGAACGCGGCGGCTCGGCCGCCGCGTGCATACCGCCACAGGCAAATAGCGCAGGCGCATTCGCGCCAAGCAAACGCGGCTAGCACGCCAAACCGTCACTACGCAGCCGCAACATCACCCGGCCAGCGCAGCGCCATCACCAGCGCGCAGCGTCATCCCCCCGACGCCAGACACCCAAACGCCAAAGAAGGCCGCCCGCGCGGCCGCCTTTGGCGACCCCGCAAGACCTTCCCCTACCCCCGATCGCTGGCAAAAACGCCAAGCAAACAACTAGCCCCCACGGCCGCCGTTAAGTCTCATCGCGAGCGGGTGACGGGGCAGGCGGGGGATGGCGGGGCGTGTAGATGCGCCCGACGGAATCTGAAGGGAAGGCCGAAGGCCTGGACGAAGATGAGGAAGGGGTAGTCCGGAGCGAACGCTCCGGACCGCAATCGTAGCCCCGCCATCCCCCGCCTGCCCCGGCACCCGCGCCTAAAGAACCCAACAACAACGCCAGCAATCCCCTCAAACCCGATAGGCCTGCGCCAACCTCTCATAATTACTCTTGAGAATGATCCCCGCATAGTAGACATGCTCCCGCATCAGATCCTCAGCCCGCGCCCCATCCCGCGCAATAATGGCATTGACGATCCGATGATGATCATCATGCGACCGCAGAATGATCCCATGGTCCTCCCACAGGATGATCCGATCCGACGCATACGGAATCGCCTGCGCCTGCGTCGCGAACCGCTTCACCCACGGATTGCCCGCCGCCTCCAGGATCCCGTTGTGCAACGTGATGTTGACCTGCTGGTACGGCAGATGATCCTCCGCCAGCAGCACGCCCTTGCCGAGAATGCGATCGCCTTCGTCCAGGCAGTTCTTCAGCACCGCCACGGCGTCATTCGATAAACCGCGCAGCGCCGCCTGCCGACAGGCCAGGCCCTCGAGCGCCGCGCGCACCTCATAGGCCGCCACGATCTCGGCCAGGTCATAGGCCCGCACGGTGTAGCCGCGCTTGGGCAGATGCTCCAGCAGCCCCTCGTTGCCCAGCGTCGCCAGGGCCGCCCGCACCGGCGTGCGCGACACCCCCAGTTTCTCGGCCAGCGGGATTTCCTCCAGGCGGGCCCCGGGGCTGAACTTGCCATGCAGCACCCAGTCCCGCAGCGTATCGGTCACGTGTTGAGATAGCGTATCCATGCCTGCATTGTATACATGAAGAATACATGCGACACCGCCCCTTACCACCGCGCTAGGGCTTTCCCCAATGAGAACAATCAAATCCCATCGGTAGATGCGGGAAACCCCCTATACCTGCCATCCCATCATGTATACATAATCGCCAAAAATTCAGATCAGCGGGCGCCCCTCCCAAGGCAGGCGAATCCGCCTCACAGGAGACAGCATGTCCAATGTATCCACGCCGGCCGCGGGCCCGGCCCCGCGGCTCGCGCTCGTCACCGGCGGCGGCGGCGGCATCGGCGCCACCATCTGCCAGGAGCTGGCCCGCGCCGGCTACCGCGTGGTGGCGTCGGACGTGGACGCCCAGCGCGCCCGTCGCGTGGCCGACGAACTCGGCGCGCCGCACAGCGCCCATGCCTTCGACGTCAGCGACGAAAGCGCCGTCGAAACGGCGTTCGACCAGATCGAGCAGGCTCACGGCCCCATCGCCGTGCTGGTCAGCGCCGCCGGCCTGCTGCTGTTCCAGGCCAACGGCGAACGCCCGCTGATCAAGGACACCACGCTCGACATCTGGGAACGCAGCTTCGCCGTCAACGCGCGCGGCGTGTTCCTGTGCGGCCGCGCCTACCTGCGCCGGCGCGAAGCCGCGCCGCTCCAGCATGGCCGCATCGTCACCTTCACCTCGGTCGCCGCGCAGTTGGGCGGCTATCGCTCCAGCGCCTCGTACATCGCCGCCAAATCCGCCGTGCTGGGCCTGACCAAGGCCATGGCGCGCGAGTCCGCGCACCTGGGCATCACCGTCAACGGCATCGCGCCGGGGCTGATCGACACCGACATGCTGCGCAGCACCGTCACCAGCAGCGGTGCGCTGGCCGCCGCGGCGCAGGCGATTCCGCTGGGCCGCATCGGCACGGTGGACGACGTCGCCGCCGCCGTGCGTTTCCTGGCCTCGGAAGAAGCGGGCTACATCACCGGCAGCGTCATCGACGTGAACGGCGGCTACCGCATGCAATGAACACTGTGCAGTGAACCCAATCCGGCGGCCTAGCCGCCACGCAGCAACGCGCCATGGATAAAGGCGCGCACTCAAAAAACGGGAGACAAACCATGAAGCCTCTTCGCCGCCACGCGGCCGCCGCGCTATGCGCCCTTGCCCTGGGCGCCTCCGCCCAGGCCCAGCAGGAACCCGGCATCACCGACAAGACCATCCGCATCGGCCTGTTCGCGCCCCTCTCGGGCAGCGGCATGGCCTATGGCTTTGACGTGCTGAACGCCGCCAAGATGTGGTACGCCAAGGTCAACAAGGAAGGCGGCGTCCACGGCCGCCAGATCGAACTGGTGATCGAGGACGACCGCTGCAACGCCAACGACCTGGTGGCTGCGGTCAAGAAGCTGACCGAGCAGGACAAGGTGTTCCTGCTGAACGGCGGCTCATGCTCGGCCGCCGTGGTGGCCGCGCGCGAATACGTCGAGCGCGAGAAGGTGCCGCTGGTCATGCTCAACGCCTCGGGCGACGGCGCGCTGTATCCGCCGTCCAAATACATCTACGGCGCGTTCTCGATCTCGCAGCACGCCGTGGGCGGCTCGATGGTGCAGTTCGCCAATGAGCACCTGAAGGCCGCCAAGATCGGCTACATCAACCATGACGACGCCTACGGCGGCTGGAACCTGGAAGCCGCGCAGGCCCAGGCCAAGCAGTTGGGCAACGTGAACCTGCAGGTGCAATCGGTCAATCCCAACATCACCGACGTCACCGCGCCGATGCTCAAGATCCGCGCCGCCAACCCGGACGTGCTGCTGCTGACGACCTATGCCCGCCCCGCCGCGCTGATCATCAAGAAGGCGCAGGAACTGGGCTGGAACAAGCCCATCGTGCTGGCCGTCAACGGCACCGCCGACCTGAAGCAACTGGTGGAGAACGTCGGCAACAAGGACGCCTTCAAGAATGTCTACATCCAGGAAGTGCTGAGCGACATGCCCGGCGGTCCCAAGCTGACCTGGGTCTACGACATGTACAAGCAGGCCTATCCGGACCTGGCCGCCAAGCCCGGCCACCCGCAGACCTACATGCCCTACGGCCTGCCGCCGGCGATGGCGGTGGTCAATGCGCTCAAGGCCGCCGGCCCGCAGCCCACCCGCGAGAAGGTGCTGGCCGCGCTGGAGACCATGAAGTTCGATTCCGGCGTCATGGCCGGCCCGATCGAGTTCGGCCCGAACGACCGCGCCGCGCAGGAAGCGGCCATCTACATCAAGTTCGACGGCACCAACATGTCGCTCGTGCCGGGCGCCTTCAAGAGCGTCTGGCAGTACCAACCGTAACCGCCGCCACAGGCCGGTGTGCTGTCCCGTAGATACGTGCGCACGACGTGCGGGCGCATCTGCGGGACAGCGCACCCAGTCCGCGCCGCGGCGCAGCGCCGCGCGGACCGCTGGAGACCATCATGAGCTTTGCCGATATCTGGTTGTTCCTGCAGCAGGGGGTGCTGTCGGGACTGGTGACGGGCAGCGTGTACGCGCTGCTGGCGGTCGCCGTCGTCATTATCTTCAAGACCACCGACGTGCCCAACTTCGCCCAGGGCGAGATCTTCATGGTCGGGGGCTACATCGCCCTGTTCCTGACCCTGGTGATGGGCTGGCCCTACCTGGCGGTCATTCCGGTGACGCTGGCCGTGGTGGCCGTGGTCTCCGGCCTGTTCCAGCGCGTCGTCATGGAGCGCGTCATCGCCTCCAGGGGCGTTGGCGTGCAGATGGTGATCGCCACGCTGGGCCTGGCCTACGCCCTTAAAGGGCTGGTGCGCCAGAGCGGGCTGGGCGACACGCCGCGCTCGCTGCCGCCGCTGGCTCCGACCGACGCCATCCTCATCGGCGACGCCGTGCTGACGCAACTGGACCTGGTGATCTTCGCCGTGGCCGTGGGCGTGATGCTGCTGCTGTACGGGATGTTCACCTATACGCGTGTCGGCAAGGCCATGCGCGCCGTCGGCATGAATCCCAAGGCCGCGCGCCTGGTGGGCGTGAACCTGACGCGCATCCGCATGATGGTGTGGGCGCTGTCCGGGTTGATCTCGGCCGTGGCCGCGCTGCTCATCACGCCCAAGATCCTGATCACGCCGGACATCGGCCACATCGCCATCCTGGCCTACGCGGCCGCCATCGTCGGCGGCATCACCAGCCTGCCCGGCGCGGTGGTCGGCGGCTTCGTGATCGGCGTGGCCGAGAACCTGGTGGGCCTGTTCATTTCGACCAACGCCATCGTGGTGGCGCCCTTCGTCGCCATCATGGTGGTGCTGCTGCTGCGTCCGCAAGGCCTGCTGGGCGGCAAACTGCAGGTGAAGAAAGTATGAAATCCAATACCGACCGCGCCCTGCTGGCGCTGATGGCCGTGGCGCTGGCGGCCCTGCCGTTCATGGCCAGCGGCTATGTGATCTACGTCGTCAACCTGCTGATGGTGTTCGTGGTGCTGGCCCTGGGCCTGCACATCGTCATCGGCGAGACCGGACAGTTCGCCCTGTCGCATGCCGCGTTCTATGGCGTCGGCATCTATACGGCGGGACTGATCAACAATCTCTGGCATCCGCCCTTCTTCGTGTCGATCGTGGCCGGCGGGCTGCTGGCCGCGCTGCTGGGCTACGTCATCGGCGCCCTGGCGCTGCGCATGCGCGACATCTACCTGGCGCTGTCGACCTTCGCCTTCGGCGAAGCGATGCAGTGGGTGTTCCTGAACTGGCAGTCGGTGACCAATGGCTCGAACGGCTTCCGCATTTCGCCGGCCACGCTGTTCGGCTATGAACTGGTGACCGACATCAAGGCCTATCCGTTCGTGGTCGCGATCGCCGCGCTGCTGCTGTGGATCACCGTGGCGCTGTCGCGCTCGCAGCTAGGCTCGGCTTTTCGCGCCGTGCGCGAGAGCGACGTGGCGGCGCAGGCCATGGGGGTGAACGTCAACGCCATCAAGCGCACCGCCTTCACGCTGTCGGCCGCCTACGCCGGCATCGCCGGCGGCATGTACACCACCTTCGCCTCGTTCATCCACCCGGAAAGCCTGGGCTTCCAGACCACCATCCTGATCCTGACCATGGTGGTGGTGGGCGGCATCGGCTCGGTGCGCGGCGCCATCGCCGGCGCGATCGGCTTCGGCCTGATCTCGGAACTGCTGCGCCAGGCGCTGTCGTTCCAGGAAATCATCTACGGCGTGATCCTGATGGGCTTCATGATGTTCGCGCCCAAGGGTCTGTTCGCCAGCCGCGAGGCGCGCCGCCGCGCGCCGCCGCCGGCCGCCCCGTTGCCCGCGCGCCGGGGCGCCCAGGGCGCCACCGCCAAACCCACGCAAAGGAGCGCGGCATGAGCGCCCACCCCTACCTCGACGTCCAGGGCCTGACGGTGAAGTTCGGCGGTCTGACCGCCATCAACGGCCTGTCGATGCAGGTCGAGCGCGGCCGCATCCACGCGCTGATCGGCCCCAACGGCGCCGGCAAGTCCACCACCTTCAACTGCGTCTCGCGCTACTACCGGCCGACGCAGGGCCGCATTGTGTTCGACGGCGTCGACATCACGAAGAAGAAGCCGCACGAAATGGCCGCGCTGGGCGTGGCCCGCACCTTCCAGAACCTGGAACTGTTCAGCGCGCTGACGGTGCGCGAGAACGCGCTGCTGGGCACCTATGCGCACGGCGCCAGCACGGCCGCGCGCCTGCTGCGCCCGGCCAATGCCGAGGCGCGCGAACGCGTCGAGCACCTGCTCGAACGCGTCGGCCTGGCCGACTTCCTCGACACGCCCGCGTGCAGCCTGGACTTCGGCCGCCAGAAGATGCTGGAACTGGCGCGCGCGCTGGCCATCTCGCCCAAGCTGCTGTTGCTGGACGAACCCGCCGCCGGCCTGCGCAACCGCGAGATCGAGACGCTCGACCGCATCCTCACCGAGCTGTGCGAACGCGACGGCATCACGGTGCTGCTGGTCGAGCACGTGATGCAACTGGTGATGTCGATCTCGGATCGCATCACCGTCATGTCATTCGGCGAGAAGATCGCCGAAGGCACGCCCGCGGAGGTGCGCAGCAACCCCCGCGTCATCGAAGCCTATCTGGGCAAGGGAGCCGCCGGTGGCTGAGAACCTGCTTGAAGTCGAATCGGTCAGCGCCGCCTACGGCAATATCCGCGCCCTGCAGGATGTGTCGCTGAAGGTGCCGCAAGGCGCCATCGTCGCGCTGCTGGGCGCCAACGGCGCCGGCAAGTCCACCACGCTCAACGTGATCTCGCGGCTGGTGACGCCCACCGCGGGCAGCGTGCGCTTTGCCGGCGAAGCGATACACCGCCAGCCGGCTGACGCCATCGTCGGCCGCGGCATCGTGCAGGTGCCGGAAGGCCGCGAGATCTTCCGCGAGATGAGCGTGCGTGAGAACCTGGAGATGGGCGCCTACCTGCGCCAGGACCGCCAGGCGGTCAAGGCCGACCTGGACATGGTCTGCGACACCTTCCCGCGGCTGCGCGAGCGCTTCGAGCAGAAGGCCGCCACGCTGTCGGGCGGCGAACAGCAGATGCTGGCCACCGGTCGCGCCATGATGGCGCGACCGCGCATGATCCTGCTGGACGAACCCTCCATGGGCCTGTCGCCGCTGGTGGTGGAACAGATCTTCGACATCGTGCTGCGCCTGAACCGCGAGCAGGGCATCACCATCCTGCTGGTGGAACAGAACGTGAAGCTGGCGCTGTCGGTGTCCAGCTACGCCTACATCCTGGAAAACGGCGAGATCGCGCTGGAAGGCGCATCGGCCGCGCTGGCCAGCGACGAAGGCGTGCAGCGCGCCTACCTGGGCGGCTAGGAGCCAACACACCATGACCCTGATGATGCAAGACAAGCGAGTCCTGGTCACCGGCGCCGGGCGCGGCCTGGGCGCCACCATCGCGCAGGGCTTCGCCCGCGAAGGCGCCAGCGTGATCGTGGCCGACCTCGACCCCGCCCTGGCGCGCGCCAGCGCCCAGGCCCTCGCGGCCGCGGGCGGCCGCGCCATCGACGCCGCGCTGGACGTGACCGACGCCGCCGCGGTGCGTGCCTTCGCCGCCGAATGCGAAGCGCGCCACGGCCCCATCGACGTGCTCGTCAACAACGCCGGCATCTCGGCGCGGGCGCCGTTCGACGATCCGCAGACGCCGCAGATCTGGGAACGCGTGATGAACGTGAACCTGCAGGGCACCTTCAACGTCACCCATGCCTTCGTCGAACAGCTCAAGGCCCGCCGCGGCGCCATCGTCAACCTGTGCTCAATCGTGGCCTACGGCTGCGGCATCTCGACCGCCGGCTACGTGGTCTCCAAGGGCGGCGTGCGCTCCTTCACCGAAGTGCTGGCGCGCGACCTGGCGCCGCACGGCGTGCGAGTCAACGCCGTGGCCCCCGGCCTGATGGAAACCGAGATGACCGCCGGCCAGCGCGCCCAGGCCCATGGCACCGACTGGTACATGCGGCGCGCGCCGATGGCGCGGGCCGGACGCGCCGACGAGATCGTCGGCCCCGTGCTGTTCCTGGCCTCGGCCATGGCCAGCTACGTCAATGGCGTGGTGCTGCCGGTGGACGGCGGCTACCTGGCCGTATAGGAATCGATATGGAACCCCTCAACTCCCTCGGCACCGCGCTGGTCACCGGCGGCGCCAGCGGCATGGGCCTGGCGATCGTCGAGCGGCTGGCGCGCGACGGCTTTCGGGTCGTCATGGCCGACCGCAACGCGGCCCTGGCCGACCAGGAAACCCAGGCGCTGCGCGCGCAGGGCCTGGACGTGGACTACCGCGTGGTCGACCTGGCCGACGAACACGCCACCCGCGCCCTGGTGCGCGAACTGGCGCCGCTGGCGGCGCTGGTCAACAACGCCGGCCTGTTCGACGAACGCAAGTTCTTCGACGTCTCCAGCGACGACTACCGCCGCATGTTCGACGTCAACCTGCTGGCGGTGGCCACGCTGACGCAGGAAGCCGCGCGCGACATGGCCGCCGGCGGCAAGATCGTCAACATCGCCTCGCGCGCCTACCTGGGCGCACGCAACCATCCGCACTACGTGGCCTCGAAGGCCGCGCTGGTCGGCTACACCCGCGCCTCGGCCATGGAGCTGGCGGCACGCGGCATCCTGGTCAACGCCATCGCCCCCGGGCTGATCGACACGCCGCTCTTGCGCAACCTGAGCGCCGAGCGCCTGGCGGCCCAGTTGGCGCTACAGCCCACGGGCCGCGCCGGCCAGCCGCGAGACGTGGCCAACGCGGTGTCGTTCCTGGCCTCGCCGCAAATGGACTTCATCACCGGCCAGGTGATTTTCGTGGACGGCGGCAAGTCGCTGGGCGGGTCGGGAGCATAGGCAGCATGGACAGCATCAAGTGGGACAAGGAAGTCGACGCGCTCGTGGTCGGCTCGGGCGCGGGCGGCATGAGCGCCGCGCTGACCGCCAGCGTCGCGGGCCTGGAGGTATTGCTCATCGAGAAGACCGACCGCATCGGCGGCTCGACCGCCATTTCCGGCGGCGCGCTGTGGATACCGCTGAACGCGCAGACCGAGGCCGCCGGCCATCCGGACAGCTTCGACAAGGTCTGGACCTATCTGCAGGAAACCGTCGGCGCCGCGGCCTCCGACGAGATGAAGCGCGCCTATCTGGACGCCGGCCCGCGCATGATGGATGACCTGGTCGCGCGCGGCTTCCTGCAAGTGGCCGCGCGCACCGCCTCGCCCGACTACTACCCCGATCTGCCCGGCGCCGCCATGGGCGGCCGCTCGCTCGATCCGGTGGAGTTCGACGGCCGCAAGCTGGGCCGCCATTTCAAGACGCTGCGCGATCCGCTCAAGGAATTCACGGTGCTGGGCGGCATGATGGTCAACATCACCGACGTGCGCCACCTGCTGCGCGCCACCCGCGCCTTCGCGTCATGGCGCCACGCCATGAAGCTGGTGCTGCGCTATGGCGCGGACCGCCTGCGCGGCTACCATCGCGGCACCCGCCTGCTGCTGGGCAACGCGCTGGCCGCGCAACTGTTCCACGCCATGCTGGCGCGCAAGGTGCCGTACTGGCTGAACACGCCGGCGCTGGCGCTGCTGCGCGATGCCGATGGCGCGGTACTGGGCGCCACCGTGGAGCATCAAGGCCGGCGCATCAACATCCGCGCCCGCCGTGGCGTGGTCATGGCCACGGGCGGTTTTCCGTGGGATTCGACGCGCCGCCGCCAGACCTATCCCCACCCCACCGACGACTGGTCGATGTCGCCGCGCGACAATACCGGCGACGGCATCCGCCTGGCCGAGGAGGCCGGCGCGGCGCTGGGCCAGGGGCATTCCAGCCCCGCCTTCTGGGCGCCGGTGTCGATCCTGGAACAACCCGGCGGCAAGCGGCTGCACTATCCGCACCTGGTGTGGGACCGCGCCAAGCCGGGGCTGATCGCCGTCAACGGCGCCGGCCGCCGCTTCGTCAACGAATCGACTTCGTACCACGCCTTCGTGCAGGCCATGTACCGCAGCCACGAGCAGGTGCCGACCATGCCGGCCTTCCTGCTGTGCGACCAGCGCTTCATCGATACCTGGGGATTGGGCCTGGCGCTGCCCGGCGGACGGCCGCGCCAGCATCTCATCGATGCCGGCTACCTGCTGCAAGGCGCAACGCTGGAGGCGCTGGCGCAGAAACTGGGCGTGCCGCCCGATGCGCTGCACGCGACTGTCGCGCGCTACAACGAATACGCGGCGCAAGGCCTGGACCCCGACTTCGGCAAGGGGAGCACCGCCTACAACCGCTACCTGGGCGATCCCGAGCACCAGCCCAACCCCTGCCTGGCCCCGCTCGGCGCCGGCCCGTACTACGCGGTCAAGGTCTATGCCGGCGACATCGGCACCGCCTGCGGCATCGCCGCCAATGGCAACGCGCAGGCGCTGGACGCCGCCGGCCAGCCGATTCCCGGCCTTTACTTGGCCGGCAACGACATGCATTCCGTCATGGGCGGCGCCTACCCCGCCCCCGGCATCACGCTCGGACCCGCCCTGACTTTCGGCTGGGTCGCTGGACAACACCTGGCCCGTGCCCAACACTGACGCACCACCCCTGACAAGGACCCTCATGAAGATCTACTTCTCGCCCGCCTCGCCCTTCGTGCGCAAATGCATGGTCATCGCCCACGAACTGGGCCTGGCCGACCGCATCGAGAAACTGCCCAGCGCCGCCGGCCCCGTGGCCCGCGACCAGAACATCATCCCGGACAATCCGCTGGGCCAGGTACCGACGCTGATCACCGACGACGGCCAGCGCCTGTTCGACAGCCGCGTCATCTGCGAATACCTGAACGACCTGGGCAAGGGCGCGCTGTTCCCCACCGGCGCCGCCCGCTGGGCCGCGCTGGCCGAGCAATCGCTGGGCGACGGCATGCTGGGCGCCGCGCTGCTGGCGCGCTACGAAACCGTGCTGCGTCCCGAGCCGCTGCGCTGGGACGGCTGGTACGAAGGCCAGATGGGCAAGGTGCGCGATGGCCTGGCGCTGCTCGAGAAGACCGCCGCCCGCCTGGAAGGCCGCCTGGACATCGGCACCATCACCGTCGGCTGCGCCCTGGGCTATCTGGACTTCCGCTATCCCGATTTCGACTGGCGCGCCGCTCATCCCGCCGTCGCCGCCTGGTTCAAGGCGTTCAACCAGCGCCCCTCGATGCAGGCCACGCTGCCACACGCCTGATCCGCTCCGGTTTGGACGGCCGCCAGGCCTGGAGAACCCGCCGGGCTCCAGGCGCAACGGCCGCCCGGTACGGCGCGCCCCCTTGGGCCCGCCGCTCGCCCCTGGCGCTTGCCAGGGGCTTTTTTTTCTTACAGATCGACATACCGCTGCGCCGACGGCCGTCTATATTGAACTTCCGAGGTCCCCGCCGGACCAACGGGTAGAACCCACAGACCAGGGAGCCCACGCATGAACGTGACCGCCGTCTCCCCCATCGCCCGCGTCGCCCCGCCGTATGCCGCGCGCATCCCGTTGCTGGACGATACACGCCCCGTCTGGGAAGCCGAATGGGCCGCCCGCAACGCCGCCACGCGCCAGGCGCAACGCAGCGCGCAGGCGCAGGCCGCCTGGCAGGCCCAGCGCATCGCCCGCGCTGCCCCGCCGCAGGCCGACGACGCCGATACCAGCCGCGTCGTCGCCAACGCCCCGTCCAAAGCGGTCGCCCTCGCGGCCGCCGCGCCTGCCGCCATCAACGTCGACCAGTTGCGCGACCTGTACGCGGACGCCCGCCTGCGCCGCGCCATCGACGAATTCTCGGCGCGCCCCGATCCGGTGGCGCTGCGCGCCGACAGCGCCAACGACCTCGGCACCATCGAGGGCCTGACGCCGCTGCAACCCTACCGCGTGGCCATGGGCAATCCGCAGGTGCAGGAACTGCAGACCGCCGTGGCCCTGAAGGCCGCGGGCCTGGGCATCCCCAAGGTCGAGAACATCGGCCCCACCGAGAACGTGACCGACCAAGCCCGCTACCGGCCCAACGCGCGCACTTGATTGAACCGCGCAGGCGCAATCCGCGCCTGGCCCCCCGCACGCGACACGAAGGCTCGGGTAGAAACGCCTCGGATAACGCTCACGTGCGCCGCTGCGCCGATCCAGGCAAGAAAAAAGCCGCCCACACGGGCGGCTTGTCGCTTGCCGGACGGCGACGTCCGATCAGTGGAAGAACTCGGCGATCATCGTCGCGCCCAGGAAGGTGCCGGCGTTGGCCGCCAGCGACACCACCACGATCTTCCAGCCCAGCTTGCGGAAGGCCGGCAGGTCCTTCAGGATCGACAGGCCGGCCATCGCCAGGATCACCGTGGTGAACGGCAGGAAGTTGACCTTGTTGACCGCGGCGATGATCTGGTCCGAGTACGGCACCGCGCCGGGGCAACCCACGGTCATGGCGATCAGCGACAGCACCGCCACGGCGGGCAGCTTGGGCACCACGCGCAGCAGCAGGTCGGCGATCACGACCAGCAGGATGATGATCAGCATGCCGGGCAGCGCGTCCAGGATCGGCACCTTGTAGCCGAACTGATTGCCGACCAGGGCGAACAGGCCGCACACGGCGTAGGCCGTCAGGCGGTCGCCGAAGCCCATCTTCACGGCGTGCGACGGCGCCTCGGTGGCGGCCGCGGCATCGGCGGCCGTGTCGGCCTTGCCGCGCGAGAAACGGCCCAGCACCGGCTCCAGCTTGCCGTACAGGAATACGGTCGTCGGCAGCGAGATGAACAGCGTGAAGTACACGCCCACCACCGTGGTCAGCAGGTTGGCGGCGGCGGCCAGCGCGGCAACCTGGTGCGCCACTTCCGGCGTCTGCTGCGAAGCGATGGCGCCCACGCCCGCGGCCATCATGCTGCCCGAGCCCACGCCGGCGCCCATGGCGAGCGAACGCGGATCGAAGATGTTCAGGCTGGTGATGAAGCCGGCCATCAACGCCACGAACAGCGCGCCGATCACGGTGCCGGTGATGTACTCGGCCATCACGCCGCGGCCTTCGGGCGAATTCATGCCATAGCGCTCGCCGATGATCGCCAGGCTGGGCTCGCGGCCCACCGAGAACGTCGCGCCGATCGCTTCGCGCTTGATGCCCAGCAGCAGCGCCAGCGGCAGGCCGATGGCCATGGTGCCGAAGAAATGGCCGAACTCCTGGAACACCAGGGCCCAGCCGGCTTCGCGCACCTGCGGCAGCGAGCCGCCCACCATCAGGCCCAGCTTGGCCAGGAACGGCAGCAGCGCGTATTGCAGGTAGCCGCTGATGCGGGTCTGCATGGCGGTGTCGATACCCGCGTTGGCCGGCAGGCGCTGGCCGAAGGCGGCCACGACCGCGCCGATGAAGATGGCCCAGAGCATGGGCTGCAGAACGATCTTGCCCGGGCCCACCGCGAAGGTGACGCTGCCGATCGCTTCGGACACGAGCACCACCAGCAAGATGGCGACAAGCATGCGGATGCGGCTCGAAAGCGACATGGCGGGCATGGCCAGGCTGGCGCTGGCATGAGACATCGGATTCCCCTGAGTACGTGAGTAGGTATTGGAGCGTCCTGATCGGCGCGTGCGTGGCGCACTCCCCGGGCGCGGCGACCGGTACGGGGGATGGCTCGCGGCGCGAGCAGGCGGCAGCCGAGATTTTCGCCCGGGGGCCGGCGCGCCAACCATGACAGCGCCAGGGCTAATGTGTTGCGTAAAATGCAACGGACGCCCCTGGACAGGGAATTTTTTGCAAGAACCAGCAATATATAAGGGAAAACCCTCAATATGTTGCGGACCGAACCGATGCCTTTGCGCCACGGAGCTTCCCCATGGACGAAAAACTCGACGCCCGCCGCACCCATTACTTCATGCAGGTCATGAGCCGCGGCTCGGTGCGCGGCGCCGCCGAAGTCCTGAACATGGACCCATCCGCCGTCAGCCGCGCCATCGCCGCGCTGGAGCGCGACTGCGGCATGGCGCTGTTCGAACGGCGCGGCCGCGGCGTGGTGCCGACCGACGCCGGCCACATCCTGGCGCGCTACGTGAAGCGCCAGCAGAACATCCAGGAGAGCTTCTTCTCGGAAATCGACAGCCTGCGCAAGGCGGAGCGCGGCCACATCGACCTGGTGCTGGGCGAAGGCTTCGTCGAGCTGATGTTCGACCGCGTCCTGCCGGGCTACTGGCGCAGTCACCCGGAAGTCACGCTGGACATCGACGTGGCCCGCACCTCGGAAATCGTGCAGCGCATCGTCGACGACCAGGCCTACATCGGCCTGGTGTTCCAGCCGCCCAACGATGCGCGGCTGCGCACGCACTATTCGCGCCCCGAGCCGATCCGCGCCATCGTGCGCCAGGAGCATCCGCTGACGCGCCTGCAGCGTCCGCTGCTGCTGACCGACCTGGTCGACTACCCTGGCGCCGCGATGCAGGAAGGCTTCGGCGTGCGCCAGCACATCCAGGCCGCCGAGATCAGCGAACAGGTGCGGCTGCGCAACGTGCTGACCACCTCGTCGTTCAAGGCGCTGTGGCAGTTCGCCGCCACCGGCATCGGTTATGCCCTGACGCCGCCGATCGCCGTCACCGCCGACATGGCCGCGATGCGCCTGGCCAGCCTGCCGCTGGCCAACCCCATCCTCAACCAGGGCAGCCTGCACGTGCTCAGCCGCGCCGGCCGCCACATCTCGCCGGCGGCGCGCGAACTGCTGGATCACATCGTGCGCGGCATCGGCACGCCCGCCGACGCCATCTGATATGGTCGCCAGGGGCCAATCTGCACCTGCCGCGCCCGCGCCGGGGCGGCTACAGTGGGTCCATCCCCTGTCTGGAGACCCGCCATGCTCAGCTTCCTGCGCACGGTCAAATCCGTCCTGTGGGGCTTTTTCGGCGTACGCCGCGGCCGCGGTTACGACGCCGACATCGCCCACAACAAACCCGCGCCGCTGATTCTCACCGGCCTGCTGATGGCCGCCTGCCTGGTCGTGATCCTGGTGCTGGTGGCACGCTGGGCGGTCAACGCCGCGCTGTAGATCGCCACGCGATCTGCAATGACGCCATGGCGTCAATGGGCGGACAGCGTGCCCGCGTAGCCGCGAGACAGCACGCTAGGGCAGCGCCAGCGCCGACATTTCCGTCAGCAACTGCCCGAACGCCCGCACCGCCGGCGCCTGCTGTTCCGTCTGGCGGGAAATCAACCTGAAGTCCGCATGCGTCAACGGCGGCAGGCCGTAGCGGCCGTCGATCACGTCCATGCCTGGCCGCACGTCCTCCTGCGGCAGCGCCGTCACCGCCAGACCCGCCAGCACCGCCGCGCGCAGGCCCTCCTGGCTGGGCGAGGTGAATGCCACCCGCCATTCCAGGCCGGCCGCCTGTAGCGCGTCCACGCCCACCAGCCGGTGCACACAGGGGGATGGCGCGAAGGCCAGCGGGATCGGCTCGTCAACGGGAAAATCAAATGCGTGCGCGGCGGCCCACACGAAGCGCGTGCGCCGCAGCATCGCGCCGCGCTCGGGTTCGCTGGGCAACGCCATCACCACGGCCAGGTCCAGCGCATCCGCCTCGACCTGGGTGCGCAGATCCAGGTAGCTGCCGACCACCACGTCCAGGCGCACCGCCGGAAAGGCGCGCGCGAACCGCGCCAGCAGCAACGGCAGGCGTTCGCCCATGAAGTTTTCGGGCACGCCCAGGCGCACCGCCCCCGCCACCGATGACCGCTGGAAGCGCCGCGCCAGCGCGTCCTGGGCGCGCAGCACCTGTTCGGCGTAGCGCAGGAAGTCCTCGCCGTCCTCGGTCAGCGCCAGGCTGCGGGTGGTGCGGACCAGCAGCGCGGTGCCGGCCTGCTCCTCCAGGCGCCGGATCTGGTGGCTGACGGCCGACTGGCTCAGGTGCAGCCGTTCGGCGGCGCGGGTGAATCCGCCCGCCTCCTTGACCGCGACGTAGGTGCGCAGCAACGCGGTATCGAAGTCCATGGCGTCAACTCATGATGAAAATTAATTAATTCGACGAAATTAAATCATTTCCATCATTTTTAACAGGCTCCCAGAATGAGGTCCCGCGGCGGATTCCCGCCGCCGACCTCTCGTGAGAACCCCGATGCCGCTTTCGATAGCGCAGAAAAATAGCTTTACGCTGGCCGCCGTCTGCCTGGCCGCCCTGATGTTCGGCCTGGAGATCTCCAGCGTGCCGGTGATCCTGCCCACGCTGGAACAGGCCCTGCACAGCGGCTTCCAGGAACTGCAATGGATCATGAACGCCTACACCATCGCCTGCACCACGGTGTTGATGGCTGCGGGCACGCTGGCCGACCGCTACGGCCGCAAGCGCCTGCTGCTGGCCAGCCTGGCGGTGTTCGGCCTGACCTCCCTGGTCTGCGGCTGGGCGCAGGACACCGGCGTGCTGATCGCCGGCCGCGCGTTGCAGGGCCTGTCCGGCGGCGCCATGCTGATCTGCCAGGTGGCGGTGCTGTCGCACCGCTTCCAGGACGGCGCCGCGCGCGGCCGGGCCTTTGGCGCCTGGGGCATCGCCTTCGGCGTCGGCCTGGGATTCGGCCCCGTCATCGGCTCGGCCATCGTGGCGATAGCGAGCTGGCAATGGGTGTTCCTGGCGCACGGCCCGCTGGCGTTGATCGCCCTGGGCCTGGCGTGGAAGGGCGTGGACGAATCGCGCGATCCGCGCCAGCGCAAGCTGGACGTGGCCGGCATCGTCTCGCTGTCAGTGGCGGTGTTCGGGCTGGCCTGGTTCATCACCCAGGGGCCATCGGCGGGCTTCGCCAGCTTGGCGACCCTCGCCAGCCTGGGCGCGGCCATCGTGGCGCTGATCGTCTTCGTGATCGCCGAACGCCGCTGCGCCGACCCGATGTTCGACTTCGCGGTGTTCCGCATCCGCCGCTTCTCGGGCGCGCTGCTGGCGTCGGCCGCCATGAACTTCAGCTTCTGGCCCTTCATGATCTACCTGCCGCTGTATTTCCAGAACGGCCTGGGCTACGGCGGCCTGGGCACCGGCCTGTCGCTGCTGGCCTACACCCTGCCGACCCTGGTGGCGCCGCCGCTGGGCGAGAAGCTGGCGCTGCGCTACCGCCCCGACACGGTGATCCCCGCCGGCCTGTTCGCCATCTGCCTGGGCTTCGCGCTGATGAAATGGGGCAGCGGCGTCGCGCAGGCCAGTTGGCTGACGATGCTGCCCGGCTGCCTGCTGGCCGGCACCGGCCTGGGCCTGATCAACACCCCCGTCACCAACACCACCACGGGCGCGGTGCCCGGCGACCGCGCCGGCATGGCCTCGGGCATCGACATCAGCGTGCGCATGATCAGCCTGTCCATCAATATCGCGCTGATGGGATTGCTGCTGGTCGAAAGCGTCCTGGCGTCGGTGCGCCGCCATTGGCCCCAGGCGCCCGCCGATGCCACGCTGCGCGCCATGGCCGAGGCCCTGTCGGCGGGCAACCTGGGCGATGGCGCCGCGCCGGCCATCCCCGCGGACGTGGCCCGGATCGCGCTGACGCACGGGTTTGGCGATGTCATGCTGTACGGCGCGGCGGCCGTCGGCCTGCTGGCGCTGGCCAGCCTGGCGGCCTTCCGGGGCGCCCGGCCGCGTCACCGGGCCGTCGCCGGGTCCGGCGGCTGAACGCCGCCACGCGGGTGTCTGCCGCAGGCATACGCTTATTACCAGAATGACTTAGACGGTCGAAGCGGCTGCCTGTTACGGTTATGAATCCCCCAGTCCCCGCCTACGGCGGGCCACGCTTGCGGGGACCAGACCGAGAAGACCTCAAGGGCAGTAGACATGTACGTGTATGACCCCGTCGACCAGCAGCTCGTCGAGCAGCGCGTGGCGCAGTTCGCCGACCAGACGCGACGCTTCCTCGATGGCCAGCTCACCGAAGATGAATTCCGCGTCCTGCGCCTGCAGAACGGCCTGTATATCCAGCGCCACGCGCCGATGCTGCGGGTGGCCATCCCCTATGGCATCCTGGCCTCGCGCCAGCTGCGCACCCTGGCGCACATCGCGCGCAAATGGGACCGCGGCTACGGCCACTTCAGCACGCGCCAGAACATCCAGTTCAACTGGCCCAAGCTGGAAGACGTGCCGGACATCCTGGCCGAACTGGCCACGGTGCAGATGCACGCCATCCAGACCAGCGGCAACTGTATCCGCAACACCACCACCGACCACTTCGCCGGCGTCGCGCCGGACGAGCTGATCGACCCGCTGGTGTGGTGCGAGATCATCCGCCAGTGGTCCACGCTGCACCCCGAATTCGCATTCCTGCCGCGCAAGTTCAAGATCGCGGTCAGCGGCGCGGTGCAGGACCGCGCGGCGGTCGGCGTGCACGACATCGGCCTGCAGGCGGTCGAGCGCGACGGCAAGCTCGGTTTCCGCGTCTGGGTCGGCGGCGGCATGGGCCGCACGCCCATCGTCGGCAAGCTGATCAACCCGTTCGTCGAATGGCAGGACCTGCTGACCTACCTGCAGGCCGCGCTGCGGGTCTACAACCTGCATGGCCGCCGCGACAACAAGTACAAGGCGCGCATCAAGATCCTGGTGAAGGACCTGACGCCGGAAGTCTACGCGCAGCAGGTGGACGAACAGTGGCAGCTTATCAAGGGCGGCCCCGACACCATCACGCAGGAATTCGTCGACACCATCGCCGCGCGCTTCATCTGGCCGCAATACGATCCGGCCGCGGCCAACGACACCGACAACACGGAGGCGCTGGCCGCCGCCGACAAGCGCTTCGCCCGCTGGCTCCGCACCAACGTGCATGCGCACAAGACGCCGGGCTACGCCGCCGTCACCGTCTCGCTCAAGGCCACCGGCGTGCCGCCGGGCGACATCACCGCCGACCAGATGGACGCGGTGGCCGCGCTGGCCGATGAATACGGCTTCGGCGAACTGCGCGTGTCGCACGAGCAGAACCTGATCCTGGCCGACGTGCGCCGCGCCCGCCTGCACGAGCTGTGGGGCAAGCTCGAAGCGCTGAACCTGGCCACGCCCAACGTCGGCCTGCTGACCAACATCATCGCCTGTCCGGGCGGGGATTTCTGCGCGCTCGCCAATGCCGTGTCGATCCCCGTGGCCGAGGCCATCCAGCGCCAGTTCGACAACCTCGACTACCTGTTCGAGATCGGCGAGCTGGACCTGAACATCTCCGGCTGCATCAACTCCTGCGGCCACCACCACGTCGGCCACATCGGCATCCTGGGGGTCGATAAGGCCGGCGAGGAGTGGTACCAGGTCACCATCGGCGGCCGCCAGAACGGCGCCGCCAAGCCCCTGCCCGACATCGAATCCACAAAGGGCGGCGGCGCCGCCATCGGCCGCATCATCGGCCCCTCGTTCGCCCGCGACCAGGTGCCGGGCGTGGTCGACCGCCTGATCCGCACCTACCTGGGCCTGCGCGACAGCGAGGAAGAACGCTTCATCGACGTGGTGGACCGCGTCGGCATCGATCCCTTCAAGCAGGACGTGTATTCCGACCCCGCCTTTGCCAAGCCCGCCCAGGAGGCCGCCCATGTCTGAGCCCTACGCCCACGACGCGCCCGGCCCGCACCTGATCCGCAACGGCCGGCTGGAAGCCGACAGCGCCCGTCCCTTCGTGCCCGACCCCGAAGTGGCGGCCGACGGCCAGGTGCCGACCGACGAACCCGGCTGGATCGTGCCGCTGGCCACCTGGAAGGCCTCGCACGCCACGCTGCGGCGCCATCGCCATCCGGTCGCGGTCCTGCTGGAACCGGACGCCGACCTGCGCGACCTGCTGGAAGCCGATGGCACGCTCGATCCGGCCGGCATTGCCTTCATCGCGGTGGACTTCCCCGTCTACACCGATGGCCGCGGCTATTCGCTGGCGCAACTGCTGCGCACCCGCTATCACTGGACGGGCGAGCTGCGCGCGGTCGGCGACGTGATGATCGACACCATCCACTACCAGGCGCGCGTCGGCTTCGACAGCTTCCTGGTCAAGCCGGGCCACGACCCGCACAAGGCGCTGGAATCGTTCAAGACCTTCACGGTGCACTACCAGAAGACCTACCGCGCGCCCGCGCCGGCGCAGGCCTGACGCGCGCAGCCGGCCTCGATGCCATCGAGGCCGGACCGAACCCTTATCGTTCAATCCGCCTCGTCGACCAAGCCGGGCAAGCTCCAGCGCTGGCGCCTGACCTCGTCCTGCCCCAACTGCGTGCGGATCAACTCGGCAATGGCGCGCTGGCGCGGCGCCTGCATGCGGTCGATCAAGCTCGAGACGCTGACCGCCAGCCGCGGATAGCCGCCCGCGTCGCACAACGCCACCCCGACGCCCAGCACGCCCGGCACCGCCGCATTGCCCACCACCGCCCAGCCCCGGTCGCGTGTGTTCTCGGCCAGCCGCCGCATCTGCGCCACCGTCATGCCGCCATAGGCGCGCAAGGCCTGCTCGTTCTGTGCGATCACCTCGTCGGCCTCGGCCGGCGGCAAAGCGCCCAGCAGCGCCAGGCCGGCCGCGCCCACCCCCAGCGGCTGGCGATGGCCGATGGTCACCGCCAGCACCTGCACCGGGTAGTTGCCGACCTCGCGATGCAGGCATAGCGAATCGCCGCCGGCGCGGCAGATCAGGAATGCCGAATCGCCGCTGACGTCGCTGATCTGCCGCAGCACCGGCCGCAGGCCGCGCACCGCTTCGGCGTGCGGATCGCCGGCCATCATCACGCCCAGCTCCGCCATGCGCCAGTGCGGCGCGTCCGGCTCGCGCAGCGCGTAGCCCTCCTGCGCCAGCACATCCAGGTACCGGTAGACGGTCGAGCGTTGCATGCCGGCGGCGCGCGCGATGTCGGTCACGTGCATGCCGGCCGCGCCCGCCTGGCGCAGCACGCCCAACACCCGCAGCCCCCGCCGCAACACCCGAGGGCCGCCGTCGTCGCTTTCCGGTTTGTTCATTTTCTGGACACCTTGCGTTGATGAGGCGCCTATCAAAGCCCAATATGAAGTCGGGCAGGCAAAGATCTGTCCAGATATTAGACAAACAGGACGGAGACAACCATGCAGACATTCAGCAGGCGGCTGGCCGCCAGCGTCGCGGCCCTGGCGGGCGCCATTGCATTCAGCGCGCCAAGCCAGGCTGCCAAACCCTATCCCGAACGCCCGGTGACCCTGGTGGTCGGTTACGCCGCGGGCGGCGCCACCGACATCGTGGCGCGCCTGGTCGCCAAGGCCCTGAACGAGGAACTCGGCCAGACCATCGTGGTGGAGAACAAGACCGGCGCCAACAGCAACATCGGCGCCGAAATCGTCGCGCGCGCCGCGCCCGACGGCTATACGCTCTACGTAGGGTCGATCGCCAACACCATCAACCGCACGCTGTACAGCAAGCTCAACTACGACTTCGTCAAGGACTTCGAGCCGATCGGCCTGCTGGCGACCATCCCCAACATCCTGGTGGTCAACCCCAAGCTGCCGGTCAAGACAGTGCCGGAATACCTGGCCTACGCCAAGGCCCACCCCGGCAAGCTGACCTGCGCCTCGTCGGGCAGCGGCTCGTCCATCCACCTGTCCTGCGAACTGTTCAAGATGCAGACCGGCACCGACATCCTGCACGTGCCCTATCGCGGCAGTGGTCCGGCGGTGGCCGACCTGCTGGGCGGCCAGGTCGATTCCATGTTCGACAACCTGCCCTCGTCATTGCCCCATGTGCAGGCTGGCAAGCTGCGCGCCATCGGCGTCACCTCGCCGCAGCGGCTTCCGGCCGTGCCCGAGGTGCCGACGCTGGCCGAGTCCGGCCTGCCCGGCTTCGACGTCGAATCCTGGTTCGGCCTGATGGCGCCGGCCGGCACGCCGCAACCCGTCATCGAGCGCCTGAACCAGGCCTTGAACAAGGCGCTGGCCGATCCCGCGCTGGTGGCGTCCTACAAACAATCGGGCTTCTACGCGCCGCAGCAACCCAACACGCCGCAGACCTTCGGCAAGAAGATCGCCAGCGAAATCGACAAATGGGGCGAAGTGGTCAAGCGCGCCGACATCAAAGCCAACTGAGGAGCACCAGGGTGTACCCGATAGATTTCTTTTTCCGCGCCGCCGAGCAGTATCCGGAGCGCGTGGCGCTGGACGCGCCCGAGGGCCAGGTGACGTATGCGCGGCTGGCCACGGACGTGCGCGCGCTGGCCGCCGCGCTGCAGGACCTGGACCCGGCGCCACAGACCCGCGTCGCCCTGTGCGCGGGCAACACCAGCCGTCATATCCTGGCGCTGCTGGCGGTGCTGGCCAGCGGCAAGATCTGGGTGCCGCTGAACATCCGCAGCACCGCGCGCGAGATCGGGCGCATCCTGGATGCCACCGAGCCGTCCATCGTCATGGTCGACGGTGCCGGCGACGCGCTGGTGGCGGCGGGCGCGCCGCACCGCGTCAGCCTGTCGGCGGACGCCGCGGGCGTTGCCTTCGAGGCCCTGCTGCAACGCGGCGCCGGTCGCGAGCCGCTGCGCCACGCGCTGCCGCGCGAGGCCACCCAGGCAATCAAGTTCACCGGCGGCACCACCGGCCTGCCCAAGGGCGTGATGCAGCCCTATCACGCCTGGAACGCCGCCATCATCAACCAGATCCACAGTTGGGGCCTGACGCACGAGGACCGCTACGTGGTCGCCGCGCCGGTGACCCACGGCACGGGCACCTACCTGCTGCCCGTGCTGGCGCGCGGCGGCGCGCACGTGCTGCTGGACAGCGCCACGCCGGCCTCGATCACTGCCGCCTTCCGCGAACGCGGCGGCACGCTCAGCTTCATGCCGCCGACGCTGATCTACATGATCATGGCGCAGCCGGGCGTGTCGCGCGCCGATTTCCCCAAACTGCGCAACCTGATCTATGGCGGCGCGCCCATGCCGCCCGAAAAAATCGAACGCGCCCGCGCCTTCTTCGGCCCGGTGCTGGGCACCACCTACGGCCAGACCGAGGCGCCGCAGATCGTCACGGTGCTGCGTCCCGCCGACCTGGAATCGCCCGACAACCGCGCCTCGGTCGGCCGCGTCACCTGGCTGTCGGACGTCGCCATCATGGACCCGGCCGGCGCGCTGCTGCCGCGCGGCGCCATCGGCGAAGTGGTGGTGCGCGGCGACCTGGTGATGTCGGGCTACTGGCGCCTGCCCGAGAAGACCGCCGAGACCATCGTCGACGGCTGGCTGCACACGGGCGACACCGGCCTGATCGATGAACGCGGCTACCTGTTCCTGAAGGACCGCCTGCGCGACGTCATCATCACCGGCGGCTTCAATGTGTATCCCGTGGATGTCGAGAACGCGCTGTCGTCGCATCCGGCCGTCTACGAATGCTCGGTGTTCGGCCTGCCCGACGACAAATGGGGCGAGGCCGTGCACGCCGCGGTGCAACTGCATCCCGGTGTCGCGGCCGACGCCGATGCGCTCAAGGCCCACGTGCGCGCCCTGCTCGGCCCGGTCGCCACGCCCAAGCAGATCCACCTCCACGCCAGCCTGCCGCGCTCGCCCGTCGGCAAGGTGCTCAAGAACGCCGTGCGCGACGCGGCCCTCAAGGAATCCCCATGACCACGCCCGAAACCCGCCTCTGCGCCCATCACCTCACCGGCATGTCGTACCGCGACGTCGACCTGGTGGAAGACCTGATCGGCAAGAAGACCTTCACCGAAGTCATGATCATGCAGATCCTGGGCCGCGAGGCGCGGCCGGTGGACATGCGCATCGTCGACGCGGTGCTGGTGACCCTGATGGAGCATGGCCTCACGCCCAGCGCCATCGCCACCCGCCTGATCTACATGAGCGCGCCCGAAAACCTGCAGGGCGCGGTGGCGTCCGGCCTGATGGCGGTCGGCAGCCAGTTCGTCGGCACCATGGAGAACTGCTCGCGCCTGCTGGACCGCATCCGCCAGGCCGCCGACGGCCGCGCCGAGGCGCTGGCGATCGCGCAGGAATTCCGCGCCAGCCGCCAGGCGCTGCCGGGCTTCGGCCACCACCTGCACAAGCCCGACGACCCGCGTTCGATCAAGCTGCTGGCGCTGGCCGAGGCCGAGCCGGACCTGCCCGGCGATTCGCTCAAGGCGCTGCGGCTGCTGGCGGCGGCGATCGACGAGACCTACGGCAAGCACATCACCATCAACGCCACCGGCGCGGTCGCCGCGCTACTCAGCGAGATCGGCGTGCCCACCGCGCTGATGCGCGGCTTTGCGGTCATCTCGCGCGCCGCCGGCCTGGTGTCGCACGTGGCCGAGGAGCAGCAGAGCCCGAGCGGCCGATTTATCTGGGAAACCATCGACCACGCCATTCCCTACGTCGGCAAGGGCAAGTCGCACCAGCGCGACGGAGAACCGTCGTGATCCCGCCCGCGCCCGGCGCACGGCTGGCGGGCAAGATCGCGCTGGTGGCCGGCGCCGGTTCCTCGGCCGCCGGCTGGAGCATCGGCAAGGCCAGTTGCGTGACGCTGGCGCGCCAGGGCGCGGCCATCATCGCGCTGGACGCCGACCTGGCGGCGGCCGAGGACGCGGCCCATGAAGTCGAGCGCGCTGGCGGCCAGGCCCTGCCGGTGCAGGCCGACGTGGCCGACGCCGACGCCATGCGGGCCGCGGTGGACGCGGCGCTGGCCCACTACGGCCGCATCGACGTGCTGCAGGCCAACGCCGGCATCGGCAAGGTCGGCGGCCCGGAAGACATCGACCTGGCGGATTGGGATCGCATCCAGCGCGTCAACGTCACCAGCCTGCTGATCGCCACGCGCCTGCTGGCGCCCGTGATGCGCGCGCAGGGCGGCGGCGCCATCGTCACCGTGTCGTCGATCGCCGGCATCCGCTACACCGGTTACCCCCACCTGGCCTACAGCGTCAGCAAGGCCGCGGTGATCCACTTCGCCCGCATGGCGGCGCAGCAGTATGCGGCCGACGGCATTCGCGTGAACACGGTGATCCCGGGCCTGATCGATACGCCGCGCGTCGCCAAGAACGTGGCCGGCATGTTCGCCAAGGACGACCTGGAGGCGGCGCGCAAGGCGCGCGACCGGCAGGTGCCGATGGGCCGCATGGGCACGCCGTGGGAAGTGGCGAACGCGGTGGCGTTCCTGGCGTCGGATGAAGCGTCGTACATCACCGGCACGGAACTGCTGGTGGATGGGGGCCTGACGGGCAAATACGCTTAGAGCGAACCGCAAGGAAGAACGCGGCGGCGCGGCCCGGGCGCGTATCCGGACCGCTTGAGGCGGAGGACACGATCAGGCCGTGTCGTCACTGCACGCCGCGCCCTCGCGCCGTCAGGGCAGCACCGGAAAACGCGCGGCGATCTCGTCGCCCGTGAACCGCGCGACCCAGCCCGCCGGATCATTGAACAGCCGGATACAGGTGAACGCGGGCGCCGAGCCCATGTCGAACCAGTGCGGAAGGCCGGCCGGCACCGAGATCAGGTCGTCCTGCTCGCACAGTACCGCGTAGACGCGGCCGGCGGCATGCAACGTGAACAGGCCGCTGCCGGCAACGAAGAAGCGCACCTCGTCATCGGCGTGCGTGTGCTCGGCCAGGAACTTGCGGCGCAAGGTCTCGCGCTCGGGATGCGCCGGGTCCAGGCTGACCACGTCGACGCTGCGATAGCCGCGCTCGGCCACCAGCCGTTCGATCTCGGGCCGATACGCCGCCAGCACTTCGGCCTGCGGCGCGCCGGGCGTCAGCGGCGCCTGTGCCTGCCAGCGCTCGAAGGTCACCCCGATGGCGGCCAGTTCGCGCCGGATCTCGCCGACCTCATCGATGCGCCGGCCGGCAGCGGGATCGTCCTGCGGATAGATCGTCAGCGTCGACATCGCTTACCAGGAGGTGGAATACGCGCCAGGGAACTTCTGCGCCACGAAGGCCTTCACCTCGTCGGACTGGTAGGCCTTGATGAAGCGCGCGATGCGCGGATCGTTCTTGTTGTCCTCGCGCGCGGCGATGACCACGGCGGCGAACGGCGCATCCTTGCTTTCCAGCACCAGCGCATCCTTGGCGGGCGACAGGCCGGCCGGGATAGCGTAGGCCGAATTCACCGCGGCGGCGTCCACGTCGGCCAGCGAGTGGGGCAGTTGCGCGGCCTCGATCTCGACGAACTTGAGCTTCTTGGGGTTGTCGACCACGTCGAACAGCGAGGCCGTCACGGTCACGCCGTCCTTGAGCTTGATGAGCTTGGCCGCCTGCAGCACCAGCAGCGCGCGGGCGCCGTTGGTCGGGTCGTTGGGGATCGCCACCTTGGCGCCCGGCTGCAGGTCGTCCAGCGACTTCACGCGCTTGGAATAGATGCCCATCTGCTGCACCACGGCCGTGGCCACCGGCACCAGCTTGTAGCCGCGCGCCTTGTTCTGCGATTCCAGGAAGGGCTTGTGCTGGTAGATGTTCAGGTCCAATTCCTTGGCATCGAGCGCGGCGTTGGGCTGGATGAAATCGCTGAACTCGACCAGCTTGACCTTCAGGCCCTGCCTGGCCGCGACCTGCTGCACCACTTCGCCGATCTGGGCGTGCGGGCCGACGGTCACGCCGACTTTCAGTTCGGCGTCCTGCGCCATGGCCGGCGCGGCGGCGGCGAATCCGATCAGGGTGGCAAGGGCGGCCAGGGTGTGGCGTAGACGCATGGGAATCTCGGCAATCGAACAAGGGAAGGGAAGCCCCGGATTCTAGTGAGCGCCCTTCAAAACCGGAAGCGATGAATTTTCATATTGATATGCGTATTTCCATATAAGCGCCGCGCCATGACAAGCACGCTTGCGCACGACACAATAGCGGCTGGATTCCCAACCCCTTGCCGTCATTGCCATGCCCACCCCCAACGAACTGCATCCGCACGCGCGCGCCCTGCTGGCCGACCACTATGCCGCCGTCGATGCCGACCTGCCCGTCCTGCTCGACCTGCTGTTTGCCCGCAGCGCCGGCGAAGACTGGCACAAGGCCGGCACCTTCAAGCACCACCTGCTGGGCGTCTACCGCACCCTGGCGCTGTGGAACCAGCCGCGCGAAGTGCGGCTGCTGGGCCTGTTCCACAGCGTATATGGCAACGAGTACGTCGATCTCACCCTGTTCGACCGCGAGCGCGAACGCAGCACGCTGCGCGAAGTGCTGGGCGCCGAAGCCGAGGAATGGGTCAGCCTGTTCTGCGCCATGCCGCGCACCCGCTTCGTGCAGGCCATCCTGCAAGGCCAGGGCCAGGGGTCCGAGGGCCTGACGCTGGAAGGGGCCGACGGCCAGGTCTTCACCTTCACGCCGCGCCAGGTCGCCGCCTTCATCGTGGTGTCGGCCGCCGACATCGGCGAACAGTGGCATAGCTGGCAGGACGAGATCTTCGCCGGCTATCCGCAGCAGCAGCGCCGCGACCTCAAATCACACTGGGCCGCCTCGCTGTGGCCCGGCCCGCTGAAGCCGCCGTCGAACATCCTGTCGATGCTGTCGCACCTGCTGGCGCCGCTGTCGGCGCTGCCGGCCGATACCGGCATCCCCGTGCCACCCGCGTTCGACCATTGCCGCGCCACGCTCAGCCTGCGCGACGAGGCCGCCGCCAGCGCGCTGTACTGGCAGGTCGTCACGCGCATGCATCCGCAGACCGAAATGGACACCGCGCGCCACATGCTGGAAGCCGCGGTGGCGCACAACCCGTGGGTCGCCGAGCCGCGCCTGCTGCTGGCGCAACTGGCGCTGACCGCCGGCGACTTCGAGGCCGCCGAAGGCCACGCCGCCGCCGGCCTGGCTGCCTTGCAGGCCTGGGGCACCGCCTGGGACAAGCGCATCGAGTGGGCCGGCTGGATGGCCTGGGCCCGCATCGAACTGCAGAACGCCCGCGCGCGCCGCTGGCCGGAGAACCTGGCGGCCCTGAACGGCCTGGGGCTGGTGGAGTGATCGCGGCGCGCTGAACCACGGCAACCACACGCAAGACAAAACGAACACGCCCCAGGAATCGGTAGATCCCCGGGGCGTTTGACCTTCACGGCCCATAGGCCGCGACGGCGCTTATTTCATGCCTTCCCAGTGCGGACCGGGCACATGGATGTCGAACAGCTCCAGCACCCGGGCCACGGTGTGGTCCACCATCTCTTCGATGCTGGCCGGCCGGTGATAGAACGCCGGCAGCGGCGGGAACACGATGCCGCCCATCTCGGTGACGGCGGTCATGTTGCGCAGGTGCGCCAGGTTGAAGGGCGTCTCGCGCACCATCATCACCAGGCGGCGGCGCTCCTTGAGCGTAACGTCGGCCGCGCGCGTGATGAGGTTGTCGGAAAGGCCATGGGCCACGGCCGCCAGCGTGCGCATCGAGCACGGCACGATGACCATGCCGGCCGTCTGGAACGCGCCGCTGGCCAGCGTGGCGCCCACATCGCGCACGCTGTGCACGTGGTCGGCCAGCGCGTAGACATCATGGCGGCTGACATCGAGTTCGTGCTTGATGTTCAGCACGCCCGAGGCCGACACCACCAGGTGCGTCTCGACGTCGTCCACGCCGCGCAGCGCCTGCAGCATGCGCACCGCGTACAGGGAGCCGGTGGCCCCCGTGATGCCGACGACCAGTCGCCGCATGGAATCAGGCCGTGGCGCCGGATTGCTCCAGCAGGGTCTTGAGCTCGCCCGACTCGTTCATCTCATTCATGATGTCCGAACCGCCGATGAATTCGCCGGCCACGTACAACTGCGGAATGGTGGGCCAATTCGAGAATTCCTTGATGCCCTGGCGGACTTCGTCGTCCTCCAGCACATTCACGGTGACCAGCTTCTTGACGCCACAGCTCTTGAGGATCTGGATGGCCTTGCCGGAAAAGCCGCATTGCGGGAATTGGGCGGTGCCCTTCATGAACAGCACGACGGGGTGCTGGGTCACGGTTTCGCGGATGAATTCTTGAACGTCGCTCATGGTGGTCTCTTGGACAGGAGGCATAACGGAATACGCCAATTATAGGTACAGGCGGGATTTCGTCCCGGATACCCCGGAACCGCCCCGGGGAATCGGCCGGTCGCCGCGCGGCTGCCGGTTACAAATCGCCGGCCCGGCGTCAGCCGCGCCCCGGCCAGCGCCCGCCGGAAATGCGCTCGATGCCGGCCAGGTCGCGCCGGCTGTGGACGTCCGTGAAGCCCGCGGCAGCGAGCAGGCCGCGCACGGCCTCGGCCTGATCCCAACCGTGCTCCATCCACAGCGCGCCTCCCGCCTTCAGGTGGCGATGGGCGCCCGCCACGATGCGGCGCAGGTCTTCCAGGCCATCGGCGCCGTCGGTCAACGCGCCACGCGGCTCGAAGCGCACGTCGCCCTGCCCCAGGTGCGGATCGTCGCTGGCGACATAGGGCGGGTTGGACACGATCAGATCGAAGCCCTCGCCTGCCGGCACCGCGTCGTACCAATTGCCCTCGACGAAGCGCACCGAGGCCGTCAGCTCCCAGGCATTGCCCGCGGCCACGGCCAGCGCGGCGGCGCTGACGTCGCTGGCCATCACGCGGGCATCACGGCGCGCCAGGGCGATCGAGATGGCGATGGCGCCGCTGCCCGTGCCCAGGTCCAGCACGGCGGGCGCGGACTGTCCGGCCACGCATTCCAGCGCGGTTTCCACCAGCACCTCGGTGTCCGGGCGCGGGATCAGCACGTCCGGCGTGACGCGGAACATGTGCCCCATGAACTCGCGCTGGCCCAGCAGATAGGCCATCGGCTCGCCGGCCAGGCGGCGCTGCGCCAGCGCCTCGTAGGCCGCAGCCGCTTCGGGCGCCAGCGGATCGGTGTCGTGCGCCAGCAGCCAGGCGCGCGGCTTGGCCAGCACGTGCTCGAGCAGCATGCGCACCTCGAGCCGGGGCAGGCGCGTGTCCAGCAACAGGCTCTTGATCTGGGTCGTCATGGTCGAAACGTTCTCGCCGAAGGGGCCGCCCAGCCGCTCAGATATCGTCGCCCAGCGCCGCCAACTGCTCGGCCTGGTGCTCGGCGATCAGGGCGCCGGTCAGCTCCTCCAGATCGCCTTCCATGATCTGCTGCAGCTTGTACAGCGTCAGGTTGATGCGGTGGTCGGTGACGCGGCCCTGCGGGAAGTTGTAGGTGCGGATACGCTCGGAACGGTCGCCGGAACCGATCAGGCTCTTGCGCTCGGCCGCTTCCTTGCTCTGGCGCTCGCGCGTTTCCTTGTCCTTCAGGCGCGCGGCCAGCACCTGCATGGCCTTGTCCTTGTTGCGGTGCTGCGAGCGGTCGTCCTGGCATTCCACCACCAGCCCGGTCGGCAAGTGCGTGATGCGCACGGCCGAATCGGTCTTGTTGATGTGCTGGCCGCCGGCGCCGCTGGCGCGGAAGGTGTCGATGCGCAGGTCGCTCGGGTTGATGACGATCTCCGACATCTCGTCGGCTTCGGCCATGATGGCCACCGTGCAGGCCGAGGTGTGGATGCGGCCCTGCGCCTCGGTGGCGGGCACGCGCTGCACGCGGTGCGCGCCGGACTCGAATTTCAGGCGGCCGTAGGCGCCGTCGCCCTCGATGCGCGCGATCACTTCCTTGTAGCCGCCCAGCTCCGACGGGCTTTCCGACATCAGCTCGACGCGCCAGCCGCGCTGTTCGGCGTAGCGCGTGTACATGCGCAGCAGGTCGCCCGAGAACAGCGCGCTTTCGTCGCCGCCGGTGCCGGCGCGGATTTCCAGGAACACGCTGCGGCCGTCATTGGGGTCGCGCGGCAGCAGCAGCAACTGCAGCGCCGCCTCCAGCGATTCGAGCTTGACGCGGCCGCTCTTGATCTCGTCCTCGGCCATCGCCTTCAGCTCGGGATCGGACAACATCTCCTGCGCGGCCGCCAGGTCTTCCTCGCCGCGCACGAAGGCGGTGAACGCCTCGACCACCGGCTCCAGCTCGGCGCGCTCGCGCGACAGCTTGCGGAAGCGGTCCATGTCGGCCGCGGTTTCCGGTTCGGCCAGCAACGCGTCCACCTCGATCAGGCGGTGACACAGATGCTCCAGCCGGCTGCGCATGGAAGATTTCATGATGGGAATTCAGCAAGGGAAAACGGAAATGGCGGGCGCCCGTGACGAGCGCCCGCCGCAAGGCGGGGCGGAGGCAGCGCCGCTAACGGCGCGAGTCGCGGCCGGGGAACAGGCGCGGCATCCAGGCAAGCAATTGCTTGCGGTCCTCGCCTTCGCTGCGGTTCAACGCCGCCAGCGGGCCATGCAGGTATTTCTGGGTCAGGCCGTGGGCCAGTTGCTCGAGCACGGCCTCCGGCGATTCGCCGCGCGCCAGCAGGCGGCGGGCGCGTTCGAGTTCGGCGGCGCTGACATCTTCGGCGGCCTGGTGCAGGTCGCGGATGACGGGCACCACTTCGCGCGATTGCATCCAGTGCATGAAGCCCTGGACGCGGGTTTCGATGATGGCCTCGGCCTGCACCACCGCGGCGCGGCGCGCGTCGGTGCCGGTCTGGACCAGGCGGCCCAGGTCATCGACGGAATACAGGTAGACGTCGTCCAGGCGGCCGACCTCGGGTTCGATGTCGCGCGGCACGGCCAGGTCGATCATCACCATGGGGCGGTGGCGGCGCAGGCGCGTGGCCCGTTCCACCATCCCCAAACCGAGGATGGGCAGGGAGCTGGCCGTACAGGAGACCACCACGTCGAATTCGGACAGGCGGTCGGTCAGGTCCGACAGCTTCATGGTGCTGGCCGAGAACCGGTTGGCCAGCAGCTCGGCGCGTTCGGCCGTGCGGTTGGCCACCACCATGCTGCGCGGACGCTGCGCGGCGAAGTGGGTGGCGCACAGTTCGATCATTTCGCCCGCGCCGATGAACAGCGTGCGGGCCTGATCGAGGTTGCCGAACACGCGTTCGGCCAGGCGCACCGCGGCGGCGGCCATGGACACCGACTGCGCGCCGATGGCGGTCTGCGAGCGGACTTCCTTGGCCACCGAGAAGGTGCGCTGGAACATCTGGTGCAGCAAGGTGCCGAGCGAACCGGCCTCGCCGGCGGCGCGCACCGCGTCCTTCATCTGGCCGACGATCTGGGTTTCGCCCAGCACCATGGAATCGAGCCCGCTGGCCACGCGGAAGGCGTGGCGCACGGCGTCGTCCTGCTGGTGACGGTACAGATGCGGGCGCAGCGTGCCGGCATCGAGGCGGTTGTGCTCGGCAAGCCACGCGGGCAACTGGTCGGCCACGTGGCCATCGGCAGCGCAATAGATTTCGGTGCGGTTGCAGGTCGACAGGATGGCGGCTTCGCGCACCGACCCGCCGAACGCGGAACGCAGGCCTTCCAGCGCCGGCTTGACCAGATCGACGGGCATGGACACGCGTTCGCGAACCGAAACCGGCGCGGACGTGTGATTCAGACCGAAGGCTAGGACAGCTACCGACATGTAAAGGACAAGGCCGTGAGTATTAGAGCTGTGGTCCCCGCAAAGCCCATGCGGTGCAGCGTGCATGTAACAGCGGACCGGCCATGATTATACTCCCGCGGGTTATCCCCACGCCATTTGGCGTCCCGACCGCGACCCTGCGTCGCACCCCTCGCGACCCGTGTCGCCCCGCCACGTGACCTTGCATCGCTCCCATGCAATGGCCGTTTGCGGTAGTATGCGCCCCTTGCCCCTTTCCACGTTGGAAGGCGCCGCGGAAATTCTTCAAACTTTTTTCGAGGCGACTGGCACAAGTCCAAAAAATTGTGTATAGTTGCGGACTTCGTTGGCCTGGTAGCTCAGTTGGTAGAGCAGCGGATTGAAAATCCGCGTGTCGGTGGTTCGATTCCGCCCCAGGCCACCAGAATTAAAAAGCCCGGCTCCTTGGAGTCGGGCTTTTGCATTGCGGGGCGGCCAACGCAGCGCCGGCCGGCGGCCAACGCATCGGCAATACTCGATGATCAAGACCCACGATGATCAAGACCCCGGCAACGCCGCCCCCATCGCCGCGAACAATCCCCCGCACACCTTGTTGAAGCGCCGCCCCGCGCGCTCCAGCCACGGCCGCACGCGGTGCGCCAGACGCGCCAACACGTACTCCACCACGAACTCGATGGCCACAAAGGTCGCGGCCATGATCACGAATTGCGTCAACAGGCTGCGCGCCGGATCGATGAATTGCGGCAGGAACGCGCCGTAGAACAGCAGCGCCTTGGGATTGGCGATCGCCGACAAGAAACCCTGGCTGAACATGCGCGTGCCGCGCAGCCGCGACATGTCGGGCGCCGGGCGCAGTTGCACGCCGGGCGAACGCCATAGCTGGATGCCGAGCCAGACCAGATAGGCGCCGCCGGCCCACTTCAGCACCGTCAGCGCCGGCCCCCAGGCCTTGAGCAATGCGCTGATGCCCAGCATCGACAAGGCGATCAGCGCAATGAAGCCGACCGCGCCGCCAGCGATGGTGCACAGCGCCTTGCGATGCCCGTGCAGCGCACCGTGGGTCAGCGCCAGCAAGGTGTTGGGGCCGGGGGTGATCGACAGGCCGGTCACGGCAACCAGGTAGATGAGCCAGCTATGCAATGCCATGGCAATGAGACACGGGAAAATGGGGGCGGTGGCCAGTCTAGCGCCGCCGGCGCGGGCCGCGCAATTGCCGGCGAGTCCGCTATGCCTGGCCCGGATGCGTGGTTGGCACCGCCAGTCCGTACTTGGCGCGGTTCATCACCACCAGCGTCGAAAAGCGCTTCACATTGGGGTCGCCCCAGAAGTGGCGCTGCGCGAAGGCGTCGTACTCCGCCATGTCGCGCACGGTCATGGTGACGACGAAATCCACTTCGCCCGTGACCGCCAGGCACTGCATGATCTCCGGCGCGTTGCGCATCGCGCGCTTGAAGGTGTCCAGCTTGTCGGCGCGCTCGCTCTCCAGCGACACCAGCACCACCATCATGATGTCGCGCCCCACCGCCGCCGGGTCCACCACCGACACATCGCCCAGCACCGCCCCGGACTCGCGCAGCCGCTTCATGCGCCGCAGGCACGAGACCGGCGACAGGTTCACGCGCTCGGCCACCTCCTGGCTGGTGCGCTGGTTGTCTTCCTGCAGGCTTTGCAGGATCTGAAGGTCGAAATCGTCTAGTTCCATGGGGGTCTCGGCGCCGCCGGCGGTCCAGGCCGCGCGGGCCTGTAGCCTGATTCTAAACGGGCGCGCCGCGCGACCCGCCCCCAAATTCGACGGGAAACTTCATTTGCGCACCGCCCGCTGCAGGAATTAATCACCCGCCTTGCTTACACTGGGAACCCTCTGGCCGCCCTCGCGACCAGGCGCAGCCCGATTCCCATGCCGTCACTCCAGCTTTTCCTGCTCTTCCTGGCCGCCGATGCGGCGTTGAAACTCACTCCCGGCCCGGACATGGCGCTGACGCTGTCGCGAGGCATGACGCAGGGATTCCGGCCGGCGTTCCATAGCGTGCTGGGCAATGTGGCGGCGGGTTTCATCCAGGTGCCGGCCGTGGTGCTGGGACTGGCCTCGGTGCTGCAGGCGTTTCCGACGCTGTTCCTGGCGATCAAGGCGGCGGGCGGCCTGTACCTGGGTTATCTGGGCATCAAGGCCATGCTGCGCTGCGCCCGTGACGCCGACGTTTCCCTGGCCGCGCGGCCCGGCGACGCGCGCGACGCGTTCTGGCAGGGCTTCATGACCAATCTGCTGAACCCGAAGGTGCTGCTGTTCATGATCGCCTTCCTGCCGCAGTTCACCACGCCGGACAACGGCCCGGTCTGGATCCAGATGCTGGTGCTGGGCGTGACCATGAAGGCGTTGAGCCTGCCCTATGGCAGTTGCTTTGCCTACGGCGCGTCGCGCATCCGCGGCTGGGTCGGCCGCAACCCGCGGTTCCTGCGCATGCAGCAAGGACTGCTGGGCGCGATCATGCTGGCACTGGCCCTGTACGTGCTCTACTCCACCGCCCTGACCTTGAACCCCTGATTCTTTCCGCAGACGCAGCACCATGACCGCCGCCACCCTTCCCTCCGGACGCGATGCCTCCGCCTCCACCCTGATGCCGACCCTGTCGCTGATCGGCGCCATGGCCTCGCTGTGCATCGGCACGTCGTTCGCCAAGTCGCTGTTTCCCGAGGTGGGCGCGCAAGGCACGACGGCCTATCGCATCGTCATCGGCGCCATCATCCTCATCGCGTTCTGGCGCCCATGGCGCTTTCCGCTGACCGCGCGCAACGCCGCCAAGATCGCGCTGTACGGCGTGACGCTGGCCTGCATGAACCTGCTGTTCTACATGGCGCTGCGCACCCTGCCGCTGGGCGTGGCGATCGCCATCGAGTTCACCGGGCCGCTGACCCTGGCGGTGGTGCTGTCGCGGCGCGCCATCGACTTCGTCTGGATCGCCTGCGCGCTGGCCGGGCTGGTGCTGCTGATCCCGACCGGCCAGTCGATGCACGACCTCGATCCCGTCGGGATCGCTTATGCGCTGGGCGCGGCGGTGTGCTGGGCGCTGTACATCATCTTCGGCAAGATGGCCGGCAACGTGCACGGCGGACAGGCCACGTCGCTGGGCCTGCTGGCGGCCACCATGGTGGCGCTGCCGGTGGGCGCGGCCCACGCCGGCATGGCGCTGCTGGATCCCAAGCTGATCCTTGCCGGCGTGGCGGTCGGCATCCTGTCGAGCGCCCTGCCCTATTCGCTGGAGATGGTGGCGTTGCGGCGCCTGCCGCAAAAGACCTTCGGCGTGCTGCTGAGCATGGAGCCCGCCATGGGCGCGCTGGCCGGCGTCATCGTGCTGAACGAACACCTGTCCGGCACGCAGTGGCTGGCGATCTGCGGCATCATCATCGCCTCGGCCGGCTGCGCCGCCACCGCGCGGCGGCAAAAACGCGCGGCGGCCGAGGGCTAAGACCCGTCAATCCACCGAGATATTCTTCTGGCGGATCACCGCGCCCCAGTTCTCGTATTCACGATGCGCGTAGTCGAAGAAATCGTTCGACGAGCTGCCCATCGGCTCCATGCCCTGCAGCTTGAGCTGCTTGATCACCTCGGGCGACTTCAACGCCGCCTGGATCGCGCCGCTGAGCTTGTCGACCACCGCCTTGGGCGTGCGCGCCGGCGCCACCACGCCCTGCCAGGCGGTCGCTTCCAGCGGCGGGCCGCCGGCCTCGCCGAAGGTGGGCACGTCGGGCAGTTGTTCCGAGCGCTCGTTGGCCGGCACCGCGATGGCGCGCAGCTTGCCCGCCTGGATCAACGGCCGCGCGGCCGCCATGTCGGCCATCATCAGCGGCACCACGCCCGCCGCCACGTCCTGCAAGGCCGGCGGCGTGCCCTTGTAGGGAATCGCCGTGGCCTTGGCGCCGAACATCGACAGGAACAACTCCATCGCCAGATGGTGCGGGCTGCCCACGCCCAGCGACGCATAGCTGGCCTTCTTGTCGTCGGCCAGGTACGCCATCACTTCGGGCATGTTCTTCAGATCGGAGGCCGGCGAGGCCACCAGCACGATCGGCAGCGCCACCAGCGTCGAGACCGGTTTCAGGTCCTTCCACGGGTCGTACGGCAATTGCTTGTAGAGCCACGGATTGAGCGCCAGCGTGCTCATGCCGGCGGTCATCAGCGTGTAGCCATCTGGCGCGGCGCGCGCGGTTTCCTGGGCGGCGACGATGGTGGCGGCGCCCGGGCGGTTCTCCACCACCACCGGCTGGCCCAGCGTCTGGCTCACGTGCCTGGCCACGATGCGGGTGGCCAGGTCGCTGCCGCCACCGGCGCTGAACGGCACCAGCCAGCGGATGGGATGCTCGGGGAATTCCCCGGCCAGCGCGGGCGCGGCTTGCGCGGCGAACGCCGCCACGGCCACGGTTGCCAGCGCGCGGCGGATGAAGCCTCTTCTGGACATGGGGTTGTCTCCTGGTATTTTTAATTTAATTAACATATTAACTATATTCCCGGCGCCCGGCGAGCAGCACTGCGTAGGACGATCATGGACGCGGCATCGGCGCGGCGCCGCATCAAGCGCGGGCCGCGGCCAGCCAGCGCAGGCCGGCCGAGGTGCCGGCGGCCGGACGGTACTCGCAGCCGATCCAGCCGCTGTAGTCCAGCTCTCGCAGCACCGAGAAGACCCAGCCGTAATCCAGCTCGCCCCGGTCGGGTTCCTGGCGCAACGGCACGCCGGCGATCTGCAGGTGCCCGACGCGTCCGGTGGGCAGGTACTGGCGCAGCTTGGCGCTGACGTCGCCTTCGACGATCTGGCAGTGGTACAGGTCCATCTGCACCTTCAGGTTGGGCGCGTTGACAGCCTGCACCACCTGGTGGGCCTCGTCCTGCCGATTGAGGAAATAACCGGGAATGTCGCGCGTGTTGATGGGCTCGATCAGCAGCGTCACGCCGGCCGAGCGCGCCTGGCGCGCGGCCCAGTCGAGGTTCTCGCGATAGCAGTCCAGCATTTCAGCGCGCGTGACGCCTTCGGGCATCAGCCCCGCCATCACATGGACCTGGGCGCAGGCCAGCACCGTGGCGTAGCCCAGCGCCTGCTCGATGCCGGCGCGGAATTCGTCCTGGCGCCCCGGCAGCGCGGCCAGCCCGCGCTCGCCGCGCGAGGCCACGCCCGGCGGCGCGTTGAACAGGACTTGCGACACGCCGGCGGCATCCATGCGCTCACGCACGAACGCGGCCGGCGCTTCGTAGGGAAACATGCATTCCACGCCCGCGAAGCCGTCGGCCGCGGCGGCCGCGTAGCGGTCCAGGAACGCATGTTCCGGGTACATCATCGAAAGATTGGCGGCGAATTTCAGCATGGCGGACTCCGGGGCGGGCGGCATGCCTGGAAATTAGCATATCCACCCGTCACGCCCGCCGCGCCGCGATCCCTCAATACGTCATGCGCACTCCAAGCATCACGCTGCGGCCCGGCAGCGGCGCCACCGACGAAATGAACGAGGCATGGTTGTAGGCCAGCTTGTTCAGCAGGTTGGTGCCGCGCAGGAAGACCTCGTAGCCCGTCGCGCCGTACCGGCCGCGATACGCCACCACGGCGTTGACCAGGTTGTAGCCCGGCGTGCTGTTCTCATACGCGGCGATGTCCTTCTGCGAAAACACGCGCGCGTACTCGACGCCGCCCGACCATTGCTGCCATTTCACGTTGCCGCGCAGGCCCGCGCGCGCCGCCGGGATGCGCGGCAGGTTGCCGTCGCCGCCGGTCAGCTTGCCGCGCACGTAATCGCCGAACACCGCCGCCGAGAACACCGGCGTGAACTGGTGCCGCAGCTCGCCTTCCACGCCGGTGAATTCGGCGTCGCGCTGGGTGTACTCGATCAGGCGGAAATCCTCGTAGCGGTCGAGCGTGTCGGCGTAGATGTAGTTCTTGACCTTGTTGTGGAACACGCTGGCCGAGAACGTCGTGTCGCCCGCATGCTTGCGCAGCGTCAGGTCGATGTTGCGCGAGGTCTCGCGGCCCAGGCCGGTATTGCCCAGTTCATAGGTGTTGGTGGCCAGGTGCACGCCGTCGGCGTACAGCTCCTGCGCGGTCGGCAGCCGTTGCGAGCGCGACAGCGACAGGGCCACCGAATACTGTGGCGCGAAGTCCCAGATGGCCGCGGCCGACAGCGAGGTGCCCGACAGGCTGCTGCGCGGCGCGCCGCCGGCGGGCGCGATGCGCTGCCAATCCTGGCGCGCGCCCAGCTCGAAACGCCAGTCGTTCAACTGGTATTCCTCCAGCACGAACAGGCCGTTGGAACGGGTGCGGCTGCGCGGCAGGAACGCTTCCTCGCCGTCGGCGCGGAAGTCGCTGTAGGCATTCTGCAGGCCGATCACGCCGCGCCAGCCAGCCAGCGGCTTGTGCTGCAGCTCGACGCGCAGGTCGTAGCCCTTGTTCTTGAAGCGGGTGCCGACCTCGCCACCCTCGATCTCCTCGTGCTGATAGTCGGTCAGGCCGCCGCGCACGCGAATCTTCTCGAAACCGGCGAACGGATCCTGGTACTCGGCTCGCAGGTCCAGGCGATCGCTGCGCAGTTTCACGTAGGGCACGCCGCCATGCTCGTGGTCATGGTCGTGATCGTGTCCCTCCTCGTCATGATCGTGGTCGTGGCCGCCGCAATGCAGATGGGTGCCATGCGGATGGCAACCCTCGTATTCGTGATTGTGGCCGGGCAGGCCGTACTTGCTTTCCAGGTGCGTGAATGCCAGGCCCACGTAACCACGCGGGGTGATCCACGACAGGCCGACCGAGCCCTGCGTCGATTCGCTGTAGGAGCCTGCCAGCTTGCCGCCGGGCCAGTCCGGCACGTCGTAGTCGCTGGTACGCCGCTTCATGCCCTCGACCCGTACCGCGAACTGGCCTTCACCGGCGGTGATGCCGATCGCGCCGGCGCGTTCCTTGGTGCCGGTGGCCCCGCGCAGTTCGGCTTCCAGCTCCACGCCTTGCCCGGGCACCGCGGTGGGAATCTTCTTGTCCACCACGTTCACCACGCCACCGATCGCGCCGCCGCCATACAGCAGGGCGGCAGGGCCGCGCAGCACTTCAATGCGTTCGGCCAGCAGGGGCTCGACCGTCACCGCGTGGTCCGGCGAAATGCCGGAGGCGTCCATCACCTCGGAGCCGTCGGACAGCACCTTGACGCGGGGCGCGGTCTGGCCACGGATCACCGGCCGGCTGGCGCCGCCGCCAAAGGTATCGCTGTTCACGCCAGGCAGGCTCTTCAGGGTCTCGCCCAGCGTGCCGGCGCGGCGCTCGACCAGTTCATCGCCTTCAAGCACGGAGGCGGGCAGCATGGTGCTGTTCAGGTCCAGGCCCAGCGGATTGGCGGACACGGTGATCGGCGCCAAGGCGCGCGGCCGCGACCTGTCGGCCTCGGTCTCGGCCTGCGCCAGCGGCGCAGCCAGCATCAGCGAGCAGACCAGCGGCTTGAGCGCCCGTGCGCCGTTCCTGCGCCGCGCCGCCACCGCGCCGCCGCGCTTGCCTCGGGTTCCGTGCGATCCCTGCGTCTTGCCTGTCATCTTTGCCCTCATGGATGTTATATCATTACAAATAGCTGAAGGATGATATAACATTTCGATAACAAAGCAAGCCGATTCCCTGGATCGGCCCTGATTCCCTCAGTCCGCTGCGGCCTGCAGCCCCAGCAAGGCCTGCAATACGGCCACCCGACTTTGCCCCAGCACCGCGCCGTGCCAGTCCGGCTGGTCGCAATAGAACGCGTCCAGCGTCGCCTGCAGGATCTGGTCGCGCACGGCCGCCGGCGCATCGGGATGCGCGCGCAGCCAGTTGCGCGCGCGCAGCGCGTCCACCACCTGTTCCGACGGCTGCGTGCCGTATTCCAGCGCCATCAGCGTCGGCTGCGAGTCCGGGCAGGCCTGATAGGCCAGCCCGGCCAGATGGCCGGTGATGTCCACCGAGGCCGACGTGCCCTGGTAGGGCACGGCGACATCGGTGCCCCACCAGCGGCGCGCGCGCGCCACTTCAGCCTCGTCGCGGCGACCGGCATAGATCTTCTCGCCGTGCCCGCGCGGCCCCAGCCCGGTATGCACGTCGATCCAGCCGATCCGCGCATAGCCGGCGGCATGATCTTCGAGAATGCGGCGCAGGTTGAGCAGGGACGCGGCCGGGCGGTCGCCGCCATAGAACAGGCCGTCCGGGTGCGTGTACTGCCCGCGGGTCACGGCCTGCTTGAAGGCCGCCAGGCCGTGCTCGCCGATATAGGCGGCAATCTGCTGGCGGTTGGCGTCCGACGGCGGCCATTGCGCCGGCAGCAGCAATTCATGGATCTGCCCGTAGCCGGGGTTGGCCGGCAGAGGCTGCCCATCGAATGGCTGCGCGTTGCGGTTCAGGTCGACGTTGCCCTCGTCGGTGCGGGCGATCCATGAAAAGCCATGCGGGTTCACCGCGTGCACCAGCAGCAGCGCCACGCCGGCCTGGCGCGCGCGCTCCAGCATCTCGGCATCGTCAAGCAACGCCAGTTGGCAGCCCGAGCCACAGAAACCCTCCACGCCGTGGGTCGCGGACGTCATGATCAGCAGCCGCGTGGCGCCGGCATCGCCGATCAGGGCGACATCGGTGGCCAGGTCCTCGCCCTCGCGCCCCTTGGGCTCGATGGCATAGGAGGCGAAACGCGTCGCCAGCGGCCGGGCGGCGGCGGTGAAGCGCTCGCGCGCCAGGGCATAGCTGCGGGAAAAGTAAGGGCTAGCGGATTGCATCAGGCCTCCTGGTTGTCGATATCGTCGCCGGTGCGGTCGCGTATCCAGAACAGCACCACCGTGGAAAGCGTCACCGCCGCCATCAGGTACCAGGCGGGCGCCATGGGATTGCCGGTCACGTGCAGCAGCCAGGTCACGAAGAACTGGGCGAAGCCGCCGAAGACCGAGATCCCCAGGCCGTAAACCACCGACATCCCGGTGGTGCGCACGGCTTTCGGAAACAGTTCGGGCAGCATGGTGATGCCGGGCGCCGATTGCAGCGCCAGCAGTATCGACAGCAGCCCCACCACCAGCATCAGCCGCATGCTGCTCGGCGCGGCCACCAGCCACTGAAAGCACGGCAACAGCACCGCCACCGTCGTCACCCGCGACCAGAAGATAACGCGCTTGCGTCCCGCCCGGTCGGCCAGCATGCCGACCAGCGGTGCGAACAGGAAGCCGACCGCGCCCACCACCACGCTGGCCGACAGCGTCGAGGTCGCCGGCAGGCCGAGTTCGCGATGCGCATACGACGGCATGTAGAAGCCGATGATCTGCGCGCAGACCATGCCGCCGATCATCAGCAGGATGCCCTTGGCGACCTCGCTCTTGTGTTCGGCGAACACGCGGCGCAGCGGTTGGTGGCCGGCCACGCGCGGCCGCCCGCCGGCGGGCTCGTCGACATGCAGCGTCTCTTCGAGATTGCGGCGGATGTAGGCGCCCACCGGCACCGTCAGGATGCCGATCACGAACGGCACGCGCCAGCCCCAGGCCTGCATCTGCTCGACGCTGAGCGCGGCGGTCAGCGTGCCCACCACCACGGCGCCCAGCGCCACCCCGAGCGACTGGCTGCCGAATTGCCAACTGGAATAGAAGCCGCGTCGCGACGCAGGCGCGTGCTCGACCAGCAGCGTGGTCGACGCGCCCACTTCGCCGCCGGCGGCAAAGCCTTGGATCAGCCGGGCCAGCACCATCATCACCGGCCCCAACAGCCCCATCTGCGCATGGGTGGGCGCGGCGGCGATCAGCGCACAGCCCAGGCCCATCAGCCACAGTGTCAGCGTCATGGCTGCGCGGCGGCCGTGGCGGTCGGCGTAGGAGCCGATCAGCATCCCACCCACAGGCCGCATGAGGAAGCCCACGCCGAAGGTGGCCGTGGTCAGCAGCAGTTGCCCGTAGCTGGAGGCCGCCGGAAAGAACAGCGGCCCGATGACCAGCATCAGGAAGGTGAATACGGTGAAGTCGAAGAATTCGAGCGCGTTGCCGATGGTGGTGCCGGCGATGACCCGCCGGCGCATGGAAGGTGTATGCAGGCTGCGCGCGCCGGCGCCGGCCGCGATGGCGATAGACATGTTTTCCCCTTGATGTCCGATCTCTGTGCCGGCCCTGTTTCCGGAAGCCGTGGCTAGTGAATATACGGATGGCCGCCGAAACGCAAAAGACAGTATTTTTGGCGCAGTGATGACTTTTTCTTATAGCCAGCCGTGCCCGCTCCGATGAACCTGCGCCAACTGCGCGCCTTCGTGTTGATCGCCGAACACGGCAGCATCCGCGCGGCCGCCCGCGCCCTGTGCGTGACCCAGCCGGCGGCCACGCGCAGCCTGCGCGAACTGGAACAGAGCCTGGGCGCGGAGTTGGTGCGGCGCAGCGCCAAGGGCGTCGAACTGACCCCCTACGGCCAGGCGCTGCACAAGCGCGCCGTGCTGATCCTGCAGGAAGCGCGGCGGGCGCAGGAAGACATCGACCAGATGCGCGATGGCGAAGGCGGCACGCTCAACCTGGCCATCAGCTCGTCGGCGCTGCCGGTGCTGCCGGCCGCGCTGGCGGCCTTCCGCGCCCGCATGCCGCGCGTGGCGGTGGCCTTCCATGAAGTCGCGCCGCCCTACAGCCTCGAACAGCTCGAGACCGGCCGCTACGACCTGGTGGTGCAGACCGAATACGACGGCGACATCTACGACGGCTTCGCGCGCACCACGCTGTTCACCCTGCCGCTGGCGGTCGGCGCGCGCGCCGATCATCCTTTGCGCCACGCCACCGACCTGGCCGAGCTGCGCGACCTGCTGTGGCTGATGCCAGGCAACACGCAGACGCCAACCAACCTGCTGCGCCTGGCCTATACCGAACGCGGCCTGCCACCCCCCGTCGACGTGATTCCGTGCCAATCCATCGCCATCGCCCTGGCAATCCTGGCCGAGAGCGACGCGGTCGGGTTCTTCGTGCGCAACGGATTTCACCGCATGCTGGCGCCGTCGTCCCTGTGCATGCTGCCGCTGGCGCACCCGCTACCCGCGGCGCGCGTGTCGATCCTGACGCGGGCCGATTCGCCGCCAACGCCGGCTGCGCAATTTTTCATCGACTGCCTGAATCGCGCCCGTGCGACGGCGTGAGCGGGCGGGTTATCATGGGGCCCCGTCCCCGAGCCGCGCCCCGCCCCCCCTTGCGCGGTCCCATGCCATGGTTTTTCCCAGAGTCCACTCGCCCCCCACGCTGACCGATACGGTGGCCAAGCAGTTGCTCGCTGAGATCGACGCGGGACGCGTGCCGCCCGGCGAAAAACTGCCCCCCGAAACCCGCCTGGCCGAACAGTTCGGCGTCAGCCGCACCGTCATTCGCGAAGCGGTGTCGCGGCTGCGTCAGGACGGCATCGTCGAGGCGCGCCAGGGCAGCGGCGTGTTCGTCACCGCCCATGGCGGCCAGCGCGCGCTGCGCATCGACGCGGCCGAACTATCGTCGCTGGACGCGGTGCTGCACATCGTCGACCTGCGACGCGCGCTGGAAACCGAAATCGCGGCGCAGGCCGCGGCCCGGCGCAGCAAGCGCGACATGGCGGCCATCGACAACGCGCTGGCGGCCATTGCCACCTCGGTGGAACGCGGCGGCGACGGCGTCAAGGAAGACGTGGCGTTTCACCGCTGCATCGCCCAGGCCACCGGCAACCCCTACTTTCTCGCCACCCTGGCATTCGTCAGCCAATACCTGGAAGCCGCCACCCGCGTCACGCGAGGCAACGAAGCGCGCCATGCCGACCTGATGCGCGCGGTGTTGCAGGAACACGGCGCCATCGCCGACGCCATCCGCCGCCAGGACGTGGAAGCGGCGCGCGAAGCTGCCCGCATCCACATGGTCAACGCCGCCGCACGCCTGCGCCAGGCGCATCGCTGAGGCGGCTCTTCCGTCCGCCGGGTTGGACCGCGGCGGCAATGCGCTCCGTCATGCATCCTGGCCGAAGGCCCGCGTGAAGAAATCCACGCCGCCGAAATTGCCCGACTTCAAGGCGATGCTCAGGCGCGCCCCTACCGCCGACGCCTGGCCGGCGCACCACGGCACGCCGGGATCGATCTGCTCGCCGATGGCGAGCTGCGTCAGGCCCAGCGCCTGCACCACCGCGCCCGAGGTCTCGCCGCCGGCCACGATAAGCTGCCGCACGCCGAGCCGCGCCAATCCCGCCGCGATCCGCGCGATCGCGTCCTCGACCAGCGCGCCGACGCGCGCCGCGCCCAGGCTGGCCTGCGCCGCCTGCACGGCGTCGGGCCGCGCCGTCGAATAGATCAGTACGGGGCCGTCGCGCAGGCGCGGCGCGGCCCAGGCCAGCGCATCCGCCACCACGTCGTCACCCGCGGCGATGCGCAGCGGGTCGAGCGCCAGTGCCGGTCCGCCCGCCGCGATGAACGCGGCGACCTGGCCCTGGGTCGCGATCGAGCAACTACCCGCCACCACCGCCTGCGCCCCCGACTCGCGCGGCAAACCGATCGCCGCGCCCGGCGCCAGGCCCCAGTTGACCGGCAGGCCGATTGCCACGCCCGAGCCCGCCGTCACCAGCGGCATGCCCTTGAGCGCCGGCCCCAGCGCCAACAGGTCGTCGTTGGAGATGGCATCGACGATGGCGATCTCCACGCCCTCTCGCCGCAGCGCCTCGATGCGGGTCCGAATCGCGTCGCTGCCGCGCGCCACCACGGCGTAGTCGATCAGCCCGACTTTGCGCCGGGTCTGCGCCGACAGCACGCGCACCAGGTTGGCATCGCTCATCGGCGTCAACGGATGATGCTGCATTCCCGATTCGTTCAGCAGCACGTCGCCGGCAAACAGGTAACCCTTGAACACCGTGCGCCGGTTGTCGGGAAACGCCGGCGTGGCGATGGTGAAATCGCTGCCCAGCGCCGTCAGCAGGGCGTCGGCGACCGGGCCGATATTGCCCTCGGGCGTGCTGTCGAAGGTAGAGCAATATTTGAAATAGATCTGCTCGGCGCCCTGCGCCCGCAGCCAATCGAGCGCGGCCAGCGACTGCGCCACGGCTTCGGCGGCCGGCAAGGTGCGGGTCTTGAGCGCCACCACGACCGCGTCGGCGGGCGTCTCGAGCGCGCCGACCGGCACGCCGATGGTCTGCACCGCGCGCATGCCGGCGCGCACCAGGTTGTTGGCCAGATCGGTGGCGCCCGTAAAGTCGTCGGCGATGCAGCCCAGCTTGATCGTCATGCGGACTCCGGCAGAGTGATTCCTGGAAAGATCTTGATGACCGCGCTGTCGTCCTCGCGCCCGTGCCCCGCGGCCGACGCCTGCATGAACATCTGGTGCGCGGTGGAAGCCAGCGGCAGCGGAAACTTGCTGTGGCGCGCGGTGTCCAGCACCAGCCCCAGATCCTTGACGAAGATGTCCACCGCCGACAACGGCGTGTAGTCGCCCGCCAGCACATGCGCCATGCGGTTCTCGAACATCCAACTGTTGCCCGCGCTGTGGGTGATGACCTCGTATAGCGCGTCGGCATCGACCCCTTCGCGCAGCCCCAGCGCCATGGCTTCGGCGGCGGCGGCGATGTGCACGCCGGCCAGCAACTGGTTGATGATCTTGACCTTGCTGCCCGCGCCCGCGCGGTCGCCCAGGCGATAGACCTTGCCCGCCATCGCCTCCAGCACCGGACCGCATGCCGCGTAGGCGGCCGGCGAGCCGGCGGTCATCATGGTCATCTCGCCCGCCGCGGCCTTGGCCGCACCGCCCGAGATCGGCGCATCCAGGTACAGCACGCCCAGGGCAGCCAGGCGCGCTTCCAGTGCGCTCGACCAGGATGGATCCACGGTCGAACACATCACGAACACGCTGCCTAGCCGCAGCGCCGCCGCCAGGTCGCCGTCGCCGAACAGCACGTTCTCGGTCTGCTGCGCGTTCACCACCACGCTCACCACCACATCGCAGGCCGCGCCCACCGCCGCCAACGTATCGCAGGCCACGCCGCCCTGTTCGGCGAACGCCGCCGCCACGCCTGGCCGGATATCGTAGGCATGCACCCGATGGCCGGCACGCCGCAGGCTTTGCGCGATGCCAGCCCCCATGGCGCCCAGGCCAATCACGCCGACGTCGCGCGCGGCATTCTCATGATGGTTCATACCGTTCCCCGCAAGTCGTCGCCGATGTAGGCGCGAATGATCTCGGCGAAATCGCTGTCGCCTTCCAGGCCCAGTCGCGCGGCCCGCCCCGTGTCCCAGCGCCCCGGCCAACTGCCGACGATGGCTTGCACCCGCGGGTCGACCTGCCAGTTGATGCGGTCGGCGACCGCATCGCCCGCGATCTCGCGCAACGCCCGCGCCATCTCGGCCGCCGTCACCGAAACGCCCGGCAGATTGATCGGCCGGCGATCCGCCAACGCCGCCGCATCCAGTTCGCAGCCCGCGATCAGCGCCTGCACCGCGCGCCGTGGCGACAACAGCCACAGGCGCGTATCCGGCGCCACCGGGCAGGCTGCCGGCTCGCCATTGAGCGGCTCGCGGATGATGCCGCTGGCGAACGACGAGGCTGCCGCGTTGGGCCGGCCCGGGCGCACGCTGATGGTCGGCAGCCGCAGCGCGCGGCCGTCGACGAAGCCGCGCCGCGTGTAGTCGGCCAGCAGCAGTTCGGCGATCGCTTTCTGCGTGCCGTAGGAAGACTGCGGATTGAGCGCGGTGTCGTCGCGCACGGTTTCGGGCAAGGCGCCGCCGTAGACTGCCACCGAACTGGTGAACACCACGCGCGGCCGGTGGCCGCGCTGGCGGCAGGCTTCCAGCAACGCCCGCGACGCATCCAGGTTGATCCGCATGCCAAGGTCGAAATCGGCCTCGGCCTGGCCGCTGACGATCGCGGCCAGGTGGAAGACCGCCGCCGTATCGGCGTCGATCGACGCGTCCAGCACCGCCGGGTCCGCGATATCTCCCTGGACCGAGCGCACGCGGGTGTCGTTGATGGCGTCGCTGCGGGTGACGTCGAGCAGGTCGATCTGCGTGATGGGCTCGGGCGCGCCGCCCAGCGCCAGCCGCCCGTGCTCCAACAGTCCGCGCGCCAGGCGCTGGCCGAGAAAGCCCGCGCCGCCGGTGATCAATATCTTCATCGCTCGCCTCCCGCGAGATGGGGTCGGGCCCACGCCAGGCCCGCCGACGTCGCGCCCTTGGGCCGGTATTCGCAGCCGACCCAGCCCGTGTAGCCCAGCGTGTCGATCAGCGCCAGCAGGTAGGGGTAATTCAGTTCGCCCAGGTCCGGTTCGTGCCGGTCCGGCACCCCCGCGATCTGGATGTGGCCGATGCCCGCCATGTCGCGGCGCAGTTTCACCGCCAGGTCGCCCTCGACGATCTGGCAGTGGTAGCAATCGAATTGCACGAGCAGGTTGTCGGCGCCGACCTCGGCGCGGATGGCCTGCGCTTCATCCTGGCGGGTCAGGAAGAAGCCGGGCATGTCGCGCGGGTTGATCGGTTCGATCACAATGGTCACGCCAGCCGAGGCCGCGGCGTGCGCCGCGCTCTCCAGATTGCGCAGATACGCCTCGCGGTGGACGGCGCGGTCGCTTCCCGGCGCCACCAGGCCCGCCATCACGTGCAGCCTGCGGTTGCCCAGTGCCGCCGCATATTCCAGCGCCAGATCCAACCCGCGGCGGAACTCGTCCTCACGCCCGGGCAACGCGGCGATGCCGCGCTCGCCCGCCGCCCAGTCGCCGGGCGGCGCGTTGAACAGGGCCTGCGACAGGCCGTGATCCTGCAGCCGCGCGCGGATCTCGGCGGCTGGAAAATCGTAGGGGAACAGGAACTCCACCCCCTGGAAACCATCGCGCGCCGCGGCGCCGAACCGGTCCAGGAAAGCGTGCTCCGCATACATCATGCTCAGGTTCGCGGCCAGGCGCGGCATCTCGTTGTCTCCTTGTGTGAGCGGGCTGCATCGCCGCAGCCCGCCGGCGCGCACGGCGCCCCCGTGTCAGTAGCGCGCGCCGAAGGTGGCGCGCAGTTCCTCGATGGCGGCCTCGGACAGCGGCGCGGGGCGCGGATCGGCCATCAGCCACAGCCGCGCGGTCTCTTCCAGTTCCTCGAGCGCATAGGACGCATGCGACACCGAGCGTTCCCACACCACCGGCCCGAGACGCTCGAACAGCGCCCCGCGCACCTGAGCGGCCAGCGCGGCCACCTGCGCCGCCGCCACCGGATCGCCGGGGCGGCGATAGGGAATCAGCGGAATGCGCCCGACCTTCATCACCTGGTACGGCGTGATCGGCGGCAACACCTCGTCCTCGCGCCACACACCCGCCAGCGTCAGCGCGACCAGATGGGTCGAATGAGTGTGCACGACGCCGCGCGCGGCGGGGTCGGCCTGGTAGATGCCCTGGTGCAGCGCCAGGGTCTTGGAGGGCTTGGCGCCCGAGACCCAGTTGCCGGCCAGGTCGACCTTGGCCAGCTCGGCCGGGTCCAGGCGGCCCAGGCAGACATCGGTGGGCGTGATCAGCCAGCCGTCGTCCAGCCGGGCGCTGATGTTGCCGGCCGCGCCGACGGTGTAGCCGCGCTGGTAGAGGCTGGCGCCGACCGTGCAGATTTCCTCGCGGATGCGGGTTTCCGGGGTCATCACGCGCCCGCCACGAGGCGGCCGCGGGCGGCGGAAAGCGGGTACGGCATGGGGCACTCCCTGTACATATTCATATGGTCATCATACAAATTTTGCAGAAAATCCCGGTAGCGGGATTACCCGGAATGCCCCGTCGGATTCAGACCGAGTAGTGGTAGTTGCAGTTGACCGTGGCCTTGAGCGGCTGATTCGCGCCCGGTCCGCCCGGACGCGGCCCGGTGAGCTTGGCCTGGAAGGTGCCCACCACGGCGCCGGTGCCATCTTTCTTGACCGCCACGCTGGCCGGCAGCGCATACAGCGTCAGCGGCCAGACCTCGTCCGGCGCCACCAGGGTGAAGACGCCCAACGGAAAATCCGACACGACATAGGCGGGATCCCGGTCCGCGTCGAATCCCAATGTGGCGCCGACATACGTCAGCGTCAGCTTGAGCTCTTCCGAAGACGGCGACGGGATGACGCCGCGCAGCGCGACCTTGCCACTCTCCGACACACACGACAATTCGGCGGGCGCCGAGCCCGCGTGGGCAACGCCCGCCAGCAGCAGACAGGACAGGAACCAGGGGGCATGCAGCTTCATGGGACGGGCTTCCTCGGAGCGGCCGGCGGATCCGCGGCCTTGGACGATCTTCGAGCCGACATATTAGCGGCCAACAATCCGCGCTCAAAGGCCGGCGGCAGGCAATGCCAGCGTTCGCATACAAGTCGTAATATGCGGCGCCGCCGAACGGGCTAGGATGCCGGCATCGATCCGTCCGTTTCCCGGAGCCCCCATGAGCGCCTTCCGATCCCTCGCCTGCGCCGCCCTGCTGCTGGCGGCCACCGCCTCCCACGCCGAGACCGTGGCCCTGCGCGCGCAGAGCGCCACACCCGGCATCGAACCGCAGACCAAAATGCGCTTCGTCGACGTGGTGCTGCAACCCGAGAGCCGCCAGGTCCTGGCCGACTTCACCCGCAACCGCGTCGGCAAACGCGTACAACTGCGTTCGAACGGCGTGCTGCTGTCCTCGGCCACGCTGCAAAGCCCGCTCGAGGGCGACAGCTTCCGCATCGTCGCCGGCGAGCACGGTTTTGGCGGCAAGTCCGCCGACGACATCGCCAAGGGCATCATGTCCGGCGGGGGCCTCACCGTGGACGACGAAGGCGGCGCGCCAAACGATGCCGGCACCCGCCCCACCCGGCGCGCGCCCGCCTCGGGCGCCGGCCTCTGACCCCCCCGGCCTCGCCGCAGGCCGCCGATCGCATCCACGCGCGGCAGGCCTCAGCGCCCGTTGGTGCCGGCGGATCGGGTGCAACCAGGCCTGCTGCGGCAGCGTATTGCCGCTTTCGTCATTCGCGATAAAACGCCACTGGTCGGCGGGCCGCACGCATAACCTTTGGTTATGGTCGCACCCGCACCACTCATTTGAACCTGTCGCCCGTCGCGCCCACACTCTCACCGTCCAGCGCCAGGCTGCCCGATGCGGCCAGGCGCCCTGGACATGGGACCGCTGGGCATCCACGCCTGCCGCACGGCAGGACGGGATCACAACAATAGGCCAACACCGCCGGATGCGCAGCGCGTCACGGCCCGGCCACAGATCGATAGGGACGGAGAAGACATGACCACATTGACACAGACGGCGGCGGCGCCACGCCCGCCCGCCGGCGGCTCGTTGCATCCTCGCCGGCGCAATGCCGCCATCGCGGTATTCCTGGTGGGCCTGGCCATCGCGCTGTACACCCATTTCACGCTGCCCGGCCAGACCAGCCTGTGGGGCCTGACGCCCGTGCTGGTGTTCGCCATCATCGCGCTGCTGGGCGTGGACATCGTGCTGTCCACCATTGCCGCCATCGTGCTGGGCGCCATCATGACCGGCACCACGCCCATCGCCATGGGCAAGCTGCTGGCCGACTCGCTCGGCTCGTTCATCGCGGTGGTCGGCCTGATCATCGTACTGGGCGCCGGCGTGGGCGAGGTCGCCTCGCGCACCGGCGCCGCGGAACAGATGGTACGCGCCATCGTGCGCCGCATCGGCCTGTCGAACCAGGTGCGCGTGCGCCTGGGCATCATGGTGGCCTCGACCCTGATCTGCGGCGCGCTGGGCACCCTGGCCGGCGGCAACGCCATCATTGCCGCGGTGGTCATCCCGATCGCCGCCGCCGTGCGCCTGTCACCGCCCACGGTGGCCGCGCTGTTTCAGACCGCCGGCTCCGCCGGACTGGTGCTGGGCCCCTTCACGCCCAACGTGGTCACGGTGACCGGCCTGACCGGGCTGAGCTATCCGCAATACCTGCTGGTGGCGGGCATCCCGATGGCCGTGGCGACGCTGCTGGCCGGCTGGTTCATGTCGGGGCGCATCCAGAAAATGACCGAGGCTGGCCACCAATACGAGGAAGCCGGAGCCGGCACGGCCGCCTTCGACCTCGATGCCGCGCCCGCGCGCAGCGCCATGCGGGCGGCGTGGGCGTTCTGCCTGACCATCGTTCTCCTGGCGATCGTCGGCGTGCTCGCCAAGGCGGGTTATGCCTTCGCCATCATCGTCATGGTGGCGCTGGCCACCACCACCGGACTGGCCGGCGGCATGGGTCCGCGCGCAATCCTGCAGGCGATGTACGCGGGCGCCGGCAAGCTGATCTGGATCTTCTTCCTGTTCTGGCTGTTCAATCCGGTGCTGGTGCTGGTGGACCAGCTCAACGCCTACCACGCCGTGCTGGAGCTGGCCAAGCCGCACCTGGCCGGCATCAGCGGCGCCATGCTGTGCGTCATCGTGCTGTGGTTCAACGTCATCGGCCACATCCCGGGCGCGGCGGTCGCGCAGATGACCTTCACCGCCAAGATCTTCGGCCCGCTGCTGGCGGCCGCCGGCGTCGGCCCCGCGGCCACCACGGCGGTTATCCTGGGCAGTTCGCAGATCGACTGGTTCGGCCCCTTCCCCACCTCGGACATGTTCGGCCAGATGGGCCTGGCGCGCTCGGGCGAGCTCAAATACATGCTCTACAACGGCTGGGCGGTGATCCTGGTGAACCTCTGCCTGTTCTCGTCCCTGTTCTTCTTCCTGGTCTGAGGAGATCGACCATGTTCCCCTTGGGATCGCAACCGCTGGACCGCAACGCCTTGCGCCAGCACGTCGACGCGGCGCTGGCGCCCTTGCTGGCGGCCACGCCCGCGCGGGTCTCGCTGAGCCTGCGCGACCTGGACGGCGGCATCGTGCTGGCGCACCACGCCGACCGCGTGCAGCCATCGGCCAGCATCATCAAGGTGCCCATCCTGCTGGCGCTGCTCGAAGCGGTGGCCAAGGGCCGCTACGCGCTCGAACAGCCGCTGGCCATGCCCGCAAGCGCCGAGCGCGCCGGCGGCACCGGCATCCTCGCCCAGTTGCCCAGTGTCACCACCCTGTCGCTCGCCGAACTGGCGCGGCTGATGATCGTGCTCAGCGACAACGTCGCCACCAACGCACTGATCGAGCTGCTCGGATTCGACGAGATCAATCAATGGAACCAACGCGCCGGCCTGCCGGCGAGCCGGCTGCAACGGCGCATGATGGACGCCGCGGCGCGCGAGGCCGGGCGTGACAACTTCACCAGCGCCGAAGACGCCACCGCCTCGCTGTGCTGGATGCTGCGCGACGGCGCGCTGCCCGCGGCCTTGCGGACATTCGCGCTCGACCTGCTGGCCGACCAGCGCGAACGCGCCCACTTCGGCGCCGCGCTGCCCGCCCCCGCCCATCTGGCCAGCAAGGCCGGACAGTTGCCGGGCCTGCGCCATGACGCCGGCATTCTCACCGTGGCCGACCGCAGCGTGGTGCTGGCGGTGCTGGCCGACGGCTTTACCGACTGGCAGACCGCGCAGACCCTGCAGGGCGGCGAGGGCGCCGCGCTGCTGGGGCAGATCGCGCGCGAGGTGGCGCTGGGCCTGAAGTCCCAGGCGCAAGCACACTGACAAGGGGGACCCGCATGTCCATCAGAGTGGCAGCCATACAGCTCGACAGCCGCCGTGACCGCGACGCCAACCTGGCCGCGCTCGAACATTGGATAACGGCCGCGGCCAACGACGGCGCGCAACTGATCGTCACGCCCGAATACAGCGATGTGCGCGGCGACACACCAACGCTGCGCGCCGCCGCCAGTCCGATCCCCGGCGCGGTCACGGCGCGCATCGCCGCGCTGGCGCAGCGCCACGCTTGCTGGATCCACCTGGGCTCGATGCATGAACGCCTGGCGGACCAGGACCGGCTCGGCAACACCGGCGTCACCTTCGCCCCGGACGGCAGCATCGCCGCCTCCTACCGCAAGGTCCACCTGTATGACGCGGTGGTCGACGGCACCCCCTACCGCGAATCCGCCGACTTCGCCCCGGGCACGCGCCTGCGCACGGTCGAAGCGGCGGGCCTGACGCTGGGCCTGAGCATCTGCTACGACCTGCGCTTTGCCGAGCTGTATCGCGCGCTGCGCGCACGCGGCGCCAACGCGCTGGTGGCGCCCGCGGCCTTCAACCTGCACACCGGCCGCGATCACTGGGAAATCCTGCTGCGCGCCCGCGCCATCGAGAACCAGTGCTACGTGATCGCCGCCGCCCAGATCGGCGGCGACGGGCCGGGCCTGCCCTGCCTGGGCCGCAGCATGATCGTCGATCCCTGGGGCACGGTACTGGCCTGCATGCCAGACCGCACCGGCTACGTCATGGCCGACCTCGACCCGGAGCGCGTCGCCACGCTGCGCGCCGGCCTGCCGGCCTGGGACCATCGCCGCACCGATCTCTACCCGGGTTGACCCGCGCCGCGAGAGAAAACGGCCGGCGTCGTTGCCGGCCTTCCCTGCTGCGCACCCACCCTGACGCCGCCGCTCAATAGCGCGCCCGCCCCTCGCCCATGCGGGCGCCCATGACCATTTCGGTCACCCAGTTCACCAGTATCGAGGTATAGGCGCGTTGCGCCGGTTTTTCCGTCAGCGCGTGGTCGGCGCCGTCGATGATCCGGTGCGTCAACGAGTGCGATCGGCGAAACGCGGAGCGATAGCTCATGATGGTCGAATGCGGGATATAGCTGTCGTGTTCCGCTTCCACCAGCAGCACGTCGCCGGCGAACGCCGTGCACGCCTTCAACGCGCGGTTCTCTTCCGGCGGGACGTAGACGCTGCGATAGGCGCGCAGGGTCTCGCGATCGAGCTGGTTCTTGGGCACCAGCCATTCGTCGTCACGATACAGGGCAGGCACATGCAGCGCCAGCCAGCGCACCGGACGCAGCGTACTCAACAGGGCCGCCAGGTAACCGCCGTAGCTGCTGCCCACCACGGCGATCGAACCGGAGTCCAGCGACGGATGCTGCGCCAGCCGGTCATAGGCCGCCACCACGTCGCGCAGATTGTCCTCGCGCGTCACCTCGCGTTGCCGCGCCTGCGTGGCGGCGTGTCCGCGCAGATCGAAGGTCAGGCAGACGCAACCCAGCGCGGCAATGCCCTTGGCGCGCGACAGGTCGAACTGCTGGCTGCCGCCCCAGCCGTGGATGAACAGCACCCCCGGCACCTTGTCTTCCGGGGTGAGGAACGTGGCGTCCAGCAACACGCCGTCCACGTCGAGCGCGAGCGGACTGCTATGCGCCGCCATCGGCCGCCTCCAGGATGCCGCCCGACTTGCTGATGGGTCCGACCGCCGCGTCGTGGCCGTGGAACACCAGGCGTTGCGCGATTGGCGGCAGTTCGTCGGCGCCATAGCGCTCGCGGGTTGCGGCGCGCACTTCGCGCAGCACGGGCGAGAGCGCAAAGGCCTGCATGGCGGCCAGTTCCGCGATGCTGGCGCCGCCCGCGCGCCACGATTGCTCCAGCACGCCCGCGCGCGGCCGGCCATCGGCGCTGAGACCAAACGCCACATCGTAATTGCGCCGCGAAGCAATCAGCGCGGGATAGGCGGCCGATACCGCCGCGTCATACTGGCACGCCAGGTCGATCGCCCGGCGTTCACGGTCGGCGAGATCCAGCCGGCGCAAGGCATCGAGGCCGCCCCGCGCCACGCGCAGTTCCGAGCCGCCGTACACGAGGCAGCCCGCATTGTCGGGCGTCAGCGATTGCGTGCCGACGTAGGCGATCTCCATTTCTCCCACCTTGGACCAGCCCACGCTGCAGGTTTCGACTTCGTTCAGGTCCTCCTCGATCACCAGGCCGAGCCGTCCCATCGTCCGCGCGCATTGGCGCTCCAGGGCCTGCCGCAGCGCATCCGCATCCGATGCGACCTCCTGCCCGCGCCCGGCGGTCGCATCGGCAGGTTTCAACCGCACCGACCCGCGTTGCAGCAGCCGCAGGCCACCAGCCAGCGCGTCTTCCGGGCGGAACGCCGTGTAGCCGGCAAGCACCGCGTCACCCAAAGCATCCGCCAGCGAGGCAACCCAACCCGCTGGCGCCGGCGCATCCGGCCGCGCCAGGCCATGGCTGATGGATTTGGTGGCGACGAAGGCATGCGGCACGACGCCCCCATAGAGGTCGGCGATGCCGGAGATACCCAGGATGGTTGCGCGCGCCGCCCCGGCGATACTGCGGTCAGGCACGTAATACGGAACCGGGCCGCCGCGATGGCGACTGGGCCGGTAATCGGGAACATGGCGCCCGCCCAAGAGCGCGGCCAGGCGCGCCGCCAGGGCGTCATGCGACGCCACTTCGTGCTCGGACGCCCGGGCACGGCGAGGATAAGCGACCACGAGCGGGCCGTCTGCGAGAGAAAACGAGTTCATGGGCCCCACGCCAGCAAACGGCGTGCCCACGCAAAAAAGCCGGCAACGCTTGCGCGGTACCGGCTTTCAGCCAAAGGTGTCGGAAAACACCTTCAAGAATTCGACCACAGATAAGTGGTCGGGGCGAGAGGATTCGAACCTCCGACTCCTGCGTCCCGAACGCAGTACTCTACCAGGCTGAGCTACGCCCCGAGTCTGGGCATGGGCTTATACATTTCCCACACCCTACAGCTACTGACTTCGTTGCGCTCAGTGCAACCAAATCAACTTCCCGCTTCGGCTTGAAGGTTTTGCCCTTCCCGCCTCGTGAATTCCAACCTTGCTCAAAGCAGCGCTTGCAGTGCCGTTTTCAGCTAGCGATCTCGATTCACCGCGAAAGCGCAGAATTCTAACAGAGAATTTAGAAAAGGGGAAACGGGATACGAAGAAAGTGCTTCGCGAGCCCGATTCGCCTCGGCCACGGCGGCCTGGCGGGCATGCTCCAGCGCGTCCGTCGCCTGGATGGCGGCCGCCACGGCGGCGAAGTCGGCGTCGCCCGTCTTGATGGCGTCGCGGATCAACTGCTGCTGCGCCGGCGTGCCCACTTCCATCACGCGGATCAGCGGCAGCGTGGGCTTGCCCTCGCGCAGATCGTCGCCCACGTTCTTGCCCAGCGCGGCGGCATCGCCGTTGTAGTCGAGCACGTCGTCGACCAACTGGAAGGCGGTGCCCACATGGCGGCCATAGGCGGCCGCGGCGGCTTCCTGCTCCGGCGTGGCGCCGGCCAGCACCGCCCCCACCTGGGCGGCGGCCTCGAACAGCTTGGCGGTCTTGTAGCGCACGACCTGCAGGTAGCGCTCCTGCGAGACATCCGGATCATGCACGTTCAGCAACTGCAGCACCTCGCCCTCGGCGATCACCGTGGTGGCCTCCGACAGGATGCTCATGATGCGCATCGAGTCGGCCTCGACCATCATCTCGAACGAGCGCGAATAGAGATAGTCGCCCACCAGCACGCTGGCGGCGTTGCCGAACACCGCGTTGGCGGTCTCGCGGCCACGACGCAGGTCGGACTCGTCGACCACGTCGTCATGCAACAGCGTCGCCGTGTGAATGAATTCCACGACGGCGGCCAGCAACTGATGATGCGTCCCTTCGTAGCCCAGCGCGCGCGCCACCATCAGCACCATCGCCGGACGCATGCGCTTGCCGCCGGCCCCGATGATGTAGTCGCCGATCGTACGGATCAGCACCACATCGGAATTCAGCCGCTCGCGGATAACCGCATCGACGGCTTTCATATCGTCAACTATGGGAGCAATGAGCGCGGGGAGATTCAAGACGTATCCGGAGAGTGAAACGAGCCATATGTAACAGCTCTTACCGCTGGGCCGCCGGGATGGCGGGGGGGATTCGACCAGCGATTATACGGGCTGCCAGGAACAGGAGCCGGACGTAGCGACGCCCCTGCCCGGGGCGCGGACTCCCCCTGCGCCACCCCACTCCGAACCGCCCCGCCCCCGTTTTTTCGGCTGCGCGCCACCCCGACGCGGCGCCCCGGCCACACCTAAGCCCTTAGCCTGCAAGCGCTTTTTGACTTTTCCCCAGCCGCGGGCTAATATCCCGGATTCGGTCAGAGATGCCCGAATTACGTCGGTGAATTACGCGCGCTTGATCTTGGCAACCCCATCTTGGCAACCCCAATCTTGGCAACCCCAGGCAAGCACTGCCGGCCCAGCAGGGCCGGCAAGCGAATGAGCCCATTTACCTATTTAAGGAATACCCCATGTACGCGGTCGTAAAAACCGGTGGCAAGCAGTACCGTGTTGCCATTGGCGAAAAACTCAAGGTAGAACAGATACCGGCTGACATTGGGCAAGAAATCACCCTGGATCAAGTGCTGTCCGTGGGCGAAGGCGACCAACTGAAAGTTGGTACGCCCCTCGTCGCCGGCGCCGTGATCAAGGCAACGGTTCTTGCGCAAGGCCGCCACGACAAGGTCAAGATCTTCAAGATGCGCCGTCGCAAGCACTATCAGAAGCGTCAGGGCCACCGTCAGAACTACACCGAAATCCGCATCGAAGCCATCACGGCCTAAGACGCGACTCGGCACCACATTAGCAGGAGCTAAACATGGCACAGAAAAAGGGCGGCGGCTCTACGCGAAACGGACGCGACTCAGAATCGAAGCGTCTGGGCGTCAAGGCTTTCGGCGGTGAACTGATTCCCGCTGGTTCGATCATCGTGCGTCAGCGCGGTACCCGTTTCCACGCTGGCGTGAACGTCGGCATGGGCAAGGACCACACCCTGTTCGCGCTGATCGACGGCAAGGTTCAATTCGGCTTCAAGGGCGCGTTGAACAAGCAAACCGTTTCGATCGTCGCCGCCGAGTAATCCTCGACGCAGCACGGTCCGGCCAGCGGCGCGGTTGCCTCAGCGACCCGCCGCCAGCCAGAACGGCAAAGCCCTGTCGCACGCGGCAGGGCTTTTTTTCCTTCGGGCCACCGCAAATGCGTGGCGGCCCTCGCCGCGTTGCGGCGACTCCCTATCTCATACACGCGCAGACATCATGAAATTCGTAGACGAAGCCACCATCGAGGTCGTCGCCGGCAAAGGCGGCAATGGCGTGGCGAGCTTTCGCCGCGAAAAATTCATTCCCAAGGGCGGCCCTGACGGCGGCGACGGCGGACGCGGCGGCAGCATCTTTGCCGTGGCCGATCGCAACATCAACACGCTGATCGACTTCCGTTACGCGCGCCTGCACCGCGCCAAGAACGGCGAAAACGGCCGCGGCTCGGACCAGTACGGCGCCGCCGCTCCCGACATCACGCTGCGCGTGCCCGTCGGCACCATCATCCATGACGCCGAGACCGGCGAAGTCCTGTTCGACCTGAACCGCCACGACCAGAAGGTCGTGCTGGCGGCCGGCGGCCAGGGCGGCATGGGCAACATGCACTTCAAGTCCAGCGTCAACCGCGCCCCGCGCCAATGGACCCCCGGCAAGGAAGGCGAACACCGCTACCTGCGCATGGAACTGAAGGTGCTGGCCGACGTCGGCCTGCTGGGCCTGCCCAACGCCGGCAAGTCCACGCTGATCACCCGCATCTCGAACGCCAAGCCGAAGATCGCCGACTACCCGTTCACGACGCTGCACCCGAACCTGGGCGTGGTGCGCACCTCGCCGTCGCGCAGCTTCGTCGTGGCCGACATCCCCGGCCTGATCGAAGGCGCCTCCGAAGGCGCCGGCCTGGGCCACCTGTTCCTGCGCCACCTGGCGCGCACCCGCGTGCTGCTGCACCTGGTGGACGTATCCACGCCCGATCCCGACGCCGATCCGGTGGAGCAGGCCGTGGTCGATGCCCGCGCCATCGTCGAGGAACTGCGCCGCTACGATCCCGAGCTGGCCGCCAAGCCGCGCTGGCTGGTGCTGAACAAGCTGGACATGGTGGCCGATCCCGAGGACACCAAGCGCCGCTTCATCGAGCTGTACGACTGGAAAGGCCCGGTGTTCGGCATCTCCGGCCTGTCCGGCGACGGCACCCAGGACCTGATCTACGCGCTGCAGGACTACCTGGACGCCGAGCGCGAAAAGGAACAGTTGGCGCAGGATCAGGCCGACGGCACCTACGTCGCCGAAGATCCGCGCTTCGACGACACCCGCACCGACGCCGACAAGAGACCGGCCGCGCCGCGCGGCGACGAATAAGCCATAATCGCAATCTCGTTCGATTACGCCTTTTCTCGCGCCGCAGCCCGCCGCCATCATGTCTGCCGAATCACCCGCCGTTTCCGTCGTCACCCACGCCCAGCGCCTCGTCGCCAAGGTCGGCTCATCGCTGGTCACCAATGAAGGCCGAGGCCTGGATCGCGCCGCCGTGGCGCACTGGGCAGCCCAGATCGCCGCGCTGCACAAGCAGGGCAAACAGGTCGTGCTGGTCTCCAGCGGCGCCATTGCCGAAGGCATGGCCCGCCTGGGCTGGCGCAAGCGGCCGTCGGTGATGCACGAACTGCAGGCCGCGGCCGCCGTGGGCCAGATGGGCTTGTGCCAGGCCTACGAAGCGGCGTTCGCCGAATACGGCCTGCGCACCGCGCAGATCCTGCTGACCCACGAAGACCTGGCCGACCGCCACCGCTACCTGAACGCGCGCAGCACGCTGTTCGCGCTGCTGCGCCTGGGCGTGGTGCCGATCGTCAACGAAAACGACACGGTGGTCACGGACGAAATCCGGCTCGGCGACAACGACACGCTCGGCGCGCTGGTCACCAACCTGATCGAAGCCGACACGCTGATCATCCTGACCGACCAGCGCGGCCTGTACGATTCCGACCCGCGCAAGAATCCGGACGCCAAGTTCATGGCGCACGCCCAGGCAGGCGACCCGGCGCTGGAAGCGATGGCCGGCGGCGCCGGCAGCGGCATCGGCACCGGCGGCATGCTGACCAAGGTACTGGCGGCCAAGCGCGCGGCGCACAGCGGCGCGCACACCGTGATCGCCTCGGGTCGCGAACGCAACGTGCTGACGCGCCTGGCGCAGGGCGAATGCATCGGCAGCGAATTGCGCGCCGTGTTGCCGGTCTGGTCGGCGCGCAAGCAATGGCTGGCCGACCATCTGCGCCTGCGCGGCCGTGTGGTGCTGGACGACGGCGCCGTGCAGGCATTGCTGCGCGAAGGCAAGAGCCTGCTGCCGATCGGCGTGGTCGATGTGGAAGGCGAATTCGGCCGCGGCGACGTGGTGGCCTGCGTCGATGGCCAGGGCCGCGAATGCGCCCGTGGCCTGATCAATTATTCGTCGGCCGATACCCGCCGCATCCTGCGCCAGCCGTCATCGCAGATCGCCCGCATCCTTGGCAGCATGACCGATCCCGAACTGATGCATCGCGACAACTTGGTCGTGCTCTGACGGATACCGCCGCTTGGCCATGAAGCAAGGCGCCCACATGGGCGCCTTTTTCAATACGGCTGCATGGCCGTTTTTGTCGCGAAGCCCGCGCGGCGGCAACGGCCGTGCATGGTCATCGCCCACAATCCCCGGATGGACCGGACTATTGATGTTCGGCCGGCACGCCTTGTGGCAGCAGCATGTAGCCCCACCCTCGCACCGCCAGGACGGGCAGGTCGATATTGAGACGGCGCGCCTTGGAGCGCAGACGCGACACCAGCACGTCGACGCGCCGCGCGCCATCCATGGGATCACGCGTGGCATCGGGAAAGAAGCCTTCACGCGGCAGGCACTGGTGCGGCGCGTTCAACAGGCTGACGAAAAAGGCGCGCTCGGTGTTGGTCAGGGGCAGTCGTTCACCGGCGGGCCCTGCCAGCATGCGGCTACGGCCATCGACGCGCCACCGCGGCATGCTGTCGGCCGCGGGATGCTGGCAACGAATCAGGTTGCGCAGGACGGCGTCCCATTCGGGAATGTTCGCCTGTGGCGGCACGCACACATGGGCGCCCGCATCGAGCGCGGCGATGCGGGCCGGCGCGGAATCTTCCGGCGACTGCCAGACCACGGCGCAACTCGGCGCGGCGCGACGCAGCGCGGCAATCAACTGCGGCAGGTCGTCAGCGGTGCCCCGCAACACGACGACATCGGCGGGTTCATTGCGCAGGCGCGCCAGCAGCCCCTCGGGGGATCGGCACAGGCCGACCTCCCACTGAAATTGACGTAAGGTATGCACGAACTTGTTGCATGCCATTCCACCAAGTTGCACGACGAGGACGTAACCTCTTTCCTGCATGTGAGCGCCTCTTCGAACTTATCACTTAAGTAATATTTATATCCACCAAAGTGCCTACGGCGCAAGCTTCAATCGACGCGTGAAGACTTTTTCAGACCGACTGAAGCACGCCCGTCTTTTGCGTGGCCACACGCAGAAAACCTTGGCGCGCCTGACCCGCCTGTCGCAAAGCGCGATCGGCAGCTACGAGAGCGGGCTGCGGCATTCGAGCCGTTCCCTGCGCAAACTGGCGCAGGTATTGAAGGTGGAACTCGAGTGGCTGGAGACCGGCAAGGGTCCCATGGAACTGCCCATGGAGAGCTACGACCTGAGCGACACACTGCCCCCCACCGGCGTCTCGGAACCGCTGCCCCGTGCCATCGCGCGGCGCGGGCGGCCGTTGGCGCCCTGGCCCTACGCGACGATCTCGCCCGCGATGCTCGACACGCTCACGGCCGAGGATCGGGTGGCCCTGGAGGCGGTGACGCTGGCCTTCATTGAAGCCATGACGGCGCGTCGCGGCGTCAAGCCGCGCGGCCGCAAGAACTGAGGAAACGGCTGAAGCAGGACAAAAAAAACCCGGCATGGCCGGGTTTTTTTGTGCCAGGACAGCTCAGGGCTTGGCGGGCGCCGGGGCCGGCGCGGGCGCGCTTTCGCCACGGATCTTGGCGGCGATGTCGGAAGCGGCTTGCGCCGACGGCACGCCGAAGGCCAGCACGCCGCGGTTCAGCGGTTCGCCGATGCGGGGCGCGGCGATCAGTTCACGATCGATCACCAGCGCCAGCATATTGCCGACGTTCTTGGTGCTGATGTCGGTCAGTTTGCGCGTGCCGGCTTCCGAGAAACGCAGACCGACAAAATTGGCGCCCTGGCGATCCACGAGGGCGGCGGCTTCGGTCAGGTCGGCGCGCGTCAGCACGGGCTGCTGCTGCATGTACAGCTTGCCGTCGGGCAGGCTGACTTCGACCAGCCCAGGCGCGGATTGGGTCTGGGCCACGTAGAACTCGACCACCGAGGCGGTGGCGGGCTGCTGCTGCCCGGAGGATTGCTGCTGGCCGGCCGCATCGGGCGTGGCGGCGGCGCCGGATTTGGTCGGGGCGGTCTTGCAACCCGCAAGCGCAAGGGTCATGACCACCAGGGCGGGCGCCAGTTTGCGTAGGGTAAGTTGCATGCTCGTTTCCTTCTTGGAGTGGACTGAAGCCGGCAGGCTGACCGCCGACTGACCAAAAAAGTGTACAGAACCTGTATGGCACTGTCTCCGCAGACTGATTCCAAATGTAAAGCGGTACTACCACCATGGGCGGGCACGACGGACCATGGCTGCCGCAACGCAGCATCGGCCGCCGTTCGCGCGGCGGCCATGCAGGCTCTATACTTCGCTTTCGCGCAGGGGTACTCGTCGCGCCAGAACGGCACGACGTGTTGAGAGAGTCCCTTCGTACCAGTACGGATAATGCCGATGCTGGGAGCCGTATTTCCGCCATGCCCGCATGGCGGGAGTCCATTCCCGATCGGCTCCAAACCATTCGCTTGGAGCTTTCCATGAACGCCAATCCCAAATTCCTGGCCGCCACCGCCGAAGTCGACGCGGCCGCGGTCGCCCCGTTGCCCAAATCCCGCCGGGTCTACGAGGTCGGTTCCCGTCCCGACATCCGCGTCCCGTTTCGCGAGATCGAGCAGGACGACACGCCCACCATGTTCGGTGGCGAAAAGAACCCGCCGCTGACCGTCTACGATTGCAGCGGCCCCTACACCGACCCCGACGTCAAGATCGACATCCGCCGCGGCCTGCCGGAAGTGCGCCGCGCCTGGATCGACGAGCGCGGCGACACCGAAGTGCTGTCCGGCCCGACCAGCGAGTACGGCAAGCAGCGCCTGACCGATCCCAAGCTGACGGCCATGCGCTTTGACCTGCAGCGCCCGCCGCGCCGCGCCGTGGCCGGCGCCAACGTCTCGCAGATGCACTATGCGCGCCGCGGCATCATCACGCCCGAAATGGAATACGTGGCGATCCGCGAAAGCCTGCGCCGCGAGCACTACCTGCAGACGCTGCGCGACAGCGGTCCGGATGGCGAGAAGATGGTCAAGCGCCTGCTGCGCCAGCACCCGGGCCAATCGTTCGGCGCCGCCATCCCGGCCGCCATCACGCCGGAATTCGTGCGCGACGAGATCGCGCGCGGCCGCGCCATCATCCCCGCCAACATCAACCACCCGGAAGTCGAGCCGATGGCGATCGGCCGCAATTTCCTGGTCAAGATCAACGCCAACATCGGCAACTCGGCCGTCAGTTCGGGCATCGGCGAGGAAGTCGAGAAGATGACCTGGGCGATCCGCTGGGGCGGCGACACGGTCATGGATCTGTCGACGGGCAAGCACATCCACGAAACGCGTGAATGGATCATCCGCAATTCGCCGGTGCCGATCGGCACGGTGCCTATCTACCAGGCGCTGGAGAAGGTCGACGGCAAGGCCGAGGAACTGACCTGGGAGATCTTCCGCGACACGCTGATCGAGCAGGCCGAACAGGGCGTGGACTACTTCACGATCCACGCCGGCGTGCGCCTGCCGTTCATTCCGATGACGGCGGACCGCATGACGGGCATCGTCTCGCGCGGCGGCTCGATCATGGCCAAGTGGTGTCTGGCGCACCACAAGGAGAGCTTCCTGTACGAGCGCTTCGAGGAAATCTGCGAAATCATGAAGGCCTACGACGTCAGCTTCTCGCTGGGCGACGGCCTGCGCCCGGGCTCGGGCTATGACGCCAATGACGAAGCCCAGTTCGCGGAACTGAAGACGCTGGGCGAGCTGACGCAGGTGGCCTGGAAGCACGATGTGCAGGTGATGATCGAAGGCCCGGGCCACGTGCCGATGCAGATGATCAAGGAAAACATGGAGCTGCAGTTGGAACACTGCCACGAGGCGCCGTTCTACACGCTGGGCCCCCTGACGACCGACATCGCGCCGGGCTACGACCACATCACCTCGGGCATCGGCGCGGCGCTGATCGGCTGGTACGGCACGGCGATGCTCTGTTACGTGACGCCCAAGGAGCACCTGGGGCTGCCGAACAAGAAGGACGTGAAGGACGGCATCATCACGTACAAGATCGCGGCGCATGCGGCGGACCTGGCCAAGGGCCATCCGGGCGCGGCGATCCGCGACAACGCCCTGTCAAAGGCGCGCTTCGAGTTCCGGTGGGACGACCAGTTCAACCTGGGCCTGGATCCGGATACGGCCAAGGAGTTCCACGACGAGACGCTGCCGAAGGATTCGATGAAGGTGGCGCACTTCTGCTCGATGTGCGGGCCGCATTTCTGCAGCATGAAGATCACGCAGGATGTGCGCGATTATGCGGCGTCGCAGGGCGTGACCGAGAAGGAAGCGCTGCAGAAAGGCATGCAGGAGAAGTCGATCGAGTTCGTGAAGAAGGGAGCCGAGGTTTATCACCGGCAGTGATCTTTTGAGCGGATTTCGCTTTTGCCGGGCTGGGCGCTGATGGCGGTGGCTTGGTGGACTTGAGGCGATATGAAAGGCCTGGATGCGTTGCTCCAGGCCTTTTTGTTATCCGTGGTGTTTTTTTTGCGGAGTTGGTCTGATCTTGGGTTGCGAAGGTGGGGTTGAGTTCTTAAGGCGCCCGGCGCGGCAGCCCTCGGGGGGAGGCGGGGCTACGATTGCGGTCCGGAGCCTTCGCTCCGGACCGCAATCGTGGGCGCCCGCCATCGGGTCCGCCCGACCGAGGGGCGACCTACGAAGCGCCTTCCCCCGCCAACAAGCCCTTCTTAAAGCAGCTTCCCAGGATTCATAATCCCCTTAGGATCCAAAACCCGCTTGATCTCCCGCATCAACCGCAACTCAACCGCATCCTTGCTATGCAGGAAATGCTCCCGCTTGAGCTGCCCGATCCCATGCTCCGCGCTGATGCTGCCCCCGTACCGGTTGACCTCGTCCAGGACGGCGTCGGTGATCGCGGCGCCGTGTTCGGCGACCCAGCCGCGGTCCGCGCCGGCGGGACGCGACAGGTTGTAGTGCAGGTTGCCGTCGCCGAAATGGCCGAAGATGAAGGGGCGGATATCCGGATACAGCGCGCGCACGCGCGCTTCGGCGGACGCCATGAAATCCGGAATGCTCTCGATCGGCAGCGACACGTCGTGCTTCAAGTGCGGGCCGTCGGCGCGCTGGGCTTCGGAGATTTCCTCTCGCAGCTTCCATAGCGCCTGCAACTGAGCCAGCGAGGCGGAAACGGCGGCGTCCAGGCACAGGCCGCGCTCGAGCGCCGTGCCGATCACGTTTTCCAGCAGCGCGGTCAGCGCCGCTTCGTCGGCGGTGTCGGCCAGTTCAACCAGCACATAGGCCGGGTAGCGTTGGTCGAACGGCTCCTGCACGCCCGCGGCGTGGGTCAGGACCAGGTCGAGGCAGTCGCCGGAGAAATACTCGAAGGCCTGCAAGCGCGCGCCGCATTGCTCGAACAGGATCTCGAACAGTTGCAGCGCCTGGGCGGGCGATTCGACCGCGGCCAGCACCACCGAGCGCACGTCGGTGCGCGGATACAGGCGCAGCGCCACTGCCGTGATGACGCCGAGCGTGCCTTCGGAGCCGATCAGCAGTTGCTTGAGGTCGTAGCCGGTGTTGTCCTTGCGCAGGGTGCGCAGACCGTTGAAGATTTCGCCGTTGGGCAGCACCGCCTCCAGGCCCAGCACCAGTTCGCGCGCCATGCCATAGCGCACCACGTTGACGCCGCCGGCATTGGTGGCGACGTTGCCGCCGATCTGGCTGGAGTCCTCGGCGGCCAGGCTCAGGGGCAGCAGCCGGCCGGCGTCCTGCGCTGCGCGGCGCAGGTTGCCCAGGATGCAGCCGGCCTCGGCGACCATGGTGTTTGCAATGGTGTCGATGGCGCGCACCGCGTTCATGCGGTCCAGGCTCAGCACGACGTTGATGGGCGCGGGGTCGGGCGTGGCGCCGCCGCACAGGCCGGTATTGCCGCCGCGCGGCACCACCGGCACGCCGGCCTCGTTGCAGAGCGCCAGGCAGGTCGCGACCTCGGCGGTGGTGCGCGGACGGACCACCGCCTGGGCGTGGCCGTTGTACAGACCGCGCCAGTCGGACAGCCAGGGCGCGATGTCCTCGCTGGCGGTGAAGACGGTGTCGGGACCGAGGGCCTGGACCAGGCGCTGGGCGATGTCGGTTGTGCTCATGATGTCTGCCTGGAGGCGGGAAAGAGGGAATCGAGGCGCAGGCGGCTGGCCGCCTGCCGCAAGTGGCGTTCGGCCATGCGCCGCGCGCGCGGCGCATCGTGGTCGCGGATGGCCTCGAACACGGCGACGTGTTCGTGGTGCACGGCGTCCGTCATGCCGGCCAACTGGCGGCTATTGGCGCGCGCGGTGCTGACAGCCAGGCGCAATTGCAGGTTCAGGTATTGCAGGAGGTCCTGGTAGAACGGATTGTGGGTCGCGGCCGCGATCGCCAGATGGAAGGCAATGTCGTGCTCGACCCCGTGTTCGGGATGGTGCTGGTGATGTTCCAGGTCGGCCAGGGCGCGGGCCATGGCCTCCAGGTCGGCGGCGTTGCGGCGCTCGGCCGCCAGCGCGGCGGCGCCGCCTTCCAGTTCCATGCGCAGCTCGTAGACGCTGGCCAGTTGCTCGCGACTGACGGCGATATCGGCGGGCACCTGGAAGCCCTGCGCGCCGGTGCGTGCCAGCACCACGCTGCCCGATCCCTGGCGGCTCTGCACCAGGCCCTGCGCGCGCAGGCGCTCGGTGACTTCGCGGATGACCGCGGCGCTGACGCCGTACTGCTCGGCCAACACGCGGCCGGAAGGCAGCTTGGCGCCCACGGGATAGACGCCATGGGCGATGTCGCCCGCGATCTGGCGGGCGACCTGTTCGGTCAAGGTGAGGCTCTTGGTCAGCATAGCGGCCGAGTATAGCGCAGACTTTTCAGGTTATCTGATAACTTTGGGTGAATCTGAGGGAATTTGTCGTGTCGTACCCTCGACGTAGGCTTGAAGCGTGTGGCCTCAGGCCGTCGCGGCGTCGCCGGTTTCCCGGGCTTCCTGCAGGTCCGGCGCGCCAGCGACCGCGCAGCGGCGGCCACCCTGCGCCTTGGCGCGGTACAGCGCCGCGTCGGCCGAATCCAGCACCGCCTGGGCCTTGCGGTCGACGCCGGAAATGATCGAGATGCCGATCGACAACCCCACGCTGACCCGCGTGCCGTCGGCCAGCGTGATCGGCTGGATGGCGTCGCGCAGCAGGTGGTTGCCCAGGCGCAGCGCGGCGGTGGCGTCGATGCCGGTGACCAGCACGATGAATTCGTCGCCGCCGATGCGGGCCGCGACATCGTCCACCCGCAGCATGGCGCGCATGCGCTGGGCGATGGTCTTGAGCACATGATCGCCGGCGGCGTGGCCATGGGTGTCGTTGATGATCTTGAAGTCATCCATGTCCATGTAGAACAGCGCGGCGGCGCTGTCCTGCCCGCGCGCGCTGGCGCAGATGCGCTCGAGCGCCGCTTCCAGCCCGGCGCGGTTGGCCAGGCCGGTCAGCGCGTCCTGGCTGGCGCGGCGTTCGTTCTCGCGCTCGGCCAGCATGGTGGACACCAGGATGCGGCGCAGCCGCTGCGAGGCGATGCTCATGCTGACCAGATAGAACGGGATCTGGATGAAGACGATGACGGTGACGTATTCGCCGGCGAACAGCGCGCCCAGGCACATCGGCCCCAGGCTCAGGAAGATCATCGCGGCCACCAGCCGCGGCGCGCCGTAGTTGCGAAAGCAGATGCCGCCGGCCATGGCGCCGCAGGACACGCCGGCAAGCGTGGCGGCCAGCCAGTCATGGTTGAGGAAGGTGACGAAAACGCCGTAGCCGACGCTGAACGCCCATAGCAACGCCAGCACGATGTAGATGTCGGTATGGGTGTTGCCGCCCCGGGCGGCGTTGCGCAAGGCCGAGCGCAGGATGGTGACCCGCACCACGGCCAGCACGATCTCCAGGACCAGCCACGAGATATAGAGCGGCTCGGGACGGCGCCACGCGACCACGCCCGAGATCATCAAGGTGTTGATGACACCGCCCGCGAAGATGGGCAGGGTGCCGAACAGGCTGGCAATCAGCGCGGCGCGGATGTCCGCAGGCGTGTCCTGCCCGGAATCCGTCAACCATCGGGTCAGCCGCCATTTCGGCAGGCTGAAGCTCAATCCTGTGTCCACTCCGATACGTCCAATGCTGCCTGCCATGAAAGGAAGGCTGGCTGGCGTTATAGCAGGTATTTCAAACCTTTAATATTATTTACGCGGAGAATGACAGGCAGATTTTACGGGGACGGAATAATCGCCTGTCCGGCGCATCAGTGCGCGTGCGCGCCACAGACAGCGCATTCCGGATCCCGCTGGACGTTGACGCTGCGCCATTGCATGGTGCGCACGTCCAGCCACAGCAGCCGCCCAGACAGGCTCTCACCCACCCCGGACAACAGCTTGAGGGCCTCGGCCGCCTGCATGCTGCCGATGATGCCGACCACCGGCGCGAACACGCCCATAGTGGCGCAGTTGGCCTCCTCGACGTCGTCCGCCTCGGGAAACAGGCAGTGGTAGCACGGCGCGTCCGGGTCTCGCAGGTCGTAGACACTGACCTGGCCGTCGAAGCGGATGGCGGCGCCCGACACCAGCGGCTTGCGATGCTGCACGCAGGCGCGGTTGATGGCGTGGCGGGTGGTGAAGTTGTCGGTGCAATCCAGCACCAGGTCGGCCTGCGCCACCGCGTCGGACAGGGCCTGGCCCTGTAGCCGCTCGACGCGGGCATGCACGCGGGTCTGCGGATTGAAAGCCGCCAGCATGTCGCGCCCGGACTCGGCCTTGGGCCGGCCGACGCTCGCGGTGGTGTGCAGGATCTGGCGCTGCAGGTTGCTGAGTTCGACGACGTCGTCATCGGCCAGCGTGATGTCACCGACGCCGGCGGTGGCCAGGTAGAGCGCGGCGGGCGAACCCAGTCCACCCGCCCCTACGATAAGCACTCGCGCCGCCAGCAGTCTTTCCTGCCCTTCGATACCCAGCTCGTCGAGCAGGATATGGCGGGCGTAGCGCAGCAGTTGCTCGTCGTTCATTTGTCCTTGCTGGGCTCGACTCCGGTCGGCGTGATCTTCATGCGCTGGGCGGTGCCGGTCCCGGGCTTGGCGTCGGCCTTGGCCTGGGCGCGGGCCGACCCCTTCTGCACCGGCTTGCCGGCCAGCAGGTTGATCGCCTGCTGCAACTGGAAGTCGTCCTTGCCGCCGAATTCGAACACCTTGGTCGGCACGTCGACGTTGTCCTGGTCCGAGTTGGACTTCACTTCGTTGGCCGTGCCCGGGTTCGACAGGTGGCGTTGCAGGTCGGCTTCGCGCGGCAGGCGGAACAGGTCGCCGTCGGCGGTGTCGGCCACGACGTAGTCGGGCTCGATGCCGGTGGCCTGGATCGAACGGCCGCTGGGCGTGAAGTAGCGCGACGTGGTGAGCTTGACCGCGGTGGTTTCCGACAGCGGCAGGATCACCTGCACCGAGCCCTTGCCGAAGGTGCGGTTGCCCAGCACCTTGGCGCGCTTGTGGTCCTGCAGCGCGCCGGCCACGATCTCGGAAGCCGAGGCCGAACCGACGTTGACCAGCACCACCATCGGCACGGTCTTGGTCCAGGCCGGCAGGCCCGACAGGTAGTTGCTTTCGCCGCGGGCATATTCCGACGGGGTCGCCAGGTACTTGTGGCGGGCGTCGGGGGTGCGGCCGTCGGTCGATACCACCAGGGCGTCGGCCGGCAGGAACGCGCCGGACACGCCGATGGCGCTGGTCAGCAGGCCGCCCGGGTCATTGCGCAGGTCGAGCACCAGGCCCTTGGGCGCTTCCTTGGCGCCGAGGTCCTTGAGCTGCTTGGCCAGGTCGACGCCGGTCTTTTCCTGGAACTGGGCGATGCGCACGTAGGCCACGCCGTTGTCCAGCATCTTGCTGCGCACGCTGCGCACCTTGATGATGTCGCGCACGATCTTGAGCACGATCGGCTGCGGCCGGTCGGCGCGCATGATGGTCAGCGTGATGGGCGACTTGGGCGCGCCGCGCATGAGCTTGACGGCGTCGTTCAGCGACATGCCCTTGGTGGGCGTGTCGTCGATCTTGATGATGAGGTCGCCGGCCATGACGCCCGCGCGCGCGGCGGGGGTGTCCTCGATGGGCGAGATGACCTTGACGAAGCCGTCTTCGGCGCCGACCTCGATGCCCAGGCCGCCGAACTCACCCTGCGTGGCCGTCTGCATTTCGCGGAAGGCGTCGGCATCCAGGTAAGCGGAATGCGGGTCCAGGTTCGACACCATGCCGGAAATGGCATTGTCGATCAGCGTCTTGTCGTCCACCGACTCGACGTAGTTGTTCTTGATGGCGGCGAAGACGTTGCTCAGTTGCCTGAGTTCATCCAGCGGCAAGGGACTGCCGCGCTGGGCGACAGCGGTGACGCCCACGCTGAGCAGGACACCAGCCACCGCACCGATGGCAATCAGACCGAAACCGCGAAACTTGCGAGTGCTCATGCACACTTCCCGAATGGTTTTCGCCCTTGAGGGTTTTTGGCTTACTGGGCCAGCCACTGGGCTGGATCCACAGGAGCGCCGCGATGGCGAATTTCAAAGTATAGGCCGGATTCCACTTGGCCGCCGGTTGCGCCTACCGAAGCAATAGTATCCCCCGCCGCGACGGAATCGCCCACCCGTTTGAGCAGACTTTGGTTGTAAGCATAGACGGTCAGATATTGCTGGCCATGATCCACAATGATGAGGTTGCCGAAGCCCCTCAGCCAATCGGCATAGACCACCGTGCCGGGGGCCACCACCTTCACGGGGGTTCCCTCGGGCGCGCGCAGCACGATGCCGCGCCAGACGCCGCCGTCCGGGCGATCGACCCCGAAACGGCCCTGCACCTGGCCACGCACCGGCGCCGCCAACCCGTGGCGCAGCCCGTTGCCGCCGCCTACCGGCGCGGCACGCGGGGTCTGCTGGACCGATGCAGTTCGGGTTGGAGTGGATTCCGCCTCCGCGGGTTCCGCCTTTTTGGGAGGATCTGCGGGTTTTACCGGGGGCGGCGCCTCGGCCTGCCCGGTCAGGCGGGTATGGCGCGAATCGGCGGGGCGCAGGCCAGCGGCGTCGGGATCGGCCACGGCCACGGGCCCCCGCGCCTGGCGCGACGCGGCCTCGACCTGTTCGCGCGCTTCGGCGGCCTCGCGGGCCTCGCGCGCGTTACGGTCGCGACGGGCATTGTCGGCCGCGGCCTTGTCGGCGGCCGCCTTGCGGTCGGCCTCGGCCTTCCTGCGGGCCTCCTCGGCGCGGCGCTCGGCTTCGGCCTTCTTGCGGGCTTCTTCGGCGCGGCGGGCCTCCTCGGCCTTGCGGGCTTCCTCTGCGCGGCGGCGCGCCTCTTCGGCCTTGCGCGCCTCTTCGGCCTGCTTGACGATGGCCGCGTCCAGGTCGGTGATCAGGCGCGAGAGTCGCTGGTCGTCACGACCCAATTTGTTGGCTTCGGCGCGCTGGGCGGCGATCTGGCCTTCCAGTTGCGCCAGCAGGGTGCCGCGCTCTTTCTGCTGGGCGACCAGGGCGCTCTTCTGTTCGGAGGTTTCGGCCACCAGCTTTTCGATCTCGGCGCGCCGGGCGTCGGCGCGGCCCTGCAGGGCGGCCAGCCGGTCGATGTCAGCGCGCAGCGCCTCGACGGCGCGGGCGCGGGCCTGGGAGACATAATCGAGGTAGCCCAGGTTGCGGCCCAGCACCTGGGGATCGTCGCCGGACAGCAGCGCGGTCCAGGGCGACAGGCCGCTGGTGTATTGCGTGCGCAACTGGTCGGCCAATTCGACCCGGCGCTTGGCCAGCACGGCCTGCTGGGCGGTGATCTGCTTTTCCAGGCCGGACAGGTCGGTGGTCGCCTGGCGGCTGGACTCGGCCAGTTCCTTCAGCCGCAGGTTGATCCTGGAAATCGCCGATTCCGACTGCTTCAGGGCATCGGCGGCTTCCTTGCGGGCCGCTTCGCGCGCATCGATATCCTTTTGCAGGTTCTCGATGCGATCGCGCAGTTGCGCCTGCTGCCTTTCGGCTTCGGACTGGCGGCCGGCGAGATCGTTGGGCGCGGCGCCCGCCGGCAGCGCTCCGCCGGCCAGCATGACCGCCAACAACCACCCCGCCTTGCGCACCATGTATCAGTCCTTCTTCGCCTTGCCCTGGGCCGCGACGGCGGCCATGGCCGCCTCGATCTCGGCGGCATCGCCGAGATAATAGTGGCGGATGGGGCGCAGGTCATCATCCAATTCGTACACCAGCGGCTGGCCGGTGGGGATGTTCAGGTTGACGATGTCGTCGTCGGACACGTTGTCCAGGTGCTTGATGAGCGCGCGCAGGCTGTTGCCGTGGGCCGCGATGAGCACCTTGCGGCCGGCGCGGATGGCCGGGGCGATGGATTCGTTCCAGAACGGCAGCACGCGCGCCACGGTGTCCTTCAGGCACTCGGTGGCCGGCAACTGGTCGGCCGGGATCTTCGCGTAGCGGCTGTCAAAGCGCGGGTGGCGCTCGTCGTCCAGCGACAGGGGTTCCGGCGCGATGGCGTAGGCGCGGCGCCAGATCAGCACCTGCTCGTCGCCGTACTTGGCGGCGGTTTCCGCCTTGTTCAGCCCCTGCAGGGCGCCGTAGTGGCGCTCGTTCAGGCGCCAGTTCACGCCCACCGGGGTATACATGGCGTCCATGGCGTCCAGGGCGATCCACAGGGTGCGGATGGCGCGCTTGAGCACCGACGAGTAGGCCAGGTCGAAGGTGTAGCCTTCCTTCTTGAGCAGTTCGCCCGCCTTGCGGGCCTGCTCACGGCCGGTTTCGGTCAGGTCGACGTCGGTCCAGCCGGTGAAGCGGTTTTCCAGATTCCACTGGCTTTCGCCGTGGCGCATCAGAACGAGTTTGTGCATGGTTTGGCAGGCGTGTAACGCGGGTTAAAGTTGCGGAATGCGCTCATTTTATAATTGAGCGATTTTGCCCTTGATTTTGCCCCGGCGCACCCGTCAATTTCGCCGCGCGGCGCGTCAGGGTTCGCCCTTACCAGGCTAGACGCCGCACTTCAGGATGCCCCGTGGACCTTCTGCAATTCTTGCTCGATAAAAACAACATCTTCATTGTCGCCGTAACCCTCGTTTCCGGCGTCATGCTGGCCATTCCCGCCCTGCGCAAGGGCCGCACCGGCTCGGCCGTGAGCACCACGGAAGCCATCCAGATGGTCAACCAGCGCCAGGCCGTGTGGGTCGACGTGCGCCCCGCCGAACAGTTCCAGGCCGGCCACATCGCCCAGGCACGCAGCGTGCCGGCCGCCGACCTGGAACAAAAGGCCGCCTCGCTGCCCAAGAACAAGCCGCTGGTCGTGGTTTGCGACAATGGCCGTGATTCCGCCCGCGCCGCCGCCAAGCTGCGCGCGCAGGGTTTCGCCGACGTCGTGCCGCTCGAAGGCGGCATGCGCGCCTGGCTGGCCGCCAGCCTGCCGGTCACCCAGAAGGGTTGAACCCGGGCGACGCGCCCCCATCTTATCGACAGAATCCGCCTGGAGCGCCTATGAATAAAGTTGTCATGTACAGCAAGGACTATTGTCCTTATTGCGCCCGCGCCAAGGCGCTGCTGGAGCAGCGCGGCGTGACCGACCTGGAAATCATCCAGATCGACCGCGAACCCGGCCAACGCGATCGCATGATCGAACGCACCGGCCGGCGCACGGTACCGCAGATCTTCATCGGCGATACCCATGTCGGCGGTTGCGACGACCTGATGGCGCTGGACCGCTCGGGCGGCCTGACCCCATTGCTCAACGGCTGACGCCCCTTTTTGCCCCTCCCACCAACGGAAACACTCATGGCTGATCAAGACCAAAACACCCAGCAAGAAGGCGGCAACGACGCGCCCTCGTTCAATCTGCAGCGCGTCTACCTGAAAGACCTTTCGCTGGAAATGCCGAACGCGCCCCACGTCTTCCTGGAGCAAGAAGCCCCCCAGGTCGAAGTGAGCATCACCGTGGGCGGCCAGCGCCTGGCCGAAACCGTGTTCGAAACCACGGTCACGGTCACCGTCACCACCCGTGTCAATGACAAGGTCGTGTACCTGGTCGAAGGCACCCAGGCCGGCATCTTCGAAGCCGCCAACATCCCCGAAGAGCAACTCGACCCGCTGCTGGGCATCGTCTGCCCGACGATGTTGTACCCGTACCTGCGCGCCAACATCGCCGACGCGATCACCCGCACCTCGATGCCGCCGCTGCACCTGACCGAAGTCAACTTCCAGGCCCTGTACGAACAACGCCTGGCCGAACTGCAACAGCAGCAAAGCAACGCCAACGGCAGCGACTCGGGCATCATCCTGCCCGCCAGCGCCACCCGCCAATAAGGCAGACCGCGGCGCCCCATGAACCAGCCCACTCCGCCCAGCCTGCGCGTCGCCGTCCTGGGCGCGGGCAGTTGGGGCACCGCGCTGGCGGCGGCCGCGAGCCGCCGCCACCCCACCGTACTCTGGGCGCGCGATCCGGCGCAGGCCGCCGACATGGCCGCCCGCCACGAAAATGCGCGCTACCTGCCTGGCATCGCCCTGCCCCAGGCGCTGACGATTACCTCCGATCTCGACGCCACGCTGCGCAGCCTGCAACAGGACGGCGCGACGGGGCTGATCATTCTAGGCGTTCCCGTGGCCGGCCTCGCCGCCACCTGCGCCGAACTCTCGCGTCGCCTGCCCGCCCTGGGCCTGCAAGACACCCCCATCGTCTGGACCTGCAAAGGCTTTGAAGCCGACACGGCCAGACTGCCCCACGAAATCGTGCGCCAGGCCCTGCCCGGAGCCGTCGGCGGCGTCCTGTCGGGCCCGTCCTTCGCCCGCGAAGTCGCCCAGGGCCTGCCCGTGGCGCTGACCGTCGCCAGCGACAACGCCTCCCTGCGCGCCGCCACCACCCGGGCCCTGCACGGCGCCGCGCTGCGCGTCTACGCCAGCGGCGACCTGGTCGGGGTGGAAGTGGGCGGCGCCCTCAAGAACGTCATCGCCGTGGCCTGCGGCATCGGCGACGGCCTGGCGCTGGGCACCAATGCCCGCGCCGCGCTGATTACCCGCGGCCTGGCCGAGATGACGCGCTTCGGCGTCGCGCTGGGCGCGCAAGCCGAGACCTTCGCCGGCCTGACCGGCCTGGGCGACCTGGTCCTGACCGCCACCGGCGAACTGTCGCGCAACCGCCGCGTCGGCCTGGAAATCGGCGCGGGCCGCAAGCTGGCCGACGTCCTGGCCAGCGGCATCACCGCCGAAGGCGTGCGCTGCGCGCGCGCCGCGCTGGAACGCGCCCGCGCCGTCGGCGTCGAACTGCCCATCACCGAAGCCGTGTGCGCCGTACTGTTCGACGGCGTCTCGCCCATGACGGCCGTGTCCACCCTGCTGGCGCGCGACGCCCGCGACGAACACGGCAACGCGGGCTGACATCGCCGATGCAGCCGGCCCCCACCCCCTCGTCCTCATAACAACACGACGCACGACTCCCAGGAGACATCCTTCATGACGCAAACCCGCAAGTTCCGGGTCGGCCCCCTGCTGCGCGGCCTCTGCCTGAGCCTGGCGGCCATCCTGCCCGCCGCCGCCCACGCCGACTGGCCGGACCGCCCCATCCACATGGTGGTGCCGTTCCCGCCCGGCTCGTCGCCTGACATCCTGGCGCGGACCATCGCCGAGCCGCTGGGACAAGCGCTGGGACAGCCCATCGTCATCGACAACAAGACCGGCGCCGGCGGCAACATCGGCACCCGCATCGTCGCGCAGGCCAAACCCGACGGCTACACCCTGCTCTACACGATCAACGGCCCGCTGGTCACCGCCCCCACGCTCTACAAGAAGACGCTGGGCTACGACCCGCTGCAAGATCTGGCGCCCGTGACGCTGGTGGGCACCAGCCCCAATGTGCTGACCGTGCCTGGCAACCTGAAGAACGTCAATTCCGTGCAGGACTTCGTGCGCATGGTGAAGGAGCACGGCAGCTCGCTGAACTATGGCTCCGTCGGCCCCGGCAGCTCGGCCCACCTGGCCATGGAAATGTTCAAGGAACGCGCCGGCATCGACATGGCGCATATCCCGTACGCCGGCTTCCCGCAGGTCATCAGCGCCATCATCGGCGGCGACATCCAGGCCGGCTTCATGGTCCCCGCCATCGCGGTGCCGCAGACCCGCGACGGCAAGGTCAAGATCCTCGCCGTCACCAGCCTGCAGCCCAGCGATACCCTGCCCGGCGTGCCCACCATGGCCTCGCAGGGCTACCCCGACTTCGAAGCCATCTCGTGGAACGCCATCCTGGCCCCCGCGGAAACGCCGACGCCCGTCATCGAGCGCCTGAACAGCGAACTTAACCGCATCATCAACAGCGACACGGTCCGCAAGCAGATGGCCCTGCAATACTTCACCCCCGCCGCCTCCACCCCCGAGGCCCTGACCGTCCGCATCCAGAACGAAAAGGCTCGTTGGGATCAGGTCATCCAGAAGCTGAACCTGTCGCTCGACTGACGCCGCCCCCCAGCGCCGAAGGCGGCCGCGCGGGCGGCCTTTGGCGCCCCGCGCGCAGGCATCCGCCAGGGGCGATCAGACGCCCCCTTCATATCCCAACTGCCGCCAAGCCTCGAAAACCGTCACCGCCACCGCGTTGGACAAATTCAAACTCCGCTGCCCCGCCCGCATCGGCAGCCGCAACCGCTGCTGCGGCGCGAACATCGCGTGATGCTCCTCCGACAAACCGGCGCTCTCCCGTCCGAATACGAACACGTCCCCCGCCTCGAATCGCACATCCCCCACGCTGCGCTGGGCATGCGTGGTCAATGCATAGAGGTGGGAAGCCGTCGCCCCTGTATCCGCCAGCGCCTCCTGCAGCGTGTCATGCACGCGCACCGGCTGCCACTCGTGATAGTCCAGCCCCGCCCGCCGCATGCGGGCATCGTCCAGCTCGAAACCGAGCGGACGCACCAGGTGCAATTGCGCGCCTGTATTGGCGCACAGACGGATGGCATTGCCGGTGTTGGGCGGAATCTCGGGGCATACGAGGATGACGTGGAACATGATGAACGGACGGAAAGACGTTGAATGACGGGCGGCCGGCCAGGGCCGCGCAGGAGCGATTGTCGCCGATTTGGACGGCCGCCCCGGCGCGCGAGGCCGCATGAGGGGCCGCCCCCGCCGCCCCCTCCCCGCCCGGACATCAGGGCCGGCGCGGCGTGCGCGCCACCACCAGCACCGTCACGCTGGCCGCGCCCGCGGCCAGCAAGGCGCGCGCGGCCGCATCGGCGGTGCTGCCCGTGGTCATGACGTCATCCACCAAGCCGACATGGCGGCCGGCCAGATCGCGCGCGCAATCGAACACGCCCCGGGCGCCGCTCAGCCTGGCCTGGCGCCCCAGGGCCGTCTGCCTGGGCGTTTCGCGCCGCCGCCGCAACGCCCCGCGCAGCAGCGGCCAGCCCAGTTGCGCCGCCAGGCTGCGGGCGATCTCGGCCGCCGGATTCATGCCGCGCCGGCGCAGCGATGCGCGACTGGACGGCACCGGCACCAGCAGCAAGGCCCGCGGCGGGGGTTCGGACCACACCGCATGCGCCAGCAGCCGCGCCAGGACCGGCGCCGCGCTGAGCCGCAGTTGGGTCTTGAGCTGCCGGATCAGCACCTCGGCGGGCGGCTCGTAGTCGAAGGCGGCGACCGTGCCGATGAAGGCTGGCGGCCGCGCCAGGCAGTCGGCGCAATGCAGCGCATCCGCCGCCAGCCTCTGGGCGCAACGCGGGCAGCGCGGCGCCAACGACGCTTCGGCCAGATCGGTTTCGCAGCCCTCACACAGGCGGGCGCCGCCGACCCGCCCCCCGCACAGCGGACAGTCGCAGGGCACCCGGGCCAGCAACCCCCGCCCCATGGCCTGTAGGGACAATCGGCCGCCGCGGCCGGGATGGGCAATAATGTGAGCCATCCCCCATGAAATCATGATCCGCCCGCGGCGCCGCGCCCGGGCGCGACCGAAATGTCCCTGCCCGCACCTGCCACCCCGCCCTCGCTCCCGCTCGTCGCCGCCGACGTGCCGCGCCAATTCGCCCGCCGCGGCGATCTTTCGGACGCCCAGTTCCTGTACGGCGAAGTCGCCCGCCGCATGCTGGGCCGGCTGCAGTACATCCGCGTGCAGCCGCAGGCCATGCTCGACGCCGGCTGCGGCGCCGGCGACAACCTGGCGCTGCTGCGCGAACGCTATGCCGAAGCCGCCTACACCGGCCTGGATAACTGCGACCCGCTGCTGGAGATCGCCCGCAAGCGCCACGCCCCGGCCGGCCTGTCGGCCTGGATAGGCAAACTGGCGCGACGCGGGCCGACCAATGCCTTCATCAATGCCGATCTGGCCGCCACCGGTCTGGCGCCTGAATCGCAGGAACTGGTGTGGTCCAACCTGGCCCTGCACTGGCACCGCGAGCCGCATGCCGTGCTGGCCGAGTGGCGCCGCATTCTCAAGGTCGGCGGGCTGGCGATGTTCTCCTGTCTGGGGCCGGCGACGCTGCGCGAATTGCGCCAGGCGCTGGACGACGCCGGACTGCGCACCGCCACCCCGGCCTTCGTCGACATGCATGATTTTGGCGATCTGCTGGTGGAAAACGGCTTCGCCGATCCGGTCATGGACCAGGAAATCCTGACGTTGACGTACCGCACGCCGGAAAAGCTGCTGCAGGACGTGCGCGCCCTGGGCGGCAACCCCGCCGCCGGTCGGCGCGGCGGCCTGGTCGGGCGAGACTGGCGGGCGCGCCTGTGCGATGCGTTGGAAGCCCAGCGCCGCCCGGACGGCGTCATCGCGCTGAGCATCGAAGTCGCCTACGGCCACGCCTGGCGCGCCGCCGCCCACCGCGGCACTGCAGGCGAGACCCGGCTTTCGGTCAGCGCCATCGGCGGCCGCCAGCGCGGCACGCCCTGAAACAAGACGCCCGGACAGGCCTAGTGCAGGCGTTCGGGCAGTGGCGCGGTCACTCCCGGCTCCGCCGTCGAGAGGGGCTGCATCGGCTCGGACGTGGCGCGGATTCGCCGCCGCAACACCGCGGTCGGCTCGGCCGGCGCCGCCTGGGCGACCTCACCGCGCCAGGCTTGCGACATCGATTCCACCACCAGCGGCAGATCGCGCAAACGATGGAACTGGCTGCGCAGCCAGCGCGAATCGTTGCCGCTGCGCATGGCTTCGTCGCGCAGCGATGCGATCATGTCGCCGGTCCCCAGTTCTTCGGCCACCGGCATCAGCCGCTGGAACAGCGCCCGCAGGTGGTCCATCAAGCGCAGGCGCTCGCCATCCGGCGTCACATAGCTGCCCTGCAGGCCGAAACGGCAGGCCTGGAAGTGGTTGCTGCGGTAGGACAGCCAGGCCTTGTCGCTGGGATCTTCTTCGCGCATCAACAGCACCGACAGCGCCTGGGCGAAGGCCGCTATCTGGCAGGCGCGCTCCACGGTCAACGGCGTATCGCAGACGCGGATTTCGACCGTGCCGAATTCGGGCTTGGGACGGATGTCCCAGTACAGGTCCTTGATGCTCTCGGCCAGGCCATAGGCGCGAAGTTGCGCCAGATGGGCCTCGAACTGGTACCAGTCCTTGACCTCGGCCGGCATGTGACCGGCCAGCGGGAAGCTGTTGACCGCGTTCAGGCGCGAGCACGAAAACAGTGTATCGACGCCCTCGCAATACGGCGAGGAGGCCGACAGCGCGATAAAGTGCGGGACATAGGGCGACAGGCGACGCAGCAGCTTGATGGCTTCGTCGCCGTTTTTCACGCCCAGGTGGATGTGCTGGCCAAACACCGTAAACTGACGCGCCAGGTAACCATACATTTCCGCCAGGTACTGGAAGCGGGGCGTATCCGAGATGGAGCGTTCCTGCCAGCGCATGAACGGGTGGGCGCCGCCACCGGCTACCGAGACGCCCACGGCGTCAGCCGCTTCGACCAGGGCATCGCGCATTTCGCGCATTTCCGCCAGCAGGCCCATGGGGTGCTCGTGCACCGAGGAATTCAGTTCGATCATGGACCGCGTGATTTCGGGTTTCACGCGATCGGCAATGGGATGGTTGGCCATTTGGGCCAGCAGTTCGTCGGAGGCTGCGGTCAGGTCAAAACTGCGGGGGTCGATCAGTTGCAGCTCGAGTTCGATGCCCAGGGTGTTGGGGGCCGACGAAATGAACGGGATCTGTTCCATCTCGGACTCCTTCGGATGTTTGATGAGGGGATGCGCCGTTCGACCTTGAAGCCCGGCAACTTCCCGGGGGGCGCTAGACGGCGGCTTGTGAACGCATAATAGCCGCATGTTTGTGGCAAAACGATTGAAAATCGTGACATTTGTGTGCAACATCACGATGCATTCGGTTTTGCTCTCTAGAACAAAGTGAGCGAGCGCTCACAACGTAATGGTGGCGCGGCTCGCCGGCCCGGGAAGCCTGCAAGCGCAGGCTGGGTGCGGGTTCCCAGAGGGGATGGGATAACCCCATAAAGGGTTATCCCTTATAAAAACAGACCTATCCCGACGGGGACGCGCCGCGGCGACGGGAGGCCGGAAATTCGGGCTGTGCCGCGCACGGGCGAGGCCGCCTACTTGCGCCAGAAAATCGGCGTGAACAGCACCAGCACGGTCAGCAGCTCCAGGCGGCCGATCAGCATGGCGAAGGTGCAGACCCAGATCTGGAAATCCGACAGCACCGCGAAATTTCCCATGGGTCCGACCGGTCCCAGGCCGGGGCCGGTGTTGTTGACGCTGGCGAAGACGGCCGAGAACGCCGTGATCGGGTCCAGCCCCGACAGCAGCAGCAGGCTGGTGAAGACAGCGATGGACAGACCGTAGAAAAGCATGAACGCCAGCACCGACGACATGGTGCGGGCCTCGACGGCGCGGCCGTTGATCCGTACCGGGCTGACCGCATGCGGATGCAACATTGTGACAAGTTCATTGCGCGCCTGCTTGATCAGCAGGATGGCCCGGATCATCTTGATCCCGCCCCCCGTCGAACCAGCCGAGGTGGCGAAGCCCGACAGCAGCAGCATGGTCAAGGGCGCGAACAGCGGCCACTGGGCGAAATCGGTATTGGCGTAGCCCGTGGTGGTGGCCATCGAGATCGTGTTGAACATCCCGTAGCGCAGAGCCTGCAGCGGCTCCTGGTAGACGCCCTTGACGTACAGGAACACCGAGATCACCAGGCCCACCCCCAGCACCACCACCAGGTACGGAATGGCTTCCGGACAACGCAGATAAGCGCGCGGACTCCGCTGGCGGAAAGCGTTGAAATGGGTGGCGAAGTTGATGCCGGCGATCAACATGAACACCATGGCCACCATTTCCACCGCTACCGAATCGAAATGGGCAAAGCCGTCGTCCCAGGTGGAAAAGCCGCCCAGGCCCATGGTGGTGGCCATGTGGCACCAGGCCTCGAACCACGACAGGCCGACCGCGCGGTAAGCCAGGAAGCACAGGATCGAGAACGCGAAATACACCGCGTACAGCGCCTTGGCGGTGCTGGCGATGCGGGGGGTCAGGCGCTCGTCCTTCATCGGCCCCGGGGTCTCGGCCCGCACCACCTGGTGGCCGCCGACGCCCAGCAGCGGCAGGATCGCCACTGCCAGAACCAGGATTCCCATGCCGCCGATCCAGATAAGGGTGGCGCGCCACAGGTTGATCGAGGCGGGCAGCGCGTCCAGATTGGTCAGCACGGTGGCGCCGGTGGTCGTCAGCCCGGACATGGCCTCGAAATAAGCCCCGGTGAACGATAGCGGCAGGCCGGCACGGTGGAAGTAGATCAACAGCGGGATCGCCGCCAGCAGCGGCAGGCCGGCCCATACCGCCGACACCAGCACAAAGCCGTCACGGGCGCGCAGCTCGCTGCGGGCCCGCCGCGTCAGCGCCGCCAGCGCCACGCCGATACCGACCGAAATCAGGAAACCGTGCAGGAAGGCATCGCGCGCGGCGTCGCCGCCGATGTAGGCCACTCCCAGCGGGATCAGCATGGTGAGGGCGAACATCACCATCGTCAGGCCCAGGATGTGCAGCGTCGCCAGGACCCGCTTCATGCGGCCTCCCCGGCCGTCGCCGGTCCGTCGGAAAGCGGGACGCGCAGGCTCATCAGAAGAACGACGCCGAGACTTGGAACAGTTTTTCCACGCGTGGCATCTGCTTGCGCGAGGGCACGAAGACGATGACGTGATCGTCGGTCTCGATCACGGTATCCGCGTCAGGCAGGATGATCTCGTCCTCGCGCACCAGCGCGCCGATGCTGGCGCCCTTGGGCAGGCTGATCTCGCCCACCTTGCGGCCCACCACCTTGGAATTGGAGCGGTCGCCGTGGGCGATGGCCTCCAGCGCCTCGGCCACGCCCTGGCGCAACCGGTGCACCGCCGCCACGTCGCCGCGCCGCACATGGCGCAGCAGCTCGCTCATGGTGGCCTGCGACGGCGACACCGCGATGTCGATATGGCTGCCCTGCATCAGTTCGCCATAGGCCTGGCGGTTGATCAGCGCGATCACCTTGCGCGCGCCCAGCCGCTTGGCCAGCAGCGACGACATGATGTTGTCCTCGTCGTCGCTGGTCAGCGCCAGCCAGGTGTCCATGTCCTCGATGTTCTCGCGTTCCAGCAGGGCCTCGTCGGTGCCGCTGCCGTGCAGCACCAGCACGCTGTCGGGCAACTGCGTGGCCAGGTATTCGCAGCGCTTGAGGTCGCGCTCGATGATGCGCACGCTGTAGTTTTCCTCGGCCAGCGCGCGCGCCAGCCGCAGGCCGATGTTGCCGCCGCCGGCGATCATCACGCGGCGCACGGCCTTTTCGGCTTCGCGCAGTTGCCGCACGGCGCGGCGGGCGTGGCGCGTGTCCACCACCAGCACCACTTCGTCGCCCGGGGCGATCACGGTGCCCGACCCCGCCCGCAACGGGCGGCCGCCGCGCAGCACGTCGATCACCCGCGCCGTGACGTCGGGCCAGACCTCGCGCAGCTTGTCGACGGGATGGTGCGCCATGGGGCTGCCGTGACCGACGCGGACCGTCACGACGCTGACCCGCCCTTCGGCGAATTCCACTACCTGCAGCGCCTCGGGGAACTCGATCAGGCTGTGCAGGTAGGTGGTGACGCTGCGCTCGGGACTGATGATGGCGTCGATGCAGAAGCCGTCTTCGCTCATCAGTTCGGGATGTTCGGAAAATTCGCCAGAACGGATACGGGCGATGCGGCGAGGGATGTTGAAAAGCTGACGGGCGATCTTGCAGGCCACCATGTTGGCCGCGTCGGACGCGGCGCAGGCGATCAGCAGGTCGGTGTCCGCGGCGCCGGCGCCTTCCAGCACCGACACCTGCGAGCCGTCGCCATGGACGACGCGCAGGTCGAAGTGTTCCTGCAGGTATTGCAACTGGGAAGAGTCCGAATCGATCACCGTGATGTCGTTCTGCTCGGACACCAGGTTTTCCGCCACGCTGGTGCCTACGCGACCAGCGCCGATGATCAGGATCTTCATGCGCCCCGTTTGCGCGCCGACTCGATGCCCAACTGCTTGAGCTTGCGGTAGAGGTGGGTGCGCTCGAGGCCGGTGCGTTCGGACACGCGGGTCATGCTGTGGCTTTCGCGGACCAGATGGTATTCAAAATAGATGCGCTCGAACTCGTCGCGCGCCTCGCGCAGCGGCTGGTCCAGCGAGATGCTGCCCAACTGGCCGTTGGCGGTGACCGGAACTTCGTTCGCGGGGGCCAACGACAGCGTCGGCGGATCGAGTTCGTCCTCGAGCGCCACGGCGGCGCTGGCGGTCGTAGGCGCCGTCACGGGCGCCGGATGCGGCACGCGACCGCGGGCCAGGCCGGCGGCCACGGTCTTGAGCAGGCGTTGCAGCGTAATCGGCTTTTCGAGGAAATCCATGGCGCCGATGCGGGTGGCCTCGACCGCCGTGTCGATGGTGGCGTGACCACTCATCATGATGACCGGCATGTCCAGCAGGCCCTGCGAGCCCCATTCCTTGAGCAGGCTGACGCCATCGGTGTCCGGCATCCAGATGTCCAGCAGCACCAGATCGGGACGCGTGCGAAGGCGCGCGGCGCGCGCTTGCGCCGCGTTTTCGGCCAACTCGACCGTGTGCCCTTCGTCGTAAAGGATTTCCGACAAAAGCTCGCGAATACCGACTTCGTCGTCAACCACCAGAATTCTGGCCATAAAGCATCCACCTATTGCGTAGCCGCATTATCCTTTTCTTGCGCGGTCGCGTCCATAGTATCGGCCCCGGGAGCGAGCCGGGTCAACAAGATGGAAATCCGCGCGCCTCCTTCCTTGCGATTCGCAAGGTCGATCCGCCCGCCATGCTCTTCCACGATCTTGCGTACGATTGCCAATCCTAACCCAGTCCCGTGGGACTTGGTGGTTACGTAGGGCTCGAAAGCGCGCTGCATGACCTGCGGCGGGAAACCCGGGCCGGTGTCGGCGACCGTGAAACGCAGGGCCTGCTGGTCGGCGCGGTCGGGCTGCTCGCTGCGCATCAGTTGGGTCGTGACGCTGACCCGGCCTTCCCCTCCCTTCTCGGCGATGGCGTCGCGGGCATTGGACAGCAGGTTATGGATCACCTGGCGCAACTGGGTCGGATCGCCCTCGATGGCGGGCAGGTCCGCGCCCAGGCTGACGTCCAGGTTCAGCGCCTTGCCGGAGGCCGAACGCACCGAAGCGGCGCCGTCCGGCTCCCAGCCATACAGGGACAGCACATCCGCCACCAGCGCGTTGAAGTCGATACGCTGCATCACCGCCGGCGGCGTGCGGGCGTATTCGCGGAAATCATCCACCATCTGCTTGAGCGAGGCCACCTGGTTGACGATGGTGTTGGTGGAGCGCTCGACGATCTGGGCCTCGGCCGGCGGCAGCTTGCCTTCCAGCTTCATCGCCAGGCGCTCGGCGGAGAGTTGGATCGGCGTCAGAGGGTTCTTGATCTCGTGGGCCAGGCGGCGCGCCACTTCGCCCCAGGCGACGGTGCGGTTGGCCGATATCACCTCGGTAATATCGTCGAACACGACCAGGTAGCCGTTGCCGCGGCCGTCCACCCGCAGGTGGGTGCCGCGCGCCAGCAGCGTCAGGGCCTGGGGCCCGTTGGGCGTGTCGCCCTGCTTGGGCGCGATTTCGAACTGCTGCTGCCAGTGCTGCCGTTCGGAGCCCACGGCGGCGTGGGTGGAAAAAGCCTGCCGCACGACGTTCGCGAATTCGAGCATGCCATCGACGGTTTCCAGCGGCCGCCCGATCACCGAGCGCAGGTCGGCCTGCAGGATGGTCTGGGCGCCCTGGTTGACGGTGGTGACGCGGAAGGACTCGTCGAACACCAGCACGCCCGAGGACAGGTTCGACAGCACGCTTTCCAGATAGACGTTGGACCGCTCGAGCTGCTGGCGGTTGCTCTCGACCATGCGGCGGGCCTCGTCGAGCTGGCGCGTCATGGCATTGAACGAGCGGGTCAACTGGCCGACCTCGTCGCGCTCGGGCGGCTCGGGCAGCGGCCGGTAGTCGCCCACGCCCACCGCCTGGGTGCCGCCCGCCAGGCTGAGCAATGGCCGCACCAGCCGCTTGGACAGCGACAACGCCACGGCGATGGCGCCGAACGCGGCCAGCAGCAGCGCCAGGGTCAGCGTGATGCCATACAGTTTGCGCAGGCCGAGCCGCGACAGGGCGAGTTCCTGGTAGTCGCGAAAACCCTGCTGCACCAGGTTGGCGTTGTGCGCGATCTGCTCGGGCACCGGCTGCAGCAGTTGCAGCCAGCGCGGCTCGGAGGCGGCGCCCAGCAGGTTGTCGTAGCGGTCGGGCCCGGTCAGCGGGATCACCACGCGCAGGTGCAGCCCGCCGTCGGTGCCGGGCTTGACCGGGTCATCGGCCTCGGCGGCCGAATAGCCGCGCGACAGCCGAAGTTGGTTCATGACCGTCGACGGCGGCATGGCCGGCAGCAACTGGCCGTACTGGCTGGTGGAGAACGCCACCATGCGGCCGCTGCCGGTGAAGACCATGGCTTCCTGCACGCCGTTGGCTTCGCGCAGCCGGGTCAGGGCCAGCGTCACGCCGGTATCGGAATTGCGGTTCAGCTCGGCCGCCATCGAGCGGGCCCGCGCGTCCAGGTCGGCCAGCAGCGAGTCGAGCGCGGCGCGGCCCAGGTTCAGGCCGGCCTCCAGCGCGGTGTCGACCCGTACGTTGAACCAGGACTCGATCGAGCGCGACATGAACTGCACCGAGACTGTGTAGATCAGGGCGCCGGGGACCACGCCGATCAGGGCGAAGGCCAAAGAGAAGCGGGCGGTCAGCCTGGCGCCGAACTGCCGGCGCCGGATCTGCCGCGCCAGCCGCACCGTCAGGGCCACCACCCAGACGAACAGCGCCAGCGCGAAGATGCCGTTGAGAACCAGCAGCGTGTCGTAATAGCGGGCAAAACGCGAGGCATTGCCCGTGGACCATGCCAGCAGGCCCAGCAACGCCAGGCCGCTCACCGCGCCGACCATCAGGGCCAGCCGAAGCAACAGCCTCATGAGGGGTCTTTCTCCTTGTCACCCAGCGAGAACGAGAAATCGGTCCACGGCGTGCCCTGGACCCAGGAGCTGCTGTTCAGGGCATTGACCTGGAACGGCCGGGGCAGCAGCGACGTGTCCAGCCGCAGCCGCAACTGGCCGCCATAGACCACGCCCTCGTCGAAATCGTCGGCATCGGCCACCTGCCAGTTGCGCACATGGCGGATGACGCTCATTGCGTCGTCCAGCGACGCCACCGGGAAGGACAGCTCGCCGACCCCGGCACGCCACTGGCGCGTCAGCGCGTTGTAGATCACGCGCCAGGTGCGGGAGGTGTCGACCAGGGACTTGTTGAACCACCACCAACGCTCGCGCGTGATGGTCAGGTCGGCAGTGAAGTACAGGGGTACGCCACGCTGGGCGGCGTCACGCAGTTGCTGGTTCAGTTCGAACTCGATGTCGGCGTCGATTTCAAGCTTGTCGCCACGCACGACCGGTTCGACGCGCACCACCTTCGGTTCGGACCCGTGTGCCTGACCGGCCGGCGCCAACGACAGCGCGGCAGTTGCGAACAATAACCCCAGAAATAACCGTGAAATGATGGACATACGACACCGAAACCCCGTCATGCCCCCTATTCTTGGCGATTCAGGACTGCTTGGCAAACAAGGCGTAGAAAAATCCATCGCGTTGCGCCGCGGGTGTTGCATCGACCGCAACTGGCAGCAATTGGCCGGGCGCGTCCAGGCGCCGGGCCTCGGGGTGGCGCTGCAGGAACTCGAGCGCCTGGCGCGTGCCCTCGATCGGGAAGATCGAGCAGGTCACGTACAGCAGGCGGCCGCCGGGCGCGACCGTGCGCCAGAGCGCGTCCAGGATGCGCGCCTGCAGCGTGGCGGTGCGGCGCACATCGTTCTCGCGGCGCAGCCAGCGGATGTCGGGATGACGCCGCACGATGCCCGAGGCGGTGCACGGCACGTCCGCCAGCACCGCGTCGAAGGGCTTGCCATCCCACCAGGCGTCCAGGTCGGCAGCGTCGGCGGCCTGCAGCCGCACATGCTCGCCCGCCAGGCCGAGGCGGTCCAGGTTCTGGCCGACCCGCGTCAGGCGGTCGGCGTCGGCGTCCAGGGCCAGCAGGTCGATGTCGGCCAGCTCCAGCAGGTGGGCGGTCTTGCCGCCCGGCGCGGCGCAGGCATCCAGCACCCGCATGCCGTCCTGCGGCGCCAGCAGCTCGGCGGCCAACTGGGCGCCGGCGTCCTGCACCGACCACCACCCTTCGGCGAAACCGGGCAGTTGAGCCACCGGCCGCGGCGTGGCCAGCACCAGGCCGGCCTGGCCCACCGTGTCGGCGGCCAGGCCCGCGTCCTGGAACGCGGCCAGGACCTGCTCGCGGCTGGCGCGGCGGCGATTGACGCGCAGGGTCAGCGGCGCCGGCACGTTGGCCGCCCGCAGGATCTCCTGCCACTGCTGCGGATAGGCCACGCGCAATTGCTTGACCCACCAGCCCGGATGGTTCCATTCGGCCTCGGGGCTGTCGGCCACGGCGGCCTCCAGCGCCGCCCGCTCACGCAGGAAACGGCGCAGGCAGGCATTGAGCAGGCCCTTGAACGCCCCGAGGGAACGGGTCGAGGACGCGGCCGTGACGGCCTGGTCCACCACGGTGTGGGGCGCGTAGACCGGCATGCCCGGCAGGCCGGCAGCGGCCTCGCCCTCGGCCTTGAGCAGCGTCAGCGAGACCAGCAGCAGCGATTCGAACAGCACATTGGGATAGCGCTGCACCAGTTCGCGGCCGACCGCATCGGCCCAGCCCAGGTAGCGCATCGCGTGGAACGACACCGCCTGCGCCGCGGGGCGCAGGGCGCCATCGACGTCGGCCAGGGCATCGGTCATCGAGCGGCCTTCCAGGACGTCCTCCACCACGCGCGCGCTGGCAAGCAAAACGGCGGAAAGCGGGGGAGCCAGATGGGGGGTATCGGAACGCGTGGACATGGCAGCAAATCAAAGGACAAGACCGCTATGGTAGCCCGGCGCGGGCTGCCGCCCCGTCGACGGCCTCGCGGGGAGCGCTGGACGAACCGCGCCGGGCGCGTCACACTGGCCGCCTGCCTCGGAGCCCGCCATGTCCACCGCCACGCTGCTGCTGTTCATCCTGGCCTCGGCCGTCGCCATCGTGACGCCCGGCCCGACCGTCCTGCTCGCCATGAGCAACGGCTCGCGCCACGGCGTGCGCACCGCCTGCTGGGGCATGGGCGGCGCGGTAATGGCGGATTTCATCCTGGTGGGCGCGGTGGCTTCCGGCCTGGGCGTGGTGCTGGCCGCTTCCGAGGTCGCCTTCCATGTCATCAAGTGGGCGGGCGCCGCCTACCTGGCCTATCTCGGCTGGAAGATGCTGCGCTCGGACGCCGCGCTGGTGCTGCCGGCCGCCGAACCCGGCGCCGCCCGGCCGGTGGGCCTCAAGCTGGGCCTGCGCAGCTTCGTGGTGGCGCTGACCAACCCGAAGGCATTGCTGTTCATGTCCGCCTTCCTGCCGCAGTTCATCAATACCCAGGCGCCCCTGCTGCCGCAATACGCCACCGTGGCTGCGGTGCTGGCGCTGATGAACATCCTGACCATGCTGGCCTACGCCACCCTGGGCGCGCAACTGGTGCGGGCCTTTCGCGGCTCGGGCCTGCGCTGGCTGAACCGGGTCTGTGGCTGGCTCATGATCGCGCTGGCCGGCACCCTGGCGCTGTACCGCCGCAGCGGCGCCTGACGCCCGACGTCGCCCTGCCCGGATATTAGGGACGCACACCAGCCGGGAATCGCCCCCGGCAACCCGCTAAAATAACGGCCCCCCGCCCTGCCGCGCTAAAATTGCGCAGTATTTGATCACTGGCGCCGGCTCGCGCCCACCGAGGTATTCCATGTCTTCCCCCAAAGTCGGCTTCGTCAGCCTGGGCTGTCCCAAAGCCCTGGTCGACTCCGAACGCATCCTGACCCAACTGCGCACCGAAGGGTACCAAGTCACGCCCGAGTACAACGACGCCGACGTCGTGGTGGTCAACACCTGTGGCTTCATCGACAGCGCCAAGGCGGAGTCGCTGGAAGCCATCGGCGAAGCGCTCGCCGAGAACGGCAAGGTCATCGTCACCGGCTGCATGGGCGTCGAGGAATCGGTGATCCGAAACGTGCACCCCAGCGTGCTGGCCGTGACCGGCCCGCAGCAATACGAGGAAGTGGTGCGCGCCGTGCATGACGCCGCGCCGCCCAAGAAGGACCACAATCCCTACCTCGACCTGGTGCCGCCGCAGGGCGTCAAGCTGACCCCGCGCCACTACGCCTACCTGAAGATCTCGGAAGGCTGCAATCACCGCTGCAGCTTCTGCATCATCCCGTCGATGCGCGGCGACCTGGTCAGCCGTCCGGTGGGAGACGTGCTCAGCGAGGCCGAGCGCCTAGTCAAGGCCGGCGTCAAGGAGCTGCTGGTGATTTCGCAGGACACCAGCGCCTACGGCGTCGACGTCAAGTACCGCAGCGGCTTCTGGAACGGCCGGCCCGTGCGCACCCGCATGACCGAGCTCTGTACGGCCTTGTCCGAGATGGGCGTCTGGACGCGCCTGCATTACGTGTATCCGTATCCGCACGTCGACGAGGTGATTCCGCTGATGGCCGAGGGCAAGATCCTGCCCTACCTGGACATTCCGTTCCAGCATGCCAGCCCGCGCATCCTCAAGGCCATGAAGCGTCCGGCGTTCGAGGACAAGACGCTGGCGCGCATCAAGCAGTGGCGCGAGATCTGCCCCGACCTGACCATCCGCTCGACCTTCATCGTCGGCTTCCCCGGCGAGACCGAGGAAGACTTCCAGTACCTTCTGGACTGGATGCAGGAAGCCCAGCTCGACCGCGTCGGCTGTTTCCAGTATTCGCCGGTGGAAGGCGCGCCCGCCAACCTGCTCGACAATCCGGTGCCGGACGAGGTCAAGCAGGAACGCTGGGAACGCTTCATGGAACTGCAGCAATCGATTTCCACCGCGCGCCTGGCGCGCAAGGTCGGCCGCGAGATCGACGTACTGATCGACGAAGTGGACGAAGACGGCGCCGTGGGCCGTAGCGCTGGCGACGCGCCGGAAATCGACGGTTGCGTCTACGTCAGCTCGGACCGCAAGCTCAAGGCCGGCGACCTGGTGCGCGCCCGCGTCACCGACTCCGACGAGTACGACCTCTGGGCCGACACGGTCTGAGCGTCATGAGGCCGGCGGCATCGGCCGCCGGCGCGAAAGGCCCGCGGCCCGGTTCAGGCCTCCAGCAGTTTCAGGCCCGCCACGCCGCCCACGATCAACGCAATGCACGCCAGGCGCGCGACGGACGGCGAATCGCCGAACAGCAGGATCCCCAGCAGCGTGATGCCCACGGACCCGATGCCGGTCCACACGGCGTAAGCGGTGCCCGCGGGCAGGTGCCGCATCGCCAGCGTCAGCAGGAAGATACTGCCCAGCGCCGCGGCGATGCCGATGGCGCTGGGCCAGAACCGCGTCCAGCCGTCCGCGTACTTCAACGCCAGCGCCATCACGATTTCCACCGCGCTCGCGGCCAACAGGATCCACCAGGCCATCCCGGCCTCCCTTCGTTATTGGAATGCGGCCAGCTTAGGGCCTATAGTTACCCAGGCACAAGTACGCACCTATTGGTAACCATGAAGGGCACCCCATGGCAGTCTCTCCCGCTTCCGCGGGCGACGTCTTCGACGCCGCCTGTCCATCGCGCCGCGCGCTCGAACTGATCTCCGGCAAATGGGTACCGCTGGTGCTGCCCGCGCTCGCGCATGGCCCGCTGCGCAACAATGAGCTGCTGCGCAAGCTCGACGGAATCTCGCAGAAGATGATGACGCAGACACTGCGCGAACTGGAACGCCACGGACTGGTCCTGCGCGAGGACATGCGCACGGTGCCGCCGCATGTGCGCTATCACCTGACCGAACTGGGGAAGTCGCTGAATGTGGCGCTGGTGGCGCTGGATCGATGGGCCGAAAGCCACCATGCCCAATTGGATGAGGCGGCGCGCCGCCACGACGCGGCTGCCGCGCGCCAGGGTTGAACAACCCGGGCGGGACGCGCAGCCCCATGGCGCACCGCCGGCCCACGGTGCGCCATCGACCGCTGACGGGCCTTAATGCTTGGCCAGGAAATCAGACAGATCGTCGGCGTGCTCTTCCTCGACCGCCAGGATTTCCTCCAGCAGGCGACGGGTGGTCGAATCCTGCTCGCCGATGTACTCGATCATCTGCCGGTAGCTGTCGATAGCAATACGCTCGGCGATCAGGTTTTCCTTGATCATCTCCTCGAGCGAGGAGCCCTCGACGTACTCGGAATGGCTACGCTCGAGCAGGCCCTTGGGCGACAGATTGGGCTCGCCGCCCAGTTGCACGATACGCTCGGCCAGTTTGTCGGCGTGATCCTGTTCCTGAGCGGCGTGCTCCGCGAATTCCGCGGCCACCGGCTCGGCGTTCAGGCCGCGGGCCATGAAGAAGTGGCGCTTGTAGCGCAGCACACAGACGATCTCGGTGGCCAGCGCCTCGTTCAGCAGCTTGAGCACGGTCTGGCGGTCGGCACGGTAAGTGTCGGTGACGGCGCCGGACTCGATATCCTGGCGCGCCTTGGCGCGGATCGCCTTCACATCCATGTCGAAGGGGCGGCTCGCCTTGTCTTGGTTACGGGTCGTGTTTTCCATATCGTTAGCTCCTTGTGGGGTTGGCAATACGACGCTGGACTTCCAGTCGTTCCGAACAACCCAGTCTACCGGGCGTACGAAAAGATGCTGTGTCCAAACATTGCCCATGGCGCCGGATCCGGCTTTCGTGCGCCGGCTAAAAACCCGCCCGGCGCTTCTCGTAAACTATCGGCTTCCCGGACGGCCCGTGACGCAATCTGTAACGGGCCCGACAACAAGTAGCTTCATATGACCCTGAAGAACATCTGCGTGTATTGCGGCTCCAATCCCGGCGCGCGCCCCGAATACCTGGAGCAGGCCCGCGTGCTGGCCCGTGAACTGGTCAAGCGCGACCTCGGCCTGGTCTACGGCGGCTCGGTCGTCGGCATCATGGGCGTCATCGCCAACGAGGTGCTGGCCGGCGGCGGCCGCGTGATCGGCGTGATCCCGGAACTGCTGCAGAAAAAGGAACAGGCCCATCGCGGCCTGACCGAGCTGCACCTGGTGCAGAGCATGCACGAGCGCAAGGCCATGATGATGGAGAAGGCCGACGGCTTCATCGCGCTGCCCGGCGGCGCCGGCACGCTGGAAGAGTTCTTCGAGGTCTGGACCTGGGCCCAGCTCAGCATGCACAGCAAGCCCTGCGGCCTGCTCAATATCGCCGGCTATTACGACGCGCTGATGCAGTTCGTCGACCATGCCGTCGACGAAGCCTTCATGCGCCCGCAGCACCGCGACATGCTGGTGGTGGAAAGCGATCCGGCGACGCTGCTGGACCGCTACGCCATTTACGAGCCGCCCAACGTCTCCAAGTGGTTCGAGCCCGTCAAGCCCGAGCATCGCGCCCCCTAACCCGCTCCAAGGAAAGCCCCGCAATGTCCAACGGTTCGTCGTTCCCCGCCAGCACCGAGTCCGTATTGCGCGATTACTTCCACGCCAAGGACGAAAACCGCCCACACTACATGGCGCGCGCCTTCGCGCCGCAGGCGGTGCTGAAGATGGCGCTGCGCACGCAGGCCATCGCGTTTCCGCCCGAATCCCACGGCCTGGCCGCGATCACCGACACCTTGGTGCGCAAGTTCGGCCAGACCTACGACAACGTCTACACCTTCTACCTGGCGCGGCCCGAGGCCGATGCGCGCCTGTCCGACTATTCCTGTGACTGGATCGTCGGCATGACAGAGAAGGCCACCGGCAACGTGCGCGTGGGCTGTGGCCGCTACGCCTGGACCTTCCAGCCGGAGCCATACCGCGCGACTCACCTGACCATTACCATCGAGACCATGGTGACGCTGCCCCCGGCCGCCACCGACGCGGTGTTCGGCTGGCTGCTCGCGCTGGACTATCCCTGGACCAACGCCCAGCGCGTCGTCGCTGGCGCCCCGCCGCTTGAAGACCTGGCGCCGGTGGTGCAGTATCTGCTTCACCCCATGTAGATCGGCATCGGATTTTTTCTTGAAATACGACATCGCAGCTTTTGATTTCGACGGAACCCTGGCAGACACCATGCCCTGGTTCAATTCCATCCTCAACACGGTGGCCGACAAGTACGGCTTTCGCAAGATCGACGCCGCCGAGCGCGACCAGTTGCGGCACCGCGACGCCGGCGAGATCCTGAAGTTTCTGGGCATCCCGCTGTGGAAACTGCCCGCCATCATGGCGCACGTGCGCACGCTGATGCAGGAGATCGATCCCAGCGTGCGCCTGTTCGATGGCGTTCCGGACGCGCTGGCCCGACTGAAGGCGGGCGGGCTGCGGCTGGCGGTGGTCAGCTCGAACTCGCTGGAAAACGTGCAGCGCGTGCTCGGGCCGGAGACCGCGGCGCTGTTCGACGACTACGAATGCGGCACCGACCTGTTCGGCAAGGCCGCCAAGATCGAGCGCCTGCTGCAGCGCCACGACACCCCGCCGGAACGCTTCTTGCTGGTGGGCGACGAGATGCGCGACATCGACGCGGCCCGCAAGGCCGGCGTGCGCGTGGGATCGGTGGCCTGGGGCTACAACCACGTTGACGCGCTGCGCGACCGCGGCCCCGACGAGCTGTTCATGCAGGTCGCCGAACTGCCCGCCGCGCTGGCCTGACACTGCGTCCCGACAAGGACACCCCCATGGCCCGCAACGTCGAAATCAAGGCAAGGGTCGCCAGCCTGGCGGCCCTCGAATCGCTGGCCGCCGCGCTGTCGGGCAAGGCTCCGGTCGCCATCGCGCAGGACGACACCTTCTTCGCCTGCCCTGACGGCCGGCTCAAGCTGCGCGTGTTCGCCGATGGCAAGGGCGAACTGATCTTCTACCGCCGCGCCGACGAGGCCGGCCCCAAGGAAAGCTTCTACGTCATTTCACCGACCGCCTCGCCCGATACCCTGCGCGACGCGCTGGGGCTGGCTTATGGCGTGATCGGCCGCGTGCGCAAGCAGCGCCTGCTATTCATGGCCGGCCGCACCCGCATCCACCTGGATCGGGTCGAGGGACTGGGGGAATTCCTGGAACTGGAAGTCGTGCTGCGCGACGGCGAAAGCGTCGAGGCAGGCATGGCCGAGGCCCATGAGCTGCTCGCCAGCCTGCAGATCGCGCCGGACCAGTTGTTGTCGGGCGCCTACCTCGACCTGCTGGCCGAGCGCGCCTGAGAAAGGCCGCCTGCGCCACGGCGGCCAGCCCCTGGCAACGGCGAACGGCCTCAGGCCGGCTGCCAGCCCCGCACGAACACGTCCACCGGCTGGCGCTTGCCGCCGGCCTTCTGCAACTCAAGCAGGCGCAACACGCCCTCGCCGGTCGCAATGTCGATGCCATCAGCCTGCGCGCGCAGCACGCTGCCGGGCGCGGCCGCCGCGGACTGTGGCAGGGCCTGCGCGCGCCACACCTTCACGGGATCGGCCAGGCCGGGCAGGCGGATGCTGGCGCCGGGCACCGGGTTGAAGGCGCGCACGCGACGCGCCAGCAGTTCCGCGGGCTGGCTGCAATCGAGCGCGGCCTCGGCCTTGTCCAACTTGGCGGCGTAGGTCACGCCGTCCTCGGGTTGCGGGGTCGGCGTCAAACCGCCCTGGGACAGCGCGGCCAAGGCCGCCACGATCGCCTCGCCGCCGGCCAGCGCCAACGCGTCGTGCAATTGCGCGGCATTGGTCTCGGCCCCGATCGGCACGACCCGCTCCAGCAGCATGTCGCCGGTGTCCAGGCCCGCGTCCATCTGCATGATGGTCACGCCGGTGCGGGCGTCGCCCGCCTCGATGGCGCGCTGGATCGGCGCCGCGCCGCGCCAGCGCGGCAGCAGGCTGGCGTGGATGTTCAGGCAGCCCAGGCGCGGCAGGTCCAGCACCCACTGCGGCAGGATCAGGCCATAGGCCGCGACCACCATCACGTCGGGCGCGATGCGCTCGAGCAGGGCGCGGGCCTCGGCAGCCTCCTCGGGATAGCGGCCATCGAGCCGCAGGCTGCGCGGCTGGGCGACCTCGATTCCGGCGTCGAGCGCGGCCTGCTTTACGGGACTCGGTGTCAATTTGAGCCCGCGCCCGGCCGGGCGGTCGGGCTGGGTCATGACCAGCGGAATGTCGTGGCCGGCGGCCCGCAGGGCGTCGAAGGCGATACGGGCGAATTCCGGCGTGCCGGCGAAAACTAGGCGCATGGGGAGCGGACCGGGAGGAAGGAAACGGGCGTCAGGCGCGCAGCGCTTCGCGCTCGGCCTTTTTCAACTTGGTCTTGATGCGGTTCTGCTTCAGGTTGGACAGGTATTCGACGAACACCTTGCCCTCCAGGTGGTCGAGCTCGTGCTGCACGCACACGGCCAGCAGGCCGTCGGCATCGAACTCGAACGGCTTGCCGTCGATGTCCAGCGCCTTGCAGCGGATGCGCGAAGCGCGCTCGACTTCGTCGTAGATGCCAGGGACCGACAGGCAGCCTTCCTCGTAGATTTTGTAATCGTCGCTGCGCCAGGTGATCTCGGGATTGATCAGCACCAGCAGTTGGTTGCTTTCTTCGGAGACGTCGATGACGACCACGCGTTCGTGCACGTCGACCTGCGTCGCGGCCAGGCCGACGCCCGGCGCGTCGTACATGGTTTCGGCCATGTCGCGCACCAGTTGGCGGATGCGGTCATCGACCTCGGCGACCGGCTTGGCCTTCTTGTGCAAGCGCGGATCCGGGTAGCGAAGAATAGGAAGTAATGCCATTGAAAAGGAATCGTCGGTAAGAGTGCCTGACCAACAGTTTAATTCATTAGATTCTTGATTTCTAATAGTTTTCGGCTAACACGAGGATTATCCGGACCGGCCTGGCCCCGATTTACAGCCCCGTCCGGCCGGGATCATTCGGTCCCGCCTGCCGGGGCTGCCGTGGCCGCCATGCGACACTCTCGAACGATCGGCGCCCGGGCGCCGGCCCCCCCCCCGTTTCCTTCGCGCCCGTCCGCCGGCGCCCTTGCCATGCCGCTCACCCATACCGCCGCTGAATTGTCCGCCTGGTTGCGCCTGTCCCTGGAGCCCGGCATCGGCCCGGCCACCGCCTGCACGCTGCTTGGCGCGCTGGGCCTGCCGGAACAGATCTACGCACAGCGCGCCTCGGCCCTGGCGCGCCAACTGCCGGACGCGCTGGCCCGCCAGTTGGCCGCGCCCATGCCGGTCGACATGGCCGCACAGGTCGACAACGCGCTGCAGTGGGTCGAGGGGCAAGGTCACCACATCCTGACGCTGGCCGATCCCACCTATCCGCAAAGCCTGCTCACCATCGCCGACCCGCCCATCCTGCTCTACGTGAATGGGGACCCGGCCTATCTGCAGGGACCATCGCTGGCCGTCGTGGGCGCCCGCAATGCAACCCCCGGCGGCCAGGAAAACGCCCGCGCCTTCGCCCGCCACCTGGCCGGCAACGGCTGGCGCGTGGTCAGCGGGCTGGCGCTGGGCATCGACGCGGCGGCCCATGAAGGCGCCCTGGACGCCGGCCCCGCAGGCGCCGGCACGGTCGCGGTGATGGGCACCGGCATCGACCGCATCTACCCCGCGCGGCACCGCGACCTGGCGCATCGCATCGCCGCGCACGGCGCGCTGGTCTCCGAATTGCCGATGGGGACGGGCGCCCTGCCCCAGCACTTTCCCAAGCGCAACCGCATCGTGGCCGGACTGGCGCGCGGCGTGCTGGTGGTCGAGGCCGCAAAACAGAGCGGCTCTCTCATCACCGCGCGGCTGGCGGGCGAAAGCGGGCGCGAGGTGTTCGCCATTCCCGGCTCGATCCACTCGCCGCTGTCGCGCGGGTGCCATGCGCTGATCCGCCAGGGCGCCAAGCTGGTGGAGACCGCGGCCGACATCACCGACGAACTGGGCGGCGGCCCACAACCCGGCGCCCGCCCGGCCGCGGCGGTTGAGGCAGCCGCCCCCCATCCGGTTCTCGACGCCCTGGGCTTCGACCCGTTGCACCTGGATGCGATCCAGGCCCGCTGTGGCCTGGATACCGCCGACCTGCAGGCGCAATTGCTGGAACTGGAACTGGCCCTGCGCGTGGCGCGCCTGGACGACGGCCGCTTCCAGCGCCTGAAATAAGGGATCGCGCCAGGGGCCGGCCGGCGCCTGGACCGCCCTCGGCCCGAGCGCGAGCGGGGCCGGATGCGATGGCGCTAATATTGGCGTTGGCGCCGAGCCGCCGCCGCGGCCGCCCCCGATACCGATACAGGAAGAGACATGGCATTGCCCACACGCGTCAAGATCGTCGAGGTTTCGCCCCGCGACGGCCTGCAGAATGAAAAGGAATTCGTGCCCACCGACATCAAGGTGGAACTGATCGACCGCCTCGCGGCCGCCGGCTTTCCCAATGTCGAGGCGGCCTCGTTCGTGTCGCCCAAGTGGGTGCCGCAGATGGCCGACGGCGCCGACGTCATGGCGCGGATCCAGCGCCGCCCGGGCACCATCTATTCGGTGCTCACGCCCAACATGAAGGGCTTCGAGGGCGCGCTGGCCGCCGGCGCGGACGAAATCGTCATCTTCGGGGCGGCCAGCGAGGCCTTCTCGCAAAAGAACATCAATTGCTCGATCGCCGAATCCATCGCGCGCTTCGAACCGGTGGTGCATGCCGCCCGCGAGGCCGGCATCCGCGTGCGCGGCAGCATCAGCTGCGCGCTGGGCTGTCCCTACCAGGGCGAAGTGCCGATCGAGTCCGTGGTCGATGTGGCCCAGCGCTACCTGGCCATGCAGGTCGACGAGATCGACGTGGCCGACACCATCGGCGTGGGCACGCCGCAACGCGTGCGCGACGTCATGGCCGCGGTCACCCGCGTGGTGGACCCGGCGCGCGTCTCGGGCCACTTCCACGACACCTACGGCCAGGCGCTGGCCAACATCCTGGCCTCACTGGAGACCGGCATCTCGATATTCCATGCCTCGGTGGCCGGCCTGGGTGGCTGCCCCTACGCCAAGGGCGCGACGGGCAATGTCGCGACCGAAGACGTGCTGTACATGCTGCGCGGGCTGGACATCGACACTGGCGTCGACTTCGATGCGGTGGTGGACATCGGCCAATGGATGTCGGCCAACCTCAACCGCAAGGGCTCCAGCCGGGCTGGCAACGCCATTGCCGCCAAGCGGGCAGCCTGACCGCGAAACGCCGTAGAATGGCTGCGCGCGTTTCGCGTGAGCGTCCGGGTCAACCGGCGCAAGTCTTTCCGCAACGCTACCGGAACTCCGCAGCCGCATGACGCCCCTCGTACCGTCCCCCTCGCCCGAGGAACACGCCGCCCTGCTCCGCGCCCTCGGCCCGCTGCCCCTGTCAGGGCAGGCGTGGCCCGACTGGGTGCGCATCCTGACCTGGGTGATCCTGGCGGTGCTGGGCGTGCAGGTGGTCACGACCGCCATTCGCGCGCCGGGCCAGCCGCTCGAAAGCTCGATGGCACTGGTGGTGGGGCTGTGCTTCATCGGCCTGCTGTTCGTGTCCTGGCACATGCAGACCTCCATCACCACCATCGATGAGCGCGGCTTGCGCCAGACCTGGTTCTCGCGCCGCGAGGTCGCCTGGGAAGACGTACGCGAAGCGCGGTTCGTGCCGATGATATTTTCCAAGCGCCTGGTGGTGTTCACACACCGCGGCCGGCCGGTGATCTTCCAGGGCGGTACGCGCGAACTGCGCGCCGCCTTCACCCAGATCGCACAGGTGTACCGGCGCCGCTGACGGTCCTGTCGCAACGCGCGCCCAATAAAAAACCGATGCCGCGGCATCGGTTTTTCATTGGGGATCCGGCCAGTGCGCCGGACGGTACGCCTCGTCAGCGGATCGGCAGCGCGTACATCAGGCCGCCTTGCGTCCATTGCGCGTTCAAGCCGCGCTTGATCTTCAGCGGGCTACCCTGTCCGACGTTGCGCTCGAAGCTCTCGCCGTAGTTGCCGACCTGCTTGACGATGTTGTAGGCCCACTTCTCGTCCAGCCCCAGGTTCGCGCCGCCGCCGGGCGTCACGCCCAGGATGCGCTTGATGTTGGGGTTGTCGCTCTTGACCTGCTCGTCGACGTTCTTGGAGGTCACCCCGTACTCTTCGGCCTCGATCATGGCCGACAGCGACCAGCGCACGATGTTCAGCCAGGCGTCGTCGCCCTGGCGCACGAACGGCCCCAGCGGCTCCTTCGAAATGATCTCGGGCAGCACCACGTAGTCGTCGGGCTTCTGCAGCTTGGAGATGCGGATCGAGGCCAGGCCCGAGGCGTCGGTCGAGAACACGTCGCAACGGCCCGCGGCGAAGGCGTTGACCACTTCATTGAAGGTCTCGATCACCACCGGCTTGTAGGTAACCTTGTTGGCACGCGCCCAGTCGGCCAGCGTGTTCTCGTTGGAGGTGCCGGTCTGCAGGCAGATGGTCGCGCCGTTGATTTCCTTGGCGCTCTTGACGCCCAGCGACTTGGGCACCAGGAAACCCTGGCCGTCGTAGAAGTTGATGCCGGCGTGGATGATGCCCAGCGCGGTGTCGCGCTGCTGCGTCACCGTGGTGTTGCGGGTCAGCACATCGACTTCGCCCGACTGCAGCGCGGTAAAGCGCTGCTGCGAATTCAGCGGCACCACCTTGATCTTGTCGGCGTCACCGAACACGGCCGCGGCGATGGCACGGCACAGGTCCACGTCCAGCCCCTGCCACTTGCCCTGCGCGTCGGGCGCGGAAAACCCCGCAAAGCCCGTGGTGGTGCCGCAGGTGACCGCCCCGCGCTGGCGCACGATGTCCAGCGTCGCCGCTTGTGCCCCTTGTGCCGCGGCGAACAACAACGCCGCGCCCGCCAACCCTTTTGCAATGTTCATGACTCGTTTTCCTGTTGTACCGGAACGCGCAAGCGTCCTGTTGTAGCGGGGCGCGCAAGCGCGCCGAGGCGAGAAGCTTATCGGCATGAAGCGCCCGCGCCAAATAACAAGCGCTTATTTGGGTATATCACGCCGCCAGCGAAATAGACACCGGCTGGTTGGCCTCGCAGGCCTCCAGCGCGCGGCTCAGGCGCTGCATGCCCTGCGCGATCTGGCTTTCGTTCATGGTGGCGAACGACATGCGCATGGCGTGCATGTCGGCCTGGGCCGCGTCGGCGTAGAACGCCTTGCCCGGCACGTAGACCACTTCGTGCTCGATGGCGTAGGGCAGCAGGCGGGTGGCGTCGACCTCGCCGGTCAGGCGCGCCCAGAAGAACATGCCGCCTTCGGGCTTGCTGAAGGTAATGCGGCCGGCCAGTTCGCGCTCCAGGCTGGCGGCCATGGCGTCGCAACGCAGGCCGTAGGCGGCGCGGATGCGCGGCACGTGTTCCTCGTAGCGACCATTGGCCAGGTACTGCGCCACCACTTCCTGGATCCACGCGGACGAGGCCATGTCGTCGGCGGCCTTGGCGCCGACGCAGCGGCGGCGGATTTCGGGCGGGGCCACCAGCCAGCCGATGCGCAGCGCGGGCGCCATGGTCTTGGACATGCTGGCCAGGTACACAGCCCAGTTGCGGGCTTCGCCCTCGGCCAGCGCCATGATGGGCGGCACCGCTTCGCCGGCAAAGCGCAGTTCGCTATAGGGATCGTCTTCGACGATCAGGAAGCGGTGCTTGACCGCCAGATCCAGCAGCCGCAGGCGGCGCTGGCGAGAGATGGTGGCGCCACAGGGATTGGAGAACGACGCCACCACGCACACGACCTTGGGCTTGATGCGCGCGGCCAGTTCGTCGAGCGCGTCGATGTCGACGCCATCCGGGCCCGACGGCACGGTGTGCACGGTGGCGCCGGTGTAGCGCAGCGCCTGCACGGAATTGGGGAAGGCGGGCGATTCGATGATGGCGTGGTCGCCCGGTTGCAACATCACCCGGCTCAACAGCGCCAGCGCCTGTTGCGAGCCGCCCGTGACGGCCAGTTCCGTATCCGCGTTGCATTGCAGCCCGCGCGCCGCCGAAAGCCGCGCCAGCTCATGGCGCAGGCTGGCCTGGCCATCGATGTTCGAGTACTGCAGGCAGGCGCCCAGGCGCGCCAGCACCTGCGTCGAGGCGATCGACAGGCCGTCCACGTCGAACAGTTCCTGCGCGGGGTAGCCGCCCGCCAGCGAGATCGTGCCGGGACGCAGCGCGTAGGGCATGAGTGATCGGATCGGCGAAGCGGGGGGATTCAGGAAGGGCGTGGCAAATGCGTACTCGGGCGCGGCGCTGGACATGGCGGAGGGAAACGGCGAGAAGGAGGAGGGAACCGCGCGATCCACGAGGACCGCGCCGGCGGGTTTAGAACATTGAAATCTAAACAAATATCCTGAAATTCTAAGCCTGCGATTCGGACAGGGTCAACGAAGATAGCGTGGCGCGCGGCCCGGTGTGGCGAAACGGTGCGCGCGCGTCCTACACTATGGGACATTCCGTTCCCAAGAGAACCGCATGACCGATGTAGACACCATGGCCACCCGCCTGGCCGGGATCCGACAACGCATTGCGCAGGCCTGCGAGCGCGCAGGCCGCGCGCCGGACAGCGTGACGCTGCTGCCCGTCAGCAAGACCTTCGAGGTCGACGCCATCCGCGAAGCCATGGCGCTGGGCCTGACCCGTTTTGGCGAGAACAAGACCCAGGAGCTGCGCCAGAAGGCGGCCGCGCTGGCCGGCCAGGGCCTGCAATGGGTCCTGATCGGCCATTTGCAGACCAACAAGGCCAAGGACGCGGCGCGCGACGCCACCGAATTGCAATCACTCGACCGGGTCGACCTGGCCGAAGCCCTGCATCGCCGCCTGGTCAATGAGGGCCGGACCCTGGACGTACTAGTCCAGGTCAAGACCTCCAGCGAACCCAGCAAGTACGGCATGCCCCCCGCCGAGGTGGCGGCGTTCCTGCGCCGCATCGTGGCGGATTTCCCCACCCTGCGGGTACAGGGCCTGATGACGATGGCGGCCAACTCCCCCGACCCGCTGGAAGTGCGCGCCTGCTTCCGCGCCCTGCGCGAGCTGCGCGACCAATTGCGCCAGGAAGGCATCGCCGGCGTGTCGCTGGAACGCCTGTCCATGGGCATGAGCGGCGATTTCGAGCTGGCGATCGAGGAAGGCTCGACCGAAGTACGCATCGGCACCGCCATCTTCGGCGCCCGCAGCTACCCCGATCCGCAATAAGCCGCTGATTCCGGGGCCGCAAACGAGCGCATATTGCCGGACGGCCGGGGCATAATACCCTCGCAAAAAAACGAGGAGACTCCCCATGCACAAGCACGCCCGGCGCCTGTTGGCGCTTGCCGCACTGTCGCTGGCCGCCACCGCGGCCTCGGCCCAATCCTGGCCCACCCAACCCATTCGCTGGATCGTGCCCTACCCGGCCGGCGGCGGCGCCGACGTGGTCGCGCGCACCGTCGCCAGCGGCATCGAAAAGCCGCTGGGCCAGACCATCGTGGTCGAGAACCGCCCCGGCGCCGCCACCATCATCGGCGCCACCGCGATCTCGCAGGCCGACCCCTCCGGCTACGTCATCGGCACGGCCGATTCCGGCACCCTGGCTTACAACCCCACGCTGTACGCCAAGCTGGCCTACGATCCGTCCAAGTTCACCTACGTCGGCGGCATCGCCAAGTTCCCGCTGCTGCTGGCGGTGAACGTCAATTCGCCCTACAAGACGGTCAACGACGTGATCCAGGCCGCCAGGAAGGAGCCGGGCAAGCTGACCGCCGCCTCCGCTGGCGCCGGTTCTCCGCATCACCTGGCGCTGGAATTGTTCAAGCAGCGCACCGGCGCCAACCTGCTGCACGTGCCCTACAAGGGCGCGGCGCCCGCCATCCAGGACCTGCTGGGCGGACAGGTGGACCTGATGTTCATCGACCTGGCCGCCGGCCTGCCCAACGTCAAGGCCGGCAAGCTGCGCGTGCTGGCCGCGGCCACGCCCGAGCGCGTTGCCGTGCTGCCGGACGCGCCCACCATGGCTGAACAGGGCGTGCCCGACTTCACCGCCTACGCCTGGCAAGGCCTGGTCGCCCCCGGCGGCCTGCCGGAGCCGGTGGTCAAGAAGCTGTCCGCCGAACTGGACGCCGCGCTGAAGTCGCCGGCCGTGTCGCAGAAGATGCTGGACATGGGCGTCATCCCGATGCCGATGTCGGCGCAGGACTTCAAGGCCTATGCCGACAAGGAACGCGCCGCCTGGGCCGAGGTAATCAGGAAGGCCAACATCAAGCTCGAGTGAGCGCGCCTGGCCTTGCATGAAAAAAACGCGGCCATCCGGCCGCGTTTTTCATGGCGGCGACGCCGGGCCCGGCGTTCACTTGCGCGGCAGCGTCACGACCATGCGCAACGCCTCGACGCATTGCCGGCCCTGCTCGATCGCCCGCCCGAACGCGTCAGAGCCGATCTCGTCATGGCTGAACCAGCTAACCTTCCTGGCGCTGCGGTAGCGGTACTGGTAGCCCGACTTGGCCGGCTTGCCGTCCAGGTCCACGTCGATCCACGGCGAACGGACCTGGCAATGCAGCGGCGGCGCCTGGACCTTGCCACCGGCCAGCGTCACGTCATAAGACGCGGTTTCCGGCGTGCCGAGGTAGATGTCGGCCAACTGGCCCGCCTGGCGATAGCGCGCGAAGAGCTCCCAGTCATCGTTCAGTTCGGTGTGGGTGTACACATGCTGGCGGCCGACCCGTTCCAGCGCGCGCAGGTCCACCAGCGTGGCATCGATGCGGTAGGCCTGCGGCACCACGAAATCGCTGGCGGCACGGCGCAACTGGCAGTCGCGGTTCTCGGCGGCGAAGCTGCGGCACAACGCCTGGTCCATCGCCGTCGCGCCGTTCTGCTGGTCGCCCGCGCTGATTTCCGCGGCCACCATGCGGCTTACCTCGACCGAAGCGCGCACCTTGGCCTGCCCATCCTTGTCGAACTGTTCATGGCGCGTCACCAGGATGCTGGGCGCGGGGCGTTCCAGCGGAATGTCCTCGCGCCGCACATTGCCCCGGTCATCCATGACGAAGGCCCAGCGTTGCTGGATGTCCGGCATGGTGAAGCCCGGCACGAACACTGGATTGGTGGGATCCAGCCACCAGGTCTCGCCCTGCACCTGGGCGCGCACGATGGCGTGGTTGGGCGCCGACAGACCCGGCAACAGCACCGCTGGCGCCACGGTGCCGCGCGTCACCAGGGCGGGTTCGGCGGCGACCCCGGCCGCGCGCAGCATGGCCGTCAGCAGCACCGCCAGGTCCTTGCAGTCGCCGTAGCCGCGCCGCTCGATCTCGTCGAGCGCGAAGGGAACCTGGCCCCGCTCGCTGCTGCGCCAATCGCCCAGGTAGCGATAGCGTTCATGGATGTGGCGCATCAGCGCGGCCACGGTCTGCGCCGGTGCCTTGCCCCGCTGGGCCGAGACGGCCGCGGCCGCGGCCTGCGGCAAGGCCGCCGCCAGGATGGCGTTGTAGCGCGCCGCGAACGGCCCGAAGTGGTCCTGCAACGCGGCCGAACTACCGATCTCCAGGCGCGGCGACTGGCGCAGATAGCCCTGGTCCGCCTCGTTGACATAGGCGTAGTAGTACGGCGTGGCTTTCAGTTCCACCGTGATGCGGCGCGCATCGGGCGAGGCCTGGACGCGATAGGCATCCATCGCCTCGGTGCGCCAGACCATCGGGCGCTCGGCGCTGAACTCGGCGTGGAAGCGCTCCTGGCGCACTGCCCGCGGCTGCAAGCCGAGCACGTAGTGGAATTGCGTCGCCGACGGAATGCCGGCGTAACGCTCGCGCAGCGTGTAGACGATGGTGCTGCCCACCCGCAGGTTGGGAAAGGCCAGCGAGGTCTGCTTGTGACGCAGAAAACCCTGGTCCGGATTTGGCGCCATGCGGGTGTCGATCTGGTCCGCGCTCAGCGGCACCGGCTTTTCGCCTGGCTGGATCAGCTCGGCGCGCTCGACCTCGACGCTGTCGTTCTCGGCATAAGTACGGTCAATGCGCGAGACCAGCTCGCGCCCGGCCAGCGTCAGGATGGTATAGCGGTATGTGCTCACGCACTCGGTGCTGTTGTCCTGGCCGAAGCGGCAGTGGAATTCAGTGTCGCCGGACAGCGGCGCTTCGGCGGCGGGTTGCATGGCGCCCTGGACGGGCAGGCTGGCCGTGGCCGCCAGGACGGCGGCCAGGATTGGGGTGCGGGGGGAAACGGGCATGGAAACTGCTGACACCTCACATTACAATTGAGACGCAATATTATTTGCAATGAAGTAGCCGCACAAGTCGGCGCGGCTACGACGCGCCTGTGCCGCCACGCGAGCAAACAAAACGCCCGGCGAATCCGCCGGGCGTTGCGAGACGCGGCCATCCGGCCATCGGCCGGCGACGCGCTACACCAGCACGCGTTCGATGCCGCCCGCGTTGGCGCGGCGCACGTAGTCTTCCATCCAGCCTTCGCCGAGGATGTGGCGCGCCATCTCGACCACGATGTAGTCGGCGTCCATGCCGGTGTCGCCCTGGTAGCGCGACAGGCCCTGCAGGCACGACGGGCACGAGGTCAGCACCTTGACGTCACCCGTGAAGCCATCGCCGCGCAGCGCGGCATCGCCCTTGAGCAGCTCTTCCTGCTTGCGAAAGCGCACCTGGGTCGAGATGTCCGGCCGGCTGACCGCCAGCGTGCCCGACTCGCCGCAGCAGCGGTCGCTCTTGACCGCGCCGTCGCCCACCAGAGAACGCACGGTCTTCATCGGGTCCTGCAGCTTCATCGGCGTGTGGCAAGGATCGTGATACATGTAGCGCACGCCCTTGGCGCCTTCCAGCTTGATGCCCTTTTCCAGCAGGTATTCGTGGATGTCGATCAGGCGGCAGCCCGGGAAGATCTTCTCGAACTCGTAGCCGGCCAACTGGTCGTAGCAGGTGCCGCAGCTGACCACCACGGTCTTGATGTCCAGGTAGTTGAGCGTGTTGGCGACGCGATGGAACAGTACCCGGTTGTCGGTGATGATCTGCTCGGCCTTGTCGGTCATGCCGTTGCCGCGCTGCGGATAACCGCAGCACAGGTAGCCCGGCGGCAGCACGGTCTGCACGCCGGCATGCCACAGCATCGCCTGCGTGGCCAGGCCGACCTGCGAGAACAGGCGCTCCGACCCGCAGCCCGGGAAGTAGAACACCGCTTCCGTGTCGGCCGTGGTGGCCTTGGGATCGCGGATGATCGGCACGTAGTTCGCGTCCTCGATATCGAGCAGCTTGCGCGCGGCCTGCTTGGGCAGCCCGCCCGGCATCTTCTTGTTGACGAAGTGCACCACCTGCTCGCGCAGCGGCGGCTTGCCCACGGTCGCCGGCGGCGCCGAGGTCTGCTTCTTCACCAGGCCCGACAGCAGATCGTGCGCGGCGCGCTGCACCTTGTAGCCCACGCCCACCATCGCCTTGCGGGTGGCATTGATGGTGGCCGGATCCTTGGCGTTCAGGAAGAACATGGCGCTGGCCGTGCCCGGATTGAACGACTTGCGGCCCATGCGCCGCAGCACGGCGCGCATGTTCATCGAAACGTCGCCGAAGTCGATGTCGACCGGACAGGGGTTGTAGCACTTGTGGCAGACGGTGCAGTGGTCGGCCACGTCCTCGAATTCTTCCCAGTGCTTCAGGCTGACGCCACGGCGGGTCTGCTCTTCGTACAGGAAGGCCTCGACCAGCAGCGAGGTCGCCAGGATCTTGTTGCGCGGCGAATACAGCAGGTTGGCGCGCGGCACATGGGTGGCGCACACCGGCTTGCACTTGCCGCAGCGCAGGCAGTCCTTGATCGAATCCGAGATGGCGCCGATGTCGCTCTGCTGCATGATGAGCGACTCGTGGCCCATCAGGTTGAAGCTGGGCGTCCAGGCGTGGCGCAGGTCGGCGCCGGGCATCAGCTTGCCGGCGTTGAAGTGGCCATTGGGATCGACGCGGCGCTTGTAGTCCTGGAACGGCGCCAGTTCGGCCTCCGTCAGGAACTCGTACTTGGTCAGGCCGATGCCGTGCTCGCCCGAGATCACGCCGTCCAGGTCGCGCGCGATCTGCATGATGCGCTCGACGGCCTGGTGGGCCTCCTGCAGCATGCCGTAGTCGTCCGAGTTGACCGGGATGTTGGTGTGGACGTTGCCGTCGCCAGCGTGCATGTGCAGCGCCACGAACACGCGGCTCTTGAGCACGCGGCCGTGGATCGCCACCAGCTCGTCCAGGATCGGCTTGCGCGCCGCGCCTGAGAACGCCGCCTGCAGGCCGGCCAGCACCTCGGTCTTCCACGACACGCGGATGGTGCGATCCTGCACCACATCGAACACGCGCGCCTGCGGCTGCGCCGCCAGACGCTCGGCCAGCGCCCCACGCAGGTGGCCCATGCCCAGCGTTTCCAGTTGCGGCATGGCGTCGGCCAGCGGCAGGTCCAGGTTGTCCAGCAGCCACTGCCAACGCTGGCGCGCGGCGGCCAGCAGCTCGATGGCCTGGCGCGTGCGCTCGGCCAGCACCTCGGCGCGGGTCTCGTCGTCGGCGGCGTCTTCGGCCTTGCCGACCGGCAGCGGCGTACAGAGATAGTCGTCCAGCGCGTCCAGCAGGCGCAGCTTATTGCGGGTCGACAGCTCGATGTTGATGCGCTCGATATGGTCGGTGTACTCGCCCATGCGCGGCAGCGGGATCACCACGTCTTCGTTGATCTTGAAGGCGTTGGTGTGGCGCGCGATCGCGGCGGTGCGCGAACGGTCGAGCCAGAACTTCTTGCGGGCCTCGGCGCTCACCGCCACGAAGCCTTCGCCATGGCGGGTGTTGGCCAGGCGCACCACTTCGCTGGCGGCCGCGGCCACGGCGTCCTCGTCGTCGCCGACGATATCGCCGATCAGCACCATCTTGGGCAGCGAGCCGCGCTTGCTCTTGGTGGCGTAGCCGACCGCGCGCAGGTAGCGCTCGTCCAGGTGCTCCAGGCCGGCCAGGATGGCGCCGCGGGCGCGGCCTTCGCCGTCCAGGTAGCCCTTGACCTCGACGATCGACGGGATCGCGTCGCGCGCCTGGCCGAAGAATTCCATGCAGACCGTGCGGGTGTGCTTGGGCATGCGGTGCAGCACCCAGCGCGCCGACGTGATCAGGCCGTCGCAGCCTTCCTTCTGGATGCCGGGCAGGCCGGCCAGGAATTTGTCCGTGACGTCCTTGCCCAGGCCTTCCTTGCGGAACACGCGGCCGGCGATTTCCAGGGTCTCGGTCTTGAGCAGGCGTTCGCCCGGCTTGCCACGGCCGTCGAACCACTTGAGTTCGAAGCGGGCCACCTCCACGTCATGGATCTTGCCCATGTTGTGGTCCAGGCGCGTCACTTCGAGCCAGTTGCCGTCCGGATCGACCATGCGCCACCAGGCCAGATTGTCGAGCGCGGTGCCCCACAATACGGCCTTCTTGCCGCCGGCGTTCATGGCGATGTTGCCGCCTACGCACGAGGCCTCGGCCGAGGTCGGATCCACGGCGAACACGAAACCGGCCGCCTCGGCCGCCTCCGACACCCGCTTGGTCACCACGCCGGCGCCGGCATGGATGACGGCCACGGGCTCGGTGAGCCCGGGCAGGATACAGGACTCGACCTTGCCCAGCTTGTCGAATTTCTCGGTGTTGATGACGGCCGACTTCCAGGTCAGCGGAATCGCGCCGCCGGTGTAGCCGGTGCCGCCGCCGCGCGGCACGATGGTCAGGCCCAGCTCGATACAGGCGGTGACCAGCGCGGCGATCTCGTCTTCCGAGTCCGGCGTCAGCACCACGAACGGGTACTCCACGCGCCAGTCGGTGGCGTCGGTCACGTGCGATACGCGCGACAGGCCGTCGAACTTGATGTTGTCGCGCGCGGTGATGCGGCCCAGCACCTTCTGCGCCTGCTTGCGCAGCATGGCGGTCTGGTCGAACTCGCCCTCGAAGGCGGCGATCGCCGAACGCGCCCGGCCCAGCAGGCCCAGCACCTTTTCGTCGCGGTGCGGATCGTGGCCGGCCTCGGCCGGCGCGCCGGGTTCGCGGCGGCGGTCGATCTCGCCGAGCCGATGGTGCAGTGCGTCGATCAGTTGCTTGCGGCGCTTGGGATTGTCCAGCAGGTCGTCCTGCAGGTACGGATTGCGGCGCACTACCCAGATGTCGCCCAGCACCTCGTACAGCATGCGGGCGGAGCGCCCGGTGCGGCGTTCGCCGCGCAGGTCGGTCAACAGGCTCCAGGCGTCATCGCCCAGCAGCCGGCCGACGATCTCGCGATCGGAGAACGACGTGTAGTTGTAGGGAATTTCGCGCAGTCGCGCGGGTGCTGTGGGCGGCGTCGCCCCGTTCAAGATGTGGCTGGCGAGTGGGGCGTTCATGGCGGCAAGAGGGGGCCCTTAAAAAATTATTTTATGCCATTGGCCGGAACCGCCCCCGAATACCCCCTGGGAAGCGTCCAGCGACGGGACAATGGCATGATTATATGTCCCCAATTAAGTGAGGCGTCAGCACCTAGACCTGCCCTGGAAACAGCCACAGCAGGCTCGCCGTCATGGCCAGATAGCGCAGGAACTTGCCGATGGCCATATAGGCCACGCACGGCCAGAACGGCAGCCGCAGCCAGCCGGCCACGGCGCACAGCGGATCGCCCACGGCCGGCAGCCAGGACAGCAGCAGCGCCGGCGGCCCCATGCGGTGTATCCAGTCATGGGCACGCTCGTGCCAGCGCCCGCGCATGCGGGATTGGGCCGGCGCGTGGGGGTGACGCTCCTTCCAGCGCTCGACGGCCTTTTCCGCGCCCAGGCCCATGGCGTAGCTGATGGCGCCGCCGATGGTGTTGCCGGCGGTCGCCACCAGGATGGCGGGCCAGAACATGTCGGGCGACAGCTTGATATAGCCGAACACCGCCGGCTCCGAGCCAAGCGGCAGCAACGTGGCCGAGATCAGCGAGACGGCGAAGATGGCGGACAGGCCCACCGAGGGCAGGGCCAGCAGGCCGAGCAGCCAGTGGATGGCGGAGAGGAGGCTTTCTTCCATGATGCCGTCGAGTGTAGCCGCGCGCCTCCCGCACCCGGCCGCCGCCGTCCGGTCCGTGGCGAAAGCCCGCGAAAACCGCCTGGGACCGAGGCTTTCCCTGCAATAATCGCGCTCACGCCATGGCGCGCATGGGTCCACTCTTTGCGCCGCCCAATTTTCCGCCCCTACCCCAAGCGCAGTCCATGTCCACCGATTATCTGAAACGCATCCTGACCTCCAAGGTCTACGACGTCGCGGTCGAATCGCCGCTCGAATCCGCGCCGCTGTTGTCGCAGCGCATGGCGAACACGATCCTGCTCAAGCGCGAGGACACGCAGGCCGTATTCAGCTTCAAGCTGCGCGGGGCGTACAACAAGATGGCCAACCTGACGCCGGCGGCGCGCAACCGCGGCGTGATCGCGGCCTCGGCAGGCAACCACGCCCAGGGCGTGGCGCTGGCCGCCTCCCGGCTCGGCTGCCGCGCGGTCATCGTCATGCCCACCACCAGCCCGCAGGTCAAGATCGACGCGGTGCGCCGTCTGGGCGGCGAAGTGGTGCTGGCCGGCGAAAGCTTCTCCGACGCCTATGCCCACGCGCAGACGCTGGAGAAAAAGGAAAAACTGACCTTCGTGCACCCTTTCGACGATCCCGACGTGATCGCCGGCCAGGGCACGGTGGGCATGGAGATCCTGCGCCAGCACCCTGGCCCGATCGACGCCATCTTCGTGGCCATCGGCGGCGGCGGCCTGATCGCCGGCGTGGCCGCCTACATCAAGCAGTTGCGCCCCGAGATCAAGATCATCGGCGTGCAGACCGAGGACTCCGACGCCATGCTGCGCAGCGTGCGCGCCGGCCGGCGCGTGCAGTTGAACGACGTGGGGCTGTTCTCCGATGGCACCGCGGTCAAGCTGGTCGGCGCCGAGACCTTCAAGCTCACCCGCAAGTACGTCGATGATTTCGTGGTGGTCGACACAGACTCGATCTGCGCCGCCATCAAAGACGTGTTCCAGGACACCCGCAGCGTGCTGGAACCAGCCGGCGCCATGGCCGTGGCCGGCGCCAAGCAATACGCCGCCGAACACAAGCTCAAGGACAAGACGCTGGTCGCCATCGCCTGCGGCGCGAACATGAACTTCGACCGCCTGCGCTTCGTGGCCGAGCGCGCCGAGGTCGGCGAAATGCGCGAGGCGGTCTTCGCCGTCACCATGCCGGAGCAGCGCGGCAGCTTCCGCCGCTTCTGCGAACTGGTCGGAGAACGCAGTGTGACCGAGTTCAACTACCGCATTTCCGATTCGGACCGCGCCCACGTGTTCGTCGGCCTGCAGGTATCGTCGCCGGCCGAACCCGACAAGATCGCCAGCCACTTCCGCCGCCATGGCTTCGACACGCTCGATTTGACGCACGACGAAATGGCCAAGACCCACTTGCGCCACATGGTCGGTGGCCGGTCGGCGCAGGCGCGCGACGAACTGCTCTATCGCTTCGAGTTCCCGGAACGCCCGGGCGCGCTGATGCGTTTCCTGAACGCCATGAACCCGGACTGGAACATCAGCCTGTTCCATTACCGCAACCAGGGCGCCGACTATGGCCGCATCCTGATCGGCATCCAGGTGCCGGCGGCGGACAAGAAGCAATTCCGCGGCTTCGTCGCCGAGCTGGGCTATCCCCACTGGAACGAGACCGACAATCCAGCCTACAAGCTGTTTCTGTAGGCCAAAAAACCGAGAGGGCCTCCGCATGGAGGCCCTTCCCTTCTCTGCTCAGGACTCGCCCGACCGCAACCTGAAGGGGGGGTTCGCTGTCACTCGGCGGCTCACGGAGATGTGCCGCGCATTCAGCAAGGTGCGACCGGACCGATGCCCTCGCTTAGAAACGGTGACGCAGACCCACCGCGAACGCGGTGTCGCGCGCATCGTGCTGGAACGCGTAGTTGTCGCCGTAGGAGGCATACGCGTACAGATTGGTGCGCTTGGTGAAGTCGTACGTGTAACCCAGGCTGTAGACGTTGAACGTCGCGTCGTCGCCGGTCAGCTTGGCGTTGTTCGGCGTGGCGCGCTGCCAGGAGCCGAAGATGGCATGGCGGCCCAGCGGCACGGTGGCGCCGATCATGTAGGAATTGGCGCGGAAGCCGTCGGCCAGCTTGAACGTGCCCAGCTTCTGCATGCCGTCCGGCGTGGTGCCCATGTTCTGGCCGATGAACCAGCCGTCGCGGGTCTGGCTGAACGCCGCCGCCAGCTTCACGACCTCGAAATCGTAGGTGCCGCCAACGATGTATTCCTGGATGCGCGAACTGGACTTGCCGCCGATGTTGTCATTGGACGGATTGAAGCGGTCGTAGGCCGCGGCCAGATTCAGCGGACCGTTCAGGTATTGCGCGCCCACGGTCAGGACGCGGTTGTTGTTGCCCGTGGCGAAGCCGGTCTGGTGCTTTTCCTTGACGCCGTCCTCGACGGTGTCATCGGCGCTGAACGAGTAGCCCACGCCCACCTTGAAACCGCCCATGCTGGGGGTCTGGTACAGGACCATGTTGTCCAGGCGCATCGTGTTGGCGCTGCTGAACGTGGTGCCCAGGTTGGCGGTGTTGTAGCTGATGGAGAACGGGTCGATCGAGCCGAAGTACTTCGAGGCCAGGTTGGTCTGGCGACCGAATTCCAGGCGTCCCCACGAATCACTGTCCAGGCCCACGGTGGCCTGGCGGCCCCACAGGCGGCCATTCTGCAGTGATTGGCCGTTCATCGGGCCGAAACCGCCTTCCAGGTTGAACACGGCGCGCAGGCCGTCACCCAGGTCTTCCGTGCCGCGCAGCCCGAAGCGCGAGCCGCTGCTCACGCCCTGCACGCCGGCGATGCGGCTCTGCGACTGGCCCTTGAACTTCACTTGCTCGTAGCCGATACCGGCGTCGATCAACCCGTACAGCGTCACGGAATCAGCGGCATGCGCGGCGCCGGCAAAACCGGTCAGCAACGCGACAGCCAATAGCGTCTTCTTCATAAAAGTCCCCAAAATGGCGAAAGATAAAGGCATCCCGCAACCACGCGGCGGCATCGCCGCTGCCTGCGTGCCGCGACGACAAAGCGAGCGGCGTCTGCACTGAATCTAGTGTCTGCCTTGGAACAATTTGAAGTAACGCGGATTTCGAAGAACAACTTTCCATGGGCGGGATAATGCCCGCCGCCCAACCCGCCTCGGGCTTGGAAGCTGCGTATTAAGGCCTTGATATCAAATGCGAATTCTTGCTCATAATTCGGTTTCGCCGCGCGGTCGCCGGTCGTCGCACTCAAGCGGGATTGACATCACATGTTGTGTGGGCGGCACAGTCCATGCGGCATAAACACGACAACGAGACGAGGACGGACTCCGGACGGAGAGATAAAAAACCCCTTGGCGTGCAAGGGGCTTTGGTTTCGCGCCGAACGGTGAAGGCCGCGGGTCAACGGCCCTTGGGCGGGTAGTCCAGTTCACCGAAGGTGTATTCGCCGCGGGCCTTGGCCTGCGCCAGTTCCTCGCGAACCTGCTCGCGGGTCTTGCCGGCCGTCTGGGTGGCCGCCGCGCGCGGCGGGTAATCCAATTCGCCGCTGGTGACCTGGCCGGCGGCCTTGGCGCTTTGCAGTTCCTGTTGGACCTGCTCACGCGTCATGCCCGTCTGTTGGGCGATGGCGGGCGGATAGTCCAATTCGCCGAACGTGACCTGCCCGGCGGCCTTGGCGGCCTGCAGTTCCTGTTGAACCTGTTCACGCGTCTTGCCATCGGCGTGGGCGGCGGACATACCCACCAGCGTTGCGGTAACCATGAGTGCGGTAGCTAGGGCTTTCATTGTGATGACTCCATCCTAAACCTGGCACACCGTCCGCCGCCAGGGCGGCGGCGGCAATGTGACAATTCGATTGCTGGGATGCAGTATCTGGCGATCAGACCCTAGTAAAAACCCTTATTTTGGTGAACATATTTGCATGGACGGGACAATTGCAAAGCGTATCCCGTCCGCACGACTCGGGCACCGTGCAACAACCGCTCGCGCCCTCTGCCGCAGGGCCAGCCAGACATTCAGCGGCGCGCCAGCCCGGTAACGGAATGTGTGCGTCCCGTCCGGCGGAATAGTCGCTCATAGTGGCTAAATAGACATTTCCACTGGCGGGACAATATTTCCACTTATCATATGAACCTGCCAGAAATGGAATTTTGAGTTTGAGGGCACCATGGATATCCAGCTTAACGACATCGCGCTCTTCGTCGAGGTCGCCAAGCGCAAGAACTTCAGCCACGCCGCCGAAGCCTTGAATATTCCAACGTCCACGCTCTCGCGGCGCGTCAGTGAGCTGGAGCGCAGCGTCGGCATGCGCCTGCTGAATCGCAGCACCCGCAAAATCGACCTGACCGAGGCGGGCGCCATCTATTTCGAGCGTTGCCGGCACATAGTGGAAGAAGCCCGCATCGCCCACGACCAGTTGCTCGACATGGCGGTGCAACCCAAGGGCCGCCTGCGCATCTCGCTGCCCACCAGCCTGGCGCAACTGTTCCTGCCCGCCGTGATCCGCGAGTTCCGCGAACAGCACCCCGACATCGAATGTGATTTCGATCTGAGCATGCGGCCGATCGACCCGATCAGCAATCCCTTCGACCTGATTCTGCGTTTCGGGCAGCAGCCCGATTCCAGCCTCATTTCGCGCAAGATCGTGCTGATGGCGCACCAGTTGTATGCCTCGCCCGACTACCTGGCGCGCCATGGCGAGCCGCGGGTGCCGGCCGACCTGAGCCACCACGAATGCCTGCGCCCCACCATGCGCGACGAGTCATCCTTCTGGATGCTGCATTCGGGTGACAAGGTGGAGCGCGTGCAGGTGTCGGGCCGGCTGTCGGCCAACAATGTCGGCATGCTGGGACGCCTGGCCGGACAGGGCCTGGGCATCACGCCGCTGCTGGTGTTCGATGCGATGGAGCGAGCCATCAAGCAGACCGGTCTGGTGCGCGTGCTGCCCGACTGGAGCCTGACGCCCCTGCCCCTGTTCGCCCTGCTGCCATCGCGCATGCTGCCGGCCAAGACCAAGGCCTTCCTGGACTTCATCCAGCCACGGCTCTCGGACGCCTAAGGCGAATGGACGCCTGAGGCGAATGGACGCCTGAATCGTCCGCCCGCGCCGGCCTCAGACCGACGCGCTATCGTATTGACAGACCGTGTAGAGCGGCGTGCCGGTGGCCGCGATCTTGGCGGAGCCGCCGAGTTCGGGCAGGTCGATGATGGCTGCCGCCTCGACCACGTTCGCGCCCAGGCGCTGCAGCAGCTTGATCGCCGCCAGCATCGTGCCGCCCGTGGCGATCAGGTCATCCACCAGCAGAACGCGCTGTCCGGTACGCACGGAATCGGTGTGCATCTCGACGGCCGCGTTGCCGTATTCGAGCGAGTATTCCTCGGCGACGGTGCGGTACGGCAGCTTGCCCTTCTTGCGCACCGGCACGAAACCCAGGTTGAGCTCATAGGCCAGCACGCTGCCAATGATGAAGCCGCGCGCGTCCACGCCGGCCACCAGATCCAGGCGCTGGCGCATGTAGCGGTAGACGAAAAGGTCGATCAGCACCCGGAACGCACGCGGGTCCTGCAACACCGGCGTGATGTCTCGAAAAATGACACCAGGTTGGGGCCAGTCAGGCACGCTGCGGATGGTGCGCCGGATGTACTCGGCGTTGTCGGTCTGCATGGAAGCTGGCCCTGGAGAATTGAAGCAAGGCGAACTATAACCGCGCAACCGCGCTTAAGCCAGGACCGCCACGGCTGATGACACCTCATGCAACTGTCCGCCGCGCAAAGTGCAACAGCGGTCGACGGCGCCGGGCGGCAGCACGGCATGCGTGGCCAGGATGACGGTGCGTCCCCCCACCGCGTGTTCCAGGTCGGCGAAGAACGCCGCCTCGGCGGCCGCATCCAGACCCGCGGTCGGTTCATCCAGCACGATGACATCGGCCGGCGACAACAACGCCCGCGCCAGGCACAGGCGCCGCGCCTGCCCGGCGGACAGCAGGGAACCGGTTTCGCCGGCCCAGGTATCCAGCCCATCAGGCAACCCGCGCACGAATTCCCCGAGGCGGGCGGCGTCCAGCGCGCACCACAACTCGGCGTCGCCGGCCTGCGGGTTGCCGATCAGCAGATTGGTGCGCAAGGTGCCCAGGAATACCGGGGCGTCCTGCGACAGCAACGCGATGCGCCGATGCCAGTCCGCCTGCGCACAGGCGCGGGCATCGATGCCCGCGTAGCGCACCTGGCCGTCCAGCGGATCCTCCAGCCGCAGCAGCAGATGCAGCAGCGTGGACTTGCCCGCGCCGCTCTCGCCCAGGATGGCGACCCGTTCTCCCGGCTCGACCCGCAGTTGCAGGTGATGCAGCACAGGCAGGGGCGTCTCGCCGGCCCGCGCCGGATAGGCGAAGGACACATCAACCAGTTCCAGCGCGCCGCGCCTCGGCAGCGGGCTGGGCACGGCGGGATCGCACATGTCCGGCTCGCGCTGCGCCACGTCGCGGATGCGCGCGGCGGCCGACAGCGCCGACCCCATGCGCGAGGCGCCGCGCATGATCGGGCCGGCCACTTCGAAGATACCGATTACGGCCAGCAGCAGTCCCACCAGCAACGGCCCGTGCAATACGCCGGCTTCGTAACGCGCCAGGGCGAACCACAGCAGCGCCAGCACCGATAGCCCGGCCGCCGCCTGCAGGAACCATTGCCCCCGCGCCGCGACCCGGGCCTGGCTGCCGCGGGCACGCGCGCTGGCCTCGCACAATTGGTCGAAATGCGCCTGGGTCTGCGACTGCGCATGCAGCGCGACCATGTCGGCGTGACCATCGACCGCGTCGAGCACGGCAGCACGCAGTCCGGCCGCGCTCTCCTGCGCGGCTACGCCAGGCTTGCGCGCGGCGCGCAGCAGCCACAGCGGCACCAGGACACAGACCGCCAGCAGCGCCAGAGCGAACACCAGGGCCGCCGCCGGCACCCAATAACCCAGCACGGCGGTCAACGCCGCGCCGGCCAGGATGGCCGTCGCCAGCGGCGCCAACACGAACAGGAACACGGTGTCGAGCGCATCGACGTCGCCTGTCATGCGCGCCACCAGGTCGCCACTGCGGTAACGCGCCAACTGGCGCGGCGTCAGGCGGATCAGCGCCGTGAAGACTGCCGCGCGCAGGTCGGCCAGCAGGCGCAGCGTGGCGGCATGCCCGACCACCCGGTCGGCATAACGCGACACGATGCGCAGGAACGACAGGCCGCGCACCAGCGCGGACGGCGCGAACAGATTGAAGGCGCCGCCCGCGCCGGCCAGCGCGGCGCCGGTCAGGAACCAGCCGGACACGCCCAGCAGGCCGACGCCCGCGGCCACCGTCGCCAGCGCGCAGAACAGCGCGAGCAACAAACCCGCCTTGCGGCGCGCATATAGCGGCAGGAGCAACAACAGGTTCTTCATACGTCTTTCACTTTTGCATCGGCGAGGCGCAGCACCCGCGCGAAACGCGCCGCGACCGCGGGCGAATGGGTGGCGAGCAGCAGCGTGCGGCCAGCGGCGAATGCCAGGATCTCGTCCAGCACTCGCGCCTGCGTGGCCTCGTCCAGGTGTGCCGTGGGCTCGTCCAGCAGGATCAACCCGGGATCGCGCAGGAACAGGCGCGCCAGCGCAACGCGCTGCGCCTGACCGCCCGACAGGCCATGACCGCGGCTGCCCAGCGGCGTATCCAGCCCTTGCGGCAGCCCGGCGGCGAATTCGAGCACACAGGCGCGGCGAGCCGCATCATGCACCATCGCGTCGGTGGCATCGGGGCGTCCCAACCGGATGTTGTCCGCGATCGACCCCGCCAGCAGTTGCGGCCTCTGCCCGATCAGCGCCACGCGCGCGCGCAGATCGGCCTCGCTCCACTGGTCCAGCGGCACGCCATCGAGGCGAATGTCGCCGTCGCCCCGGCGCAGGCGCGCGATGGCCTCGATCAGCGTGGACTTGCCGATACCGCTCGGCCCCATCAAGGCCGCGTGCTCGCCCGGGGTCAGCGCCAACGCCGCCGCGGACAGCACCGGCAAGGGCCGCCCGGGCGCCGTCATGGTCAGCCCCGCCACCGTCAGGCCGGCGGCGCCCGACACCGGCGCCATCGGCCCATCCTGGCGCGATTCGACGGCTTCCCCCTGCGGCAGCCCATCGAACAGCGTGGCAATCTGCGACACCGCAGCCAGCGCCGTGGCGCGGTCGTGGTAGTGCGCGGCGAACTGGCGCAAGGGCGCGTAGACCTCGGGCGCCATCAGCAGACAGAACAGGCCGGCCTGCAGCGTGAACGGCGACCAGCGCAGGTCGAGGAACCCCAGGTAGCTCAGGCCGATGTAGACGGCCACGCCCGCCACGCCCAGCGCGGCGAAGAATTCCAGCACCGCCGACGACAGGAAGGCGATCCGCAGCACGGACATGGTGCGCTGGCGCAGCGCATCGCTGGCGGCGGCGACGGAAGCCGCCTCGGCTTCGGCGCGGCCATACAGCTTCAGGGTGGACAGGCCGCGCAGGCGGTCGGCGAAGAATCCCGACAGCCGCGCGAAAGCCCGCAGATGACGCCGGCTGGCGCCTTGCGCGCCCCAGCCGACCAGCGCCATGAACAGCGGAATCAGCGGCGCGGTGATCAACAGCACCAGCCCCGCGATCACGTCCACCGGCAGCAGCAGCACGGCAAACGCCACCGGCAGCAGCGCCGCCGCGGCCATGGCCGGCAGATACTTGGAAAAGAAGCCGTCGAGCGCCTCGACCTGATCCACCAGCGCGCTGGCAATCTCGCCCGAGGCCTGCCGGCGGCTCCAGTCAGGTCCTTTGCGCAGCAAACGCGCGAACAGCGCCTGGCGCACGTGACGCTTGATGCGCTCGGCGGCATCGGCCCCGGCGCGCTCGCCCGCCCAGGTGATGCAGGCGCGCGCCAGCATCAGCGCGGCGATGGCCAGGATCTGGCCGAGCAGTTCCAGGCGCGGCGCCTGCCGCACGATGGCGGCATCCAGCACGCTGGCCAGCAGCCAGGCCTGAACCACCAGCAACGCGCCGGACGCCAGCGGCGCCGCGCCCGCCAGGATGAGCGGCAGCCGGGCCGCCCCGGCCAGCGCCATCAGCCAGCGCGATTGCTCGCGCGGCGGCTTGCGCAGGGTGGCCGAGGGGTCATGCTCGAGGCTGCTGGCGCGGCCGCTCACTCGTCGTTACGGCTGGCGCGCGGGTCATGCGAGTGACCTTCGCGCAGCTCGAACCACATTGCGTTGAGGATGGCGAACGCACACGCCAATCCCAGGCCGAGTACCCATGAGAAATACCACATGGTGAAGGCTCCTTGTCAGTACGAATTGGGCGTGTCGCCCACGGATGCATGCGTCACCTTGCCGCGCATGACGCGATACACCCAGGCGGTGTAGAGCGTCACGATCGGAAGGAACACCACCACCGCGATCACCATGATCCACAGCGTCATGTGGCTGGACGAGGCGTCCCAGACCGTCAGGCCGGCTTTCGGGTTGGTCGACGACGGCATCAGGAACGGGAACAGCGAGAAGCCGACCGTCAGGATGACGCCGCTGATCGAAACGGCCGAGGCCAGGAACGACAACACGTTGGCGCGCAACGTCAGCAACAGCAGCACCAGCACGGCGCCCGCCACGCCCAGCGCGGGCGCGATCCACATCAGCGGCCACTTGGCGTAGTTGGCCATCCAGGCGCCGGCCTGCACCGTGACCGTCTTGAGCATCGGATCCGAAGGACCTTGCATGTCCACCGCGCTGGTGATGGCATGGCCGCTGAGCGACTTCACCCAGAAGCCCCCGGCGACGAACAACACCAGCGTCAGCAACGCGCACAGGCGGCCCCAGTTGCGGGCTCGCGACGACACGGGGTCCTCGGTGCGCCAGGCCAGCAGCACCGCGCCGTGCATCGCCAGCATCACCACGCTCAGCACGCCGCACAGCAGCGCGAACGGCGTGAACAGTTGGTAGAAGTGACCCTGGTACACCATGCGCAGCGCGTTTTCGTCGAAGGTGAACGGCACGCCGAGGATGATGTTGCCCACGGCCACGCCGAACACCAGCGAGGCCACCACGCCCGAGAAGCACAGCACGCCGTCCCAGCTATTGCGCCAGCGGGTGCCTTCCATCTTGCTGCGGTACTTGAAGCCGACGGGACGCAGGATCAGCGCGATCAGCGCCAGCATCATCGCCAGGTAGAAGCCCGAGAACGAGGCTGCGTACAACAGCGGCCAGGCGGCAAAGATCGCGCCGCCCGCGGTGATCAGCCACACCTGGTTGCCTTCCCACACGGGGCCGACCACGTTGATCACCACGCGGCGTTCGGCATCGGTCTTGGCGACCACCGGCAGCAGCGCCGCCACGCCCAGGTCGAAGCCGTCCATCACGGCGAAGCCGATCAGCAGCGCGCCCAGCAGCACCCACCAGACCACCCGCAAGGTGGCGTAGTCGAAAGGAATAAGGGTATCCATTGTTTCTCTCCCCTTAGGCGCGCACGGCGGCGTGGACGGGATCGGCGGCGGCGCTGGCCGGGACCGGCGCGTCGGATTTCGGGCCCTTGCGCACGGCGTGCAGCATGACCTTCACGCCGATGATCAGCAGCACGGTGTACAGCACCAGGAAGATCGTCAGGCTGATGGCCAGGTCGGCGATCGTGAGGCCGGACGCCGCGTAATACGTGGGCAGCACGCCTTCGATCACCCATGGCTGGCGGCCGTACTCGGCCACGAACCAGCCGCTCTCGATGGCGATCCAGGGCATGGGCAGGCTCCACAGCGCCACCTTCAGCAGGCCGCGGCGGCTGTCCAGGCGACCGCGCGAGGCCAGCCAGAATGCCACGCCGAAGAACAGGATCAGGTACATGCCCACGGCCACCATGATGCGGAACGCCCAGAACAGCGGCGCCACGTTCGGCACGGTATCCACCGCGGCCTTCTTGATGTCCTCTTCGGTGACCTTGCTCATGTCGGTCTGGTAGCGTTTGACCAGCAACGCGTAGCCGAGATCGGGCCAGGTGCGGTCGAACACCATGCGGGCGTCGACGTCCTTGGGATTGGCGCGGATCTTCTGCAGGGCGTCGTACGCCACCATGCCGTCGCGGATGCGATTCTCGGCGCGCAGGATCAGGTCGTTGATGCCGAGCAGCGGGGTCGTCAGCGAGCGCGTGCCGATGAGGCCCATGACGTAGGGAATCTCGATGGCGAAGTCGTTCTTGCGTTCGGCCTGGTTGGGCAGCGCGATCAGGTTGAAGGACGCGGGCGCCGGCTCGGTGTGCCACATGGATTCCATGGCCGCGATCTTCATCTTCTGGTGTTCGGTGGTGAGATAACCGCTCTCGTCACCCAGCACGACGACCGACAGCGCCGAGGCCAGGCCGAAGCTGGCGGCGACCGCCATCGAGCGCTTGGCCAGGTCGGTGTGGCGGCCCTTAAGCAGGTACCAGGCGCTGATCGACATGACGAACATGGCGCCCGCCACGTAGCCCGCGCTGACCGTGTGCACGAACTTGGCCTGGGCCACCGGGTTGAAGATCACCGCGGCGAAGTCGGTCATTTCCATGCGCATGGTGTCGGGGTTGAACACCGCGCCCACCGGGTTCTGCATCCAGCCGTTGGCGATCAGGATCCAGAGCGCCGAGAAGTTGGTGCCGAATGCCACCAGCCAGGTCACCACCAGGTGGCTGACCTTGGACATGCGGTTCCAGCCGAAGAAGAACAGGCCGACGAAGGTGGCTTCCAGGAAGAAGGCCATCAGCCCTTCGAGCGCCAGCGGCGCGCCGAAGATGTCGCCCACGTAATGGCTGTAGTACGACCAGTTCATGCCGAACTGGAACTCCATGACCACGCCCGTGGCCACGCCCAGCGCGAAGTTGATGCCGAACAGGGTGCCCCAGAACATGGTCATCCGCTTCCAGATGGGGCGGCCAGTCATGACGTACACGCTTTCCATGATGGCCAGGATGAACGACAGGCCGAGCGTGAGGGGGACGAAGAGGAAGTGGTACAGCGCGGTCGCGGCAAACTGGAATCGCGACAGGTTGACGACGTCGAGATCAATCATTGGGGCGCTCCCATGCAGGTGAGTAGCCACAGCAACCGGCATGGTTCCCAGGCCGTCTCTGGCGCCATGATAAGGGCGTTGTATACAGCTTCATAGAGGTTTCCTGAAAAAATCGGGGCGGATCAGCGATCAGCCTTTGCCCCGCAACTTGCCGGCGAAGCCCAGCACTTTCTGCACTTTCGAACCCAGCTTCATCAGGTTCTGCAGAGTCTCCGGCGGCAGACGTTGAACCTCATCGAACCACCCGGTGGACAGTTCGATGAGCTCCAGCATTTCGGTCATGCGTTGCTGCGCGTAGGCACCGTCCGGTCCCGTGGGGGGCTCCAGCAGGGTGTCTCGCAGCAGGGTGAGGGTGGGATCGATTTCGCGCTTGCGCTTCTCTTCCATCAGGATGCGGAAGATCTCCCAGACATCCTTGGGCGTCTCGAAGTAGTCGCGGCGGTCGCCGACCTGGTGCACCAGCTTCACCAGGCGCCAGGACTGCAGCTCCTTCAGGCCCAGGCTGACGTTCGAACGGGAAAAGCCCAGCGTTTCGGCGATGTCGTCGGCATGCAGGGGCTGGGGCGCCAGGAACAGCAGGGCGTAGATCTGGCCGACGGTGCGGTTCACGCCCCAACGGCTGCCCATTTCGCCGAAGTGCAGGACGAAACGTTCGTTTTGAGGGGTGAGCACCATGATCCATCCAGGCCAGCAAATGCGATGACGGCATACATAAATAGTTACGCCGTTTTCAGAAATTCCTGAAATTATCGAACAAACTGTGCGAAAACACAAACCACACCGATGACAGGGGTATAGCCGCAAGGGATGACAATTCTGTCGTTCCGCCCCCGAAATCAGTCGCAATCTGTGGTGGACGCGCCACGAAAAAAAGCCACCCGCCGGTTGGCGGGTGGCTGCGAATCAAGGGGAAATCCAGGGCGCCGCCCCCGGCGCGCGGGGCGGATGGGCGGGTCAGCCGACCTTGACGGTGACGGCGGCCGACACGCGCTTGGCCTTGGCGCGCGCGGCGGCCACATCCTCGGCGATCGCCAGGCCCACGCCCATGCGGCGCTTGACGAAGGACTCGGGCTTGCCAAACAGGCGGATGTCGGTGCCCGGCTCTGCCAGCGCCTGCGCCACGTTGTGGAACGACACGGCCTTGGCCTCGACGCCGCCATAGATGACGCTGCTCGCGCCAGGCTGGCGCAGCGAGGTGTCCACCGGCAGGCCGAGCAGGGCGCGGGCGTGCAGTTCGAATTCGTTCTGCGCCTGGGTAATCATGGTGACCATGCCGGTGTCATGCGGGCGCGGGCTCACTTCCGAGAACCACACCTGGTCGCCGGCCACGAACAGTTCGACGCCGAAAATTCCAAGGCCGCCCAGCTCGGCCGTCACGGCAAGGGCGATCTCGCGGGCACGCTCCAGCGCCGCGGGCGACATGGGATGGGGTTGCCAGCTCTCGACGTAGTCGCCGTCGACCTGCTTGTGGCCGATCGGCTCGCAGTAGCGGGTCTCGACCTGGCCGTCGGCGCCCCGGGCGCGCACGGTCAGCAGCGTGATTTCGTAATCGAAGCGGATGAAGCCCTCGACGATGGCGCGGCCGCCGCCCACCCGGCCGCCCTCCTGGGCGTAGCGCCAGGCGGCGCCCAGGTCCTCGGCGCCCTTGATCACGGACTGGCCCTTGCCCGACGAGGACATGACCGGCTTGATGACGCAGGGATAGCCGATGCCACCGTCGATGGCCCGGCGCAATTCGTCTTCCGTATCGACGAAGGCGTAGGGCGAGGTGGGCAGGCCCAGGGTCTCGGCCGCCAGGCGGCGGATGCCCTCGCGGTTCATGGTCAGTTGCGCCGCCCGGGCGGTCGGGGTGACCCGCGCCACGCCGGCCGCTTCCAGATCCACCAGCAAATTGGTGGCAATGGCCTCGATTTCGGGGACAATAACGTGCGGTTGCTCTTGCCGGATGATTTTTTCCAGGGCTTCGGGGTCCGTCATCGACACCACATGGGCGCGATGCGCCACCTGGTGGCCCGGCGCGTCGGCATACCGGTCCACCGCGATGACTTCCACGCCCAGCCGCTGCAGAGCGATGATGACCTCTTTGCCCAACTCGCCCGAGCCGAGCAGCATGACTCGGGTGGCCAGGGGGGACAGGGGCGTGCCAAGGACGGGGCTGGGAATGCTGGACATGAGCGGGCCTGGAAAGGAAAGATTGATAGCCGGATAAAAGAGTCGCCAGGATGCCATACCCCCCTCCCAGGGGCAAACCCGCAACCTGATATTAAAATCCCCTGATGACCGATCATCCCACCACAACGTCCGAGACCGCGCTGGCATCTGCGCGCAGGACGCTGCAAATCGAAAGCCAGGGCATCCTGGACCTGTCCGCGCGGCTGGACGACAGCTTCGCGCGGGTCGTCGCCATGCTGCTGGCCTGCCGTGGGCGCGTGGTCGTCAGCGGCATCGGCAAGACCGGCCACATCGCCCGCAAGATCGCCGCCACCTTCGCCTCCACCGGCACGCCCGCCTTCTTCGTGCACGCCGCCGAAGCGGTGCACGGCGACCTGGGCATGATCACCCGCGACGACGTCCTGATCGCCATTTCGTATTCCGGGTCGGGCCAGGAGCTGCTCACCATCCTGCCGGTGGTGCGCCGCATGGGCGCCAGCCTGGTGGCCATTACCGGCAATCCGCAGTCCGAGCTGGCGCGGCTCGCCGACGTCCACCTGGACGCCAGCGTGTCCCAGGAAGCCTGCCCGCTGAACCTGGCGCCGACCGCCAGCACCACCACGGCCCTGGCCCTGGGCGATGCGCTGGCCGTGGCCTGTCTGGAGGCGCGCGGGTTCGGGCCCCGGGATTTCGCCCGCTCGCATCCGGGCGGCGCGCTCGGCCGGCGCCTGCTGACCCACGTGCGCAACGTCATGCGCCAGGGCGACGCCCTGCCCGTCGTGGCGCAGGGCACGCCGGTCTCGCAGGCGCTCGAAGTCATGTCGGCCAAGGGCATGGGCATGACCGTGGTGAGCGATGCGCAGCACCGCCCGGTCGGCATCTTCACCGACGGCGACCTGCGCCGCCTGATCGCACGCTACGGCGACATCCGCAGCCTGAACGTCGAAGCCGGCATGACGCGCTCGCCGCGCAGCATCAACCCGGACGCGCTGGCCGTCGAGGCCGCGCGCCAGATGGACGAACTGCGGCTCAATCACATGCTGGTGCTGGACGCCGATGGCGCCCTGCTCGGCGCCTTGCACATGCACGACCTGATGGCCGCCAAAGTGGTATGACTATGACTCTCCCCCCTTCGATCACCCACCCCGCCGAAGCCCTGGTCCTGGCCCGTATCGCGCCAGCGGTGCGCGAACGCGCCGCCGCCGTGCGCCTGATGGTCTTCGACGTGGACGGCGTGCTGACCGACGGCGGCCTGTATTACGGCGAGACCGGCGAAGTCCAGAAGCGCTTCAACGCCCTGGATGGCCATGGCCTGCGCCTGCTGATGGAAGGCGGCCTGAAGGTGGCGCTGATGACTGGCCGCTCCGGCCCGATCGTGGCGCGCCGCGCCGCCGAGCTGGGAATTTCCGAGATCATGCAGGGCGTGCGCGACAAAGGCGCCGCGCTGGCCGAACTTGCGCAGCGCAGCGCGGTCCAACTGAACCAGACCGGCTACATGGGCGATGACATCATCGACCTGCCGGCCATGCAACGCGCCGGCTTCGCCGCCAGCGTGCCGAATGCGCCGGGCTACGTCAGCCAGGCGGCCCACTGGATCGCAACGCAAGCGGGCGGCAACGGCGCGGTGCGCGAATGTTGCGACCTGCTGCTGGCCTCCCAGGGCCGGCTGGGCGGATTCCTGGCGGCGCCGGGACTGCTCGGTCCTGGCGCCATCCAGTAAGCGCCCCTATCACGCCCCGCAGACCTGATGAAAGATCGTTTCCCTTCCCTGATCGCGCTGTTCCTGCTGCTGGTGCTCGTCGCCAGCACGTACTGGGCCGCCGACTACGCGCAGCGGGCCATCCAGACGGACCCGCCGCGCCGCGTCACGCACGAAATGGACGCCTGGTCGCGTAATTTCGTGATGCTGCGCACCGACCCCACCGGGCGTCCCATCAATCGGCTCGAGGGCGATTACGCCGAACATTTCCCGGACGACGATTCGTATCACATCACCCAGCCGCGCGCCATCGGCCAGCGCGAAGCCAGCCCGATCACCGTGGGCGTTTCCAAAACGGCCGTCATGGAACAGGGCGGCAAGCGCATCGTCATGAACGGCGACGCGCACGTGCACCGCCAGCCGGACGCCAACAACGACGTCCTGGACGTGCGCAGCCAGCAACTGATCCTGCTGCCGGACGACGACGTGGTCTACACCGACCTGCCCGCGGAAGTCATCAAGGGCCGCTCGCGCATGAACGGCAAGGGCATGCACTACAACAACAAGACACGCCAATTGCAGGTATCGGCGTCCACCGACGTGGAAATCGCCGGCACGGAAAACAAATCGCGCCGCCCGGCCGAGACGCCTGCCAACACCACTGACCCGAAGAAACCATGACCGACTTCCGGATTCGCATTGCCCCCACCACGCGCCTGCTGGGCGCGATGCTGCTGATGGCATCGGCGGTAGCGCCGGCGCTCGCGGCCGACCCCAAGCCGGCCGCCGCCGGCGCGAGCAAGACCGCGCCCGCCGAGGAACCCACCACCACGATCCTGTCGGACACGCTGCACTACGACGACGTGAAGAAACAAAGCGTGTTCACCGGCAACGTCAACATGACGCGTGGCCTGATGACGCTCACCTCCGACAACCTGGAAATGCGCGAGGACGCCGCTGGCAACCAGTACGGCACCGCCACCGCGAACAAGGGCAAGGTCGTCACCATCCGCCAGGAACGTCCCGAGACCTTCGAACTGATCGAGGGCAAGGGCCTGCGCGCCGAATACGACGGCACCAAGAGCACCTTCGACCTGATCGGCCAGGCGGTGGTGGTGCGCTATGTCTGCGGCAAACCGTTTGACACGATTCGCGGCGACCGGGTGCGCTACAACGAGAAAAGCGGCACCTACGAAGCCCAGGGCGGCCCGAACTCCTCGGCGGCTGGCGGCCGGGTCCGTTCCGTGGCCGAGCCGCGCGCCAAGTCGGACGCCGCGGTGGCCGAGTGCCGCAAGCAGCAGGAATCGAAGAAGGGGCGCTGACAGCGCCTCCCATGTCACCCATACGCAGCCACGATGAACCAACCTTCAGTGCAGACTCCCGTGACCTCCGCCCCTTCGGGCGTCAAGCAGGGCAGCCTGCGCGCAACCGGCTTGCGCAAGACCTACAACGGCCGCACCGTGGTGCAGGACGTGTCCCTGTCCGTCTCCAGCGGCGAAGTGGTGGGCCTGCTTGGCCCCAACGGCGCCGGCAAGACCACCAGCTTCTACATGATCGTGGGCCTGGTGCCGGCCGACGCCGGCCGTATCGAGATCGACGGCTCGGTCATCACCGCGATGCCGATCCACAAGCGCGCGCGCATGGGACTGTCGTACCTGCCCCAGGACGCCTCGGTGTTCCGCCGCCTGACGGTCGAGCAGAACATCCGCGCGGTGCTCGAACTGCAGATCGGGCCGGACGGCCGCACGCTGTCCACGCCCAAGATCAATGAACAGATGGAGCTGCTGCTCGAAGAGCTGCAGATCGGCCACATCCGCAGCAACGCCGCCATTTCGCTGTCGGGCGGCGAGCGCCGCCGCGTCGAAATCGCGCGCGCGCTGGCCACCAGTCCGCGCTTCATCCTGCTGGACGAGCCGTTCGCGGGCGTGGACCCGATCGCCGTGATCGAGATCCAGCGCATCGTGCGCTTCCTGAAGGGTCGCGGCATCGGCGTGCTGATCACCGACCACAACGTGCGCGAAACGCTGGGCATCTGCGACCGCGCCTACATCATCAGCGAAGGCAAGGTGCTGACCGACGGTCACCCCGACGAAATCGTCGGCGATCCGGCCGTTCGCCGCGTCTACCTGGGCGAACACTTCCGCATGTAACACCTCCATTGGGGAAAATCCCAGGGTCCGTGACGGCCCCTGGGGCACGCCCCTGGGCGGGCGCAATGAAAATGCCATGGACTTGCGTTAGGTCAGCTTGTTTTATCGGCCCGAGTCTATACACTAGTATCAAACGAACCCCTCAAACAAGGAGAACGCCTAACGACCCCACCGCGCCTTCCGCGCACCATTTTTTCCTCTTTTAGAAGGAGAGCACACTATGAACCTGAGCATCTGCGGTCGTCACCTCGACGTCACCCCGGCCATCCGGGAATATGTCATGAACAAACTGGCGCGAGTGCTGCGGCATTTCGATCACGTCATCGATACCCAGGTCATGCTCTCAGTAGAGCCCCTGCGGCACAGAGCCGAAATCACCATGCGTCTTAGTGGCAAGGACATTCATTGTGAAGCAACCGATGAAAACCTCTACGCCGCGATCGACCTTCTTGCTGACAAAGTCGACCGTCAGGTCATCAAGCACAAGGACAAGGTGCGAAGTCACACGGCAGAGTCCGTGAAGCGGCAAGCGGCGAACCTTTCGCCAACCCAGTAATACCGCGCTTCATGATTCGCTCGCCGTGCGAGCCAAGCTAAACAGCGATTCCTGAATCCTGCCTAAGTCCCGGTGTCCCGCTAGACGTCCCGTCCAGCCGGGGCATCGGCAAACTCCCCCCGCCTTCTTTGTCCCCCATTCTCCGGCACAGGCCGGCGAACGTCATTCCCTCCCAGGAAAACCCGATCAAGGCATCCACGCCATACCGTGCTGGTATACCCACCTGCGCACGAAGAATGCCCACAACCCGGCGCTATCGGTCTATGCTGTCGCTCTCGTGCCGAGACCGGCGGCCTGATCCAGGAGGGTGCGGACCGCGGCGCGAGCGCCTCCCACCGGAGTTTTTTGCAGTGCGTCATATAACCCTATAATGACCTGATGAATCATTTGTCGCGCATCCTTCCCGCCGGCAACGTCGTCCTCGATATGCTCGCCACGAGCAAGAAGCGCGCGTTCGAACAGGCTGGCCTTCTCTTTGAAAACAACCACGGCTTGGCACGCGCGCTCGTGTTCGACAGCCTGTTTGCGCGGGAGCGTCTGGGCTCGACCGCGCTCGGCCAGGGCGTCGCCGTGCCGCACGGCCGCGTGAAGGGACTGGAGCAGGCGCTTGCCGCCTTCATCCGCCTGGCGCAGCCCATCACGTTCGACGCCCCCGACGGACAGCCCGTATCGATGCTGCTCTGTCTGCTGGTGCCCGAAACCGCCACGCAGCAGCACCTGGATATCCTGGCGGAACTGGCGCAGCTCATGTCCAACAAGGCGCTGCGCGAAGCGCTGGCCACCGAGACCGATCCGGCCGTCGTCCACAAGATGCTCACCACCGGCCAACTCTGACCCCTCGCGGAAACGCTGCCATGCTCACGGTGCAGGAACTCGTCGACGACAACGCCGACAAAATCCCCTTCAACTGGATTTCCGGCCAAGGGGCCGCGGACCGCGCGATTCCCGATGACGGCATGGCGGCCGCCGACCTGGTGGGCCACCTGAACCTGATCCACCCGTCGCGCATCCAGGTGTTCGGCCAGGAAGAGCTGGCGTACTACACCCGCTTCGACCTGCGCCGCCGCATGCATCACATGGACGAGCTGCTGATCGGCGGCGTGCCCGCCATCCTGCTGGCTGACGGCCTGACGCCGCCGCAGGACCTGGTGGACCAGTGCGACCAGCACCAGGTGCCTTTGCTGTCCACTCCGGTGGCGGCCGCGCAGTTGATCGACCTGCTGCGCATCTACCTGGGCAAGAAACTCGCGCCCACCACCACCGTGCACGGCGTGTTCCTGGACGTGCTGGGCCTGGGCGTGCTGATCACCGGCGAATCCGGCCTGGGCAAGAGCGAACTGGCGCTGGAACTGATCTCGCGCGGCCACGGGCTGGTGGCCGACGACGCGGTCGAATTCTCGCGCACCGCGCCCAACATGATCGAAGGCCACTGCCCGCAACTGCTGCAGAACCTGCTGGAAGTGCGCGGCCTGGGCCTGCTCGACATCCGCACCATCTTCGGCGAGACCTCGGTGCGTCGCAAGATGCGCCTGAAGCTGATCGTGCACCTGGTGCGCGCAACCGCGCAGGACAAGTTCGAACGCCTGCCGCTGCAGGACATCACCCAGGACATGCTGGGCCTGCCGGTGCGCAAGGTCATGCTGCAGGTGGCCGCCGGCCGCAACCTGGCGGTGCTGGTCGAAGCCGCGGTGCGCAACACCATCCTCAAGCTTCGCGGCATCGACACCCTGGGCGAATTCATGGAACGCCAGGCCATGGCGATCCTGCAAAGCAGCAAGTAAACGCGCGTTACCGCGCGGAACCGTGAGCCTGTACGAGAAACTCGCCAACGAGATCGCCAGGTCGATCCGCGACGGCGTGCTGCGCGTGGGCGACAAACTGCCGTCGGTGCGCGAGGCCTGCGCCAGCCGCGGCGTCAGTCCGTCGACGGTATTCCAGGCCTACTACCTGCTGGAAGCGCGCGGTCTGATCCGCGCCCGTCCCCGTTCCGGCTACTACGTCAACGCGCGCGGCGACAGCCTGCCCCCAGAACCCGACACTTCCTGTCCCGACGGCGAATCGACCGAACTCGCGATCAGCGAGCGCATCTTCGACATCCTGGACTCGGTGCGCAACCGCGATGTCACCCCGCTGGGTTCGGCCTTCCCTTCCCCTCTGCTGTTCCCGCTGCCGCGGCTGGCCCAGGCCATGTCGGCACATCTCAAGCGCCAGGACCCGCTGGACACGATGGAAGACCTGTCGCCCGGCAATCCCGGCCTGCGCCGACAGATCGCGCTGCGTTACCTGATCGCCGGCATCAACGTGCCGGCCAGCGATATCGTCGTCACCAACGGCGCGCTGGAAGCGCTCAACCTTTGCCTGCAGGCGGTGACGCGGCCGGGCGACACGGTCATTGTCGAGGCCCCCACCTTCTACGGGGCGCTGCAGGCGCTGGAACGCCACGGCCTGAAGGCGCTGGAAGTGCCCACGCATCCGCGCACCGGCGTCGATCTGGGCGCGATTGAAACCGCGATCCAGCGCCACGCGCCCACGGCCTGCTGGCTGATGACGCAGTTCCAGAATCCGCTGGGCAGCCTGATGCCCGAAGAAAAGAAACGGCAACTGGTGGAACTGCTTGCGCGCCACCAGATCCCGCTGATCGAGGACGACGTCTACGGCGAGCTGTATTTCGGCGCGACGCGGCCGGTGCCCGCCAAGGCCTTCGACAAGCAGGGGCTGGTGCTGCACTGCTCGTCGTTCTCAAAATGCCTGGCGCCGGGCTACCGCATCGGCTGGGCCAGCGCTGGACGCTACGCGCAACGCGTGCAGCGCCTGAAGCTGTCGTCCACGCTGTCGGCGTCGAGTCCGGCGCAGGGCGCCATCGCCGAATACCTGGAACAAGGCGGCTACGACCGCCACCTGCGCCGCCTGCGCGAAACGCTGCAGGCGCAGCAGGACCTGATGGCCAATGCGATCGCGCGCGAGTTTCCCGCGGGCACTCGCGTGACCCGGCCGCAAGGCGGCTTTTTCCTTTGGCTGGAAATGCCGGCGGCGGTCGATGCGCTGGCGCTGCACCGGCAGGCGTTGGCGCGCGGCATCAGCGTGGCACCCGGCCCGATCTTCTCGGCGAGCGGCCAGTTCGGCAATGCGCTGCGGCTGAACTACGGCCACCCGTGGGACGACGCCAAGGCCGATGCCATCCGCGCCCTGGGAGAGATGGCGCGCGCGGCCTGCCAACTGGCCGCGCGGCCGTCCTGATCAGTTGCGGGTCGAGGCGGCGCGGGCGCGCTTGACCTCGAGGGGCGTCACGCCGCCGGCCTCGTTGCCCCAGCTATTGCGGATGTAGGACACCAGCATCGCGACGTCGTTGTCGTTGAGCAGTTGGCCGAAGGGCGGCATGCCATGCGGCCGCGGATTGGCCGCGGTGGCGGGCGCGAAGCCGCCGTCCAGCACGATGCGGATCGCATTGACGGGCGACGGCGCGGTCACCGTCGGATTGCCGGCCAGCGCGGGCCAGGCGCCCGCGCTGCCTTCGCCTTGCGGCTGGTGGCATTGCGCGCATTGCTGGCGGTAGATCTTGCCGCCCAGTTCCATGGCCGCCGGGGAAACCGGCACGGCGGGCCGCGATGACGCCACGGGCGTGGCCGGCAACGACTTGAGATACACGCCCATTGCGAGCGCATCTTCCTCGGTCAGGTGCTGGGTGCTGCCCAGCACCACCTCGGCCATCGGACCGCTGGCGCTGGAGTGCGCCGCCATGCCGGTGCGCAGCAACGCCGCGATGTCTTCGGCCGACCAGCGCCCCAGGCCCACCTGCGGATCATTGGTCAGCGGCGGCGCGTACCAGTCCAGCATCGGGATAAGGCCGCCGGCCAGGCCGTCGGCCGCGCGCGTCGCGCCCAGGCTGTTGCGCGGCGCGTGGCAAGCGGCGCAATGGCCCAGGCCTTCGACCAGGTAGCGGCCGCGGTTCCACTGCGTCGACTGGCCCGGATCGGCTTCCTGCACGCCCGGCCGGAAATACAGGGCGCGCCAGGCGGCCAGCAGCAGGCGTTGGTCATACGGGAAATCGAGATCCGGCGCGCGGCTGGGTTGGCTCACCGGCGTGATCGTGCGCAGATAGGCGAACAGCGCATCGGCGTCGGCCCGCGTCACGCGGGTGTACTCGGTGTACGGAAAGGCTGGATACAGCAGCGTGCCGTCTCGCGACTTGCCGTTATGCAGCGCCTGCCAGAAATCGTCCGCGCTCCAGGCGCCGATGCCGGTCTTCTCGTCCGGCGTGATGTTGGGACCGTAGATCGTGCCGAACGGGGTCGGAATGGGCGTGCCGCCCGCATAGGCCTGGCCGCCACGCGCGGTGTGGCAGGCCATGCAATTGCCGGCCAGCGCCAGATAACGTCCGCGTTCGAGGCGCTGCTGCGGATCGGCGGGCGCCGCGGCAGCGCCGGTGCTGGCGTCGTCGCGCGTGCCGAGCCAGTAGAGGGCGCCCACCGCGATCACGGCCAGCGCCAGCAGGGTGCCAAGGATTCGCTTCATCAGTTTCATCCGGCAATCCTTCAACGTTGCGCCTGGCTGCCACACTCGGCAGGCAACCGCAGAGCCCCGGCGGGCTCGGGCGCATAGGTGTCGGCCACCGGCTGCGACGACAGCCATGCCGCCAGCGCGCCGATGTCTTCAGGCGTGAGCTTGCCGGCGATATCCGCCATGCAGTCCGGCGCGTCGGCGCGGCGCAGGCCGTTCTTCCAACTGCCGATCTGCGAGCCGACGTAATCGCGCGGCAGGCCCAGCAGGCCGGGGATGGCCGGCAGCGCCCCGCCCAGTGAGGCGCCATGACAGGCGGCACAGGCCGGCAGGCCGCGGGCGGCGTCGCCCGACAGCGCCAGCTTGCGGCCGGCCTCGAGCGTGGCGGCCGACACTTCCGCGCGCACCGGCGGCGGATACGGCACATGCTGTGCCGAGAAATAGGCGGCCATTTCGTGCAGGTAGGCGTCGGGCAGGCCCGCCAGCAGGTGCGCCATGGGGCGGTACTGGCGCCGGTCGTCGCGGAAGTTCAGCAACTGGTGGTAGAGGTATTCCTGCGGCTTGCCGGCCAGGCGCGGGTAGTAACCGTCGGCGCCGGCGCGGCCCTGTTCGCCATGACAGGCCGTACAGGCCGCCACCCGCGCCGCCATGGTGCCCGGCTGCAGCACCTGGGGGGTGTCCTGGGCCAGCGCGGGCGCTGCCGAAAAGGCAACAACGACGGCGACCAGAAGGCGGGATTTTGCCCAAAACCGCGGCAGTGAAACACTACGAAAGGAAATGAGGGCTAACATCTAGGGCCAGTTAACACTAAGTCGAATTCCAACCCCGAAGGCGCATGGCGGCGGGGCGCGTAGATGAATCGGTCGTGTGCGGGTGCCCAAGCTTACGCCAGGGCCCGCGCGGCAGTACAGGCGCAGATTCGCAGTTTACGGCCATATCAGATGCCAACCCGCCGGCATCCTCCTGGAAAAGCGTGCCACAATCATGTCCATGTTGAAAGTCGTCCTCGTTACCGGCATCTCAGGCTCAGGCAAGTCCGTTGCCCTGCGCATGCTCGAGGACGCCAGCTACACCTGCGTCGACAACCTGCCCGTGCGGTTCCTGACCGAGTTCGTGGCCAATGCCCGCGACGATGGCCTGGAGCGCGTCGCGGTCGCCATCGACGTGCGCTCGCCCGGCGAGCTGGCCGAACTGCCCGACGTGGTCACCGCGCTGCGCGCCATGGGCACCAGCCTGCGCGTGGTGTTCCTGGACGCCAGCACTGACACCCTGGTGCAGCGCTATTCCGAATCCCGCCGCCGCCATCCGCTGACCGACCGCCTGCAACGCGGCGGCACCGCGCCGTCGCTGACCGACTGCATCGCGCTCGAGCGCGAACTGCTGGCGCCGCTGCGCGAGCAGGAACATGTCATCGACACCTCGGAGCTCACGCCGGGCCAACTGCGCGCCTGGATCCGCGACCTGATCCAGGCCGACCGCGCGCCGCTGGTGCTGACCTTCGAATCGTTCGCGTACAAGCGCGGCGTGCCGCGCGACGCCGACCTGGTGTTCGACGTGCGCTGCCTGCCCAACCCCTATTACGACCGTAACCTGCGTCCGCTGACCGGCCGCGACGAACCCGTCGCCGCCTGGTTGGCAGGTTATGAACAAGTGGGGCTGATGATCGACGACATCGCCGGCTTCCTGAACCGCTGGCTGCCCCAGTACACGCAAGACACCCGCAATTACCTCACCGTCGCCATCGGCTGCACCGGTGGCCAGCACCGTTCGGTCTACGTGGTCGAACAACTGGCCAAGCGCTTTGCCGACCACGACCCGCTGCTGGTGCGCCATCGCACCCAACTGCCCGACGAATCCGCATGATCCTGTCCCGACCGCTCCATATCCTGATGATGCTGTTGCTGGCCATTGCCGTGGCCGGCTGCTCTTCCACCGGGGGACGTAAAAAGGGCGGCGGGTACTACAAGGACGACGGCCCGGACGCCAATCCGCCGTCCAACCTGGACCAGGTCCCGGACGCGGTGCCGCGCATCGAGCCTTACGCCAGCGGCGCCAATCGTCCGTACGTGGTGTTCGGCCAGCGCTATGTGCCGGATACCACCGGCCAGCCCTACAAGCGCCAGGGCATCGCCTCGTGGTACGGCAAGAAATTCCACGGCAACTCGACCTCGATCGGCGAGCCCTATGACATGTACGCCATGACCGCGGCCCACACCACGCTGCCGATTCCCAGCTACGCGCGGGTCACCAGCCTGGTCAACGGCAAGACCATCATCGTGCGGGTCAACGACCGCGGGCCGTTCCACAGCGACCGCATCATGGACCTGTCGTACGTGGCGGCCTACAAGCTGGGCATCATCGGGCCGGGCAGCGGCCAGGTGGTGGTGGAAAGCATCCAGCAGGACGAGATCCGCCGCTGGGCCTCGCAAGGGCCCGCCCCCGAGCCCGCCTCGGCGACCGGCTCGACGCCGGTGGCCACGCCCGTGGCGGCCGCCCCCGTGGCGCTCGAGCCGCAACCGCTGGCGCAGCAACCGGCGCCCGCGCCAGGCAGCGCGCCGGTGCGGCAACCGGCGGCTGGCGGCATCGGCAATGTCTATCTGCAGGTGGGCGCGTTCAGCCAGCCGGCCAACGCGCAGTCGCTGGTCAGCCGCATCAACACCCAACTGGGCGCGGCAGGCGCGCCGCCGGCGGCCGTGGAGCAATCGAACAACCTGTACCGGGTCAAGATCGGCCCCTATCCGGATCGCCAGAGCGCCCTGAACGCGGTGCAACTGGTGTCGGACCGCATCGGCATCACGCCCAGCATCGCCGCGCAATAACGCGGCCCGTCGCCTACGGCCCCGGCGGCCAGTCGAACGAGGGCTGCTCGAACGGCAGTTGCGCCTGACCGTCACAGACCCGTCGCGCGCGCGCATTGCGGCTCAGGTACTCGCTGCCTTCGTGCTTGAGCAGCGCCTGCTTGCGTGGCAGGCCGCCGCCGAAACCGGTCAGCGAGGTATCCGCGCCGATGATGCGATGACACGGAATGATGATGATGACGGGATTGCGGCCCACCGCCCCGCCGATGGCCTGGGCGCCCTTGGGCCGGCCGACGATGCGCGCCAGTTCGCCGTAGCTGGCGAGCTGGCCAAAATCCAGTTTGCACAAGGCGCGCCAGACTTCATGCTGGAACGGCGTGCCGACCGGATCCAGCGCCACCTCGAACTCGCGGCGCCGGCCGGCGAACCATTCGTCCAGCTCGCACCGCGCCTGTTCCAGAATGGGATCGGCTTCGTCGCGGGTCCAGCCTTCGGCGGACGGCAGCAGGGTCTGGTCAGTGAACCAGGCGCCCCGCAGCCCCTTGGCGCTGGCGACCAGTCGCATTTCGCCCAGCGGCGTGGGGATGTCACGGTAGACGATCGGCTCCGCCGCTTCGCCGGGACGCTTGCGGGTCTCTGCGGTGTAGATCATGGCTTACGGATTCTTGCGGGCCAGGGCCCGGTTGTACAGGACGTCGCGCGACAGGCCGGTGACCTTCGCGGCGATTTTCGAGGCGTCGCGCACCGACAGGGTTTCGAGCAGCGCATCCAGCAAGGCATCGGCGCGCGGGTCGGCGTCTTCATCGGCCTGCTGGCCGGCCTGGGCATGCGCGATCAGCACGAACTCGCCCTGCTCGCGGTGCGCATCGGCCGCCAGCCAGGCGGCGGCCTCGCCCAGCGGAAACGTGGCGATCTCCTCGAAGCGCTTGGTCAGTTCGCGCGCCACGGTCAGCAGGCGGGCGGGACCGCAGACCTCCAGCAGGTCGGCCAGCGTCGCGGCCAGCCGATGCGGCGATTCGAACATCACCACCGGCGCCGGCAGCGCGCACCAGGTTCGCAGCCAGCGCTGGCGCGCGGTGGCCTTGGACGGCGGAAAGCCGGCGAAGGCGTAGGCGGGATTCTCGTCGGTGGTGACGCCGCTGCCCATCAGCGCGGCGATCACGGCGCTGGGGCCGGGCACCGGCACCACCGCGAAACCGGCCTCGCGCACGGCGCGCACCACGCGCGCGCCGGGATCGCTGACCGCCGGCGCGCCGGCATCCGACACCAGCGCCACGCGCTGACCCTGGGCCAGGCGTTCACAGATGGCCTGCGCCGCCGCGGCCTCGTTGTGCCGGTGGGCCGCCATCAGCGGCGTGCTGACGCCCCAGGCGTCCAGCAGCGTGCGGCTGGCGCGGGTGTCTTCGGCCGCGATCACGTCGGCGCGTTGCAACGCATGCCAGGCGCGCAGCCCCAGGTCGCCCAGATTGCCGATCGGTGTGGCCACCACATACAGCGTCGAGGCGGGCCAATGCTGTCCGGCCACGCGTTCAGCGACGCGGGCCCAGGCGTCGCCGGCCACCGGGGATGAGACATTTTGATTCATTGCTGCCTACTCACGCGGAAAACCATGTCAGTGTAGCCGCCATCGCCCCCCATTTCGGAACCGGCATGCCGGATGACACATTCGCTTTCGAGCTGGCCCTGGCGGCGCGCCGCCGCGCGCAAAAGCGGCGCCGGCGCGCTGGAACGCGCGCCACGGCCGACCACCACCACCGCCCGGCGCCCCGGCGCTCGCCGCGCCAGCGTATCGGCGACGGCCACGAAGACGCCGCCCTGCGCCTGTTGCGGGCCGCCGGCCTGGTGCTGCTGGCCCGCAACCTGGGCTGCCGCGCCGGGGAGATCGACCTGGTCATGCGCGACGGCGATGTGCTGGTGTTCGTCGAGGTGCGCTCACGCCAGAGCGACGCCTACGGCGGCGCGGCGGCCAGCATCGGCCGCGACAAGCAGGCGCGCCTGGCGCGCGCCGCGGCGCACTGGCTGCCCACCCTGGCCCAGCGCCATTGGCAGGGCGCCGTGCCGCCGGCCCGCTTCGACGCCGTGCTGTTCGACGGCGACCAGGTCCGGTGGCTGCGCGCGGCGTTCGAGCTGGCTTGATTCGGGTCCGCCCGTGAGATAATCGCGGCCATGGATATGACCTCTCGAATGACGTCGCACTTTCGCGACGCCATGGCCACGTACGAACAAAGCATGAACGTGCTGGCCGAGCCGCTGGCGATCGCGGTGGACGTGCTGTTTGGCGCCCTGGCCAACAACGGCAAGATTCTGGCTTGCGGCAACGGTGGCTCGGCCGCCGACGCGCAACATTTCATCGCCGAGCTGGTGGGCCGCTTCGAACGCGAACGCCTGCCCCTGGCCGGCATCGCCCTGAACACCGACACCTCGATCCTCACCGCGGTTGGCAACGACTACGGCTTCGACGAAGTCTTCGAACGCCAGGTCAACGCCTTCGGCCAGGCTGGCGACGTGCTGGTGGCCATCTCCACCAGCGGCAACTCGCCCAATGTGGTGCGCGCCATGGAAGCCGCCGCCAGCCGCGAAATGCACGTCCTGGCCTTGACGGGCAAGGGCGGCGGCGTCATGGGGGAACTCATTACGCCGATGGACGTCCATCTATGTGTTCCCAGCGATCGCACCATGCGGATCCAGGAAGTCCATATACTGCTGTTGCATGCGCTTTGCGACGGCATTGACGCTCTTCTGCTTGGAGACACCGAATGATTTCAGACGTCAGAACCGCCGCCCGCCCCCTGCTGCTCGCCGCGGCCCTGTCCGGCGCGGCCCTGTCGCTGTCCGCATGCGCGCCCCTGATCGTGGGTGGCGCGGCCGCCACCACGGCCGTGGTCGTGACCGACCGGCGCACCTCGGGTATCCAGCTCGAAGACCAGAACATGGCCTTCAAGGCCCAGAGCCAGATCTCCCAAAAGCTGGGTGAAACCGCGCGCGTCAACGCCATGGCCTATGGCGGGCACCTGCTGCTGACCGGAGACGTGCCCACCGAGGAAGCCAAGTCGCAGGCCACCGCCATCGCCCAGAGCGTCGAGAACGTCAAGCAGGTGATAAACCAGCTCACCGTGGGCCCGATCGCGTCCTTCGGCGTGCGTTCGAACGACACCTGGCTCACCTCCAAAGCCAAGACCGCCCTGCTCAACACCAAGTACGTGCCCTCCGGCACCATCGCCGTCACCACCGACCACAGCGTGGTCTACCTGATGGGCAAGGTGACGCAGGCCGAGGGCGACTACGCCGCCAACGCCGTCGCGGATCTCAGCGGCGTCGCAAAGGTGGTTAAACTGTTCGAGACCATCAGCCGCGAGGAAGCGATTCGCCTGTCGAACAGCGGCGGCAAATCGACCACCACCGAAACCAAGGCCCCCATCGAGAGCGACACGAGTGCTGCCGGCGGCGGCAGCAGCGCGCCCAGCGGTGGCAGTGCCGTAGAGGCCATGCCCATCAAATGAAAAAAGCCATCGTAGCCCTGGCCGTCCTGGTGGCGGTCGGTATCGGCGCCTGGTTCACCCTGCGCCCCACGCAAGCCGCGCCGGATGTCACCTTCACCACGCTGGAAGGCAAGACTTTCTCCATGCAGGACCTGCGCGGCAAGGTGGTGCTGGTCAAGTTCTGGGCCACCAGTTGCGTGACCTGCGTCAAGCAGATGCCCGAGACGATCTCCGCCTACAACGAATACGCGGGCAAGGGCTACGAGGCCATCGCTGTCGCCATGGACTACGATCCGCCCAACTTCGTGCTCAACTTCAAGGAAAGCCGCAAGCTGCCGTTCCCGGTGGCCCTGGACACCAAGGGCGAGATCGCCCGCGCCTTCGGCGACATCCGCCTGACGCCCACCGCGTTCCTGATCGACAAGCAGGGACGCATTATCAAGCGTTACCTGGGTGAATACGACGTGGCTGAATTCCACGCCACCGTCGAGAAGGCGCTGGCCGCGGGCTGATCCCGGTCCCCTTTGCCGCCACCATGAACCGCCCGCCTGTCGGGCGGTTTTCATTTGGCCGCGGCCTGGCCTGCAAAAAGAAACCGCCCGCATGAGCGGGCGGCCTTGGCGGGGAATCAGGCCCGCGTCGCGATCAGAACGCCGGGACCACGGCGCCTTTGTACTTGTCGAGGATGAACTTCTTCACCTCGGGCGAGTGCAGCGCGTTGACCAGCTTCTTGATGCCCGGCGCGTCCTTGTTGTCGGCGCGGGTCACCAGGATGTTGGCGTAGGGCGAATCGGCGCCTTCGATGAACAGCGCGTCCTTGGTCGGCACCAGGCCGGCTTCGAGCGCGTAGTTGGTGTTGATCAGGGCCAGGTCGACGTCGTCCAGCGAGCGCGGCAGCATCGCGGCCTCGAGTTCGCGGAACTTCAGCTTCTTGGGGTTCTCGACCACATCGGCGGCGGTCGCCAGGATGTTGGACGGATCCTTCAGCTTGATGACGCCCTGCTTCTGCAGCAGCACCAGCGCGCGGCCGCCGTTGGAGGGGTCGTTCGGGATGGCGACGGTGGCGCCGTCCTTCAGTTCGGCCAGGGTCTTGATCTTCTTGGAGTAGCCGCCGAAGGGTTCGACGTGCACCAGGGCGACCGGCACCAGCGTGGCCTTGCGGTCCTTGTTGAAGGTGTCCAGGTACGGCTTGTGCTGGAAGAAGTTGGCGTCGAGCTGCTTGTCGGCCAGTTGCAGGTTGGGCTGGACGTAGTCGTTGAAGACCTTGATGTCGAGTTCCACGCCTTCCTTGGCCAGTTGCGGCTTGACCACTTCCAGGATCTCGGCGTGCGGCACCTGGGTGGCGCCGACGACGATCTTTTCGGCGTGGGCGGCGGTGGCCGCCACCAGCAGGGCCGACGCCACCAGGGCGGAACGGACGAAATTCAAACGCATGAGTTGCCTCTTTTATAGGTAGAAATTTGGGGGCATATGCCCGGCCGGTGTGGAGATTCCCCCTTGTGAGGGGCGCTCCGTTGCGAAAACGCCCCCAATTTACCCCAATGCCGGTTATTTGTCGGGCATATCAACATGGGTTTAAAGCATAAGAAACCTGGGGGGACTACAATCCGTCGTATGCTTGCGCTACCGCGTTGCCAACGCGTTCCTGTGCAGGCATTTTTTACTGCCGGACCCCACGCCCCCACGGGGGGCAATGCCTTCACGCCATCAGCGGCGCAGGCTTTCAACCTCTAACTTTCATACCCTACTTATTGCCGACTTAGCCGCCATGACCGACACCCCCGACCCTGCTGCCGTCTCGTCTCCCGCTGTCAAAGCCGCGGTGCTCTCCGAAGCGCTGCCCTATATCCGACGATTCCACGGCAAAACCATCGTGGTCAAGTACGGCGGCAACGCCATGACGGAAGAGCGATTGCAACGCAGCTTCGCGCATGACGTGGTGTTGCTCAAGCTGGTGGGTCTGAATCCGGTGGTGGTGCACGGCGGCGGTCCGCAGATCGACGACGCGTTGCGCCGCATCGGCAAGCAAGGCACCTTCATCCAGGGCATGCGCGTGACCGACGCCGAGACCATGGAAGTGGTCGAATGGGTGCTGGGCGGCCAGGTCCAGCAGGACATCGTCATGATGATCAACGAGGTCGGCGGCAAGGCCGTGGGCCTGACCGGCAAGGACGGCGGACTGATCCAGGCCCAGAAAAAGCTGATGGCCAACAAGGAGAACCCCGCCGAACCGATCGACATCGGCTTCGTGGGCGACATCACCCTGGTCGAACCGGCGGTGGTCAAGGCCTTGCAGGACGACCAGTTCATTCCGGTCATCTCGCCCATCGGCTACGGTGAAGACGGCACTGCCTACAACATCAACGCCGACGTCGTCGCCGGCAAGATGGCCGAAGTCCTGGGCGCCGAAAAGCTGCTGATGCTGACCAACACCCCGGGCGTGCTGGACAAGGGCGGCAAGCTGCTGCGCAGCCTGTCGGCCCAGACCATCGACGAGCTGTTCGCCGACGGCACCATCTCGGGCGGCATGCTGCCCAAGATCTCGTCGGCGCTGGATGCCGCCAAGAACGGCGTCAACTCGGTGCACATCGTCGACGGCCGCGTGCCGCACTGCCTGCTGCTGGAAATCCTGACCGACCAGGGCGTTGGCACGATGATCAGCTCGCACTGATGCGAGCGCTGCGCACCCTGCTGCGGCCGGCGGTGCGCCAGCGCCGCTCGCGCCGCACCGCCACAGGCGCCCCCGGGCGCCTGTGGTTGTTTGACCTGGACAACACGCTCCACGACACCTCGCACGCCATCTTTCCGCGGATCGATCACGGCATGACCATGGCCGTGGCCGAGGCGCTGGACGTGGACGTCGATACCGCCAACGCCGTGCGCAAGCAATACTGGCAGCGCTACGGCGCGACGATGATCGGCATGGTGCGCAACCATGGCATCGATCCGCACGCCTTCCTGCACCGCAGCCACGACTTCGATGTCAACCCGCTGGTGCGCGCCGAGAAGGCGCTGGCCTACAAGCTGCGGCAGTTGCCGGGCCGCAAGGTGCTGCTGACCAACGCGCCGCTGCATTACGCGCGCGCCGTGCTGCGGCGGCTGGGCATCCTGCGACAGTTCGACAGCCTGTGGGCCATCGAGCACATGCGGCTGCACGGCGAATTCCGTCCCAAGCCTTCACCCGCCCTGCTGCGCCACGTGCTGGCGCGCGAAGGCGTGCCGGCACGCCAGGCGGTGCTGGTCGAAGACACGCTTGCAAACCTGCGCGGCGCCCGTCGCGCCGGACTGCGCACGGTGCACGTATTCCATCCCGGCACGCCGTTCGGACGGGGCCGCGCGCAGCGACCGTCGTACGTCGACTTGCGGGTAAACTGCGTCAGTGATCTGCTGCTGCGCCGGCGTCCCTTGCGGGGCTAGCGCCCTCCTCTCCCACCCCCTGCCTGCGTAACACCAGACCCGTCCATGGCGAGCAAACCCGGCGAGCGCAAGACCCAGATTCTGCAGACCCTGGCCGAAATGCTGGAGCAGCCGCACGCTTCGCGCATCACCACGGCGGCGCTGGCCGCGCGCCTGGCGGTCTCGGAAGCCGCGTTGTACCGGCACTTCGCCAGCAAGGCGCAGATGTTCGAGGGATTGATCGAGTTCATCGAGACCAGCATCTTCACGCTGGTGAACCAGATCGCGACCGCCGAGCCCTACGGCCTGTCGCAGGCCCACCAGACGGTATCGATGCTGCTGACGTTCTCGGAACGCAACAAGGGCATGACGCGGGTGCTGACCGGGGACGCCCTGGTCACCGAGGACAATCGCCTGCAGGAACGGATCAACCACATCAACGACCGCATCGAGGCGTCGTTGAAGCAATCGCTGCGCATCGCCGTCAGCGATGGCGGCCTGCCGCCCGAGGCCAACGTGGCCGCGCACGCAAGCCTGCTGACGCACCTGGTGCTGGGCCGATGGCTGCGCTACGCCCAGAGCGGCTGGCGCGTGTTACCCACACAGCACCTGGACGAACAGTTGCGCCTGGCGCTGGGTTGACCTTATTCGCGTCATAACACGAACGAATTAGCGGTCTTGTGCGACTGCGATCCCTGCATTTGTTTGTTTTTATGCAACATTCGCAGGGTTGCGATTTTCGGCAGCCGACGAGCATAATCTCCGGATCGGTTTTCCGACAAGCACGATTGTCCCCCAAATTGACATCTATCAATACGGGTTTTCCTTAATGCCGTCACGATCATTCTGTAGCGTCGGCACTTCGTTCTGCACCAGCCAAGGCTTGGCAACGAGGCGCCGTCAGTTTGACCTCAACCGGAGATGGATATGACTGCGGAAACCGCTGTCCCTGCCTCGCAAGCCCCCAAGAAAACAAAAATCCCGATCGGCCTGGTCGCCGGCTTCATCGTCATGATCGGCGTGCTGATGCTGCCGCTGCCCGCCGACCTGCCGGTCGCAGGGCATCGCATGCTGGCCATCCTGGCCTTCGCGGTGGTGGTGTGGATCACGGAAGCCGTGTCCTACGAAGCCAGCGCGATCATGATCACGACGCTGATGGCCTTCCTGCTGGGCACCGCGCCCACAATCAAGGATCCCCAGGTGCTGTACGGCACCTCGGCTGCCATCAGCATGGCCTTGACCGGCTTTGCCAACTCGGCGCTCGCGCTGGTCACCGGCGCCCTGTTCATCGCCGCGGCCATGACCTTCACCGGGCTGGACAGGCGCATCGCGCTGGTGACGCTGTCCAAGGTCGGCACCAGCACGCGCCGCATCCTGATCGGATGTATCGCGGTGACCATCGTGCTGAGCCTGGTGGTGCCCAGCGCGACCGCCCGCAGCGCCGCCGTGGTGCCCATCATGATGGGCGTGATCGCGGCCTTCGGCGTGGACAAGCGCTCGAACATCGCCGCCGGCATCATGATCATCGTGGCGCAGGCCACCAGCATCTGGAACGTCGGCATCCAAACCGCCGCCGCGCAGAACCTGCTGACCGTCGGCTTCATGGAAAAGATGCTGGGCCAGCGCGTGGCCTGGTCGGACTGGCTGATCGCGGGCGCACCGTGGTCGCTGATCATGTCGGCCGTGCTGATCATCATCGTGCTCAAGCTGCTGCCGCCGGAGAGCGACAGCATCGCGGGGGGCAAGGAAGCCGTCGAGAAATCGCTGCTCGAGCTTGGCCCGATGACGGGCGCGCAAAAGCGCCTGATGGCCGTGTCGGTCATGCTGCTGCTGTTCTGGTCGACCGAAGGCAAGCTGCACAAGTTCGACACCACCTCCACCACCTACTTCGGCCTGGTGCTGCTGCTGTTGCCGCGCTTTGGCGTGATGACGTGGAAAGACGTGCAATCGCGCATTCCATGGGGCACCGTGATCGTCTTCGGCGTCGGCATCAGCCTGGGCACCGCGCTGCTGACCACGCAGGCCGGCCAATGGCTGGGCAACCAGGTGGTGGCGCACACCGGCCTGGACCATCTCGGCCCGCTGGCCATCTTCGCGATCCTGTCGGCCTTCCTGATCATCATCCACCTGGGGTTCGCCAGCGCCACCGCGCTGACCTCGGCGATGCTGCCGATCCTGATCTCGGTGCTGGCCACGCTGCCGGGCGACTTCAGCCGCCTGGGCATGACCATGCTGCTGGGCTTCGTGGTGAGCTATGGCTTCATCCTGCCGATCAACGCGCCGCAGAACATGGTGTGCCTGGGCACGGAAACCTTCAACGCCAAGCAGTTCGCCAAGGTCGGCATCCTGGTCACCATCATCGGCTACGCGCTGATGATGCTGATGGGCATGACCTACTGGCGCTGGCTGGGCTGGCTGTAAGGAGACCGCATCATGAAGATCTCCATTGCCCAAGCCAATGAATACGGCCGTCGCGTGCTGATGGCGCAAGGCGTGCCGGAAGATATCGCGCGCGACGTGGCCGAGCACCTGGTGGAGTCCGACCGCGTGGGCTACACCAGCCACGGCCTGTCCATCCTGACCAACTATCGGCGTGTGCTGGCCGAAGGCCTGGCGCAGGCCGACGGCCGCCCCGAACTGCTCAACGACCGTGGCGCCATGCTGGCCTACGACGGCCACAACGGCCTGGGCCAGTACGTGGGCAAGGTCGTGATCGAGCAGGCCATCGAGCGCACGCAGGCGCACGGCCAGTGCATCCTGACGCTGCGCCGCAGCCATCACCTGGGCCGCATGGGCCACTACGGCGAGATGGTGGCGGCCAAGGGCCTGATCCTGCTGGCCTTCACCAACGTGATCAACCGTGCCCCCACGGTGGCGCCTTTCGGCGGCGCGCGCGCCTGCCTGACGACCAATCCGCTGTGCTTTGCCGGCCCGTTGCCGGGCGGCCGCCCGCCGTTCATCGTCGACATGGCGACCAGCTCGATCGCGGTGAACAAGGCGCGCGTGCTGGCGGCCAAGGGCGAGCAGGCGCCTCCGGGGTCGCTGATCGATGCGCAGGGCAATCCGACCACGGATCCGGGCGCGCTGTTCACCGATCCGCCGGGCGCCCTGCTGCCGTTCGGCGGCCACAAGGGTTACGCGATGGGCCTGGTGGCCGAGCTGCTGGCGGGCGTGCTGTCCGGCGGCGGCACGATCCAGCCGGAGCATCCGCGCAACGGGGTGGCGACGAACAACATGTTCGCGCTGCTGCTGGATCCGCAGGTGGACTTCAATACCGACTGGCGCTCGATGGAAGTGGGCGCGTTCATCGACTACCTGCATGCCTGCCCGCCGCAACCGGGCGTGGACGGCGTCCAGTATCCGGGCGAGTACGAAGCCCGCAACCGCGAGCTGAACGCGGAGTCGCTGGAATTCGCGCCCCCAATCTGGGATGGATTGAAGAAGCTGGCCGCGGACTTAGGGGTGCCTGAAGCGTTGCCTTGAGGGTTTGTGTTTACGGTTGTTTTTGCGGGCGGCTCAGGGGTTCTTGAGCCGCCCGTTGCGTTGGCGGGCGGGGGCGGCGGGGCTACGATTGCGGTCCGGAGCGTTCGCTCCGGACTGCCCCGTTGTCAACCTCGTACGCCTTCGGCTCCCTACGGTTTCCCTCGGGCGCATCTACACGCCCCGCCTCCCCCGCCCGCCAACGCAACGGGCTCACGTCGTCTTGGTTTCGCCATTGCAGGGACGAGCAGTGTGCTTGGCGTTTTTGCCAACGACTGGAATGGAGGGGAGGATCTTGCGGGGCCCGCCCAAAGCCGGCCGCGCGGGCGGCCTTTTTGGGCTTACGCGATGTGGAAACGTCGAGGGGGTGGCGGCGTAGCCGCTGGTGAGGGACGTGTGATGTTCATCGGCGTGGTCGGCGCGACAGGCCCGTCACGCGCACTACGTTCTACGCCGCGCCGACCACCACCGCCCCTCCCCTGACCATGCGGAGTTATCAGAACCCCACTCGTCACCCACGCGCAGCGAACCCCGCCCCGACGCCAGACACCATGTATGCCGTTGATGGCCGCCCGCGCGGCCATCATCGGCGGGCGACGCAAGACTCTCTCCTTACCCCACGCTGCAGCAGCGTCACATTCCTCGACACCGGTAGCCCGGGGCGGTGGGCGCACGGGTGGGCGCGCCGTTCAGATGCGCCCGACGGAAACCGTAGGGAGCCGAAGGCGGACGAGGTTGAGGACGGGGAAGTCCGGAGCGAACGCTCCGGACCGCAATCGTAGGCGCGCCCACCCGTGCGCCCACCGCCCCGGGCGGCCTACGAAGAAAAAATCAGCTCTTGACCGACCGATGCCGACTAATGCTCATCATGATCCCAAACGCGATCCCCATGGTGAACAGGGCCGTCCCCCCATAGCTCATGAACGGCAATGGCACCCCGACCACAGGCAGAATCCCCGTCACCATGCCCACGTTCACAAATACATAGATGAACAGCATCATCGTCAACGCCCCGGACAGCAACCGCCCGAACTGCGATGACGCGCGCGAAGCGATGGTCAGGCCGCGGGCCATCATCAGGCCGTACAGCACCAGGATGGCGATGCCGCCGTACAGGCCGAATTCCTCGGCGTAGACGGCGAAGATGAAGTCGGTGGTGCGTTCGGGAATGAAGTCCAGATGGGTCTGCGTGCCCTTCATGTAACCCTTGCCGTAGACGCCGCCCGAGCCCACCGCGATCATCGACTGGATCGTGTGGAAGCCCTTGCCGAGCGGGTCGGAACTGGGGTTGAGCAGCGTGCAGACGCGGTGCTTCTGGTAGTCGTGCAGCACCACCCAGTTGACGTCCGGTTCGCATAACTGGTCTTCGTAGTACACCAGCGTGCCGATGCCGATGATGCCGGCCAGCATGACCGGGACCAGCAGCTTGAATGAGAGGCCGGCAAAGTAGATGACGAAGAAACCGGCGCCGAACACCAGCAGCGCGGTGCCCAGGTCGGGTTGCAACACGATCAGGCCGAAAGGGGCCGCCAGCATCGCGGCGGCGGCCAGGAAGTCGCGGATGCGGACCGCGCCCTCGTGGCGCTGGAAGTACCAGGCCAGCATCATGGGCACGGCGATCTTCATCATCTCGGACGGCTGGATGCGGGTCACGCCCAGGTTGAGCCAGCGCGTCGCGCCCTTGCTGGTCTCGCCGAAGAATTCCACGCCCAGCAGCAGCACCACGCCGACCACGTAGAACGGCAAGGCCAGCTTCATCAGCCACTTGGGCGGGATCAGCGCCATGGTCCACATGGCGAAGAAGGCGATGATGAAGTTGCGCGACTGCTCGGCGAAGCGCCAGTCGGTGCCGCCCACCGCCGAATGCATGACGGTCAGGCCGAGCGCGGCGAACATCATCAGGATCGCCAGCAGCGGCCAGTCGAAGGCAGTGAAGACGCGCAGCAGGATCAGGCCGAGACGCTTCATTGTTGGCGCACCAGGTCGGAGGTGATGGTTTCGACCGAGGCCGTCGACGCGTTGCGCTCGGGGCGCTGGATCTTGTCCTGGCGGTCCTTGGACAACCAGTAGTCGAATACCTTGCGCGCCACCGGCGCGGCCACGCTGGCGCCCCAGCCGGCGTTCTCGACGATCAGGGCGACCGCGATGCGCGGGTGTTCCAGCGGCGCGAAACCCATGAACAGCGCGTGGTCGCGCAGGCGTTCGTCGATGGCGCTGGCGCGGTAGTGGCCGCCACGCAGGCTGAAAACCTGGGCCGTGCCGGTCTTGCCGGCGGCCTGGTAGGGTGCATTGGCAAACGCGCGGCGCGCCGTGCCGGCGCGGACCACGTCGGCCATGGCGTTCTTGATGACGTCGACGTTGGCCTGCTTGAGCGGGATGCGGTAGTCGGGCGCGGACTCGGTGGGCTTGGCCACGCCCGAGCGCGGATCCCGCACCGCGTGCACCAGGTGCGGACGGCGGTACAACCCGTCGTTGGCCAGCGTTGAGGTGCCCTGCGCCAACTGCAGCAATGTGAAGGCGTTGTAGCCCTGGCCCACGGCGACGGAGATGGTCTCGCCGGCGTACCAGCGCTGGCGTTCCTTGTCCTTGTAGGCCGAACGCTTCCAGTCGGTGGACGGCAGCACGCCGCGCTTTTCGCCTTCTAGGTCGATGCCGGTGATCTGGCCGAAGCCGAATTGCTTGGTGAAATCGTGCAGCGCGTTCACGCCGATCTCGGGGCCCAGCGAATAGAAATACGTATCCGACGACACCACGATGGCCTTGTGCATGTCGGTCATGCCATAGGCGGCGCCGCCGGCGTTGCGGAATTTCTGGCCGCCGAACTCGAAGTAGCCGGGATCGGAGATGCGGTCGGTGGCGCGGCGCTTGCCCAGCTCCAGCGCCGCCAGGCCAACGAAGGGCTTGTAGGTCGAGCCGATCGGATAGGTGCCGTACAGAGGCCGATTGATCAGCGGGTGGTCCGGCGATTCGTTCAGCATGCGCCAGTTGTCCACGTCGATGCCATCGACGAACAGGTTGGGGTCGAACGAAGGCTGCGATACGAAGGCCAGCACCTCGCCGGTGTCGGGATCGATCGCCACCAGCGCGCCACGCTGGCCGACGAAGGCTTCCTCGGCCACCTTCTGCAGGCCCAGGTCGATCGACAGCATGATGTCCGAACCAGGCACGGGATCGATCCTGCGCAGCGTGCGCATGGGGCGTCCGCCCGCGGTCACTTCCACTTCTTCGAGGCCGGTGCGGCCGTGCAGGGCTTCTTCCCAGGTTTTCTCGATGCCCTTCTTGCCGATGACGTCAGTGCCCCGGTAATTGCCCAATTGGCCGGCGCGCTCGAGTTCCTCGATGTCGCCCTCGGCAATGCGGCCGATGTAGCCGACCACGTGGGCGGCGGACTGGCCTTGCGGATACTCGCGCACCCAGCGCGCGCGCAGCTCGACACCCGGAAACTGGAAGGCGTGGGCGGCGAACCAGGCGGCCTCGGTTTCATTGAGGTTGTTGCGCAGTTGCAGGCTGGCGTAACGGCTGGACTCGGCCGCGCGGCGCTTGAAGCGGCGTTGGTCGGCCGGGCTGATGTAGACCACCTGCGTCAACCGCTCGAACAGCGCATTCATGTTGCCGGCCTGCGCCGGCACCACTTCAAGCGTGTAGGTGCGGTAGTTGCGCGCCAGCACCTCGCCGTTGCGGTCGAGGATCTCGCCGCGGCGCGGCGGGATCGGCACCACCGCGATGCGGTTGCGGTCGGCGCGCTCGGACAGGCCTTCGTAGCGGTCGACCTGCAGGTACCAGAACCGGCCCACCAGCACGCCGAAGCAGGCCAGCGCGAACACGCCGCCCACCCAGGCGCGCAGGCGAAAGCGCTGCTTCTGCTGCTGGCCGGTTTTCTTGAATTCGAACATGAGACGCGGCGCCGCCGTCAGGCGGAGGAAGATTCGGCGTCGTCGGCGCCGCGCTGCGGCAAGTGCAGCACCCAGCCCGCCAGCGGCCACAGGGCGGCCGTGATGGCCACGCTGACGCCCCAATCCCAACCCGGCCACTTGCCGGCCAGCCAGGCGTGGATGATCTGGGTGAGGAAACGGGCGATCAGGAACACAGGCAGCATGTGCATGGCCTGGCTCCAGAGGTCGAACCGTTGCAGGCGGCGGTGCAGCACCACGGCGCCGTAGGCGACCAAGGTGTAGGACAGCGCGTGCTCGCCGAGCAGGCCGGCGTCATGCACGTCCATCAGCAGGCCGAAAAAGAAGGCGGTGAACAGGCCGACACGGCGCGGCTCGTGCACGCACCAGAAGGCGATGATCAGGATCAGGACGTCCGGCGCGCCCTGCCACAGGCGCCAGGGCAGCAGCGACACCAGCCAGACCAGCAGGATGGTGCCCCAGACGAACACCCCGTGCGCGGGGCCCGACAGGCGTTCCGGGTGGACGTTGCTGGGCGTGCCCAGCCGGCGCCGCGGTTGCCCGGATGATTGTTGGTTAGTCCGATCCACCGGAATCGACCTCCTGACGGTTGGACTCGGCACGTTCCACGTCCACCTGCAGGACCAGGAAGTGGCGATAGCGTTCAGGGTGGGCCAGCGGTTCGCAGACGGCGCGCGCGAAGCCGGAAGCGGTATCGCGCTCGACCGAGGTTACTTTGGCCACCGGCAGGCCGGCGGGAAACAGCCCGCCGACACCGCTGGTGACGATCGTATCGCCTTCCTTGATGTCGGCATTGGCCGCGAGGTAACGGACCTCCATCTTGCCGGGAGAGTTCCCGCCAAAGGCGATCAGCCGCAGGCCATTGCGCAGCAGTTGCACCGGAATGGACACCTGCTCGTCGGTGACCAGGGCGGCTTCGGCCGTCATGGGGGTCACGCGCACGATCTGGCCGACCACGCCGCCTTCATCGATCACGGGCATGCCCGGCGCCAGGCCGGCCTTGCTGCCCTTGTTGAACACCAGCCGCTGGTTGAAGGCGTTGGTAGGCTCGTACAGCACTTCCACCACCACGGCCGACTGCGCCACGGTATCGGTCACGCCAAGCAGGCGGCGCAATTGCGCGTTTTCGGCGGCCAACTGGGCCGCGTGCGTGGCAACCTGGGCCAACTCGATGCGCTGGCGCTGCAGGGCTTCGTTTTCAGTGCGGATGAGGTTGGCGGCATTGACCCACTCGTTGACCTGTTGGACCAGGTCGCGCGGCGCCATGACGGCGCGCTGGAAGGGATACAGCGCCACGGACATCGCGCGGCGCGCCGGTTCCAGCATGCGCCACTGCGAATCCATGATGATCAGAGCCAGTGCCAGGACGACCAGGATGACCAGCCGCACCTCCGCGGGAGGGCCGCGCCTGAATAGGGGGGGAGTCCCTTGTCGTTGCATGAATCTCAGCCCGGGCGCCCGCGCCCGCAGCCCCCGCAGCGGCCGGAGCCTGGAAAAAGCGGGGCTCCGGGCTGGCGGGCGGAATTAGTCGTTGATGAAGATCGCGCCCAGTTTCTCAAGATGTTCCAGCGCCTCGCCGCAGCCGCGCACGACGCAGGTCAGGGGATCATCGGCGACCACCACCGGCAGGCCGGTCTCTTCCTGCAGCAGGCGGTCGAGGTCGCGCAGCAGCGCGCCACCGCCGGTCAGGGCAATGCCCTTGTCGGTGATGTCGGCGCCGAGTTCGGGCGGGGTCTGCTCCAGGGCGATCTTGACGGCCGAGACGATCTGGTTGAGCGGGTCGGTCAGCGATTCCAGGATTTCGTTGGACGACACCGTGAAACTGCGCGGCACGCCTTCGGCCAGGTTGCGGCCCTTGACTTCGATTTCGCGGACCTCGGAACCCGGGAAGGCCGAGCCGATTTCCTTCTTGATGAGTTCGGCGGTGGGTTCGCCGATCAGCATGCCGTAGTTGCGGCGGATGTAGTTGACGATGGCCTCGTCGAACTTGTCGCCGCCGACGCGCACCGAACCCTTGTAGACCATGCCGCCCAGCGAGATGACCGCCACTTCGGTGGTGCCCCCGCCGATGTCCACGACCATGGAGCCGCTGGCGTCGGAGACGGCCAGGCCGGCGCCGATGGCCGCGGCCATGGGTTCTTCGATCAGGAACACGTGCGAGGCGCCGGCGCCGAGGGCCGATTCGCGGATGGCGCGGCGTTCAACCTGGGTGGAACCGCAGGGCACGCAGACGATGATGCGCGGGCTGGGCGCCAGCATGTTGCGCGGGTGCACCATGCGGATGAACTGCTTGAGCATCTGCTCGGTGACCGTGAAGTCGGCGATGACGCCGTCCTTCATGGGCCGGATGGCCTCGATGTTGCCGGGCACGCGACCCAGCATCTGCTTGGCCTCCTGGCCGACGGCCTGGATGATTTTCTTGCCGTGCGGCCCGCCTTCATGACGGATAGCGACCACGGAGGGCTCATCGAGCACGATGCCCTTGCCGCGGACGTAGATCAGCGTATTGGCGGTACCGAGGTCGATCGCCATATCGCTGGAAAAATAACTGCGCAGGAATCCGAACATGGGAGCTCAGCTAAATTCTGGGGGGAATTGGGGTCATGCCGCGGGGCGTACGGCCCAGGAAAGCCTGGGTGCGCCTGTCATCACGGCGATTAAACCGTGAATCATAACTTATAATTTCCCCGGAAATAGCGCATAAATGCAGGCTATTCAAGCTTTGTAACGGGTTTGGCATGTGCATACTGCCCAGTCCCCCCTCGGCCTCCGCTTCTCTATATTTGCAATCCCCATGGCGCTCAATGACACAGATGTGGCCCGCATTGCCAGGCTGGCCAGAATCGAACTGACCCCGGACCAGCGCGGCCACGCGCAGGCCGAGCTCAATGGCATCCTCCACCTGATCGAACGGCTGCAGGCCGTCGACACCCAGGGCGTCGAACCCCTCGCCCACCCGCTGTCGGCCCACGAGGACATCGTGCTGCGCCTGCGCCAGGACGCCGTGACCGAATCCGCCTCGGAGGCCCGCCGCGCCGAACTGCTGGCCAACGCCCCCGATGCCCAGGACGGTCTTTTCCTGGTCCCCAAGGTTCTCGATTAAGCCATGACCCAACCCGCCCTGCACACCCAATTCGAGGGGATCGCCGCCCTGCGCGCGGCCCTCGACCAACGCCAGGTCAGCGCCGTCGAGCTGGCGCAAAGCTCGCTCGCGGCCGCCGAAGCGGCCAGCGGCCTGAACGCCTTCTTACATATTGACGCCGAATTGACGCTGGCCCAGGCCCGCGCCGCCGACGCCGCGCTGGCCGCCGGCAATGCCGGCCCGCTGGCCGGCGTGCCCATCGCCCACAAGGACGCCTTCGTCACCCGCGGCTGGCGCACCACCGCCGGCAGCAAGATGCTGGACGGCTACGTCAGCCCGTTCGACGCCACCGTGGTCGAGCGCCTGCAGGCCGCCGGCGCCGTGTCGCTGGGCAAGCTCAACTGCGACGAGTTCGCCATGGGCTCGGGCAACGAAAACTCGGCCTACGGCGCGGTCCGCAACCCCTGGGATCCGGCCGCCGTGCCCGGCGGCTCGTCGGGCGGTTCGGCCGCGGCCGTCGCCGCCCGCCTGGTGGCCGCCACCACGGGCACCGACACCGGTGGCTCGGTCCGCCAGCCCGCCGCGCTGTGCGGCGTCAGCGGCATCAAGCCGACCTATGGCACCGTGTCGCGCTACGGCATGGTCGCCTTCGGCTCGAGCCTGGACCAGGCCGGCCCGCTGGCCCCCAGCAGCCGCGATCTGCTCGAACTGCTGGACGTCATCAGCGGCTTCGACCCGCGCGACGCCACCAGCCTCGAGAAATGCGACGCCGCCATCAACGAACCGGGCCGCGTGCGGCGCGATTTCGACGCCGCGCAAGGCAGGTTCGACGCCGCCGGCAGCCAGCCCCTGAAGGGCCTGCGCATCGGCGTGCCCGAGGAATACTTCGGCGCCGGCCTGGCCCCGGACGTGGCCGCCGCGGTGCAGGCCGCTCTGGCCCAGTTCGAAGCCCTGGGCGCGGTGCGCGTGCCGGTGTCGCTGCCGCGCACCGAGCTGGCCATCCCCGCCTACTACGTCATCGCCCCCGCCGAAGCGTCGAGCAACCTGGCGCGCTACGACGGCGTGCGCTACGGCCACCGCGCCAAGCAGTACGGCGACCTGAACGAGATGATCAGCCGCTCGCGCGCCGAAGGTTTCGGCGACGAGGTCAAGCGCCGCATCCTGATCGGCACCTACGTGCTGTCGCACGGCTATTACGACGCCTATTACCTGCAGGCCCAGCGCGTGCGCCGCATGATCGCCCAGGACTTCCAGCGCGCCTTCGCCGGCCAGTGCGACGTCATCATGGGCCCGGTGACCCCGACGGTGGCCAAGAACATCGGCGACAACCGCGACGACCCCACCGCCGACTGGCTGGCCGACGTCTACACGCTGGGCGTCAGCCTGGCGGGCCTGCCGGCCATGTCGGTTCCGTGCGGTTTCGGAGGAAGCGAGAATCGCCGCCCCGTCGGCCTGCAGATCATCGGCAATTACTTCGACGAAGGCCGCCTTCTGGCCATCGCCGACCGCTACCAACAAGTCACCGACTGGCACAAAGCCTCGCCGGCCCAGCAGGACGCCTAAACAATGAACTGGGAAATCGTCATCGGCCTGGAAACGCATACGCAGCTTTCCACCGACTCCAAGATCTTTTCGGGCAGCAGCACCGAGTTCGGCGCCGCGCCCAACACCCACGCCAACGAAGTCGACCTGGCCCTGCCCGGCAGCCTGCCGGTCATGAACCGCGGCGCCGCCGAACGCGCCATCCGCTTCGGCCTGGCGGTCGGCGCCGAGATCGCGCCGCGTTCGGTGTTCGCCCGCAAGAACTACTTCTACCCCGACCTGCCCAAGGGCTACCAGATCAGCCAGTACGAACTGCCGGTGGTGGTGGGCGGTTCGCTGTCGTTCTTCGTCGGCGAGGAAGAAAAGACCGTCAACCTGACGCGCGCGCACCTGGAAGAAGACGCGGGCAAGTCCTCGCACGACAATTTCACCCTGGCCAACGGCTCGCCGGCCAGCGGCATCGACCTGAACCGCGCCGGCACGCCGCTGCTGGAAATCGTCACCGAACCGGAAATGCGCTCGGCCGCCGAGGCCGTGGCCTACGCCCGCGCCCTGCACAGCCTGGTGGTGTGGCTCGGCATCTGCGACGGCAACATGCAGGAAGGCTCGTTCCGCTGCGACGCCAACGTCTCCGTGCGTCCGGTCGGCCAAAAGGAATTCGGCACCCGCACCGAGATCAAGAACGTCAACTCGTTCCGCTTCCTGGAACGCGCCATCACGTATGAAGCGCGGCGCCAGATCGAGCTGATCGAGGACGGCGGCACCGTGGTCCAGGAAACCCGCCTGTACGACGCCGACCGCGACGAAACCCGCAGCATGCGCAGCAAGGAAGACGCGCACGACTACCGTTACTTCCCCGATCCCGACCTGCCCACGCTCGTGATCTCGCGCGAATGGGTCGACCAGGTCCGCGCCGCCATGCCCGAACTGCCGGCCGCCCAGCGCGCCCGCTTCGAGTCCGAGTATGGCCTGCCGGCCTACGACGCCGCCCAACTGACCGTCAGCCGCGATCTGGCCGCCTATTTCGAGGCCGTGGCGCACGCGCTGCCGGCCGGCCAGGCCAAGCTGGCCGCCAACTGGATCATGGGCGAAGTGGCCGCCACCCTGAACAAGGAAGAAAAGGCCATCGCCGAGGCGCCGGTGCAGGCGCCGGCCCTGGCCGCGCTGATCAACCGCATCATCGACGGCACGATCTCCAACAAGATCGCGCGCGAAGTGTTCGGCGCCATGTGGGCAGGCGAAAACGGCGGTCAGGCCGACGCCATCATCGAGGCCCGCGGCCTGAAGCAGATCAGCGACACCGGCGCCATCGGCGCCATGATCGACGAGGTGCTGGCGGCCAATCCGGCCATCGTCGAGGAGTACCGCGCCGGCAAGCAGAAGGCGTTCAACTCGCTGGTCGGCCAGATCATGAAGGCCGCGCGCGGCAAGGCCAACCCGCAGCAGGTCAACGACCTGCTCAAGCAGAAGCTGGATAGCTGATCCCTCTGCGCCACCCCGACCTCGAGGCGGCGCGCAAGATCAGACCACTCCTATGGCCGCGGCATCTTGTCGCGGCCTTTTGCTTGGCCAAGAATGATCCGGTCAATTCCGACTGGAGATTTCGGCCATGAACGCCCCCTACCTATCCATCCCACGCGAACAAGTTGCGGATCGACTCGACGAAATGATCCAAGCCGCAAACGATGGTGTGTTCGTTGTCATCACCCATGACGGTCTGGCGCAAGCGCAGCTCAGGCGGGTCAATCCCCTGATGACCGAAGCGGGTCACAATGCGATAGAAGAACTGAAACGGTTCCCGGCCATCCCGTACACCGACGAAGCCACCTGGTGGTACGCCGTCAAAGGGGTCCGCGAATGAAGCTCGTGCTCGATGCCTCGGTTGCGTTGAGCTGGCTGCGATTGCCCAGTCAAACCTGCAGCGAACAGGCGTTTGCCATCCTGGACGACCTGAACGGCGAAGCCATCCTTGTCCCGCAGATCTGGCCAATGGAAGTGGCTCAAGGCACCTTGCGCGTCGAGCGGCAGCAACAGGCCACGGCAGCCATATTGGCCAAATTCTCTGCCGTGCTGAACAGCGTACCCGTCGTCAACGAATCGCGCCCCTCTACCGCCTGGTTGCCTCAATGCGAGCGGCTCGCCCGCGAACACGGGCTTACCGTTTACGACGCATCGTACCTGGAACTCGCGTTATGGCGCGGTGCGGCGCTAGCCACGTTCGACAAACGTCTGGCGCAAGCGGCACATGCGAGCGGCGTGTTGGTCGTTGGGCATGAGCCGACCCACAGGCTTGACGAGCCTGTCGCGCGATACGGTGGCCGGCAATGCCTTGGCCGACTCGCGCTTACTTCACCCCGTACTTCGTCCGGTACGCCTGCACCGCCTCGCGGTGCTCGGCGAACGCGGCGTCGTCCTGCAGCAACGCCATGATGTCCGCCAGCGATGCAATCGCCACCACCGGAATGCCATAGGTCTTGGCCACGTCCTGCACCGCCGAGTGCGCCGACAGCGCGTCGTCGGCGCCCGCGCGTTCCATGCGGTCCATGGCGATCAGCACCGCGGCCGGCTCGGCGCCGGCGCTGCGGATGATCTCCACCGACTCGCGCACCGAGGTGCCCGCGGTGATCACATCGTCGATGATGACGACCTTGCCCTTGAGCGGCGCGCCCACCAGGGTGCCGCCTTCGCCGTGGTCCTTGGCTTCCTTGCGGTTGTAGGCAAACGGCACGTCGCTGCGGCCCTGCATCTCGGGATGGCTGGCCAGCGCGACAGCGGTTGCCGTGGCCAGCGGGATGCCCTTGTAGGCCGGGCCGAACAGCATGTCGAAGGCCACGCCCGAATCCAGGAGCGCCTGGGCGTAGAAACCCGCCAGCTTGCCGACCGATGCGCCGCTGTTGAACAGGCCCGCATTAAAGAAATAGGGACTGATACGACCGGACTTCACCTTGAAGCTGCCAAAGCGCAGCACGCCTTCGTTCAGGGCGAAGCGGACAAAGTCGAGCGAGGTGGCGGAGGCGGTGTGGGCGGCAGACATGCGAGGAGGATCCGGGAGGTGGCAAACCCCGGCATTTTATCCGCTGTCGGGGCCTTTCCCGGACAACGTCGCCCAGTCGGTTAAATTCCTGGCATTGTTCCGGCCGTTTCCGGCCGCTCTACAGGAGTCCCGCTTTGCTGCGCATCACGTCGATCAACCTCAATGGCATCCGGTCCGCCTTCCGCAAGGGCCTGCAACCCTGGATGGAAAAGCACGCCGCCGACGTGCTGTGCCTGCAGGAAATCAAGGTGTCCGACGAGGATCTGACCGATGACCTGCGCCACCCGCCGGGCTACACCGGCCACTTCCACCATGCCGTCAAGAAAGGCTACAGCGGCGTCGGCATCTACCTGCGCGACGCGGCCGAGCGCGTCAACATCGGCCTGGGCTGCGAGGAGTTCGACCCGGAAGGCCGCGTCATCCGCGCCGACTGGAAAAACCTGTCCGTGATCAGCGCCTACCTGCCCTCCGGCTCCAGCGGCGACGAACGCCAGCAGGCCAAGTACCGCTTCCTGGACCGCTTCGGCCCATGGATCGACGAGTTGATGCACGAACACAAGAAGACCGGCCGCGAATTCATCATCTGTGGCGATTGGAACATCGCCCACAAGGAAATCGATCTCAAGAACTGGAAGGGCAACCTGAAGAACTCCGGCTTCCTGCCCGAGGAACGCGCCTGGCTGACCGACGTCTTCGACAAGCGCGGCTTTGTGGACGTGTTCCGCACCATCGACGACCGCCCCGACCAATACACCTGGTGGAGCAACCGAGGCCAGGCCTGGGCCAAGAACGTCGGGTGGCGCATCGACTACCAGATCGCCACGCCGGGCATCGCCGCCCGCGCGCGCAGCGTCGCCATCTACAAGGACGAACGCTTTTCCGACCACGCGCCGCTGACCATCGACTACGACGCCACGCTCTGAAGACGCGGGCGGCGGGGAGCCGAAGTCCGCCGCCCGAGCATGATTCTGTTCAAAATAAAATTAGGGACATATAAAGCAGAACTGACCTCGCAAGATGAGGACCATATCCCGCCAAAAGGCCGGATTCCCCTATGAGGCGGCGATCCCACACCGCGCCCGAGATCTCAATTATATTGGGGACATATAAATTTTCCCTGTGAATTCAATGCCCCATGGCTTCACCTATGAAATCTCGGGTTCTCCGCCCACTCGCCAAAGTCTAATGCGACCCCAATAAAATAAGAAAAAAGTGCTTTGATATCAAGATGATGGCGCGCCTCCCGGCTTTGCGCAGGGCAACAAATTAGCCCTACAATCTCGCACCAAGCCGGTGCGTATTGCACCAATCCGGAGATTCGACGCCCCAAAAAAGCGCATCTCCGCACTCATTCGAAGCGCCCCCAAGGAGATCATGTTGAAAGTGCAGCGTCTGGACGACTTCCTGCGTAGCGTCGCCGTGCGCGATCCGCAGCAACCGGAATTCATGCAAGCCGTCCAGGAGGTGATGCTGAGTCTGTGGCCTTTCATCGAAAAGCACCCCCACTACGCCGAGCACGCCCTGCTCGAGCGCCTGGTGGAACCGGAACGCGTGATCCAGTTCCGCGTGTGCTGGACCGACGACAAGGGCCAGGCGCAGGTCAACCGCGCTTTCCGCATCCAGCACAGCTCGGCCATCGGCCCGTTCAAGGGCGGCATGCGTTTCCACCCCTCGGTGAACCTGTCGATCCTGAAGTTCCTGGCGTTCGAGCAGACCCTGAAGAACTCGCTGACCACGCTGCCCATGGGCGGCGGCAAGGGCGGCTCCGACTTCGACCCCAAGGGCAAGTCCGACGCCGAAGTCATGCGCTTCTGCCAGGCCCTGATGATCGAGCTGTACCGCCACCTGGGCCCGGACACCGACGTGCCGGCCGGCGACATCGGCGTGGGCGCGCGTGAAGTCGGCTTCATGGCCGGCATGATGAAGAAGCTGTCGAACTCCACCGCCAGCGTCTTCACCGGCAAGGGCCTGACCTTCGGCGGCAGCCTGATCCGCCCCGAAGCCACCGGCTACGGCACCGTCTACTTCGCCGAGGAAATGCTCAAGCGCGTCGGCAAGTCGTTCGACGGCCTGCGCGTGTCGGTCTCGGGCTCGGGCAACGTGGCCCAGTACGCCATCGAGAAGGCCATGGCGCTGGGCGCCAAGGTCGTGACGGTGTCCGACTCGAACGGCACGGTGGTCGACGAAGCCGGCTTCAACCACGAGAAGCTGGTGGCGCTGATGCACGTCAAGAATGACCTGCGCGGCCGCCTGGACGCCTACGCACGCCAATTCGGCCTGGTCTACGAACCCGGCAAGCGCCCGTGGCACGTGCCCGTGGACGTGGCCCTCCCCTGCGCCACCCAGAATGAGCTGGAGCTGGCCGACGCCGAAACGCTGATCAAGAACGGCGTGCAATGCGTGGCCGAAGGCGCCAACATGCCCGCCACCCTGGACGCCGCCAAGGCCTTCATCGCTGCCCGCGTGCTGTACGCCCCGGGCAAGGCCAGCAACGCTGGCGGCGTGGCCGTGTCGGGCCTGGAGATGGCCCAGAACTCGGCCCGCCTGGCGTGGACCCGCGAAGAAGTGGACACGCGCCTGCACGCCATCATGCGCGACATCCACGAGAATTGCGTGCGCCACGGCCACAGCGAGCGCGAATACGTGAACTACCTGGACGGCGCCAACATCGCCGGCTTCGTCAAGGTCGCGGACGCGATGCGCCAGCAAGGGCTGTATTGATCGACATGCCGGCACCCCGTGCGCCGGCTGGCGGCAAAAGAAAGGCGGCAGGCTCGATCAGCCTGCCGCCTTTCTTTATTCCGGACCGCCTGGCGGGATCAGTGCTTCATCGCCCCGTGGTCATGGCTCATGCCGGGATTGTGCGAAGCCGGCTTGACCTTGAACTGCACCGCCACCTCGCCCGCCTTTTCAAACTTGAGCGTGGCCGGCACGGTGGCGCCCTCGGCGAACGGCGCCTTCAGCTTGATGAACATGACGTGATAGCCGCCCGGCGAAAGTTTGACCTCGCCATTGGCCGGCAGCGGAATGCCGCCCTCGACCTGGCGCATCTTGGCCACGCCGTTGGCGGTTTCGACCGTATGCAGCTCGACGCGCTCGGCGGCGTCGGAAGAGATCGATAGCAGGCGGTCGGGCGTCTTGGCATCGTTGTCGATATCCATGTAGCCGGCGCCGTTGGACTGGCCCGGCGCGGACGCGCGCACCCAGAGATCATCGACCTCGACCTCGCCAACCTTGTAGTCCTTGGCCCAGGCGGACCCGGCCGCGCACAGGCCCAGGATGGCGACAGCGGCGAACTTGCGGATGTTCATGAGGTGTTCTCCTAAAGGGTTAACGCCGCCGGACCAGGCTGCGGGCGGCTGACAGAACCGAGTCGGTCAAAGCTTCCATGGCCTCGGAGTTTACCCGCCAATGCTGCCAATACAGGGGCACATCCTCCCAGGCGCGGCCCCGCAGCAGCACCAGATGACCTGCGTCAAGATGTTCCTGCACCAGCGGCAGCGGATTCATCGTCCAGCCCAGCCCGCCCAGCGTAGCCTGCACGAAGGCGCGCGTGGACGGCACCCACCAGACCGGCGGCTGCCACGGCGCCGGGTCGGAGATCTTGTGGGCGAAGCGGGCCTGCAAGGCGTCCTTGCGGTTGAACACCAGCACTGGCGCCTGCGCCAGCGTCTGCGCGTTCACGCCTTGCGCGAAGTAGCGTTTGTGGAAAGCCGGCGTGCACGTCGCTACGTAGCGCATGCTGCCCAGCGCATGGATGCGGCAGCCCTGCACCGGATCGGCCAGCGTCGTCACCGCGCCCAGCACCGAGCCGTTGCGCAGCAGCGCGGCGGTGTGGTCCTGGTCTTCGGACTGCATGTCGAGCGTGGCGCGGGTGCGGTTGGAAAACTGCAGCGCCGCGTCGACGAACCAGGTCTCCAGGCTGTCGTGGTTGACGGCGATGGGGATGCTGGCGTGCGGCACATCGTCGTCCGCCACGCCCAGCCGGTTCAGCGCGTCGTGCTCCAGCAGCGCGGTCTGCTCGGCCAATTGCACCAGTACCTGACCGTCGGCGGTGGCGGCGGCCGGCACGGTGCGCTGGACCAGCAGCCGGCCCATGCGGTCTTCGAGCGCCTTGATCCGCTGCGACACCGCCGACGGCGTCACGCTCAACGCCAGCGCGGCCCGTTCGAAACTGCCTTCGCGCACCACCGCGGCCAGGGCGCGCAGGTTGCCATGATCGATTTTCATTGGATTAGTTTTGCTTAATATAGTGAAGGAAAATTAGCTGTATTTCATATTGGCGGCAAGCGAAAATGTTGCATTGCCGGCATGCGCGACGCTGCCGGCCCGGTATTCAAGCGCCGCCACAAGGCGTTGCAGTCAAAAGGTTCGCAGTCATGTTCGCCACGTTGTCCTCCCCCCTCTTCCTCACCGCCTGGGCCAGCGGCACGGCCACCGGGCTGGGCCTGTTCGCCGTCGTCGGCGCGCAGAGCGCATTCATCCTGCGCCAGGGATTGATGCGCGCGCACCTGCTGTCGGTGGTCGCCATCTGCGCCCTGATCGACGCCATCTTCATCTTCGCCAGCGTCTCGGGCCTGCAGGCCCTGACCGCCTGGTTCCCGTGGCTGACCACCGCGGTGCTGTGGTTCGGCGTGGCGTTCCTGTCCTGGTACGCGTTGCAATCGGCGCGCCGCGCCTGGACCGCCACCGGCGGCCTGGCCGCCGCGCGCGACGTGGTGCCCTCGCGCCGCGCCGCGATGCTGGGCGCGCTGGGCTTTTCGCTGCTGAACCCGCATTTCTGGCTCGACATGGTGGTGGTGGGCTCGCTGGCCCACGGCTTCGAGGACGCCCGCATGGCGTTCGCCGCCGGCGCCTTCACCGCCAGCCTGCTGTGGCTGGCCGTGCTGGGCATCGGCTCGCGCCTGTTCGCGCGCTTTTTCGCCAGCGCCTCGGCCTGGCGCGTGCTGGACGGCGTCATCGCCGTGGTCATGGCCGGCCTGGCGATCAGCCTGGCGGTCAAGGGCGTCTGACGGCCATGCCCGATACCGCCGCCTGTCCTGCTGGCCCCGCCCACCCGAGGCCAGCGCGCTACACCGCCACCTTCATCTTCGCCAAGAAGCAGTTCGACGACGACTTCCACCGGCTCGACCAGGCCATCGCCACGGCGGCGCGGACCACTCCGGGCTACCTGGGCGAGGAAGCCTGGGAAGATCCCGCGCGCGGCCTGTACGCCAATGTCTACTACTGGGAATCGCTTGAAGCCCTGGAAGCCCTGATCCGCCACCCCGCCCACCAGCAGGCCAAGGCCGCGCAGTCGCGCTGGCTGGACGGCTACCGGGTGATCATCGCCCAGGTGCTTAGGGAATACGGGGACGGACTGCCCGGTCCAGCACTTTTATAATCGCCGGGTTGCCACTCTTTCGTCGGGCGCATGGCCGGCCCGCCAGACGATCATGCGCGGACCCTCCCCTTCCAAAGACGTGCGCCTGCCGCCGCTGGCCGCCATCCAGGCCTTCGAGGCGGCCGCCCGGCTCGGTTCGTTCGAGCGCGCCAGCGAAGAACTCTTCGTCACCGCCAGCGCCATCGGCAAGCGCATCGCCGCGCTGGAAGCGCAGCTCGACGTCACCCTGTTCATCCGCAGCAGCCGAGGCGCCACCCTGAGCGCCGCCGGGCGCGAATACCTGGAGCAGGTGCGCACCGCGCTCGACCTGCTGTCGGACGCCTCGCTGCACAAGCGCGGCGAACCCAAGCTCGAGCCCCTGCGGGTCGTTTCCACGCCCACCTTCGCCCGCCAGGTGCTGATCCCCGCGCTGCCCGGTTTCACCGCCGCCCATCCGGACGTCGAGCTGGAGATCATGCTGTCCATTCCCTACCTGGACATCACGCCGCCAAACGCCGATGTCTGGATCCGCTTCGGCAGCGGCAAATACCCCGGCCTGCATGCCCGGCCGCTGACCACCGACCCGGTGTTCGCCGTGTGCTCGCCGGCCTATCGCGACGCCCACGGCCCGTTCGACCGTCCCCAGGACCTGGCGCGCGCCGCGCTGCTGCGCTGCCCGATGGAACCCTGGCGTCCATGGCTGGCCGCGGCGGGATTGGACTGGCCCGAGCCCGCCCGCGGCGTCTGGCTCGTCGACCTGGGCATGATGCTGGCGGCGGCCCGCGCCGGCCAGGGCATCGCCTTGACCCGCCGCACCCTCGCCGCCGAATGGCTCGATGAAGGCAAGTTGCTGCGCGTGCTCGACATCGAAACACCGGGTGAATCCCAGTACCACCTGTGCACCGAAATCTCGCGCCCGCCCGGCGGCGCGGCCCAAGCGTTTTCCCTATGGCTGGCCGAGGTCTGCGAACGCGCATCCCAATGGCCGCGCGGCCTGCCGGCCAAGCCGGAATAAATTTCCAGCCCAGGGCGGAAGGAAATTCCGCGCACCCTGGCGCATCGCTGGCTAGGATGCGCCGAACATGACCGCGCGCGACAGGCAGGCGTCGCGTCTCGGCGTTGTCGGATCTTTTTCCATCGCATGCTGCATCGCAGCGCCCGAATCCGGCGCCCGTGCGCCCGTACTAGGTATTTACGCGGAAAAACCCCGCGCGGTCAGATTCGCGTAAGCGATTAAGCAGACAGTCACAACACGCAACACAGGAGCGCGCCACCAACCTCTTTCCTCGCCGCCTGGCGCCGGCACACGGTTTTCCACGCAGTTCTACTAATTACAACGGAGACATCCATGGATTTTCGTTTGAAGCTGCTTGCAGGAACCCTTGCTTTTGCCGTATCGGCCGCGGGCTACGCCGCCGACCCCATCAAGATCGGCGTGGCCGGTCCCTACACTGGAGGCTCGTCCTCCATGGGCGTCAGCATGCGCGACGGCGTGCGCCTGGCCATCGAGGAAATCAACAAGAGCGGCGGCGTGCTCGGCCGGCAACTGGTCGCGGTGGAGCGCGACGACGAAGCCAAGAACGAACGCGGCGTGCAGATCGCCCAGGAGCTGATCAACAAGGAACAGGTCACGGCCACGGTCGGCTACATCAATACCGGCGTGGCGCTGGCCTCGCAGCGCTTCTATCAGGACGCCAAGATTCCGGTGTTCAACAACGTCGCCACCGGCAGCGTCATCACGCACCAGTTCAAGGCGCCGGAATACCCGGACAACTACGTGTTCCGCAACGCGGCGCACGACAGCATCCAGGCGCCGATGATTGTCGAAGAAGCCATCACGCGCCGCGGCTTCAAGAAGGTCGCGATCCTGGCCGACTCCACCAACTACGGCCAGCTCGGCCGCGAGGACCTGGAAAAGGCCCTGGACGCCAAGGGCATCAAGCCGGTGGCCGTCGAGAAGTTCAACATCAAGGACGTCGACATGACGGCCCAGTTGCTCAAGGCCAAGGCCGCGGGCGCAGAAGCCGTGCTGACCTACGGCATCGGCCCCGAGCTGGCGCAGATCGCCAACGGCATGGCCAAGCTGGGCTGGAAGGTGCCGATCATCGGTAGCTGGACGCTGTCGATGGCCAACTACATCGACAACTCCGGCGCCAATGGCGAAGGCGCGCGCATGCCGCAGACCTTCATCCAGGACCCGGACACGCCCAAGCGCAAGGCGTTCATCGACGCCTACCTGGCCAAGTTCAAGCCCAAGAACAACCGCATCGACTCGCCGGTGTCGGCAGCCCAGGGCTATGACTCGATCTTCCTGCTGGCCGCGGCCATCAAGCAGGCCAACTCCACGGATGGCCCGAAGATCCGCGAGGCGCTCGAGAACCTGCAGACGCCCGTCGAAGGCGTGGTGATGACCTACAACAAGCCCTTCACCCACGACAACCACGACGCGATTACCGCCAAGGAAGTGGTCATCGGCGAGGTCAAGGGCGGCCGCGTGGTCAAGGCCAACTAAGTTCGTCCGCAGCAATGCGGCGGCGGCTGCCCGGCCGCCGCCGCCGGCGTCCCCGTGCGCGGGGCGCCGGCATGCAGTCGCCTGACAACAGCGTTCTGCCCAAGGGGGTTGGGACGGAACACAGCGCCTCACGACACATACCATGATTCTTCTACAGCTTATCTATAGCGGTATCGCGCTAGGCATGATCTATGCCGTCATCGCGTTCGGATACCAGCTCACCTTCGCCACATCCGGCACCCTGAACTTCGGCCAGGGCGAAGCCCTGATGCTGGGCGCGCTGGTCGGGCTCACGCTGGTCGGACTGGGCGTGAACTACTGGGTCATGATCCCCATCGTCTGCATCTTCGGCTTCGCGCAAGGCGTGCTGGTTGAACGCGTCGGCGTGCGGCCCGCCATCAAGACGCGTTCGGAGTTCGGCTGGATCATGGCCACCATCGCACTGGGCATCATCTTCAAGAACGTGGCCGAGAATGTCTGGGGCCGCGACGACCTGCGCTTTCCCTCGCCGCTGCCCGAGGCGCCGATCCAGGTGCTGGGCGCCAACGTGCTGCCGATGGAACTGCTGGTGGTGTTCGGCGCGCTGGCGATGATGCTGCTGGTGGAAGTGTTCAACCGCAAATCCATCTATGGCAAGGCCTTCGTCGCCACCTCCAATGACCGCGACGCCGCCGGCCTGATGGGCATCAACACCGGCATGGTGATCACGTTTTCGTATGCCCTGTCGTCGCTGACCGCCGCCTTCGCGGGCGTGCTGGTGGCGCCGCTGACGCTGACCGGCGCCACCATGGGCGCGGTGCTGGGCCTGAAGGCCTTCGCGGTCGCCATCATCGGCGGCCTGTCCAGCGGCATGGGCGTGGTGGTGGGCGGCCTGATCCTGGGGATCGCCGAAACCACCACCGGTTTCTATCTTTCGACGGGGTACAAAGACGTGCCGGGACTGGTCCTGCTGCTGCTCGTACTGACCTTCAAGCCCGCCGGCCTGTTCGGCAAGACCGCGATCAAGAAGGTGTAATCGATGAAACCCCTGCACCTTGTGCTATCCATCGTGGCCGTGGCCTGCCTGGCCGCCGTGCCGCTGGGCGTGACCAACACGTACTACCTGCACCTTATCGAAACCATCATGATCTATTCGATCCTGCTGTTCGGGCTCGATATCGTGGTGGGCTATACCGGCCAGGTGTCGCTGGGCCACGCCGGCCTGTTCGGCATCGGCTCGTATGTGGCCGGCGTGCTGTTCTTCCACCTGCAGATGCCGATCTGGGTGACGCTGCCGGCGGCCATCCTGATCGCGGCGGCGTTCGGCGCGGTGCTGGCGCTGCCGGCGCTGCGGGTCACCGGCCCGTATCTGGCGATGGTGACGCTGGCGTTCGGCACCATCATCCAGATCCTGATCAACGAGATGACCTTCATGACCGAAGGCCCCCTCGGCATCAAGATCCCCAAGCCGTCGATCGGCGGGCACATCCTGACCAAGAGCGAGTACTTCTGGCTGGTGGCGGCGTTGCTGGTGCTGTCGCTGATCGTGGTGCACCGCATCCTCAAGTCGCACCTGGGCCGCTCGTTCGAGGCCCTGCGCGACAGCCCGATCGCATCGGACTGCATGGGCGTGTCGGTCTACCGGCACAAGGTGTTCGCCTTCGTCATCAGCGCCGGCTTCGCCGGCCTGGCGGGCGCGTTGTACTCGTATTCCGAGCAGTACATCTCGCCCAACACCTACAACTTCGAGCTGACCATCCTGTTCCTGCTGGCCATCATCATGGGCGGACGCAAGAGCCGCACCGGCGCGCTGCTGGGCGCGTCGATCATCGTGCTGCTGCCCAAGATGCTGGACGACATCGGCACCTTCCGCCTGATCGCGCTGGGCGTGGCGATCCTGGTGACGGTGGGCAGCGCCATCGCCATCTCCAAGGGCCGCACCGAGGCCCGCCGCGTGGCGGTGCCGGTGGTCGGCACCATCCTGCTGGCGGTGTTCTCCTACTGGCTGGACGCGGTGACCGACTGGCGCCTGACGATCTTCGGCGCCATGATCCTGTTCGTCGTGTACTACCTGCCCGACGGCATCGTCGGCTTCGTGCGCAACCTGTTCTTCTCGACCCGCCGCGCGGCGCTGTCGGTCAAGAAGGACCTGGTCAAGGAGCAGGAGGCGGTCGCGCCCGAAAGCGCGCGCGGCCAGGGCGAGACCCTGTTGGCGGCCAAGCAGGTGCTGATGCAGTTCGGCGGCCTGAAGGCGCTCAACCAGGTCGACCTGACCATCAAGCGCGGCACCATCCACGGGCTGATCGGCCCGAACGGCTCGGGCAAGAGCACCATGATGAACGTGCTGACCGGCATCTACGTGCCGACGGCCGGCTCGGTGGAGTTCTCGGGCAAGTCGCTGGTGGGGCTGGCGCCGGCCGACATCGCCGCATCGGGCATCGCCCGCACGTTCCAGAACGTGCAACTGTTCGGCGAAATGACGGCGCTGGAGAACGTGCTGGTGGGCCTGCACCATACGTTCACCACCGGGCTGGCGGGCATCGCGCTGCGCACGTCCAAGTGGAAGGGCGAGGAGCAAGGCGCCCGCGCCCGCGCGCTGGCGCTGCTGGAGTTCGTCGGGCTGGACAGCATGGCCAACGAGGAGGCGCGCAACCTGCCCTACGGCAAGCAGCGGTTGCTGGAGATCGCCCGCGCGCTGGCGCTGGATCCGCAATTGCTGCTGCTGGATGAGCCGGCGGCCGGCCTGACGGCGCCCGACATCGTCGAGCTGCTGGCCATCATCCGCAAGGTGCGCGACCACGGCATCACGCTGATCCTGATCGAGCACCACATGGACGTCGTGATGGGAGTATGCGACACCGTGTCGGTGCTGGACTTCGGCCAGAAGATCGCCGAGGGGCTGCCCAACGAAGTGCAGAGCAACGCCAAGGTTATCGAGGCGTATCTGGGCGGCGCGCCCGCCTGACGCCAAGGACGACAACATGCTATCGATCAAGAATCTGGAAGCGGGCTACGGGAAGGTGAAGGTGCTGCACGGCATCAGCATGGAGGTCCCGAAGGCCAAGGTGGTGACGCTGATCGGCTCGAACGGGGCCGGCAAGACGACGACGATGCGGGCGCTGTCGGGGATGATCCGGCCGACCGCGGGCGAAGTGACGCTGGGCGGCAAGCGCATCGACGGGCTGGAGTCGCATCGGATCGCGCGGCTGGGGTTGGCGCATTCGCCGGAAGGGCGGCGGGTGTTTCCCACGCTTTCCGTCACCGACAATCTGCTGCTGGGCGCATTTCCCCGGTTGACGGGGAGCCGGCCCAAGGGCGACGTGCAGGCGGACCTGGGGCGGGCGATGGATCTGTTTCCTCGGCTGAAGGAACGGCGCGATCAGTTGGCGGGAACGCTGTCTGGCGGCGAGCAGCAGATGCTGGCGATGGCGCGGGCGGTGATGCTGAATCCGGAGCTGGTGTTGCTGGATGAGCCGTCGATGGGGTTGGCGCCGATCCTGGTGGAGGAGGTTTTCCGGATCATCGCGCGGCTCAAGGATGAAGGGGTGACGATGTTGCTGGTCGAGCAGTTTGCGGCGGCGGCGTTGAATGTCGCGGATTATGGGTATGTGTTGGAGAATGGGCGGATTTCTGTGCATGGGAGTGCGGAGAAGTTGAAGCATGATCCGGCTGTGGTGGCGGCTTATCTTGGGGGGGGGCATTAGTTTTTTTGTTGTTGCGTGGGATTGAGTTCTTGAGACGCACGGCGGGGCGGCGGGCGGTGGCGGGCGGGGCTACGATTGCGGTCCGGAGCGTTCGCTCCGGACTTCCCCGTTGTCATCTTCGTCACAGCCTTCGGCTGCTCCTTCAGATTCCCTCGGGCGCATCTACACGCCCCGCCCGCCACCGCCCGCCGCCCCGCCGTGCTCGCGATTGCTTTGGTTCCTGCGCTGCTGGGGTTAGCCGTGTGCTTGGCGTTCTTTTGCCGTGGGTGCTCTCGCTGAAGATCTTGCAGGGCCCGCCCAAAGGCGGCCGCGCGGGCGGCCTTTTTGGGCTTACGCGCTGGTTTTGCGTTGGCGGATGACGCTGCGCGCGGGTGACGGACGGCTTGGTGGGCCGCCTGTTCTTGGGAGTGGAGCGGATGAAAAAAGGCAGGATTGCGCTTGGCGCAATCCTGCCTTTGCTTTTGGCGCGCGGGACGCGCGCTTTGCTTAGACGGTGATGGTCAGGGTGACGTCGATGTTGCCGCGGGTGGCGTTCGAGTAGGGGCAGACGATGTGGGCGGCGGCGACCAGTTTTTCGGCTTCGGCGCGGTCCATGCCGGGCAGCGAGATCTTCAGTTCGGCTTCGATGCCGAAACCGGTGGGGATGGGGCCGATGCCGACCGAGCCGTCGATGGTGGCGTTGGCGGGCATGGCGATCTTGTCGCGGCCGGCGACGAACTTCATGGCGCCCATGAAGCAGGCGGAGTAGCCGACGGCGAACAGTTGCTCGGGGTTGGTGCCGGCCGCGCCGGCGCCGCCCAGTTCCTTCGGGGTGGTCAGCTTGACGTTCAGGTTGCCGTCGCTGGAGACGCCAGTGCCTTCACGGCCGCCGGTGACGTGGGCGTGGGCGCGGTAGAGGACTTTTTCGATGGACATGGTGCTTTCCTTTTGGATGAAGGTGGGGGGACTGCCGGGCTGGCGGGACCGTTCCCGCTTCGACCCTTACTGAATTGATAGCGCACGATTACATCGCGCACTATTTATAACCGGGAATGACAGCGATTGCCATCATCCTCCGCAAAGACTGCGAATCAAAGACTGCTGACCAACTTTTCCCGCAATTCGTGCAACGACTTCATGGTGCCCTGCGCCTCTTCCAGCGAACACTGGGCCGCTGCGGCGATGGCGTGGGGCACGGCTTCGGCCTGGTTGCGCAGGTCGCGGCCCTGCCGGGTCAGGGTGACGATGACCTGGCGTTCGTCATCCTGCGCGCGGGTCCGGGTAACCAGGCCCGCCGCCTCCAGCCGCTTGAGCAGGGGCGTCAGGGTGGCCGAGTCCAGGAACAGGCGTTCGCCGATGTCGGTGACCGTGATTTCGTCGCGTTCCCACAGCACCAGCATGACCAGGTACTGTGGATACGTCAGATCCAGGCCGCGCAGCAGCTTGCGGTACACCTTGTTCATCGCCAGGGAGGTCGAGTACAGGGCGAAACACAGCTGGCTGTCTAGCAGCAGCGGGTTGAACGCGCTTTTGGGCTGGGATCTGGATTTCATTGTGCAATATTAAATAGCGCGCTATTTATCGTCAAGCACTTTTTCCGGGCTTTTGTATCCGCCATGGCGATTGGCGTCCCCTCGCGTGCTGCGCTGCGGCAGGAAGGCCCCGTCGAAGATGGTGAGCAGGGGGGTATCAGGCGAAACCCCCAAGGGCCTGAGCCCCGCGCCGTGTCGACCAAGGCTGGCGTCTCGGCCCCGTTCAGGCGGCGTGCTCGCCTTCCAGCGCCCCGCGGTCGGAACCGTAGCGCTTCAAGCCGTCCAGGTCCAGCACCCGCACGGCGCCGTACTCGACATTCAGCAGGCCGGCCTCTTCCAGCTTGCGCAGCGCCTGGTTGGCGCGCTGGCGCGAGACCCGCGCCAGGTAACCGACCTCTTCCTGCGTGATCGTCAGGCGCATGCCCATGCCGGGGTACAGCAGCGGGTTGAACAGCTCGGCCAGGCAGCGCGCCACGCGCGCATCCGGATCGAGCAGGCGGTCGTATTCGGCCTTGCCGATGAACTGGGCGACGCGTTCGTTCAACTGGTGCAGCAGGTAGCGGTTGAAGGGAATGCTGGTGTCCAGCAGCCAATCGAAAGTGGCTGCCGGCAGGCGCGCGACGACGGAATCGCGCAGCGCCACGATGTCGTACTTGCGGACTTCGCGCTTGAGCAGCGAGCCCTCGCCGATCCAGCCGCCGGCGGGCACGCCGGTCAGCGATGCGACCTTGCCTTCGGCATTTCCCACCGACACCTTCACCAGGCCGGCCAGCACGCCGATCCAAGCCTGGGCGAGTTCGCCTTTGCGCTCTATGATCGACCCGGCGGCAACCTGCTGCACGGACAGGTCTCGCTCGACGCGCGCTTGCTGCTCGGCGTCGAGTACGCGAAACCAGGCCGCGGCCAGTTGCAGGGAGTCGGATAGCTGCATCGGGAATACCCTAAAAGTTCCTTGAATGTCGCGATGGTGACAGTTGGTAGCAACCCAACCTTATACCTTAACTCCTGCCGTAAATCTAAAACCAACTGGTCAAGCGCAACCGCTCGCGCGCCGCGTCTCGCGGCAACGGGCGCGATGTGCCCAAACCGGAGGAGACAACGTGGCACATTCATCGCCCGCATCCGCAACGATGCCGGCGGCGCTGGATACTTTTCCGGCGCTGCTGTTCGCGCATGCCGACGTACGCGGGTCGCGGCCCGCGATACGTGAGAAAGACCTGGGTATCTGGCAAACCCTTACCTGGTCGCAAGTGGCGGAGCACGTGCGCCAGGTCGCCCACGGGCTCGCATCGCTGGGCATCCAGCCCGGCATGCACGTGGCCGTGATCGGCGAGAACCGGCCGCGCCTGTACATGGCCATGATGGCCACGCAATCGCTCGGCGCCATCCCCGTGCCGCTCTACCAGGACGCCGTGGCCCAGGAAATGGTCTACGTCCTGCAGGACGCCGAGATCAGCGTCGCGGTGGTCGAGGACCAGGAGCAGGTCGACAAGATGCTGGAAGTGCGCGAGCAATGCCCCGCGCTCAAGCACGTGGTCTATGACGATCCGCGCGGCCTGCGCCACTACACCGATGCGATGCTGCTGTCGTACGACCGGCTCGAGGAGATTGGCCGCGAGTACGCCGCGCAGCATCCCGACTTCTTCGCCCGCGCCGTGGCCGCGGTGCAGCCGCACGACGCGGCCGCGATGTTCTATACCTCCGGCACCACCGGCAAGCCCAAGGGGGTGGTGCTGACGCACCATGCGCTGATCGACCGCGCCCGGGCCGTGTCCGAGATGGAGAACCTGACCGACCGCGAGGACGTGCTGGCCTACCTGCCGCCGGCCTGGATCGGGCAGAACATGTTCTCGTACACGCAATTGCTGGTCACGGGCTTCACGGTGAATCATCCGGAGTCGCCCGACACGGTCTCGATCGACATGCGCGACATCGGCCCCACCTACTACTTCGCGCCGCCGCGCGTGCTGGAAGGCCTGCTGACCCATGTGATGATCCGCATGGAGGACGCCGGCTACCTCAAGCGCAAGCTGTTCCATGCCTGCATGAAGCTGGCGCGCCGCGTCGGCACCCGCATCCTGGACGGCGAACCGGTCAACGCCTGGGACCGCCTGCGCTACGCGCTGGGCAATGTGCTGATCTACGGTCCGCTGCGCAATGCGCTGGGCATGAGCCGCGTGCGAGTGGCCTACACCGCCGGCGAGGCGATTGGCCCCGACCTTTTCGTGTTCTATCGCTCCATCGGCATCAACCTCAAGCAGCTCTACGGCTCCACCGAAACCTCGGTGTTCGTCTGCGTGCAGCCGGACGGCCAGGTGCGCGACGACACCGTCGGCCCGCCCGTGGCCGGCGTGGAGATCCGCGTGGCCGACAACGGCGAAATCCTGGTCAAGAGCCCTGGCCTGTTCAAGGAGTACTACCGCAACCCGGGCGCCACGCAGGAAGCGCGCAGCGCCGACGGCTGGTTCCACACGGGCGACGCGGGTTACCTGGACACCGACGGCCAGCTCAAGATCATCGACCGCGCCAAGGACGTCGGCAAGCTGGCCGACGGCAGCCTGTTCGCGCCCAAGTATCTCGAGAACAAGCTCAAGTTCTTCCCGCACATCAAGGAAGCGGTGGCGTTCGGCGCCGGCCGCCAGGACGTGTGCGCCTTCATCAACATCGACCTGGAAGCCGTGGGCAACTGGGCCGAGCGCCGCGGCCTGCCCTACGCCGGCTACACCGACCTGGCGGGCAAGGACGAGGTCTACCAGCTCATCGCCGATTGCGTCGAGCAGGTCAATGCCGACCTGGCCACCGATCCCAAGCTGTCGGCCTCGCAGATCGGCCGCTTCCTGATCCTGCACAAGGAACTGGATCCGGATGACGACGAACTGACGCGCACCCGCAAGGTGCGGCGCGCCTTCATCGCGCAGAAGTACGGCGTGCTGATCGACGCCCTGTTCGAAGGCAAGCCGTCCCAGTACATCGAAACCGAAGTGAAGTTCGAGGACGGCCGCACCGGCAAGATCGCCGCCGACCTGAAGATCCGCCCGGTCAAGACGTTCCCCGCCATCACCGCCCGAGCCGCGTAGAGACCATGAGCAACAACGACCGCGACCAGCGCATCGGCGACGTGATGCTGGACATGCAGAACATCTCGCTGTCCTTCGGCGGCGTCAAGGCGCTGACGGACATTTCCTTCAATGTGCGCGAGCACGAGATCCGCGCCATCATCGGCCCCAACGGCGCGGGCAAGAGCTCGATGCTGAACGTCATCAACGGCGTCTACACGCCGCAGCAGGGCGGCATCGCCTTCCGCGGCGAGCGCTTTTCGCGCATGAATCCGCGCCGCGCCGCCGAAATGGGTATCGCGCGCACCTTCCAGAACCTGGCCCTGTTCAAGGGCATGAGCGTGCTGGACAACATCATGACCGGACGCAATCTGCGCATGAAGTGCGGGCTGCTGGCGCAGGCCTTCCGCCTGGGCGCCGCCGAACGCGAAGAGATCGAGCACCGCCAGTTCGTCGAGAACATCATCGACTTCCTCGAGATCCAGGCGTATCGCAAGACGCCGGTGGGGCGCCTGCCCTACGGCCTGCAAAAGCGCGTCGACCTGGGCCGCGCGCTCGCCATGGAACCACGCCTGCTGCTGCTGGACGAGCCGATGGCCGGCATGAACATCGAGGAGAAGCAGGACATGAGCCGCTTCATCCTCGACGTGAACGACGAATTCGGCACCACCATCGTGCTGATCGAGCACGACATGGGCGTGGTCATGGACATCTCCGACCGCGTGGTGGTGCTGGACTACGGCAAGAAGATCGGCGACGGCAAGCCCGATGAGGTGCGCGCCAACGAAGACGTCATCCGAGCGTACCTTGGCGTCGGCGGCGAAGCCGCCGTCACCCAGGACGCCGAAGCGCAGGCAACAGCCCCCGCCCCTAACCCTCCCCCCGAGGGGGAGGGAGAAAACTCACTGGCTGCACGGACTTAAGGGGCGAATGATGGGATTTTTTCTGGAAACCTTGTTCGGCGGCCTGATGAGCGGCATGCTGTACGCCCTGATCGGCCTGGGCTTCGTGCTGATCTTCAAGGCGTCGGGCGTGTTCAACTTCGCCCAGGGCGCCATGGTGCTGGTGGCGGCGCTGTCGATGGCGCGCTTCTCGGAGTGGATACCGCGCTGGTTCGGCTTCGAAAACATGATCCTGGCCAACGTGCTGGCGTTCATCGTCAGCGCCATCCTCATGTTCCTGCTGGCCGTGGCGATCGAGCGCTTCGTGCTGCGCCACCTGGTCAACCAGGAGGCCACCACCCTGCTCATGGCCACCCTGGGCATCAGCTATTTCCTCGACGGCCTGGGCCAGATCTCGTTCGGCAGCTCGGTCTATTCCATCAACGTCGGCATGCCGAAGGATCCGTTGATGATCCTGGACTCGGTGTTCGAAGGCGGCCTGCTCATCAACCTCGAAGACCTGACCGCCGCGGTCATCGCCGCATTGCTGGTGGCGGCGCTGGCGCTGTTCTTCCAGTTCACCTCCACCGGCCGTGCGCTGCGCGCCGTGGCGGACGACCACCAGGCGGCGCAGTCCATCGGCATTCCGCTGAACCGCATCTGGGTCATCGTCTGGAGCGTGGCCGGCCTGGTGGCGCTGGTGGCCGGCATCATCTGGGGTTCCAAGTTCGGCGTGCAGTTCACGCTCTCGACCGCGGCGCTGCGGGCGCTGCCGGTGGTGATCCTGGGCGGCCTGACCTCGGTGCCGGGCGCCATTCTCGGCGGCCTGATCATCGGCGTGGGCGAAAAGCTGTCCGAAGTCTACCTGGGGTCGCTGGTGGGCGGCGGCATCGAAATCTGGTTCGCCTATGTGCTGGCGCTGGTGTTCCTGCTGTTCCGTCCGCAAGGGCTGTTCGGCGAGAAGATCATCGACCGCGTCTGACCACGGCCTTCTAGGATAAAAACATGTTCTATCGCGAAAACGGCCAATTCAAGACCAGCTATCGCGCCGACCAGCAGATCTTCCCGATCCGCCAGGACCGCGTCTTCATCTGGCTGTTGCTGGCGGTGGCGTTCATCGCCATCCCGGCGCTGTCCAGCGACTATCTGCTGCGCGCCATCCTGATCCCGTTCCTGATCCTGTCGCTGGCCGCCGTCGGCCTGAACATCCTGGTGGGCTATTGCGGCCAGATCTCGCTGGGCACGGGCGCCTTCATGGCGGTGGGCGCGTATGCCGCCTGGAACTTCGGCGTGCGCTTTCCCGGCATGCCGCTGATCGTCCAGATCCTGCTGGGCGGGTGCTTCGCCACCATCGTCGGCGTGATCTTCGGCATTCCCAGCCTGCGCATCCGCGGCCTGTACCTGGCCGTGGCCACGCTGGCCGCGCAGTTCTTCGTCGACTGGGCGTTCCTGCGCATCCCGTTCTTCACCAACTACTCGTCGTCGGGCAACGTCTCGGTGCCGCCGCTGACCGCCTTCGGCCTGCCGGTGCAGAGCGCGCTGGAAAAGTACCTGTTCGTGCTGATCCTGGTGGTGATCTTCAGCCTGCTGGCCAAGAACCTGGTGCGCGGCGCCATCGGCCGCCAGTGGATGGCGATCCGCGACATGGACGTGGCCGCCTCGGTCATCGGCATCCGCCCGATGTACGCCAAGCTCACCGCGTTCGCGGTCAGCTCGTTCATCGTCGGCGTGGCCGGCGCGCTGTGGGGCTACATCCACCTGGGCTCGTGGGAGCCGCTGGCCTTCGACCTGACGCGTTCGTTCCAGTTGCTGTTCATGGTCATCATTGGCGGCCTGGGCTCCATCATCGGCAGCTTCTTTGGCGCGGCCTTCATCGTGCTGGTGCCGGTGGCGCTGACCAACGTGCCGCACATGCTGGGCCTGTCGCTGTCGGTGGACACCGCCGCGCACGTCGAGCACATGGTGTTCGGCGCGCTGATCGTGTTCTTCCTGATCGCCGAGCCGCACGGGCTGGCGCGGTTGTGGAGCATCGGCAAGGAAAAGCTCCGCATCTGGCCCTTCCCCCACTAATGATGGGCCCACCCCCGAAAGCGCCTGCGGCGCTTCCCCCCTCAAGGGGGCGCCGCTGGGGACCGGCAAAGCCGGATCCGCCGCGGCCCGGATGGTGCGGCTCCCGTTGTGATCATCGTCGGTAGTAGCGGTATCCGCGCCACGACCGACATCCTGAATACCCGGCTCAAGACCGGGCCAACCCCGGTGCCCGAGGGTTTATGACCCAAACACCACGCAGGAGGTAAATGGAGATGAAGCGTCTTAACCTGAAGTTGGCGGCAGCCTTGGTGGCCGCAGCCGGCGCCATCGGCGCCGTGGCCACGCCGGCAATGGCGGCGGAAGAGCAGTTCGTTCCGTTGCTGGTGTACCGGACCGGGTCGTTCGCGCCGCTGGGCATTCCCTGGGCCGATGGCAAGCTGGATTACCTGAAGCTGGTCAACGAACGCGACGGCGGCGTCAACGGCGTCAAGATCACCTACGAGGAATGCGAAACCGCCTACGCCACCGACCGCGGCGTCGAGTGCTACGAACGCCTGAAGGGCAAGGGCACCGGCGCCTCGGGCTTCGACACGCAATCGACCGGCATCACCTTCGCGGTCAGCGACAAGGCCATGGTGGACAAGGTGCCGGTCGAGACGATGGGCTACGGCCTGTCGCAATCGGTCGACGGCAGCGTGTTCGAGTGGAACTTCCCGCTGCTGGGCACCTACTGGACCGCCGCCGACGTGATGATCCAGGACATCGCCAAGAAAGAAGGCGGCATGGACAAGCTCAAGGGCAAGAAGATCGCCCTGGTCTACCACGACTCGCCCTACGGCAAGGAACCGATCCCGCTGCTGCAGAAGCGCGCCGCCAAGGAAGGCTTCGAGCTGCTGCTGTATCCAGTGACCGCCCCCGGCGTGGAACAGAAGTCCACCTGGCTGCAGATCCGCCAGGCGCGCCCGGCCTATGTGCTGCTGTGGAGCGCGGGCATCATGACGCCCACCGCCATCCGCGAAGCGCAGGCCAGCGGCTACCCGCGCGACAAGATGTACGCGATCTGGTGGGCCGGCTCCGAAGGCGACGTCAAGGATCTGGGCGATGTCGCGAAGGGCTACAACGCCATCACCATCCACAACAGCGGCGCCGACCACGACAAGGTCTATGACGATCTGAAGAAGTACGTCTACGACAAGGGCCAGGGTTCGGACAAGACGGGCAAGACCACGCTCGGCACCATCGCCCACACCCGCGGCATGATGATCTCGATGCTGCAGGTCGAGGCGATCCGCACCGCGCAGGAAAAGTTCGGCAAGGGCAAGGCGCTCACGCCCGACCAGGTGCGCTGGGGCTTCGAGAACCTGAACCTGACGCAGGAACGCCTGAACCAGCTCGGCTTCGGCCAGATCATGCGCCCGGTCAAGACCTCGTGCAGCAACCACAAGGGCGACGACTGGGCCCGTATCGTGCAGTGGGACGGCGCCAAGTTCAAGGTCGTCTCGGATTGGTACCAGGCCGACAAGACCCTGCTGGACCCGATGGTGAAGGAAGCCGCGGCGAAGTACGCCAAGGAAAAGAACATCACGCCCCGCACTTGCGAGAACTGATGTGAACCGGCGGCCGGCGCCCCACGGCGTCGGCCGCCACCAAGCCGCAGGAACCGCCATGACCGCAGCAACGACTACCGCTACTACCGCCGACACCCCCAAGGTGCTGCTCGATGTGAACGGCATCGAGGTGATCTACAACCACGTCATCCTGGTGCTCAAGGGCGTGTCCCTGCAGGTGCCGGAAGGCCGGATCGTGGCCCTGCTGGGCGCCAACGGCGCCGGCAAGACCACCACGTTGCGCGCCATCTCGAACCTGCTCAAGGGCGAGCGCGGCGACGTCACCAAGGGCCACATCCAATACCGCGACCAGCGCATCGAAAAGCTGTCGCCGGCCGAACTGGTCAAGCGCGGCGTGGTGCAGGTGATGGAGGGCCGCCATTGCTTCGCCCACCTCACCATCGAAGAGAACCTGCTGACGGGCGCCTACACGCGCGACCTCAGCCGCGGCGACACCAGCGCGGCGCTGGAGCGTGTCTATCAGTATTTTCCGCGCCTGAAGCAGCGCCGCGCCAGCCAGGCCGGCTACACCTCGGGCGGCGAACAACAGATGACCGCCATCGGCCGCGCGCTGATGGCCAACCCCAACATGATCCTGCTGGACGAGCCGTCCATGGGACTGGCGCCGCAGATCGTCGAGGAGATCTTCGAGATCGTGCGCGACCTGAACCAGCGCGAGCGCGTCAGCTTCCTGCTGGCCGAGCAGAACACCAACATCGCGCTGCGCTATGCCGACTACGGCTACATCCTGGAGAACGGCCGCGTGATGATGGACGGCGCCGCGCAGGACCTGGCCCAGAACGAGGACGTGAAAGAGTTCTACCTGGGCATTTCCAGCGGCGAGCGCAAGAGTTTCCGCGACAACAAGTTCTACCGCCGCCGCAAACGCTGGCTGGCCTGATCCCTGGAGCGGCGACGCCGGCGCGGTCCGGCTTGCCGCCGGCAACGACACCGCAGTACGGCACACGAGAGGGTGCGATCCCATGTCCGAGTTTTTCGATGTCCTGGAAACCCGAGCGCCCGAGCAACGCGAGCGCGACCTGATGGCGGCCCTGCCCGACGCCATCGCCCGCGCCATCGCCCGCGCGCCGGCCATTGCCGAGCAGTTGCGCGGCATCGACCCCGCCACGGTCACCTCGCGCGCCGCGCTGGCGCGCCTGCCGGTGCTGCGCAAGCACGAGCTGCTGGAACGCCAGCAGCACAGCCGCGAACAGGCGGCGCAACCGGCCGGACCGCAAAAGGCCTTCGGCGGCTTCTCGGCCATCGGCTGGGGCGAAGCCATGCGCGTGTTCGCCTCGCCCGGCCCGATCTACGAACCCGAAAGCGCGCGCGCCGACTACTGGCGCTTTGCCCGCGCGCTGTACGCCGCGGGCTTTCGCGCCGGCGAGCTGGCCTACAACTGCTTCTCCTATCACTTCACGCCAGCCGGCTCGATGATGGAGACCGCCGCGCACGCCGTCGGCTGCACCGTGTTCCCCGGCGGCACCGGCCAGACCGAACAGCAGGTGCGCGCCATCCAGGACCTGGCGCCCAGCGGCTACACCGGCACGCCCAGCTTCCTGAAGATCATCCTGGAAAAGGCCGACGAGCTCGGCGTGAAGCTGGATTCGCTGCGCCGCGCCCTAGTGTCCGGCGAGGCCTTCCCGCCGTCGCTGCGCGACTGGCTGGCCGCGCGCGGCATCGAGGGCTACCAGGCCTACGGCAGCGCCGACCTCGGCATGATCGCATTCGAGACGCCGGCGCGCCAGGGCCTGGTGCTGGGCGAGGACATCATCGTCGAAATCGTGCGCCCCGGCACCGGCGAACCGGTGCCCGATGGCGAAGTGGGCGAAGTCGTGGTCACCACGCTGAACCCCGACTACCCCCTGGTGCGCTTCGGCACCGGCGACCTGTCGGCGGTGATGCCCGGCATCTCGCCCTGCGGTCGCACCAACACCCGCATCAAGGGCTGGATGGGCCGCGCCGACCAGACCACCAAGGTGCGCGGCATGTTCGTGCATCCCTCGCAGGTGGCCGACGTGGTGCGCCGCCATCCGGAAATCCTGCGGGCACGCCTGGTGATCAGCGGCACCACCGGTTCGGACAAAATGGTGCTGCGGGTGGAATCACGCGTGCGCGGCGAAGACCTCGGCGCCCGCATCGCCGAATCGGTGCGCGACGTGACCAAGCTGCGCAGCGACGTCGAATGGGCCGAGGCCGGCTCCCTGCCGAACGACGGCAAGGTCATCGACGACATCCGCACCTACGAATAACAAGGATAAGAAGAAAGGCGCGCCCGGGACCGGCAAAGCCCGGGCGCGGCATCGCCGCCGGCAACGGCAGGCTCAATTGCCCAACGGACGGGCCAGCCATTCGCGGCCCTTGAGCATGCCGTTCCAGTAGATCCACGGCAGCATCGTCGCCTTCAGGAACCAGGCGCTCTTGCGCGGCACGGTCGGGTCCAGCGGGAAGGTGGGCAGCAGCTTGCCGCCATAGCCGAACTCGGCCAGCACGATGCGGCCGCGCTCGACCGTCAGCGGGCACGAGCCATAGCCATCGTACGTGACCGGCAGCGCATGCCCTTCGCGCACCGCCAGCAGGTTCTCGGCCACCGTGACGATCTGCTTGCGCGCCGCCGCCGCGGTCTTGGCGTTGGTGGTGCTGATGCCATCGCCCAGCCCGAAGATGTTGTCGTAGCGCACATGGCGCAGCGTGGCCGGATCGACCTCGCACCAGCCGGCCGCATCGGCCAGCGCGCTCTGGCGCAGAAATTCGTGCGGCACCTGCGGCGGCACCGCGTGCAGCATGTCGAATGACTTCTCGACACGGGTCACCGCCCCCTCGGCGTCCTTGACGTCGAACCACGCCTTGCGCGCCGGGCCGTCCACCGCCACCAGCGCCGAATTGAACGCCAGCGAAATGCCGTAGCTTTCCACATAGCGCATCAGCGGCGGCACGAAGGTCGGCACGCCGAACAGCACCGCGCCGGCCAGGTCGAATTCGACATCGATGCGATCCAGCACGCCGCTGCGGCGCCAGTGGTCGCACGCCAGGTACATGGCCTTCTGCGGCGCGCCGGCGCACTTGATCGGCATGGCCGGCTGCGTGAACAGCGCCTTGCCGCCCTTCAGGCCGCGCACCAGCTCCCAGGTGTAGGGCGCCAGGTCGAAGCGGTAGTTGGAACTGACGCCATTGCGGCCCAGCGTTTCCGACAGGCCCTCGACCTTGTCCCAGGCCAGGCGCAGGCCGGGGCACACGATCAATTGCTGGTAGCTGACCGCGCTGCCATCGGCCAGCCGGACCTGGTTGGCCTCGGGTTCGAAACCGGCCGCCGCGGCCTGCAGCCAGGTGGCGCGGCCCGGCATCACCGCCCTTGTCGGCCGCACGGTCTTGGCCACATCGAACGCGCCACCGCCGACCAGCGTCCAGGCCGGCTGGTAGTAGTGCTTGTCGCTGGGTTCGATGACCGCGATGCGCAGGTCCGGACGGCGGCGCAGCAGGCTGGCGGTCACGCCGATGCCCGCCGAACCGCCTCCGACCACCACCACGTCGAAATCGCGCCGCGCCTGTGCTGCCGTCTGCATGCTCGTCTCCCTGCTATCGACCGGTCCGGGACGGCCGGTTCGTCATATATTGAATTGCCGAGTACAGCGCCATGCCGGCCACCATGGCCGCCACGAAGATCAGTGCCTCCCGCACGCCGGCCGCCGCCGCCACCAGCGCCGGGCCGGGGCAGAAACCCGCCAGCCCCCAGCCCGCGCCGAACGCCAGGCTGCCCAACGCCAGCCGCGGATCGATACGCGTGGCCGTGGGCCAATGCAGCGGCTCGCCGGACAGGCTGGCACGGCGACGGCGCAACCAGGCAAAGCCCGCTGCCGTCACGGCCAGCGCACCGCCCATCACCAACGCCAGCGAAGGATCCCAGCTTCCCGCCAGGTCCAGGAAGCCCAACACCTTGGCGGGGTTGGCCATGCCGGAAACGAGCAGTCCCAGCCCGAACACCAATCCCGAGAGAAACGCGAACAAGGCCACCATGTCAGCCTCCGATCAGGTGCCGCGCGACATACACGGTGGCAAACCCCGCCGCCATGAAGAGCGCCGTCGCCGCCAGGGAACGGCGCGAGCCGCGCGCCAGCCCGCAGACGCCGTGGCCGCTGGTGCACCCCGACGCGAAACGCGTGCCGATGCCGACCAGCAGGCCGGCCGCGATCAGCCTTGCATTGCCCGCTTCCACCACGATCGGCGGCAGCGCGCTGCCCAACCGATACAACCAGGGAGACAGGCACAACCCCAGTAGGAACGCCAGGCGCCAGCCGGCATTTCGATCAGGCGGCAACAGCCCGCCGAGGATGCCGCTGATGCCGGCGATGCGGCCCGCGCCCAGCATCATGAGGACGGCGGCCACGCCAATGACCGCGCCGCCGCCGAGCGCGCTTGCGGGCGTGAAGGCGGACAGGTCGATCATGACGCGAGCGCCGCCATGGCACGGCCGCAATACAGGCTGGACAGCGTCTTCATGACCTGGTTGACCTCGAAACTGGCCAGTTGGTAGTACACGTACTTGCCCTGGCGCCGGGTGCTCACCAGGCCCTCATCGCGCAGCACGCCCAGTTGCTGCGACAGCGTCGGCTGGCGGATGCCGGTCAGGGATTCCAGTTCGCCGACGTTGCGCTCGCCCTGCACCAGTTGGCACAGCAGCAGCAGCCGGTCTTCGTTGGCCAGCGCCTTGAGCAGCGCGCAGGCCTGGGAGGCGGATTCGCGCAGCGCGGCGACCTCGCAATCGTTCAGGGCAGTCAACATTTGATGGGGGTCAATCGGCGTAAAAGAGTTTGATCATTATATTGACCGATAAACTATCCAACAATATTATTGAAAAATATATATTGTTCTGCGCACATCCTCCTCTGCTCCAGGCGCCTCCCCATGAACCCGCATATCCAGGCCTTCTTCGACCCGGCCACCGCCACCGTTACCTATGTGGTGCACGAGCCCGCGTCCGGCGGCGCCTGTGCCATCATCGATTCGGTGCTCGATTACGACCCCAAGTCCGGCCGCACCAGCACCGTCAGCGCCGACCGGGTAGCCGCCTACGTCCGCGAACACGGCCTGCGCACCGACTGGCTGCTCGAGACCCACGCGCACGCCGATCACCTGTCGGCCGCGCCCTACCTGCAGCGCCAGTTGGGCGGCGTCATCGCCATCGGCCAGAGCATCCGCACCGTGCAGGGCGTGTTCAAGAAGATCTTCAACCTCGAGCCGCAGTTTCAGCTCGACGGCTCGCAGTTCGGCCGCCTGTTCGCCGATGGCGAAACCTTCCAGATCGGCGCCCTCACGGCGAGCGCCATGCACGTACCCGGCCATACGCCGGCCGACATGGCCTACCGCATCGGCGACGCCGTCTTCGTCGGCGACACCCTGTTCATGCCGGACGTCGGCACCGCGCGCTGCGACTTTCCCGGCGGCGACGCCCGCCAGTTGTACCGCTCCATCCGGCACCTGCTGAGCCTGCCGGACGACACCCGCCTCTACATGTGCCACGACTATCCGCCCGCCGGCCGCGAGGCCGCGTGGCAGACCACCGTGGCCGAACAGCGCCGCGCCAACATCCATGTGCGCGACGGCGTCACCGAAGACGAATTCGTCGCCATGCGCACGCGGCGCGACGCCACCCTGTCGATGCCCACGCTGATCCTGCCGGCCATCCAGGTCAATATCCGCGCCGGCCATTTCCCGCCGCCGGAAGACAACGGCGTGCGCTACCTGAAGATCCCCGTCGACGCCCTCTAGCCAGCGCCCGCAAGGTTCTCGCGGCGGCGCACTTGCGCACCGCCGGGATATCCCGCAAGATCGGCCGGTCACAAGATCGCCGATCCCACGGAACCCCCATGTTCGCCGAAGCCGAAGCCGACCCCGTTCTGTCCAAGGAAGCCTTCAAGCCGCTGGAAGCCCGGCTGCGCGTCGCGCTGCTGAACGCGCAGTACCAGCGCCTGCAGAAGGCCGAGAAATCCCTGCTGGTGGTGGTGGCCGGCATCGACGGCGCCGGCAAGGGCGCCACGATCAACCTCCTCAACGAATGGATGGACCCGCGCCACATCAGGACGCTGGCCTATGGTCCTCCGGAAGGCGACGAGCTCGAGCGTCCGCCCATGTGGCGCTACTGGAAAGATCTGCCACCCAAGGGCAGCACGGGCATCGTCTTTGGCTCCTGGTACACGCCGCTGATCCGCGAAGCCGCGCGCAAACACCCCAATCAGGACAGCATCGAGGCGCAGTCGGTCGCCATCCGCCGCTTCGAGGCAATGCTGGCCGCCGAGGGGGTGCAGATCCTCAAGCTCTGGTTCCACCTGTCATCGGAGGCCCAGCAGGCGCGGGCCAAGCGTCTGCTGGCCAGCCCCGAGACCTCCTGGCAGGTCAGCCCGATCGACCTCAAGGTGCACAAGAAATATGACCGCATCCGCAACAGCGGCCAGGTCGTCATCAACCACACCGACAGCGGCCATGCGCCGTGGGTGGTGATCCCCAGCGCCGACGAGAACATGCGCGCCGCGCGCACCGCCGAGGCCGTGCTGGCCGCCATGCGCCAGAACCGCGTGCCGCGCATCCCGGCGTCGTTCGTGGCCCACACCGGTCCGGCCCGCATCCTCGACCGGCTCGGCCAACTGGACTACGACGCCAAGCTCGACCGTGACGACTACGAGTCCGAACTGGGACTGCTGCAGGGCCGGCTGGCGCGCGCGGCCCGCTCCAGGAAATTCCAGGAACGTTCGCTGGTGTTGGTGTTTGAAGGCCAGGACGCCGCCGGCAAGGGCGGCGCCATCCGCCGCATCACCCACGCGCTCGATGCGCGCCAGTTCGACATCACCCCGGTGGCCGCGCCCAACAGCTACGAGTTGTCCCGCCCTTACCTGTGGCGCTTCTGGCGCCACGTGCCGCGCCAGGGGCGCATCGCCATCTTCGACCGCTCCTGGTACGGCCGGGTGCTGGTCGAGCGAGTCGAGAAAATCACCCCGCCCGCCCACTGGCGCCGCGCCTACGCCGAGATCAACGACTTCGAGGCGCAACTGGCCGGCAGCGGCGCGCTGGTGCTGAAATTCTGGCTGGCGATCACCGCCGACGTCCAGCTCGAACGCTTCAAGGACCGCGAGAAATCGCCCTTCAAGAACTTCAAGATCACGCCCGACGACTGGCGCAACCGCGACAAATGGAAGGAATACGCGGCGGCCACCAACGAAATGCTGGCGCGCACCGATGTCAAGCATGCGCCGTGGCACCTGGTGTCGGCCAATGACAAGCGCTACGCTCGCCTTCAAGTGCTGCGACATATCGTCGAAGCCCTGGAAAACCAACTCTGACCCGCAGGAGACCTTGCCCATGAGCTCGGCTGAAATCCGTCCCGTCGTCGCCGCCGATTTTGATGTCTGGCTGCCCCTCTGGAAGGGGTATCAGGACTTCTACCGCGTCGACATCGCCGACGCCGTCACGCGCAACACCTGGGCCCGTTTCCTTGATCCGGCCGAGCCGGTGAATGCCGCGCTGGCCTACGACGGCGGCCGCGCGGTCGGAATGGTCCATTGGATCTTCCACCGCTCGACCTGGACGGCGGGCGACTACTGCTATCTGCAGGACCTTTACGTCGATCCGGAAACCCGCGGCACCGGCGCCGGCCGCAAGCTGATCGAACACGTCTATGCGCAAGCGGCCGCCGCCAACTGCGCCCGTGTCTACTGGCTGACCCACGAGACCAACGCCACCGCGATGCAGCTATACGACCGCATCGCCGACCGTTCCGGCTTCATCCAATACCGCAAGGTGCTGCCTTGAGCGCGCGCGACCCCGACTGTCCGCTGTGCCAGACCGACGGCGGCACCTTGCTGTGGCGCGGCCCGCACCTGCGCCTGATCGAGGTGGACGACCCCGACTACCCCGGCTTCACCCGCGTCATCTGGAACGCCCACCTGGCCGAGATGACCAGCCTGTCGACCCACGGCCGCGACCTGCTGATGCGCGCGGTGTACGTGGTCGAGGAAGCGCAGCAATCGATCCTGGCGCCCGACAAGATCAACCTGGCCTCGCTCGGCAACATGGTGCCGCACCTGCACTGGCACGTGATTCCGCGCTGGCGCGGCGACCGCCATTTCCCCGACCCGATCTGGGCGTCGCCGCGCATCGTCGCCGGCGCCGAGCCGGCCGAATGGTCCGAACGCCAGGCGCGCGTGCGGGCGCTGCTGCCGCGCTATCGCAACCGGCTGGTCGAGGCCATGAACGCGTTGCTGTGGCATTGAATTGTCGAGACGATCACGCCAAATCCTATAGAAATCAAGACCTTCCGCTCCTCGCGACGCATTCAATTCAGGTAAAATTCAGGTTTTACGCTGTATCGCAGCACGCAAGGAGTGAATAGTGACCCTGCAGGCCTCGCCCTCGTCCCGGCCCGTCTCTTTCCTGCAGGCGTTCCTGCGTTCCGAAGCCCTCGGCGGCTACGTGCTGATGCTGGCGGCGGTGGTCGCCCTGATCGTCGCCAACAGCCCCCTGGCGCCCGGCTACTTCGAGATCCTCGGCGCCAAGCTCGGCTTCCAGGCCGGCCCCGTGCTACTCAAAGAATCGGTGCTGCACTGGATCAACGATGGCCTGATGGCGGTGTTCTTCCTGCTGGTCGGCCTGGAGATCAAGCGCGAGGTGCTGGACGGCCAGTTGCGCGGCGCGGCTCGCATCGTGCTGCCTGGCATCGCCGCCCTGGGGGGCATGGCCATGCCGGCGCTGATCTACGTGCTGCTGAACCTGGGCAGCCCCGACACTCTGCGCGGCTGGGCCATCCCCGCCGCCACCGACATCGCTTTCGCACTGGGCATCCTGGCCCTGCTGGGCAGCCGCGTGCCGACCTCGCTGAAGGTCTTCCTGACGGCGCTGGCGATCCTGGACGACCTGGGCGCCATCGTCATCATCGCGCTGTTCTATACCTCCGAGCTGAACCTGTTCGCGCTGGGCATGGCAGGGGCCCTGCTGGCGTGCCTGTTCTGCCTGAACCGGGCCGGCGTGCTGCGCCTGGCGCCCTATCTGCTGATCGGCGCGGTGCTCTGGTACTTCGTGCTGAAGTCCGGCGTCCATGCCACGCTCGCGGGCGTGGCGCTGGCGCTGACCATTCCGCTGCGTCCGCGGAACCAGGGCCGCGCGGGCGAGCATTCGCCGCTGCATTCGCTGGAACACGCGCTGCACAAACCCGTGGCCTTGCTGATCGTTCCCCTGTTCGGCTTCGCCAACGCCGGCGTGTCGTTCGCCGGCATGGGGCTGTCGAGCCTGGCGCAGCCCGTGCCGCTGGGCGTGGCGCTGGGCCTGTTCCTGGGCAAGCAACTGGGCGTGTTCGGCTTTGCGTGGCTCGCCATCCGCACCGGCTTGGCCAGCCTGCCGCGCCACGCCAGCTTCACGCAACTGTACGGCGTGGCCCTGCTGTGCGGCATCGGCTTCACCATGAGCCTGTTCATCGGCGCGCTGGCCTTCAGCGATCCAGCGGCGGTCGATGCCACCAAGATCGGCGTCCTGACCGGCTCGCTGGCCTCGGCGGTGGCGGGCTTCCTGCTCTTGCGCACTAGCGGCTCGTCGGTGCCAGCCGCCGCCAAGGCCTGACGCCAGGCACCACCGCAAGCGCCTGGCCCGGGCCGCCGCCGACGACGCTGCCTGACGCGGCCCGGCCCGGCTAGCGGCCGGCGTCCTTCGGATTGGACAGCGGGAACGACGCGTCGCTCAGGCAGGACTTGAGCCAGCCATACTCATCGTCGTCGTGCACTTCGCCGTCCACCTTGGGCAGCGGCTTGGAGGAGTAGTCCACCTTGTGCACCTCGGGGCCGGTGTTCCAGTGCGCGTCATCGGCAATGCTGCCCGGGCAGTTGGCGTCGTTGCCATTGAACGAGCAGGACGCCACCGGCACCGGTTTGTTGTCGACCACCTTGGCCACATAGCGTTGCACGTAGACCGAGCCCGTGGCCCAGTATTCCTCCACGCTGCAGATGCGGTCGTTGTTCTGGTAATGGCGGGTCGCGAAACAGGCGTAGTACTTGTAGTCCGGCGGCAGGATGTCGCAGGACACGTCGAAACCGGCGTAGGGGCCGCCCGTGAACTGCTTGTTGAACTCCCGCTGGCGCAGCGCCGCGGCGATCATGGCGGGCAGCTTGTCGCCCTTCCTGATCTCCTTGAGCGCGGCGACGCGGTTGAGGATCATGTCGGCCGCGAGGCCGCCCGGCGTCTGGTCGTCCTGCAGCGCATCGGAATCATCGGTCAGCCCGTTCAGCGCCTGGTCGCGGGCCTCGATCCAGCGCCGCTGGCTATCCACCAGCATCTTGCGGATCTCCTCGTCCGGCGCCTGCTTCAGCACCGCCGCATAGGCGCGGTTCAGCTCGCCATCGGCAGCCACCGCCTTGCGATCCGAACAGATCAGCTTCTCGGAGGAAGTGCTGGCCTTCTGGCAGTTGATCGCCAGGGCCGGCGCCGCCACCACGCCCAATCCCGCCAGGCACAGCAACTGCGCCGCGCGATTCCTGAAACTCATTGCAGTTCTCCCTGGCATCGGGCCGCTGCGTCAGCGGCTGATGACCTCGCTGTCTTCCATGACGATGCGGTAACGGTTGCGCAGGTCAAGGACGTAAGTGAAATTCGACGTGCCGGTCGCGGTCTTGCCGCGCTCCGGGCTCGATACCTTGTAATCGTAGAGGCCCTTGACCATGCACATCTGGTCCTGGCACTTGGCCCGCAGCGAACTCTGGTCGACCACGAAACGCCGCACCGGCCAGCGCGCGAAGTACGCCTCCTTGTCCGCCAGAATCTCGGATTTCGGCCGCTGCTTCTTGAAGTAGTCGACCGAATCGGCGTAGAACTCGCGCGTGAACTTCAGCGCTTCCTCGTTGGTGCCGCTGCCCGCCTGGATCATCAGGGCCGCGGCGTTGATCGCCTTCTGCTCATCCGTGATCGCGGCCGGCGCGGTTTCCTTGGGCATGTACGGATTGGCCACGGGGCCGGCCGGCGCCGGCGCGGCATCCGGCGAAGCCGGCTTGCGCGGCGGCAACTTGGCATCCCCGGGCGACTGCGCCTGCGGCGCGGGCGCCGCGGCAGGCGCAGTCGCCGGGGCCGCGCGCTGGCCCGTGCCCGGCTGCACATCATTGCTGGCCGTCCTGACGTTGCCGGTGCGGTTGATGCCGTACTTGATGATCTCCTGCGGCGAGAAGAAATACATCTCCTTGGACGGCGTGCTGAACATGATCCCCAGCACGTCGGCCGACACGCCGTACTTCGGCAGGGTCGCGACGATGTCCGACACGCCGAACTGCGCCTGTTCGCCCGTCATCTCGGGCGCGGAAATCTGGTGCACGCCCAGGCGGCCTTCGGCCAGGCGCTGGCGGCCGGCGAAGAACACAAACGAACACGCCGACGCGCAATAGCTGTCCTTCGGGATATAGGTGTTCAGCCCGCGCTCGTAAACCTCTTCGGCCACCACCAAGCCGATATGCACCAGGCCGCCGCCATTGTTCTGCAGGATCAGGGTGGAGATGGTCGGATGCTCGCGCAGCGCTTTCTTCAGATTGAGCATGTCGTTGGCGCCCACCGCGCCCACGTAGACCAGCAGATTGGGCTGGCTGGGCAGGAAGAAGAACGGGCCGTAGCGCTCGGGTTCCTCCTGCTGCGCCGCCGGCGCCTGCGTCTGCGCCACCGCGGCGGACACTCCGGCCATGGACAGCGCCAGGCCCGCGGCCAACATCGTCAGTTTTCTTTTCAGCATCATCAGTCCTTGTTCTCGGAACGCATGCCATGGACGGCATCGACCCCGCCCTGCGCAACCGCGTCGCCCCGGGCGCGGCGGCCCGCCGGTCGAATGCCGGATTTTATCCATCCCCAGCCATTTCATCCCGCATTCGTCCGCCAGCCGCCCCGCGCCGCGCTAACGCCGCTGGCAGGCGTGCGTGCCGTCCGCGATCGCTCGCGCCAGGCGCTGGATTGTCTCGGGCCGCGCCAGGCGCGCCTCTTCGTCGGGATTCACGATCACGCCAGCCTCCACCAGCACCGCTGGCATCGCCGCCGTCTTGAGCACCGCCAGCCCATCGTAGCGATGCACGCCCAGGCGACGATCGAGCAAAGGCCGGTTCTCGCCCGCGATGGGCTCGGCGTGGTACAGCGACGGCTTTTCGCCCGCTGCCACCAGCGCCTCGCCGATGGCCTTGGCGCATCGCAGGCTGTCCTCGTAGCGGGGATTGAGCTGCGAGACAAAGATGGCGAAGCCCGCGAATTCCCGCTGACGGCCGGCATCGATGTACTTCTGCTGCATCGAATCGTGGTGGATAGAGATGAAGAAGTCCGCGTCCGGCGCGGTCAACGCGCGCCGGCCCAGCGCAATCTCGGCGCCATCGGCCGACACGCGCGTCACGCGGTCGCCCAGCGCCAGCAGATCCGTGGCCACCGCGCCGCTCAGGTCCAGGTTGTACTGGTACTCCACCCGGCCGCTGGCGCCCGTGGCGCCCGGCTGCTTGGGCGTGTGGCCGGTGTCCACCACCACGTAGGCCGCCTGCGCCGACAGCGCCGCCAACCCCAGCAAGGCCGCCGCGACGCCGCGCGCCCATCCTGCCGCCCCTTGCTTGCCCGCTCGACCGTTCATGACTGTTGCCACGCTTGAATTCGCTTTGTAAGAAACCAGGCCCCCACCCACCGAGACAGGACCGAATGCGGCGGATTCTCGCGCAGCCCGGCGCCACCGGCAATGGCGGAATGCGCCGCGTGGCGCGCGTTGGTAACAAACTCCGCCTGGCATGGCCGTCGGCATGGCGCCGAAGACATGCACCTTGCGCCCTCACCGCGACAGCGCGCCCGCGCCGGGCGGACACGCGGCGGAAGCAAATGACATAGAAAGTTACCCGCGTTGTCGCGTTCAGGCTGCGCTCATCCTGGAGCGCTACCATCAACCCATGCCCCTCGCATCCGCGGGCGCACCCCGGCCCGCGGCATTCTTACCCGGAGGTTCCCAGCATGAGCAATCTGAACGGAAAAGTGGCCGTCGTCACCGGCGCGGCCAGCGGCATCGGCAAGGAAATCGCGCTGACCCTGTCGCGCGCGGGCGCCGCGGTCGCCATCGCCGACCTGAACCAGGCCGGCGCCGACGCCGTCGCCCGCGAAATCGAGCAGGCCGGCGGCAAGGCCATGGGCGTGGCCATGGACGTCACCAACGAAGACGCCGTCAACCAGGGCATCGACCGCGTCGCCGCCGCCTACGGCAGCATCGACATCCTGATCTCGAACGCCGGCATCCAGATCGTCAACCCCATCGAGAACTTCGCCTTCGCCGACTGGAAGAAGATGCAGGCCATCCACGTCGATGGCGCCTTCCTCACCACCAAGGCCGCGCTCAAGCACATGTACAAGGACGATCGCGGCGGCGTCGTGATCTACATGGGCTCGGTGCACTCGCACGAAGCCTCGCCGCTCAAGTCCGCCTACGTCGCCGCCAAGCACGCGCTGCTGGGCCTGGCGCGCGTGCTGGCCAAGGAAGGCGCCAAGCACAACGTGCGTTCGCACGTCATCTGCCCCGGCTTCGTGCGCACGCCCCTGGTCGAGAAGCAGATTCCCGAGCAGGCCAAGGAACTGGGCATCAGCGAAGAAGACGTGGTCAAGAAGGTGATGCTGGGCGATACCGTCGACGGCATCTTCACCACCGTCGAGGACGTGGCGCAGACGGCGCTGTTCCTGTCGACCTTCCCCAGCGCGGCGTTCACGGGGCAGTCGTTCGTCGTCAGCCATGGGTGGTACATGCAGTAAGTCTTGATATCCTTGGGTCGCGGTCACGGCGCGCTTGCTTCCTTTAGGCGCCGTCCGATTTCGACTCGAGGATTGCCATGTCTTTCAGCACCGACGCCTGGGCGCGCAACGCCGCGCTGTACGAAAAAACGCGCACCATGCCGTTCAACCAGGAGCTGGCCAGCGGCCAGCTCAGCGAACAGGCGTTCCGCCACTACATGATCCAGGATGCGCACTACCTGCTGGCATTCGGCCGCGCCCTGGCGGTCGCCGCCGCCAAGGCCGATCATGCCGACGGCGTGGTGCAGTTCGCCGATGCGGCCAAGAACGCCGTGGTGGTCGAGCGTAGTCTGCATGAGGGGTTCATGAAGCAGTTCGGCATCGACGCCGAGACGTTCGCCGGCACGCCGCTGTCGCCCGCCAGCCATCACTACACCAGCTTCCTCATCGCCACGGCGTGGAGCGCGCCGTATCCGGTGGCGCTGGCGGCGTTGCTGCCGTGCTTCTGGATCTACGCGGAAATCGGCCGCGACATCCACGCCCGCGCGACGCGTCCCAACCCCTATAGCGCGTGGATCGATACCTACGCCGGGGAAGAATTCCACACCCTGGTGCGCGAAGTGATCGCCTCCGTGGACCAGGCGGCGGACAAGGCGTCGGCACAGACGCGCGAGGACATGCACCGGGCTTATACGCATGCGGCGCAGTTGGAATGGATGTTCTGGGATTCGGCGTATCGGTTGGGGGAATGGCCGGTTTGAGACGACGCGTACCAGATAGGCTCTACGACCGCAGTCAGACCTTCGGCATCACGGTCGCAGGGGGTTCCGGGCAGGGCGAAGCCGGCATCAACGGCACCTGCCGTTCCGCTGCGCTGACGCCGGGCACCGTGATGTCCTGCACCACTACCGCGCGCCGCTCCACATAGACCTCGTAGTCCTTGCCAGCGGCTGGCGTGAAATACCCGGCATTCTTCGTCTCGGGCCCGCTCGTGGTGATCACGGACCCATAAGGCCCGGCGTTTCTGTAGGTCCCGCCGACCTGACCGTAAATGGTTACCGGAATACCCGCCTTGATGATGAATTCGTCGAACACCAGGCCCGAAATGTTCGGCGAAGGCGGCATTCCAACGCTGCCGCTACCGCGCATGTGCGAACGCTGGATCGTTTCCAGGCCGTCGCCATGGCCGAACAGGCCCGATGCGGGCAGGAAGCACGTCCTGTCAAAATCCAGGCGGATGCGATCCGCCGTATAGACATACACGCGAACCCGCGCACTGCTGCCAGCGTCGTAATGGCTGAGGATATTGGGATTGGTGGCGGAGCAACCCGCCAAGGCACCGCCCAGCAACAAAGCGGACGCCACGCAACGCAATACAGCAATCATCTACCACTCACTCAAAAGAAAAGAAATTAGCCAGGGCAAACGCGGTACTCACTTGCCATAGGCATCGCGAGGCTCAGCCAAGCGGAACAAGCCCGTCTTGCCGCATTGATAAGGATAGGCCTCGGTGCAGCGCTTGCGCATCGTGCGCGCCAGCATTTGCGCCATATCCGCCGCGATCCGCAGGCCGTCTGCGGCCGGCCCCCGATTGGAGTAGTCGCGTAAGGAAATCGGATAGGTGTCTTCGGCGTAGCCGCGGTATTCACCCGATACGGCGTCATACAGGCGCACCTTGATGCTTACCGATGGGCCGTATTGCTGATAGCCGCCAAAGCCATTGGGTTCGCCCAATGCCACCACATACTTTGCCCCGATGGCCGCTGCGTCTTCCTTCAAGGTCAACGGCCGCGCGGAATCCGGATTCACCTTGCGCAGCTTGAATGTCGCCTTGATGCCTGCCGCATCCATCGCGCCGGGCAGTTCGTTGTTCAGGGCCTTGCAGACCGTCTCGGCTGCATACAGCGCTGGCAGCGCAGTACGTGCGCCGATCCAGCCCGTGTCGTCGATTTTCTTCTGGTAATTGCAGTCGGACGTATAGACCAGGACCGGACTGATCACTTCATCCGGCTCGGGGTTCGTCGCCAAGGGCTTGGCCGGGGAACCCATGATGAAGGCGCAGCCCGACGTGAGCAGCAACACAGCGGCAGTAGCTGCCAATTTAAGTGAACGCATGATATTCGTGGTATTCAATGAAGCAAACTGCGGACGGGCGGTAGCCGTCTACTCGGCCGTAGCCGGCTCAGCGAATTGGAAGATCTCGGTGTAGACCGTGGAGCCACCCAGATCCACCACCGCGAACTCAGCCGCGTGATAGAAAACCTCGACCTGCTTGCCCGCTTGAAGCCGAGCCAGGCTTTGGCGGCGCAACACTACGCCCTATCACCTAGTTTCCTTGCTCAGGATATTTCTTCAATAACTCTACGAATGGCGGTTCCTGGAGAGTCCGGCGGTGTTCCTCGCGGACATCCGGTTTGGAGTTGCTGACTAAGGAACGCACCTTGTCGATGTCGGCCTGCGCCAGCTCCGGCTGCTCCATCCGGTCGTAGGCCAGACCGCGATAGGCGTATGCCCAGACATAATCCGGTTGGTACACCATACCTTCGGAAAAGGCTTCTGCGGCACTAGACCACTGCTGTACATCGATCAGTGCCCGGCCGAGATGGTAGTAACTCGGCATGCCATGGCCGGTGCCCTTGCCCCTAAGCCCCATGTTGTCTTGAAACATCTTTCGGAGAAGTTCAGCCGCCCGTTCCGGCTGCCCGTTATCTCGATAGTTACCCGCAAGATTGATGATGTCCCAGCCTGTGCGGGCAGGCTTCAAGCGAAGCGATTCCTCGCGATCGGCGATTGCATGCGCATAATCCCCCTTTTGCGCATAGATAAGAGCACGCATTCGTAGCGTGAGCACCTGCACCTCCGTCTGCGCGCCGAGCGGGCTTGAAAGGCAAGCAGACAGCAGCTGAATGGCCTGGTCCGGATCTTGCGCTCTGCCATTCACAGTGGACTTTATGCTGCTGACCTGCTCACACGGGCTGGCGTGACTCGTCGTCGCACGATCAGCAAAACCCGCCCTCGGCGTGACAGCACAACCTGAGAGCAGGATCAAGGGGGCAACGAGCGTTGCTGAGATAAATGACTTCATTGTGGATACTCGTCGTTGGTCAGATCGGGACGTAGGATTTGCAGCAGCGGCGGTGTTATTGATCCCTGGAGCGTGCAATAGATGTAGATCTGGCCGGCCGCGTCAACTTCGAGCATGAGTGCGCGCTCCACGCTTCCCTTCGGAGTCAGCGCGCCGGTGCCGCTCGGTTGCCAGGAGTCCACTGGATCGCCGACTTTGCGAATCTCGCTACGAGCCCAGGCATTGCCCTCGTCGACAAGTTTTCGCGAGGTGGGCAGGAGAGCATTGATCTTCTGGGCCACAGCGTTGATGCTGCCCTCCGCCTTGAACCCCCAATATAGGAAGGCGCCAAATTCGACATCGTAGGAAACTTCATCATGCCAAGCGAGCAGGCGCACCCCGTCAACATCCAGCGGCCTCGCAAAAACCTGATCCTGCCCCTTCTCGGCAAGCTGGTTTTCAACCACGATAGCCGCCGCTTTGCCTCGTTTTTTTACCTCTACCGCTGTTCCAAGCAGATTCGGATTTTCCTTGAGCGCATTGAACAGCGATGCATCGCATCTCGCGAACAGGCGGAGCGCCTCGCTTGCCGACGCGGGCGAACTGCCCGTCGCCGACGCCGAGGATGCTGCAAGCAAGAAAAGCGAGGCAAGCAGCGTAGGGGCAAATCTGGACATTGAATCTTCCGTTAGGGCGTTGAATGAATGGAACATGCCTGATGTGTTGCGGCACTCGACGGTCGTATTGCTTCGAGTGGCTGATAAACCAACCTTCGCTATCGAACAGCGATCGAAAACGTCGTCTGATGTTTCTTTTTTTCAGCATGGCCGATTCACTGGATAAGAACAGGAGTCCATGCACCAACAGCGAAGGGCGCTGGATATTAAATCCTCCAACATGAGAATTACGAAACTCTCGAGGGGAATTTACGCCGTTGGGATGAATTTTCCAATCAGACAAATCCGATATTTATTATTTTTACTGAACCAATCTAATTGACCAATACGGCGTACGTCCCAAATCGTCCTAAAACGAACATCTTGGCTAAACATGATTAGTCGCTGATGCTATCCGGGAGCATAGGTTGCCATGCACAATGCAAAGACTTAGGACGAAAACGTAGTCTGACATCCTATTTTCCTGAAACACCCATTTCCCTTTTTTAACCACAAAACTCTCGCATTCTTCTAAAAATTCACATCCCCGGAAGCCTTCACCACGCCTGCAAATTTTTCGAGATCAACCGCATCAAGATCGCAATACTCAGAATTCAGTTCAGAGCCGCAAGCAAAGCCGATGCTTTCACAATAGGCCGCATATACTGATCCCGCACCACTCTCCGGATGAAATACGCTTAGTGAAGGGCTGGATAATTCACCACCGCACCACGATATGAGTGCCCCATTGTCCACAAACCAACGCAACGAAGCCTCGATATTTTTTTTCCACAACTTTTCAGTTGGCCAAGAATTTATTTTTATCTCGACAGATAAATTACTCAAAGCGCCCCCCTCCCACTCCCTGAGCTTTATATCGGCAAACTCTTTCCATATATCATTTAGGAACGAATCCTTCTCCATAATGCTAGGCGAATACGCCGCCTTCCAGAATCCGAATAAAATCAATCCGGCCACTTCGTCTTGATACAACTCACCACTATCGTCATCTACAAAGGCCCAATAAATTCCAAGACTCTCACTAGTTCTCATAGCCCAAAGTTCCTCATTTGTTGCACGGACGGTTTTATCGCTGTCACAATATCTCCAACCCCAACCTTTCCGACGCCCTCTTTTGCGACAAAGATAATTACATCCACTCCATTAACCTTTCCATAGAAGCCTTTCACCGCTTGAGTCGTATCTGAGTCCCGAGTAAAGCAGCACGATACCCACCGATGAAAGGAGGAAGCGCACCCAGCGCTTGAAGCTGCCTTGTTCTATATATGTGTGCTTATCGAGCATGTTAATTGCCTGCCGCAGCCATCCCGTTTCTGATGTTTTTTATAACGCACTAAAATCAATAGCACATTGATGACAGCGAGATCGACGTCGACGAGGTGTACCATCGTCTGAACACGAAAAACCACCATTGAATCGCATTCAGACTCAAATGAAAGATTCAATGCCTATATCGTGTGGCCCGTACTGCTGGTGACCTACGGAAGCTATTAAGCATCGTCCGATGCAATCATGTACAGCACACCGATCGCAGCTGCGTCTTCCTTCAAGCCTAGCCCGAGGCCATACTCTCTCAGTTCAAAGCGATTTGTTCAGAGCCATCTCAATCCTCATCGGACAGGCAAACTAACTCAGCCCCCCAAGAAGGCTCGATGCAAAACAGGCGCAACGATCCCGCGATCACGCCCTCTCTGGACTTTTTTATTACCATATCATCGACTCGAACGCTTCCATCTGACAGCATATATAACCAATTCAATCTATCAATAATAGTACTTTCGGATATTTTGTCAGCTTTCGAATCCAACACTCGGGAAACAACATTTTGCCCGATAAAGTCAGCCACGCGAAACGACTGAACCGAGCTTAAAATCAGCCGCTGTTTTTTTTCACCATTAAATTCAAATGTGAGAATTAATTTTTTATCTGAACGTATATGTTCAATTCCAACAAGAACAGAATCGTGAAATATTATTTTACTCATAGCACACCCTCAAAAATGGATCTATCGGCTTCCTGGCCATTTGGAGACAGGATTCCCTTCACCACGAATCAATTCCCCATTTGGACCTCGATCCCAATTGTGAGCATGCGGATTCCCCTGCCCGTGATCATGGTCTGAATCGATATCAACACTGGGCTTGCCGTCGGCGCCATATTGACGCTCTTGACCACTCCCCGGGTTGGTGACCCAACTACCGGGTGTTCCTGTATTGGGTGTTTTTGAATCACGTTGCCCTGAATTGCTTTCGCTCAAAGCCGGACCAAACAGTCTATTCCATTGTTCTTGCAGTCCACGAGCTATATCATCGTTTATGTCTCTGGGCGATGGTTGGCGTCCCAACAAGCGATCCACCGAGTTACCAAAGCTGGCCCCTGAAGACCCGATAGGAGCCGTCAGACCACCACCTCCGAGTCCAGCCATTCCTGGCAACGGCAGCGCAAATTGATTGTTCTCCAACTCCACCCGTGCAGCATTGTTCACGGCTGCCACGGCGTTGGAATCCAATACCGTGGTCATTCCTGCCAGTAGGCTGGTCACGAGATTAATACGCGCTTCGCGTTCCACCGGATCGAGCTTGCCCGCAGGTTTACCAAAAGCCTGATCCATGAGCTGGCTGACAACGATGCCAGTCGACGCACCTGCAGCGCCAGCGCCGCAACTGGTATTCCTCGCCGCAGCGCCCGCACATGCCAACAGCGCATGGAGCGCCACCTGCCCGGGGGAACCCTCCCCACCGAGTAGCGGTGCAATTTCCTTGATCTTGGCGGCCCCCAAGCTTTGCAAGTAGTTCACGGCCGCGGCTTGCACTAGTTCACCCGCGCTGCCCATCACGTTTCCACTTACAGCCAACGTCACTGCCGTCAGCGCTTCACGATACACGCCGCCAGGCGCCCACTTCTTGACCTGCTCGTACTGAGCTCGCAATTGGTCCTTGCCTGGTCCTTCAGGAGCGGTATCTAGCGCATCCCTCATGGCTTTCGCTTCCTGGGCTCGATTCGTCAGGAACTGCCCCAACTGCCGGCTGGCCTCCGACGCAATCTCGAACCCCGCCTCGATCTTCTCCTTGTCAAAGATCGGCTTCAGCGCGTTCAACGTATCCGACGTATCCCGATTCAGCGCCGCAATCGTCTCCGCCGCAGTCTTGCCTGTCAGCGCCCGTTGTCCTTCCTCATCCCGGATGATGATGGTGCCGCCACTGATGGCGCTTTGGGTCGTGGAACTGCTATTGCCGCTGGCCGCAACCACCGTCGGTAGATTGGCGGAAAAGCCCCCACTCGACGCCAAGGAAGTACCTGCGTCCTTGGTCGCACCGCCGGCCACCTGGTTGCCCTTGGTGGTGCCCAGACCCGCCGAACCTTCTTTCGAGGCCCCGCCGCCAAATCCGAAGCCTCCGCCTACCGCAATCTGATTGGCGCTGTAGCTGGCGGAGTTCTTGATGTCCTGCGTGACCAGGGTGCCCGTGCTGAGCTTGTTCAGGCCCTCCGCTACAGCCTTGTCACTGCTGGCGATGACGCTGCCGATCAAGGTCGTGTTGTTCTTGACGTCGATCAGGAACCCGCCATCGCCCGCCCACAAGCCCGTCTGTTCAGTGACGGACTTGTAGTTGCTGTTCATCTTGCCGGTACCGAAATTGCCGGATACCGAACTCTGGCCGTAGCAGTAGGGCGGAACGCATACCGTGAGGTTCACCCCGCCGCTGGTTTGTTTGGAGGTATAGGTGCTGGTGTCCTGCAAGCTCTCCAGCAACAAGTTGCCGCCAACCGAAGCCAAAATCTGCTCGGCCTTGCCCGACGCCCCTCTGAGGGTTGTATCGCCACCTGATTGCAGGGCAAGCACGTTGCCCGCGGTGACGAAGCTGTTGGCCCAGCTCTGGTCCCGACCATTCTCGTTGCCGCGAGAGACGGATGCGCCCAACTCCAACGTCAACCCATTGGAGGTACCGGTGCTGTATCCGATACCGATACTGAACCCGCTGCTCTTGCTGTCCGTCTTCTGCTCGAAGACGTTCTTGGCTGCCTGCAGCAGGATATCGCCCTCGGCCTTCAGCACAGCGTTGTTGCCTGCGGACAGGTTGGAACCGGAAACCGTGATGTCCGACGCGCTTCCGGCGCCCTTGGCAACAATCGTCAGATCATTGCCCGCGGCGACGTTGGAACCGACAGATGTGGAGGAACTTCGATCAGTAGTGCTGCTGCTCTTGCTGCTGCCAAAACTGATTTTGATACTGCCGCCGCCCGCCTTGTCGATAGCGGTGGCGTTTTCAATAGCGCCGGCCGCCTTCACCGCATCGTAGGCATTGCTGGCCGCAAGCGCCGTGGTCGCGCCGGCCAGACCAGCCATAACGGCATTGCCTGACTTGCCCGCCGCCTCGGCCATGCGTGCGCCGGTCTGCATGGCGCTGACAACCGGCGTACTTGCGGTAATGGTGAATCCCGACTGCTTGACCTCGTGCACTTCACGCTGGCGCATGGTGTCGAAGCCACCCACGATGTTGACGTCTCGGCCGATCATGGTGATGTCACCTTGACGCGCCAGCACATCGCTGCCCACGACATTCAGCGAGCCTCCGGCATTGATCAGCACATCCCCAGTTACGCTGCCGATCGTGCTGCCGGTATTGAGCCCTCGCTTGGTATCCACCCAGTCCGTCGTCTGGCGCGATCCATAACTGATACCGCCCAATGCGCCAAAACCGGATTTCTTGATTTTTTCGTATTGGTACTCGTTGGCCGTATTCTGTTCCGCAACGATGTTGACGTTGCGGTCCGCGGACATGACCAAGTCCCTCTGTGCGGCCACGTTGGAACCGACCACGTTCAAATCCCGCCCCGCCATCAGCACGGCGCTATCGCCGGTGAAGGTGGAAGACACCGCCTGGGTCCAAGACGCTTCCTTGATACGGTGCGTCGTCTTGCTGGAGAGGAACCCCTTCGTCTTGTAATAGATCTCGTTATACGTATACCCGCTGGAATCCCCCGCCAGCACGTTGATATCGCGCCCCGCGCCCACCGCCAACTGCTTGTCGGACGACACTTGGGCTGCAATGGCATTGATATCCTGTGCAGCCATCAACGTCAGGTTCCCGGCAGCGGCAATGCGGGTTCCCACGTCTTCCGTCGTACGCATCTCCGACCGGTTCTTCTTGCCGAAGTTGAACGACTCGCCATAGCTCGTTCCCGCGGCGGTCAGGTTGATATCGTTGCCGGCGCGGATGCTGGCGTCGCCGGTGGCGGCGATGGCCGCGGCCTGCGCGTTGACGTCGCGGCCCGCCTGCACGTTCAACGTGCCGGCATCCACGCGCGCCACCCCATCAATGATGGTGTTGCTGATGCCCCCGCGAACATTCGATTGCGTGCTGGAAGTCAGGTTGACGTCGCGACCCGCCGTCAGCGCGACCGCATCACCCTTGAGCAGTCCGGCCAGGTTATCGATGTCGTTGCGCGCATTCAGGTTGACGGTCTTGCCCTGGATCGTGCCCACGGTGTTGCGCACGTTCTGCGCATCCACCACCAACGCGTTGCGCGCGCCGAGGGTGCCGCTGTTGGTTACGTCGCCCGTCGCGCTGATCTGCGTATCGCGGCCGGCGATCAGCGTGCCATCACCGCGCAGGTCGCCCGGCTTGACAGCCAGGTAGACCTGCGGCGCCAGCACCTTCTGCTGCGTGCCGTCGGGCAGCGTCACGGTCTGCTCCACCATCCAGACGATGTCGCTGGTCAGGTGGCGCATCTGCTCTTCAGTGAGCGCGGTGCCCACGGCCAGGCCGAACTTGTTGGCGAAGTCGGCGCCTGCCGACAGCAGCGCCTTGTACTGGGTTTCGTTGTCGGTGTAGTCGCCGACAAAGCGCTGGCCGGTGGCCAGCATCACCTGCTCGGCCACCAGCTTCTGCTCGTAGAAGCCGTCGCCCAGGCGCTTGAGGATGTGGCCCGGGTCCTGGTTCAGTTTCTCCAGCAGGAAGTCGCTGGACACCACGGCGCGCGAACCGATGAACTGGCTGTCGGTGGCGATCAGATAAGGCGCGTTGGGCGCCGTGATGACCTGGTACAGCTTGCTGGTCGGGATGGTCGGCGGCAGCACCACGACGGCAATGGTCTGGTTGCCGGGCAGCGTGATGCGCGTCAGCGTCGCCGGCGGCAGCGCCTGGACCACGGTGCTGGCCCCAGGCGCCGGGACGGACGGCGTGACCGCGACGCCGCCTTGGGCATCGCCCAGGCCGGTCTCGATGCGTTCGGCCAGGACGGTGGCGTTGTAATCGGAACGGTTGTACTTGCGGGAGTCGTTCTTCTCGTAGGTGTAGGCCATGGTGCCGACACGGTCGACCGTGCGCAGCCCCTCGGCGCCGACGTTGCTCAGCGTGCCGCCCTCGGTTTTCAGGGTGCCGCCAGCGAGGATTCGGCTCTTGTCGTTGACGATGTTGCCAGACAGGCGGGCATTGCCGCCTACGATGATCTTGCCTGGATCGCTCTCGGTGATGCGGGTCTCGCGCGTGATCTGGGTCACCTGATAGAAGGTGAAGTCCTTGATCATGCGGCTGCCGCGGAAGTCGGCGTTGAAGGCCTTGATCTTCTCGTTCAGCGTGTCGTACAGCTCCAGGTCGTGATCGTACTGGGCCTGTTGCTGGGCCAGGTCGTCGGGGCAGCGCCAACCGCAACTGTCGGGCGACGGCGGCCGCCGGATGCCGCTGGGGCGTTCCACTTCGAATACGGACCAGATCTTGGCGTCCGGCTTGTAGAGGAACTGAGCGGGGGTGGTATAGCAATTGCCAGCGTCACCGCCGCCGCAGTCATAGCTCTCGGGAAAGTATGCCGGGCCGATCGGCGCGCTGACACCCGCTCGTCCCTGCTGGTCCTCCTGGATGTTGCTGTAGTCGAACGGCGGCCCATACTGGCTCTCGGGATAGCGTGCCGACGGCATCAGCAGGCGCCGTTCGTCATACTGTCCCATCCAGCTCGGGTCTCGGCCGCAGATGGACTTGACGGTGTTGCAGAACCACATGCCTTCGCCGTCGACGATGTCGGTGGTGCCGTCCAGGCGATAGAACCACTTGGCTTCGCGGCTGACCTCGACGGTTTCGCTGGCGAAGTGCAGGTTGCGGTTCTGGATGCTGGCCGCGGCGATGTCGGCGTTGCGCTCGACTTCGATGGTGGCGGACTCGTTGGACAACAGCGCAGCCTGGCCGGCGGCCTTGCCGGTGGCGTCCAGCGTGCCGCCCAGCCGCAGGTCGCCCGCGGCGTAGATCAACGCGTGCTCGCGATTGGTCAGCGTGCCCAAGCCCAGGTCCATGTCGCCGCGCGAGGCGATGACGGCATTGGGTTCGTTCTGCAGCAACGGCGTCTTGATGCCGATGCGATCGCCGTAGATGCGGCCGGTGTTGAGAAGATTGCCGGCGTTGATGAGTGTGTAGCCGCCGTCGATCAGGCCGGCGTTGCTCAGCAGGCCGCCGATGATCAGTTCGTTGTTGCGCACCGCGATCAATTCGCCGCCGGCGCGGTTGGTCAGCGTATTGGCGGTGATCTTCAGGTCCTGGCCAGAGTGGATCTTGCCGTCGTTGTCGAGGTTGCCGGTGACCAGCTCCAGCGAGGTGCCGGCGGTCAGGGCGCCGCCGGTGTTGGTGATGCTGCTGAAGGCGAGCTTCGCATTGGCGTCGGACGAGACGTTGCCGCGCGCATTGTCGAGCGCGCCGGTGGACAGGGCCAGGTCCTGGCCAGCGCCGATGCGGCCGGACTGGTTGTCGATGGATCCGGTGTCCAGCATGACCTGCTTGCCCATCAGGCCCAGGGCGCCCGCGGCCGTGCTGCCGGCGCCGGCGATGCCGTTGGCGAGGGTGTCGCGGTTCTTCAAGCTGCCGGCGGTCAGCGCCAGCGCGTTGTCGGCCTGGATCAGGCCGGCGCTGTTGTCCAGCGTGCCTTGCGTCTTGAGCGTGAGGCCGCTGGCCGCGACGATGCCGCGAGTGTTGGACAGGCTTTGTGCGCTCAGCGCGGCCTGCCCTTGCGCGGCGATGGTGCCGCCGGCATTGTCGATCGCGCCGACGGTCTTCAGGTCCAATTCGCCACCGCTGGCGACCTTGCCGCCGCTGTTGGCGAGACTTGCCGCGTCGATGCCGACCGTGCCGCCATACAGGCCGCCTGACTGGTTCTGAATCGCGCCGCCGCTGCTGACCGCGAGCTTGGCGTCGGCCTGGGCGATGCCATTGCGATTGTCGAGGCTGGCCGCCTGGATGTCGGTGGCGCCGCCGAGCAGTTTGCCGCCACGGTTGTCGAGCGCGCCGGCCGTCTCGACGCGCAAAGCGTCGTTGGCCTGCACCGATCCCCCCTGGTTGTCGATGCCGTCGGCGCCGCGCAGCGCCACGCTCTGGCCCGAGATCACGCCACCGGCCGCGTTGACCACGGACTTGCCGCGCAGGTCCACCGCGCCGGCGCCGGCCAGCGTGCCGCCGGTGTTGTCGATGGCGCCCGTCACCTGGCCGTCGAGCGCGGCGCCGCTGGTGAGTTTGCCGCCCGTGTTGTCCAGGCCGGCCGCGCGCAAGGCCACGGAGCCGCCATAGACCGAGCCGCCGCGATTGGTGACCGCGCCCGTGGCGTCCACGCGCAATGCGCCCCCGGCGACGAACTTGCCGCCCGACAGCCCCAGCGCGTTCGCGGTGATGGTGGCGTCCCCACCGGCCACCAGGGTGCCGGGGTTGAGCAGTTGGTCCACCTGCGCGCTCAAGGCGCCGAGCGGACTGATGGAGCCGTCCGCCTGCAAGCCCGCCGTGAGCGCGCCGCGGTTCTCCAGCCGGCGCGCCACGATGCTGGCGTTGCCAGCCGAGGACATTGCCTGGTTGTTGATGACCTTGGCGGCGTTCAAGCCCAGCGCGCCGCCCGCGGCGACCGTGCCGTCGTTGACGATGTCGCCGGCGCTTTGCACCGCGAGGTTCGTGGCGGCCTGCAGTCGGCCCGAGGGCTGGATCCGGACGTCGCCGTTGGCGCTGACCGTCAGTGTGCCCGTCAGCGCCGCCAGGTTGCCGCCGATGTTCACGCCGACCCCGGCTTCCGTGCCGATCAGGCGAATGCTGTTGGCATACATGCCGCCCAGCGCCGCGACGTCCAGCGCCACGCCGGTGCCCGCGCCGGCGCCGGTGAGGGCCGACACGTCGATGCCGTCATAGCCGACGCGCGCCGCGCCCGCGACCACGTTCAGATTGTTGGCCCAGACTTGGGCATTCAGTTCCAGCGTGCGCGCCATCAGGTCGAGCTGGCTGAGGTTGGCGCCGTACAGGCCCGCGCCTTCGATGCCCAGGCGGCCGCCCGTGATGTCGAAGCCCAGTGCGCCATCCGGACCGATGACCGGCTTGCCGGTGGTCAGCGTGGCGCGGTTGGCGTTCAGGAAGCCGCAGCCGTTGCAGGTGATGCCGGCGGGGTTGGCGACGATCACGTTGGCGCGGTTGCCCGCGACTTCCAGCATGCCCATCAGTTGCGACGGATTGGGCGCCGTCACCTGGTTCAGGATGGTGGCGGCGCGCTGGTTGCCCAGCATCGGGTTGCCCGCGACCTGCCCGGCCAGTTGCGTCTGGCTGGCCGCGCCGCTGTTGTTCAGCACCACCCCCGAGGGGCCGACGTTGAACTGGGTGAAGCGGTTGTTCGAGACGCCGCCGGCCGACGGCGGCGCGATATTGACCACCGGTACGCCGTTGGCCACGCCCACGACGGGCTTCTGGCCCGGCACGCTCTTGTCGACGGAGATGGGCAGGGTCTGCGCCAGGACAGGCGTCCAGATCTGCGTGTACAGGACCAACCAGACAACTGCGGAGCGAAGCTTGGACATGGCGAGGCAACTCTCGGTAAGCGTGAAGCAACTTGTCGGACGGCGGCCGGGGCGCACGGGCCCCGCCCGGTCTAGAACTCGAACATCAGCGTGGCGGCGAAGACCGTGCTTTGGGTCTTCAGGTTGTCGGGCTTTTTCAGCGGCCAGCCGGCCGACAGGTCGTAGCTGGCGTTGACCGCATTGGCGACCCCGGGCACGGCGATGCGGCCGCGCAGGCCCGCGACCGCGCCGACGAGGGTGCGGCTGGTCAGGTACTGCGCCGCCGGGCCGCCAACGCGGCCGGCATCCAGGCCCGCGTAAAGTTGCTGGCCCAGGTTGCCCAGGTTCAGCGACAGGTCATTGCGCAGCGTCCAGCCGTCTTCCGCGGCGAGCGTCATCTGGCCATCGAAGCCGCGCACCGCATAGCGGTTGCCGATGGTGAAGTAATCCGCGGGCACGATGGGCGTCTTGGCGTGCTGGATCTGCCAATTGGCCTGGTAGGCCAGTTGCTGGCCGGCCACCTTGAAGGGCAGGTAGAGGCCGGCGTTGGCCGTCAGGATGGTGCTGCGGCCGTTCCAGTCGGGATCGCCGTAGACGTAGCCGGGCTGGTCGGAGAACTGCGGCAGCGTGCCGCGCACGCCCCCGCCGAGGTCCAGCACCATCTGGTCGATGTATTGGCGGTGGCCGTAGCTGAACTCGTAGCCGACCACGTCGCGCCGCTGCACCTCGATGTCGATGTCGTTGAGGGTGCTGTTGGCACGCTTGCGCAGGAACTTCAGCATGGCGGTGCCCTTGTAGCTGGCGCCGCGGTAGGGCACCACCGACACGCCCGCTTCCACCTGCTTGCTGGTGCCGCCGTAGACGATGGGCTCATCGAAGCCGGCCACGGTCTGGCGGTAGCGCGACTTGCTGGCGCCGGCGAATAAAGTCCAGTAGCCGAACGGGATGCTGTAGTTGATGGACGCGGCGCGCGAGCCGGCGTCGCTGTTGCGCAGGTCGGCGTTGCTGTTCCAGGAGACCGACAACTGGTCATACAGGAACAGCGGCGAATCCAGCGTGAGACCGGCGTTGACCTGGTTCTTGCCGGTGGACTCCATGCCGGCGTTGTCCCCGCCCACATAGGCGTGCCAGCGCTTGCCCGTGCCGGGCTTGATGATGATGTCGGAGTCGCCCAGTTCAGGGCCGGGCGCGACGTCGATGGAAGCGTCGGCCTGGCCGGCCAGCCGGCGGATGTTTTCCAGCGCCTGGTCGAGGTCGCGCTGGTTGACCTCGCCGCCCGGCCAGGTGGGCAGCGCGGTGCGCCACCAGCCGGGCGCGCCCTCGCTCTTGACCCCGGAGATGCGGCCGGGCACGTAGCGCAGGGTCAGGGTGCCGCTGGCCAGCGATTGCTCCGGCACCAGCACGCGGGCGGTGATCAGGCCGCGGTCGATCAGGCGCGCCATCAGGTGTTCCTGGAGGACGCGCAGGCCCTGCCCGCCGATGCATTGCCCAAGCGTGGTGTCGGCGGCGCGGCGCAAAGCGGTCGGCGGACCGGCGCCATCCCAGACCACCTGGGCGATCGTGAAGCAGGGTGATTCCTCGGGGAAGACGAGCGGCCCCTCGCCGGGGACGGCGGGCGGCGCCGACAGCACGTCCGGCCGTTCGGCGGCGCGGGCCCGCTGGGCATCCAGCTCCTGCTCCTGGCGGCGTTGGATGTCGTTGGCGCGAGACGCCGCCTCCGCGGGCAAGGACTGGGCCGCCAGGCGAGGCAGGAAGGTCAGGGAGGCGATGGATGAAACGCACAGCGCCAGGCAGGGAAGCAGCCTCTGCCGGAGGCGGCTTCGCGATACGATGGTATGCACTTGTTTCTTATTGAAATTGCCGGTTTCCTTCCATAACGGAGGGAAATCGAATTAATTAAGCGCACATTTCAATTTATGCCAGCTTTTTCACGGATTTTCTGGCGACAATCGAAAATATGCACCAGCGGAAATGGCGGCCAGACGGTTACATGCCATTACGCTCACAACTTAGCGGGTCCTGCCGCCACTGGCGATGGGAACGGTCTGAAATCGCACGGAAGCCATGCCTTGCCGGCCGGGCTGATGCTGCCCCCGCTGTGCCAAAATCGCGCCCATGCCGATCGATAACCGCCTGACTCCCTCCGCCCTCGCCGCCCAGACGGCGCAATTGCCCGCCGCCTGGCAGGCCGCCTTGCAGGCCCCGCGCGTCGCCGCCGCACTGCAGGCCGTGACCGACCATGTGGAAAAGCGCCTGGCCGAAGGCGCGGTGGTGTATCCGGCCGAGCCGTTTCGTGCGCTGCACGGGCTGGCGCCGTCGGATGTGCGGGTGGTGATCCTGGGACAGGATCCCTATCACGGCCCCGGCCAGGCGCAGGGCCTGGCGTTTTCCGTGCCGGACGACTGCAAGCGTCCACCCAGCCTGCGCAACATCTTCAATGAGATCGCCCTGGAATATCCAGGCACGCCGCTGCCGGCGGGCAACGATCTCAGCCCGTGGGCCGACCAGGGCGTACTGCTGCTGAACACCGCGCTGACGGTGGAAGACGGCCAACCGGCGTCGCATGCCAAACGGGGCTGGGAGACGGTGACGGACGCCCTGATCGCGCGGGTCGCGCAGGACCCCTCGCCCAAGGTTTTCATGCTGTGGGGCGCGCATGCGCAGGCCAAGCAGGCGTTGCTACCGGACAACAGCGGTCACCTGGTCCTGATGTCCAATCACCCCTCTCCGCTGTCGGCCCGGCGTCCGCCCGTGCCATTCCTGGGCTGCGGCCACTTCCTGGCGACCAACCGCTGGCTGGCCGACCAAGGGAAAAACCCTATTGATTGGAGACTGGACAAAAAAATAATTCCCGCACAAGGCGAATTCGGGTTATGATCGCCGCACTGCACCAAACGAGTTCGGCATTTACCGCCTTGATTTAGCGGAAATTTCAGCAGTCTGCCGGGCAACCAAGCCCAGCCCCATGCCGAACATCATCGATTCCTGACCTCCTTTCCTTTCGCCCTGCGTTCCAAGCAGCATTACGGGAACGCGCCACGCGCACGGTTGATTCGGTCGGCACGATGCTCCATCAACCGTCGCCTGGATCCGGCCGCCTAATCCCCTGGCCCGACCAAGCACTGCGCCGCATTTGATCGCGGCAAGGGAAAGTAATGTCTTTCGAAACCCTGGGCCTGGCGCCCGCCCTGTTGTCGGCCCTGCAAGACGCTGGCTTCACCACCCCCACCACCGTCCAAGCCTCGGCCATTCCGCAGGCGCTGGCCGGCCACGACCTGATGGTCTCGTCGCAGACCGGTAGCGGCAAGACCGCCGCGTTCATGCTGCCGGCGCTGCACCGCATCGCCCAGACGCCCGCCAACAAGGGCGTCGGCGTGCAGGTGCTGGTGCTGGCCCCGACGCGCGAACTGGCCCTGCAGGTCACCGAGGCCACCGCCACCTATGGCCGCAAGCTGGCCGATCTGCGCACTGCCACCGTCGTCGGCGGCATGCCCTATGGCGCCCAACTGAAGGCGCTGTCGCGCCGCGTCGATGTGCTGGTGGCCACCCCCGGCCGCCTGATCGACCACCTGAATTCGGGTCGCGTCAAACTGAACACCGTGCACACCCTGGTGCTGGACGAAGCCGATCGCATGCTGGACATGGGCTTCATCGAGGACATCGAAACCATCGTTGGCCGCCTGCCCGCCGACCGCCAGACGCTGCTGTTCTCGGCCACGCTGGACGGCACCGTTGCCAAGCTGGCCGCGCGCATGATGCGCGACCCGCAGCGTATCGAAGTCGCCGGCGCCAAGGAAAAGCACACCAACATCACGCAGAGCCTGCTGTATGCGGACGACGCCAGCCACAAGATGCAGTTGCTGGACCACGTCCTGCGCGACGCTTCGCTGGACCAGGCCATCGTCTTCACGTCGACCAAGCGCGGCGCCGACGATCTGGCCGACCACCTGGCCGACCAGGGCTTTGCCGCCGCCGCCCTGCACGGCGACATGAACCAGCGCCAACGCACCCGCACGCTGTCGCAACTGCAACGCGGCCAACTGCGCATCCTGGTCGCCACCGACGTGGCCGCCCGCGGCATCGACGTCCAAGGCATCAGCCACGCCGTCAACTTCGACCTGCCGATGCAGGCCGAGGACTACGTGCACCGTATCGGCCGCACCGGCCGCGCCGGCCGCAACGGCCTGGCGTTCACGCTGGCCACGCATTCCGAGCGCCACAAGGTGCGACGCATCGAGCACTACATCGGCCAGTCCATCACGCCCGAAGTGATCGCCGGCCTGGAACCCAAGCGCACCCCGCGTCCCTCGACCGGCGGCGCGCCGCGCGGCGGCAAGCCTTTCGGCAAGCGTCCGGGCGGCTTCGGCGGCGGCTACCAGGGTCATCGTGACGGCGGTTCGCGTGAAGGCCGTTCGTTCGGCGGCCCGCGTGGTGAATTCAAGCCGCGCGAAGGCGGTTACCAGGGCGCCCGTGAAGGCGGCGCCGGTGGTTATCAAGGCAACCGCCCGTTCGGCGACCGCCCGGCCCGTTCGTTCGGTGATCGTCCCAGCTTCGGTGATCGTCCCCAGCGCGAAGGCGGCTACCAGGGCAATCGTCCCTTCGGCGACCGCCCCCCGCGTGAAGGCGGTTTCCGTGGCGGCGACCGTGATTCTCGCCCGAGCTTCAGCGACCGCCCCAGCTTCGGCGATCGCCCGCAGCGCGATCCGCGTCCGTTCAACGAGCGCGGCCCGCGTGAAGGCGGCTTCCGTGGCGGCGACCGCGACTCGCGCCCGAGCTTCAGCGATCGCCCCAGCTTCGGCGACCGTCCGCAGCGCGAAGGCGGCTTCCGCGGCGGCGACCGCTCGGAAGGCGGTTTCCGTGACCGTCCCAGCTTCGACAAGCGCCCCGGCGGCCCCGCCAAGCGCTTCAACAAGCCGGCCGGCGCCCGCCGCGGCTAAGCCCTGATCGGCACCCAACAAACCCCGCGCCTGTCGCGGGGTTTGTTTTTTGGGAAAATGCCCTATTCAAGACGCCTTTCCTTCCGCCATGCAACGCCCCGCTCCCGCCAACCTGCCCCCGCTGTCTCCCGCCGCCCAGGCCCATAGCGAAGCCGCCACCGCGCACCTGCGCGCCGCCATCGCCGCCGCTTCGGGCTGGCTGCCGTTCGATCACTGGATGGCCGAGGCGCTGTATGCGCCGGGGCTGGGTTATTACGCAGCGGGCAACGTCAAGCTGGCCGATCCCGATGCCCAGGCGCCTGCCGGCGACTTCGTCACCGCGCCGCAACTGACTCCGCTGTTCGCCCGCACCCTGGCACGCCAGGCAGCCCAGGTGCTGCGGCAGACCGATACCCAGGCGGTGCTGGAGTTCGGCGCCGGCACCGGCGCGCTGGCCGAAGGCGTGCTGCGCGAACTGGACGCGCTGGGGCTGCAGGATACGCAGTACCTGATTCTCGAAGTGTCGGCCGACCTGCGCGCGCGCCAGGCCGAGCGGCTGGCGCCGTTCGGCGAGCGGGTGCGCTGGCTGGATGCCCTGCCCGACCGTTTCCGCGGCTGCGTGCTCGCCAACGAGGTGCTGGACGCCATGCCGGTGTCGCTGTTCCGCTGGAGCGACGACGGCACGGTGCTGGAACGCGGCGTGGCGTGGGACGCCACGCAGGGTTTCGTCTGGGAAGACAGGCCAGCCCCGCCGCGCCTGGCCGAGGCGGTCACGGCGCGCATGCCGGCGCTGGCCGGCTATGTGTCCGAGATCAACCCGCAGGCCGAAGCGTGGATCGACGCCATGGGCCGCTGGCTGGAACAGGGCGCGGCGCTGCTGATCGACTACGGCTTTCCGCAGGGCGAGTACTACCACCCGCAGCGCGCCGGCGGCACGCTGATGTGCCATCTGCGCCACCACGCGCATGGCGACCCGTTTACCGCGCCGGGGCTGCAGGACATCACGGCGCACGTCGACTTCACCGCCATGGCGGATGCGGCGCAGGCGGCCGGCCTGCAGGTGCTGGGCTATACGTCGCAGGCGCGCTTCCTGATGAACGCTGGCTTGATGGAACTGCTGGCGCAACTGGACCCGAGCGATGCGCGCGCTTACGCGCAGGCGGTGGCGCCGGTGCAGAAGCTGCTGTCGGAAGCCGAGATGGGCGAACTCTTCAAGGTGCTGGCGGTGGGCCGCGGCATCACGCAGCCGCTGATCGGCTTTGCGCGCGGCGACCGGCTCGGCAAACTGTAGGTCTCGGCATCAGGCGGCGCGCAGCCGCTGCAGGCGCGCCTCGCGCACGCTCTGCTTGATGCGCGCCGGATCGCCGGCGCAGGCGCGGGCGATGGCGCCGGCATCCACGCCCCGCACCGCTTCGGCGCGTTCGCGCCAGGCGTCGATAGCCACCGGGCGCAGCACCGCCACTGTTTCCAACAGATCGAAAAAGCGCTCGGGTTTACGCAGCGCGTCGACGCGCTCCATCAGCGCGAGCTGCGCGTCGGCTTCGTCGCCGCCGGGCGCCTGCGTAGCGTCCAACCCCGTCAACATCTCGGGCAGGAGACGCGCGTAGTCGTTGCATTCGGTGGGCACGCGCAGCCGCCGGCCCAGCGCTTCCCGCTCGGGCGACAGGCGGCACAGCAAGGCATAGCGGCCCGGCAGCGACAGGTTGCGCGCGGCCGCGCGATCGACGTCATCGCCGGTCTCCTCGGAGCCCTGCAACTCGGGCATGACGCGTTCCAGCGCGCCGGACTGCCGCAGCACGTCGAACATGCGCGACGGCGCGGCGGCCATCAGGCCACGCGACACCTCTTTCCAGACGCGCTCGGCCACCAGGGCGTCGGCTTCGCCGGCCTCGACCATGCGGCGGCACAGCGCCAGGGTTTCGGGCGCGACGCTGAAGTCGGCAAAGCGCGCGGCGAAGCGCGCCAAGCGCAGGATGCGCACCGGATCTTCCTCGAAGGCCTCGCCCACGTGGCGGAACACGCGCGCGCGCACGTCGGCCGCGCCGCCGAGCGGGTCAACCAGCTCGCCATCCTGCTTCTGCGCGATGGCGTTGACGGTCAGATCGCGGCGGCGCAGGTCCTCTTCGAGCGTGACGTCGGCGCCGGTGTAGAAGGTGAAGCCCTTGTAGCCGCGGCCCGACTTGCGCTCGGTGCGCGCCAGCGCGTATTCCTCTTTGGTGACCGGGTGCAGGAACACCGGGAAATCGCCACCCACCGGAATGAAGCCGCGCCGCGCCATGTCCTCGGGCGTGGCGCCGACCACCACCCAGTCGTGATCGCCGGGCGTCAGGCCGAGCAGGGCGTCGCGCACCGCCCCGCCCACGATGTAGACCTGCAGGCCCTGCGTCGCCACATCCCCCGTCATGGCAGGGTGGTGCTTTCCGCGCCCAGCGGCACGACGTTGCCCAGCCGCTCTTTCAGCGACTGCGGCTGGCCGCTGAACATGGCGGCGTAGTAGACCGAGTTGGACATCACGTTCTTGACGTAGGTGCGCGTCTCGTTGAACGGAATGGTCTCGGCGAAGATCGCGCCTTCGACGGGATGGCTGAAGGTGGAGCGCCAGTTGTGCGGACGGCGCGGTCCGGCGTTGTAGCCGGCGCTGGCCAGCATCTGCGAGCCGTTCAGGTCGCGCAGCACCATGTTCAGGTAGTTGGTGCCCAGCTCGGTGTTGGTGTCGAAGTCGTTGACGCTGTCGGGCGTGAAGTTGCTCATGCCGATCTTGCCCGCCACCCACTTGGCGGTGGCCGGCATCAACTGCATCAGGCCGGAGGCGCCGACGTGCGAGCGCGCGTCCATGATGAAGCGCGACTCCTGGCGGATCAGGCCGTAGACCCAGGCGGGGTCGAGCGCGATGGCGTTGGCCTTGGCCGTGACGCGGCCTTCGAACGGCGCGATGAAGCGCTGGCTGAAGTCGAATTCCTTCTCGGTGCGGTCGGATGTGTTGACCACGCGATCGTAGATGTTCTCGGCGCGCGCCAGTTCGGCGGCGGCGAGCAGTTGGCGGTCGGTCATGCCGCGCAACGCGAAGTTCCATTCGGGCACGGCCTCCTGGCGCCAGCCCAGGCGGAACAACTGTACCGCGCGGCGCAGGCCCGGGTTGGCACGGGCCTCGGCGATCTCGCTGTCCGTGATGGGGGCCGGACGCGGCGGCACGGTGATGCGGCGGCCCAGTTCCTCGGCGGCCAACTGGCCGTAGAAGTCGAAGCGATCGGCGATGGAGGCGTAGGCCGCATTGGCCTGGTCGCGGCGTCCGGTGGCGGCCATGCCGCGCGCCTTCCAGTAGATCCAGGATGGATCCTGCTGTTGCGCGGCAGGCATCTGGTCGATGGACTCGATGACCCATTTCCAATCGATCTTGGGTTGACGCAGCGCCGCCCGCACCTTCCAACCGGCGTTGTATTCCGTCATGCGGATATGGCCGGCCTCGTGGTACCAGTCGTCGGCGCGGCTGTCCAGGTTGAGCGCGGCCACCAGCGCGTACTGGCCGCGGATCCAGGCCAGGTTCGACTTGGCCATGGACTTGGCCCACTCGCGCCGCAGGTAGGAATCCGCCACGTTGATGTCGGAACGGGCCAGGCGCGCCAGGGCGATGGTGACCAGTTCTTTTTCGTTGCGGCCCACCGGCAGGCGGTCCTGCCGCGTCAGCCAGCGCATCGGGTCCTTGATGAGGACGTCGTAGGTCTTCTGGTCGCGCGGCTCGAACATGTACTGCACGAACTTGCGCGCGTCGGCGGTCTTGTTGGCCTCGATGGCGTCGCGCAACTGCGGTTCGAGCTGATCCCAGCCCAGGACGTTGTCCGCGACCAACTGGTCGTACAGCGACCAGCAGGCGCCGCCTGGCGCGAACACCGCCACGGCCTGCCCGGCCGTGGCGCGCTGGCCGGTCATGTGCTTGGCGTTGAGGATGGCGCATTCGATCTGGGCGTTGCTGTTCTTGACCGGCGCGAGCTTGCGCACCAGGTCGAAATCGCCGCTGCGCGCGGCAGCCAGCAGCCAGTCAGCGCGCAAGCGGTCGGCCAGGTAGGCGTCGCCGTTGCCGTTGATGAATTTCTGCAGATCGGTGTTGGGACGCCCGCCCGCGGGCGGGCTCCACAATTGGTAGCGCAACAGCCAGTATTCCGGGTACATGCCGAGCGGATCGGACTTGGCCTGCGGCACCAGGGCTCCCAGCACCGACCACTGCTTGCGGTTCATGGCTTCGCGCGCGGCCACCACGGCGGCGAGCGCCGGCGTATCGGCGGTGGGCGGCAGGCCGGCCAGCGCGGCCGGCGGCACGGCGATGGCCGGCTGCGGCGCCTGCGCGGCGGGTTGCGGCTGGGGACTGACGGACGCGGTGCGTTGCTGGGCGTCGACAGGCGCGCAGGCGGCCGTGAACAGCGCCAGCAACGGCAGCCAGCGGCGCAAGCCTGCACGGGTGTCGACCGCGCGCAGGGATTTCCCACCGGTTTTCTGATACCGTCCAGATTGCGGGGCCCGGACCGCCGTCATGGGATTGCGCGCGGCCTTCATGCGCGGACCTTGGCGACGGCTTGCGGATCGGCGCAGTGATAGGCGCAACGACAGGCGTGGCAATACGCGCGGTTGTCGGCGAGGCCGCCGACGCGGTTGCCCGCGCGCAGGTTCGCGCCGTTATACGTGTTATCGCTGACCCGCATTGTCGCCTTCATTTTTTCACCCCTGTTACAGCTACCGCATGACTACGCAAAATACTCCAGAGGATACCGCAAGCCAGCTACGCACGCGATTGCGGAAACTGCGTGCCGAACTGCCCGAAGACCAGCGCAGCCGCGGCGGCCTGCTGATGCGCGCGCGCCTGTTCACCTGGCTCAACGTGGCCCGCGACGAAGCCGTCCGCGCCGGCCGCGCCGCGCCGCGCACCGTGGCCGCCTTCTGGCCCATGGAAGACGAGCCCGATCTGCGTCCGCTGCTGGAGCAATGGACCGAAAACGGCGTCACGGTGGCGCTGCCGGTGGTGCGTGAACGCAACGCGCCCCTGGCCTTCCTGCCCTGGACGCCGGACGCGGAACTGCGCGCCGGCCCCTACGGCATCCAGGAACCGGTGCACGGCGCCGAGGTGCTGCCCGACGTGCTGCTGGTGCCCACCCTGGGTTACACCGAATCCGCCGACCGCCTGGGGTACGGTGGCGGCTACTACGACCGCACCCTGGCGGCGCTGCGCGACCGCGGCCATGCCTTCACGGCCATCGGCGTCGCCTGGAGCTGTGGCGAGCTGGACGCCGACTACGCGCCGGCCGCGCATGACTTCCGCCTGGACGCCGTCATTACGCCGGATGGCTGGGTGCCACATGTGCCCAATGAGCAACCGGGCCCGGGCGGCACCACGCTGCACCACTACACCCTGCGCTGACGCACCAGTCTCGCCCAAGGGCTTGCACCAAAATAGTGCAAGCCCTATGATCTGCCCCTGATATCGTCGATTGCCGCCGTGCGCGGCGCCCCCGGCAGGCGGCCCCCCCTTCATCGCCTGCCCCCCCGACGCGGCCCGTCCACCTTGTCATCGTCGGCCCGCAACGCCTGCATTCCGACCCGTTTCACCCCGCGTTACCGCCATTCCCGTCCAAGCGGGGCTTGCCGTCCCGCTTGCGCCCTCGAGCCCGCCGCTCATTCGGAGGGTAGCCATCCGCCGCCGACGAGAGGATATTTACCTCCAGGCGGTATCCCGACAGCGCCAGCGCAAGCTGGCACACGGGTTGCTTATTCATTCAGACCGGCCGCGCAAGGGCCGGCCAACGGCCGCGCGCTAGCGGGCCGTCAGCATCTGCAACGGAGGAGCCATGAAGGACAGATCATCCCGTCCCGCCGCCTACGACGAAATGCGCGACAGCGCCGGCGGCATACGCTCCCACTACCAGGCCTTCGAGCGCTGGCACCAGGAGCAATCGGCGGAAGCCATGGCGGCGCGCCGCCTGGAGGCCGACCTGAGTTTCCGGCGGGTCGGCATCACTTTTTCAGTGGCCGGCGACGCGGCCGGCACCGAACGCCTGATCCCGTTCGACATGATTCCGCGCGTCATCCCCGCCGACGAATGGCGCCGCCTGGAGGCCGGCCTGAAGCAGCGCGTGCGGGCGCTGAACATGTTCATCCACGACATCTACCATGGCCATGACATCGTGCGCGCCGGCGTGGTGCCGGCCGAGCAGGTGTTCCTGAACGCCCAGTACCGCCCCGAGATGCAGGACGTGGACGTGGCCGAGGACATCTACTGCCACATCGCCGGGGTCGACATTGTGCGCGCCGGCGCCGGCGAGTTCTACGTGCTGGAGGACAACCTGCGGGTGCCGTCCGGCGTGTCCTACATGCTGGAGAACCGCAAGATGTCGATGCGGCTGATGCCCGACGCGTTCAGCCGCATCAAGGTCGAACCGGTGGCGCACTACCCCGACCTGCTGCTGGACAACCTGCGCGAAGTGGCGCCGCACGGCGGCGATGATCCCACGGTGGTGGTGCTGACGCCCGGCATGTACAACTCGGCCTATTTCGAGCACGCCTTCCTGGCGCAGCAGATGGGCGTGGAGCTGGTGGAGGGCCAGGATCTTTTTGTCGAGCAGAACACGGTCTACATGCGCACCACGCAGGGGCCGCGCAAGGTGGACGTGATCTACCGCCGGCTGGACGACGACTTCCTCGACCCGCTGTCGTTCCGCGCAGACTCGGCGCTCGGCGTGCCCGGCCTGTTGTCGGTGTATCGCGCCGGCCGCGTGACGCTGGCCAATGCCATCGGCACCGGCATCGCCGACGACAAGTCCACCTACCTCTACGTGCCCGACATGATCCGCTTTTATCTGAGCGAGGAGCCGATCCTGTCGAACGTGCCGACCTGGCGCTGCGGCCGTCCCGACGAGCTGTCGCACGTGCTGGCCAACATGCACGAGCTGGTGGTCAAGGAGGTGCATGGCGCCGGCGGCTACGGCATGCTGGTGGGACCATCCGCGACCCACGCCGAGGTCGAGTCGTTCAAGGATCGGGTGCGCGCCAATCCCGCCAACTACATCGCGCAGCCCACGCTGGCCCTGTCCACGGTGCCGACCTACGTTGAATCCGGCGTCGCGCCGCGCCACGTCGACCTGCGCCCCTACGTGCTGTGCGGCAAGGACATCCGTACCGTGCCCGGCGGGCTGTGCCGCGTGGCGCTGACCGAAGGCTCGCTGGTGGTCAACAGCAGCCAGGGCGGCGGCACCAAGGACACCTGGGTTCTGGAGGAATAACGATGCTGAGCCGAACCGCCGACAACCTGTTCTGGATGTGCCGCTACACCGAGCGCGCCGAGAACACCGCCCGCATGCTGGACGTGAACCTGCAGATGTCGCTGCTGCCGCAGGACGCGCAGACCCGCGAAGGCTCGTGGAATGCCGTGCTGCGCATCTCCGAATTGCACCGCCTCTATCACGCCAAGCACGCCGCGATATCACCGCAGGACGTACTGCAGTACATGGTGCGCGATGCCGAGAACCCCTCGTCCATCTACAGTTGCATGCGCGCCGCGCGCGAGAACGCCCGCGCGGTGCGCGGCAGCCTCACCACCGAAGTCTGGGAGACCTACAACACCACCTGGCTGGAACTGCTCAAGCACCTGCACACCGGCCTGCTGGAACGCAACCCGGGCGAGTTCTTCGAGTGGGTCAAGTTCCGCTCGCACCTGGCGCGCGGCGTCACCATCGGCACCATGCTGGAGGACGAGGCGCTGTACTTCCTGCGCATCGGCATGCACCTGGAGCGGGCGGACAACACCGCGCGGATGCTGGATGTGAAGTTCCACGAGCGCGACGGCGACGGCGCGCAGCAACAGCAACAGGAAGGCCGCAGCGAAGGCGGCCCTTCGGGCGCGCTGCAAAGCGAGTTCTACCGCTGGTCTGCGCTGCTCAGCTCGGTGTCCGGGCTGGAGATCTATCGCAAGGTGTACCGCGACGTCATCACGCCGGACCGCGTGGCCGAGCTGCTGATCCTGCATCCCGACATGCCGCGCTCGCTGCTGGCGGCCATGCGGGCGGTATCCGAGGATCTGGCCCGTGTGTCCAACCAGCGCTCGACCGAAACCCAGCGACGCGCCGGCATGCTGTGCGCCGAACTGCAATTCGGCCGCGTCGAGGACATCCTGCGCAGCGGCCTGCACCAGTACCTGGAGCACTTCCTGGACCGCATCAACGACCTGGGCAACCGGATCAGCCAGGACTTCCTGGTGCCGTTGTCGGCATGACAAGGAGACAGGCATGAAACAGATCATCACGCACGTCACGCACTACCGCTATACCGCGCCCGTCACCTACAGCATCCAGACGCTGCGGCTGACGCCGCGCGACGACGAACACCAGCGCGTGCTGCGCTGGCACATCGAGGCGCCCGGCGCGCTCGAACAGCAGGTGGACGCCTACGGCAACATCACCCACACGCTGACGCTGAACCGGCCGCACACGGAAATCGAACTGCGCGTGGTCGGGCAGGTGCTGGTCGACCCGTTGGCGCAAGGCGCGCTGGGCGGTGAGGACAGCCGCCTGCCGGTGCACGCCTATTGCGTGCAGACGCCGCTGACGCAGGCTGACGACACCATCCTCGCCTTCGCCCACGCCGTGCTGCCTGACGGCCTGAACACGCCCGCCGACGTGCTGACACTGGCCACCGCGATCCACGACCGGGTCGCCTACGAGCCCGGCACCACCGACGTCACCACCGCCGCCGGCCAGGTGCTGGCGCTGGGCCATGGCGTTTGCCAGGACCATGCCCACCTGTTCCTGGCCTGCGTGCGCGGCCTGGGCGTGCCGGCCCGCTACGTCAGCGGCTATCTGTACACCACCAACGAACACGCGGCCAGCCACGCCTGGGCCGATGTCTGGCTGGCGGGCACCGGCTGGACCAGCGTGGACGTCACCAACCGCCAATTCGCGTCCGATTGCCACTGCCGCCTGGCGGTGGGGCGCGATTATGATTCCGCCTCGCCCGTGCGCGGCGTGCGCACCGGCGGCGGCGAGGAATCCATGGAGGTCTCGGTGCAGGTGCAGACGGCATTGCAGCAATAGCCCCGCCCGGCCACGCCGCAATACAATGCGGTGTGGTTTTTTCCTTTTTTAGATCATGACCTACTGCGTAGCCGCCCGCCTCGACGCCGGCCTGGTTTTCCTGTCCGACTCCCGCACCAATGCCGGGGTCGATCAGATCAGCGTCTTCCGCAAGATGACCGTCTTCGAACGTCCCGGCGAGCGCATGATGGTGCTGATGACCTCGGGCAATCTGGCCGTCAGCCAGGCCGTGCTGAACGCGCTGGCGCGCCAGCAGGACGAGGGCGGCGAAACCGTCTGGAACGCGCCCGACATGTTCGAGGCCACCCGCCGCGTCGGCGCGGCGGTGCGCGCGGTCTACCACCGTGAAGCGGCGGCCCTGCATGAACAGGGCGTGGACTTCAATGTCAGCCTCATCTTCGGCGGCCAGATCGGCGCCGAGCGCTGCCGGCTGTTCCAGGTGTATTCGGCTGGCAACTTCATCGAGGCCGGCTCCGAATGCCCGTACTTCCAGATCGGTGAAGCCAAGTACGGCAAGCCCATCCTGGACCGCGTGCTGCGCCCTGATACCTCGCTGGACGAAGCCGCCAAGTGCGCGCTGATCTCCATGGATTCGACGCTGCGCTCGAACATCTCGGTCGGCCTGCCGCTGGACCTGCTGGTCTATGACGCCGACGCGCTGCGCGTCACGCACTTCGCCAGCATCGACGAGCACAACGAATATTTCCGCATGATCCGCGGCACCTGGGGCGAACGCTTGCGCCAGGTGTTCGCCGAGATCCCGGATCCGCTCTGGACCCGTCCGGAAGACCCGGGTTCGCTGGTGCCCGCCAGCCGGGAGCACCAGCCGTTGCGTGCCGAACCGGTGGACGTGACACCGCCGGCCTATCCGGCGCCGCAGGTGCTGGCGGAGGATCCGGGGAAGGACCAACCGAACTAGGCGCCTGACAACGCTTTATCAGACCCTGGAGGATGAGTCCTGCTTTTTCGAGGAGCCACGCCTGCAATCGCAGTTTTCCGCCATGATGCTTGCGGGCGCTCTCGAGCCGACTTACACTGATTCCAACGCATGTGAATTCTCATATGCCCACCTTCCGAGGCCCGCACGCAAACCATTGCTGCGGGCTTTCGTGTTTCTGCGGACGAGGGTCTTGGACACCATCCCCCGAGGGCTCGGAACGTGCATTACGTTGTCTATCTCGATGAATTCGGCCATGTTGGCCCTTTCCTTGCCCGCGACCACGCGCACTACAAGACAAGCCCGGTTTTCGGGTTCGGCGGCTTTCTGTTACCGGTCGATGCCGTGCGCGAATTCGCCATCTACTTCTACAGACTCAAATGCCATCTGCTGAGATTTGAACTGGATCGGCAGGATCAACCCGCCCATCGCTGGGAAAAAAAGGGCGCACAGCTCTACACCGTCAAGAACGTGCTCACATACAAGGCGCTGCGGGTATCGACGGGGCGATTACTGAACCAGATTCGCAAGGTGGGAGGCTACGTCATTTATGCAGGGGAATGTAAATCGGCCGATGCGCACGCGGATCGGGCCGCGGATCTTTTCAAGCGCCAACTGCTGCGCTTGATCCGAATCGCAGACCAATTCTGCAGTGCTCGAAACGCCACCTTCCTGGTGATGCTAGACGAACAACAAGCCGGCAATGACTGGCGTGAGCGCAACATGGAAGCGTGCACCCAGGCAATGTTCGAGGACCCGTACGAGAAATGCAGAGCGTTGATCGAGCCCCCCATTCAAGGTGAGAGCTATTTGTTCCAGACTCTGCAATGCGCGGACTGGATCTGCGGCTTGATCGGCCGATTGTGCGCCTACCAGACCACCCCGGATCAATACGAAGACTGGGCGATTTTTCACCGATATTTTGACGGCCGGATACGCAATTCCACGTTTCCCGCCTGCGGCCTCAGCTACCCTGGCGCTGCGACAGGGCGCGACTGACACCGGCTTACCGTACAAACCCGGCTTTCCGCTTCCCTAAACCCGGCTTGTAAAACCACAAATTCTCATCTCGCGGCTGGCGCGCCACACTGGCGCCAGCCCGCCATGCTTCGTCTTGCGGGTTGCCATAACACCATAAGGACGAGACATGACCCCGAATTTCCCGCGCGCCCTGCGGCGCCTGGCCGCGCCACTGCTGGCGCTGGGCTGCCTGGCAGGCGGCCCGGCCACGGCCCAGGACAACTATCCCAACCACGCCATTTCGCTGGTCGTGCCGTTCGCGGCGGGCGGCCCCACCGATGTCGTGGCCCGCAGCCTGGGGGCCGCCATGTCCAAGACTCTCGGCCAGAGCATCATCGTCGAGAACCGGCCCGGGGCGGGCGGCACGCTGGCGGCCACGCATGTGGCGCGCGCCGCGCCCGACGGCTACACCTTCCTGATCCACCACAACGGCATGGCGACTGCCCCGGCACTGTACCGCAAGCTGCCATTCAATCCGCTGACCGACTTCGCCTATGTCGGCCAGGTGGCCGACGTGCCCATGACGCTGCTGGGCCGCAAGGATCTGCCGCCCGCCGACATGGTGGAATTCATCAAGTACGCGCGCGCCAACGGCAACAAGATCAACCTGGCCAACGCCGGCCTGGGCGCGGTGTCGCAGCTATGCGGCATGCTGTTGCAGGAAGCGCTGGGCACGCAGTTCACCACCATCCCGTATGCCGGCACCGCCCCCGCGCTGACGGCGCTGCTGGGCGGCCAGGTGGATGTGCTGTGCGACCAGACCACGCAGACCATTCCGCACATCAAGGCGCAGCGGGTCAAGCTATACGGCGTGACCACGCTGGATCGCATCAAGACGCTGCCCGATGCTTCGACGCTGCAGGAAAGCGGGCTGAAGGGCTTCGAGGTCAAGGTCTGGCACGGCGTGTACGCGCCCAAGGGCACCCCGCCGGAAGTGGTGGCGAAGTTCAATGCATCCCTGCGCGCGGCGCTCAAGGACCCCGCCTTCACGCAGAAGATGGCCGAGCTGGGCGCGGAAATCGTGCCCGAGGCCAAGCAGACGCCGGCCGGCCTGCAAAGCTGGCTGCAGTCGGAAGTGGACAAGTGGGGGCCGATCATCCGCAAGGCGGGTGTGTACGCGGACTGAAGCGTCATGCGGGCCGTTGAGGCGTGCTTGCCGTCGCCCCCAAGCCGGCCCGTCGCTGCAACGAGGCGCGCGTGCCGGTCAGGCGCGATGAGACCCTGACGCGCCCGAGAAAAAGGCCGGCAATAGCTGCCGGCCTTTGCGTTACTGCGCGCTGCGCGCCGCGGGGATCACACGCTCAATTCCTTCCACACCGCCAACGGCGCTTCGGCGTGGTTGAGGGTGTAGAAGTGCAGGCCCGGCGCGCCATTGTCCAGCAGGTTCTGGCACAGCTCTGTGACCACATCCACGCCAAAGGCGCGGATCGAGGCCTTGTCGTCGCCGAGTTCGGCCAGGCGCAGGCGGATCCAGCGCGGCACTTCGGCGCCGCACATTTCCGAAAAGCGCAGCAGTTGGGTGTGGTTGGTGATGGGCATGATGCCCGGCACGATCGGCACCCGCACACCCTTGGCCTGGGCGCGGTCGACAAAGTCGAAGTAGGCGTCGGCGTTGAAGAAGTACTGGGTGATGGCGGCATTGGCGCCCGCCTTGACCTTGGCCACGAAGTGATCCAGGTCCGCCGACGGATTGGCGGCCTGCGGGTGCATTTCGGGATAGGCCGCCACTTCGATGTGGAACCAGTCGCCCGTTTCCTCGCGGATGAACGACACCAGCTCGTTGGCATAGCGCAGTTCGCCGGCGTCGCCGCCCATGCCCGAGGGCAGGTCGCCGCGCAAGGCCACCACGCGCCGCACGCCTTCGTTCTTGTAGGCCTGCAGGATGTCCCGCAGGTCCTGGCGCGAGGCGCCGACGCACGACAGGTGCGGCGCCGCGTCGCAGCCCAGGTTACGCAGCGTGCGCACCGCGTCGGCGGTGCCGGCGCGGGTGGAGCCGCCGGCGCCGAACGTCACGCTGACGTACTTGGGCTGGATCGCCAGCATCTGCTTGGCCGCGCGGACCAGCCGCTCCTGGCCAGCCAGGTCGCGAGGCGGAAAGAATTCCAGGCTGAACGCCGGAGAAGTCGAGTCGGACATATCGGATCAGTTATCCATAGCGCCATGCGCATTGCATGAAACAGGTGCCGCCCCCCTCGGGGTGCCGCGGAGCCGGCTTGGCCGGTCCGCTGGCACGCCCCCTTGAGGGGGAGCGCGTAGCGCTCGGGGGTGGGAATTCAGGGGATCAGTTTGGTAAGCAGGCCCGAGATGATGCTGTACAGGATCGCACCGCCCACGGCCCACCAGAACCCGTTGACCTGGAAGCCCTTCAGCACGGAGCCGACGAACCAGAACAACAAGGCGTTGATGACGATGAGGAAGAGACCGAGCGTGACGATCGTGATGGGCAGTGTCAGCAGCACCAGCACCGGCTTGACCAGCATGTTGACCAGGCCCAGCACCAGCGCGGCGATGAGCGCCGAACCGAAGCTGGCCACGGTGATGCCGGGCAGCAAGTAGGCAACGGCCAACAGGGCCACCGCGTTCAGGATCCAGACGAGTATCAATGCCATTGTTCGACCTCCTGTATTGACGCTCCGCGGTCCCGCCATCGCCAGGCGAGACGGGCAAGCCCCGCGGACCGGAAAGCCCGCGCCGACATGGCGCGGCACTTTCCTATTTTGCTACAAGCATCAGTAGCGGTAGTGATTCGGCTTGTAAGGACCTTCGACCGGAACGCTGATGTAGTCGGCCTGGTCCTTGCGCAGCGTGGTCAGGTTCACGCCCAGCTTCTTCAGGTGCAGGCGCGCGACCTTCTCGTCCAGGTGCTTGGGCAGCACGTAGACTTCGCCCGACTCGTAGGCTTCGTTGCGCGTGAACAGTTCGATCTGGGCGATGGTCTGGTTGGCGAACGACGACGACATCACGAACGAGGGGTGGCCGGTGGCGCAACCCAGGTTCACCAGGCGGCCCTGGGCCAGCAGGATGATGCGCTTGCCGTCCGGGAAGATGACGTGGTCGACTTGCGGCTTGATCTCTTCCCACTTGCAGTCGGCCAGGCTGGCGACGTCGATTTCGTTGTCGAAGTGGCCGATGTTGCAGACGATCGCCTGGTCCTTCATGGCGTTCATGTGCTCACGCGTGATGACGTGGAAGTTGCCGGTGGCGGTGACGAAGATGTCGCCGTGGGCGGCGGCTTCTTCCATGGTCACGACCTTGAAGCCTTCCATGGCGGCCTGCAGGGCGCAGATCGGGTCGATTTCGGTGACCCACACCTGGGCGCGCAGGGCGACCAGCGCCTGGGCGCAGCCCTTGCCCACGTCGCCATAGCCAGCGACAACGGCGATCTTGCCGGCGACCATCACGTCGGTGGCGCGCTTGATGCCGTCGACGAGCGATTCGCGGCAGCCGTACAGGTTGTCGAACTTGGACTTGGTGACCGAGTCGTTGACGTTGATGGCGGCGAAGGCCAGCTCGCCCTTCTGCGACATCTGGTACAGGCGGTGCACGCCGGTGGTGGTTTCCTCGGTCACGCCCTTGATCAGGGCAAGGCGCGTCGAGTACCACTTCGGATCACGCTCGAGCGTTTTCTTGATGGCGGCGTACAGCACGCGCTCTTCCTCGCTGCCGGGGTTGGCCAGCACCGAGATGTCCTTCTCGGCCTTGGTGCCCAGGTGCAGCATCAACGTGGCGTCGCCGCCATCGTCGAGGATCATGTTGGCGTTCTGGCCATTGGGCCATTCGAAGATCTTGTGGGTGTACTGCCAGTATTCTTCCAGCGTTTCGCCCTTGACGGCGAAGACCGGCGTGCCCGACGCGGCGATGGCGGCGGCGGCGTGGTCCTGCGTGGAGAAGATGTTGCACGAGGCCCAGCGCACTTCGGCGCCCAGGGCCACCAGCGTCTCGATCAGCACGCCGGTCTGGATGGTCATGTGCAGGCTGCCGGCGATGCGGGCGCCCTTGAGCGGCTGCTTGGCGGCGAACTCTTCGCGGATGGCCATCAGGCCGGGCATTTCGGTTTCGGCGATGGCCAGCTCGCGGCGGCCCCAGCCTGCCAGCGACAGGTCGGCGACGATGTAGTCGGAGAAGGATTTATCGGTTACAGCGTTCATGGTGTTGTAGGCTCCACGTGAAAAACGAACGGCGCACGATACGGCCGGACAACGCGAAACCACCACGACAATCGAGTGCTCGCCTTTTCCGCCATACGCGACAAAGGTGAGCGCCGTTGCTGTAACGCCACGCATGACGCGACGTTTGAACAAGGATTCCTGAGCCTGGCGAACCGGGTTCCGCGGGTCATGGGCCAGGGCATGGTCCGTGACGGGAACAGCAGGGTCGTCGCAACGCTCCTCAGGATTGCCCAGCATTGTACCGGTTTGGCCTGCCAGGGGAAATGCCCGGCGGGCGGGAGCGGCGGCGGGCCGCGCCGTCCCTGGACACGCCTCAGCCAGTCTGGATCAGCGCTTTGGCCAGTTCCGCGCCGGGCGTCAGCGGCACCAGCGAGGCCAGCAGGTCCGAGGCCACCGCGTCCCAACTGCGCGTCAGGGCGTGCTCGCGCACCGCGTGCCGGTCCAGCGTCGCCGCGCTGCGGCAGGCGTGCGCCAGGTCCTCGTCGAGGATGCCGGTGACACCCTGCGCCACCACCGCGAGCGGCGCCTCGCTGCGGAACGCGGCCACCGGCGTGCCGCAGGCCATCGCCTCCAGCATTACCAGACCAAAGGTATCCGTCCGGCTGGGAAAGACGAACACGTCGGCGCCGCTATAAAAGGCCGGTAGCGCGCCATCGCTCTGCATGCCGAGGAACAGGGCTTCGGGAAAGCGCTTTTTCAGCCGCGCCTCGTCGGGGCCTGCGCCGACCACCACCTTGGTGCCGGGCAGGTCCAGCGACAGGAAGGCGTCCAGGTTCTTCTCGCGCGCCACGCGGCCAACCGACAGGAAGACGGGCCGTGGCAGGTCCTGGAACGCCCTCTCGGGGACAGGCTGGAACTTGCGCGGATCGACGCCGCGCGACCACACGCGCAGGTTGGCGAATTCGCGCCGCGCCAGGATGTCGCGCACCGTCGGCGTGGGCACCAGCACGCATTGCGACGGCCGGTGGAACCAGCGCAGGAAGCGCCACGGCAACGCGGCCGGAATGCCCATGCGCGCCTGCAGGTAGTCGGGGAACATGGTGTGAAACGAGGTGGTGAAGCGCCAGCCACGCGACAGCGCCATGCGCCGCGCCGCCAGGCCCAGCGGGCCTTCGGTGGCGATATGGAGCGCGTCGGGCACGGTATCGCCCAGGATGCGGCGCAGTTGCCGCCCGGGCTGCAGGCAGAGCCGCAAATCAGGCTCGGAGGGGGCCGGCACGGTGCGGCTGCCCTGGGGATTCACCACGATCAGTTCGTGGCCCCATTCGGTGAGGATCTGCTGCATGGTCGTCCAGGTGCGGACGACGCCATTGACTTGCGGATGCCAGGCATCCGTAACCAGGACGATGCGCATGATGAGGCCGGAAGTGGGCGACAGCGCGATTTAGCCCGCGCCATGTGACACCCTCAAGACCGCCCTCCGGCGCGACCGGCCTAGTTGTTGCGGCGGGGATACCCCTGCGCCTTGATGCGGATCCAGACTTCGCGCTTTTCCTCTTCCGTCATGAAGACCCAGTTGGCCACTTCCATGGCCGTGCGGCCGCAGCCCCGGCAGATATCGTCGAACAGCGTGGAACAAACGGCAACGCAGGGGGAATCCGAGGCCCGGAAGGCGCGCTGGGCGTCCTCCGGTTCAGGCAATTCGGTCAGATCGGCAAAGGAAGCATTCATGGCCGAAGAGTACCACCAGGGTTGCGTCCCCTTTTGGATTTCCCTACCCCCCGCCGTGGCTTGATTGACAGCCTGGCTAGCGCGCGTCCCAGCCAAAAAAATCGGACACCTCGCGCAACAACGCGTCTGGCGTCTCCTCGGCCAGGTAGTGGGCGCCGGGCAGCGATCCGCCGGAGACGTCGTCCGCCACCGCCCGCCACAACCCCAGCACGTCGAAATTGCGCCCGACCGCGCCGCGCTCGCCCCACAGCACGCGCAGCGGCATGCGCAGGCGCTCGCCGGCCGCGCGGCCCTGGCGGTCATGCTCCAGGTCCAGCGTGGCGGAGGCGCGGTAGTCCTCGCAGATGCCGGTGGCCCAGCCGGGCAGGCGCGCGGTGCGGTCGTACTCGGCCATCGCTTCCTCGGAAAAATGCGCCAGGCCGCCGGGGCGCCCGCCCATGACCGACCGCAGGTAGAACACCGGATCACGTTCGATCATGGTTTCGGGCATCGGCGCCGGCTGGATCAGCCAGAACCAGTGGTAGTAGGCCTGGGCGAAGGCGCGGGTGGTGTTCTCGTACATGTCCAGCGTCGGCGCGATGTCCAGCAGCATCATGCGTCCGACGGCGTCGGCATGGTCCAGGGCCAGGCGGTGCGCAACACGGGCGCCGCGGTCGTGGGCCAGCACATCGAAACGTTGATGGCCCAGGGCGCGCATCAGCGCCACCATGTCAGCGGCCATGGTGCGCTTGGAATGCGCGGCATGGTCCGGCGTGGCGGCCGGCTTGTCGCTGTCGCCGTAGCCGCGCAGGTCGGCCGCCACGCACGTGTGGCGGCGCGTCAGCTCGGGCCACACCCGGTGCCAGATGGCGTGGGTCTGCGGATGGCCGTGCAGCAACAGCAGTGGCGGCCCCTGGCCGTCGATGCGGGCGGCGATGTGAATACCGTTGACCTCGTGACGGCGCACGGGAAGATCGAAGAAAGCGGTCATTGCGGTCGGTGCCTCTCAGTCTGTGGCGTTCATTGGCCGAGCCGGTCGCGCACGCGGCGCGCCACGTCTTTCATCCAGGGATGCCGCGCCCAGTGGCCGGCCTCGAAGTGTTCCACATCCGCCAACTGCTGTAACGAGGCGCCCACCATGTCCTGCCCCTGCGAGAACATGCGGCGGTGCCGCGCCGGCAATTCGAAATGCCCGGTCCAGCCGTCCGCGGCCCGCACCGTGCCCGCCAGCGCGTCGATCTCGACGCGGTTGGCGCCGGGATCGGACACCCGCGCCAAGAGCGCGTCGACATCGGCCGGCGGCAGGCTCACCAGCAGCAGGCCATTATTGAGCGCGTTGAAGTAGAAGATCTCGCCGAAGCTGGCGGCCACGACCGCGCGGATACCGTACTGCATCAGTCCCCAGACGGCATGTTCGCGGCTGGAGCCACAGCCGAAATTGGGCCCGGCCACCAGCACCGAGGCGCCGGCGTAGGCGGGCTGGTTCAGCACGCAGTCCGGACGTGGCGCGCCGTTGGCGTCAAAGCGCAGGTCATAGAGCAGGCCGCGGTCCAGCCCGGCCTTGTCGATGATGCGCAGAAACTGCTTGGGCATGACCTGGTCGGTGTCCAGATTGGAGTACGGCAGGGGCGCGGCGACGCCGCTGATGATCTGGTTCATGACAGGTTCTCCAGGTCGCGCACGTCGACGATGCGGCCGGCCAGCGCCGCTGCGGCGGCCATGGCGGGACTCATCAAGTGGGTACGGCCGGCTCGCCCCTGGCGGCCTTCGAAGTTGCGGTTGGTGGTGGATGCGCAGCGCTCGCCCGGCCGCAGCACGTCGTCGTTCATGGCCAGGCACATGGAACAGCCCGGCTGGCGCCATTCGAAGCCGGCATCGACCAGCGTGGCCGCGATGCCTTCGGCCTCGGCCTGGGCGCGCACCGCGCCCGAGCCCGGCACCACCATGGCGCGGACCCCATCGGCCACCCTGCGGCCGCGCACGACGTCGGCGACCACGCGCAGGTCCTCGATGCGCCCATTGGTGCACGAACCGATGAAGACCCGCTCGATCGGCACCCCGGCGATCGGCGCACCGGGTTGCAGGCCGATGTATTCCACGGCCTTTTCCAGCGCCAGGCGCGCCAGCGCATCCGGCTCGGCCTGGGGATCGGGGACCGTGCCGGTGATCGGCATGGCCTGGTCGGGACTGGTGCCCCAGGTCACGAACGGCGCGATCCGCGCCGCGTCGAAGACATGCTCGGCGTCGAACGCCGCGTCAGCATCCGTGCGCAGGGTAGCCCAATAGGCGCGCGCCTGCGCCAGTTCGCTGGCGTCCAGGTGTCGCGCGCGGGCAGCGACATAGGCGTCGGTCGTGGCGTCCGGCGCGATCAGCGCGGCGCGGGCGCCGGCTTCCACCGTCATGTTGCACAGGGTCATGCGGGCTTCGGCCGACAGGCCTTCGATGGCGCTGCCGCAGAATTCCACGGCATGGCCGCGCGCGCCCTGCGCGCCGATGCGGTGCACCACGTAGATCACCAGGTCCTTGGCCGACACGCCAGCGGGCAGGCGGCCGTCGATGCGGATGCGCATGTTGCGCGCGACCCGGTAGACCAGCGTCTGCGTCGCCAGGATGTGCTCGACTTCCGAGGTGCCGATGCCGAAACCCAGCGCCCCCAGCGCGCCGTAGGTGGTGGTGTGGCTGTCGCCGCACAGCACCACCATGCCCGGCAGGATCATGCCGTGCTCGGGCGCGATCACGTGTTCGATGCCCTGCAGCGGATCGGTGGTGTCGAACAGCGCGATGTCCTGCTCGTCGCAATTGCGCTTGAGATTGCGGGCCTGGCGCGATGAAGCGTCGTCCGCAATCACGCGCAGCGCGGCCGGCACCGGATGGGTGGGAATGATGTGGTCCACCACCGCCATCTGCTGCGCGGGCCGCAGGACGCGGCGGCCACGAGCGGCCAGGCCGCTGAAGGCCTGCGGACTGGTGTACTCGTTCATGATGTGCAGATCGACGTACAGCAGGATGTGCTCGTCGTCGATGCGGGCCACCTCATGGCTGGCCACCAGTTTGTCGTATAGCGTCATGCCGGGCATGTCGGTGCTTCCTTGCAAAAAGAGACGCGCCCGCGCGGGGCGCGATGAAACCGGTGCAGCCGCTCAGTTGGCCTCGATGCCGGCGTCCTTGACGATGCCGGCCCAGCGCGTGATCTCGCCCTTGACCATGGCATCGGTCTCGGCGGGCGTGGAGACCAGCGGATCGAAGCCCTCGCGGCGCATGCGTTCGGACAGCTCGGGCGATTGCAGCGCCTGCGCCAGCCTGGCGTTGAGTGTGTCCACCACCGCCTGCGGCGTGCCGGCGGGCGCGCTGATCACGAACCAGGTGGTGAAGGCGTAGCCGGGCAGGCCGGACTCGGCGATGGTGGGCACGTCCGGCAGCAGCGGCGAACGCGTGGTGCCGGTGACGCCCAGCGCCTTGAGCTTCTTGCCGTCGACCTGCGGCTTGGCCGCGGACAGCACGGGGAAGCTCATCTGCACCTGGCCGCTGATGGTGTCCACCATGGCCGGACCGCCGCCCTTATAGGGCACGTGCAGCATCTGCGTGCCCGACACCGACTTGAACAGCTCGGCAGCCATGTGGAAGGTGCTGCCGGTGCCGGCCGAGCCGAAGCTCAGCTCATTGGCGGGACGCGCGCGGATGTAGTCGAGCAGTTCCTTGACATTGTTCACCGGCAGCGACGGCGATACCGTCAGCACGTGCTGCGAGGTGCCCACCGTGCCGACCGAGCGCAGGTCGCGCGCGGTGTCGAACGGCATGGAACGGAACAACGCCGGGTTGATCGCCAGCGACATGGTGTTGATGGCCAGCGTGTAGCCGTTCGGCTCGGCGCGGGCCACCGCGGCCATGCCGATATTGCCGGATGCGCCGGCGCGGTTCTCGACGATCACGCTCTGGCCCAGGGTCTTGCCCCAGGCCTCGGAGATCAGGCGGGCGGCGATGTCCACGCTGCCGCCGGGCGCGAACGGCACCATCAGGGTGACGGGCCGCTGGGGAAAGGCGTCGGCCGCGAGGGCCGGCGCCATCCAACAGGAAGCGGCGGCGGCAAGCGCGAGCAGGCTGCGCAATAGATGATGAAGGGTCTTCATGGGTCGGGTCTCCTCTTGGTCGGCCGCCTGAGGCGGCTCTGTATCGGTCAACCCAGTGTATAAGCCCACTCCATTCTTATAATTAGTTAAATACCTAAATCTTTATTAAATCCAATTTATAACTCTGCCCATGGATGCGCTCTCCGACCTGGCCTTCTTCTCGCTGCTGGTCAAGCACGGCAACCTGTCCGCGGCCGCGCGCGAGCTGGGGCTGACGCCGCCAGCGGTCAGCACGCGGCTGGCCAAGCTGGAACAGCGCCTGGGCGTGCGCCTGCTCAATCGCAGCACCCGCCGCGTCAGCGTCACGCAAGAGGGCGAGCTGTATCTGGCGGAAGGCAGCCGCATCCTGGCCGACCTGCAGGCGCTGGAGCGCTCGGTCTCCAGCAGCCGGGCGCAGCCCCAGGGGCTGCTGCGCCTGAACGCCACCTTCGGCTTCGGCCGCGCCTACGTGGCGCCGGCCGTGTCGGATTTCGCCCGTCAGTATCCGGAAGTGGAGGTGCAGTTGCGCCTGACCGACCGGCCCTTGAACCTGATCGAGGAAGGCTTCGACGTGGCGGTGCGTTTCGGCGACCTGCCCGACGCGCGCCTGACGGCCCGCAAGATCGCCTCCAACCGGCGCCTGCTGTGCGCCTCGCCGCGCTACCTGGAGACCTTCGGCGAGCCGCGCGCGCCGGGCGAGCTGCAGCGCCACCGCTGCATCGTGGTGCGCGAGAATGACGTGGCCTACGGCACCTGGCGGCTCGAATCCGGCCAGCGCGCCGAGACCGTGAAGGTGCGCGGCCCGGTCAGCTCCAACGACGGCCAGAGCGCGCTGGAATGGGCCCTGGACGGCCACGGCATCGTGATGAGATCGGAATGGGAGACCGCCGAGCACCTGCGGGCCGGCCGCTTGCGGCAGATCCTGCCGGAATGGTCGACGCCGCCGGCCGACATCCACGTGCTGTATCCGGAGCGCCTGAACCTACCCGCCAAGACCCTGGCGTTCGTCGATTTCCTGGCGCAGCGCTTCGCCCGCCATCTGCGCGCGCCGGGTTCGCAGGCCGCCGTTTGGTGACGAACGTCCCGCGCGCTGTCAGATCTCGTCGATGGCGGTGCTGGCCGGCATGTCGCCGATGGCATAGCGGTCGCGCGTGGTGACGTAGAAGCTGGCGCCAAAGCGGCCCACCGGAAAATAATCCTGCAGCCGCACGCGCCAGGTGTCCGTGTCGATCAGCCCATCGCGCGCATGCAGCCAGCGCACCTGGCCGATGAAGATCTGGCGGCTGGCGGTTTCCAGGGTCTCGAACAGGGTGCATTCGAACGCCACCGGCGCCTGCACGATGCGCGGCGGCGCCACCCGCTGGCTCGGCGCGGCGTCCAGGCCAGCGTGCGCCAGCTCGCTGACGTCGGCCGGCAGGCGGTCGCCGCAGCGGTGCATTTTCTCGGCCATGGCCTCGTCGGTCAGGTGCACCACGAATTCGCGATCGCGCGCGATGTTGCGCGCGGTGTCCTTCAGGTTGCCGTCCTCGAGCCGGTTGATGCTGACCATGACGATGGGCGGATCCTCGCCCAGCATGTTGAACATGCTGAAGGGCGCGGCATTGACCACGCCGGTTTCGGACAGGGTGGTGATCAGCGCGATCGGCCTTGGCACGATCAGGCTGGCCATCAGCTTGTAGCGCTGGTATTCGGTGATTGAATCGAAGTCGATGTCCATGTCAGGCCATTCCCAGCATCTGGGCCAGGGTTTGTGCGGGCTGCGGGCGCTCCAGGCTGATGCGCCGCTCCAGGTCCGCGAGATGGTTGTCGTTGATCTTGACCGCCTCGGCCACCTGCCCCTGCTCCATCAGGTCGACGATCTGCACGTGTTCGCCATGCTCGCAGGCGGCGTTGCCGGGCGGTTCATACAGCGCCACGATCAGCGAGCAGCGCGACACCAGTTCGGCCAGGTAGCCGTGCAGGATGGCGTTGCCCGACAGCTCGCCCAGGCGCACATGGAAGGCGCTGGCCTGGCGCGCCCAGGCTGGCTGGCCGGCGCGGTGCAGCAAGGCATGCTCGTCGCGCAACTGCTTGCGCAGCGAGGCGTAATCGGCCTTGGTCGCGCGCGCGGCCGCCAGCGGCAACAGGGCCGCTTCCAGCGCGCGCCGCGCCTCGAAGATCTGGCGCGTGTCCTCGGGGGTGGGCTCGGCCACCACCGCGCCGCGATTGTGGTGCAGGTCGACCACATGCTCGTGGGCCAGGCGTTGCAGCGCCTTGCGCGCGACCGAGCGCGAAACGCCGAAGATGTCGCACAGCGCCGCCTCGGGCAGCTTGGTGCCGGGCGTCAGCCGCTGGCTCATGACACTTTCATAGACCGCCTCGCAGATGCGGCGCTCCATGTCGGCATCGGGGGCCGTGTCCTCCAGGTGTTCGGACACGGCGGCGGCGGCCCGACGAGAAGGCGTCGCCCTGGGACGGGATTTGGCGGGATCGCGGGTAGGCATGGCGGACTCGGTGGCAACGAAGGCAAAGGGTCGATCAACGGGAAGATAGTCCGGGCGCCGGTGGCAGCCCATCGACGTGCGCGCAGATCTGGCCCGGCGTGGCGAACCAGATCTCGCCCCGGTCGCGCGCGGCCGCCAGCGGGGCCAGCGCCCGGCGCAGGTGCCGCAGGCGGTAGGGCTGCCCCACGATATACGGATGCAGCGCGATGCCCATCACCAGGGGCTGGCGCTGCGCCTGGAGCCGCATTTCCTCGAACTGGTCGAGAATCATATCGGCAAAATCGCGCGCGTCCATCTTGCGGCCCATGATCATGGGGATGTCGTTCAGCTCCTGCGGGTAGGGAATCGCCCACAGATCGCCGGCGCGCGTGCGCATGCGCGTGGGCTGGTCGTCGTGGCACCAGTTCAAGGTGTAGCGGTAGCCGGTCTCGGCCAGCAGGTCCGGGGTGGCGCGGCTTTCCGAAATCCACGGCGACAGCCAGCCGGCCGGGGCGCTGCCGGCGTGGCGGCCGATGCGATCGCGGCAGTGTTCCAGCAACGCCCGTTCCTCGGTTTCGCCCAGCCCCCCCTGGCGATGCGCGTTGCTGTAGCCGTGGCCGATCAGCTCGTCGCCGCGCGCCAGGCAGGCATCCACCAGCTCAGGACAATGGTCATACAGCGCGGTGTTGATCAGCGCCCCTGCTGGCAGTCCCAACGCGTCGAACAGTTCCAGGCAGCGCCAGGCGCCCACCCGGTTGCCGTACTCGCGCCAGGCGTAATTGAGCACATCCGGATGCGGCGAGGCCGGCCCCAGCTCGGCGCCCAGCCCCTCGCCGAAGGCGAAATGCTCGATGTTGAACCCCAGGTAAACGGCCAGCCGCGCGCCGTTGGGCCAGGCGTAGTCCGCGCGGCCGGTGATGGGCTGGTAGGCGAAACGGTCGTGGCCGGCCAGCGGCGCGGGGGACCAGGGCGCGGCAGGCCCCGTATTAGTGCCTTGAAGCAGGGATGGATTCATTTTGGTGCAAATCCTGATGCATGATTGTGAACAAAAACCCTGTTCTTTTGAAAACAAAAACAGGATCCAACGTCGACAAACCACCGTTTTCCCCCTGGGGCACGCCACCGAAGCGCGGGTGGCATGGATCTTGCATCGGGAACGGCAGCAGCACCTCTCCCATGCAAGATCCATTCCACTTTTCCAGGAGTGCCCCGATGCGCCCGACCCGCCGTTCCTTCATGCTCCGCGCCACTGCCGCCGCCCTGTTCGCGGCCGGCCTGGCCGCGCAACCCGCGCTGGCCGCCGACCCCATCAAGATCGGCCTAATCACCGCCCTGTCGGGTGAATCGGCGCGTGCCGGCGAAGCCTTGACGCGCGGCATGACCATCGCCATCGACGAGATCAACGCCAAGGGCGGCCTGCTGGGCGGGCGCCAGGTGGTGCTGGTGCGGCGCGACGACGAAGGCAACCCCGCCAAGGGCATGGCCGCCGCGCGCGAGCTGATCTACAAGGAAAAGGTTGCCGTGCTGTTCGGCGGCCTGGATACCCCGGTGTCGATGGCGATCGTGCCCATCGTCAACCAGGAGAAGGTGCCATTCATGGGCCCTTGGGCCGCCGGCACCGCGATCACGCACAACAAGGGCAACCCCAACTTCGTGTTCCGCGTCTCGGCAATGGACGAGATCGTCGACAGCGCCATGGTGCAGTACGCCCGCAAGACGTTCCAGAGCGCCAAGCCGGGCATGATCCTGGTGAACAACCCCTGGGGCGAATCGAATGAAAAGGGGCTGGACGCCGCGCTCGCCGCCGCCAAGATCACGCCGGCCGGCGTCGAGAAATTCCAGCCCGCCGACCTCGACGTCACGCCGCAACTGAGCCGCCTGAAGGCGGCCGGCGCCGACACGCTGTTCCTGGTGGGCAACGTCGGGCCCTCGGCGCAGGTGGTGAAGTCGCTGGACCGCATGGGCTGGAAGGTGCCGGTGGTGTCGCACTGGGGCCCGGCCGGCGGCCGCTTCACCGAATTGGCCGGCCCCAACGCCAAGAACGTGCACTTCGTGCAGACCTACAGCTTCTTCGGCAAACAGGGCCCGGTGGGCGAGAAAGTGATGCAGGCGCTCAAGGCCAAGTATTCCGACATCAAGGGCCCGCAGGACATCACCCCGGCCGTGGGCGTGGCCAATGCCTACGACGGCATGCAACTGGCGGCGCTGGCGATCGCGCAGGCCGGTTCCACCGACGGCGATGCGGTGCGCCAGGGCTTCTACAAGATCGGCAAGTATGAAGGCCTGATCAAGACCTACGAGCAGCCCTTCACGCCGGCCTCGCACGACGCCCTGCGCGAAGACGACTACGTGTGGACGCACTTCGTCGACAACCGCATCCTGCCCGTCAAGGGCGCGCAGTAAGCGCGAGGGGAGAGACGCATGCTGTGGATGTCCGCCATCGTCAGCGGCCTGGGCCTGGGTAGCATGTATGGGCTGATGGCCCTGGGCTTCTACCTGACCTACGCCGTATCCGGCACGGTCAACTTCGCCCAGGGCAGCTCCATGATGCTGGGCGCGGTGCTGACCTTTACCTTTGCGCAGACGCTGGGCTGGCCGCTGCTTGCCGCCTTGCCGCTGGCGCTGGCCTTGTGTGCGTTGTATGGCCTGGTGGTCGAGCGGCTGGCGGTCCGACCGTTTGCCAGCCGCGGCTCGAACGCCTGGCTCATGTCGACGGTGGCCTTGGGCATCGTGCTGGACAACCTGGTGATGTTCACCTTCGGCAAGGAGCCGCGCAGCCTGCCGTCTCCGCTGGCGCAAGCGCCGCTGGAAATCGGCGGCCTGGGGTTGGGCGTGTATCCGCTGCAACTGCTGATCCCGCTGGTCGGACTGGCATTGGCCGCCGCCCTGCACGCCTTGTCGCGACGCACGCGCTGGGGCGTGGCACTGTTGGCCGTGGTACAGAATCCCAACGCCGCGCGGCTGATGGGCATCCCGGTGCGGCGCGCCATCATGGCCGCCTTTGCCGTCTCGACGCTGTTCGCGGGCGTGGCCGGCGCGCTGGTCGCGCCGCTGTTCAACGTGCAGGCCGACATGGGCACCCTGTTCGGACTGAAGGCCTTCGTGGTCGCCATCCTGGGCGGCATCACCAGCGCCTGGGGCGTCATGCTCGCCGGCCTGCTGTTCGGCGTGGCCGAAGGGTTGATCACCGTCGCCCTGGGTTCCGGCTATACCCAGATCATCAGCTTTGCGCTGGTCATCGCCATCCTGGCCATGCGGCCCAACGGATTGTTCGGCCGCGCGGCCGTGAGGAAAGTCTGATGGCCCGGCAATCTGCATTCTCTTGGCCGGCGCTGGCCGCCTACGCCCTGCTGGCGGTCGTCAGCCTGGCCCTGGCGGCCAGCGTCAACGGCTATTACGTTTTCGTGATCGGCAACGTGGCCTTGCTGGCGCTTGCCGGCATCGGCCTGAACGTGCTGCTGGGCCTGACCGGCCAGATGTCGTTCGGCCATGCCGCGTTCTACGCCATCGGGGCGTACACGGTGGCAATCCTCACCAGCCAGGCGGGCTGGAATTTCTGGCTGGCATGGCCCGTTGCCGCGGCGGTGGCGGGGGTGTTCGGGCTGCTGCTGGCGCTCCCGGCGCTGCGAGTCCAAGGGCCCTACCTGGCGATGATCACGATCGCCTTCGGCTTCATCGTGGAACACACCCTGGTGGAGGGCGGCGATCTCACCGGCGGCCAGAACGGGTTGATGGGCATTGCCCAGCCCGCGCTCGGCGCGCTGGGCGGAGACCGCGGGGTGGCAATGCTCGCGATCGTGACGGTGTTCGCCGCGCTGGCCGGTTATGCGCTGCTGGCGCGCGGCAGTTGGGGCGCGGCCATGCGCGCGGTCAAGGACAGTGAAACGGCCAGTGAATCCATCGGCATCAACCCGCTGGTGGTGAAGGCCGTGGCCTTCATGGTGTCGGCGGCCGTGGTCGGCCTGGCGGGAGGCCTGTATGCGCCGCAGGCCGGCATGATCACGCCGCACAACTTCAACTTCATGCAGTCGATCCTGTTCGTGCTGGCCGTCACCATCGGCGGCGCCGGTTCGCTGGCGGGGCCCCTGCTGGGCGCGGTGGTGGTCGGACTGCTGCCCGAACTGCTGTCGAGCCTGGAGGAATATCGCCTGTTGTTCTTCGGCGCCTTCCTGCTCGTGGTGCTGTGGGCGGCGCCCGAAGGCGCGGCGGGACTGCTGGCCCGCTGGCGGCGACGCGGCCTGACACCGCGTCTGGCCCCACGCCAGGGCGGCCTGGCCGCCAATGGCCGGGCCCGCCGCGCCCTGCGCGCCGACACGCTGACCATGACGTTCGGCGGGGTGCGCGCGGTGCAGGGCGTATCGTTTCACGTCGCGCCCGCCGCCATCACTGCGTTGATCGGCCCCAACGGCGCGGGCAAGTCCACCGTCATCAACATGCTCAGCGGCTATTACCAGCCCACCAGCGGCAACGTCGCGCTGGGCACCGCGCCACTGGCCGGCCTGCCGGCCCACCGCGTGGCGCGCGAGGGCATCGCGCGCACCTATCAGACCTCGCAGTTGTTCGACACTTTGAGTGTCGAGGACAACGTCGCACTGGGCTTGTTGCGCGGCCGGCTGGGCGGCCTGCTGGCCGCACGCCGTTATCTGTCGTCCGATGCGCGCGAGCGGGCCCGCGCCCTCCTGGCCTTTTGCGGATATGAAGGCGACCTGGACACGCCGGCCGCCGATCTTGCGCACGTGGATCGCAGGCTGGTGGAGATTGCCCGCGCGCTGGCCACCGACGCCGACGTCCTGTTGATGGACGAGCCCGCGGCGGGCCTGTCCCGCGAGGACAAGACACGACTGGCCGCCCTGCTGCGGCGCATTGCCGAGGCCGGCGCCGGCGTACTGCTGGTCGAGCACGACATGGCATTGGTGATGGGCGTCTCGGATCACGTTGTCGCCATCGACGCGGGGCGCGAGTTGGCGCAGGGATCCACCGGCGAGATCCAGCAGTCCGAAGCCGTGCGGCAAGCCTACCTGGGCGACGATGCGGCGCGCCAGGCGCCCACGGCGCGTGCGCGTCCGGCGACTGGCGGCGTCGCGCCGGAAGTGCTGGGCGTAGGCAGCCTGACCACCGGCTACGGCGCCAACCCGGTGCTGCATGGCATCGACCTGCAGGTCCGCGAGGGCGAAATGGTCGCGCTGCTGGGCGCCAACGGCGCCGGCAAGTCGACGCTGATGCGCACGCTGGCCGGGCTGCACCGGCCCGTCCAGGGCGGCATGCACCTGCAAGGGCAGGAATTGCAGGGGCTGAGCGCGGACCGCATCGTGGCGCGAGGTCTGGTCCTGGTGCCCGAGGGGCGGCAGGTGTTCCCGGACCTGAGCGTGCTCGACAACATCCGGCTGGGCGCCTTCCTGCATCCAGCCGATCGCGAAGCGCGCGTAGAAGAGATGCTGACGCGCTTTCCACGCCTGCGCGAGCGGCTGCACCAGCGGGCCGGCCTGCTATCCGGCGGCGAACAGCAGATGCTGGCGATCGCGCGCGGGCTGATGTCCAAGCCGGTGATCCTGTTGCTGGACGAGCCGTCCCTGGGCCTGGCGCCGAAGATCATCGACGAATTGTTCGAGGCGCTGGACAGGCTGCGGGCGGAATCGATGACGATCCTGCTGGTGGACCAGATGGCCGCGCTGGCGCTGTCGCTGGCCGACCGCGCCTACGTGCTGGAGTCCGGCCGCGTGGCGGCGCACGGCACGGCGCGGGAAATCGCCGCCGATGGAGCGCTGGCGCGCGCCTACCTCGGCGCGTGAGAATCGACCGGAGCCTGGCGCGGCGCGGGCGCGCCAGGCTCCGCGCCAGAACGCTCAGGCGGACTCGCCGCCCAGCCGCGCGCCCTCGCGCACGATGCCGCAGCGCTTGTAGGCGCGCATCACCACGCCCACTTCGCTGGCCAGCACGCCATCGAGTTCGCCAAGCCTGCGCGTGACCACGTCCCACAAGTTCAGGCTGTCGCGGCACAGCACATGCCAGAACAGTTGCGAAGCGCCGCTGGTGCCGAACAGGCAGCGCGTGTTCGGGTCCAACGCCAGGTGCGCGGCCAGGGCATCGACCGCCTGCGGCCGCACCTGCACGGAGATCACCGCCTCCACCGGAAAGCCCACCAGGGCCGGTTCGACCTCCACGCGGAAGCTCAGCGCACGCCGCTCGACCAAGTGCTGCAACAGGCGCTGGGCGGTGGGCTCGCTGACGTCGGCATGGGCCGACAACTCAGCCAGGCTGGCGCGGCCGTCGCGCATCAGGTGGGCGACGATGCGCTGTTCAGATTCGGTCAACGCCGCCGGCGGCTGCGCCATCGCGGACTCCGGCCCCTCGGCGGCGGCATCGCCAGCCCGGATGCGCCACTGGCCGGCGCGGCGAAATGGCCGCAGCACCAACCGTGCCTCCACGTGCTTGACCCCGTCGATGGACGGCAGCACGCGCGTCACCACGTCGGGCATGTCGGCCGCGTCCGGCAGCGTCAGTTCCGCCATCAGGTCGGCCGTGCCGGCCAGCGTCACGACCAACTGGGTAATGCCGAGACTCGCCAGGGCCTCGGCCGCTTCGGCCACGCGCCCAGAACGGCAGCGCACCCAGGCGTGCAACACCACGCCGCGGCCCGTGGCCAGCGGGTCGGCCTCCGCAATGACGCGCAGGGCGTCGGCATCCATCAGCCGTTTGATGCGACGCGCCACCGTGCGCTCGGCGATGCCGGTGGCCGCGCCCAGCTCGCGCCAGGAGGCGCGCGGATCGGCCTGCAGGGCGATCAGGCAGGCCAGATCGGTGTCATCGAGCGCCGGCATTAGGGGCTTACCCTTACTTGACGTGACTATATTCATTAATCTAACGTTCGCGCATTGATAAAAACACAAAATTAAACGGTCTATTTGACCAAAAATAAAATCGAGGACGTTATGAGCACCCCTTCCGCCACCCTGCGCGCCTCGCAGGGGGCAAACGCCGCGCCCGTGTCGCGCGCCCGCACGATTCTGGCCGGTAGTGTAGGCAATGCGGTGGAATGGTTCGACTGGACCATCTATGCGTCATTCGCCATCTTCTTCTCCAAGCAGTTCTTCCCCGAGGGCAACGAGACCGCCGCGCTGCTGGCGACCTTCGGCATTTTCGCCGTCGGCTTCTTCATGCGCCCGGTCGGCGGCTGGGTGCTTGGCATCTTCTCCGACCGCTACGGCCGCAAGGCCGCCCTGGGCCTGACCATCCTGATGATGGCCGGCGGTTCGCTGATCATCGCCATCACCCCGACCTATGCCACCATCGGCCTGGCCGCCCCGCTGCTGCTGACCGCCGCGCGCCTGCTGCAAGGCCTGTCGCTGGGCGGAGAGTATGCCTCGGCCACGACCTTCCTGGCGGAAATGGCGCCGCCCAACAAGCGCGGCTTTTACTCCAGCTTCGTGTTCTTCAGCGCAGCCGTGGGCATCCTGGCCGCGTCGGCGGTGGGCTGGCTGCTGACTTCGACCCTGACCAAGGCCGAGATGGCCGACTGGGGCTGGCGCATTCCGTTCTTCCTGGGCGCGCTGGGCGGCCTGGCCGGCATGTGGATCCGCCGCGCGGTCCCCGAAACCGAGGCGTTCTCGCACGCCAAGAAAGCCGGCGTCGAAAAACAGCCGCTGCGCACCCTGCTGCGCGAGCACCCGCGTGAGGTGCTGCGCATCGTCGGCTTCTCGATCCTGACGACGTTTGCCTTCTATATCTTCGTGGCGTATGTGCCGACCTACGCCATCCGCCAGGTCAAGGCCGATCCGCAGGTGGCGTTCGCCGCCAACACCGTCGCGCTGATCGTCTTCATGCTGGTGCAGCCCGTGTTCGGCATGCTCTCGGACCGCATCGGCCGCAAGCCGCAGCTGATCTTCTTCGCCGCCGGCTACCTGGTGTTCTTCTACCCGCTCATGACCACGCTGGGTCCGTCATTCGGCTCGATTCTTGCCGTGGAGCTGTTCGGCCTGGTGCTGTATGCCATGTACACGTCGATCGCGCCGGCCATCATGTCCGAGCAGTTTCCCACCAGCGTGCGCGCCGTCGGTATCGGCACGCCGTACAACCTGGTCGTGGCGCTGCTGGGCGGCACCACGCCCTACCTGCTGACCTGGCTGCAAAGCAAGGGCATGGAGCGCTGGTTCTTCTATTACGTGCTGGCCGGCGCCGTCATCACGCTGATCACCTTCATCCGCATGCCCGAGACCCGGGGCCAATCGCTCAAGTAAGACCGGCTGAAATAAGACCGTCCCAGGCGCTGACGCCCGATCTCAACGCTTTCCGGCTCCGCCAGGACCGGAAAGCTTTTCCTTTTTCGTGAGAGCCATGCCAACCCAAGACACCGCCCTGCATTTCCGAGAAGCCCGCGAACTCGCCCGCGCCATCCGCGCGGGAGAACTGAGTTCGCGCCAGGTCACCACCCATTTCCTGGATCGCATTGCCCGCGCGGCCGACTTGGCCGCGTACAGCGAGGTGACGGCTGAACGCGCATTGGCCCAGGCCGACGCCGCCGATCGCCTGCTGGCGGCCGGCATTTCGATGGGCCCGCTGCACGGCGTGCCGGTGGCGGTGAAGGACAGCGTGCAATGGGCCGGCACCACCGCCAGCGGCGGCTCGCAGACCCGCCGCGGCGTGGTCAGCGATGAAACCGCCACCGCCGTGCGCGGCCTGGCGGCGCACGGCATGGTGGTCCTGGGCAAGACCCGCATGACTGAATTCGCGTTCGGCCTGTCGGGCCAGAACCCGACCCAGGGCACCGCCCGCAATCCCTGGGACGCGGCCACTCCGCGCGCGCCGGGCGGCTCGTCCAGCGGCGCCGGCGTCGCGGTGGCGGCCGGCCTGGCCCCGCTGGCGCTGGGCGGCGACACGGGCGGCTCGGTGCGCGCCCCCGCGGCGCTCAACGGGGTGGTTGGCTACAAGCCGTCCTCGGGCCTCATCAGCCGCGCCGGCTGCCTGCCGCTGTCCGAGACTCTGGATGTGCTGGGCCCCATCGCCCGCAGCGTGGCCGATGCACGCCTGTTGACGCAGGTGCTGGCCGGTCCGGATATCGACGATGTCGCCACGCTGGACGTCTCCGCCGCGAGCATCGCCGCGCTGCGACGCCCGGCTCCGCGCCGCGGCGGCGCCATCGCGGTGCTGGCGCCTCAGGCCTGGCCCGCGGCATTGGCCGACGAGGGCCTGCGGATCTGGCACGAGGCGCAGGAACGGCTGGACCAGGCCGGCGTCACGCCCTCGACCTGGCATCCGCCGGCGTCGCTGTCGTTCGCGCGCATGGCGGACGACAACTCGCTGGTGCTGGCCTACGAGGCCTACCGCCATTTCGGCCACCTGGCCGAGGACCCGGCGCAGCCGCTCTGGGAAGTCGTGCGCGCGCGCATCGCCGCCGGCGGCCGCATCGCGCCGGCCGACTACGCTGCCGCGCTGCAACGGCGGCAGGCCGACATGGCCACGTTCGCCGCCGCCATGCAGGGGATCGACGCCTTGCTGATGCCGGCCTGCGACCAGGCCGCACAGGCCTTGGACGCTGCCGACGTGCGCCACGCAGGCCTGGGCAGACTGTTGCGTCCCGCCAACTTCCTGGGCGCGGCGGCCATCGCGCTGCCGGCCGGGTTCGACGCCGACGGCATGCCGATGGCGGTGCAATTGCTGGCGCCCGCCGGCGCCGATGCCGCGCTATTGGACTGCGCCGCGGCGCTGGAACGCATCCTGGCGCCAGTCATGCGCACCCCCGACCTCTCGGCCTGGGACCTCTGACCCGGCCAGCGCCGTCCAAAAGAAAACGCCTCTGCATGCAGGGGCGTCTTGCCAGGCGGGGAGGATCAGGCCGACTTCTTCAGGGCCTGGACCTTGTCCGTGGCCTCCCACGAGAACTCCGGCTCGGAACGGCCGAAGTGGCCATACGCGGCGGTCTTGGTGTAGATCGGGCGCAGCAGGTCCAGCATGTTGACGATGCCCTTCGGACGCAGGTCGAAGTGCTCGCGCACCAGCTTGGCGATCTGGTCGTCGGGAATGACGCCGGTGCCTTCGGTGTAGACGGTGATGTTGATGGGCTCGGCCACACCGATGGCGTAGCTGACCTGCACCTGGCACTGGCGCGCCAGGCCGGCGGCCACGATGTTCTTGGCCACGTAGCGGGCAGCGTAGGCGGCCGAACGGTCGACCTTGGACGGATCCTTGCCCGAGAACGCGCCGCCACCGTGCGGGCAAGCGCCGCCGTAGGTGTCGACGATGATCTTGCGGCCGGTCAGGCCGCAGTCACCTTGCGGACCGCCGATGACGAAGCGGCCGGTCGGGTTGACCAGGAACTTGGTCTTGGGCGTGATCAGGCCTTCGGGGAAGCTGGGCTTGATGATGTCTTCGATGACCGCTTCGCGGATCGTCTCTTGCGTGACGTCCGGCGCGTGCTGGGTCGACAGCACCACCGTGTCGACTTCCGCCGGGCGGCCGTCGATATAGCGGAAGGTGACTTGCGACTTGGCGTCGGGGCGCAGCCATGGCAGGCGGCCGTCCTTGCGCAGTTCGCTCTGGCGCTGCACCAGGCGGTGCGCGTACCAGATCGGGGCCGGCATCAGATCGGGCGTTTCGTCGCAGGCATAGCCGAACATCAGGCCCTGGTCGCCCGCGCCCTGGTTCAGATAGTCTTCCGAGCTGCGGTCCACGCCCTGGGCGATGTCGGGCGACTGCTTGTCGTAGGCGACCAGCACCGCGCAACCCTTGTAGTCGATGCCGTACTCGGTGTTGTCGTAGCCGATGCGGCGGATCGTGTCGCGCGCGACCTGGATGTAATCGACGTTGGCGGTGGTGGTGATTTCACCTGCCAGCACGACCAGGCCGGTGTTGCACAGGGTTTCCGCCGCCACGCGGGCGTTGGGGTCCTGGGTGAAGATGGCGTCCAGAATCGCGTCGGAAACCTGGTCGGCTACCTTGTCGGGATGGCCTTCGGAAACGGATTCGGAGGTGAAGAGAAAGTCGTTGTTGGCCACAGATGCGTCCTTTGATGTCCGGTACAGCCGGAGCATAGGTTCACGAGGCGCGTTGCACCCCGGACTGCATGGAATACGCTGATCTGGGCGCGACGCTTTAGCGGATTTGGCAAGCGACGCATGACGCGCCGGGATCCTGCCGTCGCCCCGCAAGTTGTCGGTTAACTCGGCGACTGACCGATTTTAAGCGAAAATGCGGTTCTTATGCTTGTGCCGCGGGTGGGGTCTTTCACCCGAGTACCGGCACCACCATGCCCGTAATCACTCATTTGCCGCATGCTGCTCGTCCTGTTTCGCCTGTTCGCTTCCCTGCCCTTGCCCGCCGCGCACGCGCTGGGGCGCCTGCTCGGGCGCATCGCGTATGCGTTTCCCGGCAAGTACCGGCGCCGCCTGCGGGCCAACGCGACGCAGGCCGGCTACCCCGACGCGGCCTTCGCCCGGCGCGCGGCCGGCGAGGCCGGCGCCATGATCCTGGAAATGCCGCGGGTCTGGTTCCGCAATGAACAAAGCCTGGCCAAGGTCGTGTCCGACGACAACGCCGTGGTGGACGCGGCCCGCGCCGAAAACCGCGGCATCCTGTTCCTGACCCCCCACCTGGGCTGTTTCGAGATCACCGCCCGCTACCTGGCGCGCCTGATGCCCATGACGGTGATGTTCCGTCCGCCGCGCAAGGACATCCTGGCGCCGCTGCTGGAAACCGCGCGCAACGGGTCCGCGGTCAACGCCGTGCCGGCCACCATGCAGGGCGTGCGGGAATTCGTGCGGGCCCTGCGGCGCGGCGAGTCGGTCGGCATGCTCCCCGACCAGGCCCCGGGCGTCGGCGATGGCGTGTGGGCGCCATTTTTCGGACGCATGGCCTACACCATGACCCTGCCCGGCAAGCTGGCCACCCAGACCGGCGTCCCCATCATCCTCACCGCCGGCGAACGACTGCCGGGCGGCCGCGGCTGGCGCATCCATTATGTGCGGGTGCCCGAGCCGCTGCCGACCGACCCCCAGGCCCAGGCCGCGCTGCTCAACGCCGCCATGGAAACCCTGATCCGCCGCTGCCCGCAGCAGTATCTCTGGAGCTACAACCGCTACAAGACCCCGCGCGGCGCCCCGCCCGCCCCCGTTGACGACGCGGCCCCCGCGCCCCAATGAAGCCGACGCCCGCCCCTGCGCCGCCCTGGTCCAAAGCTCCTACCTGTCCATGAAAGAATCCAAAACGCGCACGCTGGTCAATCTGCTGAAATGGTTCGGCCGCATGCGGCCATCCACGCGGCTACGCATCGGCGCCGCGCTCGGCTGGCTGGCCATGCGCCTGGCCAAATCGCGCACCCGCATCGTGCGCCGCAATCTCGAACTGTGCTTTCCCGAGCAACCCGAGCAAGTGCGCGAGCGCTGGGTGCGCGAACACTTCCGGGCGCTGGCGCAATCCATCGTCGACCGGGGCGTGCTGTGGTACGGCACGCCCGAAGCCATCAAGGACATGGTCACGCAGAGCGGCGCCGAGCGCATCAATGAACTGACCGCGCAGGGCCGAGCGGTGATCCTGCTGGCGCCGCACTTCATCGGCCTGGACGCGGCCGCCACCCGCCTCACCATGGAAGTGCCGAGCGCGGCCACCATGTACACGCCGCAGAGCGACCCGCACATCGACGCGGTGGTGGCCGCCGGCCGCGCCCGCTTCAACGAGGTGTTCCTGGTCAGCCGCAAGGATGGCGTGCGTGAACTGATCCGCCACCTGCGCGCGCCGCGGCCGGTGTACTACCTGCCCGACATGGACTTCGGCCGCCAGGGCGCGGTGTTCGCGCCGTTTTTCGGCGTGCAGGCGGCGACGCTGCTGGCCACCGCGCAACTGGCCAAGAAATGGGACGCGGCGGTATTGCCGATCCTGGACTTCTGGAACCCGGAAAACGGGCGCTATCACGCGGAAGTCCTGCCGCCGCTGGAGAATTTCCCCGGCGACGACTCGCTGGAAGAGGCCACCGCGCGCCTGAACCGCGAACTGGAAGCCTGGGTGCGCCGCTGCCCCAGCCAATACTACTGGGTGCACCGCCGCTTCAAGACCCGGCCGCCGGGCGAACCCAAGATCTACTGACGCGCATCCAGGATCTCCCCCCGGGGCCGCGCCAAGGCGGTTTCCCCGGCCAGAATGGGCGATAATCCCCCCATGAACTGGAACTTCACCAAAATGCATGGCGCGGGCAACGATTTCGTCGTCCTGGACGGGGTCCGCCAGGCCATCGAGATGACGCCCGAGCGCGCCCGCGCGCTGGGCGATCGCCACTTCGGCATCGGCGCCGACCAGATCCTGCTGGTCGAACGCGCCACCCGGCCCGACGCCGACTTCCGCTACCGCATCTTCAACTCCGACGGCAGCGAAGTCGAACACTGCGGCAACGGCGCCCGCTGCTTCGTGCGCTTCGTGCACGAACAGGGCCTGTCCGACCGCAACCCGCTGCGCGCAGAGATCGCCACCGGCATCCTGGTGCTGGACGAGGGCGACGACGAGCAGGTCACGGTCGACATGGGCAGCACCCGCTTCGACCCGGCCGCCTTGCCGTTCGACACCTCCGGGCTCGCCTCCCGCACCGAAGGCCAGGATACCCTGTGGGAGCTGGAACTCGACGTGCCCGCCGGCCTGCCGCGCAGCGTGGCCCTGTCGGCCGTGGCCATCTCCAACCCGCACGCCGTGCAGGTGGTGGACGACGTCGACACCGCGCCCGTCGCCCTCGTCGGTCCGCTGATCGAAAACCACCCGCGCTTCGCCCGCCGCGTCAACGCCGGCTTCATGCAGATCGTCGATCGCCACAACATTCGCCTGCGCGTGCACGAACGCGGCGCCGGCGAGACGCTGGCCTGCGGCACCGGCGCCTGCGCCGCCGTGGCGGCCGGCATCCGCCGCGGCCTGCTCGATTCCCCGGTGCGCGTGCAGACGCGCGGCGGCGTGCTGACCATCGCCTGGAATGGCGATCAGTTGCGCATGACCGGCCCGGCCGAATCCGTCTTCACGGGCCAGGTCGATATCGACAAGCTCGTCTTCTCCATGGCGCTGAACCGATAACCCCATGACCGATACCGCTTTCACCGCCCAGGACATCGCTGCCTTCCTGCAGGAACACCCCGGCTTCTTCGACCAGCACGCCGACGTCTTCGCCACGCTGCAGGTGCCGCATCCGCACGGCTCGCGCGCCATCTCGCTGGGCGAGCGCCAGATCCTCACGCTGCGCGAACGCAATCGCGAACTCGAATGGCGCCTGAACGAGCTGGTGCGCAACGCCACCGCCAACGAAACCATCGGCGGCCACATCTCCAAGTGGTGCTGCCGCCTGCTGTCCGAACCGGATCCGCAATTGGTGCCTGGCGAGATCGCCCTCGGCCTGGCCGAACAATTCGACCTGAACCACGTGGCGTTGCGCCTGTGGAACCTGCCGGAACTGCCCGACACCGGCTACGGCGAACCCGTCAGCCAGGACGTGCGCACCTTCACCGACAGTCTGAAGACGCCTTATTGCGGCACCGACACGGCCTTCGAGGCGGTCGCCTGGCTGGACGCCAAGCCCAAGTCGCTGGCGCTGGTGCCGCTACGCCTGGAAGCCGACGGCGCCAGCGTCGGCCTGCTGGTGCTGGGTTCCGACGACCCCGAACGCTTCACTCCCGAGATGGGCACCGCGTTCCTCGAATCCATCGGCCAGTTGGCCTCGGCCGCGCTGCACCGGTTGAACCCGGCCGCGCCCAAGGCCTGAGCCGACCATGACGGCAGGGGCCCCGGAACTCGCCATGCCAACGCAAGCGCCGGACGCCCCCCTGCCCGATCCGATGGCCGCCTGGCTGCGCCATCTGGAAAGCAATCGCCGCTATTCGCCCCACACGCTGGACGGCTACCGGCGCGAGCTGCGTTTCCTGATCGAACTGGCCGAACGCGCCAAGCTGCCGCTCGACAAGCTCGGCAATGGCCATATCCGCCAGTTCGTTGCCCGGCTGCATGCGCAGGGCCGCGGCCCGCGCAGCCTGGCGCGCACGCTGGCGGCCTGGCGCGGCTTCTATCAATGGTGGGCCCCAGCGATCGGCCTGGCCGGCAACCCGGTGGCTGGCGTGCGCGCGCCCAAGGCGCCGCGCGGCCTGCCCAAGGCCCTGTCGGTGGAACAGACCCAGGCCTTGCTCGACCGCGCTCCGGCCAAGGTGGCCACCGAGCCGGCCGACCTGCGCGACCAGGCCATGTTCGAGCTGCTGTATTCCAGCGGCCTGCGCCTGTCGGAGCTGGTCGGACTGGACCTGCGCTACACGCGCTCGGCCGACCATGAATCGCGCGGCTGGCTCAGCCTGGAAGAGGCCGAGGTGATCGTGCTGGGCAAGGGCGGCAAGCGCCGCTCGGTGCCGGTGGGCCAGGCCGCCCTGGCGGCGCTGCGGCGCTGGATCGACGTACGCGGGCAGTTGGCGCCGCCGGCCGCATCCGCCGACGATGCCGCCGCGCTGTTCCTTGGCGCCCGTGGCCGGCGTATTTCGCCGCGCGTGGTGCAACTGCAACTTGCCCGGATCGCGCAGGCCGCCGGTCTGCCGACCCACGTGCACCCGCACGTGCTGCGCCACAGCTTCGCCAGCCACGTGCTGCAATCGGCGCAGGACCTGCGCGCCGTGCAGGAAATGCTGGGCCACGCCAACATCTCGACCACCCAGATCTATACCCGGCTGGACTTCCAACACCTGGCGCGAGCCTACGACCAGGCCCATCCGCGCGCGGGCCGCAAATCCTGAACGCGGCGGCGCTTCAGCCGCCGCCGGCCAGCATGCCGCCCAACAGCAGCACGCCCAGCGCCAGCACCGCCAGCGCCGCCAAGGCTTCCACCCCGTAACGCAAGCGCGCCGCCGCGACGCCCGACAGGCGCGCGCCCAGCGCATTGGCCGCGCCGCCGGCCGCGACCGCCAGGCAGGCCAGCGCCGCCACCGTCAGGCCCGTGCCCAGGCCCATCGCCAGGGCCGAGGCCACCCCGGCGAGAAAGAATCCCTGAGACAGCGCGAACACCAGCACGATCAGCGCGCCGCTGCAGGGCCGCAGGCCCACCGCGAAGATCGCCGACCAGGCGCGGCGCCAGTTCAACGGTCCCGTCACCTGCTCAGGCGGCGGCACATGGGCATGGCCGCAGCCGCAATCGTCGTGATGGTCATGCGGATGAACGTGCGCGTGGCCATGGACCCCGCCCTGAGAAATCGGCGCCGGCGCCTGGATCGCAATGGCGCGCAAGGCCGCGGCCCCCTTCAGGGCCGGCGCCGCCGCGGCGGGCGACGCGGCCACCGCGGCCACGCGGGCCGGACACCGCCGCAACAACGGCCGGATCGCCTTGACCCAGACCAGCCACGCGCCCAGCAGGGTCACCAGCCCATACGAGGCCAGCTCCAGCCAGCGCGTTGCCTGGTTCATCGCCGCGGCCGTGGCGTTGAACGCCAGCGCCAGCACCGCCACCATGGCGATCGCCACCAGCGCCTGCACCAGCGACGACACCAACGCCAGCAGCGCGCCGTTGCGCGCGGTCTGGCGGTTGGCCAGCACATAGGAGGAAATCACCGCCTTGCCATGGCCCGGGCCGAGCGCATGGAACACGCCGTAGGCGAACGACAGCCCGATCAGCAGCCACCCGCCGCCATCGGCCTGCCAGGCGCGCACGGCCGCCGTCAACTGCCGGTAGAAATGGGTCTGCCACACCGAGACCTGGCCGAAGAAACCCGCCAGCCAGCCCGGACCGGCGAGGCCGGCGCCGCTCTCCGGCACGCCGAAAGGATGCGCGCCCTGCGCGTCGGCCAGGCCGGCCCATGCCATCGCGGCCAGCGCCACCAGCCACGCCAGCGCGGCCGCGGGACGCCGCCCTACGAGCATTGCACCTCGATGCGATGCGTCAGGCCCTTGGTGATGGCGAAAAGCTCTTCCGGCAGCGCGTCCGGATCGGCCGGGATCGCGGCCAGTTGCTGCATGGTGTTCCAATCCAGTTCCTTGGGCTTGCGGTAAGCCTGCTTGCACGCCGCCGCGCCGGGTCCGTCCAGTGCGACCGCCCCCTTGTCGTCGAAGGCGTAGGCCACGAAGTAGGTCGGGTCGTAGATGTCCACCTGCGCGCCCGCGGCGTCCAGCGCGGCGGGCTCGGCCAGCGGCAGCGTAAACGCCAGTGACAGCCGGCCGGTCTTGGCGTTCCAGGTCACGCGCGCGTCGCGCGGCGCGGCGAACACCGCGCTCTTGCCCGCCACGGTGACCCGCGTGAAGTAATGCGACACCGGTTCGCCCAGCGCCTTCATCCAATCCTGCGCCATGCCTTTCAGGGTGTCCTCGGGCAAGGCCCCGCCCTTGCCCTTCTTGAGACCTTGCGTGGCATAGGCGCCAAACATCTCGTCGAACAGCCAGACCTGCCGCACCGCCGTCACGCGATGCTGCTCGTCCAGGTCGATGACGGCGCGGGCGTCGATCCACATATGCGGGTGCGCGGCGGCGGCGTTGGCCGCCAGCGCTCCCGCCACTGCGATCAGGGCTGCAGGGCCGCGGCGAGTTGACGAACGTTCCATTCAAACATTTCCAGGTAGGTGGCGCCGGGCTGCCCGGGCTTGGACAGGGCGTCGGAGTACAGCGTACCACCCACCTTCGCGCCCGTTTCGCGCGCGATCTGCTGCACCAGGCGCGGGCTGGTGATGTTCTCGATGAACACCGCCGGGACCTTCTCGCGCTTGACCTGCTCGATGATGCGGGCCACGTCGCCCGCGGAGGGCTCGGCTTCGGTCGAGACGCCCATCGCCGCGATGAAGCTCACGCCATAGGCATCGCCGAAATAACCGAAGGCGTCATGCGAAGTGACCACCTTGCGGCGCTCCTGCGGAATCGCCGCGAAGGTCTTGCGCACGGCCGCGTCCGCCGCCTTCACTCGGGCGATATAGGCGTCGGCGCGCTTGCGATAGGCGTCGGCACGGGCCGGGTCGGCGGCCGCCAGGCCGTCGGCCACGTTGCGCGCGTAGATGACGCCGTTGGCCAGGTTCTGCCAGGCATGCGGATCGGCGTCGTGGTGGTGATGGCCGCCCCCGTCGTGGGCATGGCCATGATCGTGGTCCTTGTCGCCATGCTGGTCACCGTGCCCGTCGCCATGGCCGGCGAACTTGCGCGGCGTCACGCCCTTGGACGCGACCACGGTCGGCCCGGCGAAGCCGGAGGCCTTGACCAGGCGCGGCAGCCAGGCCTCGAAGTCCAGGCCGTTGACGAACAGCACCTTGGCGGCCGCCAGCTTCTTGGCGTCGGCGGGCGTGGGTTCGTATTCGTGGGCATCGCCGTCCGGGCCCACCAGCGTGCTCACCTGAACGTCGGCGCCGCCGACTTCCTGCACGATGTCGCCCAGGATCGAAAAGCTGGCCACGACCGGCAACGGCTCGGCCGCCTGCGCCGAGCCGAAAGCGGCGGACAGCCACAGGCCGGCCGCGGCCAGCATGACACGGCGGCGCGCCAGCGCCGGGAAGAGGGAAGGCATGGTGAATCTCCTTGAGGGTTCAGGCCCGGCGCGAAACGCGCGGCGCCCGCAGCAGCCCGCCATGCGGACCGCAGACGATGGAAAACAGGTAACAGACGCCGGCGACCAGGATGATGGCGGGCGAGGCCGGCACATTGAAGTGGTAGGACACCAGCAGGCCGGCGACCGAGGCGGCCACGCCGATGCCGGCGGCCAGCGGCAATTGGCCGGCGGCGGACCGCAACCAGAAGCGGGCCGCGGCGGCCGGCAGCATCATGATGCCGACCACCATCAAGGTGCCCAGCACCTGGAAGCCGGCCACCAGGTTCACCACCACCAGCACCAGGAAGATCATGTGGACCCAGCCGCCGCGGCCGCCGCTGGCGCGCAGGAAAGCCGGATCCAGGCACTCCGCCACCAGCAGGCGGTAGAGCGCGGCCAGTGCCAGCAGCGAAACGCTGGCCGTGATGGAGACCAGCAGCAACGACGCGTCGTCCAGCCCGAGCACCGTGCCGAACAGCACGTGCAGCAGGTCCATGTTCGAGCCGCGCAGCGATACCAGCAACACCCCCAGCCCCAGCGAGATCAGGTAGAAGGCGGCGAAGCTGGCGTCCTCGCGCAGCGGCGTCAGGCGCGCCACCAGTCCGGCCAGCAGGGCCACCACCAGGCCGGTGGCGATGCCGCCCAGCATCATGGCCCACAGCGACAGGCCCGACAGCAGAAAGCCGGCCGCCACGCCCGGCAGGATGGCGTGCGACATGGCATCGCCCATCAGGCTCATACGCCGCAGCACCAGGAACACGCCCAGCGGCGCCGCGCCGAGCGACAGCGAGCACGCGCCGGCCAGCGCGCGCCGCATGAAGCCGTAATCGATGAAGGGCGACACGACCCACTGCGACGCGCTCATGCGTAGGCCCTCGCGTGCCATTGACGCGCCGTCTTCAGGTGGGCGTCGGTCAGGACCGACTGCGTGTCGCCCCAGGCCACCACGGATCCCGACAGCAGCAGGCACTGCGGGAAGTGCTCGCGCACCATGTCCATGTCGTGCAGCACCGCGATCACCGAGCGGCCCTGGCCGTGCAGGCCGCACAGCAACGCCATCAGGTCGTCCGCGGTATGGCTGTCGACGGCGGTGAACGGTTCGTCCAGCAGCAGCACCGGCGCGTCCTGCACCAGCATGCGGGCGAACAGGGTACGCTGCATCTGGCCGCCCGACAGCGTATCCACGCCGCGGCCGGCCATGTCCGCCAGGCCCACGGTTTCCAGCGCCTGCATGCAACGGTCGAGTTCGTCACCACCGTAGCGCCGCCACCCGCCAACCCGGCGCCAGGCGCCCAGGGCCACCAGGTCGAGCACCGTCACGGGAAAGGCGCGGTCCAGTTCGGCGGCCTGCGGCAGCCAGGCCAGCTCGGCGCGGCCGGCGCCGCCGATGCTGACGCGGCCCGACATCGGCCGCAGTACGCCCATGATGCCCTTGACCAGGGTCGATTTGCCCGCGCCATTGGGTCCGATCACGGCGGTCATGGCGCCCGGCTCGAAGCGGCCCGAGACGCCGCGCAGCGCCGCGTGCCCGTGCCACCCGAAGGAGGCGTTGTGCAGCTCGATGGCGACCGGGGCGGCGCTCACCGCGGCCACCAGTCCAGCGCCCAGCCGGTCAGCGCCCACAGCGCGGCGACCGCCACCAGGGCGAAGGCCATCCGGCGCCAGGCGGATACGAGGAAGGCGGAACGGAACGACGCGCGGAGCCGCGGCGCGGCGCCGGGCCGCGGAGGCAGGAGCGAAAAATGGGACATGACGGCGGCAAACGGTAAAACATCATTATGTTATATCATATCTAAATCGGCTTGAATCGACGGCTTTTGCCCGCACCTGGATGTTTTCTGCTACCTTCCAGGCATCTCGCGCGCGTCGCGCGCGTTCCCTATTCAGATGAAGCCCGCCATGCCCGCTCCGCCCCGTTCCCCCCGCAGTGACACCGTAGGCGCCCAACTCAGCGTCGCCGAGGCGCTGTGCGAACAACGCGGCAGCCGCCTGACCCCCATCCGCCGCAAGGTGCTGGAACTGCTGCTGCGCCATGGCCGCAGCCTCAAGGCCTACGAGCTGCTCGAGGCGATGCGCGAAGTGCATCCGGGCGCCGCGCCTCCCACGGTGTACCGTGCGCTGGACTTCCTGATGGACGAAGGCCTGATCCACCGCCTGGACGCGGTCAACGCCTGGAGCGCCTGCCACGACGTCGGCGGCGCGCCCCATGACCTGCTGGTGGTCTGTACTGGCTGCGGCGCGGTGGCCGAAGTGTCCGACCCCGCCATGAGCCGCCAACTGGCCGAGCGCGTCGCCCAGACGGGCTACGTGCTGGCCACCCACGAGACCGAGATCCGGGCCCTCTGCCCGCAGTGCCAGAAGCAGCAACCGGCCGACGCCGGGCATCACCACCATCATCATTGAGACGCGCGGCTCGGCCCGTCGGATCGGGCCCTGCCCGGCCGCCCTCCACCCGCCCTCATCCGGACCCTTGAAATCCGGAAAATCGCCCCAAAATAGCGATATCGCCCGATACTTGACGGCGTACAGCCGCGATCTGGGCGGCTACGGCCCCCGGGTTGGCCCGGGGTTTGCCCCCTGCCCCCGACTGTGCTGTAATCCTGCGTCCGGCCGCAATCGGCGGCCCTCGCAGCCTGTGGCAGTAACATCGGTCGAGCGATGTCAGGCAGGCAATCGGCACCCGCTGCCGTCCGCCAGCATCCCGCGCTTGACCGCCGTGTCTAACCGCCTTTACTTCACGCAAGCAGCTTCGCCATGAACACCCCGCGCAGTTTGGACAAAATGGTTCCCGTCACCATCCTCACCGGCTTTCTCGGTGCGGGCAAGACCACCCTGCTCAAACGCATCCTGACCGAATTCCACGGCCGCCGCGTCGCCGTGATCGAAAACGAATTCGGACCCGAAAGCATCGACAACGACCTGCTGGTGCAGGACAGCGACGAGGAAATCATCGAGCTGTCCAACGGTTGCGTCTGCTGCACGGTGCGTGGCGACCTGATGCGCACGCTGTCCGACCTGCGCGCCAAGCGCGAGGCCGGCACCTTGAATTTCGAACGCGTCATCCTGGAAACCACCGGCATGGCCAACCCCGGCCCGGTGTGCCAGACGTTCTTCATGGACGACGACATCGCCGAGTACTACCGCCTGGACGCGGTGGTCACGGTGGTCGACGCCAAGCACGGCATGGCGACGCTGGACGAACAACCCGAAGCCCAGAAGCAGGTCGGCTTCGCGGACCGCATCCTGATCTCCAAGAAGGACCTGGTCAACGACGTCGACTACGAAGCGCTGCGCAACCGCCTGCTGCGGATGAATCCGCGCGCGCCCATCACGCCGGTCAACTTCGGCGACGCCGACCTGAAGTCGATCATCGACATCAGCGGCTTCAACCTGAATTCCATCCTGGACATCGACCCGGACTTCCTGGCCGATGAGCATCCCGACGCCGCCCACAGCCATGCCCACGGGCACGGCCACGATCATGACCACGGCCATGACCATCACGGTCACGACCACGACCACGACCATGACCACGACGGCGAATGCGGGGCGCACTGCAATCACGCGCATCATCACCACCCCAAGCACGACGACGAGATCGGCGCCTTCGTGTTCCGCTCGAACAAGCCGTTCGATCCCGCCCGGCTGGAGGAATTCCTGGGGGGCGTGGTGCAGGTCTATGGTCCCGATCTGCTGCGCTACAAGGGCATCCTGTACATGAAGGGCATCAATCGCCGCATGTTGTTCCAGGGTGTGCACATGATGATGGGCGCCGAACCCGGCAAACCGTGGACCGCGGCCGAAAAGCCGTCCACCAAGATGGTCTTCATCGGCCGCAAGCTGCCCCAGGAGATTTTCACCCGGGGCTTGGAGCAGTGCCTGGCGGGGTGATCCCCTTTTTTGGATACGTGACGCGGTGCGACGAAGGCAGTACTGTGAGGTACGAATAGCGTAGGCAGCAAGCACACGGACCGGGAAGACAAGCCCGCGCCAGGATCGATTCATAGTGGAGTGTTTTCATGGCTACCAAGGCAGCAACCAAAAAATCAAGCAAGTCGACGAGCGATACGGCGATTGATCTGCCCAGCGAGAAGGAATTGCTGGCCATGCCCGAGTCCGACTACATGAACGAACGCCAACTGGCGTTCTTCAAGGAACGGCTCAAACAACTCGAACAGGACATCCTGGCCAACGCCGGCGAGACCACCGAGCACCTGCGTGAAACGCAGTTCGTGCCCGACCCCGCCGACCGCGCCACCATCGAGGAAGAACACGCTCTCGAGCTGCGCACCCGCGATCGCGAACGCAAGCTGCTCAAGAAGGTGCAACAGTCCATCGCCCGCATCGACAGCGGCGAGTACGGCTGGTGCGAGGAAACCGGCGAACCCATCGGCATCCCGCGCCTGCTGGCCCGCCCCACCGCCACCCTGTCGCTGGAAGCGCAGGAACGGCGCGAAATGCGGCAGAAGCTGTACGGCGACTGATCCGTCCCGTTATTCAAACGCCACATCGAAAGGCTATGCTGGTTTCCGGCATGGCCTTTTTTCATTGCCGGGCCGTCCCAACCTGACGACGCCTCCGAGGAGGCTGATGGCCGAAGATGCCGGGGGGAGGCCGCGGTTTCTTCGTTGGCCGGCAAGCCTTGATTTCGTCCGCATCGCCCCCAGCTAGTCCTTTCAAAGGAAGGAACGCATGGAACAATTTCACGCCACCACCATCGTGTGCGTGCGCCGCGGCAACCGCGTCGCACTGGGCGGCGATGGCCAGGTCACCCTGGGCAACATCGTCATCAAGGGCACGGCGCGCAAGATCCGCCGCCTGTACCACGACAAGATCCTGGCCGGCTTCGCCGGCGCCACCGCCGACGCGTTCACGCTGCAGGAGCGTTTCGAAGCCAAGCTCGAAAAGCACCAGGGCAACCTGATGCGCGCGGCGGTCGAACTGACCCGCGACTGGCGCACCGACCGCGTCCTGCGCCGGCTCGAGGCCATGCTGATCGTGGCTGACGCCGAGCACACGCTGGTGCTGACCGGCAACGGCGACGTGCTCGAGCCCGAGCACGGCCTGGCCGCCATCGGCTCGGGCGGGGCCTATGCCCAGTCCGCCGCCCTGGCGCTGCTGCGCAACACCGACCTGGCGCCCGAGACCATCGTCAAGCAATCGCTCGAGATCGCCGGCGACCTCTGCATCTACACCAACCAGAACCACGTCATCGAGACGCTGGGCGACTGACGCGCCCTCGCGGCGCCAGTCCGGCGCCGCGGCCCGTCCCCCAGCATCGCCCCGCTTCAAGGATCCGCCCTCATGTCCGCCTCCAACATGACGCCCGGAGAGATCGTCTCCGAACTCGACAAGTACATCGTCGGCCAGAACCGCGCCAAGCGCGCGGTGGCGGTGGCCCTGCGCAACCGCTGGCGCCGCCAGCAGGTGGCCGAGCCGCTGCGCCACGAGATCCACCCCAAGAACATCCTGATGATCGGCCCCACCGGCGTGGGCAAGACCGAGATCGCGCGCCGCCTGGCCAAGCTGGCCAACGCGCCGTTCATCAAGATCGAGGCCACCAAGTTCACGGAGGTGGGCTACGTCGGCCGCGACGTCGACACCATCATCCGCGACCTGACCGAATACTCCATCAAGCAGACCCGCGAGCTGGAGATGCGCCGCGTGCGCACCCAGGCCGAGGACGCCGCCGAGGACCGCATCCTCGACGCCCTGGTGCCGCCGCCCCGCGGCGCCTCGGGCGAGCCCGAGCGCGGCGAGGACAACAGCGCCCGCCAGACCTTCCGCAAGCGCCTGCGCGAAGGCAAGATCGACGATCTGGAGATCGAAATCGAAGTGGCCCAGGCCGCGCCGCAGATGGACGTCATGACGCCTCCCGGCATGGAGGAAATGGCCGAGCAACTGCGCGGCATGTTCGCCGGCCTGGCGCGCGACAAGAAGAAGTCCAAGAAGATGAAGGTGCGCGAAGCCTTCAAGCTGATCGTCGACGAGGAAGCCGCCAAGCGCATCAACGAGGAAGACCTGCGCACCGTCGCCATCAACAACGTCGAGCAGAACGGCATCGTGTTCCTGGACGAGATCGACAAGATCGCGGCGCGCCAGGAAAGCGGCGGCGCCGACGTCTCGCGCCAGGGCGTGCAGCGCGACCTGCTGCCGCTGGTCGAGGGCACCACCGTCAACACGCGCTACGGCATGGTCCGCACCGACCACATCCTGTTCATCGCCTCGGGCGCCTTCCACCTGGCGCGCCCGTCCGACCTGATCCCCGAGCTGCAGGGCCGCTTCCCGATCCGCGTCGAACTGGAATCGCTGACGGCCGAGGACTTCGTGCGCATCCTGGGTGACACCGACGCCTCGCTGACCAAGCAATACACGGCGCTGCTGGCCACCGAGGACGTGCAACTGGAATTCACCAACGAAGGCGTGCGCCGCCTGGCCGAGCTGGCCTACGAGGTCAACGAGACCACCGAGAACATCGGCGCCCGCCGCCTCTATACCGTGATGGAAAAGCTGCTGGACGAACTGTCGTTCGACGCCACCGCCTCCAGCAACAAGACGGTGAAGATCGACGCCGCCTACGTCAACGCGCAGTTGGCCGAAGCCGCCAGCAGCCAGGACCTGGCCCGCTACGTGCTGTAAGGCCGTGCCCCGGCTCCTGCCGGCGGCATGAACACGAAGGCCCGCCGCGAGCGATCGCGGCGGGCCTTTTTCCGGGACGGCGGCGTCCGCGCCGGACCTGCCGCGCCGGTGCCGGTCGCCATGCGGGCGCCGTATCGACGCCCGCGGCGCGCGTTCAGTTGGTGATCGCGGTCACCACATACTTGCCATCCTTGCGCTCGGCGGTGAAACGCACCTTGTCGCCGGCCTTGATCTTGGCCAGCAGCGCCGGATCGGCGTCGTACACCAGCGTCATGGCCGGCAGGTCAAGCGCCTTGATGGCGTCGTGCTTGATGGTGACCTTGCCCGCGCCCGGGTCCACGCGCCGCACTTCGCCGCTGGCGTCGGCCTGCTGCGCGAACGCCAGTGGCGTGGCCAGCGACACGACGGCCATCGCGGTGGCGACGGCCAGGGGCGTGGTGTATTTGCGGTTGAAAGCCATGCTCTATCCTCCGATTGCCATGAAAGCGCCGCGCCGGTCTTGCCGCGCGCGCCCGCTTTCCACAATGCTAGGATACCGCCCTTGTGCAATAGTTTCCCCGTAATAACGCAACAATCCTGACGGTTGTTTGCAAAGGACATCTCATGGCCAACCGCCTTTCAGTCATCGCTACCCGCACCGGCGACGACGGCAGCACCGGACTGGGGGACGGGTCGCGCGTGCCCAAGGACGCGGCCCGCATCGCCGCGCTGGGCGATGTGGACGAATTGAACAGCGTCATCGGCCTGCTGCTGACCGAGCCCCTGCCGGCCGACGTGGCCGCCGATCTGCTGACGATCCAACACGATTTGTTCGATATGGGCGCCGAATTGTGCATTCCCGGCCATGTCGCGTTGGAAGATGCCCAGGTGGCGCACCTGGACGCGCGGCTGGCGCATTACAACGCGACCCTGCCGCCCTTGCGCGAGTTCATCCTCCCGGGCGGCTCGCGCGCGGCCGCGCAGGCCCATCTGGCGCGCACCGCGTGTCGCCGCGCCGAACGCGCGGTGGTGGCGCTGGCGCGCGAGGAGGCGGTGAATGCGCCGGTGCGGCAATACCTGAACCGGCTGTCGGACCTGATGTTCGTGCTGGCGCGCTACCTGAACCGCGAAGCGGGCCGGCCCGACGTGTTCTGGACCAGCCGCGTGTCGCGACAGGCCACGGAATGAGAGATGCCCCCCAGCCGCGCCTGCGGCTTGCTGCCTCCAAGGGGACGCTTTCATCTTGAGGATGCCTCGGCGCTGAAATGAAAAATGCCCCTTCGCGGGGCATTTTCCTTGTTGGCGTTGAGACGGCAGGAGCCTTAGTTGGGCACGCCCGCCGCATGCGCCTGCTCATCGGCGTGGTACGACGAACGCACCATCGCGCCGACCGCGGCATGCGAGAAGCCCATCGCATAGGCTTCGCGCTCGAACATCGCGAAGGTGTCGGGATGCACGTAGCGCAGCACCGGCAGGTGGTGTTCCGACGGCTGCAGGTACTGGCCGATGGTGAGCATGTCGACGTTGTGCTCGCGCATGTCGCGCATCACCTGCAGGATTTCCTCGTCGGTCTCGCCCAGGCCGAGCATCAGGCCCGACTTGGTCGGCACGTTCGGATGCAGCTTCTTGAACTCGGCCAGCAGCTTGAGCGAGTGCATGTAGTCCGAACCCGGGCGGGCCTGCTTGTACAGGCGCGGCACGGTTTCCAGGTTGTGGTTCATGACGTCCGGGGGACCGGCGTTCAGGATGGTCAGGGCGCGGTCCAGGCGGCCGCGGAAGTCCGGCACCAGCACCTCGATGCGGGTGGTGGGCGACAGTTCGCGGATGTGGGTGATGCAGTCGACGAAGTGGCCGGCGCCGCCGTCGCGCAGGTCGTCGCGGTCGACCGAAGTGATCACCACATACGACAGCTTCATCGCGGCGATGGTGCGCGCGAGGTTTTCCGGTTCCTTGGTGTCGAGGGGGTCGGGGCGGCCATGGCCCACATCACAGAACGGGCAGCGGCGGGTGCACTTGTCGCCCATGATCATGAACGTGGCCGTGCCCTTGCCGAAGCACTCGCCGATGTTCGGGCAGGACGCTTCCTCGCACACCGTGTGCAGGTTGTGCTCGCGCAGGATGCGCTTGATGTCGTAGAAGCGCGAACCCGGCTGGGCCGCCTTGACGCGGATCCATTCCGGCTTCTTCAGGCGTTCGGCCGGGATGATCTTGATCGGGATGCGCGCCGTCTTGGCCTGGGATTTCTGTTTCTGCGTCGGATCGTACGCCGTTTCCGCGGGCGCGGCGGCGGCTTCGTTCGAGGGCACAGACGACTCGGCAAGCGTGGACATGGAACACCTTCACGACCGGCGCGCGCGGCGTTGCGGTCTGAGACAAAAGAGGGCATTTTACCCCCTGCGCCCAAATCCGCCCCGAATGGCCCGGCGCCGGGCCGCGCCGGGTTATCGTCACGCCTGATGAATCCGTGCCGCCTGCCCCCCATGTCGACCCAGCCGCTCCCCCGCCCCATCGCCCTGATCGCCCCCCGGCTGGACGCCGGGCCGGCCGCCCGCGCCGTGCAAGCCTGCGCCGAACGGCTGGCGCCTGCCGGCTACTACCTGGCCGCCGCTCCGTGGCGTGACGCGGCCCTGCTACCGCTGCTGACCCCGTTGGCGCCGGACGCCGCGCTGGTGATAGGCCCGCTGGACGATCCGCTGCTACGCGCCGCCGTCGCGGCGCTGGAAATCCCGGTGGTGGAAACCTGGAGTCCGCCGGCCGCCCCGCTGGACAGCCTGATCACGGTCGACAATGCCGAAGCCGGCCGGCAGGCGGCCCGCCATTTCGCCGAAAAGGGCCACGCGCGCATCGCCTGCGTCAGCGCCGACACCCCGTGGGAGCGCGCCCGCCGCGAAGGCTTCATCGGCAGCGCGGCCGCGCTCGGGCTGGATCTGGTCGCCGACATCGTGCAACCCGAGGCGCAGCAACTGAACGATGGCCGCATGGCGTTTCTGCGCCTGCTGGCCACCAATACGATCTTCGATGCGGTGTTCTGCACGTCGGACGTGCTGGCCGCCGCCACGGTGTCGGAGGCCCACAACCGCGACTTGCAGGTGCCACAGGACCTGGCGGTGCTGGGATTCACCGAGGACGGCAGCGCGCCGCAATGGGTACAGGGCCTGACGACGCTGGGACTGGACGCGGCCGAGCTGGGCCGCCGCGCGGGCCAGTTGCTGCTGGACCGGCTCGATGGCGAACAGCCGGCCGGCACGCGCCTGACGCTGGACATCGTTTTCGATGCGCGCCTGAGCACATAGCGCGAGCAGACCGGGTGACGGGCGAAGACGCGCTGACGCCAGCGGGAGCGCCTCGCGCAGGCCCTGGCGCCGAGGGCGGGGCATCGCCCGCCTTTCAGGCGCCGGTTTCGTACAGTGCGGGAAAGCCGCAGTCGCGCAACATCGCGTCGGCTTCACGCAGGAAGGCCGGCGTGGAGGTCTCGGGCACGCGCGCCAGCCACTGCACCGCCTCTTCCTTGCGGCCGCGCAACAGCAGCATGCGGCCCAGGTGGAACATGCCGCGGAAGTCGCCGCCCTCGGCGCAGCGCTGGTAGCAGTCGAACGCGCGTTCCAGGTCCTGCTCGACCACGTCGCCCGCTTCGTAGAAGCGGCCCACCACGCCGATGGATTTGACGTGTCCGGCCTGCGCGGCCTGCTGGTACAGCGCCAGCGCCGCGGCGCGGTTCCGCGCCACGCCCCCGCGGCCGCTCTTGAGCATGTGGGCGTAGTTGTACATGCCCCAGTCCAGTCCGCGATCCGCGGCCAGCCGGAACCAGTACGCCGCCACGGTATCGTCCGGCGCCACGCCCCAGCCGTTTTCGTAGCAGCGGCCGATCATGTTGATGGCCATCACGTGATCGGCGTTGGCGGCGCGCTTGAACCAGGCCAATCCTTCGGCCTGGTCCTGGGGCACCCCCACGCCATCGAGCAGCATCTGGCCGAAAATGGTCTGGGCCTCGACCAGGCCCATTTCGGCCGCCGCGCGGATCCAGGCGGCGTACTGCGGCGCCGGCCCGGCGCGCAGGCCGGCAAGCGCTTCAGGGGTGGTCGCGGCCACCTCGGCAGGGGTAAAGCTAGTCTTCATGCGGGCGTCCTTGCCTGGCGCCACAAGCGGGCCAGATTGCGCGCCAGCGCGTCGCCCACTTCCGTGGGCTCGCGCCGCACGCTACAGGAGGCCATGTCGACCGTGCGCAGGCCGGCGTAACCGCAAGGGTTGATGCCCAGGAACGGCGCCAGGTCCATCGCCACGTTCAGCGACACGCCGTGATAGGCGCGGCCGTTGCGGATCTTGATGCCCAGCGCGGCGATCTTGGCCAGATCGCCGCCCTCGGGATGCGCCACGTACACGCCCGGCGCGCCGGGCTTGCGGCACGCGCCGGGCAGGCCCATTTCATCGAGGGTGTCGATCACCGCCGATTCCAGCAGCGCCACGTACTCCTTCACGTACATGTCGACGCGGCGCAGGTCGAACAAGGCGTAGGCCATCACCTGGCCGGGGCCATGGTACGTGACCTGGCCGCCGCGGTCGCAATGGACGATGGGGATGGCGCCGGGGTTGAGCACGTGCTCGGGCAGGCCCGCCTGGCCCAGCGTGTAGACCGGGGCGTGCTCGCACAGCCAGATCTCATCGGGCGTTTCGGCCGACCGCTGGTCGGTGTACGCCTGCATGTCCCGCCACACGGACAGATAGTCCGCGGGCCGCGCGAGCCACTTGATCACAACCGCCGGCCTTACAGGACGATCGACACCATCGGGTGGCCGTGCAAGGCCTGGTACAGGCTGTCGAGTTGCTCGCGCGAGGTGGCGCGCACCGTGAAGGTCAGGCCCATGTAGTTGCCGCCCTTGCTGGGCCGCATCTCGACCGTGGCGGCATCGAAGCCCGGGTCGAAGCGCAGCACGACCTCGGTCAGCGTCTGCGCGAAGTCGGGATGGTGCTTGCCCATGACCTTGATGGGAAAGTCACTGGGGTACTCGATGAGGGATTCTTCGGGCGGAATATGCATGATGGATGGCCTGGGGCGTCAATCTGTCTATATGGGGGCAGGCATCGTGCAGGCAAGGCCCGCCGCCGGCGCGGGGGGCCGCCGGGGCCGCCCCGCGTGGCCGTTCTAGAGCGCGGCGATGCGGGCATCATAACCCGCGCGCAATTGCGCAAAAACGGGGCCAGGCTTGCCCGAACCCACCGGCCGGCCGTCCAGCGACACGATAGCCAGCACTTCCTTGGTGGCCGAAGACAGCATCAGTTCATCGGCCTGGGCGACCTCGTCCTGGGTAATGCGGCGCGCCTCGAACGGGATACCGGCTTCGGCGGCCAGCTCGCCCATCAGGCCGTAGCGGATGCCTTCCAGGATCAGGTTGTTCTTGGGCGGGGCCAACAGCTTGCCGCCGGAGACCACCCAGATGTTGGTGGACGAACCCTCCGTGAGGAAACCGTCGCGGAACTGCAGCACCTCGTCGACGTGGGCATCGACCGCCTGCTGCTTGGCCAGCACGTTGCCCAGCAGCGACACCGACTTGATCTCGCAGTGCAGCCAGCGCTCGTCGGGGATGGTGATGGCGGACAGCCCCTGAGCGCGGGCCGCGGCCGACGGCGGCGCCCAGGCCGAGACCATGCCGAACACCGTCGGCTTGACCGGCTCGGCCGGGAACTGGTGGTCGCGCTTGGCCACGCCGCGCGTGACCTGCAGGTAGACGATGCAGGTCTCCAGGTTCGAGCGCGCCAGCAACTGCTCGATCAGGTCGATCCAGCCCGCGCGGTCGAACGGCTGGGCGATGCGCAGGGCCGCCAGGCTGCGGTCCAGGCGGTCCAGGTGCTCGGCCATGCGGAAGGCATTGCCGCGGTAGACGGGCACCACTTCGTAGATGCCGTCGCCGAAAATGAAGCCGCGATCGAGCACGGAGACCTTGGCCTCGTCGATACGCACAAACTCGCCATTGAGAAACACCTGGCTTTCGCCCGGCACGCCCGGAATCATGAGCCGCTCCTGAGAATCAAATGGATAGGGACGGGCCACCCGGCCCGCCCCTTCTAGGTAAAGCTTACACCCGCGACCGCGCCCGCGGCGCGTCCGCTTACTGGAACCAGCGCTTGACGGTGTCGACCATGCGACCGAAGAAGCCTGCGCGTTCGACGGCGTCCTGCACCACCAGCGGCTCGGTGCGCAGCACCTTGCCGTCCAGCGTGAACTGCAGCGTGCCGACCTGCTGGCCCTTGGTCAGCGGCGCGATCAGGGGATCGGTACGCTGCGCCACGGGCTTGAGGTCGCCGGCCTTGCCGCGCGGGACCGCGATCGAGACCGGGTTGGGCGGGCCGAGCTTGACGTTCTCGGCCGTGCCTTCCCAGACGCGGGCGTCAATGCCGGGCTGGCTCTTGTCGAACAGCTTGACCGTGTCGAAGTTCTGGAAGCTCCAGTTCAGCAGCTTCAGGCTTTCCTCGGCGCGCGTGGCTTCGCTGTCGGTGCCCACCACCACCACCAGGATGCGGCGGTCGCCGCGCACCGCGGTCGACACCAGGCAGTAGCCGGCCGAATCGGTGTGGCCGGTCTTCATGCCGTCGACCGACGGGTCGGCCCACAGCAGGCGGTTGCGGTTGGGCTGGGTGATCTTGTTGTAGGTGAAGCTCTTCTGCTTGTAGTAGTGGAAGAACTGCGGGTGATCGGTGATCAGGTGCGCCGACAGCGTGGCCAGGTCGCGCGTGGACGTCATGTGCTGCGGATCGGGCAGCCCGGTGGCATTCATGAAGTGGGTGTTGCGCATGCCCAGGCGCTCGGCCTCCTGGTTCATGAGCGTGGCGAACGCGGCCTCGCTGCCGCCGACCGCTTCGGCCAGCGCCACCGAGGCGTCGTTGCCGGACTGCACGATCATGCCCTGGTTCAGCTCATCGACAGTGACCGGCTTGCGCGGCTCGATGAACATGCGCGAACCGCCGGTGCGCCAGGCGTGCTCGGACACGGGCACGGTCTGCTCCAGCGTCAGGCGCTTTTCCTCGAGCGCGTTGAACACGACGTAGGCCGTCATGATCTTGGTGAGCGAGGCCGGCTCGACCTTCATGTCGGGGTTCGACGCCGCCAGGGTCTGGCCGCTGTTCACGTCGATCACGATCCAGGCCTTGGCCGCGATGGTGGGCGCGGGCACCGCCGACACGTCGCCCACCGGCACCACGCCCGTCGCCGTCGGCGCGGGGGCCGTGGCGCCCGCGGCCGCCGGCGTCGCGGCGGGCGCCTGCTGGGCCCACGCCGGCAGCGACGTCGCGAGCATCGCCGACAACACCGCGCCGGCCAGGGCACGACGCGCAAAGACAACGGGGGAAGGGGTGGAGTGAGACAAATTCTTCATCGGCAACGTGGGTCCAGGAAAGACGCCCGCCGGCGCGGGGCAAGTGGCTGACAATTATAGGCAGTCGATGAGACCCGTCCGGCCCGGGATGGGTTCCTTAGCCATTTAAAACATGCAACTTGATGCAACGCGCCGCCTTGCGCGGCGCGCCGTTCAATCGAGTTTGACCTTCAAGTGGGCCTGCACGAGTTGGCGCAACACGAGCAGCTTGCCGTGGAAAAAGTGCGAGGCGCCAGGAATCACCACCACGGGGATCGAACGCGGGCGGGCCCAGTCCATGGCTTCCGACAGGGGCACGACCTCGTCCTCTTCGCCATGCACCATCAGCGTGTCGCCAGGCACCTGGACCTCGTGCGACTGGAAGCGGTTGACGGCGGGGCCCATCAGCATCAGCGCGCTCGGCAGCACGGCATCGCCCTGCTCGACCAGCGCGGCGTAGGTCTGCGCGGCCACGGCCGTGCCGAACGAAAAGCCGGCCAGCACCCAGGGCGCCTGCGCCAGCTCCGGGTGCAGCTCGCGCATCTGCGCCACGACGGCCAGCATGTCCTGCGTTTCGCCGACGGACTTGTCGAACGCGCCTTCCGACAGGCCGACGCCGCGGAAATTGGGGCGCACCGCCACCAGGCCGTGCTGGACGCAGGCGCGCGACAGCGTGGTCACCACCTTGTTCTCGCGCGCCCCGCCCTGCAGCGGATGCGGATGCAGCACCAGGGCCCAGCCCCGCGGCGGGCCGTCGGGCCAGTCCACCGCGCAGTCGATGCGGCCGGCGGCGCCGGCGAAGGCGTGGGTTTGAGTGCTTGCGGGCATAGGAGAAACTCGTGCTGCGTGGAAAAGAAGGATGTTAACCGGCGGGTCGGGCTGCGGCCTTCGGTTGCGCGGCCAGCCATTGCGCCAGTTGATCGGCGGCGTCGTCGGTGGCCTGGCGCAAGGCGGCCACGCCGCCCGCGGCATCCTGCGTGGGCGCGGGCGCCTGCGTCGCGATACGCAACTGGCCGACCACGGCGCGGCCGTTCAACAGCACCGCCTGCAGCAGCACACGGCCCTCGCTGGCCGATCCATCGGGCGTGAAGACCTGTTCGAACTGCGACAGATAGACCTGTACCTGCGGCGTCTGGCCGTTGGCGCGCTCGGCCAGCACCGGTCCCTGGCGCGACAGGCGCTCGATCAGGCGCTGGCGCACCAGGTCCGACGGCGACGACGCCCAGCGATAGGTGGCGTAGGCCTGCGGCGCGGCGCTGTCGCCGACTCGCCAGATCACGCCGGTGCTGGACAGCGCCGGCACGGCCGAGAACACCAACGCGATGGGATCGCGCGCCGGCAGTTGGGGCGCCGGGCGGGCGTCCAGGCCCAGATCGAATAGGGCTGGCGGCGCGCCGACGCGGCCCACGCCGCAACCGGCCAGCGCCAGGGTCAGGATCAGAATCGCGCTACGCATCTTCATTTCGGCTGTCTCCCAAAACCGGCGAAGCCGGCCTCGCCCGGCCCGGGCGCCGCCGGCGCCGGTCCGAACAATAACGATTGCGGCGTGTTGTCCACGCGGCGCAAGGTGAAGGTGGCGCCGCGCGCGGCCTCGGTGACACTGGCCGCCATGCCGGTGATGGCCGGCAGCGTCTCGTTGTCCAGGCGCGAGGCGGCATAAGCGATGTCGCTGAGACTGCGCGTCGCCATGGCCAGCGCGCCGTCGGGCGCGTTCAGGCGCGCCAGCGACTGCCGCGCCTGTTGCGCCAGGTCCGCCACTTCGCGCGCGGCGCGGTCGGCCTGGCGCGAGGTGCTGCCCAGCGAATCGACCAGCGGGCCCAGCTTGGCCAGGGCCGGCGCGAGGTCGCGGCTGGCCTCTTTCAGCGACTGGGTGATGTCGGTGGCGTTCTGCAGACTGGCCGTCAGCGCCTGCACATTCTGTTCGCTCAACAGGCGGCGCAGTTGTTCGGTGGCGTCTTCGACATTGGAAATGAGCCGTCCGCCGCGCTGCTCGATGCGATCCAGGAAGCCCGGGCGCAGTGGAATCGCCGCCGGGTTGGCTTCGGTCGACGCCAGGCGCTTGAACGAGCTGCCGTCGTCGCGCAGCTCGACGTTGGCCATGCCGGTCACGCCCTGCACGCCCAGTTCGGCCCAGGTCGATTCGGTGATCGGCGTGTTCGGCGCCACGCCGATGCGGATGCGCACCTGGCCGGGCTTGTCGGGGTTGAGCGCGAGCGACTGCACCTTGCCCACCGGCACCCCTTGATAGCGCACGGTCGACTGCGGATTGAGCCCGCTGACGGCCGTGGCAGAGATGATTTCATAGGTTTGCAGTTTGGTCCGGTCGCGGCCGATCCAGACGGCCACCAGCGCAGCGGCGGCCAGCAGGACCAGCGTGAAGATGCCGGCCATGAGCGCGTGACTACGGTTTTCCATGATGCGTTCCCTTCGGCGCCATGTCCCCGAGCGCGCGCAAGCCACGCTCGCCCAGGAAGAATGTGTGTATGAACGGGTGGTCGACCTTCAGCACTTCCGGCACCGTGTCGCATACGATCACCCGCTTGTCCGCCAGCACGGCGACACGGGTGGCCAGCGCGAGCAGCGTGTCCAGGTCGTGCGTCACCATGACGACGGTAAAGCCCAACTGCCGGTGCAGGCTGCGCACCAGGTCCACGAATTCGTCCGAACGCAGCGGATCCAGGCCCGCCGTGGGTTCGTCCAGGAACACCAGTTCCGGGTCCAGCGACAGCGCGCGCGCCAGGGCCACGCGCTTGACCATGCCTCCGGACAGGTCGGACGGCCGCTTGCCGGCATCCTGCGCCGACAGGCCGACCATCGCCAGGCGGCACATCACCACATCGTGCACCAGGTCCTCCGGCACCGTGCGCAGCTCGCGCAGCGGCAGCGCGACATTGTCGAACACCGACAGCGCCGAGAACAGCGCGCCTGCCTGGAACAGCATGCCCCACCGGTACGACAGGCGCCGGCGCTCGCTCGGCGTCAGCTCCGACAGGGTATTGCCCAGCACCTGGATGGTGCCGGCCGCCGGCCGGTCAAGCCCGATGATCTGCCGCAGCAGCACGGTCTTTCCCGTTCCCGACCCGCCCACCAGCACCAGGATCTCGCCGGGGAAGACGGTGAGGTCCAGATTGTCGTGCACCACATGGTCGCCGAAAGCGGTGCGCAACCCGCGCACGGTAATGACCGGGGCGACCGTGACGTGCTCTTCGGTGAACAGGCGTTGTTGCTCGGCGCCGGCCATCAGATGCCCACCGAACTGAAAATGACCGCGTACAGCGCATCCAGCAGGATCACCCCGGTGATCGAGGTGACCACCGAGGTGGTGGTGCCGCGCCCCAGGCTTTCCGTATTGGGCTGAATGCGCAGGCCGAAATGGCAGGCGATCAGCGCGATCAGGATGCCGAAGGTCACGCCCTTCAGGATGCCGATCCAGTAATTGGTCAGGGAAATGGCATCGGGCAGCGACTGCAGGAACCATTGCGCCGAGACCCCCAACTGCACCTGCGCCGCCAGCATCCCGCCCAGGATCGCCATGGCGTCGGTCCACAGCACCAGCAGCGGCATGGTGATGGCCAGCGCCACCACCCGCGGCAGGATCAGCCGCTGGCCGTGCGAAATGCCCATCACCAGCATCGCGTCCAGCTCCTGCGTGACCCGCATGACCCCGATCTGCGCGGTGATGGCCGAACCGGAACGGCCCGCCACCAGGATGGCCGCCAGCACCGGCCCCAGCTCGCGCACGATCGACACGCCCAGCAGCCGCACGATGAAGCGGTCGGCGCCGATCATCTGCAATTGCTGGGCCGACAGGTATGACAGCACCACGCCGATCAGAAAGCCCACCAGCGCGGTGATCCCCAGCGCCTGCGCCCCCGTGCGGTAGACCTGGGCCGAGATCTCGCGCCATGGGCCGCGCGACGGGCGCCGCAGCATGCCGAACAGGTCCAGGATGAGCTGCCCCAGCATGATCAGCAGCGCGCGGCCGTTCTCGGCCGCCTGCAGCACGGCATCGCCCACGGCGCGCAGCCAGCCCCACGAGGGCTCCGGACGCGGCGGCGCCTGCTTGCCGCCCTTGTTCGTCGCCAGGGCGGTGAACACATCCTGCTGGCCAGCCGACCAGCGCACCCGCTCGGGCAGCTTTTCGCCCCAGGCCTGCCAGATCAGCAGCGCGCCAATGGTGTCGAGCCGGCTGATGCCATGCAGGTCCCAGCGCGCACCCGCGTCGGCTGCCTTGGCCATGGCGGCGCGGCGGCGTTCAACCTCGCCAGGCTCGGCCAGCGCCAGCACGCTCCAGTCGCCGCCGACGTGGCACACACCCGCTTCCTGGCGGAAGGGCGCGGCGGCGGCGGACGCGGACGGGGCGGAATGCGGCATGAACGCTGGATCGCAATGCAAAATGTATCGCTCATCATATACGCTGCGGACGGCAGGGCGCGAACCGGGCCCGCGCGTGCCCTACAATCGGCGCCATGTCCGCTCAAGTCCGCCCCACCGACCTGCCCGCGCCCGACGATCTGGCCCGGCTGCTGGGTTCACGCCTGCCCGCTTTCCAAGATGTCGCCTGGACCGCCAGCACCGGCTCCACCAACGCCGACCTGCTGGCGCGCGCCCGCACCGGCAGTGGCGCTGGCAAGCCCTGGCTGCTGGGCACCCATCTGCAGGAAACAGGCCGCGGCCGCGCCGGCCGCCCCTGGCAGAACCGCGTGGGCGCGGCGCTGATGTTCTCGTGCGCCTTCGACGTGCACCTGCCGGCCGCGCAATTGCCGGCGCTATCGCCACTGGCCGGCCTGGCCGCGTGCGAGGCGCTGCGCGCCGTGGCAGGCCCTGCCGCCGAGGGCCTCTGCATGAAATGGCCCAACGACGTGCAATGGCACGACGCCAAACTGGCCGGGGTGCTGGTCGAGACCACCCGCAATCCGGGCGGACGCGAGACCGGCTACACCGTCGTCATCGGCATGGGTGTCAACCTGGTCGACGCCGGCGCGCTGTCGCAGGCGCTGGGCCGGCAGGTCGCCGACTGGACCTGTGTCACCGAGCACACGCCAGGCCATGCCGCCACCGCCGCGGACCTGGTCTGTGCGGCGGCGGCCGCCTGGCACGAGGCCGTGCGGACGCTGGAACGCGAAGGTTTCGCCGCCTTTTCCCAGCGCTTCGACCAGGTCGACGCGCTGGGCGGCCGTCCGGTCAACGTGCTGGACAAGGGCGAGGTGGTCCTCAGCGGCACCGCTTGCGGCGTCGACGGCCAGGGCCGCCTGCTGGTGCAAACGCCCCAGGGCGCCATGCCGATCTCGGTCGGTGAAATCTCGATTCGACGCCAAGCATGATCATCCTCATCGACTCCGGCAACAGCCGTCTCAAAGTCGGCTGGCTGGACCCCAGCAGCCCGGACATGCCGCGCGAGCCGGCCGCCGTCGCCTTCGATGGCCTGGACCTGGACGCCCTGGACCGCTGGCTCGCCGCCCTGCCGCAACGGCCGTCGCGTGCGCTGGGCGTGAACGTGGCCGGCGCCGAGCGCGGCGCCGCCATCGCGGCCATCCTGCAGCGCCATGGCTGCGCGGTGACCTGGGCCTCCTCGCAGGCCACCACCCTGGGGCTGGTCAACCGCTACAAGACGCCCTCGCAACTGGGCGCGGACCGCTGGGCCTCGCTGCTGGGCGTGCTGTCGCGCCTGCCCGGCGCCCATCCGCCCTTCCTGCTGGCCAGCTTCGGCACCGCCACCACCATCGATACCGTGGGGCCGGACAACGTCTTCGCTGGCGGCCTGATCCTGCCCGGCCCGGCCATGATGCGCAACGCGCTGGCGCACGGCACCGCCAACCTGCCGATCGCGGAAGGCCAGGTAGTGCCCTACCCCACCGACACGCATGAAGCCATCGCCTCCGGCATCGCCGCGGCGCAGGCCGGCGCGGTGGTGCGCCAGTGGCTCGCCGGCCGCCAGCGCTACGGGCAGACACCGCAGATCTTCGCCGCCGGCGGCGGCTGGCCCGAGGTGCACTCGGAAATCGAACGCCTGCTGGCCGATGCCGGCGGCGCGTTCGGCGCCGCGCCGGTGCCGATCTACCTGAACCACCCCGTTCTGGACGGACTGGCCGCCATCGCGCGCGCCAATCCGGCAGCGAACGCCTGACGAGGCCGCGGCATGCGAGTGCTCTTCATCCTGATCCTGTTGGCCAACCTGGGCGTCTACGCGCTCGGCCAGGGCTGGCTGGGCGTACGCCCGGAAGACGAGGGGCGCGATCCGCGCCGCTTCAGCCAGGAACTGAATCCGGGCGCGGTCACGCTGGAGCCGCGCAAGCCCGCCTGACGGCCTGAAAGACCGTCCCGCTCAGCGCAACCAGGGCGCCAGCGCGTCCATCGTCCGCGCCGTGGCGCCGGCGTGGCTGGCGAACCAGGCGCGCGCCGCGTCCCCGGCCGCCCGCCTGGCCGCAGGGTCGGCCACCAGCGCCAGCGCGGCCCGCACGGCCTGCTCCGGGTCCGGCTGGCGCTGCGCGGCGCCGGCCTCGATGGCATCGCTGGCCGCCTGCTGGAAATTGAATGTGTGCGGCCCGACGATCACCGGCACGCCCGCGGCGCAGGCCTCGATCAGGTTCTGGCCGCCCAGCGGGGCAAAGCTGCCCGCCACCACCGCCACGTCCGCGGCGGCGTAGTAGAAAGCCATTTCCCCCAGCGTGTCGCCCAACAGCACCGCCGTCTCCGGACCGGGCGCCTGCCCCGACGACCGCCGCACGTGGGCTAGGCCGGCCTGCGCCAGCAGCGCGGCGGCCTCGTCGAAACGCTGCGGATGGCGCGGAATCAACAGGAACAGCGGCCCGCCGGGCATGGCGGCATGGCGCTTGACCGCCTCGATGAACGGCGCATCCTCACCTTCGCGTGTGCTCGCCAGGGCGATCACCGGCCGGCCCAAACGGGCGCGCCAGGCCTGTCCCGCCTCGACCTGCGCCGCAGGCAAGGACAGATCGAACTTCAGATTGCCGGTCACGGTAGGGTGCGGCGCGCCGGCCTCGGCCAGCCGCCGGGCATCCGGCGCCGTCTGCGCCAGCACCCGATCCAGCCCCGCCAGCGCCTCGCGCATGACCCCGCCCAGGCGGCCTGCCTGCCGCAGCGACGATTCCGAGAATCGCGCGCTCACCAGCGCCATCGGCAGCTCCGCGCGCCGCGCCGCGGCCAGCAGGTTGGGCCAGATCTCGCGCTCGATCAAAATGCCGCAGCGGGGCGCGGCGGCGGCCAGGAAACGCCGCGTGGCGCCCGGAAAATCGTAGGGCAGCCAGGCCTGGCGCAATTGCCCGCGGGCGATGGCGTCCGCGAACAGGCGCGCGCCCTCGGCCCGACCCGTGGCGGTGATATGGGTCAGCAGCACAGGCAGGCCGCGATCCAGCAGGGCCTGCAACAGCGGCTGCGCGGCGCGCGTCTCTCCCAGGCTGACGGCGTGGACCCAGACCGGCGCTTGCGTCGTTCCGGCGGCCGCGGTCGCGCCACCAGCCTCGGCCCGGCCCGACGCGGCCCGACCAAACCGCTCCGGCGAGAAGATCTGCCATTCACCGCCGGCGCGCTTGGCGCGGCGGGCCATCCATAGCCAGACCAGGGGGGCCAGCGCCCGCAGCCCCAGCGTGTAGACGGTGCGGTTCATCAGCGCGCGGCCAGCGCCTGCTCCACCGACGCCATGACCGCCTCGCGCGAGGGCGAGGCGCCGCGATCGCCGAGACTGGCCGTGTAATTCGAGCCGACCAGGGGCGTGCGCACGGGGGTGGACGCGCGATAGATGCCGATGGTGGGACGGCCGAGCGCCGCCGACAGATGGGTCAGGCCGCTGTCCAGCCCGACCATCAGGCGCGCGCCTGCCAGCAGCCGCGCCACCGACGTCAGGTCCATGCGCGGCATGACTTCGACGTCTTCCATGCCCGCGACCAGTAGCCGGGCACGCTCGGCTTCCTGGTCGTTGCCCGCCAGCAGCTTGAGCGCACAGCCGGCGTCGCGCAGGCGCCGGAACACGGCGCGCCAATCGTCCTCGGGCCAGAGCTTGTCGTCACGGCTGGCCGACGGCATGATCACGGCGTAGCCGCGGTCGTTGTCCAGGTGATGCAGGCGAGGCAATTCGGTGGCATCCAACCCGCCGGCGGACACCTCGTGCACTGAATCGGCGGCGCCGTCGCGGCCCTGGGCCGCCTGCCGCGAAAACGCCTGCAGGCCGAAATCCGGCTGGCCGCCGTACTGGTAACCAAATGTCAATGACGCCAGTTTGCGCTGGCGAATCACCGCCGGCTGCCAGAATTCGACGCGGTGGCGCACGTTATAGAACAGCGATGCCAGGGGCTCGCGGGCCGATCGCCAATCCAGCCCATGCCGCACCCCCCGCGCCTGGCGCACCAGCCACGCGGACTTCAGCAGCGCCTGCATGTCCAGCACGATGTCGTATTGCTTGGACCGCAACCGCTCCCGCAGCGCCTTGCGCTCGGCGCGCACCTGGCCCGACCACCAGGCCTTGCGCCAGCGCCGGTGGGCCACCTTGATGACCTCCTTGACCGCGGGATGCCAGGCGGGGATTTCGGCGAAAGCTTCTTCGGCGATCCAGTCGATCTCGGCGTCCGGCACGTGGCGGGCGATGTCGGAAATGGCGGGCAGCATGTGCACCAGATCGCCTAATGAGGACGTACGGACAATGAGAATGCGAGTTGGCATCGATTGGAAATGGCGGATTATGCGCTCGTGCCCCCGTCCGGTCTTCAAGTATTATTACGCTCTATTCCGGGAGGGGCTGTCGAATTATCCCGGCAATTTACAACAAAACAACCTCTTCTCCCGATGACCGCTAATCCAGTTACCGACCGCAAGGTCCGTTTCGCCCTGGTAGGGTGTGGGCGCATTTCCAAGAACCATATCGGTGCGATTGCGCAGCACAGCGACCGCGCCGAGCTCGTGGATGTCTGTGACACCAATCCCGCGGCCCTCAAAGCCGCCGCGGAAGCTACCGGCGCCCGTCCATTTTCGTCCTTGACAGAAATGCTGGCGCATACCACCGCCGATGCGGTCATCCTGGCCACCCCGTCAGGCCTGCACCCGTGGCAGGCGATCGAAGTGGCGCAGTCCGGCCGTCACGTCGTCAGTGAAAAACCCATGGCAACCCGCTGGGAAGATGGCAAGCGCATGGTCAAGGCATGCGATGAAGCTGGCGTGCGCCTCTTTGTCGTCAAGCAGAACCGCCGCAATGCCACGCTGCAACTGCTCAAGAAGGCCATCGAGAATGGCCGCTTCGGCCGTATCTATATGGTGACGGTCAACGTTTTCTGGACCCGCCCCCAAGACTATTACGATGCCGCCCGCTGGCGCGGCAAGTGGGAGTGGGATGGCGGCGCCTTCATGAACCAGGCAAGCCATTACGTCGACCTGCTCGATTGGCTGGTGGGTCCCGTTGAAAGCGTGTACGCCTACACCGCCACGCTGGCTCGCCGCATCGAAGCCGAAGACACCGGCGTGGCCGCGATCCGCTGGCGCCATGGCGCCATGGGCTCGATCAACGTCACCATGCTGACCTACCCGCAGAACCTGGAAGGCTCTATCACGATCCTGGGCGAAAAGGGCACCGTGCGGGTCGGCGGCGTGGCCGTCAACCGCATCGACGAGTGGAAGTTCGCCGACGAGCATCCCGACGACGCCAAGATCCGCGAAGCCAATTACGAGACCACCTCGGTCTACGGTTTTGGTCACCCGCTGTACTACGATAACGTCATCCGCGTGCTGCGCGGTGAATGCGAACCCGAAACCGACGGACGCGAAGGCCTGCAATCGCTCGCGCTGCTGACCGCCATCTACCGTTCCGCGCGCGATGGCCTGCGCGTGCCGCTACCGCTGGATTGAGCATCATGAGCATCCATTCCACCGCCATCGTTGACGACGGCGCACAGATCGGCGCCGGCACCCGCGTCTGGCACTGGGTCCACGTATCGGGCGGCGCCGTCATCGGCGACGCCTGTTCGCTGGGCCAGAACGTCTACGTCGGCAACCGCGTCAAGATCGGCAACCGCGTCAAGATCCAGAACAACGTCTCGGTCTACGACAACGTGACGCTCGAAGATGACGTGTTCTGCGGCCCCAGCATGGTGTTCACGAACGTGTACAACCCGCGCGCAGCCATCGAACGCAAGAACGAATACCGCGATACGGTCGTGCGCCAAGGCGCCACGCTGGGCGCAAACTGCACCATCGTGTGCGGCTCGACAGTCGGTCGCTACGCCTTCGTCGGCGCCGGCGCCGTGGTCAACCGCGACGTACCCGACTTTGCCCTGGTCGTGGGCGTGCCCGCCCGCCAGATCGGCTGGATGAGCCGCCACGGCGAACAACTGGACTTGCCGCTGACAGGCGACGGGCAGACCACCTGCCCGGCGACCGGCGACCAATACGTACTCAAAGACGGCGTCTGCCAACTGGTGTGAGACAACATGCAATTCATTGACCTGAAGAAGCAATACCAAGTCCTGCGCGACCCGATCAATGCACGTATCCAGGCCGTGCTGGATCATGGCCAGTACATCATGGGTCCCGAGGTCAAGGAGCTGGAAACCGCGCTGTGCGCCTATACGGGCGCCAAGCATTGCATCACGGTCGCCTCCGGCACCGAAGCGCTGCTGATCGCGCTGATGGCCCTGGGCGTGAAGGCCGGCGACGAAGTCATCACCACCTCGTTCACGTTCGTGGCGACGGCGGAAGTCATTGTGCTGCTGGGCGCCGTGCCGGTGTTCGTGGACGTCGAACCCGACACGTGCAACATCAAGGTTTCGGAAATCGAGGCCAAGATCACACCCCGCACCAAGGCCATCATCCCGGTATCGCTGTACGGCCAGTGCGGCGACATGGACGAGGTCAATGCCATCGCCGACAAGCACGGCATCACCGTCATCGAAGACGCCGCGCAAAGCTTCGGCGCCACCTACAAAGGCAAGAAAAGCTGTAATTTGTCCAAGATCGGCTGCACCAGTTTCTTCCCGAGCAAGCCCCTGGGCTGCTACGGCGACGGGGGTGCGCTGTTCACCAACGACGACGCGCTGGCCCAGGCCATGCGCGAAATCCGCGTGCATGGCCAGTCGGCCCGCTATTACCACACCCGCATCGGGGTGGGTGGCCGCATGGACACGCTGCAATGTGCCGTGGTGCTGGGCAAGCTGGAGCGCTTCGAATGGGAAGTGGAACAGCGCATCAAGATCGGCGCGCGCTACCAGCAGTTGCTGGCCGACCTGCCGGGTGGTGCCCGCACGGTGACGGTGCGTCCGGATCGCGACAGTGTCTGGGCGCAGTTCACGGTCATGGTGCCCAATCGTGAAGCCGTGATCGCGCACCTGAAGGAAGCCGGCATCCCGACGGCAATCCACTATCCGCGGCCCATCCACGCTCAACCGGCCTATGCCGCATTCGCTGCGGCCGAAGGCGCCACGCCAGTGTCCGACACGCTGGCCGCCACCGTCATGAGCCTGCCGATGCACCCCGACCTGGATGAGGCGACCCAGGACCAGATCGTGGCCGCGCTGCGCGCAGCACTGAGCTGATTTCCTGCCGGCATGGCGCCCCCATGGCGCCGTGCCGGCTTACCGCCACATCCCTCGCGGCGACGCGCTACGATGTCGGCATGAATATCCTGCTCATCAACCATTACGCCGGTTCGCCTCGGCACGGAATGGAATTCCGGCCGTACTACCTGGCGCGCGAATGGGTGCGACAAGGCCATCGCGTCACCATCGTCGCCAGCAGCGTCTCGCACCTGCGCCAGCAGAATCCCGCCGTTTCATCCGCCATCGCTCGTGAACAAATCGACGGCGTCGATTATCTCTGGCTGCGCACCCGCCCATACGCCGGCAATGGCGCCAAGCGCCTGCTCAATATGCTGCAGTTCACCGCAAAGGTCCGCGGCATGGCGCGCGAACTGGCTGCCGACCGTCCCGATGTCGTCATCGCCTCGTCGACCTATCCCTACGACATCTGGCCCGCCGCGAAAATCGCCCGTATCGCCAGGGCCAAACTTGTCTACGAAGTGCATGATCTGTGGCCACTGACGCCCCGGCTGCTGGGCGGTTTTTCCGAGCGGCATCCCATGATCTTCTCCATGCAGTTGGCGGAGGACTACGCCTGCCGGCATGCCGACAAGGTCATCTCCCTGTTGCCTGGCACCGCGCCGCACCTGCAAGGTCGCGGCATGGCCCCGGACAAGTTCTGCTACATCCCCAACGGTTTCGACCCCGCTGAAACCGCCCGTGCGCTGCCTCCCCCCGTAGAAGCGCGCATCACCGAATTCACGCGCCAGTTCAAGGCCACCTGCGTCTATGCCGGCGGCCACGCGGTATCGAATGCGCTGGGTCCGATGATCGAGGCCGCGGCAAGACCGGAATCCACGGACGTGGGATACCTGCTGGTCGGCAAAGGCGTCGAAAAGGCACGCTTGATGCAGCGGGCTCAATCATTGGGCCTGAAGAACATCCTGTTCCTGGATCCCGTGGAAAAACCGACGATCCCGACCCTGCTGTCCCTCGCGGACATTGCCTACATCGGTTGGCACGACAGCCCGCTATACCAGTTCGGGACCAGCCCCAACAAATTGTTTGACTACATGCTGGCAGGACTGCCCGTCGTGCACGCCACGAGTTCCCCTTACGACCTGGTGAGCGACGCGGATTGCGGTATCAGCGTCCCCGCGGATGACGTGCCGGCCATCGCCGGCGCAATCAGCGACCTGGCCAACTTACCAAAAACTGAACGTCAAGCATTGGGGGCACGTGGAAAGGCCTTTGTGCAGCAACGCCACAGCTACCCCTTCCTGGCCCGCCAATTCCTCGAGTCGCTTGGCGATGCCGTGCATGGCTCCACTACAATCCCGGTTTCGCAACGTCCTTAGCCGCCAGGCCACGAACATGTCTTTCATTCCCTTCGCACTACCTGACATTGGCGACGCCGAAATCACGGCCGTCACTGAAGCCATGAAGTCGGGGTGGCTCACTACGGGGCCCAACGCCCGAGCGTTCGAGCAGGAATTCGCGGCCTTCATCGGCAGTGGCGTGGAAGCCGTGGCGGTGAACTCGGCAACCGCCGGCCTGCACCTGGCCCTGGAAGCCATCGGCGTGGGCGAGGGCGACGAAGTCATCACCACCACTCACACCTTCACCGCCAGCGCCGAAGTTGCCCGCTACCTTGGGGCTGAACCCGTGCTGGTGGACATCGATCCTGATACCTTTTGTGTCAGCCCCGAGGCCGTGGAGCGTGCCATCACGCCGCGCACCAAGGCGATCATCCCGGTGCACTACGGCGGCCTGTCCTGTGACATGACCGCCATCCTCGACATCGCCCGCCGGCACGGACTGCGCGTCATCGAAGACGCGGCACACGCCCTGCCCTGCACGTGGAAAGGCGAACTGATCGGTAGCCTGGCCAGCGACATCACTGTCTACAGTTTCTACGCCACCAAGACCCTCGCCACCGGCGAGGGCGGCATGGTGGTCACGCGCGATCCCGCGCTGGCCAAGCGCTGCCGTGTCATGCGGCTGCATGGCATCGACCGCGATGCCTTCGACCGCTTCACTTCGAAGAAGCCGGCGTGGTACTACGAGATCGTGGCTCCTGGGTTCAAGTACAACCTGCCGGACACCGCCGCCGCGATGGGCCGCGTGCAGCTGGCGCGGGTGCGAGAAATGCGCGACCGCCGCGCCGACATCGCTGCACGATACGACAACGCATTCGCCGATCTGCCGCTCACCTTGCCGCCAAGTCCCGAACGGCTGGCCGCCCGCGGCTACGACGTCAACGACACACACGCATGGCACCTGTATGTATTGCGCCTGTCCGCGGACGCGCCGATCGGCCGGGATGATTTCATCGTGCGCATGACGGAAGCCGGCGTCGGTTGCAGCGTGCACTACGTACCGTTGCATCTGCAGCCCTATTGGCGTGACCGCTACGGCCTTCAGCCCGGCATGTTTCCGCATTCGCAACAGGCCTACGAATGCATGGTGAGCCTGCCGATCTATTCACGCATGACCGATGATGAAGTCGAGCGTGTCGTCAGTGCCGTCGAGACGCTGCTTCGCCGCCGATGAAACGGTTGTTCGACTTCGTCGTTTCACTGCTGGGCCTGATCGTCCTGTCGCCCCTGTTCCTGATCATCGCGGCGGCCATCAAGCGCGACTCGCCCGGCCCGGTGTTTTTCCGCCAGGTGCGTGTGGGCAAGGACGGCCGGACCTTCCGGATACACAAGTTTCGCAGCATGGCGGTCAACACCGCCGGCAATTCGAAAGAGATCACCGTTGGCGGTGACGCGCGCATCACGCGCACGGGAGCCTGGATCCGCCACTGGAAGCTGGATGAACTGCCCCAGCTCATCGACGTACTGGCCGGCAGCATGAGCGTGGTGGGCCCACGTCCTGAAGTGCCCCGGTATGTCGAGCTCTATCCCGAGGAGCAACGGCGCATCGTGCTGTCAGTGAAACCAGGCATTACCGACTTGGCATCCATCCAGTTCCGGCATGAGAACGAGCTGCTGGCGCAAGCCAGCGATCCGGAACAGGCTTACCGCGAACAGATCCTGCCCGAAAAGCTGCGGCTCCAGAGCGAATATGTGCGCACGCGCTCCTTCATCGGCGACATGAAAATCCTGGTCGCGACTTTCGCCGCCATTCTCAGGCGGTGAATATGTGTCCGAACACGTGTGCCCATCACGAAATCGGACGCATTGATACACATTGATTCAGTCCGAGAAACGCGGTCGAAATAATGGCTGTGTTAGGCTGTTGCTAGACTGCCGTCTGACTCAATATATATAAAAACCGGCATCAGATTGACTATCCATTCCGAACCCCCGTCCGCGGTAACTACTGCAGTCCAGACCGGCATCGCTTCACCTATGAGAGTCGCGCTTTTGGGTGCGACGCGAAGCATACATACCGTACGATGGGCCAATGGCCTGAGCGCACGCGGCCACGAGGTGCACCTGCTGTCGCTTGACGCCCCTTCCTCGGACATCGCGCCGGCAGTCCATCAGCACAAATTACCCTGCGGTGCCCCCTGGGGATACTTCCTGGCTGTTTTCAAGCTGCGACAACTGCTCTGCCGGATCAAGCCCGACCTGCTCAACACCCACTATGCGACCGGCTACGGCCTGCTGGCTCGACTGTCGGGCTTCCTGCCTAACCTGCTGTCGGCCTGGGGCAGCGATATCTACGACTTCCCGAACAAGAGCCGCTGGCACCATGCCGTACTGGGCAAGACCCTGGACCGCGCAACGGCGCTCGGTGCGACCAGCCACGCCATGGCGATTAAAATGCGTGAGCTGTCCAGCACCCCCATTTTTGTCACGCCCTTCGGCATCGACGAGCACCAATTCACACCCAAGCTTGTAAGAAATCCGTCAGACCATATTGTCATCGGCACGGTGAAGACACTGGAGGCGATTTATGGGATCGACACCTTGATCCAGGCGTTCGCAAAGCTCAAGGGCAGGCTTGCCATGGCGCACCCCGATCTGGCTGATCGGCTGATGCTGAGGATCTATGGCGGTGGTAGCCAGTTCCACATGCTTGCAAAGATGGCTGAAAGCCTCGGGCTCACGGACTGCGTCGAACTCAAGGGGCAGATTCCGCATGCCGACGTACCGTCCGCGCTGGACCAACTGGACATTTATGTCGCGTTGAGCCGCCGCGATAGTTTCGGGGTAGCAATTCTGGAAGCCTGCTCGAGCGGACTGCCTGTCGTCGTGTCCGACGCGGATGGCCCCGCCGAGGTCGTGCTCGATGGCGTGACGGGTTTCGTCGTGCCGATCGAAGATGCCGAAGCCGCCGCCTACAAACTCGAAACCCTCGTACTGGATGCGCCATTGCGGGCACGGATGGGGGCGGCCGGCCGCGAGCGCGTGCGCGGCCGCTACAGTTGGGATCATAGCCTCGACCTGATGCAGCAGGCCTACCGGGAAACCTTGCGCATCCATCACGGCTCCACGGCGCACGGCGCGTCATGACGCTGCTCATCGTCCTCGTCATCCTGAGCTTCTCGACCATCCACCTGCTCGAGTACCTCAGCTATTACGCCCGCATCGCCGGCCGGCTTGCGGGCAAGCCGGTCACGGGGTACGCCGTTCAGAACGCCACGACCACGATCACGCGATTCTTCTATCTGGCGCTGATGCCCCTGCTGGGATTCCTGATAGACAAGCAGATCCCGGTTGTCACCTACCAGATGATGGGACTGGGCGCGCTGGCCGGCGCCACGGCACTCTCGCTGCTCGCATTCTTCATCCGTTTCCACTGGATCACCTTGCTGGCGAACTTCATCCAGCGGCGCAGCCGAAAACCTAAGCTGCGCAGCATAGACGTACGCAAGCAACTGGAAACACCCTCCAGGTTCCCTCGCAAGCGCATCATCGTACTGGCGGCGGCAGTATTCCTCTGTTATGCGGTTGGCGTGCTCGTGTCGTATTACTTTGCGCTGGTGTTCCACGACTACCGCAGCACCATTTCGCAACTCTCCGGCATCGTGAACGGATTCGCCACCGTGCTGCTCACGTTCGTGCTCGAGCCGCGCATCGCCACGATCGTGGACGACCATCCCACCCACGACGTCTACCATGCGGTGCAGGCCATGCTGACGGGCCGCCTGTTGGCAGTCGGCATCCTGGCGCCAACGCTGTTCTGGAGCTTGGGCAATGCGCTTGGTTGACCGCCCTAGAGCCTCGCGGCTGGCCGATGGGCTGGCGCTCGCCGCGTTTGCGCTGTGCCTGGCCGGGTCATCTATCTATGTGCCGTATCCCCTGCGACCGTTCCATTGGGGATTGGCATTCTTCTTCGTAGCGCTGGCCGTTGATCCAGCCTGGCGCAGTGCGGCGTGGAATACCCGCCTGAAGGTACCGTTGCTCATCCTTGTTGTTCTGCTCGCGCTTCAACCTCTTTGGATCATAGCGAGCGATCGCTACACGCGATATACAGTCTACCTCCTGATTGGCGCCGCCTCCGCCATACTGGGTGACACGATCGCACGCCGCCATAAGCCCTTCCTGTTCCTGTTCCCCGGCCTAGTGGCCTACTGGTTCATCACCGCCTACTTTCCTGCATTCGACGCCTGGACCGAAGCACAGCGGTTCCGGCCCCGCTATCTGCTGACCGGCGGGGTGTGGAACAACATCAACGACATGGCCACTACGCTGGTGTTAGCCAACCTCATCTGGTTGCTTTGCCGCCGGCGCCTTTCGCTACCGTTGTTCGGCGCGTGCTGGTTCTACGCACTATTGCTCAATCGAAGGGCGGACATGGCTGCCTGCCTGGTACTGGGCATCACGCACCTTGTGTGGCTCGTAGACGGCAACCGGATGCGGGAGCGCCTGAAATTCCTGGCTACCTGCGCGCTGGCGACACTGCTCGCAGTCCCCTTGCAGAGCGAACCCCTGCATCTGGTCTCCCTGCCAACCATCCAAGCCACTGCGCCCCCTGTCGCCTCGCCCCCTGTCGTCTCGCCCCCCGTCGGTCTCCCGCCAACCCTAGGGGTTCCCGCGCCCCTGGCCGCGCAACGCGACGTGCCCGGAACGCCGCCGGCGTCTGGTCCCGGCAATGGCCTGGGCATGGGCGCAGGCCCCGCACTAGCCGCCCCGCTTGACACCCGCGCCAATACCGTGCCGATGCCGCCGCCCGAGCCGCCGCCGGCGCCGACCGCAAACGTACGCATCAAAGCACAGGATGGAGATGAATCTTCCGCCTTCCGCGCCAGGCTCACCATGGATATGCTGGCGGAATGGCGGGCAATGCCGTGGTGGCAATGGTTCACAGGGCTGGGCGCGGGACAATTGAACCTGACCTGGCCTGGCAACAAGGCCCCATGGGCGTCGCCCCATTTCTTCTGGCTCGAAATGTTCTTTCATGTCGGGCTGGGCTGGTTCCTGCTGCTGGGCTGGCTGATGTGGCGGCTGGACTGGCGAGGCCGGATCAGCCTGCTGGTCGCCGGCATTGCCGGTCTCGCCCCCAGTTCCATGGTCTATTTCCAGCCCTTCTGGATATTCCTCGGTGTACTGGCTGGAACCATTCCGCGCGGAGACTCTGCGCGTAATCGATCGCCCCAACTTCAGTCCTGACTGTGAGATTTAGCAGAATGATCTGCGGTCAGCGCGAACAACTGTAAAATTTCGCGCACAGATAACAAGGCACATACGGTATTGACGCCCCCATGATTCTTCCTCTAGCCATCCGGCGTCTTTTTGTGGATTTACCCCGGCCAGCCAAGCAGGCCCTTGCGGTTCTGCTCGACGCGATCATCCTGCTGATTTCGTTCTATCTGGCGCTGTGGCTGCGTTTCGAGTTATTTTTCCTGAACAATTCTTATTTCGCCCTTTCCTTGCTTGCCTGTGCCGGCGGCGTGCTCGCAATGGCTGGATTCGGGGTCTACAACTACATCCTGCGCTACATGAATGAGCGGGTGATTCTGGGCATTACCGGGGGAATCGCCGTCTCGGTCATGGTCGTCACAGCCGCCAATACCTTTCTGCATCTGGTGGGTTTGTCGCGGGCCGTTCTTGTTATCTATGGCTCACTCGCCATCGCGGGCCTGGTCGCCACGCGCTGGGTCGCCCGCCGCGCGCTGTTCACAGATACCAAGGATGTCGGCGATCTTCGTATTCCCGTCGTCATTTACGGCGCAGGCGGTGCCGGCTCCCAACTCGCCACGGCCCTGCGAGCCGGCCCTCACTATCACCCTGTCGCCATGCTGGATGATGACCGTCGCAAGCACGGTCTGATGGTCGCGGGACTTCGGATACACCCCCCCGAGCATCTGCCCTCCCTGGTGGAGCGGCATGGGGTGCGGCAACTCCTGATCGCGATGCCGACCGCTGGCCGCGCTCGCCTGCGCGAAATCGTTGATTCCGCTGAGCAGTACCGTTTGCGCATCCGGCTGGTTCCCAGCCTGCGCGAGCTTGTGGATTCCAACGGCTTGCGTTTGCGTGATGTTCAGGTCGAAGACCTGCTTGGCCGCGATCCCGTGGCTCCCATACCGGATCTGCTAGGTCGCTGCGTCACTGGTCGCAGTGTCATGGTGACCGGCGCGGGAGGCTCCATCGGATCGGAACTTTGCCGCCAGATCGTCGCACTGAATCCGACACGGCTCGTCCTGTACGAAATGTCGGAACCCGCACTTTATGCGATCGAGCAGGAACTGGTGCAACTGATAGGACACCGCCCTATCGAACTGGTGGCCGTGCTCGGTTCGGTTCGCGATTACGATCACAGCCTGCATCGCATTAGACAATATCAAATCCAGACGATCTACCATGCCGCCGCATACAAGCACGTGCCGATGGTCGAGCAAAATGTCTCGGAGGGCGTCGCCACCAATGCGCTGGGAACGCTATCGCTGGCCAAGGCGGCAATCACCGCGAATGTCAGCGATTTCGTGCTAATTTCGACGGACAAGGCCGTCCGGCCCACCAATGTCATGGGCGCATCCAAACGGTTGGCCGAGCTGATCCTGCAGTCGCTGTCCCAACGCCAGAACGTAACCCGGTTTTCCATGGTGCGATTCGGTAATGTTCTCGGCAGTTCCGGTAGCGTCGTGCCGCTATTCCATCGGCAGATCCTGGCTGGTGGGCCGGTCACACTGACACACGCTGACATTACCCGGTATTTCATGACTATTCCTGAAGCCGCACAGCTCGTGCTCCAGGCCGGAGCCATGGGAGAATCGGGGTCGGTCTTTGTGCTGGACATGGGCGAACCGGTCCGCATCCGCGATCTGGCGGAACGCATGGTAAGACTTTGCGGCTTAACCGTACGTGACGCGTCGGACCCGGACGGCGATATTGAACTGCGTGTGGTGGGCCTGCGTCCGGGTGAAAAACTCTATGAAGAACTCCTTATCGGCGGCGACGTCAAACCCACTCTGCATCCTCGCATCATGCAGGCGCGAGAGAACGATCTGCCCTATGAACAATTGAAAGCCGGACTGGATCACATGGAGCAATCGCTGGCCTCCTGGAATCGTGACGAAATCGTGGCAACCCTGAAGACATTGGTCGCCGAATTCAGCCCACAAGCGGAAGACGTGGCGTCCCGCTGTATTGCAAACGCCTCGCAATAATGGTTCGGGTAGCGCATCTCACCACGGCGCATCCGCGCTTCGACGTCAGAATTTTCCACAAGGAATGCTGCAGCCTCGTAGACGCGGGCTACCAAGTTGATTTATATGTCGCTGACGGACAGGGCAATGCGCAGTGCAAAGGCGTATCCATCATTGATGTTGGCCGTCCGAACGGACGCATCCATCGCATGCTGGGCAAAACCTGGATCGTCTGGAACGCCGTGCGCAAGACGGATGCGAGCATCATCCACATCCATGACCCCGAACTGCTCCCCATTGCGCTCGCATTCCGTTACATGGGCCGCAAGGTCATTTACGACGCCCATGAAGATGTACCTCGCCAACTCCTGAGCAAACCTTGGATCAATCCGTTGGTTCGGTACGCCATCGCGTGGCCATTCGAGCGCCTGGAGAATTTCATTGCCCGGCGCTGTGCGGTCGTGGTTGGCGCCACGCCGTATATTGCCAAACGCTACACATCCCAAGGCATACATAGTATCGCCGTTAACAATTATCCTATTCCGGGAGAACTCGGCGAAACGTCGGAAAAATCCGATCTCGCCGTATCTTCTCCTGACGCTACTCGCAACGTTTGCTACATAGGTGGTATCACGCGTATGCGCGGCGCAGTTGAGATGCTTAAAGCGCTAGAAAAAACCGATGCGCGGATGATTCTGGCCGGGCCAATGGAAAGCGAGGCGCTGCATGCCGAGCTGGCTACCATGCCGGCGTGGAAAAACGTGGACTATCGCGGGGTCCTGGACCGGAGCGCCGTCCGCGACGTGCTCCACGAATCGCAGTTGGGCCTTGTCCTGCTGCATCCCATCCCCAATTATCTCGACGCCTTACCGGTCAAGATGTTCGAATATATGGCTGCGGGCTTGCCCGTATTGGCCTCGGACTTCCCGCTATGGCGAGGCATACTCGATTCCTCCGGAGCGGGCATCTGTGTCGATCCCCTCGACACGGACAGTGTCGCGCAGGCCATCGAGATGATGCTGAATCTGCCGGACGACCAAAAGCGGCTGATGCGTCGCGCAAGCCGCGCCGCCATTCGGGACACTTACAACTGGAAAAACGAAGAGGCCAAATTAGTCGCCGCGTACGCGGCAATCGCCCAACAGTAGCTCTTCCGCAACCCGAATCCCAAGAGCGCCCGCAGGGGATTCAAGTATCATTACGCTCTGCCTAAATCGGGGTTGCCACATGCTAGGCGCGCGCGGCAAAGGCGCCCCGCGATCCATCAGACAAATCACCGCCGCACCGCGTACGGCGCCAGCCAGACTGATTGTCCAATATGACCACCAAAATTCTCACCGTCCTCGGCGCTCGACCGCAGTTCATCAAGGCCAGCGTCGTATCCGCCGCAATCGCCGCGGATGCGCGTCTGCAGGAAATCGTGGTTCATACGGGCCAACATTTCGACAGCAATATGTCGGATGTATTCTTCGACGAGCTTGGCATGGACAAGCCGAAGCATCAGTTGGACATCCACGGTGGCGGCCACGGCGAGATGACAGGGCGTATGCTCGGAGCGGTCGAACAGGTACTACTGGCCGAGCGTCCCGACATCGTCATGGTCTATGGCGACACCAATTCCACGCTGGCGGGCGCCCTGGCGGCGGCCAAGCTGCATATTCCGGTCGCACACATCGAAGCGGGCTTGCGCTCGTTCAACATGCGCATGCCCGAGGAAATCAACCGCGTCCTGACCGATCGCGTATCCCGCTGGTTGTTCACGCCCACGCGCAGCGCAAGCGACAACCTCATCAAAGAAGGCGTAGCCGAGGGGGCGATCACGCAGGTTGGCGACGTGATGTTCGACGTGGCCCTACGGCATGGCGCCCGCGTCACCGAGCAAGGCGGCGCCCTCGAACGCCTCGGCCTGACGCCGCACGAATATGTCCTAATCACTGTGCATCGTGCAGAAAATACGGACGACCCCCAACGCCTTCGCGCCATCATGCAGGGCCTGGAACAAGTCGCGGCGACGAAAACCGTCGTCTGGCCAATCCATCCCCGCACACGCGCCACGTTGGCTCGCCTGGACTTACTGGAAAACCTGCGCAACCGTTTCGTCATCACGGATCCCGTGGGCTACCTGGACATGGTGCAACTGGAGAAATACGCTGCGCTGATCGCCACGGATTCCGGCGGTGTACAAAAAGAAGCCTTCTTCCACCGCGTACCTTGCGTCACTCTGCGCGACGAGACCGAATGGGTCGAGCTCGTGGACGCCGGCTGGAATCTGCTGACGCCGCCTCAATCCGCCGACGCCATCGCTGCGGCCTGCCAGCACGCGCTGACCATTCGGCCCGCCGAGATTCAACCCTACGGCGCCGGTGACGCCGCCAGCATTATTGCCACCCATCTCGCGGGCTAGGCACCATGTGCGGCATTCTCGGCGGCTGGTGGCGAACGCCATTGCCCGATCTGCCTTCGCGGATCGAGCGGGGCATCCTTGCTCTCAAGCACCGTGGGCCGAATGACCATGGCGTGGAATCCGCGCATGCGCCTTGGGGGGAAACCGCATTGGGCCAGACGCGGCTTTCCATCATCGACCTCAGCGCGGGCGGACATCAGCCCATGCGCTCGTCCGATGGCCGCTATATATTGGTCTACAACGGCGAGATCTACAACTACAAGGAACTGCGCCAGGAGTTGCGCCAGGCGGGCCATCACTTCCAATCGGACAGCGATACCGAAGTCCTGCTGACCTCCTGGATACACTGGGGCCCGTCCTGCCTGACCCGCTTCAAAGGCATGTTCGCATTCGCGATCGTGGACACGAAGGATGGGTCGCTCAGCCTCGTCCGTGATGCATTTGGCATCAAGCCGCTTTTCTATCGCTATACGAATGGCCAACTGGTCTTCGGATCGGAGCTTCCCGCCATTCTGGCGTTGACGCCCGAGGAACCGCGGCTTGATTGGCAGTCCGCCTATGACTATCTCGTGCACGGCCGCTACGACCATGGCGCGCGCACCTTCGTCGACGGCATCAGGCATGTTCCGGCCGGCAGCATCCTGACCTTGTCTCCCCAGACTGGGGCGCTGTCGGCACCCGCCGTCTGGTGGATCCCGTCCATCCACACCCGCGAGAAGATCAGCGTAGCCGACGCCGCCGTCCATCTACGCGAACGCTTCCTGCAGAACGTACGGCTGCACCTGCGCAGCGATGTTCCATTGGGAGCGGCGCTGTCGGGCGGTGTGGATTCCTCCGCCATCGTCTGCGCCATGCGGCACATCGAGCCGGACCTGCCCATCCACACCTTCAGTTTCATTGCCAGGGGATCGCAGAAATCTGAAGAGAAATGGGTAGATCTGGTCAACGCCCAGGTGGGCGCCCACGGCCACAAGGTCGTAGTCGAACCGAACGAACTGGCGGCGGATCTGGACGATATGATCCGCGCCCAGGGCGAGCCCTTCGGCAGCACCAGCATCTACGCACAATACCGCGTCTTCAAACTCGCCAAGGAAAACGGCATCACCGTGGCGCTGGAGGGCCAGGGTGCGGATGAACTCCTGGCAGGCTACCACGGTTATCCCGCACACCGTATCGTGAGCCTGTTGCAGGAGGGCCGGCTGACCGAAGCCTGGGCATTCCTTGGCCGTCAGCGGCAATGGCCCGGCCGGCCGTCCAGCCGGGCCATCCTGCAGGAAACCGTCGCGCTCATGCTGCCCGATGCGCTCTATCATCGCGCGCGCAATGCCAGCGGCCGCAAATCGGCCCCTGCCTGGCTGGACGTCGATCAGTGCATCGAAGCCGGTGTCGTCACCCAGTTTCCCCGTGACGGTTGGCCGTCACCAGCGCGCGGACGCCGCCTCATGGGTGAACTGGCACAGTCCCTGACGCGGCGCGGACTAGGCTGGCTGCTACGCCACGGCGATCGGAACTCGATGCGGTTTTCGATCGAAAGCCGAGTGCCTTTCCTGACCACCGACATGGCGGATTTTCTGCTGGGACTGCCAGAAAATCATCTTATTTCCTCCGGTGGAGAGACCAAGCACATTTTCCGCGCGGCCATGCGGGGTATTGTCCCGGACGCCATTCTGGATCGCAAGGACAAGATCGGCTTCGAGACCCCCGAGCTCGAATGGCTGCGGGCGCTCGCTCCCCAGATCCGCGGCTGGCTCTCCGAGAATACAGGCGCGACCTTTCTGGACAGGACACAGTTGGTCGCTGAATTCGATGCGGTCATTGCCGGCCGCAAACCCTTCGGCTGGCAGACGTGGCGCTGGATCAACTTCCAGCGCTGGATGCACGTCATGAATGTTCGGGCGTGAGCGCCGTATTTGATGAACAAGACCGTCGCCCTGTTGGTGCTCAACCCCTTCACCAACGATAGCCGCGTGCTCAAGGAAGCACAATCGCTCAAGCGTGCCGGCTACGAGCCATTTGTGGTTGCCCTGCATGAATCCGGTCTGCCGGAGCGTGAAACCGTGCATGGCATCGACGTCCGACGCGTGCGCCTGTTGAGCCGCGGCTGGCCTAAAGTGCTGCCGGTGCAGCTCTTCAAGTATGTCGAATGGCTGTGGCGGGCCTTTCTGCTGGCCCGCAAGGCGGCCATCGTCCACTGCAATGACCTACCCACGTTGCCAGCCGGCGCCGTCGCTCGCATGCTCGGCCGCAAGCGCACACGTGTCGTTTACGATGCGCACGAATTCGAGATCAATGACGTCGCCAATGAACCGCGCTGGAAGATACGCGTCAAGAGCATGATGGAGCGCTTCTGGATCCGGCATGCCGACGCCACCATGACGGTCAGCGAATCCATTGCCGAAGAATACGTTCGCATGTACGGGATTGCAAAACCCGCGCTGGTACTGAACTGTCCGCCCCTCGCGCCCCCGCCCAAAGCAGATATTTTCCGTTCGACCCTAGGCATTGCCAAAGATGCCATTATTTTCCTCTATCAGGGGGGACTGGCTCCAGGACGCGGTATCGAACCTATCATCGACGCATTCAAGAGGATGCCTGACGACAAGCGAGTCGTGGTATTCATGGGTTACGGCCCCCTGGCGGGCTCTATCGCCCAGGCTGCGGCGGCGTCCGCAAACATTTATTATCACCCTGCGGTATCGCCGGATGACCTGCCCTCCTATACCGCCTCGGCAGATGTCGGACTGTGCCTGATCGAAAATCTGTGCCTCTCGTACTTCTATTGCCTGCCCAATAAGCTGTTCGAATACATAATGGCCAGTCTGCCTGTAGTAGTTTCCGATCTACCTGAACTGCGACGAATGGTCACCGATCATGCCATAGGCTGGATAGTCCCCGACGGCCAAGAAACCGCCATCACCAATGCGATCCAGCATATTGATCGGCAGGCTCTAGCGTCCTGCGAACAAGCGATGCGCCGTTGCCGCGAACAATATCACTGGGGCGCGCAAGAAAAAAAACTATTGCAAGTATATGAAAAATTAAATGCCAAATTATTCTGAACTCTCTAGTCCGTTGAGCTCCTACCACGCGTTGCAATAACTGTACGAAAATTTGCCAACACCGCCCGCATCTCCGCGAATATGCGAGCGGCGCTTATTAAGCGGCCAATCTATCAGTTGGGGACGCGTCAATAAATTGCTGGTGCCACAACTCTAAAGATAGGAACGCCCACATATTTCGGTTATAGGCGCCTTGCTTGGAAGTTTGATCTATCAGGTTCACTCCCGGAGCAAGGTAGTCTCGGCTACGCGCTTTGGCAGATCCGAGCATATCGCACACGAATTCAGTAGTGCGTCCACCCGCCTTCATCCAGTGATTCAACGGCACTGGAAAGCCCATCTTATCCTTACGTTCCCTCACAGCACTGGGAAGGCGCTGTGAAAAGGCCACGCGCAATAAGCGCTTAAGCTCGCCACTTGCAAACTTGATATTTGCCGGGATCGTTGCAGCGAATTCCACTAGCGGATGATCCAGGAAAGGAACCCGCGACTCCACTCCATGCGCCATACTCATTCGATCTTCGACTCTGAGCAGGGCCGGCAATAACGTTTTGAAATCGAAGTGAGTCATACGGTCGAAATAAGCTTCCGCACCGACATTGTCGCCCCAAAAAATTTCTTTGAAGGCGCGCATTACCGGTTCCGCTGCAATTGCTTCAGGGGCCACCACTCCATTCAATGTGTTCGCGCGATTGATTAATCTGAAATAGCGCTCATCACGAGGGCTGAATAGACCGCCGGACCAAAATTCCTGAAGCATTGGCTTGTACTCTTTAAGTGTAACCAAATTAGGAATGATAGACTCATAAGTAACCACATACTTTCCGTTATTAAGTGTCCCGTCAATCGCCCCTTTGATACACTGTTCAAAGTACGCTACCAGGTAGCGTGCATAGCCCCCAAAAATCTCATCCCCACCCTGTCCCCCCAAAACCACCTTTACCTTAGATGCAGCCAAACGCGATACCATGTATTGTGGAAAAGACCCTGGTCCGGCGACAGGTCCATCCAGGTGATAAATAACATCCTGGATATTATCCACAAAATCATCTTGCGTCATATCTTGAAAATAGCAGTTCATGCTATTTTCATCAGCCACAATCTGTGCATACCTAGACTCGTCAAAGGCCTGATTTTCGGAGAAGCGTCCGTTGAATATTTTGAATGGCCCTGTAGGGCGCGCCTCGCGTCCGAGGATCGCTAACAGGCTAGAATCAATTCCACCGCTCACATAAGCCCCGACTTCCACGTCGGCGCGCATATGTAAATCGATAGATTCTGCCATCAATTCTCTCAGCCGCTCAACAAAATATGCTTCAGTGTGATAGGCATCAAGCTCGTAATGCACCTCCCAATAGCGTTCAATCTGCAGGCTACCGTCTTGCGGCATCCAACCACAATGAGCAGCAGGGACCTCATGCACGCCTTCAAGCAGCGTCGCGCCACTTAGGGTAAATTGAAATGAGAAATATTCTGACAGCGCCGACGCACATACTGTTCGAGTAGCCATAAACGGTGCGAGGGCTTTCATTTCCGAAGCAAAATACACTCGCTCACCTTGCTTCGTCCAATACAGCGGCTTTATACCGAAACGATCTCGCGCAAAAAAAGCCGCGTTGCATTTCGGATCCCATATCACGAAAGCAAACATGCCACGCAATTTCTTAACGCAGTCCGCCCCCCAGCGCAAATAAGCACGCAACACCACTTCAGTATCCGAAGTCGTGCGGAAGTCTCCGCCCAACTCTTTCCTGAGTTCGATGTAGTTATATATTTCACCGTTGTAGGTGATTACCATACCGGAATCGGGGTCTGTCATCGGCTGCGCCGCCTCAGTAGACAGATCGATAATGGACAACCGGACATGCGCCAGCCCAACTCGCCGATCCCGAGAGATCCAGGCGCCCTCACCGTCAGGGCCACGATGCCGCTGCATCGCGATTCCACGATTCAGTATGCTCTCGGCATCGCCTACCGGCGCGTGCGAAATGAATCCGAATACTCCGCACATATCATGCCCCCGTTTTCTTCAAGGCCGCGACATCCTTCGCCATTAAGGTTCGCACGCCTCGACGTTTCAACTCGACCAGAAGATCCCGATAAAAGCTCTTGAGGCCGTAACCGCTGTAAATTGCCTGGGAGAAGTGACTTGCAGGTACAGAAGTGAGGTCCGTGACGCCGCGAGTCAAATCGCGACGCAATTTATCATTGGGCGCATTCAAATATATGAGCATGGGATGGACATTCAGGATTTTTAAACCTGGCTGATCCAACTTGACATGCTCGAGCTCCAGCGGTTTGTTTAGGTCAACGTGGATACCATCCTCCCAGACGTATGCCATACGAACCAGGCCATTGTAGTCGTAATAGCATTGCGCAAATGGCTGCCCCCAAAGAAATGTACTGATATCGTAAGAAAGACCGGCCGTTTTCGCAAGGTCACTTATATTTTGCCCAAAAAAATTCCGGTGGCAGCGCAAACCGACCGAATCAGGAAAAATTTCTTTCAGCTCAAGTATTTTTCGAGAGAAACGGAATTCTGGATGAGGACGGGTATTATCCGGATGCAGACCGATTTCGACAAACTCGCTCGATGCCTTAAGAAGCGGACTGTCGTGCGTGGCAAACGCCGTGATGTTGAAGCCCGCCTCTGCGACCAACTCAAGCACCGCCGCAGTTGCATAATCTGGAGCCCAATCAATGTCCGTGGTTAGAATTACCGTCTCCAGTCCATTCAGATTGTAGTACGGCGAAAAGGGATCATTTTTAAAATATTCGTTCAAATTTTCCATTATTTCACCGTGGCAATATCCCGTCGCTCATTGAGCACACGGTTATACATGGCCGAGAAAGCCTGAGCCTCTGCATCCCACAGGTATTTGTGGGCGTTTTTTATCAATGCGGGGCGGAATCGTTCTACTCCCCCAAGCTGGGGGTCAAGTGCAATATCGATCGCACGCGCATAATCCTCTGCAACATGGAACGGCACTAACACCCCGAACCCCTCTTTGCCCACCACTCGCTCCACGTTTGTCAATTCGCTCGAACCAATCATTGCAGTACCGGCGGCAATGAATTCGTACATTTTATTGGGCGACGAAATTGTCGTATTGAGATCTTCCGCTTGGTAGGGCATCACACCGATATCGACCGATGCTGCCCAATAGACGATTTCATTCCAAGGAATCGGAGGGAGAAAATGGACTCGATCGCCTATCCCCAGTTCTTTTGCCATTTCCTCAAACTCGGGAATTTCCATACCCCACGTGAGAAAAACGATATGCACCGGGTTCTTTGCTTTGGCAATGCCCTCGAGCAAAAAGTGAATTTTTCGCCCTCGGTTTATACCGCCCATAAACAGCATGACCTTGGCATCATCCGGCAATGCTATTTTATCTCGTACCTTAGAATACCGCCGAGTGATATCAAATCCTTCCGGCTGTTCGGTCGCATTGGTTAGCGGAGTGAAACGGTGGTAGTCATGATCCTTCGCCATGACTGCTGCCTGGTCCGAATTGATGACCACCACCTCATCGCAATACCCTATCAGGCGGTGCTCTGTATTAAACAGTCGGTCTTTTCTTTCGCCTTCAACCCCAGGTTGATAACTGTAGAGCTCGTGAGCATCATATATAAGAGGTATCTTCCTGGTCTGCGCCACAACCACTCCCACTCTGAGTGCTGGCAGATCATGCACATGAACCACGTCGATAACATCAATCGCTAACGCAAATTGAATGACGAAGTGCTCCCACATATCCAATGGCTCAGCGGAAAAGTACTCCTTCAATGTCGAATTCAGTGGGGTAATGAGAGCTGTCTGATCAGGAAGTTCTCGGACAGGAGCCACTACCTGTGAGGCAGTCGAGAGTTTCCCCGCTAATAATGCGAGCAGGGCAACTGCGGGGCGTCTGACCAGCGCTGGCAACTTGGAGCGCGCTACAACGCCCATGGAGAAATTCGGTGCCGATAGCGCTGCCAACCCCCCACCGACAGCTCGACCAAAATATCGGCGTAGAACGGGAAATACCCTTCTGAATCTCGCCTCGCTGGATGCAGCTTTTTCGCGGGCAAGGCGATCACGAGTCGTAGCTTCTGTTTCCGTCACCCCTTGAGGCAACGGTGGCTTCCATGTCTCAATATCGTCGAAGACACGGACATCGGGGATCCCCGCGGTCAGATCTACGTCTAGTTCGGGAAACCGCAGTATGGGCAAGCCATCAATATTTCGTTCGTTGGAGCCGTGCGTATTATATGTCGCCAATAAAGCAACTTTCTGTCCCGTCTTACGCAAAAGCTTGGCTTCGAGCACAATACGTCGATCGACCATAAAATTTCGGTCGATCATCATGATTTTCTTTTCTTTGGAATTCATCTCACATACTCATGCGGGCCGAAGTTTAGTCGACTCGGCTTGGGCCAAGCTATCTTCCAGCACCAAAATTGCTGCCTCTACCTCCTGATGCAGCGCTTTGATGCGCGCCTGCGCCTCTTCCGGATAAGCCGCAGCGAAGTGATTCATCCAAGGATGCTGTTTGCCGGAGGGACGGTGTTTTAGCTTCTTAATGCTGCCGATTACCTTCCCTTCTCCACCAACGACGAGCGCTCCTGCCGGTATGGCGCCACGAGCTCTTGCCATTGCGGCGACAAACGCGCCTGCCCCCACGTTCGCCCCTGGCAAGACCACTGCGCTGGTACATACCACCGACCCAGCACCAAGCGTGACGCCTTCCTTGAGGCCCGAGGGAGGGATCGGATCGTTTGTCAACACGACATATGGAAAAATCCAGACCAAATCGCCGATGTCCGCGCCGCGACCAATATGTACGTTACTGTGGAATCGAACCCAATCACCGATTTTTGCTTCACCCTCTAAGTCATTAAAGCTGCCGACCTGCAGATTGCAACCAGCCACTAGGCCTTCGCGGATCAAGGTGGAGTGCCCCACCCGTAAATCGGGTCCGAACTCACTACCTTCGTACAGAATCGAATGGGAACGAATAATCGCCCCTTCGCCGAGGGTCAGTGCTTTACCTTTGTAATCTCCTCCGGCCGGGTGCCCCAAAATGCAAAAATCACCAATTACCGCGTTATCACCGATCACAACATTATCGTAAACACGGACATTTGCGCCAAACGCGACATTTTTGCCAATTTTCGCCTTCTCGGAAATCATCACAATAGCGGTCCTTTATCTTAAAGTTTATCAATGGCCTCTACGATTCGCACTGCCGCCATACCACCTCCAAAGAACTCTCTTACAGCGTCGACCGGCGGTCGCGTCGCGTTGTGAAAAGCCGCTTCTATCGAAGCTTTATCGGTTTTACCGATGGTGGCCCATTCGCGTTCCAGCAAATCATGCCAAGTATCTTGCCGGAAGAGCATCACGCAGCGACATCCGCTCCATACAGCTTCACGTGGCAAACCACCCGAGTCGGTAATAACCATATCCGCCTGCTCGAGCAATCCCAGCATCTCGAAATAAGTGATCGGGTCGATGCACTGTATGTTACCCAGCGTGCCGCCGCCGTCCTGATAGGCGCGCAAAACGGCTCGCGTACGCGGATGGACAGGGAGAACCACGGGTTTGTCCAGCGCGGCCATGCAAGAGATGATGTCGGCAAAACGGTCGGCGTTCTCCGGATCGGTGTTCTCTGGACGATGAAGAGTCGACACATGGTACTGCCCAGGTCGCAGACCCAGCTTATCCCGGATCCGCTTGCTACGCTGAGGCCAATTGCGGACGTAACAATCAAGCAGGACATCGCCTACCAACCGCGACCGCCCCCCCAGACCCTCGCGCTCCAGATTCTCCAGAGCTCGGGGAATAGGGGCGCAATTCAGTGCCGCAATATGGTCGGTCACTATGCGATTGATCTCTTCCGGGCGTCGACGATCAAAATCCCGCAAGCCTGCCTCAACGTGTACCACGGGCACGTGTACCTTCGACGCGGCTAAAGCGGCAGCCATCGTGGAGTTGGTATCGCCATCCACTAGCACAACGTCTGGTCGTTCCGTCAATATCGCACGCTCGATGCCTTCCATCATGCGGCCAGTCATCGCTGCATGCGATAGACCAGCTACTGCCAGATTTATGTCGGGCTCGGGAATACCTAATTCACGGAAAAATACCGTACTCATACCTTCATCGTAATGTTGGCCGGTATGTAAGAGTACATGCTGATGACCACGGGTAAGCAACGCCTGCCTCAAAACGGGAACCTGCATGAACTGAGGCCGGGCACCAACGACTCTAAGTATTTTCATAATTCTTACGCCACCTGAAGACGTTGATATTCAATCAAAGCATCTGCCGTATCGCCAAAGAAAACCATTTTCCCGTGTGACATCAGAATACATTTATCACAAAACCGCTTAACCAAATCCGGGGAATGGGATGCAAACATGAAAATATGCGAATCGAATATCTGCTTTTCTAGCCTCGCTTCTGCCCGAGATTGAAAAGCGGCATCCCCCGCGCCAAATACCTCATCGATCAGTAGAACTTCAGGATCAGAAAACAAAGCCATTGCGAAGTACAAACGCATGGACATACCAGCAGAATAAGTTCTTACCGGCAAATCGATAAAATCGCCCAATTCCGTAAATTCGGTTACCTGAGGCACCAAGTCGCGAATATGTTCCTGCGACATTCCCATCATCGCGCCGATCCGGTAGATATTTTCCATTCCGGACAGATCGGGGTCAGCACCCACGCCAAGCTCAAAGATGGTGGACACTCGGCCCTCGATACTCGATGTTCCTCGCGTCGGATGATAAATCCCCGAAATAAGGCGCATAAGAGTGCTTTTACCTGACCCATTGTGCCCAATAAGGCCTATTCTTGCCCCATCGGTAATCGAAAGGCTAATGTCCGTCAGCGCAGAAACAACTCGATGACCACTGGTATTCGCACCAATCAAACCGCCGGTTCCCAGCCGCAAAATTTGATGCCTCAGTGACGTGGCTCGGGCTGAGAATATAGGAAACTCCAACGATACGTTCTGAAGAGAAATAGACGCCATTTCATATCCACAGAGATATTTTCTTACGGCAGCGGGAAAAGATAACCAATGCCACCACCCATACAAGCGAGGTCAACCCGATAACGACCGAATAATTCACGACGGTCGGCATGTGCCCAAGCAAAGGCTCGCGCACCACGGCGATAAAGTGTGTAAACGGGTTTAGCTCGGCAATGAACGCACGAGGCCCGAGGGTCGATTGGAACCATAGCACCGGCGTCAGGAAAAAGATCAAAGGCATGACTGCCTCAACAATCGGGGTGAAATCCCGGAAGCGTGCCCCGATAATCCCCAGGAGTAGAGCAGTAGCAACTGCAAACAGAAACAGCAGCGCGAGCCCGGGCAACACTAGAAACGTAGCAAGATCCACCGGCGTCTTGAATATAAGCGCAACACCGACATACACCAAACTATTATGAGCTAGCGTAATAACCAGCTTCACCGCCAAGCGCAATGGGTGAATAAACATAGGCAACGGAGCTGCGCGGATAACCGGCGCCTGTTGCACAAAACAGACCGCCCCCTCAACCATAGTCGAAACGAGGAAGTTCCATATCAAGATACCGGCAGTCAGATAAGGAAAGAATACCGAAAGATCTACTTTCCAAATCAACGACCAAAACACACCGAGGCCGGTAATGGTTATAGCCATTCCGAGCGTTATCCAAAGCGGACCAAGGATACTTCGACGGTACTTGGAGGCAGTATCCGAAAATCCAAGGCGTATCCACACCTCGGTTCTCGATAAACTACTCGCTATATCATTATACAAACCATTCATTAATCTGTGCCCTGATTACTAATAAAGAGGCGTGACGACCCGATAGAGAGCCCCACGTGTGCTTCCATTCGGCGTTCTTCGGATTGGAGCAAGCAGCGCCTATAATTAACGCCACTTGCCCTTACCTGCTAATGGCCTTGCCTGCGAATGGAAATGCGGCGGTCGGCGAGCGGGGCATAGTGTACCCCGCTAGCACATCAACATCTACAGGCAACATCAAGGAATTGCGGCGATATCCGGCTGTGATTGCCCCCCTACGGCGTCCAAGTCCAGCCTGCCATCCGCCGCGTTGCCCCTTTCCCGGCAGACAGACGCGAACACAGCACAACCACGCAAATGCGACGCTTTCTCATGCACGGTACTTAGGCATGAGAAAATGTGGACTACAAAAATCGGGGGCACGAAAATAATCATTTCCATTATCTCCAAATATTTCCCCTTAGCCGGCATTGCCATTTTTGACGCTTTTTTCTTGAAAAGGTCGCGGGGGTTATTAGATTAAGCTGTTTTTCACGAACGGAAGAAATCCAGGGAAAAATCACCAACCTTACGATGGAGGCAGCGCTGCCTGCGTTGACACCTTGGCGTTTACTTGATTTGAGTCCACAATGAATCCATAACGACGCCTGACAAGGAGACAACCATGCGCATAGCCGATGCCCAGTGGATTCCTTCAACCCAGCACCAGACTTGGGATGCATTGACCGATCCGGCGGTGCTGCAACGTTGCATCCCCGGTTGCGTCAACGTCACGCAGCGTAGCCCCACCGAGTACGCCGTCACGCTGCGAGCCAAGATCGCCGGGCTGGACACTGACTACGAGGGCGAGATCCTGCTTTCGGACGTCGATCCCCCCAACAGTTGCACCCTGGTGTTCGAAGGCAAGGGCCGCGCCGCCTGCCTCGCTATCGGCACCGCCCAGGTCAATCTGTCGACCAAGGACCAGGGCACTCGGATCGCGTACACGGTGGCCGGGATGACTGGCGGCAAGCTCGCCGAATGCGGCGAAGGGCTGGTGCTGAAGGCTGGCGAAAAAATCATCGAGAAGTTCTTTACCGCCTTCATTGATCACATGGCAGCCCAGCCGCGGCTGGCGCCGCCCCCGCCGCCGCCCGAGCCCGAACCGCGCGGCCTGTCCAACTCACGCTGGTCCTGGGCGCTGGTCGTGCTGGTGATCGCCGTGTTCTGGAGCTACCACGCGTTTTATAAGTAAAGACCCCGGGGCGCCGGTGATATCCTAGGCGGCATGACCGCCCCGCTCCCCCCAACGCCCGCTTCGGAGCCCGCCCACTCCCGCCGCGACCTGCTGATGGGCATGGCCGGGGTGGCCGCCACCGTCGTGCTGGCGGCCTTCGACTCAACCATCATCAGCACCACCCTGCCACGCGTGGCCGAGGCCCTGAACGGCATGGCCCTGTATGCCTGGGTCGGCACGGGCTACCTGCTTGCCACCGCCGCATCCATCATGATCTTCGGCCGCCTGGGCGACATGTTCGGCCGCAAGCCGCTGATGCTGGTTTCCGTGCTGATCATCGCGCTGGGTTCGATCGCCTGCGGCTTGTCCCAGACCATGGGGCAACTGATCCTCTTTCGTACATTACAAGGCATCGGCGGCGGCATGATGATCGCCACTGCCTTCGCGGCCCCGGCCGACCTGTTCCCGGATGCCAAACAACGGGTGAAGTGGATGGCGCTGGTCTCGGCCGCTTTTGCCATGGCGAGCGGCATCGGCCCGGTGCTCGGCGGCGCCGCTACCCAGGCGCTTGGCTGGCGCGCCGCATTTTTCATTTCGCCCATCGCGGCCGCGGTAGCCCTGTTCCTGCTGGCCAAGTATTTCCCGCGCATTAAGCCGGTGCACACGGGGGAACGGCGCATCGACTGGATTGGTGCCATCCTGTTGGTGCTGGCTGTGGGCGCGCCGCTCGCGGCGCTGGAGCTGGGCTTCGCCCGGGGCGAGCATGCGCATCCGATCATGGGCTTGGCGCTGGCAGTAATCGGCGTCGGCGCCATCGCCCTGCTGATCCCGATCGAGCGACGCGTCGCCTCGCCGATTTTTCCCCTGCGCGTGCTGGCCGGTCGCGAACCGCAGCTGCTGAACCTGGCCGCCATGACCGTCGGCGCCGTGATGTTCGTGCTGATCTTCTACAGCCCCCTGCTGTTGCAGCAGGTGCTGGGCTATACCCCGAGCGAGGCTGGCCTGCTGCTGACCCCGCTGGTGGCCGCGATCTCGGTGGGCAGCATCATCAATGGCCGCCTGTTTCCCCGGCAGACGGAACCGCAGCGCCTGATGGTGTTCGGCGCCGGCCTGCTGGCGGTGGGCACGCTGATGGTGCTGCTGATTTCGCCGGGGACGTCGGCCTGGTGGATCCTGGCCGCGTTCTTCGTCAACGGCTGCGCGCTGGGCTTCCTGCTGCCCAACCTCACGCTGTTCATGCAGATGCTGAGCGAACGCCGCGACGTGGGCGTGGCCTCCGCCCTGGTGCAGACCACCCGCGCCATCGGCAGCGCGCTGGGCACCGCGGTGGTGGGCATCCTGATTTCGCACGGCACGATACTAAACGGAGTGCGCACGGGGCTGGCGCTGTGTATCGTCCTGTGCCTGACCTGTGCGGTGCTCGCGCATCGGGTCAAGATGAAAAACCTGGTCACCACCCGGGCTCAATCCTGATTCACTGCCGATCATGCGTCGTCGCGACCTGCTGGACCTTCTGCTCCTCGCTGCCGTCTGGGGCGGCTCCTTTCTGTTCATGCGCCTGGCCGTGGGCGAATTCGGACCGGTCGCGCTGATCGAATTGCGCGTCGGCCTGGCGGCCCTGTTCCTGCTGCCGGCCGCGCTGTGGCGCGGCAAGCTGCCGATCATCGCCAGGCACTGGAAAGCCATTCTGGTGGTGGGCATCTTCAATGCCGCGCTGCCGTTCCTGCTCTACGCCTATGCCGCCCAATCGCTCGGCGCGGGGTTCCTGTCCGTGGCCAATGCGGTCACCCCGGTATGGGGCGCGGTGGTCGGCTGGCTGTGGCTGAAGGATCGACTGCCATGGTCGCGCTCGCTGGGCCTGGCGATCGGTCTGCTTGGCATCGTGGTGCTGGTGTGGGACAAGCTCGACTTCCAAGCCGGCGGCACCGGCCCCGCCGTGGTGGCGGCGGTATCGGCGCCGATCTTCTACGGCATCGCGGCCAACTGGACCAAGCGTTTCCTGACCGGGGTGGACGCGCTGTCCAACGCCACCGGCAGCATGCTCGCCGCCAGCCTGGTGCTGCTGCCGCTGGCATTGGCCACCTGGCCGCAGGCGCCGGTTTCAGCCGGGGCGTGGGGCGCCACCATCCTGCTGGCCGTTGTCTGCACCGGCGCGGCATACATCATCTTCTTCCGGCTGATCGCCAATGTGGGGCCGACCGGCGCGGTCAGCGTCACCTTCCTGGTGCCGGTCTTCGGCGTGGTCTGGGGCGCCTGGTTTCTGGACGAGGCGATCACCGCGTCCATCCTGATTGGCGCCGGCATCATCCTGGTGGGGACGGCGCTGGCGCTGGGCCTGGTTGGCGGCAAGCGCCGCGCACGGCCGGCTGACAGACCAAATCGTCCGCGGTCAATCCGCCAGCCGTAGCTGCCGCTGCGCCTGGCAAGCGGCAGCGGCGTTCGCTGGCGCTCTCAAAGGCTTAAGCAGCCACTGGCGGCTTGCGCTGCCGCGCGCACCGAAACCCGCCGGCACAGTGATCTCGCTCGTAGCAGCATAATCCGATGTCTGGACAGCGCCGAAATGTCCCACCATTGATTCTGGCATCGAATAAGGAGTGCCAGGCTCGATCAATAACCAGGCTCGCGCCAGTACATCGCAAGATACGGCATTCAACGCTCGTTGAACAAATGCGTTGCTGCCAGGATACCCCCCAATCAACCAGGGAAGTCCAACCGCATTGGCGCCCAGGATATACAGCGAACCTGGCGAACGTCCGGACAGGTCAATCATCGGCTGCCCCGAGGTAAATCCCGCAAGCCTCGCGGCACCCTGCAGCTCCTTGATGTAGGTCGCGGCCTGTTCCGACATCAGCAAGCGCGATCCTGCGGCACCGACAGTAATGCTGTGCGAGTAGGACCACAGGGGTGGCGACTGACGGTAAGGAGTGGCCATAGCGTTGTGAAGCAACATCGCGGTCACTATTTGAGCCGCGACGCCCGCAGGCATCACGTATATCCAGGTTGGCCGGCAGGTCCTGGACCACATCCCCAAACCTGCTGCCGCGAGCACCCAAAAATAAGCCGCGCCCGGCATGGTGCTCCAATAATTGTTATTGGTGCCAAATACATAGGCTACCGGCACAAGCAGGCAGAGCAGCACATTGACAACTACACCGCTGCGCGCAGGAACCCGCTCCGATGCCAAGCGCGCCCTCATCCAAAGGCATGCCGAGATAGTGCCTGGCACGGTGGCCAACAACAACATGCCTCCCAAGTCACCAAATGACGGCACTTCCACGATGCGCAAGGCGATCAGCACGACCACGACCGTACTGACAACAATCAGCAGAGCCCCAGCCGCGCGCACAACGAAGCTTCCGCCGGCCAGTAGTGCGGCCGTGAATGCGATCAAGAGAGCCAGGACAGCAAAGGCATTTTCGAGCAACGGCGAGGGTGCCCACGGGTCCAACCGGAACATCTGCGCCAAACCGTGCCCGGCACCCATGAGGGCAGTTGCATCCAGGCCAAGCCGGATGCGTTGCAAGAACCCCAACACCGATCCATCGATGCTGAACGCAGTAGCGAGCGCGACTCCGACAAGAAAAGCGAGACCCACCAGAATACCGCGCATACGCAACTTTCCAGCAAGCAGGAGGTATGGCACCGAGAGGACCCCCAACGCAAACGCAGTGGTTGGCTTCGCCAGGAATGCCAGCCAACCACCAAACGCAAGGATCAACCAACCCACCACGCCCGATGCGGGTTTTCGCGGTATCAGGCACAGCCCGATGACGGCAAGCAGACACGACTGAAAGGCGAGCGTGTTGTAGTTGGGCGTGGGCAGCCATACCTGAAATATAGCTAGGCTACTACTGGCGAATACACCGCCCAGCGCCCATGCTTGCCCAAGCGTCGGGGGTTCCTCATACGCCTCCCGCAGATAGATGCTGCCAGCCACCCACGCCAAACCGAAAGTCAGGACAATGTTCGCAATACGCAACTCGGCAATGTCCCCACCAAGCAACACATCCAGCGGATGATAGGCAAATCCGAATTGCGACACAGACGCAACGTACTCATAAGGGGCGCCGGTCCATATTAGATAAAAGCTCTCGTCGGTGATATCCAAGCCGAAACCTGCATAGCAGACGGCAAAGGCCAACAGAATTAGCGAGCCGCATACACCGGCGCCAATGGAAATTCGCGAGATAAGAGGCATTTGGTCCGAATTGGGCACGAGCCAGCAAGAGGGGGCCTACGCGAAGGTTTCCGCCTGATCCATCGACAAACCCGCGCGATCTTTATCCGACAGGATGGGCACGGAGTCCAGCGGCCAAGCTATGTTCAGCGTGGAGTCGTCCCAACGCATGCAACGCTCGCACGAAGGCGCATAGTACTCCGTGGATTTGTACAGCGAGCACGCGGATTCCGAGAGCACCAGAAACCCGTGCGCAAAACCTTCAGGCACCCATAATTGCCGATGATTATCCGCAGAGAGAGTCGCGCCGACCCATTTGCCAAACGTGGATGAGCTGCGCCTCAGATCCACTGCCACATCGAACACCACGCCGTCGATAACACTGACCAGCTTGCCCTGGGGTTTCAACAGTTGATAGTGAAGACCTCTGAGCACATTACACCGAGATCTTGACACGTTGTCCTGCACAAATCGAAGCGGCCGACCAATGGCGTCCTCGTACCGCTGTTGCTGATAGCTTTCCATGAACTCGCCCCTGGCATCGACGAACACATCCGGCTCGATCAGCAGTACATCGGGAATGGACAGCGGCGTAATCTTCATGGCTGTGGACTCAATCGCAATACATCATCAGGTGGGGCAACGAGCAGGCTAACGCCCGTACTGCTTTTTCATCCAAGACTTGTGATAGGACCCGTCAACAATCTCCGACACCCATGCCGAGTTGGCGATATACCAATTCACAGTCTTGCGCAGCCCTGTTTCAAAGGTCTCTACAGGGCGCCAGCCTAATTCACGAGCAAGCTTGCCTGCGTCGATCGCATAGCGACGGTCATGCCCCGGGCGGTCCGGAACAAACGTCATTTGAGCCTGGTAGGACGCGCCATTTTTCTTTGGGCACAACTCATCCAGAAGGATGCAGGTCTGACGTACGACATCAATGTTGGTCTGTTCGTTGCAACCACCGATGTTGTACGTTTCGCCGACCCTCCCGTGCTCCAAGACCTGACGCAGCCCGCTGCAGTGATCTCCCACGTAAAGCCAATCACGGATCTGTTGCCCGTCGCCATACAGAGGTAACGGACGCCCAGCCAACGCGTTGTGAATGATCAACGGAATGAGCTTCTCGGGAAATTGGAAAGGGCCATAGTTATTTGAGCAATTGGTAGTCAATACCGGCAGCCCGTAAGTGTGATGATAGGCCCGAACCAGATGATCGCTGGCTGCTTTGCTTGCCGCATAAGGACTGTTCGGCTGGTACTGGTTAAGCTCGGAGAAAGCCGCATCGCCAGCATCCAGCGAGCCATACACTTCATCCGTCGACACATGCAGGAACCGGAACTCCTCACGGGACGTGCCGGTGAGGCTGTTCCAGTAGCTAAGGACAGCCTGCAAGAGATGGAACGTGCCTACGATATTCGTCTGGATGAACTCGCCCGGGCCGTGAATTGAACGATCCACGTGAGACTCCGCTGCCAAATGAAGCACCGCGCGTGGGTTGAAGCGAGCCAGTAAGTCCGCAGCCAGATTGCTGTCGCCGATGTCACCCACTATCAATTCATGGCGGTCATCGTTTTCAAGCTTGGCCAGATTGCGCGGATTGCCAGCATAGGTGAGCTTATCCAGCGTCACGACCGCCTCGTCATGATGCTCAAGCCAATCCAGAACGAAGTTCGACCCAATGAACCCCGCCCCTCCAGTTACGAGAATGGTCATGCCAAATTTGCCTATTGAACGCCACCCGGGGAGAGCGGCAAGGTAGCCATTGATTTTACCCCCTCTATGAAGAACCGCTTAGCCAGCATCGGGCGAGTCACGCGGGGCTCAAGGTGACGTCGAAACAACTGTTAGGGAGCAAGTCAAAAAGGTAGAATCGCGCAGCGGCCTAGTCCGCAGTTTTTCCGGCGCTCAATCGTTCTCCGCCGGGTACACGTTTCCCGTTTAGGAGCATTTGTTGTGTGGAAAGGCATCATTCTCGCGGGTGGCAGAGGCACGCGACTGTATCCGATGACTCGCAGCATCAGCAAACAGCTGCTGCCTGTCTTCGACAAGCCGATGATCTACTATCCCCTCTCGGTCCTCATGCTGGCGGGTATTCGGGACATCCTGATCATCTCTACACCCGAAGACCTCTCCCGTTTCCAAGACTTGCTGGGCGATGGCTCGCCACTGGGAATCCGGCTGTCTTATGCGGAACAGGATCAACCGCGAGGCTTGGCTGATGCGTTCCTGATAGGCGAAAAGTTCATCGACGACGATCCAGTCTCACTCATACTCGGCGACAATATTTTTTATGGCGTGGGCCTATCCACCTCGCTGGAACGTGCCACCAAGCGCGAACAGGGCGCCACCATTTTCAGCTACGAAGTTCTGGATCCACGCGCCTTTGGTGTTGTTGAATTCGATCAGAACGGCAAGGCAATCAACATCGAGGAAAAACCCCAGACCCCACGCTCCAACCATGCAGTGACCGGCCTGTACTTTTACGACAACAGCGTCGTCGAATATGCACGCAAGCTTAAGCCCTCGGCACGCGGAGAAATCGAGGTCACCGATCTGAACCGTGTGTACCTGCAGCAACAACAACTTCACGTTGAACGCCTGGGGCGCGGCTTCGCTTGGCTCGATACCGGTACAGCCGACGGCTTACTGGACGCCGCCAACTTGGTCGCCACTGTCGAGCGGCGTCAAGGCATGAAAATCGCCTGCCTGGAGGAAGTCGCTTGGCGGCAGCGGTGGATTAGTACGGCTGACCTCCTGAATCTGGCTGATCGCTATGGAAAAAATAGCTATGCCGAGTATCTGCACCGCCTTTCTCAGGAAGTGAAATGACCAAATTCTCCGCCTACGCCATGCTGGCGGGCATGATTGTGTTGTCGGCCCTGTCTGTCTTGGTCTTCAGGCTGCAGATCACTCGAATGGGGTCCCCCCCAGCCGAATTGATCGGCAAGTTGCTTTTCGTCGTACAGGCGCTACTGACACCATTGGCGATTGCCGCGATGACGAGTTTTGGCGTTGCCTTCGTCTTCTGGACATTGGCCAGCACCAAACTGCCTCTTTCGGTAGCCTACCCCTTGACCAGCTTGATATATCCTCTGGTGCTGATCGGCTCCCATTTCCTATTCGGTGAACCGCTAGGCCCCTACCGCATAGCAGGAACCCTGATAATCATGATCGGCCTCGCAGTGAGCAATTTGGGAGCCTGACATGAATCCAATACCGTTCAATCGTTCGCCCATTACCGGCGTTGAAATCGAATATCTCAAACACGTCATCGAAAGCCGCCATCTCACCGGTGACGGCACATTTACCAAACGCTGTCATGCGTGGCTTGAATCTAATCTGCAGTCGCCAAAGGCCCTCCTGACCCATTCCTGCACGGCGTCGCTGGAAATGGCAGCCCTGCTTTGCGAGATCGAACCCGGCGATGAAGTGATCATGCCCTCGTTTACCTTCGTGAGCACGGCCAATGCATTTGCCTTGCGCGGTGCCACGGCAGTCTTTGTCGATATCGATCCCGACACGCAGAATCTGGATGCATCGCTCATCGAGCCTGCACTGACAAACCGGACAAAAGCGATCGTTCCGGTTCATTACGCGGGCATCTCCTGCGACATGGATGCGATCGGCGCGATCGCCCGACGCCATAACTTGAAAATAGTGGAAGATGCCGCGCAAGGATTGGGCTCCACATGGCGCGGCAAAGCGCTGGGCACACTGGGCGACTATGGCGCACTGAGCTTCCACGGCACCAAGAACATCGTTTCAGGTGAAGGTGGAGCCTTGCTCGTACGGGAGCCTGAACGCGGCGAACGCGCCGAGATCATTCGTGAAAAGGGTACCGATCGGTCGAGATTCATCCGAGGCGAGGTCGACAAATACACGTGGCAGGAACTTGGGTCGTCTTATCTCCCCAGCGAACTGATCGCCGCGTTCCTATACGCCCAACTGGAAGACTCCCGCAAGATCACTGAACGACGCGTCGCCGCCTGGACCCGGTATCACGAGGGCCTGCAATCGCTCGAATCCGCCGGTCGCCTTCGTCGGCCTATCGTGCCTGAGCATGCTGTCCACAATGGGCACATCTACTATGTGCTGTTGCCCGACGAAGCAGCCAGGCAACGTGTCCATCAAGCCTTGGCCGACCACGGCATTCAATCGAGCAGCCACTATGTCTCGCTGCACGAATCACCCGCCGGCAAGCGCCATGGGCGCGTGGCTGGTGACATGGCTGTCACCAGCCAGACCGTCAAAACCCTCCTGCGCCTGCCAATGTACGCAGACCTGACCTGGGCGCAGCAGGAACGAGTGATCAAGGGTATTGCAGATAGCTGCTAGAACCGCGCAACCATCGTCTGGCTGCATAGTGTCAGCCTGATTTGAATCGCTTTCGGCCCGTGCCAGGCACCGTCATGAAATTATCCATTGTCGCCACTCTTTATCGATCTGCGCCGCACCTTCAAGAGTTCCATCGTCGTGCCTCAGCCGCAGCACGATCGCTGGTCGGCGATGACTACGAAATCATTCTTGTCAACGACGGGTCTCCTGACCATAGTCTGGAGTTGGCGATTGCGTTGACTCAAGATGACTCCCATACGACGGTGGTTGACCTATCGAGGAATTTTGGCCACCACAAGGCAATGATGACTGGCCTTGCCCATGCCCGCGGTGAGCGCATATTCCTGATCGACAGCGATCTTGAAGAGGAACCTGAATGCTTGCTTGAGTTCGCGGCGCAAATGCACGCGGAAAATGCCGATGTCGTATTCGGTGTTCAACAACGCAGACGCGGGGGCTGGGTAGAAAAATACAGCGGCCTGGTTTTCTATCATCTGTTCCGCGTGCTGACTGGCGTTCGTCAGCCAGACAACATCGTGACGGCACGGCTGATGACCAAAAGGTACACACGAGCGCTACTTCGACATCGCGAGCGAGAGGTGAACATAGGAGGCCTGTGGCATATCACCGGATTCAAGCAATGCGCACACCCTATCACGAAGCACTCAACCAGCCAGACAACATATACGCTGCGGCGTAAGATTTCGCACTTCGTCAACGCAATCACATCTTTCAGCAATGCGCCGCTGGTGTGGATTTTCTACATCGGTGCATCCATTTCCACCGCCGCAAGTGCGTATACCGCATACCTCGTTCTGAACTATTGGCTGCTGTCCAAGCCCGTTAGCGGATATACGTCAATCATGGCCTCCATTTGGCTATTGGGTGGTCTGATCATCTCGTTCATCGGTGTCATCGGAATCTACCTGGCGAAGATCTACTCCGAGACCAAGCGCAGGCCCTATACAATCGTACGACAGGTCTATCGAGCTGGTGATGTCCCGGCGCACGAAACGATCCTTCAAGATAGCCAACGCAGAGTCCCGGACCACGCGTCTTGAGGCCACACTTCCAGTCGATCTCACATTTCCGACGGCTATGCATACATCCCAAGACCCCTCCCCGTCCTACGGCATTCTGGAGCGCGCCATTTCGGCTGATGCCGTGCAGTCTGCGGTCGAGCAGATTGATCATCTTGGCTATGCCGTGCTGAATCCTGGTTTTTCCAAAGAGCAGATCGATAAGTTCCGTGGTGTCTTTGACGCCACTCACAGCCGGTATGTAGCGATTCACGGTGAAGGTCGCTTGCGTCAGCTGGATGAATTCCACGGCATTCGACTGCCCCTGGCTATTGAAGCGGAGTTCCTGAAGCTAGCTCAGACCCCCATCATCCTGGATGCGGTTCACCGATTAATTCGGGGAAAATTCATCTTGAACCAGCAGAACGGCATCATCAATCCGTCAGGGGAACAATACAATCAGGCGGCATGGCATCGCGACCTGCCATATCAGCATTTCGTATCCTCTCGCCCTATTGCCATTAACGCCCTCTACTGCGTGGATGATTTCACTCTGGAAAACGGTGCCACGCATGTCTTGCCGGCCAGTCACAAGCGCGAGGCGTTCCCGTCAGAAGCTTTCGTGAATAGCAACGCGGTTCAGGTGCAGGCGCCTGCAGGCTCATTCATCGTGCTTGATTGCATGTGCTTCCATCGCGGAGGATTCAACCAGAGCATGGATAAGCGGCGAGCGGTGAATCACCTGTACACCATTCCTTTGATCCGTCAGCAAATCGATCCTGTCGAGGCTCTACGCGATGCTCCCCTTGCACCTGAAGACCGGGACTTTCTTGGAATGCAATACATAACACCAAAGACCGTGGCTGCGTACCTTGATACCCGCAGCAAGGAAACCTATTGATCGCGAATATTGCTATGACCTATGTCTGCCCCATCACGCATGAACCGCTCATCAAGAGTCCCGAAGGCCTACGCACTGCGTCAGGCGCCACGTACCCCCTGATCGAGGGCAGCATAGTCGACTTCATAGCCGGAGCTCCCCAGGCCACCGTCAATGAAAGCGTGCATGCGATGTACCACTCTGCCCATGCGGGGGAAATCTATCGCAATTTCCTGGACTGGCTGTTTGCGAGTTTCGAACAGGATGAAGAAGAATTCCGCAAACAACTGATCTCCCGCCTGCAACTCAAACGCGGCGACACCGTACTGGTTACCGGCTGTGGACTAGGTGAAGACCTGCTTCCAATCGCCCGGGCCATTGGTCCATCCGGCCGTCTGTACGCGCAGGACTTGTCCAAGACCATGGTGTTGCACGCCAGTGCAAATTTCGCGAAACAGTGCGACATCCTGATCCCGGAATTCTCCGTGGGCGATGCATTGTCCCTGCCATTTTCCGCCGATACATTTGACGCAGTTTTCCATTTCGGCGGCATCAACCTATTTGGCGACATGGCAGGGGCTATTGCGGAGATGGCACGCGTCACTCGGGTGGGAGGCAGGGTCGCGTTCGGCGATGAAGGCGTCGCTCCTTGGTTGCGTAACTCCGAGTACGCCAAGGTTGCGATCAACAACATACCCTTGTGGGCCAGCCCGCTACCGTTGGAGCATCTCCCGCACCACATTCAGGATGTGCACTGCTCTTGGGTACTGGGCAATTGCTTTTACATGATTGATTTCGCCGTCTCGGCTCAAGGCCCCACCATGAATATCGACGTACCGCACAAGGGACGTCGAGGCGGCACCGCGCGCACACGTTATTACGGGCAGTTGGAGGGGGTTTCTCCGGCAACACGTAGCAAGGTAGTTGACGCCGCGGCCCGGGAAGGCATCAGCGTACATGAGTGGCTGGAGCGCAAGCTCGCCGAAGTTCCGACTCGGTAGTAATGGTCAGGATCGTGCAATCAGAAATGCCCAACACCAACGACTCATCCGCCAGGGCCCCTATGCCATGGAAGAAGCTCGGCCGCATCTATGACGCGCCAGCCTTGCATCCCAAACTGGTCAGCCACGCCGCCAACCCCCTCCCCGTTCACCTCGAAGACGACGTCTTCCGGATTTATTTCAGCGGACGCGATACGGAAAATCGTTCATCGGTCGGTTTCGTCGATATCGACATTTGCAAGCAGTCGGTACTGCAAACCTCAGATGAGCCCGTATTCACACACGGCCCGGATGGGAGTTTCTATTCTCACGGCGTCAGCATCGGCAACTGTTATGAGGTAGCCGGTCAACGGTACATGCTATTTATGGGTTGGCGGATGCCTGCCGAAGGCCATTGGTATGGTGAAATCGGCCGTTTGCGCGTAGCCCCCGACTATTCGCTGGAGCTGGATCGCGCAACGCCGCTCATGCCGCTTGATTCGCAAGACTCCATCAGCTTGTCCTATCCCTGGGTACAGCGGGAATCCGGGCTGTACCACATGTGGTATGGCTCTACGCTGACCTGGCAAACTCCTACTGGCGGCATGCTGCATACGTTGAACTATGCCACTTCGCATGATGGTAGCCACTGGACTCGCAACGGAGTCTCCGTGCCCTATGAAATCGGCGTTGCACAGGCATTCTCGCGTCCGACGGTGTTGGGCAACCGCCGTGATGGATACGAGATGTGGTTCTCCTATCGGGACGATATCGGCATGAAGTACCGCATCGGCTATGCCACCAGCCAGTCTGGAGAAAAGTGGCAACTGGCTCTGGATGCGGCTGGCATCACAGTGTCTCCAACCGGCTGGGATCACGAAATGATTGAATATCCTTATGTGTTCCAGCACAAAGGCCAGACCTACATGCTCTACTGTGGCAATGGCTATGGAAAATCTGGTTTCGGTCTCGCAATTCGCGATGATTCGTGACACCAACGCCATGCGTGTCCAATAAGCTGAATTTGATGGAAACCCGATGATCGACTGCCGAAGCTGTAAACAGCCATACGATTCAGAGCTACGAACGTGCCCTAATTGTGGCTTCGCACCCTTGCAGGTGTCCGGCATGGATGCCTGGTCTCCTGACTTCATGAATGAAGGCAGTGGATTCAAGGCCGAATATTTCGAAACACTGGCTCAGCTCGAAGCGAATAATTTTTGGTTCCGAGGCCGCAATGCGTTCATCGTGCATGCATTGAACGCATATTTTCCGAACATGACTCGTTACATGGAAATTGGGTGCGGCACCGGTTTCGTCTTATCGGGTGTCGCCCAAGCATTTCCCGCGGCAAGACTTTGCGGCAGCGAGATATTCTGTGCTGGCCTTGAATTCGCTCAGCGTCGCGTACCTGGCGCTCGTTTCATGCAGATGGACGCCCGCAACATGCCGTTCACCGATGAATTTGACGTCATCGGCGCATACGACGTCCTCGAGCACATCCCCGAAGACGAGCAAGTACTTACTGAAATGCGCCGGGCACTCGTACCCGGCGGTGGGCTGATACTCACGGTACCGCAGCACCCTTGGCTATGGAGTGAGGCGGATGCGTATGCATGCCACGTTCGGCGCTACACCGCCGACGAGCTTCACAAGAAAGTCACCCAGGCGGGCTTCGAGATTGTCCGTAGCACCTCATTCGTCTCGCTCCTGCTGCCTGCCATGCTGGCGGCGCGGCGCAAGGCACGCAGCCCCGCCGAATTCGATCCCCAGAAGGAACTACGGCTGCCCAAGTGGTTAGACAAGGTTTTTGAAACTACGCTGCGGGTAGAGCTTGCGTTGGTCAGGGCGAAACTTTCGCTGCCCGTGGGTGGCTCACGGTTGCTGGTCGCGCGAAAAACAAGTCATTAGGGCTCGACGTCAGATGCGCTTCAAGCGCGAACTTGGCACACGTGACCGCTCAACGGTAGCGGCTGCATAAACACCTTCGGGAGCAGCGTCGGCCAACAATGTCACTGCGGCCCCGATCACGCAGTTTTCCCCAATGGTAATGTGATCGCGTAGCGTTGCATTCACACCAATGAAACAGCGTTCACCGATATTGACCCCTCCCGAGACCACCACGTGCGACGCAAGAAAACAATGCGAACCAACTGAGGAGTGGTGACCAATGTGGTTGCCGCTCCATAGCGTAACGTTGTCGCCGATGACTACAAACGGCTGGATCGTATTGTCCTCCAGGATGAAGCAGTTCTGCCCGGGTGGCTGCTTTGAAAGATACGTGCAACGGGAGCTCACGTAGCTCGCCAGAGTGTAGCCAAGGCCTTGTGCGGCCAGGAACTTGGCCTTGCGCAGTTGATTGAGACCAGAATAGCTCAAAGCAATGAACATCTCGTACGAATCAGGCGGGTAGGCTCGCGTGATCTCATCGAATGCGATGACAGGCCGGCCACAGAACCTTCCATCTCCGAGGTACTCGCGATCCACGGTGAACGCGACGACCTGTCTCTGGGCATCTTCCGAAAAATAGAAATGAGCCAACTCGGCGATATCTCCAGTGCCGAAAATCACGATTGGCTTCATGTCATTTCCTCACGATGATGGTGAATTCGTACAGACCATAATCGTGCAATAACGCGACATCCTTCGAATAAAGTCGCTTGCATCGATCGAACCAATAGCAAGGGTCCGCATAGTATAAGTTTCCGCGCTTCTTATCTTCGTCTGCATATGACGTAAGACAGTTGAATGCGAAGCCTCGCCGACTTGACGCAGCCAGACTGTCGACGCATGACTCTACGTACTCCCGCCAATCAGCATCGGAGCGATTGAGCTTTACATTAAATATTCCGCTTGCAACGCAATAATCTGAAATCTGATCCGGTTGCGCTCCTAGTGTGAATCGAGCATTGGCGGGTGCCTCCGCGTTAGCTGCTGCTATCATTTCAGCGCTTATATCGCAACCCAAATATTTAAAATTCTCAAAACTCTTACGCAGATAATGCAGCAACGCGCCATATCCGCAACCGATATCCGCAATAGAAAACGAATCTCGAGGCAGAAGCCTCGCCAATTGAGCAAACCTGAGAGTCTGCCCCTCTTCCCCATTCCAATCTACTCCACGCGGAGTTGCGCCATGCTCTTTCAATTTTGTCGCGTAGTAATCAGCGACCTCATTCAACAGGATTTCATTATTTTCATTCATAAATCCTCTCCTTGCCTAGTCCGCCAACTACCGTGTCGCATTCAATTTCTTTAAGGCATGCATTGCATGAAATAATCACGTGCCTCAGGCCCTTTCATCAGCAAAAGATCCAATATTGTGACATCATGCCTGAAATTACCATGCAATTGCGGATACTCAGGATAATTCAAATACGTCATCCACTCGACGTCAATTCCCCTATTATTAAACAAGGTAGTGTCCAGATAAGACTTGGCAGCTGGACCGGAGAGATAAATGTCCGCCTCCAGCCGGGAACACAGTTCGAGCAACCGGTCCGTGGGGCTTAAAGCATCCAATTGCTCGAAAGACAACAAATCATAGGAAGCCTGCAGTGGAGTGTTGATACCGAGGTACTCATTGACTCCCTCAATGAATATCCGGTTTATTGCAGATAATTTGGTTTCCTGGCCGGCCCGCTTATATAGACACGCCAGCCAGGACTTCAACTCGCCCATGAATGGCGCCCGCGCGTAGGCAAGCTGTAGTGTCTTCCAATGCTTATCGGCCCAGTCCTGCTCGGCGACATCCACTTCACATATGCGTAAATCGCGGCTGTGATGCACCGGTATTGTCAGCCACGCATCGCCATTGGCGGTCTTGATGCGATTGCGGGTGCGCCAATCACGGCGTGTGGACTGCACATCGTCGAGGAAAACGAATGCATCCACAGAATGCATCATCTCGAAATATCCTTTCCAAGGAATATAGCTCGACTGCACTATGGCGACTCTCTTTCCTCTTTTTGCCATGGAAAAACCTACCGTCAGAATGAACGCAGCTTACCGCGCGATTGCATGGAGGCAAGACTGTACCACCGCGTTTGAAGCTGCCACGTCCCACCCGGCTCAATACTTATCCGACGTCCCCGTCAACGCCACCCCGATCCGCAGCAACGTATAAGACGCCGCATCCACCCACCGCCGCACCCATCCCCGCCGTTGATACTCCAGCGGACGGATGAAGCGCCCGCCTTCCTGGATCGCCGCTTCCAGCCGCTCCTGCAGGTCCCAGGCAAACGGCTGGTCATCGACCACCACATTCGCCTCGCGCGCCAGTAGCAGGCTGAACGGATCCAGGTTGGACGAGCCGACCGTGGCGACGTTGTCGATCACCGCCACCTTGGCATGCAGATAGCTCGGCATGTACTCATAGATCTCGATGCCATCGCGCAGCAACTGGTCATACAGCGAGCGCGTGGCGTGGTACTGCATGCGGTATTCGACCTTGCCCTGCAGCAGCAGCCGCACGCGCACGCCGCGCGCGGCGGCCTTGGCCAGGGCGCGGCGGAACTGGCGGCCGGGAAAGAAATAGGCGTTGGCGATGAGGATGTCGCGCCGCGCCTGGGTAATGCCGTAGAGATAGGCGCGTTCGAAGGTCTGGCGAAAGCGCAGGTTGTCCCGCAGCACCAGCGCGGCGCGCAGGGTGCCACAGGGCGCCACCGGCGCGTGGCTGGGCTTGGTCAGCCGCATGCGGCTCCAGTCGCGCGGATGGCGCCGCAAGCGGGCCCAGTTCAGGCGCACCCACAGCAGGTCCTGCGCGTAGGCCGCCTCGGTTACCAGCGGGCCGCGCACCTGGACCGCGAAATCGAAGCGCGGCGCCGAGATGCCATCGGTGGGATCGAGATCGTCGTAGTCGTCGATGATGTTGATGCCGCCGATGAAGGCAATGCTGCCATCGACGATGGTGACCTTGCGGTGCAGGCGCCGCAGGCGACTGCGCGAGGGAATGAACTTCGCGAACCAGCGCGGCTCGGGACGAAAGATGCGGCATTGCGCCCCCGCGCCGGTCAAGCGCTCACGCAGGGTATCCGCGGTCTCGGCCGCGCCGAAGCCGTCGAGCACCACGCGCACCTTGACGCCGCGCGCGGCCGCCGCCATCAGACAGTCCAGCACCTTCAGGCCGGTGCGATCCAGCATGAAGATGTAGGTTTCCAGATGCACGCTGGATTGCGCCGCGTCGATAGCCTGGCACAGCGCCGGGAAAAAGTCGGCGCCGTTCTGCAGCAGCCGGATGTCGTTGCCGTCGGTCCACTCCAGCCTGACCCCCTGGGCCTTCACGGGAGTTCCAGCTCGGCCAGCAAGGGGGAATGATCGGACAGCCGCGCCCATTCGCGGCCACGCAGCACGCGCGCGCTGCGCACGGCGAAGCCGCGCTGGTAGATGCGGTCCAGGCGGAACCAGGGAAACACGGCGGGAAAGGTGCGCGGCGGCGGCAGCAACAGGGGGGAACTGCCGTCCATGCCCAGTTGGTTGGTGCGTTCCAGCACGGACACGCCGCTGTTGGGCAGGCCGCGCAGGGCATTGCCCAGGCGCCTGACCGAATCGCGCAGGCGCGGCAATTCGCCGCCATGGCTGCGCGGGGCGTGCGAAAACACCTCGTACAGGCCCAACTGCTGCACGAACAGAGGCGCCAGCCGGTCGCCCCAGTCGTTGAAATCGCCCGCGATCAGGATCGGCTCGCCATCGGGCACCATTCGTCGGATGCGCTCGGTCAGCGCCAGGATCTGGCGGCTGCGGCTGCCGGCGAACAGGCCCAGGTGCACCACGAAGCAATGCACCGCCCGGCCGTCGAGTTCGATGGTCGCGTGCAGTAGTCCGCGTTGTTCCAGGCGATGATCCGAGATGTCCTGGTTTTCGTGATCGAGGATGGGAAAGCGCGACAACAGGGCGTTGCCGTGGTCGGTGGCGCTGCGGATCGCGTTGCGGCCATAGGCCACGTCCAGCTTGAGCGCGGCGGCCAGCGACTCGTGCTGGGCGTCGAGCAGCGATTTCTGCTCGTTGCGGCCCTGCACTTCCTGCAGGAAGACCAGGTCGGGGCGCAGGCCGTAAAGGCCCAGGCGCAGTTCGTTCAACGAGTCGCGACGACCCAGCGCCGAGCGACCTTTATGGATGTTGTAGCTGACGACACGAATGAGCGACATGGAGGAGATGGCGCCTTCTCAAGACAGTGAAACCGCCAACCGAGGCCCACAAAAAAAAGAGTCCCGGCAAGCACCCGCCAACCCAGGCGGCGTTTGCCAGATTACTCCAATTCCATGAACCCTTCCCACCTCGGAGACACCCTGAAACGCAGCGAACGGGCCCGGCGCGGCTCAGAGGCGCATCCGCTCAGGCGAAGCCCCGCACCCGGGACGCCCCCAAGCCGGGCACACACAAGGCAAGCAGAAAAACGCCACAAACCCGAGACACCATCCCTAGCCAGGCCGCCGGGATCCGGCTCCGCCGGTCCCGCGCGGCGCCCCCCTTGAGAGGGAGCGCCGCAGGCGCTCGGGGGTGGGCCTACTTCGGCTCTGCGTTGCGCAGGCGGATATGCAGCTCGCGCAGTTGCTTCTCGTCGACTTCCGACGGCGCCTGGGTCAGCAGATCCTGGGCGCGCTGGGTCTTCGGGAAAGCGATCACGTCGCGGATCGATTCGGCGCCGGTCATCATCGTGACGATGCGGTCCAGGCCGAAGGCGATGCCGCCGTGCGGAGGCGCGCCGTACTGCAGCGCGTCCAGCAGGTAGCCGAACTTCTCGCGGGCTTCCTCGGCGCCGATCTTGAGCGCGCGGAACACCTTGCTCTGCACTTCCTCGCGGTGGATACGGACCGAGCCGCCGCCGATTTCCCAGCCGTTCAGGACCATGTCGTAGGCCTTGGCGAACGCCTTGCTGGGATCGGTCTCGAGGAAGTCCTCGTGGCCGTCCTTGGGGCTGGTGAAGGGGTGATGCGCGGCGGTGTAGCGGCCGTCTTCCTCGTCGTATTCGAACATCGGGAAGTCGACCACCCACAGCGGCATCCAGCCCGCGGTGAACAGGCCGGTCTTCTTGCCGAATTCGCTGTGGCCGATCTTCACGCGCAGCGCGCCGATGGCGTCGTTGACGACCTTCTCGCGGTCGGCGCCGAAGAAAATGATGTCGCCGTCCTGCGCGCCGGTGCGCTTGACCAGTTCGGCCAGGGCAGCGTCATGCAGGTTCTTGACGATGGGCGATTGCAGGCCGTCGCGGCCCTTGGCCACTTCGTTGACCTTGATGTAGGCCAGGCCCTTGGCGCCGTAGATGCCGACGAACTGGGTGTAGGCGTCGATCTCGCTGCGCGACATCTCGGCGCCGCCGGGCACGCGCAAGGCGACCACACGGCTGCCGGGCGCCGTGGCGGCGGCGGCGAACACCTTGAAGTCCACGTCGCGCATGACGTCGGTCATGTCGGTGAATTCGAGCTGCACGCGCAGGTCGGGCTTGTCCGAACCGTAGCGACGCATCGCTTCGGTCCAGGTCATGATGGGGAACGGGTTGGCCAGGTCGACGCCCTGCACCACCTTGAACACGTGGCGGATCATGTTCTCGAAGATCTCGCGGATCTCGAGCTCGTTCAGGAACGAGGTTTCGCAGTCGATCTGGGTGAATTCAGGCTGGCGGTCGGCGCGCAGGTCTTCGTCGCGGAAGCACTTGGTGATCTGGTAGTAGCGGTCAAAGCCCGACACCATCAGCATCTGCTTGAACAACTGCGGCGACTGCGGCAGCGCGAAGAAGTGGCCGGCGTTGACGCGCGAGGGCACCAGGTAGTCGCGCGCGCCTTCGGGCGTGCTCTTGGCCAGCATCGGGGTTTCGATGTCGATGAAGCCCAACTGGTCCAGGAACTTGCGGGTTTCGATCGAGACGCGATAGCGCAGCATCAGGTTGCGCTGCATCTGCGGGCGGCGCAGGTCCAGCACGCGGTGCGTCAGTCGGGTGGTTTCCGACAGGTTGTCGTCGTCCAACTGGAACGGCGGCGTGACCGACGCGTTCAGGATCTCGACTTCCTTGCACAGCACTTCGATTTCGCCCGAGGCCAGCTCGGCGTTGGCGGTGCCCGCCGGACGCTCGCGCACCAGGCCGGTGACGCGGATGCAGAACTCGTTGCGCAGGCGCTCGGCGGTGGCGAAGGCGGCGTTATCCGGATCGAACACGATCTGCGCCAGGCCCGCGCGGTCGCGCAAGTCGATGAAGATGACCCCGCCGTGGTCGCGGCGGCGGTTCACCCAGCCATACAGGGTGACGGTCTGGCCGAGATGGTCGCGGCAAACCTGGCCGGTGTAGCAGGTACGCATCGGGATAACTCCGTTGTGTGCTTGGTAGTAGCGTAAAGGGTTACAGGTCGACGCCCGGCGCGCGCTGCGCGTCCGGCGTCGGAGAGAGCGGCGCCGGCCGGGCGCCCGGCACGGCCGGACCCGGGGCGACGACGCCCATGGAAACGATGTACTTCAAGGCCGCGTCCACGCTCATCTGCAGGTCCACCGTGTCGGCACGGGGCACCATCAGGAAGAAGCCGGACGTGGGATTCGGCGTGGTCGGCACGTACACGCTGATGTGGTCGCCGGGCAGGCGCTCGGCCACTTCGCCGCTGGGCGTGCCGGTGACGAATGCGATGGTCCAGCTACCGGCGCGCGGATACTGCACCAGCACCGCACGGCGAAACGCCTGGCCGTTCGGGGCGAGCACGGTGTCGCTGACCTGCTTGACCGAGTTGTAGATCGAGCGCACCAGGGGGATGCGGCCCAGCAGGCTTTCCCACTGGTCCACCATGGTGCGGCCGATCAGGTTGGCCGCGAAAATGCCCGTCAGCAGCACCACCACGATGACCAGGACGAAGCGGAAGCCGGGAATGTCGACGCCGAACAGCGATTCGGACGACAGAAAGCCAGGCACGAACCCTTCGAGGGTGGCGACCAGCAGACCCAGCACCCACACCGTGATGACCAGGGGAACCCAGATCAGCAGGCCGGTGATGAAGTACTTTTTGATGACGCGCATACGCATCGCGCGGTTACTCAGGAGGCGGTGGACGGCCCCGCGGCGGGCGCGGGGGCAGCGGCCGGCGCCGCCGGTGCGCTGGCGGCCGGCGCGGCGCTTTCAGCGGGCGCCGACGGGGCGCTGGCGCCGGTGGCCTGCTGGCCGCCGCTGCCGTTGCCGCGGAAATCGGTGACGTACCAGCCCGAGCCCTTGAGCTGGAAGCCAGCCGCGGTCACTTGCTTGGAAAACGTGCTCTGGCCACATTCGGGGCAAACCGAAAGCGGCGCGTCGGAAATCTTCTGCAGGACGTCTTTGGCATGGCCGCAGGCGCTGCACTTGTAGGCGTAGATGGGCATCGAGGGCTCCCAGGCGCGGGTCCGGTATATCTATGATCGTCGACCGGACCTGTGCAAAACCAGGGGCGCGAGGGGTCTTCCAACGGAAGGCCCCGGGGCCGGAACTGGCTTGGACCGGACAACGGCCGGGCACGGCCGGAAAAATACGGGAAAGTCTTGAATTTTAGCGGTTTTTCGTGAAAGGCCGGCGGCGCCCCCACGGCGGGGCGCCCGGGGGCGCCGCCGTGGGGCTCGCCTCACTCCCTCAGACAGGCAACAGGAACATCAGGGCGGCCACCCCCGTCGGCCCCAGCGCCGACAAAAACAGCCGTCCGGACGAGATGCTGCCATCCGGGAAATGATTCTTCAGGATGGCGAAACCGGCCGGATTCGGGGCATTGGCGATCACCGTCAGGCCGCCCCCCGTCACCGCGCCCGCCACCAGCATATAGCGCCAGGCCTCGCTGGTGCCTTCCACCAGCGACCCCAGGTAGGTCAGCGCGGCGTTGTCGGTAATGGCCGTCAGCGCGGTCGCGCCCCAGAACAGCACGAACGGCTCCAGCCCGCCCAACAGGTCCTGCAACCACCATTTCTGCAGGCCGCCCAGCACCACCAGGCCGGCCAGGAAAAAGCCCACCATCAACCCTTCCTTGATCAGCAGACGGTTCTGGTGGCGCTTGTAGGCCTCGGCAAAGCCGATGAACATCATCAGCAAGCCGAGGAAGATTGCCGGGTGGTGCGCGCTCAGCACCACCGCCACCAGGAACACCAGGTGGATCAGCATCACCAGCGCCGGCACCGGCGGACGGTTGTCCTTGCCCTCCGGGGCGTCGACCCCGCCGCCCGTGCCCACCGAACGCTCCCGCAACGCCTTGCGGCAGATGAAGGTCAAGAGGCCCGCGTTCAGGCACACCGCCACCGCCGCGCGCCAGCCGAAATGCTGCGCCATGAAAGTCGAATCCCAACCGAAGGTGGAGGCCACCATCAGCACCGGCGGCGCCGCGTAGGAGGTCAACACGCCGCCGATCGACACGTTGACGAACAGCACGCCCAGCGTCAGGTACTTGAAGCCGGCGCGGCCGCTGGTGCGGAAATAGGCATCGCGCAGCAGGATCGCCGCCAGCGTCATGGCCGCCGGCTCGGTGATGAACGAGCCGCCCAGCGGCACCAGCGACATCACCACGAAGAACGTCGCCAGCTCGCGCTGCAGCGGCAGCACGCGCGCCGTGGCGCGCACCAGCAGACCCACCAGTTCCAGAATCGGCCGGCTGGCCGCCACCACCATGATGGTGAAGACGAACAGCGGCTCGGTGAAGTTGCGGGTGTCCATGTAGCCGATGGCCGCGGACGGCCCCGACAGCGCCGCCATCGCCACGATCAGGGCGAACGCCCACACGCCGAACACCGCCTCGACTTCCGCCAGCAGGTGCCAGAAACCGGCATGCGGCCCGCCGCGATGGGCCAGGCGCGCAAACATGGGAACGGAAAACGTGTGCAGCACCGCCACGACGAACAGGGCGGTGGCGATGATTTCTATGGACTGGGGCATCGAAAGCGCTTCCGGAATGAAGACCCGGGCCGCGCGCACGCGACCCCGAATCGGCGGACAAGGGTCGCACTATAGCGTAGCGGAGGCGGCCCGCCCTACAGGGACAACGCTAGGATTTGCCTACTTTTCAGGCGATCGGCGCGGGCGGTTCGCCGCCCGGCTGCGCGTCGCGCATCTCCATCAGCAGGCTGTGCAGCATTTCGGTCGACAGACCATGCAGCACCAGCCGGTAGCCGGCGCGCAGCGTCGACATGGGCACCAGCGGATGGCTGTTGTTGACCAGGATCAGGTGCTGCGGCGCGCCCAGCAATTTGGCCGCGTAGATGCCGATGGTCTCGTCCAGTTGCAGCGAATTGGCCGCGCGCCAGAAGTCGTTGTCGGTCAGCATCAGTTGATACAGCGGCGTGAACAGCTCGATGGCGCTTTGCAGGTCTAGGAAATTCAGTTTGCCCTGCGGCATGTCCTCAAGCTTCAGATCAGGATCGCGGATCATCGAAAAGTCGACGCGCTCGGGCGCATGCATTTCCACGCCCGCGTCGCGCAACGCCTGGTTCAGCCGGATCACGAAGTTGAACAGGTTCAGGTCGTGCTTGACGAACAGTTCGTCCTTGAGATCGTCGATCTCCATCGGTTCGAGCGGCGTGGTGGTGATGCGCACCGGTGAGTTGGCCGCGATGAACGACAGGATCTGCGCGCCCAGGTGGAAGTGCCGCAGGATCAGCCAGTTGGCCTCGGGCGAGACGAAGCGCTTCAGGCCCCACGCCAGGATGCGATGCAGCAGCCGCGAATGCGACCAGCGGCGCGGCAGGAAGGTCTTGATGATCTGGATCAGGATGATGCAGGCGCGCGCCAGCGGCCGCAGGAACGGCAGCAGGTACTGGCGCGAGCCGCAGCTCGAATCGGTCAGCCAGGCCTTCTTGACCTTGTCCGGCAGCGGCGTGCTGCGGTCCAGGTACAGGGCCAGCCAAGGACTCGGATCGGCGGGATCGTGGCCCTTGGCCAGGAATTCCGGTTCCTTGTTCATGCGGCGTCATCCTCCATCACGTGATGAAACTGCATCAGGTACAGCGCGGCGGTGCGTCGCGCGGTGTCGACGATACGCTGCTCGGCGCGGCCGTCCTCGTCGCAGTCCAGCGCCAGCTCCACGGCCGACAGCCAGCGCGCCAGGTGGTTCTCGTCGTTGTGGCCATGGTATTCCAGGAAGCGGAAGGCGTCCGGCGGCAGCTTCAGGCTGGCCTTGAGCAGCGGCAGCAGGGCCGGCACGATGCGCTGGCCGGTGCCCTCGATGATGTAGATGGCGCCCAGGAGGCCGATCGGGTCGCGCGTGGCGGCCAGGCTGTGCAGATAGGCGTTGAGCGCCTCGCCGCCGGGGTTGCGGCGCAGCGCATCGATGTTGTCGATGCTGCCGCCGGCCGTGCGGTAGTCCTGGAACAGGATCTGGAAGTCGTTCTGCTCCTCGCCGGCGTGCATGTCGATCAGCGCGGCCAGCGGCTGGTACTGCTCGGTCAGCGAGGCCGCGCCTTCGCGCATCCACTTGCTGCCCTCGCGCACCTGCGGGATCCAGTTCTCCATCCAGTTCAGGTAGTCGGCGGTCTCGAAGCGGCGGTTGCGCAGGCGCCGCACCACCGGCGTGCGCCAGACGCGCGAGCGGTAGTCGTGCCAGATCGCCGCCAGTTCGGTCAGCAACTGGCCCAGGCCCTGCGGCGCCATGTCCGGATCGTGCGGCGGCGCGATGGCGTCGGCATCGGCGCTGTGGGCGTCCTCGCGCCCGGCCGCGGCCGGCGTGGCGCCCACGGCCACCGACGGCGCGGCGTCATGCGCGGCCTCGGCCTCCAGCAGCATGTAGGCCGCCATGAACCGGCCCGACTCGGGGATGTAGCAGAAGATCTGCTCGCCCGGCTTGATCTCGCGCGTTTCCAGGAACTCGGCCAGCATGATCAGGATCGACGCCGCGCCGGTGTTGCCGCGCCAGGCCAGGTTGCTGAACCAGCGCTCGCGCGGGATCACCAGGCCGGCCTTCTCCATCAGGTCCTCGACCACCGGAATGAATTTCTCGGACGAGTAATGGCACAGGAAGTGGTCGACCTGGTCGGGATCCAGCCAGCCGTCGCGCACCAGCTTGGCGTACTCGTGGATGCCGATATCGAACAGGTGCGGCAGCAGGCGGATGTCCTGGCGCAGCGACAGCGCGCCATCGGCCTCGGCCTCGTTCCACGACGGATAGTCCAGGTGGCCCTTCTGCCGGTCGGCCGACAGGCCCAGTTGCATGCACACCGGATAGTCGCCCGAGAACGAGCGCTGGTGCACCCACTTCAGGCGCAGCCGCACGCCCTTGGACGCGCCCGGCAACGGCCGGCCGCCGCGTCCCAGCAGCAAGGCGCCGGCGCCATCGGACAGCATCCAGCGCAGGAAATGCGCGTCGAAGTCGGCGTCATAACCACGCGCGGCAAAGCGCGAGCGCTTGAACAGGCGCGACGGCAACTCGGCCGCGACCGCCAGCGCGCTGGCATGGCCGCCCATCTCGACGCCCTGCGCCGCCACCTGGATCGCCGACACGCCCGCGGCGCAGATGCCGTGCACCGACAGCGTCTCCATCGGATGCGCGGCCAGCTCGCCCTGGATCATGTTGGCAAAGCCCGGCATCAGCGCGTCGCCCCCGGACGAGCCGCTGGTCAGCAGCGACACGTCCGCCAGGTCGCCGTCATTGCGCCGCAGGCAATCGCGGATGGCGTTGGCGGCCAGTTGCGCATTGGTGAAGACGGTGGCGCCCTCGGCATCGATCGCGTAGTAGCGCTGCTTGATGCCGTTCTCGGCCAGGATGCGGCTCTTGATGCGGCTGGACATGCGGTTCAGCGGCGCGATGTAGCTGTCCATGGCCTCGTTGGACACGGGTTCGCCCGGCATGAAATAGCCGGCGCTTTCCAGGTAGACACGATTGAACGCGATAGGCATGGCGGGTCTCTTTTGGCAGGTATGGAGTGGCGGCGCTAGCGCACGTGCTCGGGCGCCATGCACGAGCGGCTGCGAAAGCGCGGCAGGAAGGTGCCCAGCACGAACACGCGGAACATGTACGGCGTCAGGCCGCCCTCGTTCAACGCGGGCGTCACGCGGGCCCGGTAATGGTCGCGATGCAAGCGGGTCAGCTCGGCCCAGTGCGCGCGCGGATTCTCGTGGTGCGCGGTGTGCAGGCCGATGTTGAACAGCAGCGGATTGACCAGCCCTTCGAAGTTGCGGGCGTAGTTCAACCCTGCCACCGCGCGCGGTCCGCCATCGGCGTGCGCGTGTTGCAGGTAGTTGGTGGCCAGCAGCCAGTGCAGGCCGTGCAGTTGCGGGATGATGACGAACACCAGCGCCTTGACCGGATTGATCGCCAGCAGGCCGCCCCACAGCCCCAGCCAGGCGCCGTACTGGCACATGCAGTAGCGCCACGCGCCCGGCCAGTGCCGGCGCAGCCGTCCCAGCCAGGCGAAGAACAGCGGATACAGCACCCACACCGCCTGCACCGGATGGATCAGATAGCCCCACAGGTGATTCGTATCGCCGCCAAAGCGATAGGTGCGCGCCACGTCGCGCGCGCCATGCTTGTAGCGGTGATGGTTGGCCACGTGCGCCGGGTAGAACACGAAGGTGGGATGCCCCTGCAGCAGCGTGATCCAGAAATCGGTGGCGCGGTTGGCCCAGCGGCCATGCCACATGCGGATGTGCGTGTGGTTGTGGTGGATCACGCCGATGCCCAGCGTCAGGAACAGCATCAGCGCGTACAGCGGCCACCAGAAGCCATGCAGCCACTGCCACGCCGCCAGGGCGGGCAGCGCGGCCAGGTAGGCCAGGCTCTGCCAATCGCGCCTGTTGCGCAGCGCGGGCAGCCGGCGCGTCTTGCTAAGCCCGTCCGCCAAGCGATTCTCGCTGCCGGAAAGCTTCCAGCTGGGGCGCGGCCGCCTCGGCCTTCAGCCGGGTGCGGAACAGGCGGTCCATGAACGTGAACTGGAAACCAAAATTGCCGTTGTAGCAGGCGTGGTGCAGGTGATGCCGGCGGCTCGCCGCAAACCAGTGCGCATACGACACGTTGGGAAAGAAGTCGTAGTTGGCGTGGCCGATGCAGTTGAAGAACAGGCTGAACAGCGGCACCGACGCCAGCGACCAGAAGCTGAAATCATGCAGCACCATCGGCAGCATGATGACGTTGCCCAGCATCAGCGCTTCGATCGGATGGAAGCTGTAGGTCGAGAACGGGGTGGTCACCACCGAGCGGTGGTGCGGCAGGTGGAAACGGCGCAGCAGCTTGGTGTGCAGCAGCCGGTGGTTGATCCAGAAATGCACATCGTTCCAGGCCACCAGCGCCAGGATCTCCAGCGTGATCTTCTGCCAACTGGCGTCGGGGTCCAGGTGCGCCCAACCCAATTGCAGCAGGCCCCACGGGAAGATCATGCCGGTGCCGAACAGCAGGATCGACACGCCCGACTGCGTGAATTCACGGCGCAACTGGCCCGGCGCCAGCGGCCGCGGATCGAGCGGCCGGCCGATGCCCAGCGCCGGCAGGATGTGCTGGGTCAGCAGCCAGGTGGCCGCGCCGAACAGCAGGTAGATGCCGCCGAAGAACAGCAGGCCCGCCAGCATGACCTGCCAGGCGGACAACGCGACAAAAGCTTGGGCCATGAACGTTTTGTTTCACCCCGGAGAATGGCCGCATCATAAGCAATCCGTCAGCGGCGCGGTGAGACATTTATTACCAAATGAATCTGGACGCCACAAAGCTGCCGCTCCCGGGCCGAAGTTGCGCCTATTGGCAGGGAAACTGCCGGTTCAAGCCCGCTACCGCCGCGTCCATGCGCCGTGCCAGTGCCGCGCTCGCGGCCGGCATCGGCTCGCGCAGCTCCGCGCTCAACAGCCCCTGGCGCCCCAGTTGCGCCTTGACCGGCCCCGGATTGGGTTCGGCGAACGCCAGTTGGATCACCGGCGCCAGCGCCTGGAACAGCTTGCGGGCCAGATCCAGTTGCTGCGCCCGCACCGCCTGGTACATGGCCACGAACAGATCGGGCCGGATGTGCGCCGCCGCCGCGATCAGGCCGCTGCCGCCCAGGCACAGCAGCGACAGCGATTGCAGGTCCTCGCCCGCCAGCACGTTCATGTTGCCGTCGGCGATCAGGGCCAGGGTCTTGTCGAGCGAACCGCCGCAATCCTTGATCGCGGCGATGTTCGGATGCGCGGCCAGCGACAGCAATGTCGCGGTCTCCAGCGTTGTGCCTGTGCGATAGGGAATGTCGTACAGCACCAGGGGAAAGCGCGAGGCATCGGCCAGGTTGCGGAAGTAGGCGGCCGCGCCGTCCTGCCCCGGGCGCACGTAGTAGGGCGCCGGCGCCAGGATGCCGGCCAGCGGCCGGGTGCCGAACGCGGCCAGGCGCTGCAGCACGTGCCCCTGGTGATTGCCCGCCAGGCCCATCACCACCGGCATGGCGCCGGCCTCGTTCAGCACGGCGTCCAGCACCGCCAGTTGCTCGGCGTCGTCGAGCGCCGCGGCTTCGCCCGTGCTGCCGCAGACGACCAGGCCGTCGACGCCCGCGGCCTTGAAATGGCGCACCAGGCGGCGCAAGGCCCCGCCATCGACGGCGCCGCCGGAAAACGGCGTCACCAGGGGGATCCAGACGCCTTGGAACGGGGATTGATGAGTTTGCATGAACACTCCTTCGGTGTAAGCGGACCGTGGTTGGACCGTACAGAAGTGCTCGGGATACCAGGGGGTGCGCGCGAAGGCGCCGTGGCGCCGCCGTGAGGCCGCTGTTCCGTCGCCCATCTGACGGAACAGCATGCTCCGGTCAGATGAGCGGCTGTTTTTTGGATTTCAGGCCGGCGCAAACCGTATCCACGCCGAGGGCGCGGAACAGGAAAGCGGACAGGATGGCCTGAGGAATCATGAATGGAATAAAGGGTTGAAACCGGCCGCGAACGACCGATGCGCAAATCTACCGGGCCGCCGCCCCCCTGTCAACGCAGGCTGGCCAGGAAGATCGCGCACAGCGCTTCCATGCCCTGGCGATCGTCTTCGTCGAAACGGTCCGGCACCGGGCTGTCCACGTCCCACACGCCGATCAACTCGCCTTGGTGCACCAGCGGCACCACGATCTCGGAACGCGAGGCCGCGTCGCAGGCGATGTGGCCGGGGAACGCGTGCACATCGGGCACCAACTGCGTCTGGCGCTGGCTGGCGGCCGCGCCGCACACGCCGCGATTGAGCGGAATGCGCACGCAGGCCGGCTTGCCCTGGAACGGGCCCAGCACCAGCTCGGTGCCGTCGAACAGATAGAACCCGACCCAGTTCAGGTCGGGCAGCGCCTGGTAGGCCAGCGCGCTCAGGTTGGCGGCATTGGCGATGCGGTCGTGCTCGCCGTCAAGCAGGGCGCGGGCCTGCTTGGCCAGTTCGGCGTACAGCGCGGCCTTGGAGTCGGCGGTGATCGGGGCGGCTTCAAACATATATCTAAATGTAACTGTACAGGCGATTATCGATGCAAGTGATTTTAGGGGCTGCCCACGATAAAGGGGCCGCCTTGCCACGCTGTGGGACAATAGTTTACGCAGTAACGTCTTTACCGCCCCGTTGTCATCACCCCGTCACTCCCCTTCTTGATTAAGAAGCAAACCATGGACAAGCCTCTCGAACCGACGTTCGCCTTTTCCGAACGCGCCCAGCAACTCACCAGCTCCGCCATCCGCGAGATCCTCAAGGTCACCGAGCGGCCCGAAGTCATTTCGTTCGCAGGCGGCCTGCCGGCGCCCGGCGGCTTCCCGGTAGAAGTGGTGCGTGCGGCATTCGACAAGGTACTGTCCACCAACGGCCGCGCGGCCTTGCAATACGGCCCCACCGAAGGCTACGCGCCGCTGCGCCAATGGGTCGCCGACGACCTGAACCGCGCCGGCGCCAACGTCGCCGCCGACCAGGTCCTGATCGTCTCGGGCTCGCAGCAGGCGCTCGACCTGCTGGGCAAGGTGCTGGTCGACAAGGACAGCAAGGTGCTGGTCGAAGACCCCAGCTACCTGGGCGCCCTGCAATCGTTCAGCCTGTACCAGCCCAAGTACGTGCCGGTGCCCACCGATGACGGCGGCCTGATTCCCGAGGCCATCACCCCCGAGCTGGCCGCCGGCGCCCGCTTCCTGTACGCGCTGCCCAACTTCCAGAACCCCACCGGCCGCACCCTCAGCCTGGAACGCCGCATCGCGCTGGTCAAGCGCGCCGCCGAGCTCGGCTTGACCATCATCGAGGACGATCCCTACGGTGAACTGCGCTACGCCGGCGAACCCCAACCGGGCCTGATCGCGCTGGCCGCCGAGTACGGCGCCAACGTCGTGCGCCTGGGCACGTTCTCCAAGGTGCTGGCTCCCGGCCTGCGCCTGGGCTACATCGCCGCCGCCCGTCCGCTGATCCACAAGCTGGTGCAGGCCAAGCAGGCCACCGACCTGCACACGCCCACGCTGACCCAGATGGCCGTGTACGAGATCGTCAAGGACGGCTTCCTCGAAGAGCACCTGCCCAACGTGCGCGAGATCTACCGCGCCCAGGGCAGTTGCATGCTGGACGCCATCGCCCGCGAATTCCCCGCCACCGTCAGTTGGACCAAGCCCGAAGGCGGCATGTTCATCTGGGTGACGCTGCCCGAGCACATCGACAGCACCAAGCTGCTGGAAAAGGCGATCGCCCAGAACGTCGCGTTCGTGCCGGGCGCGCCGTTCTACAGCGGCGCCGGCCGCGCCAACACGCTGCGCCTGAGCTTCGCCACGGTGCCGGAAGACAAGATCCGCACCGGCATCGCCATCCTGGGCAAGCTGCTCAAGGAATACACGGCCTGAAAACCGGGTCCTGACCACGCTTGACGGTCCCACGGCCGGGCGCGATGCCCGGCCGTTGTTTTATGCTGTCGGCTTTCCTCCCTTTTCTTTCGCCGTGACAGTGAGCGCTCCGCAATCCTCTCCCGTCGACCTCAGCGACATCGTTTTCACCGACTGGGTCGAACGTTGGCTGCCCAAATCGTGGCGGCCCTACGCCCGGCTGTGCCGGCTCGATCGCCCCATCGGCACCTGGCTGACACTGCTGCCCTGTATCGCCGCGCTGGTCCAGGCCGCTGGCGGCCTGCCCGACCTGCAACGCCTGGTGGTGTTCTCGCTGGGCGCGCTGCTGATGCGCGGCATCGGCTGCACCGTCAATGACATGTGCGATCGCAACTTCGACAAGCACGTCGAACGCACCCGCTTCCGTCCGCTGACCAGCGGGCAGCTCAGCATGCGTAATGCAGTCTGGTTTTTATTGGGCCAATTGGTGGTCTGCGGATCGCTTTTGTTCTTCCTGAATGGCATGAGCCGCTGGCTCGCCGTGGCCGTCCTGCCGTTCGTTTTCATCTATCCCCTGTGCAAGCGCGTGACCTACTGGCCGCAGGTAGTGCTGGGCATCTGCTTCAACTGGGGCATGCTGATGGCGTGGTCGGATACGCAGAACCATGTGCCCCTGGCGGCCATCGCGATGTGGTTCGGCGCGGTGCTGTGGCAGGTGGGTTACGACAGCATCTATGCCTACGTCGATGTGCGCGATGACCGCAGCCTGGGCCTGCATTCCACGGCCATGCGCTTCGGCGACCAGGGCAAGTTATGGATCGGCGGCTTCTATCTTGGCACCGTGATTTTGTGGGCCTGGGGCGGCTATGCCATCGGCATGTCGTGGGCCTATTACGTCGGCATGGCGGCGATCGCCGTGCACCTGGCGTGGCAGTTGAAAGTGTTCGACATCCAGCGCCCCGACCGCAATTTCATGCTGTTCCGCGCCAACCTCTGGCTGGGCGCGATGCTGGTCGCGGCGGCGCTCGCGGGCACCCTGATCGGCTGATCCGGCGCATTGCGGATGCCCCACGCTTAAGGGATGATGCCCGCTCCGAGACGTGTTTTACGGAGACCCGCATGTCCGCTTTGACCAAAACCTTGCTGGCCGCCACCGCGGCCAGCGCGTTGTCCGGCCTGCTGCCGGCATACGCCTACGACCACGCCGAATGCTCGGCGCAACGCGGCTGCGCCGCCAAGATCTGCCACCTCGAACGCGAGCTCAGCTACGCACGCGCTCACAACAACTCGCATCGCGTCGCGGGCCTGCAGAGAGCGCTGGCAGAAACCAAAGCGCATTGCACCGACAGTCGCCTGGAGGCCGAGCGCGAGGCCGACGTACGCGACAAGCAGGCCAAGGTGGCCGAGCGTGAGGACGAGCTGAAGGCCGCACGCGCCAAGGGCAAGGAGGAAAAGATCCTCAAGGCCCAGCGCAAGCTGGATGAGGCGCGCGCCGAATACGACGCCGCGCTGGCCGATTTGAACCGCTGATCCCTCGCCCCTCTGGCCCCCCTGGGCCTAGTCCCGGGGGCGCGCCCTCTTTCCCCCGGCTTGCGCCACGCGGGGGCTCTCGTTATTGCCTGTTCCAGGCACGCCTGACGCGCCCGCGAACGCCCCATTGGGCGGTCCAGGCGCGCGGCTCCACGCCGATCTCCCCCGTCGACCACTACCTATTGCGTCATCAAATGGAAATATCGCCACCTATGGTGCCATTTGGTAAGTTCCAGCCTGATTAGTATTCATTTTGGAAAGATGTTTTCAGGTAATAAGGGTTTATCCCAAGGTAATTTGAGCCGAGAATGCATCTCATCGGGACACAGCAAGCGACCCCCGGCAATCAGGCCAGAGGATCGGATCCCAAGCTCAAGACATATGGAGGTCTGCTATGAAAACCCTTGCTACCGCTTTGATGCTGTCCATGTCCGTTCTGGCCGCCGCTGGCGCCCAAGCCGCTGAAGCCGACCAAGGCCCGACGCGTGCCCAGGTCCAGGCCGAACTGCAACAAGCCAAGGTTTCCGGCCAGTACACCTTCGGCGAAGAAGGCTACCCCGCCGCCATCGCCCAGAAGTCCAGCCTGACCTCGCAGCAAGTGCAGGAGCAACTGGCCCAGGCCAAGAACGCTGGTGAAGTCACCTTCGGCAACATGGACTACCCGCCCGTCGCCCACGCCGCCAGCACCACGTCGCTGAGCCGCAGCCAGGTCCAGACCGAACTGGCCCAAGCCAAGGCGGAAGGCCTGGTCACCTTCGGCAACATGGACTACCCCCCCATGGGCAGCTGATTGCACGGCCTGGCTTCCAGGCCCTGGCAATCGCCCCCCAAAAGCCCTCCGGCCTCACCCGGGGGGCTTTTCTTTTGACGTTTCGATCGGCTATTAAGTCATAACGACGTTACTGATAGCCGTTTCGACGCTTTGGCATCTACAAATCGACAGCACCCTCGCATAGGATGAGGCCAACCCATCCCCCTCTATGCAGGAGCCGCACCATGTCCCCCTCCCCCAAGCCCATCCTCCTCCTGGGCGCCGGCAAAATCGGTTTCGCCATCGCCCTGATGCTCGAGCGCAGCGGCGACTATTCGGTCCTGGTGGCCGACCAGGATCCGGCGCGGCTGCGCGCTGTCGCGGAATTGGGTTGCGAGACGCGCCAGATCAGCGACGACGCCTCGCTGGCCCGCTGCATCGAGGGCCGCTATGCGGTGGTCAACGCCCTGCCGTTCCATCGCGCCATCGCGGTCGCGCAACTGTGCAGTCAGGCCGGCGTGCACTATTTCGACCTGACCGAAGATGTCGCCAGCACCCATGCCATCCAGGCGCTGGCCGGCGACGCCCGCGCGGTGCTGATGCCGCAATGCGGCCTGGCGCCGGGCTTCATCGGCATCGTCGGCCATGCGCTGGCGCGGCGCTTCGACACCTTGCTGGACCTGCGCATGCGCGTGGGCGCGTTGCCGCGCTACCCGTCCAACAGTCTGCGCTACAACCTGACCTGGAGCACGGAAGGGTTGATCAATGAATACTGCAATCCGTGCGAGGCCATCGTCGACGGCCAACTCACCAGCGTGCCTGCGCTTGAAGGCTACGAGACCTTCGCGCTCGACGGGGTCGAGTACGAGGCCTTCAACACTTCGGGCGGCCTGGGCACGTTGCCCGCGACCCTGCTGGGACGCGCCCGCAACGTGGACTACAAGTCGGTGCGCTACCCCGGGCACTGCAACCTGATGAAGCTGCTGCTGAACGATCTGCGCCTGCGCGATCGCCGCGACCTGCTCAAGGATATCTTCGAGACCGCGATTCCCACCACCGAACAGGACGTCATCGTCATCCAGGCGCAGGCCTCGGGTCACCGCCACGGCCGGCTGGAAGAAGAGTCCTACCCCATACGCGTGTTCGGCGCCGACGTCGACGGCCACCGGCTCAGCGCCATCCAGTTATCGACGGCGGCAGGCATCTGCGCGGCGCTGGATCTCGTCGCCCAGGGGGTGCTGCCGCAGCGCGGCTTCGTGGGCCAGGAACAGATCTCGCTCGAGGCTCTGCTGGCCAACCGCTTTGGCCGCGTTTATGCCGGCAAGCCGCTGGCCCTGGCCGGCGCCGTGACCGAAGACCGCTGAGCCTGGCGGCACGCCGCGGCGCGCGCGGCTTCATCGCGCAGCGGGCCGGTCATAGGCCCGCGCGGGTCCGCGCCGCGGCGTTCAGGTCCACCCTTCCAGGCGCAGCGTCGCCCGCACCAGGCGTTGCTCTTCCTGTTCGATCTCGGCCAGGTTCTGCCGCACGCTGTCGACGTGATCGGCCGCGGCGCGGCGCGCCTGCTCCGGCTGGCGGCCGATCACGGCGTTGAAGAGCCGCGCGTGCTGCTTGTCGATCTGGCGCTTTTCGGGCTCGCGGTGGTAAAGGTTGTTCACACAGGCGAACACCGAACCGAGCATCAGGTCGTTGAGCGACTGCAGCGTGTGCACCAGTACCGGGTTGTGCGAGGCCTCGCAGATCGCCAGGTGAAAGGCGTGGTCCAGGTGCGCGTGCGTGGCGGTATCCGCGGCCTGCGTGTTGACCATGTCGTCGTAGCGACGGCGGATCATGATGAAGTCGGCCTCGGTGCCGCGCAACGCCGCCAGCCGCGCCGAATCCGCCTCCAGCAGCGAGCGCACTTCCAGCAGGTCATACAGGGTGCGCGGCTGCGAATTGAACAGATGCATCAGCGGCCCCGCGTCCACCTTGGAAATGCGGGCCACGAACGAGCCTTTGCCCTGCGAGGTATGGATGATCTCGCGCGCGCGCAGCAGCTTGAGCCCTTCGCGCAGCGCGGTGCGAGACACGCCCAGTTTTTCCGTCAGGCGCCGTTCCGATGGCAAGGCCTGGCCCGCTTTCAGGACGCCGTCCAGGATCAGGCGCTCGATGCGCTCGGCCACCTCGTCCGCCACCTGGCGGGGTTTCGCTTCAGTTTCCGCATGCATTGCGTTTTCCGGACCAGTGGTATGACCATGCCACAGCCATCATTGATCCATCGCTCCCGGCTTTTGTAAGTTACTGATATAGAACCATAAAAAAACGATGTTTGCCGAACCGCCGCCAAATAAACTGGTATGACCAGCGGTTTTTGATATGGACTTTGGGTCAGGTGCGAACGATGATGTCAGGACCGATTCGCCCGGCGCCCGCGCCGCCCAGACCTACTACCGTCAGAGATCCGCATGACTCAACGCACCCAGCACCACGGCCTGCAAGTGGCGGCCAATCTCAGCCAGTTCATCGAAAAGGAAGCGTTGCCCGGCTCCGGGCTGGACGTCGACGCGTTCTGGAAGGGATTCTCGGCCCTGGTGCATGACCTGGCGCCCAAGAACCGCGCCCTGCTGGCCGAACGCGACCGTCTGCAGGCCGAACTCGACGCCTGGCATCGCGCCCATCCTGGCCCGATCGTCGATCCGGCCGCCTACCGCCAGTTCCTGGAAGGCATCGGCTACCTGCTGCCGCAGCCGGCTTCCGTGCGCGCCACCACCGACAATGTCGATACCGAAATCTCGCAGCAGGCCGGCCCGCAATTGGTCGTGCCGATGTCCAATTCGCGCTACGCGCTGAACGCGGCCAACGCGCGCTGGGGCAGCCTGTACGACGCGCTCTACGGCACCGACGCGATTCCCGCCACGCCGGGCGACAACGGCGCCGGCTACAACCCCGAGCGCGGCCGCGCGGTCATCGCCCGCGCTCGCCAGTTCCTCGACACCGCCGCGCCATTGGCACAAGGCTCGCACGCGGAGGCCCGCGGCTACTCGGTCGAGAACGGCCAGTTGAAGATTGCGCTGTCGAACGGCGCCACCACGCTCAAGACGCCGAGCCAGTTCACGGGCTACCAGGGCGACGCCGGCGCGCCCACGGCCATCCTGCTCAAGAACCACGGCCTGCATTTCGAAATCCAGATCGATCGTGCCCACAGCATCGGCGCCACCGACGCCGCCGGCGTCAAGGATGTGTTGGTTGAGGCCGCGCTGACCACCATCATGGACTGCGAGGACTCGGTCGCCGCGGTCGACGCCGAAGACAAGGTCCACATCTATCGCAACTGGCTGGGCCTGATGAAGGGCGACCTGACCGAGGAGGTCACCAAAGGCGGCAAGACCTTCACCCGCAAGCTCAACGCCGATCGCCAATACACGCGTCCGGACGGCTCGGCGCTGACGCTGCATGGCCGCTCGCTGATGTTCGTGCGCAACGTCGGCCACCTCATGACCAACCCAGCGGTGCTGGACCGCGACGGCCAGGAGATCCCCGAGGGCATCCTCGACGCCGTGGTCACCAGCCTGGCGGCGCTGCAGGATCGCGAGCGCAAGCTCAACTCGCGCACCGGCTCCGTCTACATCGTCAAGCCCAAGATGCACGGCCCGGTCGAGGCTGCGTTCGCCAGCGAGCTGTTCGATCGCGTCGAGGACCTGCTGGGCCTGCCGCGCAACACCCTGAAAATGGGCATCATGGATGAAGAGCGCCGCACCAGCATCAATCTGAAGGCCTGCATCCAGGCTGCGGCGTCGCGCGTGGCGTTCATCAACACCGGCTTCCTCGACCGCACCGGCGACGAGATGCATTCCAGCATGGAAGCCGGCCCCATGCTGCGCAAGGGCGACATGAAGTCCACCGCCTGGATCACCGCCTACGAGCGCAACAACGTGCTGGTCGGCCTGGACGCCGGCCTGCGCGGCCGCGCGCAGATCGGCAAGGGCATGTGGGCCATGCCCGACCTGATGGCCGCCATGCTCGAACAGAAGATCGCCCATCCCAAGGCCGGCGCCAATACCGCCTGGGTGCCGTCGCCCACGGCCGCCACGCTGCACGCGCTGCACTACCACCAGGTGGACGTGCAGGCGGTCCAGCAGGAACTGGAACGAACCAGGCTCGACAGCGTGCGCGACGAACTGCTGGCCGGCCTGCTGACGGTGCCGGTGGGCGACCGCGCCAAATGGTCCGCTGCCGACATCCAGCAGGAACTGGACAACAACGTGCAGGGCATCCTGGGCTACGTGGTCCGCTGGATCGACCAGGGCGTGGGCTGCTCCAAGGTGCCAGACATCCACAACGTCGGCCTGATGGAAGACCGCGCCACGCTGCGTATTTCGAGCCAGCACATCGCCAACTGGCTGCGCCACGGGGTGACCAACCGGGAGCAGGTCATGGAGACTTTCCAGCGCATGGCCAAGGTGGTGGACGGCCAGAACGCCGGCGATCCCCATTACCTGCCGATGGCCGGCAATTTCGATGGCTCGCTGGCGTTCAAGGCGGCGTGCGCGCTGGTCTTCGAAGGCCTGACCCAGCCCAACGGCTACACCGAGCCGTTGCTGCACAAGTTCCGCCTGGAATTCAAGGCCGCGCAGGCCTGAGTCGAGCGCCCCACCGGGCGCAACACCCGAACGGCGGGCAGCCCAGGCTGCCCGCTTTTTTTTGGCGCCGCCCCGACCCGGCGCGATAAACGCGCATTTTTCGCACGGTCGTGCTAAATTCGCGCCATGACTGCCAAGACCGAAAAAAGCGAGCTGACCTTCGCGGCCATCGTGGACGCGGCCCTCGACATGGCCGCCGCCCAGGGGCTGGAGAGCCTGTCGCTCGGTCAGTTGGCCAAGCGCCTGGGCATCAGCAAGAGCGGCGTTTTCTCGCGGGTGGGATCGCGCGAGGCCCTGCAGCAGGCCGTGCTCGAGGAATACGACCGCCGTTTCGTGGCGGCCGTCTTCACGCCCGCCATGGCCCAACCCCGCGGCCTGCCGCGGCTGAACGCGCTCGTCACGCTATGGATCGATCGCGCCTGCAATGTCGAGTTGCTGACCGGCTGCATCTACGTGGCGGGCGCTTTCGAGTTCGACGACGTCGAGTCGCCCTTGCGGGCGGTGCTGGAAGAGCGCCTCAAGCGCTGGCGCGCCACCATGGTGCGCACGGTCGGCCAGGCGTTGGAAGAAGGCCACTTGCGGCCGGACACCGATCCGGAACAACTGGTGTTCGAGGTATACAGCCTGATGATCGGGCTGATGCATGACGCCCGTTTCCTGCGCGATCCACGCGCCCGTGAACGGGTGCGGGACGCCTATGAGCGGCTGATTTCCACATATCGCAGCTTCAAGTACATCGCGTAGCCGTTGCAACGGACGCCGGCATGGGTCGGTATTTTTTTCGGCTAATTTCGCACGATCGTGCGATTTTTGAAAAAGGGAACGAAGTCATGGTCTTATACATCGGTGGGGCCGTCTTCATTGCGGCGCTGGCGCGTCTCTGGCTGATGTGGCGCGCCCTCCTGCGCCAGTTACCGGACCAGCCGCAGCATCTGGTGCTGTTCTAGGCGCGCCCATCGGCGGGCTGGCCGGCTTGCGGGGCGGACCGGCGCGTGGCGCTCGCCCGCGGCGCGCATCCCGGTCTATATTTCACCTTCACTCCCCGTCACTGCCCCATGTCGCGCTCCGTTCACCTACTGATCATCGATCCGCAGAACGATTTCTGCGACCTCCCCGCGCAATACCTGCCCGTCGATCCGCTGACGAGCCAGGCAGTCGCGCCCGCCCTGCCTGTGCCAGGCGCACATGCCGACATGCAACGGCTGGCGCGCTTCATCGATGCCACCGCGCCCGCGCTGTCGGCCATCACCGTCACGCTGGATTCGCACCATCGGCTCGACATCGCCCATCCGACCTTCTGGCGTAGCGGCGATGGCCGGCCGGTGGCGCCCTTCACCCCCATCACCGCCGGCCAGGTGCGCTCGGGCGCCTTCGAGCCCCGCCACGTCGACGACCTGCCGCGGACACTGTCGTATCTGGATGAACTGGAGGCGCGCGGCCGCTACACGCTGATGGTCTGGCCGGTGCACTGCGAGATCGGCACGTGGGGCCACAACGTCCATCCGGACGTGCGCGCCGCCTATGGCCGCTGGGAGGACGAACGCCAATACATCGTGCGCAAGGTTCCCAAGGGCGCCAATCCGTGGACCGAGCACTACAGCGCACTGATGGCCGAGGTGCCGGATGCCGACGACCCGCGCAGCCAGCTCAACCGCAAGCTGCTCGATTCGCTGGACCGTTCCGACCTCATCATCGTCGCGGGCGTGGCCGGCAGCCATTGCGTCAAGGCCACGGTCGAACACATCGCCGAGCACCTGCCCGGCGGCAACCTGTCGCGCGTGGTGCTGCTGACCGACTGCATCAGCCCGGTCACGGGCTTCGCGGATGCGCAATCCGGGTTCCTGCAGCGCATGCGCGACCTCGGCATGCAGGCGCGCAGCAGCGTGGACATGGCGCGCGCTCTGGCTTGAGGCCGGCGACGCCGCAATCCGCGGCGATCAAATGACAACGGCCGCACGCGTGCGCGTTGCGGCCGTGTGGCGATGGCAAAGCCGGTGAATCAGGCGGCGGGCTTGTCCTGGCACTCGACGTACAGGGCGCTGATCGCCTCGCACAGGGCCGGCGGCGCCTGGAACAGGCGTGCAACCAGCATGCAGCCCTGCACCGTGGCGAAGACCGCCCGGCCGGCCGCTTCAGCGGTGCCCGAGAATTTCAGGGTGCCTTCTTGGGCGCCTTGCGCCAATACCCGGGTCAACCAGGCTTCGTGCGCACGGAAGAATCCCTGCAGCGCGCCGCGTACGCGGTCGGGCAGGCTCATCATTTCGGCGGCCAGCATGCCGCCCAGGCACAGTTCGCCGTGGCCGCAGGCCTTCGACTCCATCATCGACAGATAGGCGTCGAGTTGGGCGTGGGCCGGCTGCGCGGTGTCGATGCTGCGCACCGACGCCAGGGCGCGGGCGCTGTAGGCTTCAACGGCCTCGTAGAGCAGGTCGTCCTTGCCAGGAAAGTAGTAGTGGATGCTGGACGTCTTCACGCCCACATGCTCGGCCAGATCGCGATAACTGAAGCCGTTGCAACCGCGGGTACGGATCAGCTTCTCGGCGTGGGCCAGGAGCTGGTCGCGGGTGGTGTTGGGGGTCGGAGTGTCCATGGCTGAATATTACCTACTAATAGGTCGGTTCGTCATCGGCGGTATCCCTAGGCGCAGATCCGATGCAACCGTGCGAACCCCGGCCGGGAATGATCCCGCCCCCCGAGGTTCGCAGTGGCCGTCATCGAACTCAGCCTTGCACGGGCGGGTAGTCCAGCTCGCCGCTTTCGGTCAGGCCTTGGGCGCGGGCGGCGGCCAGCTCCTGCTTCACCTGGGCGCGGCTCTTGTCGCCCGCGCTGGCGAAGGCGGTGGCGGCGTAGCCTTCTTCACCGCTGGCCAGTTCGCCGTTGGCACGGGCGGCGGCCAGTTCTTGCTGCACCTGGACTCGGGTCACCGTGCTTTGGGTGTCCGCGGCGGGCGGATAGTCCAGCTCACCGGCGTGGGCGGCGCCCAGGAACGAGGCGGTGAGAATCAGGGCGGATACGAGGGTCTTCATGGTGGATCTCCGGAAAAAGGATTGGGTACTACAGTTCGGAAAAGCTATCTATGTATAGATAGGCATGTGGTCGAAAAAGATCAGCCTTGAACGGGCGGGTAATTCAGTTCGCCGCTGTCGGTCAGGCCTTGAGCACGGGCGGCGGCCAGTTCCTGCTTCACCTGGGCACGGCTCTTGTCACCGGCGCTGGCGAACGTAGTCGCGGCATAGCCTTCTTCGGTCGTCGCCAGTTCACCGTTGGCGCGGGCGGCAGCCAGTTCTTGCTGCACCTGGGCGCGGGTCACCGTGCTTTGGGTGTTCAGGGCGGGCGGGTAGTCCAGTTCGCCGGCTTGGGCGGCGCCGATGAAGGAAGCGGACAGGATCAGGGCGGATACGAGGGTCTTCATGATGATCTCCAGATAACGATGATGAGGATGTTTCGTTTAAACTATCTACTTATAGGTAGACAACACGGCAAATAAAAAAGGGGTGCTACTGTATTTCTGGTTTGGGGCGGCGCGGCGGTGTTGCTGGGTGCTGCGTCGATGGATGAATCTTACCTACTACTAGATAGATAGCGCAAGAGGCTTTTATGAAACTAAATATTTCATTCTGCCTAGCTGCGCTTTTCCTCCTCATGCCCTCCTAGGCCCTCTCTTCCCCTTCGGCCGCTCCGTCACCGTGGCATGCCTCGCGGGTGCCCCAGCCCCAGATGGGGAACATCAAGCCGCTGCAGCGAGGTCGGAATGCGCCCTTTCGCCCCCTTGTTGAAAAGCTGTGGAAAAGCCCCGAATCACGGTGCACAAGCTGTGTATATGCTGTGTGCAGCCTGGAGCCGGCAAGCCCCCTCTGTTGCCTGCAGATCGAGTCTACGCGCGGCTTGCGTGCCGGTGGCGAAGTCCGGATCCGAAATCCTGCGGGTTGATCTGCCGTCACGCCGGCCCGGGCAGGCAAGGGACCTGTCTGGCAGACCCTGTGAACAAACGGTGGACAAGGCCCGAAAACCAGTGGGCAAGCTGTTGAAATGCTGTGCACAGCCTGTGGATAGATAGCGAGATTTCCCTGGAAAGACAGCGGCTCCCGCAGCAGCGCGGCCGTGGCGGCGCCCAAACGGCACAAAGCCCGGCAAGCGCAAGGCTTGCCGGGCTTTGTTCGTGAACCGTCGCGGAAGACGCGATCAGAACGGAATATCGTCGTCCATGTCGGCCAGGTTGGCGCCGCCGCCGGCGGGCGCTGCCTGGGGCGCGGGACGCTGCTGCGGCGCCGGGCGCTGTGCCGGGGCGCGCTGCTGCGGCTGGCGCGCGGGCGCGTCGTCGTAGCCGCCGCCACCGCCGTAGCTGCCGCCACCGCCGCCGCCGTCTTCGCGGCCGCCCAGCATCTGCATCTGGTCGGCCACGATTTCGGTGCTGTAGCGGTCAGCGCCAGTGTCCTTGTCCTGCCACTTGCGAGTCTTCAGGCGGCCCTCGATGTAGACCGAGCGGCCCTTCTTCAGGTATTCGCCGGCGATTTCGGCCAGGCGGTTGTACATGACCACGCGGTGCCATTCGGTTTCTTCGCGGCGCTCGCCCGATGCCTTGTCCTTCCAGGTGGAGGTGGTGGCGATGGACATGTTGCAGATTGCGGCCCCGTCGGGGCTGTAGCGGACTTCCGGGTCGCGACCCAGGTTGCCCACGAGAATGACTTTGTTAACCGATGCCATGCCGTTGTCCCTCTGTTGTTGACAGCCTGTGCCACGCGTTGCCGCGAGCGCGCCGGCAACAACATAAATAGCGATGTTGAAGACCGGCTTCATGAAACTCGCCGGTCATCGCAGCGATGACCGGCGACGCCGGTGAAGCCCTAATTTGCCTTCTATTATCGACGAAAAGCGTCTGGCGCGCCAAACCCGATTGGTGACAAAGCCATCCGTCCAGGGAAACGATTTCACCGCTGTTGGACACCGTTGGCGGCGCGATCCGCGACTTTCGCCAACCGCGGTCTTCTAGGCCAGCGGCTTGAGCGCCCACGTCACGGCCAGCCAGACGGCGGCCAGCACCGCGGCGCCGACGAACACCGCACCGGGGCCGGAATGCGAGGCGATCCAGCCGCCCAATGCGCCGCCGGTGAACAGGCCTGCGGCCTGGGCAGTGTTGTAGAAGCCCAGCGCCAGGCCCTTGTAGGCCTGCGGCGCCACCCGAGACACCAGCGAAGGCTGCAGCGCCTCCAGTACGTTGAAGGCCACGAAGAAGCCGGTCAGCGCCGCCGCCAGGGTGTAAAAGCCGTGGCTGGCCGCCGGCAGCAGCGCGCACACCAGCACCAGGCCGGCCACGGCGGCGCGCAAGGCGCCCCGGTGGGCGCGGCGCTTTTCCGCCACGAACACCACCGGCACCATCAGCACGAACGACACCAGGATCACAGGCAGATACACCTTCCAGAGCTCACGCGCATCCAGGCCGCCAACTTTGGCCAGCAACGCCGGCACCACGACGAACAGCGACACCTGGATCAGGTGCAGCACGAACACGCCGAAATTCAGCCGCAGCAGGTCGGCATGGGTCAGCACCTGGCGCGGACTGGCGGCCTGCATGCTGCGGGCCTGCGTGCGCGGCACCACCGGCACCACCCAGCGCGCCACCGCCAGGCACACCACGCCCAGACAGGCGATGGTCCAGAACAGGCCCGACAACCCCCACCAGCCCACCAGCAGCGGCGACAGCACCAGCGACGCGGCAAACGACAGGCCGATCGAGCCGCCCACCATGGCCATTGCGCGGGTGCGCACCTCGTCACGGGTGGCGTCGGCCAGCCAGGCGGTCACGGCGGCCGAAATGGCCCCGGCCCCCTGGATGGCGCGACCGATGGTGATCCAGAACACGTCGTCGGCCTGCGCGCAGACCACGCTGCCCGCCACGAACAGCAGCAGGCCGAACAGCACCACCGGCCGGCGGCCCCAGCGGTCCGACGCCAGCCCGAAGGGAATTTGCATGAACGCCTGGGTCAGGCCGTACATACCCAGCGCCAGGCCGACGCGGGCGGGGTCATCCCCCCCGGGCAGGCCGCGGGCGGCCACGGCGAACACCGGCAGCAACAGGAACAACCCCAGCATCCGCGCGGCGAACAAACCGGCCAGCGCCACGCTGGCACGGCGCTCGGAAGGGGTCAATTTCAGTTTCGTGTCTGCCGGCATGCGGAATTTTCAACGATGACGAGGGCCGTTCGCGCGTGAATGTCATGCGCTGGCGGTCTGATCTATGGCCTGGGGACTCGGCGCGCTATAGTACCAAGTTGGCCTTTGCAACCGCTTAAAAGAGCCCGATAGACGTGACCATACGCATTCGGGGTGCCCGCACCCACAATCTCAAGAACGTCTCGCTGGATCTGCCGCGCCACAAACTGGTGGTGGTTACCGGCCTGTCCGGCTCGGGCAAGTCCTCGCTGGCATTCGATACGCTCTACGCGGAGGGGCAGCGGCGCTACGTCGAAAGCCTGTCCGCCTACGCGCGCCAGTTCCTGCAGTTGATGGACAAGCCCGACGTCGACCTGATCGAGGGCCTGTCGCCGGCCATCTCGATCGAGCAGAAGGCGGCGGGCCACAACCCCCGCTCCACGGTCGGCACCATCACCGAGATCCACGACTACCTGCGCCTCTTGTACGCGCGGGTCGGCACGCCCTATTGCCCGGACCACGGCCTGCCGCTGCAGGCGCAGAGCGTCAGCCAGATGGTGGACGCGGTGCTGTCCTGGCCGGCCGACACCCGGCTGGCGGTGCTGGCCCCCATCGCGCGCGGCAAGAAAGGCAGCTTCGAGGACGAATGCGCAAGCCTGCAGGCACAGGGCTACGTGCGCCTGCGCGTGGACGGCCAGATGGTCGAAATCGACGGCATGGCGCCGCTGAAGAAAACCGAGAAGCACGACATCGACGTGGTCATCGACCGCCTGCGCATCAAGCCCGAAAGCAAGCAGCGCCTGGCCGAGAGCTTCGAGACCGCGCTGCAACTGGCCGACGGCCGCGCGCTGGCGCTGGACATGGACGGCGCCCGTGAACAGGTCTTCTCCAGCCGCTACGCCTGCCCGGTGTGCAGCCACAGCCTGCCGGAACTGGAACCGCGCCTGTTCAGCTTCAACAACCCGATGGGCGCCTGCCCCAGTTGCGATGGCATCGGCCAGGTGGGGTTTTTCGATCCCAAGCGCGTGGTCGCCTTCCCCGAGCTGAGCCTGGCGGCCGGCGCCATCCGCGGCTGGGACCGCCGCAACGCCTTCACCCATTCGCTGCTGACCAGCCTGGCGGCGCACTACGAATTCGACATCGAGGCGCCCTTCGAGGACCTGCCCGAGGCGCTGCGCGACAAAGTGCTTTACGGCTCGGGCGACGAGGAAATCTCGTTCCTGTACCTGAATGAAAAAGGCCGCAGCACCGTCAAGCGCCACACCTTCGAAGGCGTGATTCCGAACCTGGAACGCCGCTGGCGCGAGACCGATTCGGCCACCGTGCGCGAGGAATTGGGCAAGTACCGCAACATCAAGACCTGCCCCGACTGCTGCGGATCGCGCCTGCGGCCGGAAGCGCGCAATGTGCTGATCGGCCAGGATCCGCGCGGCGGCGAGCGCCACGGCCAGGCCATCTATGAAGTCGAAGCGATGCCGCTTTCGACCTGCCTGGCGTGGTTCCGCGACCTCACCCTGACCGGATCCAAGCAGGAGATCGCGCAGCGCATCGTGCGCGAGATCGAGGCGCGCCTGAGCTTCCTGAACAACGTCGGCCTGAACTACCTGTCGCTGGACCGCAGCGCCGACACCATCTCCGGCGGCGAGGCCCAGCGCATCCGCCTGGCCAGCCAGATCGGCTCGGGCCTGACCGGCGTGATGTACGTGCTGGACGAGCCCTCCATCGGCCTGCACCAGCGCGACAACGATCGCCTCATCGGCACGCTGCAGCACCTGCGCGACCTGGGCAACAGCGTCATCGTGGTCGAGCACGACGAGGACATGATCCGCATGGCCGACTGGGTCGTGGACATGGGCCCGGGCGCGGGCGAGCACGGCGGCGAAGTGGTGGCGCAGGGCGATCCCGAGACCGTGCAGCGCGACCCGAATTCGCTCACCGGCCAGTACCTGAGCGGCCAACGCGCCATCGCCATCCCGCAGCGCCGCCCCGTCACGGACGATCTGCCCTGGCTGACCCTCACCGGCGCCACCGGCAACAACCTCAAGAACGTCGACCTGCGCCTGCCTGCCGGCCGGCTGATCTGCGTCACGGGCGTATCCGGCTCGGGCAAATCGACCCTGGTCAACGACACGCTGGCGGTGGCGGTGTCGCGCCAACTGCATCATGCGCAGAGCGAGCCGGCCCCCTACGTCGCAATGCAGGGCCTGGAGAACTTCGACAAGATCATCAGCGTCGACCAGAGCCCGATCGGCCGTACGCCGCGCAGCAACCCGGCCACCTACACCGGCCTGTTCACCCCGATCCGCGAACTGTTCGCGGGCGTGCCCGAGGCCCGCACCCGCGGCTACGATCCCGGCCGCTTCAGCTTCAACGTCAAGGGCGGGCGCTGCGAGGCCTGCCAGGGCGACGGCGTGGTCAAGGTCGAGATGCACTTCCTGCCCGACATGTACGTGCCCTGCGACGTCTGCCACGGCAAGCGCTACAACCGCGAAACGCTCGAGATCCGCTACCGCGGCCGCAACATCAGCGAAGTGCTGGACCTGACCGTCGAGCAGGCGCTGGAGTATTTCGAATCGGTGCCGGCGATCGCACGCAAGCTGCACACGCTGATCGACGTCGGCCTGTCGTACATCCGGCTGGGCCAGAGCGCCACCACGCTGTCGGGCGGCGAAGCGCAGCGCGTGAAGCTGTCGCAGGAACTGTCGCGCCGCAGCACCGGCCGCACGCTGTACATTCTGGACGAGCCCACCACCGGCCTGCATTTCCGCGACATCGAACTGCTGCTGCAGGTGCTCAACCAGTTGGTGGACAGCGGCAACACCGTGCTCATCATCGAGCACAACCTGGACGTCATCAAGACCGCGGACTGGCTCGTCGACATGGGCCCCGAAGGCGGCGACGGCGGCGGCCGGGTCGTGGCGCAAGGCACGCCGGAAGACGTGGCGGCGGCGCCGGAAAGCCACACCGGACACTATCTCGGCAAACTGCTGCGCCGCACGCCCGGCGGCTGAACGGCGCGGCACAATCAGGGCCTGTCACTAAGGGGAATCGGCATGTACACCTTGATCATCGGCAACAAGAACTACTCGTCGTGGTCGCTGCGGCCATGGCTCGCGCTGCGCGCCACCGGCGTCGCTTTCACCGAACAGAAGCTTGGCCTGTTCACCGAGGCGTTCGCCCGCCACCTGGAAACGCTCACGCCCGCCGGACTGGTGCCGGTGCTGCTGGATGGCGACCTGGCGGTCTGGGACTCGCTGGCGATCTGCGAATACGTGGCTGAACAGCATCCCGAGGCCCGCCTGTGGCCGCAGGACGCCCGCGCCCGGGCCCGCGCCCGTTCGCTGGCGGCGCAGATGCACAGCGGCTTCGGCGCGCTGCGCCAGGCGCTGCCGATGAACATCGAGGCGCACCTGCCTGGCATCGACATCCCCGAGGCCGCGCGCCAGGAGATTTCGCGCATGCACGCCATCTGGCAGGACACGCGCGCGGAATTCGGCCAGGGCGGCCCGTTCCTGTTCGGCGCCTTCTCGATCGCCGATGCGTTCTTTGCCCCCGTGGTGTCGCGCTTCGTCACCTACGGCATCGCCGCGGCCGGCCCGGTGCGCGACTACATGGACGCGGTGCTGGCGCTGCCGGCGATGCAGGAATGGATGCGCGACGCGCGCGCCGAAGCCACCTTCGTCGAGGCCGACGAGCCCTACCGCAAGCATCGTTGACGCCGCTGGGCCGCGTCTCGCCACCTGAACCCGGCGCGGGTACCGCCCAGGACACATCAGCCTGAACGCCGCCTGGCGTCGGCGCCTAGCTCATGTCGAACAGGCGCCGGTGCTCGCGGATGGCGTAGCGGTCGGTCATGCCGGCGATGTAGTCGGCGATGGCGCGGGCCTGGTCGTTGAAGGCGGCGCGCCGATAGTCCGGCGGCAACAGGCGCGGATCGTCCAGGAACGCCGCGAACAGTTCGCGCACGATGCGCCGCGCCTTCGTGGTCATGCGCAACACGCGGTAGTGTCGGTACAGATTGTCGAACAGGAACTTCTTGAGTTCGTCGGCTTCGCGCCGAATGTCGTCCGAAAATCCAGCCAGCGGCGGCGCGCGGCGCACGTCGTCGGCGCAGGCTGGCGCCACCTCGCGGATGCGCGCCAGCGACGTGCGCGTCAGGTCGCCGATCAGCGTATTTATCATGCGGCGGATGGTCTCGGCCACCGCGCGGCGCGACGCCAGTTCGGGATAACGCGCCAGCACCTCGGCATGATGACGCTGGAAGATGGACACGCCCTGCAATTGCTCCAGTGTTACCAGTCCCGAGCGCAGGCCGTCGTCGATGTCGTGGTTGTTGTAGGCCACTTCGTCGGCCAGGTTGGCGATCTGCGCCTCCAGCGACGGCTGGGTGCGCGCCAGGAAACGTTCGCCCACGGCGCCCAGTTGCCGCGCATGGGCCGCCGAGCAATGCTTGAGGATGCCCTCGCGGGTCTCGAAGCACAGGTTCAGGCCGTTGAAATCGGCATAGCGCTCTTCGAGCTCGTCGACCACCCGCAGGCTCTGCAGGTTGTGCTCGAAGCCGCCGGCCTCGGGCGCCAGCTCGCGCATGCAGGCGTTGAGTTCGTCCTGGCCGGCATGACCGAACGGCGTGTGGCCCAGATCGTGCGCGAGCGAAATGGCTTCGGTCAGGTCTTCCGACAGCCCGAGGCTGCGCGCCAGGGTTCGCGCGATCTGCGCCACTTCCAGGCTGTGCGTCAGGCGCGTGCGGAACAGATCGCCTTCGTGGTTCACGAAGACCTGGGTCTTGTACTCCAGCCGCCGGAACGCGCCGGAATGGATGATGCGGTCGCGATCGCGCTGGAATTCCGTACGGTTTTCCGGTGCGGGTTCGGCATAGGCCCGGCCGCGCGATCGGGACGGGTCGGATGCATAGGAAGCCAGTTCTTTCATCTGCGACACCGTCTCTCCAGCATTCTTTATTGAGTGGTTCGGGCCAGTACGGCGCGCACGGCATCGGCCGGCGCCGCCCGCATCATCGCTTCGCCGATGCGGGTCATGAGCACGTAGCGGATCTCGCCGCCCTCGGTCTTCTTGTCGACCTGCATCAGGTCGAGCCAGCGATCGGCTCCCAGGTCGGGCGCAACCGCGGGACAGCCGATGGCCTCGACCAAGGCGCGCACGCGGGCCACGTCGGCGCGGGGAAAGCCTGCCACGTCCGCGGACAGTTCCGCCGCCTGCACCATGCCGCAGCCGACCGCCTCGCCGTGCAACCAGGCGCCATAGCCCAGGCCCGCCTCGATGGCGTGGCCGAAGGTGTGGCCCAGGTTCAGGATGGCGCGCAGGCCGGATTCGCGTTCGTCCTTGCCCACCACCTGCGCCTTCAGTTCGCACGAGCGGCGGATGGCGTAGGCGATGGCCTGCGGGTCCAGGCTGCGCAATTTCTGCGCATTCTGTTCGCACCAGGTCCAGAATTCCGGATCCAGGATCAGGCCGTACTTGATGACTTCGGCCAGGCCGGCCGACACTTCGCGCGCCGGCAGCGTGGCCAGCACGGCGGTGTCGATCTCGACCGCCAGCGGCTGGTAGAACGCGCCGATCATGTTCTTGCCGAGCGGATGGTTCACGGCCGTCTTGCCGCCGACCGACGAATCGACCTGGGCCAGCAGGGTCGTGGGCACCTGCACGAAACGCACACCGCGCATGTACACCGCGGCGGCGAAGCCGGTCATGTCGCCGATCACGCCGCCGCCCAGCGCCACCAGCACGCAGCGGCGGTCCAGGCGATTGCCCAGCAGCGCGTCGAAGATCAGGTTCAGGGACTGCCAGTCCTTGTACGACTCGCCGTCGGGCAGCTCGATGCGCAGCACCCGCTTGCCGGTGCGCGCCAGGGCGGCTTCGGCGCGTTCGCCATACAGCGCCGCCACGGTCGGGTTGGTCACCACCGCGATGGCGGTGGCGTCGGCGGGGATGCTTTCGTCCAGGGCATCCAGGCGCCCCGGCGCGATGCGGATGGGGTACTGTCCGCCCGGGGTGTCGACCTCAACAACGTTCATATCTGCTTCTCGAAGGCTTGTAATTGCGGCAGGAGCGCCTTGACCAGGGTGTGGATGGGCATGGAGCCGGTTTCCACCACCAGGTCGGCGACTTCCTTGTAGAGGGGCTCGCGCAGGGTCATCAGGTCGCGCAGCGTGCCGCGCGGATCGGCGGTGGCCAGCAGCGGCCGGTTGCGATCGCGGCAGGTGCGGCGGAACAATTCGTCCACACTGGCCCTCAAATAGACCACGATACCCCGCTCGCGCAGGCGCGCCCGGTTTTCGGCGGCCAGGATGGCGCCGCCACCGGTGGCGAGAATTATGTTGCGCCGTTGGGTACACTCTTCCAGGGCGGCGGATTCCCGGCGACGGAAACCGGCCTCACCCTCGATTTCGAAGATTACCGGCACCCGTACGCCGCAACGCGCCTCGAGCTCATGGTCCAGATCGATAAAATCGCGCCCCAGGGCACGCGCCAGGCCACGGCCGATGGTCGTCTTGCCCGCTCCCATCATCCCCACCAGGAAGATGGGCAGGTCGTGCGGCAACGACACGGCCTTGCCCAGGCACTCCGAGGCGCAGGGCTGGTTTTCGGGCGCCTCGCCGGAGGGCGCCAGGTCCGGGGCAGCCTCCGGACATGAGTGAGCGGAAAAGTTCATGACGGCATTATCACATCTGCCGCCAAGTTGCCCGCGCGCCACACTGAACTATCTTGTTACAGAAACCGATCCGCCACACTGAGGCGGGACCGGAGATACCCGTAAAATCGCCGCGATGAGCAAGCCGCAGAATTCCTCCAAAAAAGACAAGCCCGCCAATAACGGTTCCCCGATATTGCGTTTTTTCGTCAAGACCGGCATTTTCTTTGCCGGCCTGTTCCTGTGCGGCGTGCTGCTGGCGGGCATGGCGCTGGCGCTGGCCTGGCCCAACCTGCCGGACCTGAACGCCATGACGGACTACCGCCCGCGGGTGCCGCTGCGCGTCTACACGGCGGACAAGGTGCTCATCGGCGAATTCGGCGAAGAACGCCGCAACGTGCTGCGCTTCAATGAAATCCCGGACGTGATGAAGTCCGCGGTGCTGGCGGCCGAAGACGACCGCTTCTACCAGCACGGCGGGATCGACTGGACCGGCGTGGTGCGCGCCGGCCTGACCAACCTGATCAACATGTCCAAGACGCAGGGGGCCAGCACCATCACCATGCAGGTGGCGCGCAACTTCTACCTGTCGTCGGAAAAGACGTACTCGCGCAAGTTCTACGAACTGCTGCTGACGTTCAAGATCGAATCGGAGCTCACCAAGGACCAGATCCTCGAGCTCTACATGAACCAGATCTACCTGGGTCACCGCGCCTACGGCTTTGCGGCCGCCTCGCGCACCTACTTCGGCAAGCCGCTGTCGGAAGTGACCCCGGCCGAAGCCGCCATGCTGGCGGGCATCCCCAAGGCCCCGTCGCGCTTCAACCCGATCTCCAACCGCCCCCGCGCCGAGCTGCGCCAGCGCTACGTGCTGGGCCGCATGCTGTCGCTCGGCTACCTGACCGAGCCTGAATACAAGACGGCGATGGCGCAGCAGATCGTCATGAAGTCGGCCGAAGGCACGCCGGCCGGCGGCTACAGCATCCATGGCGAATACGTGGCCGAACTGGCGCGCCAACTGCTGTTCAACGTGTACCAGGACAACGTCTATTCGCGCGGCATCAACATCTACACCACGGTCCAGTCCAAGGACCAGGAAGCGGCCTACCGCGCCGTGCGCGAAGGCGTGCTGGAATACACCCGCCGCGCGCCCTACCCCGGCCCCGAGGAACAGCTCGACCTGCCCCCGGGCACCGAAAACAACCCGCAGGCCCTGGACGAATTCCTGGACGGCGTGTTCGACAAGTTCAGCGACAGCGGCGACCTGCTGACCGCGCTGGTGCTGTCGGCCAGCCCCACCGAAGTGAAGCTGGCGCGCAGCTCGCGCGAGATCATCACCGTCACCGACAAGAAGGTGCTGGGCGTGGTGGCGCGCGCGCTCAACGACAAGGCCAAGCCCGAGCAGCGCATCAAGCGCGGCTCGGTGGTCTACATCCGCAAGCTGGGCGACAACTGGGAAATCATCAACCTGCCGTCGGTGCAGGCGGCGTTCGTGGCGCTGTCGCCGCAGGACGGCGCGATCCGCGCCATGGTCGGCGGCTTCGACTTCTACCGCGGCAACTTCAACCGCGTGACGCAGGCCTGGCGCCAGCCCGGCTCGAACATCAAGCCGTTCATCTACGCCGCCTCGCTCGAGCGCGGCCTGACGCCGGCCACGCAGATCTCCGACCAGCCGTTCGAGCTGACCGCGGCGCAGACCGGCTCCAAGGCCTGGAACCCGAAGAACTACGGCAACCAGTACGAGCCCATGCTGACGCTGCGCCAGGGCCTGTACAAGTCCAAGAACATGGTCTCGATCCGCATCCTGCAGGCCATCGGTCCGCAGTACGCGCAGGACTACCTGACCCGCTTCGGTTTCGACAAGGCGCGCCAGCCCGCGGTGCTGCCGCTGGCGCTGGGCGCCGGTTCGGTGACCCCGCTGCAACTGGCCGGCGCGTTCTCGGTGTTCGCCAACGGCGGCTATCGCGTCACGCCCTACCTGATCGACCGCGTCACCGACAGCAGCGGCAAGATCGTGATGCAGGCCAAGCCCACCGTGGCCGGCGACGCCGCGGCCCGCGCCATCGACCCGCGCACCGCCTGGATCATGGACGACGTGCTGCGCGGCGTGGCCACCTACGGCACCGCTGCCCGCGCCCGCGTGCTGCTCAAGCGCAACGACATCGCTGGCAAGACCGGCACCACCAACGAATCCGTGGACGCCTGGTTCTCGGGCTACACGCCGTCGCTGGTGGCCACCGCCTGGCTCGGCTTCGACCAGCCCAAGTCGCTGGGTTCGCGCGAAACCGGCGGCGGCGTGGCCATGCCGATCTGGGTCGACTACATGCAGGACGTGCTCAAGGGCGTGCCGGAAGAAAAGCCGCGCCCCCGTCCCGACGGCATCATCGTCGAGAACGGCGAGTACTACTTCTCGGAATTCCCGCCCGGACAGGCGGTGGCCCGCCTGGGCCTGCCGCAGGCCGATACGCTGGGCGAGTTCCTGAACGGCCTGAACAGCGACAGCGGCGAGGACAACCGCATCAAGGTGGCGCCTGGCGTGGGCACGCAAAGCGCCCAGCCGTGGTCGCAGAAGATCCCGTTCTGAATGGAATGAAAAAGGCCGGCGAATCGCCGGCCTTTTTTTGCGGGACGCTACAGGCGGATCGTGACGGGCACGCCCGCCGCGGCGGAACAGATCTGCGATAGCGCGTCGGGCAGATTCGGGCCGCCTCGGGTATCGTTCCAGTGCTGGCCGTCGTAGCGGTAGTGGAAGCCGCCGCTGCGTGCGGCCACCCACAGTTCCTGCATGGCGGCCTGGCTGTTCACCACCACGTGGGTATTGTCTTCGAACACCATCGTCAGCACATTGCCGCTGCGGCTGGTTTCGACGTCGACGTCGAGCGAAGCCGCCCAGTCATCGGCCTGGCTTTCGATGCTGTTCAGCACCTGGTCGATCAACGCAAGAAATTCGGATTCGGTCATAATCGAGCCTGCAAGAATTACGGAGTTCCCAGTGTTCCAATTGGCATTCAGCCGCATGTCTCTTCGCATTGTAGCCACGCTGTTGGCGACCGGCATGGTTGCGGCCTGTGGCTACAAGGGTCCGTTGTACATGCCCACGCCTGACGGCAAGCCGCCGCCCCCCGGACAGCGACAAACCACGCCCCAGGTGCCGCAGATACCATCCGCGCCCTCCCTGCCATGACCGCCGCGTTCCCGGTTCCGCCCGAACTGGCCGGGCATCCGTACTTCCAGTACCGCAATAACGTGCTGTACGCCGAAGACGTGCCGCTGGACCATCTGGCCGAAAGACTGGGAACGCCGCTCTATGTCTACTCCCGCGCGGCGCTCAAGGCCGCCTGGGAAACCTACCGCAGCGCCGTTGGGCAGCGCCCCGTGCAGGTCTGCTACGGCATGAAGGCCAATTCCAACCTGGCCGTCCTCAAGGAATTCGCCCGTCTCGGCGCGGGCTTCGACATCGTCTCCGGCGGTGAATTGAAACGGGCCCTGGCCGTGGGCGCCGATCCCGCCCGCATCGTCTTTTCCGGCGTTGGCAAGCAGGCCTGGGAAATGCGCGCGGCGCTGGCCGCCGGCGTCATGTGCTTCAACGTCGAATCCGAAGCCGAATTGCAGCGGCTGTCCGACGTTGCCCAGGAAACCGGGCAACGCGCTCGGGTGGCGCTGCGCGTCAACCCGGATGTCGACGCGCAGACCCATCCCTATATTTCCACCGGCCTCAAGGAAAACAAGTTCGGCATCCCCATCGGGGCGGCGCTGGACGCCTACCGCAGCGCCCGCCTGCTGCCTGGTCTCGAGATCACCGGCCTGGACTGCCACATCGGCTCGCAACTGACCGACATCAGTCCCTACTTCGACGCGCTGGAAAAGCTGCTCGACCTGGTCGCCGACCTGGACGGCATCGGCATCCGCCTGTCACACCTGGACCTGGGCGGCGGCCTGGGCATCCGCTACCGCGACGAAGTGCCGCCCTCGCCCAAGGCCCTGCTGGATCATGTGTTTCAGCGCCTGCAGGCGCGTGGCCACGGCCATTTGCGGCTGGTGCTCGAACCCGGCCGGTCGCTGGTCGGCAACGCCGGCGTGCTGCTGACCGCCGTCCAGTATCTGAAGCACGGCGAGGCGCGCAACTTCGCCATCGTCGACGCCGCCATGAACGACCTGATGCGTCCGGCGCTGTACGACGCCTGGCACGGCCTGCGGCCGCTGCGACCACGCGCGGGCGACACGCTCGAATACGACATCGTCGGCCCGGTCTGCGAAAGCGCCGACTGGCTGGCCCGGCAGCGCGCGCTGGCGCTGGAACAAGGCGACGTGCTGGCGCTGGAATCGGCGGGCGCCTACGGCATGACCATGGCCGGCAACTACAACACCCGCCCACGCGCGGCCGAGGTCATGGTCGACGGCGACCGCTATCACGTGGTGCGCCAGCGCGAAACGCTGGACGACCTGCTGCGCGGCGAGTCGACGCTGCCCTGAACGCGCCCTGGCTTTCCAATGAAAAAGGCCCCGTCGAAGCGGGGCCTTTTGCCGTGCGCCAGATCAGAGCTGGCCGTAGGAATGCAGGCCCGACAGGAACATGTTCACGCCCAGGAAGGCGAAGCCGGTGATCAGCAGGCCCGTCAGCGCCCAATAGGCCGCCATCGTGCCGCGCAGGCCCTTGATCAACCGCATGTGCAGCCAGGCCGCGTAGTTCAGCCAGACGATCAGCGCCCAGGTTTCCTTGGGGTCCCACTGCCAGTAGGCGCCCCAGGCGTCCGCGGCCCACAGCGCGCCCAGGATGGTCGCCACGGTGAAGAAGGCGAAGCCGATGGCGATGGCGCGGTACATGATGTCGTCCAGCACCTCCAGCGGCGGCAGCGCGGCGGCGATGCGGCGCCGGCCCAGCAGGATGGCGCCGACGATCACGGCGCCGATGCCGAAATACAGCATCCAGGTGGCCGACAGGCCGTCGGTGCGGAACACCATCGGCTCGGCGCACAGCAGCACGCCCAGCACGAACAGCGGCGCCAGCTTGAGCCACGACGAGGTCTGGCCGTGCTGCTTGACCAGGTAGGCGAAGCCGACCATCGCCGCCAGCGAGAAGGTGCCGTAGCCGATGAAGTTGGCCGGCACGTGCAGCTTCATCCACCAGCTCTTGAGCGCCGGCACCAGCGGCTGGATCTGCCCGGCATCGCGCGTGAACGAATACCACAGCAGGAACACCACCGCCGAGGTCACCACCAGCAGCACGAAGCCGCCCAGCGCGCGCGTGGCGTACTTGCGTTCGTAGTACAGATAGAACAACGCCGTGATCAGCGCGAACAGCACGAACACTTCGTACAGGTTGCTGACCGGGATGTGGCCCAGATCCGGGCCCATCAGGTGGCCCTCGCGCCAGCGCACCAGCAGGCCGGTGACGCCCGCGAACACCGCGCCCCAGGTCAGGGCCGTGCCCAGCCAGGCCGCGGTAGGGCTGAAGAAACCGATCCAGTAGCAGACCATGGCCAGCGCGAACAACGCGCTCATCCACAGGATGGCCGACTGCGACGAGAACAGGTATTTCAGGAAGAACACCTGTTCGGCCCGCGCCAGATCGTTGCCGTAGAGCATCAGCGCCAGGCCGGCCGCGATCGCACAGGCCACCATCAGGCGGCGCAGGGGCCGCCACAGCCAGCCCATCCAGGCCAGCACCGGCACGGTGCCGCACAGGATGATCTTCTCGTAGTAGTCCATGGCGCCGCTGAAACGCGTCAGCGCGAAACCGGCGCCCGCCGCCAGCAGCAGGAAGAACACGATGTCCGTCCAGTCCGGCCGGCCGCGCTGCGCGCGGCTGTCACCGGTCTCGGACAGGCTGTCCTGCCATAGGTTGTCGGGCGTGGGGGAATGCGTGGTGGTCGTCGTGGACATAGGAAACCTTAAGACCCTTTCTGGCGCAGCAGCGCCTGCTTGAAGCGATCGAACTCCTGGTTGAAGTCGAGTGTACGCTTCTGCGACGTCATCGCCGCCAGGATGCCGCTGCCGCCTTCCTGCGGCTTGATCCAGATCCAGACGCGACGATCCCGAATATAGAACATCGAAAACACCCCCAGGACCAGCAACAGGCTGCCCAGGTAGACCGTATTCTTGCCCGGCGTGCGGCTGACCTGGAACACGCTGGCCTGCACGTGGTTGAAATCGGCCAGGGAGAAGAAGACCGGCGCCGGATAAACCGTCAGGTCGGACAGGGCCGCCACCGCCAGGCGCGACCAGAGCGCGGCACGCTCGGCCTCGGGGCCTTCTGTGGGCACGGGCGGCAAGCCGGCGCGTTCGCGCTCGACCGCCCGCAGTTCGTTCATGCTGGCGCCGATCAGGCGGATCACCACGTCCGCGGCGCGCTCCAGGTCGGCGGCCGGCGTGTTGGCCTGCAGGAACGCGGCCACGGCCTGCAGGCCGCCGGAGGCATAGGTTTCCAGGGCGCGCTCGGCGGCCGTCTGCAGCGGCTGGCGGTCGGCGCCGCTGGGGCTGTTGCGCTCGGCGAAGCGACGGGCCGCCTCCTGTCGCGCGGCGGGATCGGCCAGCGTCGCGCGCAGCCGCATGAACTCGGCCACGGAACTGTCGTCATCGGCCGGGATGCGCAGATAGCGGAACGGTTCGGAGGCATTGTTGCGCACGCCGGCCAGGAACACGCTGGCGCCATCCAGTTGCACCGGCAGCATGTAGTTCTGGAACTCGTGGGCCTGGCCCGCGTCGTCGATCAGCTTGTATTCGACGCTGGGACCCACGTTGCGCAGGTTTTCGTTCTTCTTGCCGGCGGCGCTGCCGGACACGGAGGCCACATGCTCGGCGAAGCTCTGGTTGCCGCCCTTGGGATCGCCGCGGGTCAGGTCCTCGACGTTGATCGGACGCAGGGCCGTGATTTCCACGCCCATGCTGCGCGGGCCACGCGCAGTGTTAGCGCTTACTTCGGAAGTCTTGCCCACGGTGCCGTCAACATTGAACGTGGCGCTGTCGGCGCCCACCAGCGGGTAGCCTTTGAGCACCACCGTGCTGCCGCCATCATCGAAGCTGGACTGGTACACCGTCATGCCCTTGAAGCGCAGCGGCTCGTTCACCTCGATGGTCGAATCGAAACGCTTGCCGGTATCCGGATCGGTCACTTCGACTTCGCTGGCGAAGCGGCTGGGCATGCCGGTCGAGTAGTAATCGACGATGAATTTCTTGAGCTTCAGCGTGAACGGCATCGGCTGCACCAGCGCGCCGTCGCCCACCATCACGACCGCGGTGCTGGCCTGGCCGTTCTCCGGCACCAGCACGCTGGCGCGGAAACTGGGGTTGTTGACCGACAGGCGGCCGCTCTCCGGCACCTCGGAAATCAGCATGTTCTCGACAATGGGTTTCTTGCCGCCAAACATGACCTGCAGGCGCACCGGCAGCTCGCTGTCGAGCAGGCCGCCGATACAGATGATGACCATGGCGGCGTGGGCGAACACGTAACCCAGCCGGTTGGCGCTGCCCTTCTTGGCCGCCAGCAGCACGCCCGTGCTGTCCTGGCGCTCGCGCACCGCATAGCCCATGCGCTTGAGCAGCGCCGTCAGGCCGGCCGCGGTCCGCGGCACGTCGGTGGGCGCCTCGGTCTCGACCCGGTGCGGAAAGGCCCGCAGGCTGCCGCCGCGCACGTGCTCGCGGAACGAACGCGCGTCGCGCAGCATCTTGGGCGCGTTGCGGATCAGGCAGACGGACGTCGAAATGACCAGGAACGCCATGATCAGCAGGAACCACCAGCTGTTGTAGACGTGCCAGATCGAGAACTTGTCGAACACCTCGAACCAGAACGGCCCGAACTGGTCGATGTAGTTGTTGGACGAGCGGTTTTGCTGCAGGACCGTCCCCACCAGGCTCGCCACGCAGATGAACATCAGCAGGCTGACGGCGAAACGCATCGAGCCCAGCAATTCAAACAGATCGCGGGGCAGGCTGCGCAGGGAGGGACGGGAGTGTGTCTGAGTCGAATTCATGAAAAAAGGGGGGCCGCGCGATCGGCTACCCCCCTCGTAGACAGCGCATGACGGAATCAGGTTCCGCCATGCCAGGTTGCGTGAACGCGGACCAGCCGCGCGCGTGCCGGCGTACGGCTACCGCAGGCCAGCCGCGTAGTCCGCCACGGCCTTGATGTCGGCATCCGACATCCGGTCGGCCACGGCGTGCATCACGTCGTTGGCGCGATCGCCGCTGCGGAACAGCTTGAGCTGCTCTTCGATGTACAAGGGGAACTGGCCCGACAGGCGGGGGTACTGGCCCGGAATGCCCGCGCCATTGGCAGAATGGCATGCGGCACAAGCCGGAACATTGCGCTCGGGCAAACCGCCGCGCCAGATCTTTTGACCCAGGTCAACCAACTTCTCCTGGCCGGCCGTGGCGGGTTCTTTCAGCGGCTGCTGCGCCAGGTACAGCGCAATGTTCTGCATGTCTGCCGGCGTCAGGTTCTGCGCCATGGCGGTCATGGGGGTCGGATTGCCGCCGGGGCCATTGCGCACCGGCAGCTTGGCGCCCTGCTTGACCTGGAAGTCGGTCAACTGCTTGACCAGGTATTCGTGGGGTTGCGCGGCCAGGTTGGGATTCACCGGGATGGTGCTGTTACCCGCCGCGCCATGACAGGACGCACAGGCGATGATGCCGCGCGAGGCATCGCCCTGGTCAAACAACTGCCCGCCCTTGGCGGCATCCGGCTTGGCCGGGCCCGCGGCGCCGTCAGCGGCGAAGCTCGTAGTAGAAAAGGCGGAGGCGCCGAGCAACAGCCCGCTCGCAACCAACATCCGGGACAGCACACGCTTCATGAAGACCTCGACGATCACATCGATCAAGGCGCAAAAAGGCGCCCACGCCTGCCCGCACATCTGGAAAACCGTATCGAACCTGATTTGCCCGTTTGCCTGCGCGTCAAAGGCGGCAGTACCTTCGAAGCCGGATGACCGGCGGGTACGAAATGCCCTCAACGGTAAGCAAAAGAGACGGCTCCGCGCACGGGGACCACTGTTGCAAACGCCGGATTATACAATAGGGCTCGAAACCAACTGTAGCCAAAGCCATCCGTGTCCCTCCTACATCGCGCCTCTTTCCTTACGTCGGCCGCTCGCCTCGACCAGTTGCCGCCTCCTGACGCGCCCGAGGTTTGCTTCGTCGGCCGCTCCAACGCCGGCAAGTCCACGGCCATCAACGTGCTGTGCAACCAGCGCCGCCTTGCCTTCTCCAGCAAGACGCCGGGCCGCACGCGCCTGATCAACATGTTCGGCCTGCCCGACCCGTTGAACCCCGAAGGCCACATCGGCTACCTCGTCGACCTGCCCGGCTACGGCTATGCCTCCGTGGCCCGCGACGAAAAGGAAAAATGGGCCGACATCCTGGGCGGCTACCTGCGCGACCGCGAATCGCTGGCCGGCATCGTGCTGCTCATCGACATCCGCCGCGGCGTCACCGAACTGGACCGCCGCCTGGCCAATTTCATCGCCCCCACCGGACGCCCGGTGCTGGCGCTGCTCACCAAAGCCGACAAGCTGCCCTACGGCCAGCGCGTGCGCACCGTGTTCTCGGTGCGCAAAGACCTGGCGGACATCGGCGCCCTGCACACCATCCCCTTCTCGGCGCCGGAGCGCATCGGCCTGGAAGAAGCTGGCGCGCACATAGAAAACTGGATTTCTCCCAAGGTCGTACCATGAACCCGCAGATCATCACCCCCGACTTCCCGGTTTCCCGCCCCCGCCGCCTGCGCCGCGACGACTACACCCGCCGCCTGGTGCGCGAGAACGCCCTCACCGTCAACGACCTGATCTATCCGGTCTTCGTGGCCGAGGGCAGAGGGCTGAAACAGGCCGTGCCGTCGCTGCCGGGCGTGGTGCGCTATTCGCTGGATACGTTGCTGCCGGTGGCCGAGGAATGCGTGGCGCTGGGCATCCCGGTGCTATCGCTGTTTCCCGCCATCGACCCGGCGCTCAAGACGCCCGACGGCATCGAAGCCACCAACCCCGACGGCCTGATCCCGCGCGTGGTGCGCGAACTGAAAAAACAATTCCCCGACCTGGGCGTGCTGTGCGACGTGGCGCTGGACCCGTACACCAGCCACGGCCAGGACGGCGTCATCGATGAAAACGGCTACGTCGTGAACGAGCCCACCGTCGAGATCCTCGTCAAGCAGGCCCTGACGCAGGCCGCGGCCGGCGTCGACATGGTCGCCCCCAGCGACATGATGGACGGCCGCATCGGCGCCGTGCGCCGCGCGCTGGAGGCCAACGGCTACATCCACACCCAGATCATGGCCTACTCGGCCAAGTACGCCAGCGCCTTCTACGGCCCGTTCCGCGACGCCGTGGGCTCGGCCACCAACCTGGGCAAGTCCAACAAGATGGCCTACCAGATGGACCCGGGCAACCTGGACGAAGCACTGCGCGAAGTCGCGGCCGACCTGCAGGAAGGCGCCGACATGGTCATGGTCAAGCCCGGCATGCCGTACCTCGACGTGCTGCGCCGCGTCAAGGACACCTTCCGCGTGCCGACCTTCGCCTACCAGGTGAGCGGTGAATACGCGATGATCAAGGCGGCCTCGGCCAACGGCTGGCTGGACCACGACAAGGTCATGATGGAAGCGCTGCTGGCGTTCAAGCGCGCTGGCGCCGACGGCATCCTGACGTACTTCGCGATCGAAGCGGCGCGGCTGCTCAAGCAGCAGCGCTGATCCCGGCTGGCGGGGCCTGCTCGGCCCTGCCCCGCTCGTCATCCGCGAGCCTCGGCATGAAGCGCGCACACGAAACGCGCCCATGCAACGCCAACTACCGGCGGGCCCTTGCGGCCCGCCGCGGTTTCAACGCGACGCCGGCGCGCCGCGGCGCAGGCCCAGCCAGGTGCCACTGAGAATGCAGGCCAGCCCCGCCACGTGCACCAGCGTGACGTGCTCGTCCAGGAACAGCGCGGCGAACAGCAGGCCGAAGATCGGCAGCCAGTTCACGAACAGCGCCGCGCGGCTGATCCCCAGCCTGGCAATGCCCGCGTTCCACAGGATGTTGCTGACGCCCGAGGCGATCACCGCCGAGAACAGCAGCACCAGCCACGGCCACCACGTCATGCTCCAGTTGTCCGCGTCATACGACGAGGGCGTCATGGCCGCATGCGCCATCAGCATCAGGCCGCCGGCCAGGTACATGTACCAGAGCATCGCCAGCGGATCGAGCGTGCGCGAGATGCGCTGGATCACCAGCCCGCCGAACACGAACACCGCCACCGCCAGGAACACGATGGCGTCGCCCCAGCCGGTCAGCCCCAACTGCGCGCCGCTGCCCACCACCACCATCGCCACGCCGGCCAGGCCCAGCAAGGCGCCGGCGATCCGCAGCCACGTCAGCCGCTCGCGATAGAACAGGGCCGCCAGCAACGCCGACAGCAAGGGGCTGGTGGCCATCAGCAGCGTGCCATTGGCGGCCGACGAGAACTGCAGCCCGTACACCAGCGCGCTCTGGTGCGCATACACCACCAGGAAGCCCGCCAGCGCCACCCAGGCCAGTTCCACGCGTCCCAGCTTCGGAATGCGGCCGCGCCGCGCCTTGACGATGAGGGTGACGGCGACGAACGCCACGGCGATCCGCAAGGCCGCCAGGGCGCGGATATCCATGTGCTGCGTCAGATACTTGATGGAGACGATGTTCAGGCCCCAGGTGGCCATCACGAACATCAATTGCAGATAGATCAGACCGGTGCGGTCCTGGCTTGCATCGACTGTCGGAGACGTCACGGGCGCCGGCCTGAGGGGTTGGAGGCGCCGCCCACGCGGCGCGAACCCTCATGGTAGCGGCCGGCCACCGCTCAACGCAATAGCACGCGGTCCAGTGACTCGGTGAAGCGCTTGGCGTCCTGGAAGCCCACCACGCGCGCGTCCGGCAATTCCTTGCCGCCGGGTTCGAAGAACATGATGCCCGGCGGGCCGAACAGGCGGAAACGCTTGAGCAACGCCCGATCGTCGGCATTGTTGGCGGTCACGTCGGCCTGCACCAGCAGCATGCCGGCCATGCGTTGCGCCACGCCCGGATCGGTGAAGGTGAAGCGCTCCATCTCGCGGCACGATACGCACCAGTCGGCGTAGAAGTCCAGCATCACCGGCTGCGTGCTCGCGGCCAGCAGCGCGTCCAGCTCGGCGTTATTGCGCACGCGCTTGAACTGCACCTCGCCAGCATGCGCGGCGGCGCCCGAGGCCGCCGGGCCGCCGGAGGCAAAATGCGACAGCGGCTGCAGCACGTCGCGGCCGCCGCTGGCCGCGCCAATCAGCCACGCGGCGGCGGCCAGGGCCAGCAGCAGGCCGATGCCCTTGCCGAACATGCGCGCCGAGCCGGCGCCCGCCGGCAACGCGTCGAACGCGCGCAGCATCACCGCGCCGACGATCGCCAGGAAGGCCCAGCCCGTCATCTGCACCCAGGTCGGCACCACCGGAATCAGCATCCACCAAGCCGTCGCCAGCAGCAGCATGCCGAACAGCCGCTTGACGCCATCCATCCACGGCCCGGCCTTGGGCAGCAGCGCGCCCGACGAGGCGCCGACAATCAGCAGCGGCACGCCCATGCCCCACGCCATCGCGAACAGGGCCGCGCCGCCCAGCACCACGTCGCCGGTCTGCGAGATGTACAGCAACGCGCCGGCCAACGGCGCGGCCACGCACGGCCCGACGATCAGCGCCGACAATGCGCCCATCAGCAACGCGCCGGTGTAACGGCCGCCTGGAATGCGCGACGAGCGCTCGGCCAGCCGCGCCTGGATGCCGGACGGCATCTGGAAGGTGAAGGCATCGAACATCGCCAGCGCCAGCACCGCCAGCAGGATCGCGAACAGGGTCAGGATCCACGGCGTCTGCAGCCACGCGGCCAGGCCCGCGCCGCTCAGGCCGGCGGCCACGCCCAGCGCGGTGTAGACCACCGACATGCCCAGCACGTAGGTTGCCGCCAGCGCCAGGCCGCGGCCGCGCGTCGGGCGTTCCTGACTGGCGCCGCCCAGCACGATCGACGACAGGATGGGAATCATCGGCAGCACGCAGGGCGTGAACGCCAGCAGCAGGCCCAGCACCAGGAACACGCCGGCCGTCTTGATCCAGCCCAATCCGCCCAGCGCATCGGCCAGGCCGGTATCGCCCGCGTTCACCAGCGCGCTCAGGCCGCCGCCCGCAGCGGCCGGCGCGGCCGAGGCGCCCCCGCCGCCCGCCAGCGCGTAGCCGCCCGCCACCGGCGTCAGCTTCACACTGCTGTCCATTGGCGGATAGCACAGGCCGGCATCGGCGCAGCCCTGGCCGGTCAGCGTCAGCGTGAACGGTTGGCCGCCGGGCGTCACCGGCACGCGGATCAGCACGTCCTGGTGATAGACCTCCATGTCCTTCTCGAAGGTCGGGTCGTATTTGACGTCGCCCTTGGGGTAGACCGGCTCGCCCAGCGTGGCCGCGCCCAGCGGACTGATGCTGATGCCGAAGCGCTCGCGGTACATGTAGTAGCCTGGCGCCACGCGGAAACGCAGCTCGACGGTATCCGGCGTGGCCATCGCCGCGCTGAAGACGAAGGCCTTTTCGGGTTCGAGGAATTCGGCCTCGGCGCGCGCCGGCGCGTTCCAGGCCAGCCACAGCATGGCCATGGCCAGCAGCGCCAGCAACTTGGGGAAAAAGGCACGCATCGGTGCGCCGGTTCGGACCGCGGGTTGCAACATCAGTCTCTCTTGTTCTGCACGATGGCCGTCTGCTGGCGCACCCAGTCGAGATAGGGCGCGGCGCCGCCGATGACCGGCAGCACGATGATTTCGGGCACGTCGTAGGGATGCATCTGCGCCAGGGCCTGGACCACGGCCTTGTGGCGCGCGTAGGTGGTCTTGATGTGGATGGGGATTTCCTCGGCCCCCTCCACCTCGCCTTGCCACTGGTAGATGGACAGGCCCGGCGCCCCAAGGTTCACGCAGGCGGCCAGGCCATCCTCGACCAGCACGTGAGCGATGCGCTTGGCCAGCAACAGGTCCGGCGCATTGCTGATGACCAGCACGACGTCGTCATCGCGCAACATGGAGCCTCCTGGGAATACCCGTGTGGGATGTAACTCGGGGTATTTTATCGGTATCGCCGCCCGCGTCCGCCGACAATCAGACCCGCGGCCATCGCGCACCCATCCCCTCCGAGGCAAGCATGTCCGATAACTGCCTGTTCTGCCGCATCGCCCGCCACGAGATCCCGGCCCACATCATCCACGAAGACGACCGCCTGATGGCGTTCCTGGACATCCAGCCGGTGCGCCCCGGCCACACGCTCCTCATTCCCAAGCAGCACTATCCCTACTACGAGGACATGCCCGCCGACCTGGCCGGCCACATCGTCAACCTGGGGCAGAAGCTCGGCCGCCACATGAAGCGGCTATACGGGGTGGACCGCGTCGGCTTCGCCTTCACCGGCATCCACGTCGCGCATACCCATGCGCACGTGATCCCGATGCATCATCCACAGGACATCACCTCGACCCAGTACATCGAGCAGCAGGACCTGACGTTCCGCATGCCGCCGCAGGCGCCCCAGGAGGCCCTGGCGGCCACCGCCGCGCAATTGCGGGGGGAGCTGTACGCCTCATAACGATCGGCGCGCCTGCGCTGCCTGGACGGCCCGCAAGCGCCGCGCAAAAAACAAGGGCGGGTCCGAAGACCCGCCCTTGTCGCTTATCTAGACACCGAAACTTATTCGGCGCTGTCCTCAGCGGCCTCATCGACTTCCGGACGGTCGACCAGCTCCATGAAAGCCATGGGCGCGTTGTCGCCTTGACGGAAACCCATCTTCAGCACGCGGGTGTAGCCGCCGTTGCGGGCCGCGTAGCGCGGGCCGATTTCGGCGAACAGCTTCACCACGGCATCGCGATCGCGCAGACGGGCAAAAGCCAGACGCTTGTTCGCGAGGGTGGGTTCTTTACCCAGCGTGATCAGGGGTTCGATGACGCGGCGCAGTTCTTTCGCCTTGGGCAGCGTGGTCTTGATGGCTTCGTGGGTGATCAACGAAACGGCCATGTTGCGGAACATGGCAAGACGGTGACTGCTGGTGCGGTTGAGCTTACGCAAGCCATTACCGTGACGCATGATAAGTATCCTTTGAATCTAATGAAGGCGTTTCCGCCATCGGGTTATCCGGCTCTTCTATCGACCTGCAACCAGGCCGCGGTCCGGTGGAAAACGGTGCATTTTACGACGGTTTCGCAAACCGCCCGGCAGTGAAGCCGGGCGCCGCGGGAAACGCCCCTGCGAGAGGGGCGCCACCCTTGCAAGACTTACGGACGCTCCAGGCCCAGCGGGGGCCAGTTTTCGAGCTTCATGCCCAGCGTCAGGCCGCGTGCGGCCAGGACTTCCTTGATCTCGTTGAGCGACTTGCGACCCAGGTTCGGGGTCTTGAGCAGTTCGTTCTCGGTGCGCTGGATCAGGTCGCCGATGTAGTAGATGTTTTCGGCCTTCAGGCAGTTGGCCGAACGCACGGTCAGTTCCAGGTCGTCGACCGGACGCAGCAGCACCGGGTCGATCTGCGGCGTGCCGCGGACCGGGGCTTCGTACGAATCGCCGGCGCCTTCCAGGGCGGCGAAGACCGAGATCTGGTCCATCAGGATGCGAGCCGACTGGCGCACCGCTTCCTCGGGCGAGATGACGCCGTTGGTTTCGATGTCCAGGACCAGCTTGTCCAGGTCGGTGCGCTGTTCCACGCGGGCGCTTTCAACCGCGTAGCTGACGCGGCGGACCGGGCTGAACGAGGCGTCCAGGACGATGCGGCCGATGGTGTGGGTGCGGTCTTCCGACAGCGCGCGCACGTTGCCCGGCACGTAGCCGCGGCCCTTCTCGACCTTGATCTGCATTTCCAGCTTGCCCGCGTCCGTCAGGTTGCAGATGGCGTGGCCGGGGTTGATGATCTCGACGTCGTGCGGCAGCTCGATGTCGCTGGCCAGCACGGTGCCGGCGCCGGTCTTGCGCAGGACCAGGGTGACTTCGTCACGGTTGTGCAGCTTGAAGACCACGCCCTTCAGGTTCAGCAGGATGTCGACGACATCTTCGCGAACGCCCGGGATGGTCGAGTATTCGTGCACCACGCCCGTCATCTGGACTTCGGTCGGCGCGTAGCCGGTCATCGAAGACAGCAGGATGCGGCGCAGGGCGTTGCCCAGCGTATGGCCGTAGCCGCGCTCGAACGGCTCCATCACGATCTTGGCATGGTGGGTGCCGACCGGTTCGACTTCAATGGAGCGCGGCTTCAGGAAACCTTGAGTGGACATGTACTGTGTTCCTTTTCAATACCCTCGGCTCGTTACACCGATAAGGCTGATGGACAGGTTGAAACGTGAAACGCGGGCAGCGCAAAAAGCCGCCCGATACTTACCGCAAAGCCCGCCCCGCCAAAAGGCGGAAAGCGGGCTGCTGCGAGACTTGCAAACCGGTCGCGAAACCAGCGTGCCAGCACCTTGCGAAGGAGGCGCCGGCAGGCGGGATTAACGCGAGTACAGTTCGACGACCATCGATTCGTTGATGTCGCGAGCGACGTCAGCGCGATCGGGAGCCGACTTGAACGTGCCGGTCAGCTTGGTCGTGTCGACTTCCACCCACTGGGGGATGCCGATGCTGGTGGCCAGGTCGAGCGATTCCTTGATACGGCCTTGCTTCTTGGCCTTTTCGCGGATCGAGATGACGTCGCCAGCCTTGACCAGCATCGAAGCGATGTCGGCGGTGTGGCCGTTCAGTTCGATGGCGCGGTGGCTCACCAGCTGGCGAGCTTCGGCGCGGGTCGAGCCGAAGCCCATGCGGTAGACGACGTTGTCCAGGCGCGATTCCAGCAGCTGGATCAGCGTTTCGCCGGTGTTGCCACGGCGACGCTCGGCTTCAGCGAAGTACTTGCGGAATTGCTTTTCCAGCACGCCGTACATGCGCTTGAGCTTTTGCTTTTCGCGCAGCTGCAGGCCGTAGTCGGAAGTGCGGGCACCCGAAGTGCGGCCGTGTTGGCCAGGCTTGGAATCCAGCTTGCACTTGGAATCCAGCGAGCGGCGGGCGCTCTTCAGGAACAGGTCAGTACCCTCGCGGCGCGAGAGCTTGCATTTGGGTCCAATATAACGTGCCATGTGGATTCCCTTTAGATACGACGACGCTTCGGCGGACGGCAGCCGTTGTGCGGAACGGGCGTGATGTCGGCGATGGACGAGATCTTGATGCCCAGCGCGTTCAGGGCGCGGACCGACGATTCACGGCCGGGGCCGGGGCCCTTGATACGCACTTCCAGCGTCTTGATGCCGTATTCCAGCGCGACACGGCCGGCCGTTTCAGCGGCGACCTGCGCGGCGAACGGGGTCGACTTACGCGAACCCTTGAAGCCAGCACCGCCCGACGTGGCCCACGACAAAGCGTTGCCCTGACGGTCGGTGATGGTGATGATGGTGTTGTTGAACGAAGCGTGAACGTGCGCGATGCCGTCCGAGACGTTCTTCTTGACCTTTTTGCGCACGCGCGAAGCGCCGCTGGTGGAAGCTTTCGCCATAATCCAGTTCCTCGATTATTTCTTCAGGGACGCAGCAGCACGACGCGGGCCCTTGCGGGTGCGGGCGTTGGTGCGAGTGCGCTGGCCGCGCACGGGCAGGCCGCGCTTGTGGCGCATGCCGCGGTAGGTTCCCAGGTCGATCAAACGCTTGATCGAGAGCTGCACTTCACGACGCAGGTCACCTTCGACCGTGAACACACCAACGTGTTCGCGGACGCGTTCCAGTTCAGCGTCGCTCAGATCCTTGACCTTTTTGTCAAACGGGACGTTAGCCGCTTCGCAGATCTTGCGAGCGCGCGTACGACCGATGCCAAAAATGGCGGTCAGGCCGATCTCGGCGTGCTGATGCGGCGGAATGTTAATGCCAGCAATACGGGCCATGACTGTTCCTTGAATAAATCCGTTGCGTAGTCGCTAACCCGAGTTAGCCTTGACGCTGCTTGTGACGCGGGTCGGTGCAGATAACGCGCACCACGCCGTGACGTTTGATAACTTTGCAGTTGCGGCAGATCCGCTTAACCGATGCCATTACTTTCATGGTTGACTCCTAATTTTCCGTAATCCGGTTTCGCTCACTTGGAGCGGAAAACAATCCTGGCTCGCGTCAGGTCATAGGGCGTGAGCTCCACTGTGACCTTGTCACCCGGCAGGATCCGGATGTAATGCATACGCATCTTGCCGGAAATATGGCCCAACACCACGTGGCCGTTTTCGAGCTTGACGCGAAATGTCGCGTTCGGGAGGTTCTCAAGAACCTCGCCTTGCATCTGAATGACGTCGTCCTTGGACATCTTTTGCTTACCGCATCGGCAAACCCGCGCCCTTGAAGTTAGCCTTCTTGAGCAACGAGTCGTACTGGTGAGACATCATGTAGGCCTGGACCTGCGCCATGAAATCCATCGTCACCACCACAATAATCAACAGAGACGTACCACCGAAGTAGAAGGGGACGTTCCACCGCATCACCAGGAATTCCGGCAACAGGCACACCAACGTGATGTAGATGGCACCTGCGAGCGTCAGACGCATCAGGATCTTGTCGATGTAGCGGGCCGTCTGTTCGCCCGGACGGATGCCCGGAACAAACGCACCACTCTTCTTCAGGTTGTCCGCCGTTTCGCGGCTGTTGAACACCAGAGCCGTGTAGAAAAAGCAGAAGAAAATAATCGCGACCGAATACAGCGTGATGTAGAGCGGTTGACGAGGCGACAGGGCCGCAGCCAGGTCGCTAAGCCAGCGCATGTTCTCACTGCTGGAGAACCAGCTCGTGATCGTGGCCGGGAACAGGATGATCGACGACGCGAAGATCGGCGGAATCACCCCGGCCATGTTCAGCTTCAGCGGCAGGTGCGAGCTTTGACCACCGTAGACCTTGTTGCCGACCTGACGCTTGGCGTAGTTCACCGTGATCTTGCGCTGTCCGCGTTCCACGAACACCACAAAAGCGGTAACCAGCACCACCAGGGCCACGATGAACAGTGCCGACAGCACGGACATCGCGTTGGTGCGGACCAGGTCCAACAGTGCAGCCAGCGCCGCGGGCAGGCCCGCAACGATACCTGCGAAGATCAGGATGGAAATCCCGTTGCCGAGACCGCGCTCCGTGATCTGCTCACCCAGCCACATGACGAACATGGTGCCGGTGACCAGGGTCACGACGGTCGTGAAGCGAAACAGCATGCCCGGATCGATCACAAGTCCCTGCTGGGACTCAAGCGCAACCGAAATGCCCACTGCCTGCACCAGCGCCAGCACGACCGTGCCGTAGCGGGTGTATTGGGTAATCTTCCGACGGCCGGCCTCGCCCTCTTTCTTGAGCGCTTCCAGCGACGGCACCACCACCGACATCAACTGCATGATGATGGATGCCGAAATGTACGGCATGATCCCCAGGGCAAAAATCGAGAAGCGCGAGAGCGCCCCGCCCGAGAACATGTTGAACAGGCCCAGGATCCCGCCCTGGTTCTGGCGGAACAAGTCCGCCAGCGCGTCCGGGTTGATACCCGGAACGGGGATGTGTGTACCCAAACGGTAAACCACCAGGGCGAGCACCAGGAACACGAGGCGGCGCTTGAGGTCGCCGTACCGCGTTCCGGTTTTACCCAATGCCTGCGCGTTAGCCACTCGTCACCTCGTGATCAAGCAAGCGAGCCGCCCGCGGCTTCGATGGCGGCGCGAGCGCCAGCCGTCGCGGTAATGCCCTTGAGCACGACCTTGCGCGAGAGTTCACCCGACTTGATGACCTTGGCGTAACGAACCGCCTGGCCAATCACGCCAGCCGCCTTCAGCACTTGCACGTCGATTTCGTCGACGGGCACGGCTTGCAGGTCCGACAGACGGACTTCGGCGTACAGGTGCTGACCGAGCGGGGTGAAACCACGCTTGGGCAGGCGACGCTGCAGCGGCATTTGACCGCCTTCGAAGCCAACCTTATGGAAACCGCCCGAGCGCGACTTCTGACCCTTGTGACCACGGCCGGCGGTCTTACCCAGACCCGAACCGATGCCACGGCCGACGCGGCGCTTGGCGTGCTTGCTGCCCTCGGCGGGCTTCAGCGTATTAAGTTGCATATCCGACATGGTGATTCCTTAGGCTTCCGAGACGGAAACGAGATAATCCACCTTACGGATCATCCCACGCACCTCGGGCGTATCGACCAGCACGCGGCTGCTGTTGATACGGCCCAAGCCCAGACCGCGAACCGTGTCACGGTGCGATTGCTTGGTACCGATCACGGAGCGCACGAGGGTCACTTTGATCTGCTTCTGAGCCATGATTTACCCCAGGATCTCTTCGACGGTCTTGCCGCGCTTGGCAGCAACATCCGCCGGGGTCAGGGAGGCGCGCAGGCCATTCAACGTGGCGCGAACCATGTTGTAGGGGTTGCTCGAGCCCAGGCTCTTGGCAACCACGTTACGCACACCCATCACTTCGAAAATAGCGCGCATCGGGCCGCCGGCGATGACGCCGGTACCTTCAGCAGCGGGCGAAATCAGCACGGTGGCGGCGCCATGCTTGCCGACCACGGTGTGGTGCAGCGTGCCGTTCTTCAGGGCCACCTTGAACATGCCGCGACGGGCCTGTTCCATAGCCTTCTGAACCGACACCGGCACTTCACGCGCCTTGCCCTTGCCCATGCCGACGCGGCCATCGCCATCGCCAACCACGGTCAGCGCGGCAAAGCTCATGGTGCGACCACCCTTGACCACTTTGCTCACGCGGTTGACCGCGATCATCTTTTCGCGGAGGCCGTCATCGTTCTCTTTTTCCGCGGCGTTCTTGCCTTGTACTTTAGCCATTTGACAGATCCTCGCTTAGAACTTCAGGCCGGCTTCACGCGCGGCATCGGCCAGCGCTTTCACGCGGCCATGGTAACGAAAGCCCGAGCGATCGAAAGCGACCAGTTCGATACCGGCAGCCTTGGCCTTTTCAGCCACGCGCTTGCCAACCAGCGAAGCGGCGGCCTTGTTGCCACCTTGGCCGGTCTGGCCAGCCAACTGGGCGCGCACTTCGGCTTCCACCGTCGAGGCGCTGACCAGAACGCGATCGCCTTCCGGCGAAATGATATTGGCGTAGATGTGCTGGTTCGAGCGGAAAACCGAGAGGCGATGAACGCGCAGCTCGTTGATCTTCCGGCGGGTCGGAACCGCACGACGCAAACGGGAAACTTTTTTGTCCATGATTCGTCCTTGCGTGCGCCGTTATTTCTTCTTGGTTTCTTTGATGACGACGCGTTCGTCCGAGTAACGCACGCCCTTGCCCTTGTAGGGTTCGGGTTCGCGGTACGCGCGGATTTCAGCGGCCACCTGACCGACGACTTGCTTGTTGGAGCCCTTGATGACGATTTCCGTCTGGGTGGGGCATTCGGCCTTGATACCGGCCGGCAACTTGTGCAAAACGTCGTGCGAGAAACCGAGCTGCAGCTTAACGGCGTCGCCTTGAATCGAGGCGCGGTAACCCACGCCAACCAGATTCAGCTTGCGCTCGAATCCCTTGCTCACGCCGTTGACCATGTTGGCCACCAGCGCGCGCACGGTACCCGACATGGCGTTGGCGTGACGGGTTTCGTTGGCGGCGACAAACGTCAGCTTGCCGTTGTCCAACTGAACCGTAACGTCGCCAGTCAGGGCTTGGGTCAGGGAACCCAGCGGGCCCTTGACGGTGATCTGATCCTGCTTGATGTCGGCTTCGACACCCTTGGGCAGGTCGACCGGATACTTAGCGATACGTGACATTCGAATTTCTCCTTAGGCCACGTAGCACAGCACTTCGCCGCCGACGCCGTTGGCGCGAGCCTTACGGTCGGTCATGACGCCGCGCGAGGTCGACACGATAGCCACGCCCAGGCCGTTCATGACCTGAGGAATGCTGGTACGGCCCTTGTAGATACGCAGACCGGGGCGCGAAACGCGTTCGATGCGCTCGATGACCGGACGGCCAGCGTAGTACTTCAGGGTGATCTCGAGCTCAGGCTTGGCCTGGGTGCCCTTGATTTCAAAGCTGTCGATGTAGCCTTCGTCCTTCAGCACGGCGGCAATGGCCGCCTTCAGCTTCGAGGAGGGCATGCTCACCGTAACTTTGTCCACTTGCTGCGCATTGCGAATGCGGGTCAGCATATCGGCGATGGGATCGCTCATGCTCATATTCTTTCTCCTACCAGCTGGCCTTGGTGATGCCGGGGATTTCACCCTTCATCGCCATTTCACGCAGTTTGTGGCGCGTCAGGCCGAACTTGCGGAACACACCGCGCGGACGACCGGTGACCACGCAACGGTTACGTTGACGCGTCGGGTTGGCATTGCGCGGCAGCTGTTGCAGCTTGAGCCGAGCTTGGTAACGTTCTTCGTCGGTCTTCGACTGGTCGTCGATGATCGACTTCAACTCAGCGCGCTTGGCGGCGAACTTGTCAGCCAGCTTGGCGCGCTTGATGTCGCGATTGATGAGGGAAAGTTTAGCCACGTCATCAGCCCCTTAGTTACGGAACGGGAAGCTGAAGGCCGTCAACAGCGCCTTGGCTTCTTCGTCGGTCTTCGCGGTGGTGGTGATGCTGATGTTCAGCCCACGCAGCGCGTCGATCTTGTCGTACTCGATTTCGGGGAAAATGATCTGCTCTTTCACCCCGATGTTGTAGTTGCCACGGCCGTCGAAAGCACGACCCGAGATGCCGCGGAAGTCGCGCACGCGAGGCAGCGCAACCGCCACCAGGCGATCCAGGAATTCGTACATGCGTTGACCACGCAGCGTGACCATGCAACCGATCGGGTAGTTTTCGCGGATCTTGAAACCGGCGATAGCCTTCTTGGTCTTGGTCACGACAGGCTTTTGGCCAGCGATCTTGGTCAGGTCCGAGACAGCGTGCTCGATGACCTTCTTGTCGGCGACGGCTTCCGAGACACCCATGTTCAGGGTGATCTTGGTGATGCGCGGCACTTCCATGGCGCTCTTGTAGCCGAACTTGGCCTGCAGGTCGCCAGCGACCTTGCTCTTGTAGAAATCTTGCAAACGAGACATGTCTATCGCCCCTTACGCCTTGGCGCCGACAACGGCACCATTGGAACGGAACACGCGAACCTTGCGGCCTTCGACTTCTTGCACGCCGACGCGGTCGCCACGACCGGTGGCGGGGTTGAAGAGCGCCACATTCGAGATGTGGATCGGCATGGTCTTTTCGACGATGCCACCCGGGTTGTTGGCCATCGGGTTGGCTTTCACGTGCTTCTTGACGACGTTGACGCCTTCGACCAGGACGTGGTCGGCATCGACGCGCGCCAGCACGGTACCGCGACGCTTCTTGTCGCGGCCGGTCAGGACGATGACTTCGTCGCCTTTACGAATGTTGTTCATCGTAGGGCTCCTTACAGCACTTCCGGGGCCAGCGACACGATCTTCATGAACTTCTCGGTACGCAGTTCACGCGTAACGGGTCCGAAGATGCGGGTGCCGATGGGCTCCAGCTTGGCATTGAGCAACACGGCGGCATTGCCACCGAAACGAATCAGCGAACCGTCCTTACGGCGCACGCCCTTGGCGGTACGAACCACCACGGCATTGTAAATTTCGCCTTTCTTGACGCGTCCGCGCGGAGCCGCATCTTTGACGCTCACCTTGATGATGTCGCCGATACCGGCATAACGGCGCTTGGAGCCACCGAGCACCTTAATGCACATGACATGACGCGCACCAGTGTTATCGGCCACGTCCAGCGTGGTCTGCATTTGGATCATGATTTTTCCTGTTCCAACTTAACTGGAAATACGGTTTTCCCCAAAAAAGGGAACACTGCAATTCCTGCCAGTTTTGGTCCCGTCAGGTCAGCCGCCCTGCTTTGTTGCTGGCTGGTCTTGAGCTTTCGCCCTGAAACCATCAGCTGGTGGCAACGCAACGACCCTGGGTTGAAATCCTGCGGGTATTCCCCCAACACGTTGGCCCGGCTAGTTCCAGGCCAATCGACAATCTGGGAAAGCTGACCATTCTAGCCTGGTTAGATTTTGAGCGCAAGGCCTTTGTTGAGATAGTGAGCAAATACGCGACAGCGCCTGTGGACAACCGTCGCGTTTCCCCCCGGTCAGGGGCCGAATTAATCCGCCCCCGTTTTATCCCGGTAGTAATTGCGTTCCCAGGCGTCGTGGTTCGCCTTGCCGCGCCGGATCTCGTCGGTGAACGGCGCCGCCATCAACACCAGCCGGTTCAGCCAGCGGATCGGCGCCCGGCAGGGACGTTCGAAGTCGACGAACAACACCGCGCGGGTGCCGTCCGTGTCATTGTGCACCTGGTGCGGATAGAGGTCGTCGAACACCACGGCCTCGCCTTCCTTCCAGTGGTAGCGCTCGCCGCCCACCTCGATCCAACAGCGTTCGGCCGGCTGCGGCACCAGCAGCCCCAGGTGCAGGCGCAGGACGCCGTTGTAGGGGCCGGTGTGCAGCGGAATGCGCTTGCCCGGCTCGAGGATGGAATAGAACGCGGTGCGCAGGCCGGGAATCTCGCGCAGCGCCTGGGCGGTGGCCGGACAGCGCGCCAGGTTGCGGTCCGAGCGCAGGCCGTAGCCCATGAAGACGAAGGTCTTCCACTGGTCGTCGGAGGTAATCATGCCGACATCCGGGGACAGTTCATGGAAGGACGGCAACTGCTCGCGCTCGGCCAGCAGGGCCATCAGCTCGGCGCGGATCGCGGGCGCCTGCGCCTCGAGGCGGGCGATCCAGGGGAACTGGCGGTTCTGGAAGATCGGGTGGTCCCCCACCAGGGAGGCTCGCGCGATGCGGTGGCGCAACCAGTCGATGAAACGGAAGAAGGCGCGGGAATAGACACTGGGCTGGCTGGGCGGACGCGTATCGGCAGGTTGCACAATAGGTATCTATATAGACTTCCAAAGATGCATCATTTTGTCCATGGCGCACCTGGGGCGCAAGTGCCGGCCATTGGCTCCTAGCCGGCGACGGAGATTGGCCCTCCCCGCGGCGGACAAGCTGGTTTAGACTGGCATGGGCGATTGCGATCGCTACCCACTCCTATTTCGCAAGGAAAGACAGGCATGTATGAACAGTTGGCGCTGTATATCGACGGCGAATTCGTCGCCGGCGAGGGCAGGCGCACCCAGGACGTCATCAACCCGGCCACGCTGGAAGTGCTCGGCCAGCTGCCTCACGCCACCGAAGCGGATCTGGACCGTGCGCTAGCCGCCGCCCAGCGCGCGTTCGAATCCTGGAAGAAGTCTTCTCCCATGGATCGTTCGGCCATCCTGCGCAAGGTCGCCACCCTGTCGCGCGAGCGCGCCAAGGAAATCGGCCGCAACATGACGCTGGACCAGGGCAAGCCGCTGGCCGAGGCCATCGGCGAAGTCACCTCCTGCGCCGAACACGCCGACTGGCACGCCGAGGAATGCCGCCGCATCTACGGCCGCGTGATCCCGCCGCGCAACCCGGACGTGCGCCAGATCGTGGTGCGCGAGCCGATCGGCGTCTGCGCCGCCTTCACGCCCTGGAACTTCCCCTACAACCAGGCCATCCGCAAGATCGCCGCCGCTCTCGGCGCCGGCTGCACGGTGGTGCTGAAGGGTCCGGAAGACTCGCCCAGCGCCGTCATGGCGATCGCCCGCATGTTCCACGACGCCGGCCTGCCCAAGGGCTGCCTGAACATCGTCTGGGGCGAACCGGCCAAGATTTCCGACTACCTGATTCGTTCGCCGATCGTGCGCAAGGTGTCGTTCACCGGTTCCGTGCCGGTGGGCAAGCAGTTGGCGGCGCTGGCCGGCGCGCACATGAAGCGCGTCACCATGGAACTGGGCGGCCACTCGCCGGTGCTGGTGTTCGACGACGCCGACATCGACCGCGCCGCCACCATGCTGGCCAAGTTCAAGGTGCGCAACGCCGGCCAGGTGTGCGTCTCGCCGACCCGTTTCTACGTCCAGAACGGCGCCTACGAGCAATTCCTGGCGCGTTTCTCCGACGTGCTCAAGAACATCAAGGTCGGCGACGGCCTGGAAGCCGGGACCGACATGGGCCCGCTGGCGCACGAGCGCCGCGTGCCCGCCATGAGCGCCTTCATCGACGACGCCAAGAAGCATGGCGGCAAGGTGGTCGTCGGCGGCGGCCCGCTGGACCGCAAGGGCTTCTTCTTCGCCCCCACCGTGGTGACCGACCTGCCCGACAACTCCATGCTGATGACCGAGGAACCCTTCGGCCCGGTGGCGCCGGTGGTCCGCTTCACCGACACCGATGAAGTGCTGGCGCGCGCCAACAGCCTGCCGTTCGGCCTGTCTTCCTACGTCTTCACCAATTCGCTGCAGACCGCCACCAAGGTCTCCAACGGCCTGGAAGCCGGCATGGTCAACATCAACCATTTCGGCAGCGCGCTGGCCGAGACGCCGTTCGGCGGCATCAAGGACAGCGGCATCGGCAGCGAAGGCGGACTGGAAACGTTCGACGGCTACCTGGTCACCAAGTTCATCACGCACATCTGATCGCTATTGTTCGCGACAAGGCCCGCGCAAGCGGGCCTTTTTCATTGCTGCGCCGCACGCCACTCGCGCGGCGACACGCCGAAGCGGCGCCTGAACAGGCGGCTGAAATGCGAGGGGTGGGCAAAGCCGGCCTGGTACGCCAGTTCGGCGATGCCGCGGTGACGCTGGGCCGGGTTCAGCAGCAGTTCGCGGCAGCGCTCCAGGCGCTGATCGAAGACGAAACTTTCCACCGAGAGGTCGCCCGCCTGGAAGATGCGGTGCAGGTAGGCCACCGACAGGCCGCAGCCCTGCGCCACCCGCTGCGGCGACAGCGCCGGGTCGGCCAGGTGCTGGCGAATGTAGGCCATGGCGCGCTGGCGATGCGCCATGGTCACGCTGCTGTCGGCTTGCGACGCATGCCCCTGCCCCGGCTGCACCAGGAACAGCACGATCAGGTCGATCAGCCGTTCGCCCAGTTCGGCCGCTTCCGCCGGCGACCAACCGTCCAGCCCCTTGAAAAGGTGGTCCATGTAGCTGGCCAGCATCGCGCCGCGTGGCGACCCGTCGTCGACGCGCAGCTTGTAGAAGGGACCGATGCGCGAATCGCGCTGAGACAGCGCGCTGCGCGGGAACGACACGCTCAGGCTGCGGTAGCCGTCGGCGCCAAGCGCGGTGGCCTGGTACGGCAGGCTCTGGTTCATCAGGTAGACGCAGCCGGGCTCGACCTGGAATTCGCGGCCCTGCTGCACCACGGCCAGCGGCCCGGCCAGAGGCAGACCGAAGGTGTAGAACTCCTGGTCCAGCCGCGAGGCATTGCCGGGCGTGCGCTCGATCCTCTGTCCCTGATAGTGCAGGTCGTTGAACTGCAGGCTGGCGCGCCGCACATAGCGCACGTGGCCGGCGAATTGGCCGGCCTGGCCATGGTGCACCTCGAACGGCCCGAAGGCATCCGACAGGGCCGCGCGCCATTGCTCGTACCGCTCGGCGCCAGCAACGGCCGAAGTGGCGAATTCCGTGTCGGGCATGGCGCGGTCTCCTGGTTCGCGGGGTCGCCGGGGGCTCGTGACCCTGCGTCTACATATTCTTGACTCACCCTGCCGCGGGCGGTCCGGCGCATTGTGGCCGCGCCTGGCGCAAGTCTATAGTCAGCGCCACAAGCATACAACCTGGACAACCCGGGAGGAGACGCATGGCCAACGCGCCCGCACAGGCCGCTCGCCACACGCCGGCTTCGCGCTATCTGCGCTGCGAAGGCCGCGAGCTGCATTACACCGAATGGGGCCGTCCGGACGCCCCCGCGCTCATCATGTGGCACGGCCTGGCCCGGACCGGCCGCGACTTCGACGAACTGGCGCAGGCGCTGGCCGGCGACTACCGCATCCTCTGCCCTGACACGATCGGCCGTGGGCTGTCGCAATGGAGCCCCGATCCGGTGGCCGAGTACCGGCTGGATTTCTACGCCCGGCTGGCGCGCGCCCTGCTCGACGGCCTGGGGCTGGGCCGGGTGCGCTGGGTCGGCACCTCGATGGGCGGCGCCACCGGCATGTACGCCGCCGCCACCACGCTCAAGGACCGCATCACACACCTGGTGGTCAACGACATCGGGCCGTCGCTGCCGCAGCCGGCCATCGACCGCATCATGGCCTATGCCGGCAGCCCGCCGGCCTTCGACACCGTCACCGAACTGGAATCCTGGCTGCGCGCCGCCTACAAGCCGTATGGCTGGCAGAGCGACGAGCAATGGCGCCGCATGGCCGAGACCTCGGTGCGCCGCCTGCCCGACGGCCGCGTCACGGCGCACTACGATCCGGCCATCGTCGGGCAGTTCCAGCATCATCCGGCGGACTACGAGCGCTGGACCGAATACGACACGCTGCGCATGCCGCTGCTGCTGCTGCGCGGCGCCGATTCCGACCTGCTGCTGCCCGAGGTGGCCGAGGCCATGACCCGCCGCGGCCCGCGCGCGCGGCGCATCGATTTTCCGGATTGCGGCCACGCGCCAGCGCTGAACGTCGCGCCGCAGATCGAGGCCGTCCGCCAATTTCTCGCCACGCCGGCCGCCGACGCAACCGCCGGCGCCCACTAGGACCAAGGAGACTCCCATGAAACGCATCCTGCTCGCCGCGCTGGCCGGCCTGTGCCTGAGTTCGGCCGCCATGGCAAAGGACTTCGTCGTGGCGCACGTCTACGACAAGACCGGGCCGCTGGAGGCCTACGCCAAGCAGACCCACAACGGCCTGATGCTGGGCCTGGAATACGCCACGCAAGGCACCATGACGGTGGCCGGGCGCAAGATCCGCGTGATCGAGAAGGACAACCAGGGCAAGCCCGACGTCGCCCGCGCCCAGCTCGCCTCGGCCTACGCTGACGACAATGCCGACATCGCGGTGGGCCCGACCTCGTCGGGCGTGGCGCTGGCTATGCTGCCGATCGCCGAGGAGTACGAGAAGATCCTGCTGGTGGAACCGGCGGTGGCCGATTCGATCACCGGCGACAAGTGGAACAAGTACATCTTCCGCACCGGCCGCAATTCATCGCAGGACGCCATCGCCAACGCCGTCGCCTTCGACCAGCCGGACACGTCCATTGCCATGCTGGCACAGGACTACGCGTTCGGCCGCGACGGCGTCAAGGCCTTCAAGGGCGCGCTCAAGCAGGCCAGGATCGTGCATGAGGAATACCTGCCGGCCAACGCCACCGACTTCACGGCGGGCGCGCAACGCCTGTTCGATGCGCTCAAGGACAAGCCGGGCCGCAAGATCATCTTCATCCTGTGGGCCGGCGCCGGCAATCCGTTCAAGATCGCCGATCTCGACCCCAAGCGCTTCGGCATCGAGATCGCCACCGGCGGCAACACGCTGGCCGCGATGACGCCGCTCAAGTCGCTGGCCGGCATGGAAGGCGCAACCTATTACTACTACGGCATCCCCAGGAACCCGATCAACGACTGGCTGGTGGCCGAGCACCAGAAGCGCTACGGCCAGCCGCCGGACTTCTTCACCGCCGGGGGCATGTCGGCCGCCATCGCCATCGTGACGGCGCTGAACAAGAGCGCCGGCAAGAGCGACACCGACACGCTCATCAAGACGATGGAAGGCATGAGCTTCGACACGCCCAAGGGCAAGATGACCTTCCGCCCGGAAGACCACCAGGCCATGCAGTCGATGTACCACTTCCGCATCAAGAACGATGCCTCGGTGCCGTGGGCGGTGCAGGATCTGGTCAAGGAAATCACGCCCGACCAGATGGCGGTGCCGATCCAGAACAAACGCTGAGCCCTGCCCTTCATGCTGGAAACCCAATCGCTCACGATCCGCTTCGGCGGCCATGTGGCCGTCAACGCGGTGAGCTGCCGCTTCGCGCCGGGCAGCCTGACGGCCATCGTCGGGCCCAACGGCGCGGGCAAGACCACCTATTTCAACCTGATCTCGGGACAACTACGCGCCAGCGCCGGCTCGGTGCGCCTGAATGGCCGCGACCTGACCGGGCTGTCGGCGCCGGCGCGCATGCATGCCGGCCTGGGGCGCGCCTTCCAGTTGACACAGCTTTTCCCGCGCCTGTCGGTGCGCGAGAACGTGCGGCTGGCGTTGCAGTCGCGCCAGCAGGGCCTGGGCTGGCGGCAGATCCGCTTCTGGCGCACGTGGGACGATGATCGGACACTGCTGACGCGCGCCGACGCGCTGCTCGAACGCACCCGCCTGACGGCCCGCCGCGACCAGGCCGCGGCCGACCTGCCGCACGGCGACCAGCGCAAACTCGAGATCGCCATGCTGATCGCGCTGGAGCCGCAGGTGTTCATGTTCGACGAGCCCACCGCCGGCATGAGCGTGGACGATGTGCCCGTGGTGCTGGACCTGATTCGCGAGATCAAGGCCGACGCCTCCAAGACGATCCTGCTGGTGGAACACAAGATGGACGTGGTGCGCGAACTGGCGGACCGCATCGTGGTGCTGCACAACGGCGAATTGATGGCCGACGGCGAGCCCGCCGAGGTGATCGCCTCGCCGATCGTGCAGCAGGCCTACCTGGGCGCCGCCCTGCCGGAGAAGACGACATGAGCGGCGCCACCTTGCTGGAACTGAAGGACGTGCACACGCACATCGGCGCGTATCACATCCTGCACGGCGTGGATCTGTCGGTGCCGGCCGCCGGCGTCACCATGCTGCTGGGCCGCAACGGCGCCGGCAAGACCACCACGCTGCGCACCGTCATGGGCCTGTGGAAGGCGACGCAGGGCCACATCGGCTTTGATGGCGCCGCGGTCGGCGGCCCGGGCGTGCGCACCTCGCCGCCCGACATGGCGCGCCAGGGCATCGCCTACGTGCCGGAGAACATGGGCATCTTCGCCGACCTATCGGTCAAAGAGAACATCCTGCTGGCCGCGCGCCAGGCGCGCAGCGCCGCGCAGTTGGACACCGCGCGGCTGGAATGGATCTTCGGCTTCTTTCCCGCGCTCAGGAAATTCTGGCTGTACCCCGCCGGCAAGCTGTCGGGCGGCCAGAAGCAGATGCTGGCCGTGGCGCGCGCCATCATCGAACCGCGCCGCCTGCTGCTGGTCGACGAGCCCAGCAAGGGCCTGGCGCCCGCCATCATCCAGAACATGATCGACGCCTTCATGGAACTCAAGCAGGCCTCCACCACCATCCTGCTGGTGGAGCAGAACTTCAACTTCGCGCGCCAGGTGGGCGACCACGTCGCGGTCATGGACAACGGCCGGGTGGTGCACGCCGGCGGCATGGCCGAACTGGCGCAGGACGACGCGTTGCAGACCCGGCTACTGGGCCTGTCGCTGGGAGCGCATCAGTGAGCGCCGCCGATATCGATACACCCCTGCCGCAGACCCGCGCCGACCTGCGCCCGGTGCTGCTGGTGCTGGCGCTGGCCGCCATCGCGCTGCCGCTGGTGGGTTCATTCTCGACCTGGGTGACGCTGACCTTCGCCGGGCTGGCGATGGGCATGATCATCTTCATCGTCGCCTCGGGCATGACATTGGTGTTCGGCCTGATGGACGTGCTGAACTTCGGCCACGGCCTGTTCATCGCCATCGGCGCCTACATGGCTGCCACGGTCCTCGGCGCGATGTCCGACTGGACCCAGTCCGGCAGCCTGTGGCTGAACCTGGCCGCGGTGCTGCCCGCCCTGATCGTCGGCATGCTGGTGGCCGGCGCGGTGGGCGTGGCATTCGAGCGCGTGATCGTGCGGCCGGTCTATGGCCAGCACCTCAAGCAGATCCTCATCACCATGGGCGGCATGATCATCGGCGAAGAGATCATCAAGATGCTGTGGGGCCCGCAGACGCTGTCGCTGCCTCTGCCCGAGGCGTTGCGCGGCGCGCTGCTGGTCGGCGATGCGGCCATCGAGAAATTCCGCATCGTCGCGCTGGTGGTGGGCCTGGCGGTGCTGGGCGGCATGCTGTGGCTGCTGAATCGCACCAAGCTCGGCCTGCTGATCCGCGCCGGCGTCGAAGACCGCGAGATGGTCGAAAGCCTGGGCTACCGCATCCGCCATCTGTTCGTCGGCGTGTTCGTGGCCGGCTCGATGCTGGCCGGCCTGGGCGGCGTGCTGTGGGGGCTGTACCAGCAGTCCATCGTGCCGCAACTGGGCGCGCAGGTGAACGTGCTGATCTTCATCGTCATCATGATTGGCGGCCTGGGGTCGACGGTGGGCTGCCTGATCGGCGCGCTGCTGGTGGGGCTGATGGCCAATTACACGGGCTTCCTGATACCCAAGGCCGCGCTGTTCTCGAACATCGCGCTGATGGTCGCCATCCTCCTGTGGCGACCGCAGGGCGTGTACCCGGTCACGAATCGCTAGGAATCGCACTCATGTCCTTCCGCCTGCTTTCCGGCGATCCGCCGCGCAGCGCGCTGCTGGCGGTCATGCTGGTCGCCATCGTCATCGCGCTGGCCGCCGCGCCGTTTCTGTTTCCCGGCCCCAAGTCGCTGGCCGTGGCGGCCAAGATCCTGGTGTTCGTGATCCTGGTGGCCAGCTATGACCTGCTGCTGGGCTACACCGGCATCGTCAGCTTCGCCCACACCATGTTCTTCGGCATCGGCGCCTATGGCGTGGCGATCGCCAGCCTGCGCCTGGACGCCAACTGGCTGTCGGTGCTGGCGGGGACGGCCGCGGGACTGGCCGTGTCGCTGGTGTTCGCGCTGGTGATCGGGCTGGCCAGCCTGCGCGTGCGCGCCATCTTCTACGCCATGATCACGCTGGCGGTCGCGGCGGCGTTCCAGACGCTGGTGTCACAGCTATCCGACCTGACCGGCGGCGAGGACGGCCTGAACTTCAAGGTGCCGCAGATGCTGCGCCCGGCCTACCGGCCATTCGCCGAGCCGCTGTTCGGCGTGACCATCGACGGCCGCATCATCACCTACTACCTGATCGCCGCCGTCTGCGTGGCGCTGTTCCTGATGCTGCTGCGCATCGTCAATTCGCCGTTCGGCCGGGTGCTGCAGGCGATCCGCGAGAATCCGTTCCGCGCCGAGGCCATCGGCTACCGCACGGTGCTGTACCGCAGCCTGTCGAACCTGCTGGCGGCGGCCTTCGCCACGCTGGCCGGCGCGCTATATGCGCTATGGCTGCGCTACAACGGCCCAGACACCTCGCTGTCGTTCGAGATCATGCTCAACATCCTGCTGATGGTGGTGATCGGCGGCATGGGCACGATGTACGGCGCGGTAATCGGCGCCAGCCTGTTCGTGTTCGCGCAGAGCTATCTGCAGGACGGACTGCACGTGATCCATGACGCCGTCGCCGGCGTGGCGCCGCTGGCGCTGCTGTTCGAGCCGGACCGCTGGCTGCTGTGGCTGGGCATCCTGTTCGTGCTGTCGGTGTACTACTTCCCGACCGGGATAGCCGGGCGCTTGCGTGAGCTGGCGCGGCGGCGCTGACTGCCGGACAGGGATGCGGTGTGCCGCCAGGCACACCGCATCCCGCGCGCGTCACTTCACGCGGCTGCGCAGGTCATCCACGCTGCGCTTGACCTCGTCGATGCGGCGTTGCAGGTCATCGACCTTGCGGCCGCCGGAATCGTTGGCGCTGCCCAGTTGCGACACGCTGCGCGACAGCTTGTCCAACTCGTTTTTCTGGCTGTCCACCTGCCGTGACAGCTTGTCCAGTTCGCCCTTCTGGCTGTCGCTGCTGCGGCCGCCGTCGCCCTGTCGGCGTTCCAGGTTGGCGATCTTCTGCGCCTGCTCCTCGATCTTGCGATTGAGCGCATCATTGCTGGCGCGCAACTGCTCCAACGCCTTGCCCTGATCGGCGACACGCTGCACCAGATTCTCCAGATCGCGCACGGTCATGCCGGCGCGCACCCGGCTGTCGTTGCCGACGACCACCAGGCTGTCGTCCCAGGGACGGGAAATGACCTGGTCCTTCAACACCGCCTGGGCCGAGGCGGCAAAGGCTGCCGAGCCTGTGGCGACCAGTAGCGCCAACCGCAACAACGCGACTTTCGAGACCGTGACACGCATATGCCTGACTCCTGATGGGGACGCTGTCCAGGCGCGGTTCGCGCCAGGTGCCCAGTTATATCAGGCCGATCGCGGTCCGATCGCGGCGCGCATTCGACAGTTGCTTCGGCGGGTTTCAAAGGACGGCGCCGCGCGGCGCCAGGCGGACAGAACGCCTAGCGCCCGCCCTGCCGCATCGTGTCGGCATCGCGCCGCAGATCATTGACCCGACGCTGCATCGTGTCAACGCTGCGCTGCGCGGCGCCGCCCAGTTGCGAGCCCGACGGCGTCGGCGCGAGCGGCGCCATGTTCATCGGCGCGCCGTTGTTCAGGGGGATCATCGCCGGCGGATAGGGGTCGACCGTGGCCGGCTTCTGCGTCAAGAGGCGCTCCAGCACCTGCAGTTGGTCGCGCTGCGCCTGCAACGCGCGTTCGTTATCCAGCACGGCCTGCTCGCCTTCATCGTCAGTGCCGAAAATGGCGGCGTGATCGAGCGACAGGCCATCCAGGCGCACGCGCGGGTCGGGGCCGGCGTTCAGGAGGCTGCGGCCGAGCGCGGCGGGGTCAGACGTGGGCATCACAACGCCGGCCGGCCCTGCCGGCGCGACGCCCCCAGCGTCCATGGCGCCGGCCGGCGGTTGGCCTTGCGCCAGCGCGGATGCGGCGGCCAGGCCGCTCACAGCCAGCCACCCGAGCGCAAGCCCCTTCCTGAAACCTCGCATGATGTCTTCGTTCCCCGAGGGCACGCGGCGCGGCGTTCAGCGCCCGCCCGTTCATCCGTGCCGCGGGTAGTTTAACTTTCCGGCCGGCCGCGGACCACGCGCGGCCTCAGGCGGCGCATGTATCGAGCTTGTTGGCCATTTCGTCGAACGTGTCCATCAACCGTCTGGTCTTCGCCAAGCCATGCTTGGCGCGGTAGGTGGCGGCCAGGCCCAGGAACCGCTCCGTGGTGCTCCGCGGGTCGACGCAGGCGAGGTACATGGCCATCTGTTCGCCGGTCAGTTGGTATGGGCGCACCATCGCGATCAGGCATTCGCAATCGACCACGACGATGTCGGCATCCGGATCGCGCGGCGGCTTCGCGGGAGCGGGCTGCGCCGTCGACCCCACGGGAGTCGTCGCCGGGGTGGTGCACCAGTTCCGCAATGCATCCGTGCCGTCGCGGCCGGCGGCTGAAACAGCCAGAATACCGCGGCTGCGTGCGCCGATACCGAGATCCCCAGCGCCACGGGCCGCAGCCAGCCTCGCGCATACGCATGCTGTTGGACGCTCTCTATCGCCATGGCCGCCTCGACGCTGCGTGTAGACAGGCACAGGTATATCAAGCATCCGGATACAGTCCATTTCCCGCACGGCGATATTTGCTGCAACCGGTTTCATTGGCACTGGCCGCGGCGACATTCAGAACCCCACGCGGTCCTCGGCGGCCAGGGGCGCGCCCAAGTCGCGTTCGTCCATCTCCCAGATCAGGAGACGCGGCGGACTCTGCTTCCAGGCGGGACTCTTGAAGTACGCCTGCGCCGCGCCGCCGAACTTGCCGCCGTCGCGGGCGAAGTTGCCGACCGCCACGCCGAGGTCCCGTGACAATTGCGGCAGGAACTCCGAGGTGCGCGAGAACGAGGTGCCGACCAGCGCCAGCGACGGCAAGGCGCTGTCGCCGAACAGGTCGTCGGCATCGCCGGCCGACGCGGCGGCCTCCGGCGTGTAGGTATGCAGCGCGACCACTTCGGCGCGCGGCTGCCAGGCCAGCGGCAGCCAATCGACCCCGGCCAGCCGCACCAGGTCGCCAGGCCGTGGCGCGGGAGGCTGGGCAGTGACGCGCCAGCGCTGCGGCGCCTGCAGCGCGACGCCGCTGGCGCGCACCTGCTCGGCGACGGCGCGCGCGGCGGCGCCGGCGCCGGCCTCGGTCCAGTGCGAGTCGTTGCGGTAATAGGCGTCCTGCGGCACGCCGCGCAGCGCGGCGCTCAGATCGACCGTCGCCACGCCCTGCGCGCGCAGCACGCCGACCCAGCTCGACAGCCGGTCCTCGAAGCCCGCCGAACGGTGCAGGCCGCACAGGCGCGCGGACTCGATGCGGCTCTTGTCCGGCACCACGGCCACCAGCAGCCGGATGCCGCGGGCAGCCAGCGCGTCGCGCAGCGACACGACGATGCGGGCCCGCTCGGCCTGGTTCTCGCGCGCGGCGGGATGGGGCTGCAGTTCATCGCCCAGGAACAGCCAACCGTCACAGCCCCGCCGCACGCGCGGGCCCAGGTCGCCCAGCGTCAGCCAGCCCAGGCCACGTTGCAGGCGCGCGGCCTCGCTGCTGAATGTCATGTCGGCCAGGCGCAACGACAGGTCGTGCGTGACGCCGCCATCCAGCACGCGCGGCAGCGAGGTGTCGTCCGGCAGCACGTCGTGGTCCAGGCTCCACCAGATGTTGCTGAGCATGGCGCCGGCCATGAAGAGCACCAGCGCCACGCCGGCGAGCTGGCTGGCGCGGCGGTTGGCCACGGAGGCATGGGCTATGGGCGGCGGGGCCGGGGTATCGTGATGGGCGCTCATCGTCTCCGGCCTCAGAATTGGAAGTAGAGGAAAGGCACGGCGCCGCGCGCCGCGATCAGCGCGTAGGCCAGCAGGAAGCCGGCCACCGGCCACACCGCGCTCCAGGCCGTGCGCAACATGCCGGCCGGCCGCGCCGACCACCACGGCTGCCAGGCGGGCAGGATGACGCACATGATGCCCAGCGCGGCGGCCAGCCAGTGGGTCGGCCGCAGCACATACAACATCGAATCGCCCAGGCCGATGCCATTCAGGCCGAACTGGCCCCGATACATGGCCAGCGCGGCATGAAAGTCGACCGCGCGGAAGATGGTCCAGGCCAGCATCACGAACAACAGCGTGGCGACGCGCGACAGCCAGCCCGGCAGCGCCGGCAGGCTATTGCCGCTCCAGGCGCGCGCCACGGCCAGCGCGGCGCCATGCGCCAGGCCCCACAGCAGGAAGTTCCAGCTCTCGCCGCCATGCCAGAGACCGGCGATGCCCATGGTCAGCAGCAGGTTGCGATAGGTCTTCCACACGCCCAGGCGATTGCCGCCCATGGGAATGTACAGGTAGTCGCGGATCCAGCTCGACAGCGACAGGTGCCAGCGCCGCCAGAAGTCCTGGATGCTGCGCGCCAGGTAGGGGTTGTTGAAGTTCTCCGGCAGGTGAAAGCCCATCATCAGGCCCAGGCCGATGGCCATCGCGCTATAGCCGGCGAAGTCGAAGAACAGTTGCAGGGTGTAGGCGCCGCAGCCGATCCAGGCGTCGGCCAACGAGGGCGTACGCAGGGCGAAGGCGGCATCGACCACGGGCGCCAGCGTATCGGCCACCAGCACCTTCATGCTCATGCCGATCATGAAGCGGCGCGCCCCCAGGCAGAAATTGCGCCAATCCATGGTCCGATGGGCGATCTCCTTCTCGACCCAGGCCCAGCGGATGATGGGGCCGGCGATCAACTGGCCGAACATGGCCTTGTAGGCGGCGAAGTCGATGAAGTTGCGTTCGGCGCGCACGTCCTGGCGATAGACGTCCACCAGGTAGGAGATGGCCTGCAGCACGAAGAAGGACAGGCCCGCCGGCAGCGCCACCCGCTCCCAGGCCAGCGGCACGGCGCCCGCCATGGCTGCAACGTCGTTGAACGTCGACACCAGGATGTTGGCGTACTTGTACCAGCACAGCGCCGCCACATTGGCCGTCAACAGCAGGGTCAGGAGCACCTTGCGGCGATGGCCGGCGCGCAACTGCTCCAGCATCAGGCCGCCGGCCCATGCCACGACGGTGACCGCGACCAGCAGCAACAGGTAGATTGGCTTGAGCCAGCTATAGAAAATCCAGCTACCGACCAGCAGCACGAAATTGCGCGCGGGCTGCGGCGTCAGCGCGTAGACGACGAGGAACAGCGGCAGGAACAGCGTCAGGAATTCGAGGGACGCGAAGACCATGGCGGAGGGTGGCCGGAGATATTGTTATCGAAGCGGGGGCCGCGCCCCCGCCGTTAGGGGCCGGATCAGCGGGCCGTCTGGTCCGGCGCGTGCAACAGGCGGGGACCCTGCGCCGACGGCAGCAGGAACACGGTGTGGCGTTCGCCGGCCTGCAGCGCGCCCAGATCCAGCTCCTGCCCCGCGGGCTGGCCCCCGCAACTGGCTCGCACCTTCAGGGACACGGGATTGACCAGTCTCCGCGCGGCGCCGCCATCGGCCACGTGCTCGAACATCGCCAGGTTGCGCGGCACGGCCAGCAGGCCGGCGTCGGCGCATGACGGATCGAGGTTGTAGAACCCCACCGAGACCTTGAGCGCGTTGAAGTCCTCGGGCTGCTCGCGCACGATGCGCGCCTGCAGGCCGTCCTTGCCGGGCAGGCCGACCACCGAGGCGAATTCGCCGGGCTGCACCGAGATGGCCACCTCCTGCTTGCGGCCGCCGCTTTCGAGCAGGCCCTGCATCTTCGCGCCCGCCTTGACCGGCATGAAATCCGACGCGGGATGGGCGGCGTCGAGCTGGATGCGCGCCTGCGATCCCTTGGCGCTCACCGCCATCGGCTCGGCGCCGCCGTTGACGAAGCGCACGAACGACGCGTCCTCGGCCGGGCCGGTGTCATAGAGCTGGATCTGCGCCGCGCCGGCAACGCCGGCGGCCAGGGCGAACGACAGGGCGGCCAGGCCGCGCGACAGGAGGATGCTCATCCGTTGTCCTTTGGAAGCGGGGATCGCGCGCGTCATTTCTTCTGCAGCGCCTTGACCTGCGGCAGCTCGCCCAATTGCTTGGCAATGGCGTCGCCCCAGGCCTTGTAGCCGGTGTTGGTGTAGTGCTGGCCGTCGGTGGTGGGCCACTGGCCGGGCGTCGAGAACTGGGTCGAATCGATGTACGCGCAGGGCGCCACGTTGCTGCCCAGGAAGGCCGACACCTGCTTGACCCGCGCGAAATTCTTGTTGTATTTGCCGCCCTCGGTGCCCCAGCTGGGACCGATCCAGACGCAGGCCGTGCCGGTGCCCGAGATGGCCTTGGTCAGTGCGGTCGTCTGCTGCCAGGCCCAGGTCTTGGGAAAGGATGGATTGGTGTAGCCGGCCATGGTGTCGCCGAGCACGATCACCACCAGGTTGGGCTTTTTGGCCGCGATCAGGTCGGTGACCGGGGTGGTGCGGGCATCCTTGCCCTTGAGCACGATCTGGCCGTCGTTGAGGCGCTCGGCGCCGCCGCAGGTGCTGGGCGTGGTCTTGAGCCAGTCACCGGCATTGCTGCCGCACACGCCGATGGTCTGCACCACCGCGCCCTGCTTGACCAGGTCGTCCTGCAGGGTCGTGATCAGGTAACCGGGCGCGGCCAGATGGCTGTCGCCGATCAACAGGATGCTCATTCCGGCAAAAAGAGAGGTCAGCATGGCAATACTCCTTGATGAGACGTCCCTAGCGGGCGTACGGCGACTGATAGGGATTGACCGGCAGGTCCAGCGGACGCGTCTGCGGATAGAACGCGTAGCGCAGATAGAGCCCGCCCACGTATTGGCGGTAATCGGTGGCGTTGTCCATGGCCATGGTGCCGCCCAGGAACAGATTGGGCGACAACTGGTACTCGCCCGCCGCCGCCAGGTTGTAGCCCACGCCGGTGCGCGACTGCCCTTCGTAGGTCGCGGGGGCGCCATAGACGGCGCGGTTCGCCGCGTTGGCCGCCGCCTGCATGCCGCCGCTGGTCGGGAAATAGTCGGCGCCGTCTTCCTTGAAATGGCGCAGGCCGACCGAACCTTGCAGCTTGTAGGTGAAGCGGCCATCGCGCTGCGCCCAGGTCACGGGGACGCTCAGCGCGTAGAACTGCTGCGGGCTGAAATAGCCGCCGTGGCCGTAGGTGAAGAAGCGCTGGTTGTTGTCGTAGAAGATGGCGCCCAGGTTCAGGCCGGCCGTCAGCATGCGGTTGGTTTCGCGCGTCAGGTTCCAATAGATGCCGGTGCCGACCTCGGTGCGGCTGTTGGACTCGACATTGTGGCCATCCAGGCTGCGCCACGAACCGTAGGCGTAGACGCCGTAGTCCTTGTTGTCCATGCCGATCTGGCCGCCCACGCCGGTGGCCGTGACCGCGCCCCAGCGCTGGCCGGTGCGGTCGTCGCGCGCGCCGGCGAAGGACACCAGGCTGTCGGTCACCGCGCGGCGCGACAGGTCCACGCTGTACCAGGTGCCCGCGCCGCGGTCGATGGGGCCGTTCAGGCGCACGCCACCGACCACGTTCGAATACTCGAAGCCCAGCGGCGTGGTGCCGATGTCGGCGCTCAGGCCCTGCATGGTGTAGCCGACCGACAGGCCCACGCCCGAGTCGCGCTGCTTGCCGGCTCCGCCCACCAATCCCGCCTGCTGCGCCGTGGCCGCCACCGGGCCGCCGCCAAAGCGGCTGTTGCTGGAATATTCGTCGCCAAGGCGGCCAGCGTCCAGGGTCACTGGCGTCGCGCGCAGCGAGATCTTGCCATCGCCCGCCGGGATCAGGGCCTCGATGGGCGCGTCGATCTCGGTCATCTTGCTCATGCCGGCTTCACCGTTGTTTGACCGGACGAAGCCGCCCACGCGGACCTCGGCGCTGCGCTCCTGCATGACCTCGTCGAGTTCCCGTTGCAGGGTGGGCGACGCCGCGCCGCCGCCATAGGCCGCGGGCGGGTTGGCGGCCGCGCGCGAATCCTGCGCGCCGGCAATGACATAGGGCTCCTGGCGCGACACCATGGACGCGCCGTCATAGCTGGCGCCGTACCCTGCGGCATAGCCCGTGCCGTAGCCGGCGCCATAGTTGGGGACCTGCGGGTCGTTGAGGGCCTCTCCCATGACCTGCGTCACGCGGGTGGACCGCGAACGCTGCCCCGGCAGGCCGACGAAGGGGTTGCCGTCGGCATAGTTGGCGGGCGCCGCGCCGCTGGCCACCATGGTGCCGCCGCCGCGCGCCTGCTGGGCGGCGATGGCCTGCTGGTAGAGCTCGGCGGCGCGCCCGGTCTTGCCGCGCGAACGGTAGATGCGCGCCGCGCCGGCCAGCACGTCGGGATCGTTCGGCGCCAGCGCCAGCGCCTTGTCCATCGAGGCTTCGGCCGAGCGCCAGTCATCGGCCTCGGCGGCGATGCCGGCGACGGCGATCTGCAACTGCGCGTTGTCGGGATCGCGCGCCTGCAGGCCACGATAGATGGCCAGGGCCTTGTCGCGGTCGCCGGCGGCGACATACATGCGCGCCAGCGCGCCCTGGGCCAGGGGATCGTCAGGCCGGCGCTTGAGCACCGGCTGCAGGATGTCGTAGGCAGCCACCAGGTCGCCGCGCTGGCGCATCGCCTCGGCCTGGCGCACGGTATACAGGCTGACCAGGTCCTGGAAACTGCGATGCTGGTCGGCGTCCATCGGCAGCTTCTGCACCTGGCGCAGCACGGCCGCGGTGCCGGCGTCATCGCCGCTCTTGAGCAGCACGCTGGCGTACGGGATCAACACATCCGGGCCGGCCGGCCGGCTTCCATCCACCAGCGGCCGCATCACGGCGAGCGCCTGCGGCGTGTCGCCCGCGTCGATATAGGCCTGGGCGATGGCGCCAAGCAACTCGGGATCGTTGCCCGCCGCGGCCTGCAAGCCGGCCAGGCGCTGGCGCGCCTGCGCCGCGTCGCCCGACAGCGCCAGGCGGGAGGCCTGGGCCGCCTGCTCGTGCACCCACACGTTGCGCTGAAAGCGCGTGATTTCCGGGGTGCGGCGGTTCTCCGGGATGCGCGCCAGGATGTCGTAGGCATGGCCCCATTCACCGCGCTCGGACGCGAACAGCGCGTTGGCGTGCAGCGCGTCGGCCGAGTCCGGTTGCACGCGCAACGTCTCGTCCATGATCTGTTGCGCGCGGACCGATTCACCGCTGCGCAACAGCAGCCGCGCCAACTCGTAGGTGGTCCAGGGATTGCGCGGGTCCGTCCTGCGCGCGTCTTCCAGCATGCGACGCGCGCCGGCCGTGTCGCCGCGCTTTTCCGCCTCGCGCGCCTGGCCCGCCATGACGGCCGCGCGCAGGCGACTGACGTCGCCCGCCTGGCCCGCCGGCAGCGCATCGACCAGCCGCAGGGCTTCTTCGGCGCGGCCGGTCTGGGCCAGCACGTCGGCCAGGCCGCGCACCGCCTCGGGATCATTCTTGTGCCGGGCAAGCACGTAGCGATAGGTCTTCTCGGCGTTGGCCATGTCGCCGGCGCTGGCATAGGCCCGGCCGATGGCGTTGTAGGCGCCGGTGGCATTGCCGTCCAGCCGGATGGCCTGTTCCAGCAGCTTGCGCGCGCCGTCGCCGTCGCCCCGCTGGCGTGCCGCCTCGGCCTGGTCCAGCAGGTTCCAGTAGCGCACCCCCGCGAGGGCGCGGGTCCAGTTGCGCCCGGCACCGGGACGGGCCGCCGCGCGCGACAGCAGTTCCTGGGCCTCGGCGTTGCGGTCCTGCTGCATGCGCACCAGCCCCAGGCCGCCCAGTGCGTCCGGATCATTGGGGGTGGCGCGCAGCTTTTCCTGGAACGCGGCTTCGGCCGCGGCCAGGTCGCCGTTCTTCAACGCCGCGAAGCCGCGCGCCAGGCGCGCATCCTGGCGCCAGACCGGCGCCGGCGCGCCGCGTTTGGCCGACGGATTGTCGAGCACCGCGCGCACTTCCTTGTCGTCCGGATGCGCCGCCAGATAGGCCTCGAACAGCGGCTTCTCGCTGGCGTTCGGCGCGCCCAGCCAGATCAGGCCGGCGCGCCAGCTTTCGGTGGCGTCGGCGCCGACGTCCTTGCGTTGCGCCAACTGCGCCAGCATGCGCACGCCGTCGGCGCGCCGGTCTTCGTCGCGGATCAGGTGCTTGGCCAGGGCCAACTGGACGTTCGGATTGCCGGGCGTCTCGCGCGAGAGCCGCTGCAGGCCGGTGATGGCGCGCGACAGGCCCTTGTCCGAATAGCCGAGGAAACTGTAGTACTCGAGCGCGATCTCGCCCTGCGGCTCGCGGCCCTGCAGGGCCTGGTCGTAGGCCTGCATCGCCTTGTCGATCTCGCCCGAGGCCGCCAGCATGCGCGCGCGGTCGAGGTCGGCCGCGGCGGCGCCGCCGGCCAGGCCAATATCCTGCTGCAGGCGCTTGGTGAAGGTGCCGTTGGCGTTGAGCTGCTTGAGCCGGGTCAGGTAGCCCTGGGCATCGTCCAGGCGCTTTTCGCGCACCGCCGCCAGCCCAAGGCCGTACATCGCCTCCTGCTGCGAGGGATCGGACAGGAGCAGCTTTTCCCAGGCCTGCGCGGCGCGCTTGGAGTCGCCCTGGTTCTGCCAGTAGCGTCCCTGCTCCAGCAGCGAAGCGGTGGCGGCCGGTTGGGCCCAGCCACTCTGGTGCATCAGGGCGGCCAGAACGCCGATGGCCAGCTTGTGGCGGTTCAAGGACATTTCTTCTCCCACTCCAATGACACACGGCCGGTGGCACCGAACCGGTACCGCTGCTCGAACCAGCCCATCCCGAACAGGCTGAGTACGTAATCGTAATAAGGCGGCTGCTGAACCGCCAGCCGCGCAGGGGCCTGGCTGGCAGCCCAGGCCTCGCGCACGCGCCGCAACTGTCCCTGCAGCAGGTCATTCTGCCCGCGCGCCTGGAAATACGGCAACAGGGCGGCCGAGAAACCGAACGGCCCCTGGCCCTGGACTTGGCCGCTGTCCACGTCCACTGACTCGGGCGGCACGCCCGTGGCGCCGACGGCGGTGGCCATGCCTGACAGCGCAGCCAGTAGCGGCCGGGCGGCGGGATCTTCGGCCGGCGTCATGCCAGCCCACAGATACGTGCGGATCGCATCGTAGCTGCCCTTGGCGCCATGCGCCGGATCATTTTCGTAACGTCCCAGCGCCCCCCCCTCGCGAGACACATCGCGGTAGGCCACCCAGTCGGCCGCGTAGCCCTTGGGCGTGGTCGCCTGGATCACCCGCACCGTATTGTTGGCCACCTGGGTCCACGGCCCCTTCGCCGAGGCCTGCGCCAGCCGCCGCAGCACGGGAACCGGCAGGTAGCTCGGATTCAGGCGCCATAGGCCGGGCTGCGAAAAGCCCTCGGGCGCCGGCAACAGCATGCTGCCCAGGCCCGGTAATTGCGCCACTTCGCGCCCCTCGATCAAGGCCAGCAACGCCTGCGCGTCACGGGTGTAGGCCGGCTGGCGCCAGAGCCTGCCGGCCTCGAGCAAAGCATAAGCGAACCACAGGTCGGCGTCCGATGCCGCGTTGCTGTCGAGCACGCCCCAGGCGCCGTCGTCGCGCCGGCCCCAGGACCAGGCCGGCAGACGCTGCGCGGTGTCGCCGCCGGCCAGGTTGGCCACGCTCCAGCGCCACAACCGCTCGAAGGTCTCGCGGTCATTGGCGACCAGGGCGAAGAACATGGCGTACGACTGTCCTTCAGAGGTGCTCATCTTGCGCGGCGTGCTTGCATCCACGACACGCCCGTCGGGCTGCACGAAATGTTTGACGAAGGCCGACCACTCCGGCCAGGCCACCGCCGTGCATACCGGCGCGGCCCGCGCCACGCCCGATGCCGCCAGGGCCAGGCCGAGCGCAAGCAGCGCCCGCCGGGCACGCTGGCGCCAGGCGGATCGGCGGCGAGCAGGTCGGGCCGGATGCATCAGGCGTCCTTCTTGCGCAGGCGGCGTAACAGCGAGCGCAGCACAGCCAGCGCCACGGCGATGCCGACCAGCCAGAGCAGCCCCATCACCACCAGGCGCAGCAGGGTGTAGCCCGGCAACTGTGACGACACCCACCAGTCGATGCGCTTGAGCAAGGGCAACTGGCCCAGCGTATAGGTCTGGTCGCCGACCAGCGCGTCGATCTGCTTGCCGCGGATCACTGCCAGGCTGCCCTGTACGCTCTTGTCGAAGCCTTCGCCGCCGCGCAGCGCGGCCACGGCCGCGTCCAGCCCGTCGGGCTTGCTGCTGGCCAGCAGCACCACACTGCGCTTGGCGGCCAGCGGCGACTCGAAGCCGGCCACGATCGCGCTGACGCCTTCGCTGGTGTAGCTCATGGCCACGCGCGGCTCGCGGCGATCGAGACGCGGATCGGTATGGAACCAGTCGGTCACACGGTAGATCAGGTCCGACAGGCCGAAGTGCGCGCCCGACTCGTAGCTGCCCGGGATGTGGGGGGCCCAGGTCTTGAGCAGCGGATTGGCGGTGTCGCCCGCGATCACCAGCAGGTCCTTGCCGGCCTGCGCGCCGGCCTGCTGCGCCCGCGTCACGGTCACGCCGATGGCCGGATAGCCCGTGGCGTCTCCCAGGCGGCCCAGCACGTTCAGGTAGGCCGAATAGGCCGCCGCGCTGGCGCGGTCATCCAGCACCACGGCAGTTTCCGACAGGTCGGCCAGGCGCGTGAAGGGGAAGCCCGCCTGCGCGAATGCGCGCAGGTCCGGCATTTCGATGAAATGCGGATAGCCCGACAGGTCGATGGTCGACTCGGGTTCGATCATGCCGCGCACGTTGTCGATGATGATGTCGCGGCACTCGCCCTGCTTGACGTAGTCGTACATATAGCGGAACTGCAACTGGCCGTCCGACTTCAACAGGTCCAGCGGCACGTCCAACTGGGCGCGCATCGGCAGGCTCTCGTCGGGCAGCACCTCGGCGCGCAGCTTGTCGCCGCCCTCGATGCGCTCCAGCGCGAACAGCGGCATCGACTTGACGAACTCGCCGTTGACGCCGAACAGCAGCGAGGAATTGAGCGACGTCGGCTGCGGCGTATAGCGATAGCGCAGGTCGATCGGCACCTTCTTTTCCTGCCAGCCGAACAGGTCGGGCGGCACGCGCACGTCGATGCGGATGGTATCCGGGCTGAAGCCCGACACGTTCAGGCGCTTGGGGTCGATCAGGTCGCCGAAACGCACCGGACGGTCCGTTCGCAGCCAGCGCGGCGCGTCGTAGGGCTGGCGCGGCTTGACGTCGGCCAGGCGGGTGATGGCGGCCGATTGGCCGGCCAGCGTCTGGCTGCCCAGCGCCAGCGCGGCGGCTGCCTGCTTGAGGTCCTTGCCGTCGCGGCCCAGCACCAGCAGCAGCTTGCCTTCGGGATCGTTGGGGTTGGCGACGATGGCCAGCGTCGGACCGTTCACGGTGGCCTGGGTCAGCCCGGCGCTGGCCGCGCCCATCGCGAACACCACCGCATTGCCGCGGTTGGGCAACTGCGCCACCGAGGCCGGGAAATCCGAGCCGCGATAACCCGCCAGCCCGCCAAACCATGAAGACAGCGCCCCCGCGGCTTCCAGCGTGGCGTTGTCCGGCTCGGCCTGGAACACGAACGGCAGCACCAGCTTGCGCATGTCGCGGCGGTCGAAGAACGGCAGCGGCAGGTTGGCCAGCTCGTTGGGCAACGGCAACGCGGCGGTGGCCAGGTCCAGCGTGCTCAGGTTGCTGATGTTGGCCCACAGGCTGGAATGCAGCGGATCCTCGCAATTCAGCGTGTAGTGGCCGATCAGTTGCAGGCGCAGATCGTTGTAGGGCGTGATCAGGTAGGGCGGGATCTCGATGGTCTGCCGCAGATTGCTGCCGGCCGTCTCGCGCGGCACGGCAATGGTGGCGGCCACCTCGTCGTTGACCAGCACGTTGATGTGCGACAGGTCGGGCAGCAGCGCGGGCGAATAGGCATAGCGCAGGTCGACCCGCGCGCCGGTCACCACGCGATCGTTGCGCACGCTGAAGTTCAGCGTGTTGCTGCCGTCCACGCCGCGCAGGTTGAGGGGATACTGCGCGCCGAGCTGCTTGAAGGTGTAGGTCTGGTCGGCCACGAACGGCGCCGGGGCCGGCGTGGCGGCAGGCACGGTGCCCGGCGCCTCGGCCGCGCTGGCCAGCAACGAGCAGCCGGCCAGCAACGCCAGCGAAAGGCGGCCCAGCGCATGCCCGGGGCGGCGCGGCGAACGGAACGGCGCCGCTTGCGCGATCGGCGGTTGGGTCGAACGGATTTTCTTATGCATGATCACGATCCCAGGCGGCGCTGAGCGCGGGCGCGCAGCGACAGGTAGAGCAACACGGCAATGACTAGCGCGCTCAGGAGCAACGCCCCCACGAGCGTGAGCGGATGGCGTGCGAAGAACCACTGCAGGCCCAGCCAGGTCGGCAATGAACCCACGTAATAGCTCTGCTCATCCTGCAGGGTATAAGCCTGCCCGCCGCTGATCACCGACAGGCTTCCGCCGATCCGGTCCTGAGGATTGTCGGCCTTGCTCTCGGCGTCGCGGCTGGCCAGCAGCGCCTGAACGGCGCTGGCCAGGCCATCGGCGCTGGTGCCCGACACCACCACGGCGCTGCGGCCTGACTGCAGCGGCGATTGCAGGCCAGCCAGCGTGGCCGTGACGCCGCCGCTGGAGAAGGCCAGTTGGATGTCGGCCTGGCGCTTGCGGTCGCGCGGATCGTTGCCAAACCAGGACGCGACGCCATCGACCCAGCTCGACAGGCTGAAGCGGCGCTCCTTGCCATTGAAGCCGCTCGGCAGCGCGTCGCCCCATTGCGCCAGCAGCGACTGGTTGTCGCCGGAAGCCAGCACCAGCAGGTCCTTGTCGCGTTGCGCCGCGACCTGCGCGCCCTGGGTGACGGTGACGCCAGTGGCGGGATAGCCCGTCGCCTGCCCCATCACGCCCATCAAGGTCAGATAGGCCGAGAAGTCCGACACGCCGGCGCCCTCGGGCATGACCACCGCGGTTTCCGACAGGTCGGCCATGCGTGTGAACGGGAAGCCGGCGTCGGCAAACAGCGACAGGTCCGGCATGGCGGCATACTTGGGCAGGCCGGAAATATCGATGGTGGAACCCGGATCGATCGCGCTGCGCACGTTGTCCAGGATGCTGTTCTGGCACTCGCCCAGCTTGGCGTACTCGTAGACGTAATTGAACTGCAGCGCCGTCTGCGGCGGCAGCAGATAGGTCGGCACCATCACCCGCGCCTTGCCTTCCGAGGCCGGCATGCCGGTCAGGCGGTTGTAGACGCCCGGTCCTTCGTGCAGCGCGAAACTGCGGACCAACTGGTTGCCGGCCATCATCTCCATCACCGACTGCCTGGCGCCGGGACGCGGCGAATAGCGGTAGATCAGGTTCACCGGCACGCCATCGCTATGCCAGCCGAACAGGCCCGGCGGCACGCGCAGGTTGACCTGCACGGGCGGCGGTCGATGGCCCGAGACGTTCAGGTCGCGGGTCGGCACCAGCTCGCCAAACGCCACCGGCCGGTCGCTGCGCAGCCAGTTGGGCGCGTCGAACGGCTTGCGCGGCCGCGGCGTCTCCAGGCGCGTGATGCGCGCCTGCGGGCCGGACAGCGCTTCGCTGCCGAGCGCCAGCGCGGCGGCGGCCTGCCTCAGCTCCTTGGCGTCGCGCCCCATCACCAGCAGCAACTTGCCATGCGGATCGCGCGGGTTGGTCTGCATTGCCACCGACGGGCCATCGATCGCGGGCGTCTGCAATCCGGCGACCGTGTCGCCCGGCAGCAGCAGCACGACTGCGTTGCCGGTCGCCGGCAGGTCCTGCAAATGGGCGTCGAACCTGGCGCCGCGATATCCCGCCAGGGCGCCGAACCACGAGGTCAGGATGCCGGCGCTCTCCAGCCGCGCCGCATCCGGACTAGCTCCCAGCACGATCGGCAGCGCCAGTTGGCGAATGTCTCGACTGTCGAAGAACGGCACAGGCAGCAGCGCCAGGTCATTGGGCAGGTCGACCGGCATCACGGTCAGTTCCAGCGTGCTGCGGCCAGCGACGTCGGCCCACAGGCTGGAATGCACCGGGTCTTCGCAACCCAGCGTGTAATGGCCGATCAGTTGCACGTCGAGCCGGTTGTAGTCGGCCAGCGCCGGCACCGGCAGCTCGACCGTCTGGCGGGTCGGCGTGGCCGCGGCTTCCTTCGGCAGCGCCACGCTGCCCGCCACTTCGCCGTTGAGCAGCACCTTCAGGTGCGACAGGTCGGGCAGCAGCGCGGGCGAATAACTGTAATCCAGATTCACGCGCGCCCCGATGACCTGCTGGTCGCGGCGCGCGCTGAAGCCCAGTCCGTTGATGCCGTCCACGCCGCGCAACGGCAGCGCGCTCTGGCCGCTCAGGCGCGACAGGGGTACCGAGTAGATACGCGCGCCCGGCGGCAGGGTCGCCGCGGACGCGGTCGCGGCGACCGGATCGGCAGCGACGGGCTCGGCCAGGGCCGGCATGACCGCCCCGAGGGCCAACAACGCCGATAGCAGCGCCCGACGCGGGACCGACTGCGCGGGGGACAGGCAAGGCCGGGGCGGCCAAGCATCAAGCCTGGGAATCATCGCTCTGTCGTCCTCTAGTTTTTGGTGGACACGGACGTGGGACGGCGCACGGCCGCAAGGCTGCGATCGCGCAACTGGCGCAGCAGCAACGAAAAACCGCGTACGCCGATGCTCGAGATCTGTCGCAATGCGGCCCACGGCGAATCGGGCGCGTTATTGCCCCAGGTGCTGGCCCAGGTGTCGGCGCGGCCGAAGGTCATCTGCGCCAGCTCGCGTTCCTGCTCCAGCGTCAGGGACTGGAAGCTGATCCCCAGGCGGTCGCCGCGGCTGAACGTGACCAGCGCCGGGAACATGGCTTCCTCGTCATTGCGGAACAGCGACACGCTCAGCGGCATGCCGTTGGGCACCAGCACCCCGGGCGGCAGCACCAGGCCGAGGCCGCCCTGCGAGTAGTCGCTGGTGCGGCAGGCGACCGTGCGCCCGTCCGGCAGCAGCAGCATGGCGGCCAGCGAGATGGCCACCCGCGGCGTGTTGCGCAGTTGCCGCACTTCGCCGGCCACGGCCACGCTGGCGCTGGTCATCACGATGTTGTAGACGGTCCAGATCAGGTTCAGCACGATGGTCAGGCGTGCGTCCACGCCCCCGTACCCGGTGACCAGGCTGACCACGCCAACGATGAAGCCGGCCAGGTTCAGCCCCAGCAGCACCACGTAGGGCCGCGCCAGCGTCCAGTCGAAATACGATTCCCGGATGATGCCGCCCTTGGCCGTCACGTTGAACAGCGCCGTCTTCGGGCTGATCAGCGTCACCAGCGCCGGGCGCATGATGTACCAGGCCAGCACCGACTCGTAGACCTCGTTCCAGAACGAATGGCGAAAGCGCCCCTGGATGCGTGACCCGGTCAGGTTGGACAGAACGATGTGCGGCAAGGCGTAGGCCGCCACCATGATGGCCGACGCCTGGAACACGTTGGCATGGAAGAACAGATAGGCCAGCGGCGCCGTCAGGAACACCACCCGCGGCAGGCCGAAGAAGAAGTGCAGCATCGCGCTCAGGTAGCAAAGCCGCTGCCCGATCTTCAGGCCCTTGCCCAGCAGCGGATTATTGGTGCGGATGATCTGCGCCATGCCGCGCGCCCAGCGCGTGCGCTGGCCGATGTGGCGCGACAGGTTCTCGGTGGCCAGCCCCGCGGCCTGCGGCACCGCCAAGTAGGCGGTATTGAAGCCCAGGCGGTTCATCTTCAGGGCGGTCAGCGCGTCCTCGGTCACGCTCTCGACCGCCACGCCGCCGACCGCGTCCAGCGCCGAGCGGCGCATCACCGCGCACGAGCCGCAGAAGAACGTGGCGTTCCACAGGTCGTTGCCGTCCTGGATCACGCCGTAGAACAGTTCGCCCTCGTTGGGCACGTTGCGAAAGGTGCCCAGGTTGCGCTCGAAGGGGTCGGGCGAGAAGAAGACGTGCGGCGTCTGCAGCAGCGCCAGCCGTTTGTCCTTCAGGAACCAGCCCATGCAGATCTGCAGGAACGAGCGCACCGTGACGTGGTCGCAATCGAACACCGCGATGAATTCGCCGTCGGTCTTGGTCAGCGCAGCGTTGATGTTGCCTGCCTTGGCGTGCTTGTTGTCCGGGCGCGTCAGGTAACCCACGCCAGCCAGCTCGCTGAACTCGCGGAACTCCTGCCGACGGCCGTCATCGAGCACGTAGACACGCAGCTTTTCCGCCGGCCAGTCCAGCGACTGCGCAGCCAGCACCGACTGGCGCACCACGTCCAGCGGTTCGTTGTAGGTGGGAATGTAGACATCCACGGTCGGCCAGAGGGATCGGTCAACCGGCAACGGCGTGGGCTTGCGCCGCAGCGGCCAAGCCGTCTGGAAGTAGCTCAGCAGCATGACCGTCAGGGCGTAGATCTCGGCCAGCAGCAGCCCGTAGCCGAAGAACGCGTCCAAGACATTGTGAAAGCCGATGGTGTCGGTGATGCGCCAATACATGTAGCGCAACGACGTGATGACCGACAGCATCACCAGCGTCAGCGTCGCCAGCCGTCCGCCCACGCGGTGCAGCAACAGCGCCACGATCACACAGAACGCCGCGAACATCATCTGTTGCGGCAGGCCCATCTCGACGGCCACCGCCAGCACCGACAGCACGCCGGCCAACATCAACGACAGCGCCCGAACCCAGCCCATCTTCCAGATGCGCCAGGACAACAGACTGTTGCCCATGCGCGAGAGACGCGGATTCTGCGCCGCGGTCTCGTTGGTCACCGACTTCATGGCTGGTCCTCCCGGGGCTCGCGCAATTGCCGCAGCAGCCATTGCGCGCTGATGCCGATGTCATTGCTGGCCTGGCTGTGCGGGGCGTGGTCGATCACGGTGGTGCCGAAGGCCAGCGCCTCGCTGACGGTGGCGTCGCGGTGGATCACGCCGGCCAGGCGGTCGGCCAGGATGCCGCGCATCACCTGCAGCGTGTCCTTGGCCAGCGGGGAGGCGCTGTCCGCCTGGTTGACCACGAAGGCATGGCCCATGAATTCCGGGCGTCCTTCGCAGTACTGCGCGATCAGGTTTTCAACCTGCGGCAGCGTCGCGTACGAGGCGGCGTCCGGCAGCGTCACGACCAGCACCAGGTCGGCGCAGCGCAGCGCCTGGCTGAGATAGATCGACGGTCCCGGCGGCGTGTCCACCAGCACCACGGTATCGGGCTCGAGATCGAGCGCCCGCAGGTGGTTCGCCAGCCAGGCGTCGTCCTGCCGCATCTGCTGTTCCAGCGCCATGCGGTCCGCCTCGTTGATCTGGCCGAATGGCAACAGGTAGGGGCCGGCGTCGCCCCGCACCACCGTTTCACGCCAGGGAATGCTGGCCAGGCTGGCGCGCGCCAGTCCGGCCTCGGCGGCCTGCGATTCGGCGCCCAGGTGAAAGCGCAACGCGTTCTGCGGATCCAGGTCAACCAGCAGGGCGGGATGGCCCGCCCGGCTCAGGGCCAAGCCCAGCGTGGCGGCTATCGTGGTCTTTCCTACCCCGCCCTTGGCGGAAACAATCGCGATGGTTTTCATTTTTTCGCCGCTTTCGAAGATGGCGGATCCTGGGCCGCGTCCACACGCGGCGTCCGCGCCAGGCGCGCGAAGACGCCTTGCAACGGCGTCGCGGCGCTGGCCGGCTCGGACTCGGGGGCCGTCGCCGCCGGCCGCTCGGGCGCGAGGGTGGGTTCGATGAGGACTTTCGGCGCGGGACGCGCGGGCGGCTCGGCGGCGAGCGGCTCCGTGGCGGGCGGCTCGACGGCAGCAGGCTCGACGGCGACGGGCGCGGCGACAACCGGCGCGGCCGCAGGCGCCGGCGGGGCTTCCCGCAAGGACTGCCGCGGAATCTCCAGCGCATCCAGCGGCGGACGCTGCACGCGCGCGCCATGGATCAACGCGGCCACCTTGGCCGCATCCACCGCTGCGCCACGACGCACGGGCGAGAATCGGGACAACGGCAGCGCCGCCACGGCCGCGCCCGGCGCCAGCGGCCAGGCCGCGGCCCGCGCGGGGCGGTCGGCGGGCGAATCGCCGGCGGCGGGCGGCACGCCCGACTGCCCCGGCCGGATGCGGTTCAGCAGCGGCCAGCGGCCGCGCGCGGCGCGGGCCCGGTCCTCGCGGCCGATCTCGCGATAGTTGCGGGGATCGCCCCCGAACTCGCGATACAGGCTGGTGATGTCGTTGTCGTCTCTCATCCGTGGTCCCGCATCCTAGCGGCCGAACCGGTAGAGAATGACACCGGATTCATCGGACGCGCGCTGCTGCGAGACCTTCAACTGCGCATCGGCGCCCAGCAGGCGCATCCACGATTCGTAGGCGCCTTCCAGGAACCCCGCGCTCCAGTCCAGGTGCGCGGCGCCGAACGCCGCGCGCAGCGGCGCGCAGTAGTGCGCCAGGGCCAGGTGATCCTCGGCCTCTTCGATCTCCACCCAGCCCCAGTCCAGCGGACGCCAGACCTGATTGATGGCGGACTGCATCTCGGCGATCGACACGGCGCCCGACAGCGCATGCCTGTCGGCGAATGTCTCGCCGGCGCGCCGCATCAGCGCGCGCAAGCGCTGCACCGTCAGATCCTGCGACAACTCCTGGGCGAAGGCCGCCAGCACATCGCGCCACTGGCTGGCACAGAGTCGATCATCGAGGTGGGAGAGGATGGCGCTTTGCACGTCGTTCCTTCGTCATGGACAGGCGACAGGACTTGGCCCGCAAGCGTCAGCGCGACGCGCCACGGGACCAGGACAAGTGTTGAAAGGCAAGGCCGGCGGGCAAGCGACGAGCCAGGCAGAGGCCGCCATGCCGGGTTGTTTCGTACAGGCGCCGACGAAAAACGAGGTCGCGCGCGGAAACCCGCGCGACATTCGACGCGAGGACGACACGAGGAACATCCTGGTTTTCAGGCTTTGCATAGCCTGCATCCGCGAGTTGGCAAGGCGGAGCTGCGGTACTTTAGGCCGCATTCTTGGAGCATGACCTTGCGTCTTAGACGGCAGCGCGCGGTGTCATCGGTTTGAAGTCTTTTCACGAATGCTCGTAAACGTTTTGTTTCGGGCAGTATTAACGCGTGCTGACTTATATTGCCGATAATAGCAAAATGCATCGATATATATGCATCCAACCTGCGCTGCGGCACAGTCTTTTAGTATAGTGAAGACAACAATCAAATTAAAGACATACACATCTTAAAGATCTTAAAGATTTGCAAACACTTTGCCACAGCCGATTGCGCAACCTTTATAGTTGAGGCCGTTGGCAGGACGTAGACCGTGTGCCGCGCCCGATAAGTACCCCCGCCCCCGCGGCGCCATGCGCCGTCAGCGACAGAATGCAAGGGACTTCCGATGTCGAGTACCACGCCGCAACTGCGTTCCGTTCTGCTGGTAGGCGGCACCGGCAGCCGCCTGTGGCCGCTGTCCCGCGGCAGCTACCCCAAACAGTTCCTCCCCCTGCTCGGCGACCTTTCCCCGCTGCAAGCCACCTGTGAGCGCGTGGCCGGCCTTGGCAGCCAGGCGCCGATCTTCGTGGCCAACGAGGAACACCGCTTCATCGTCGCCGAACAACTGCGCCAGATCGGCCAGCAACAACCCACCGTCCTGCTCGAACCCGTCGGCCGCAACACAGCGCCGGCCATCGCCCTGGCCGCCCTGCTGGCGCAGGCCGACGGCGCCGACCCCGTGCTGCTGGTGCTGCCTTCCGACCACGCGGTGCCTGACGTCGAGCGTTTCCACGACGCCGTGCGCCAGGCGCTGCCGGCCGCCCACGCCGGCCGCCTGGTCACCTTCGGCATCAAGCCCACCTACGCCGAGACCGGCTACGGCTACATTCGCGCCGGCGCTGCCCGCGACGGCGCAGCCGACGTCGAGGCTTTTGTCGAGAAACCCGACGCGGCCACGGCAGCGCAATATCTGGCCAGCGGACAGTATTTCTGGAACAGCGGCATGTTCCTGTTCCGCGCCTCACGCTACCTGCAGGCCCTGCAGGCGCATCGTCCCGACATCCTGGCGGCCTGCCGCCAGGCCATGGCCGCGCCGCGCCAGGATGGCGATTTCCTGCGGATCGACGAGGCCGCCTTCGCCGCCTGCCCGTCCGACTCGATCGACTACGCCGTCATGGAGCGCGATCCGGACGTGGCCATGGTGCCGCTGGACGCCGGCTGGAGCGATATCGGCTCGTTCGCCTCGCTGTGGCAACTGGCGCCGCAGGACGCCGATGGCAACGCCCTGCGCGGCGACGTGGTGGCCGAGGACTGCCATGGCGTCTACGCCTATTCCAGCCACCGCCTCGTGACGCTGCTGGGGCTGGAGGACACCGTGGTGGTCGAGACCGCCGACGCCGTCCTGGTCGCCGCGCGCGACAAGGTGCAGGACGTGCGCCGCATCGTCGCCCGCCTGAACCAGGCCAACCGTCCGCAGGCCACGGCCCATCGCCTGACCTATCGGCCGTGGGGCAGCTACGACGCCATCGACAACGGCGACCGGTTCCAGGTCAAGCGCATCCGCGTGGCGCCCGGCGGTCGGCTCTCGCTGCAGATGCACCACCACCGGGCCGAACACTGGATCGTCGTCACCGGCACGGCGCGCGTCACGCGCGGCGACGAGGTATTCCTGCTGACGGAAAACCAGTCCACTTACATTCCTCTGGGTGTAAAACACCGCCTGGAGAATCCGGGTTCCATTGACCTGGAGCTGATAGAAGTGCAGTCCGGCCCGTATCTGGGCGAGGACGATATTGTGCGGTTTGATGATGTCTACGGTCGCTGATCCCCCCACCACCTTTTCCATGCTCACCTACGCGACGCCCAGCCACCCTCAGCGCTCCTTCATGGCCCTAACGGGCCTGATCTGCGCGCTGATCAACGCCGGCACCTTTCTTGGCCTGACACTGGCCGAGGAGATGGCGTCGCCCATCTTCCGCGGCTGGATTCCGGTCATTCTCGCCACGGGCGCCTTTGTCGCCTTCGCCCGCTTCACGCTGCTGATCAGCGCCCGCAGCGTCTGGTGGATGCTGAGCCGCGGCGTGATGCGCTGGTTCAGCGTGCTGTTCCTGGCGCTGGTCACGCTGTTCTTCCTGCCCGGCAGCGCCACCGACACCGAATCGCTGCGCGTGCTGCTGCTGCAATGGACGGCTATCGCCCTGCCGCTGCAGGTTCTCGCCCTGTACGGCCTGCGCCGCACCGCCTATCGCCTGAACAATGCGTCCGCCAGCCGCCGTTCGGCGGTGTTCTTCGGCATGGGCCCCGAAGCGCGCAAGCTCGCCATGCGCCTGCAGCGCTCGCCCATCCTGGGCATCCACACCGCCGGCTACTACGCCGAGGAACAGGTGCGCACGCGCAAGGGCGAACCGACGCCGCCGCCCTACCTCGGCCGCTACCCGGACGCCCTCAGCCGCATCGAGGCGGGCGAGTACGGCATGGCCTTCGTCACGCTGGACGACACGAAGGACAACCCGGTCGTGCTCAACCTCATGAACCGGCTGTATGACTCGACGGCCGCCATCTATCTGATGCCAGAGTCGCCGTTCCTGGGCGAACTGACGGCCAGCAGCGCCGAAATCGCGGGCGTGCCGTTGCTGGCGTTGCACGAAACGCACATGCAGGGCCTGTCGCGCAGCCTCAAGCGCGCCATGGATTTGGCGCTGGGCGGGCTGATGCTGCTGCTGGCTTCGCCGGCCATGCTGGTGATCGCGCTGGCCATCAAGCTCGACTCGCCGGGGCCCGTCATCTTCCGCCAGATGCGCTATGGCGAACGCGGCATGCCGATCACGGTGTTCAAGTTCCGTTCCATGCGCGCCAACGCCGGCACGGAAGCCGACGGCAGCCTGCGCCAGGCGCAGCAGGGCGATTCGCGCGTGACACGCATCGGCCGCTTCCTGCGCAAGAGTTCGCTGGATGAGCTGCCGCAGTTGTTCAACGTGATGGCCGGCACCATGAGCCTGGTCGGCCCGCGCCCGCACGCGGCCGAGCACAACGAGATCTACCGTCGCATGATCCAGGGCTACATGCTGCGACACAGCGTCAAGCCCGGCATCACCGGATGGGCCCAGATCCACGGCCTGCGCGGCGAGACCGACACCACCGACAAGATGCTGCAGCGCGTGCGCTACGACCGCTACTACATCGCCAACTGGTCGCTGATGCTGGATCTGAAGATCCTGTTCCGGACCGTACTCGTGATCTTCTGGGACCGCAACGCCTACTGAGCGCTCAGGGCTCCTCGCCCATCGGATCGCACATCGCCAGCTCCGGCCGACGCCATTGACAGTCGGTCGGCTGCATCATCAGCCGCAGGTTCTCCTTGCCGCGGCTGCCGAAGGTGTATTCCAGCCCGACGCGCACGAAATTCTGGTTGTAGCTGTCGCCGGCGGATTCGCCCATCTGCCGGTCGCGGTACACGTCCACGATCCAGCGCAGGTTGTCTTCCTGCTGCCATTGCACGCGCGCGCCGAAGCGGCGGATCTGCAGGGTCTGGTCGTTGCCGCCGGTGAAGGCGGTGTTGCGCTGGCGGGTCAGCTCGGCGCCCAACTGGAACGCGGTCTTGACCGTGGGTCGCCACGTCACCGAAGCCAGGCCGCCGGTCTGGATCGAATACAGCACCGTGGGGTCATCGTCATAGGCGTAGGGACGGCGCCAAAGCTGCAGGTCCAGGCGCGTCTTGGGCGAATAGTCCCAGGTCGCGCGACCGGCGAAGGTGAACAGATTGGTGTCGCGATCGCCCAGGTGCACGTAGCTGCGCTTGAGAAGGCCGACGCGCGCCTGCAGCAGCGTCTTGGGGCTGTAGTCCCAGCGCGCCGCGACGAAAGCCTCGTTGTCCGTGTAGCGGTCGTCGATGGTCGCGACCAGGTCCGGCGTGCGGCCGTAGTAATCGACCTGGGTATGGCGCAGGCCCGTCTGCGCGAAGGAGCGGCCGAACCCGGCATAGCGCGCCGACAGTTGCCAGCCCTGGTCCTTGCGGTCATACAGGGTGCGGTTGATGTCCTGGTCGTAGCGCGTGCCGTTGGTGAAGACGCCGAACACCGGCAGCGTCAGCCGCTCCGAGATGCGCAGGCCCAGCTCGGCCGACTTGTTGTCGCGCGTCTGCAGGTCGCGGTCGGGCCAGGTGCGCGCCATGTTGGGATTGAGCTGGCTCTGGTAGCCGTAATCGAAGCGCCCGGCGAACAGCCGGCCGGCGCGCCAATGCAGCGTCGACAGCATGTTGCCGGGCTGGTGGTCGAGCTGCCGGTTATTGCTGTAGCGGGCATCGGCCAGCGTGCCGCCCACGTCCAGCCGGGTGTCGTCGGACAGCAGCGGCATGCGCAGCCCCAGCCCGACCGAATTGACCCAGACGCCCGCGCCCCGGATGTCGGAAGACGACTGCGGCAGGCGCGCGGGATTGCTCTGGTATTGGTAGGAACTGCCCAGTTGCACGGCGTAGTCGGCCGGCCCCGGCGCGCCCATGGCCTGGACGCCGCACATCATCAGGCTGGCCGCGGCCAGCTTGCGTCCGATCGTGACCGTGCCTCGCTTGGCCCCGCCATCCAAGGCAAGGCTGGCGCCGGGGCGCAAGATCACGGCGCCGAGCCGCGCCGCTTGCGCCATTGCCGCCAGCAAAGTCCCAGGAAGCGTGGATCGTCGACCAGATAACGGCGCCACAGGCGGCGCGGGTTGCTGGCCAGGCGCCACAGCCATTCCAGGCCGATGCGCTGCATCCACATGGGCGCACGGCGTTGCAGGCCGATGGCGAATTCCATGGCCGCGCCCACGCAAAGCAGGATCCCCCCGGGCAACTCGCCGGCGTGATGCAGCACCCAGTGTTCCTGCTTGGGCATGCCCACGCACAGGAAGACCACGTCGGGCCGGCGTTCGCGCACACGGTCGGCATAGGCCTGCCCCTCGGGTCCGAGCGGATCGAAGCGCATCGAGGGGCTGACGATATCGATGTTCAAACCCGGGTAATACTGCGCGAAACGCGCGAGCAGGTCGGGCTCGGAGCCAGGCATGCCGCCCAGCAGCATCACTTGCCAGCCCTCGCGCTGGGCGCGCTGGCACAGCGCGACGAACAGGTCGGAACCGGTGATGCGCTCGGGCAGCGGCTGGCCCAGGAAACGGCTGGCCCACACCACGGGCATGCCGTCGGCGAAGATGAAATCGGCCTTGGCGTAGCGCTCGCGGAATTCCGGCGAGGCATCCAGGCGCACCACATGATCGACATTGGGCGTGACCACGATGCGGGCGCGACCGTCGCGGCGCACGGCCGCCTGCGCCAGGCCCTCGACGGCCTCATCGAAGGAAACTGCCGCGATATCGAGGTCGAACAGCCGCACGACGGGCATGACGGGGATATCGTCGTTCGCAGTTCCGCGGGGGTCGGATACGTGCTCTGAACTGTGCAAGGAGGATCTCGCTACGAAGGGCGGTAAGCTCGGGAACAATGGTCTCACGTTTGCGTTTGAGAAAACCACATCCATCGAGCCGGCACGCGCGTATTGTATTTAAAATACCCATAGTGTGGCGTTTTGCTTCGGCTACTATTGGACGCGCGCAACCTTTAACCAAAGGATCGGAGAATAACGTGGCGTGTCTGACGACGATATGGCGGAAAGCGATGTTGGCGGCGCTGCTGGCCTGTGCGCATGCGGCGGGCGCGCAGGACCTGCCGATCCCCGACCCCGTGTCCCCGTCCCGTCCGGCGGCGCCCTCGCCCGACAACGACTTCAAGCGCTACAACGCGCCCTACGAGTCCCCCGCCTACACCCCGCCCGCCCCCATTGGCGCACCCGTGCGCCCGCAGCCGACCACGCCGGTCGCCGCTCCGCCCGCCGCCTACACGCCGCCGGCCGTGCCGCCCGCGGTCAAGAGCGGCAGCGGTGATCGCGGCACCGACCGCCACATGGCCGGCAACCGGTTGCCGGAAAACGGCGTCGTGCCCACCCCGCGCCAGGCCGCCGCGGCGCCGGCCGACCCGGCCCTGGAGCAGGCCATCGGCAGCGCCATCGGCGCGGTCGGGCCGGGCGACACGCTCAACATCAACATCCTTGGCACCGGCGGCACCCAGGCCCGCGCCACGGTCGATGCCGACGGCCAGATCGTGGTGCCGATGCTGGGCAACGTCCGCGCCTCGGGCCTGACGCCCGCGGCCATCGGCAAACGCATCGAACAGGACCTGCGCAGCAAGGGCTACATGACCGATCCGCAGGTCGCCGTCGAGGTCGTCACACTGCGCAGCCGCATCGTGTCGGTGCTGGGACAGGTCGCGAGGCCGGGCCGCTACCCCATCGAAGGCAAGCTGTCGGTGCTGGAACTATTGGCCATGGCCGGCGGCGCCACGGGCGGCGCTGGCGACGTTGCCACCCTGGTGCGCCGCGCCGGCGGCGGCAACGACCGCATCAATCTCTACGTGGGCAATCGCCAATCGCCCTCGCAAAGCCTGCAGGACACCGAACTGCAACCGGGCGACGTGGTGTTCGTGCCGGAAGCGCCGCGCTTCTACGTCTACGGCGAAGTCGGCAAGCCCGGCGCCTATCCGTTGGAACAGGGCCTGAACGTCATGCGCGCCCTGGCGGTCGCCGGCGGCCTGACGCCGCGCGCGTCCGACAGCCGCATCGACCTCAACCGCACGGACGCGCTGACCGGCGAGATCACCGACCGGCGCGCCAAGCTGACCGACGCGGTCCAGCCCGGCGACGTCATCCACGTCAACGAGCGCTTCTTCTGATGAACCGCCGCAGCCTGCTCTCGGCCCTGCTGCTGGCCCCGGGATGCGCCGCGCTGCCCGCATGGGCGCGCGACCAGCGCATCTACGCCGTGGTGGTCGGCGACTCCATCGCCGAAGGCGAGATCCAGCGCAAGGGCCGCCTGAACGTGCAGGGCCAGTTCGTGCCGGACTATCCGTCCAATCCGGGCCAGCTCTCCTACGACCTGGCGCGCTATTCCGGCGTGTTCCATTTCAACCATGGCATCGGCGGCCAGATGTCGGCGCAGGTCCGCGCCCGCTGGCGCCGCGACGTGCTGGCCGAGGAATACGATCCCGGCGATGGCCGCGGCGCGCGCACCCTGCCCGCCGGCTCGCGACCGAGCCTGGCGTATCTGCATGTCGGCATCAACGATGTCGCCGTCGGCATGGTGCCGCTGCAGACCCTGCAGGACAACTTCACCTACTTCGCGCGGACCACGGCGAAACTGGGCATCCCGCTGGTCGTGGACAACGTCGGCGCCTACCTCGGCATGACGCCGCCCATGATCGAGCTGACCCGCGCCTTCAACGACTGGCTGCTACAAGACCTGCCGCGCCAGTACCCGCATGTGCGGGTCGTGGACTACCTGTACTGGTCCAGCGGCGGCACCAACGATTTCCTCAAGCTGGCGCCGGGCATGTTCGCCGACGGCGTGCATCCGAACATCGCCGGCTATACCGCCTTCGCCGGCTACATCCACGAAACGCTGAAGCTGCCGGCGGGCGCCGCCGTGCGATACTGATGCCCTTGGTCCGCGCACGCGCGGCACCAGGCTTGCGGCGCCTGCCCGGAGCGACATGATGATCCTGGACGCCAACACCATTCCGAACGGCTCGACCCTCACCGCCGACCTGTGCATCGTCGGCGGTGGCGCCGCCGGCATCACGCTGGCCCTGGCCCTGCTGGACAGCGGCCTGGACGTGGTGCTGCTCGAAAGCGGCGGCCCGGCCGAGGACAAGACCACCCAGGCGCTCTACGCGGGCAGTGTCGCCGACGCCCGCATGCACCCCGAGCCCGAGCGCTACCGCCAGCGCCGCATGGGCGGCTCCACCACCATCTGGGGTGGCCGCTGCATGCCGTTCGATCCCATCGACTTCGAGCCGCGCGACTACATCGCGCACAGCGGCTGGCCCATCGGCCTGGACGACCTGCGGCCCTACTACCCGCGCGCCAACCAACTGTGCGAAGCCGGCGATTTCGCCTACACCGTCGAGACCGCCTTCCATCGGCCCGTGCGGCCGATGATCGAAGGCTTCGACAGCCCCGAGTTCTCCACCGATACCCTGGAACGCTTCAGCGTGCCCACCGATTTCGGCTGGCGCTATGCCGAGCGGCTGCGCCAGGGACCGGTGCGCGTGCTGCAGCATGCCAACCTGTGCAAGCTCGACAACGGCGCGGCCGGCGCGCCCGTTGGCCCGGCCCGCGTCCGCACGCTGGCCGGCAACAATGTCTTCACGGTCCAGGCGCGCGCCTACGTGCTCGCCACCGGCGGACTGGAAACCGCGCGGCTGCTGCTCGCCAACCCCGGCGCCAGCGGCCGCGGACTGGGCAACGCGCACGACGTGGTGGGCCGCTACTACATGTGCCACATCGCCGGCACCATCGGCAACGTCGACCTGGCCGGCGCCCGTTCCGTCTGGCACGGCTACGAGGTTTCCGACGAAGGCATCTATTGCCGCCGGCGCCTGGCGCTGCAACCCGAGGCGCAGCGCCGCCTGCACGCGGGCAACTTCATCGCGCGCCTGCACCATCCGCGCATTCCGGACCCCGGACACGGCAGCGGCGTCCTGTCGGCGCTGTACCTGGCCCGGCCCGTCGTTCCCTACGAATACGCCAAGCGCCTGTATGGCGACACGCCAGGTTCGCTCGGCCTGTGGCTCAGCCACCTGCGCAACGTGTTGCTGGGCGCCCCGGCCACCGCGCGCTTCATGTGGCACATGCTGACTGAACGCAAGCTGGCCGCGCGCAAGTTTCCGTCCATCATCGTCCACCCGCGCAACCGCCGCTACAGCCTCGATTTCCACGCCGAACAAGAGCCCAACCCCGACAGCCGCGTCACGCTGGGCAATGACGTCGACGCGCTCGGAATGCGCCGCCTGCACATCGACTGGCGCTACACGCCCCGCGATGTTGCCACCGTGCAGACCGCGCTGGCGGCGCTGGCCGAGGCCCTGGCCGCCAGCGGCGTGGGCCGCTTCGACTACGACCCTGGACAGGTCGAGGCCGAGATGACGCGCTATGGCGCCTACGGCGGCCACCATATCGGCACGGCGCGCATGGGGAACGATCCGCGCGACAGCGTCGTCAACGCTGACTGCCGCGTGCACGAAACCCCCAACCTGTACGTCGCCGGCTCGGCGGTCTTCCCGACCTCCGGCCAGGCCAACCCGACCCTGACCATCGTCGCGCTGGCCCTGCGCCTGGCCGATCACCTGCGCCGCGTTCACGCGTCCAGCGGCGCAGCCACGGAGACCCGCACATGAAACAACGCATTCTGGTCCTGGGCGCCAATGGCTATGTCGGCCGGCGCGTGGTGTCGGCGCTGGCCGCCAGCGACTGGGCCGACCCGGTGGCGGGCGTGCGCCGCGCCCGGCAGCAAGGCCGCGAGATCGTTCTCGACGCCACCGCCCCCGCCGCGGTCACGCGCGCCCTGGGCGAAGTCGACGCCGTGGTCAATTGCGTGGCCGGCTCTCCCGACGCCATGACGGCCGGCGCCCGCGCCCTGGCGACCGCGCTCGACGCGCGCGAAGCGCGCCTGGTGCATTTCAGTTCCATGGCGGTCTATGGCGCGGCGCGCGGCGACATTGGCGAAGACCACCCCATGGCCGCGAACCTGCAAGGCTATGCCGGCGCCAAGGTCGAAGCCGAACGGCTGCTGGCCGCGCGCGAGACCGTCGTCACCTTGCGGCCGGGCTGCATCTACGGACCCGACAGTCCACAATGGAGCCTGCGCATCGCCGACCTGCTGCGCGCGCACCGCATCGGCGACCTGGGCGCGGCCGGCGACGGCTGCAGCAACCTCGTCTACATCGACGACGTCGTAGCGGCAGTGCTGGCCGGCCTGCGCACGCCGACCGCGGCTGCGGCCTACAACCTCGCCATGGCCGAAGCGCCCGACTGGAACGGCTACTTCCTGGCCTATGCGCGCGCGCTCGACGCCGTGCCGGTCAAGCGCATCGGCCCGCGCCGCCTGAAGATCGAAACGCATCTGCTGGCGCCGGTGCTGAAGATCGCCGAGATCGGCCTGCGACGCGTGGGCCTGCGCCTGCCGCCGCCGATTCCACCGTCGCTGGCGCGCCTCTGGCGCCAGCCCATCCGGCTGGTCTCGACGCGCGCCGAGCAGCAGCTCGGTCTGCGCTGGACCTCCCTGCAGCAGGGTCTGGCGGCGACCGTCGCCGCCGCCCGGACATGATGCCGCCAGAACCAGGAGAACCGGCCGTGGCCTACCCCTATCGCGTCGCCGCCCAGATCAGCATGTACCCCATGGACTATCCCCATGCGGCGCTGCTGCTGCCGCACCAGATCCGTGTCTGGGCGCCCATGGTCGACCGCATCCTCGTCACCATCGACACGCACCGCAGCCGATCGGGCCGCTATCGCGGCACGCACTTCGACGAATACCGCGCCAAGCTGCTGGCCCTGGCGCAAGACCTGCGCCGCGACACGCCCCAGCTCGACGTCATCGAGGTCGATTACGCCCCGGCTGCCCGGCGCGAGGTGGCGCAATCGTTCTTCGGCGTCGACGACATCCCGGTCAAGGCATGGGACGGCGGCCCGTTCTACGCCTACTTCTACGGCATGCACCACAGCCAGGCGCGCCACATCGTGCACTTCGATGGCGACATGCTGTTCGGCGGCGGCAGCCGCACCTGGGTAGAAGAGGCCATCGCCTACACCGAGCAGGATCCCACCGTGTTGCTGACCGGCCCGTTCCCCGGCCCGCCGCGCGCCGACGCGGCGGTCCATGGCCACGGCCTGCCGGAACCCGAACGCGTCGATATCGCCGGCGCCCCCGCCTATCGCTTCCAGAACGCCAGCACGCGTATCTTCATGCTCGATATGGAACGGCTGCGCGCCACGCTCGGCCACCTGCCGCTGCTGCGGCCAAGCGCCGTACAGCGGACCAAATCGCATCTGCTGGGCAACCCGCCGGACGTGCGCGAGGCCGAAGTCATCCTGAGCGAGGTGCTGCGCGCCAACGGCCTGCACCGCGTCGATCTGCTGGGTTCGGCGCCCGGGCTGTGGTCACTGCACCCGCCCTATCGCGGCGCGGAGTTCTACCGCAGGCTGCCGGAACTGATCGCCGCGGTCGAATCGGGCCAGGTGCCGGACGCCCAGCGCGGTCATTACGACATTCACGACAGCATGATCGACTGGACGCCCCAGCGCGCCGCGGCGCGCCGCCACAAGCGCTGGCTGCGCCTGCTCAAAGACCGGCTACGGATCGGCGGGTAGCGGCCTTGGAGGCCTCCTGCTCGCGCGGCTTCTTGAAGAGGTTGATCAGCGGCCGCTCCATCAACTGGTAGACCAGCAGCCCCACCACCGTGCAGGCCAGGATGCCGACGACGCAGAACGCCACCTGCCCGCCCGGCAGGCTGTCCAGGTGCAGCTTGCGCCAGCCCTGGCTGACGGCCGACAGCACGAAGGCGTGAGACAGGTACAGCGAGTACGAGGCGTCGCCCAGCTTGTGCAGGAAATTCAGGCGCGGCAGCGCCTGGAAGCGTTCCAGCAGAATCGCGCCCACCACGATCGCCGCCGCCGGCACGCCCTGCGCCAAGGGCCGCGAGGCGTTTGGCGCCAGCACCGACATCAGCCCGATCACCACGAAGCCGCCGAGCACCAGCGTCCAGCCCAGCCCCGCCGAGCCGCCCTTGTGCGGCCGCGAGAACCACCAGCCCACGCTCATGCCCAGCACGAACTCGAGCACGATGTCCGACGTATAGACCTTGAGAATGGGCGTGTCGTCGCCCACCACGAACCATCCCAGCATGCTCAGGGCGAGCAGCACGAGGGTCGTGGTCGCGAAGCGCCACGCCGTCGGCAGCACCAGCGTCAGGCCGAAAATGACGTAATAGAGCATCTCGTAATTAAGCGTCCACCCCACCGTCAGCACAGGTTCGATCAGGCCCGCCGGATTCGGCACCATCACGAACAGGTACGAGGCAATCACATGGAACAGGCCGAAGCGGGTAGTCTGCAGCAGGTGCGGCGCGATCAACATCACCGCCACCGCCACCGAGGTCAGCACCCAGTAAAGCGGAACGATGCGCACCGCGCGACGGCGGTAGAACTCCAGCACGCCGACTTTCTTGCCGCGCGTCGTGATCCACATCAGGAAGCCGCTCAGGACGAAAAAGATGTCCACGCCGGCGGCCAGCCAATGCGGCCAGTAGCCCTGGTAGCCCATGCGCTCGAGCTGCGGATACAGGTGGACCAGCACCACCATCATGGCCGCGACGCCGCGCAGGTACTGAATCGAAAGAATGTCCATGAACGATTTACCTGGTACGGTAAGAATGGAAAGCGGGCATGCGCGCCGCCGGATGGCAAGGAGTCATGACCGCGCCTCCCGGATGGCGTAGCCGTCATCGCGCCGCACTTCGCGCCATGCCATGACGAGCACCGCCAGCCCATAGCAGGCTTCGCCGACCAGGATGCCGATGACCGCGCCAATGGGACCCAACTGCAGCATGCCGACATAGCTTATCGCCAATGCGATCAGCGCACAGATCAGGGTGGCCGCGCTCAGCGCGCGAAAGCGCTGGCGCAGCAGCGGCACCATCATGATCGGCTCGCGGATCACCATCAGCACGAACAGCCCGATCCACAGCACCAGCAACAGGTCGCGCTGCGGAAAATCCTTGCGCATCAGGTCCAGGAAGATCCAGTCGCGCAGCAGCCAGATCACCGCCCCGTACAGCAGCGTGAACAGCGCCAGCGCCAGCGAGAACAGCATCAGGCGGCGCAGCGTACGGCGCGCGCCCATGCCGTGCATCCAGTCGGACGCCAGCGGCGTCAACTGCTTCTGCATGCCGGCCAGCAGCAGGTTGATCGGCATCAGCGTCAGGCGCGAGGCGGCCAGCGCCGCCACGGCCGCCAGGTCCAGCGTGGCCGCGGTCAGGAAGTTGTAGCCCTGGTTGAACAACCAATAGATGACGCCGCCCGAGGCAGCCCAGAACCCCATGCGGGCGATCTCGCGCAGGCGGCCGGGCGCCGCGTCGCGCTCGATATCGTTGGCCAGCACCCGGCGCAGCGCCCCGGCGCAGGCCAGCGCCGCCATCGTGCCTGCAAGCAGGGCGCCGGCCGCCGCCGCCGGCGTCCTGACCGCGAGCGCGCAGCCGGCCAGCAGCACCGCCACGTAGATCGCGTCCGCGCCCAGCACCTGTTGTGGACGGTGGTACATCAACAGGATGCCGCGCAGGTATTCGCGGTACAGCGCCGCCAGCACCAGGCCGATGGCCGCCACCACCACCAGCGTCGATCCGCCGTCGAACAGTCCCATCGCCCAGCCGGCCAGCGCCACGGCCAGCGCCAGCGCACCGCCCAGCGCCCCCAGCCATTTCTGGTCCCGCAGCAGGCTGCCCATCCACTGGCGCCGCGCCGCCTCGTCCAGGGCGGGCAGGCGGATCACCATCGGCGTGCCAATGAAGGTGCCCTGCAGCGTCGTCAGCAACATCATGGTGTTGAAGGCCAGGATGTAATAGCCGTACTGCGCCTCGGGCGCGTAGCGGATCAGGATCAGGCCGACGCCGAAGTTGGCGGCCGACAGCATGGCCTGGTCGGCAATCGAGCTGCCGAACAGGCGCGCCAGGCCCGAAGCCGAAAAGCGTGTCCGCGTCACTTGGAATCCCGATCGGTTCTGATCCAATGCTTGTTGCGGCGGTTGCGCAACAGCACGTACAGTTTCCACAGCACGAAAAACGGCACGCGCAGCAGGTCCAGCAGCGCTCGCGGCCCCAGCGGCGACAGTTGCCAGCCGCGCAACGCGTGCAGCGCCAGCACGCCCAGCAGGACCAGCGCCAGCAGCGGCCATGTGGCCAGCCCGGCGCCGGGCAGCTGCCACGCGGCCAGCCCGCCCAGCACCAGCAACGCGCCGATCTGCAGCGCGATGTAGCCCAGCGGCATGGTCAGCAGGTCAATCGCCAGCTCCAGGCAGATCCAGCTCGGCCGCATGAGGGCCTGGCGCAAGAGGCGGCCGACATAGGTCCGCATCACCGCCAGGCGGCCTCCCTCCCAGCGCTGGCGCTGCGTGCGCGAACCGCGCTCGGACGCCACCAGTTCCGCGTCGGCGCTGGCCTCGTCGACATAGACCACGCGGTGGCCGTGCAGGCCCAGCACCACGCCATACTCCAGATCTTCCGCCATCGAATGGATATTGAACGGCACCTCGCGCAGCAACGCGTGCGTCATGCACATGCCATTGCCGCGCAGGCCGTTGGAGGCGCGCAACCGTTCACGCGCGCGGCCCCGCACCGCATGAAAGGCGCCATAGGCGATGGTGATGATGCGCGTGCGCCACGACTCGTCCGGATTGAGCACCCCATAATGCACCTGCATCACCGCCGCCCCCTGCTCGATGCGCGCGGCGTAGGCGGCCAGCAGGTTGGGCGTGACCTCGGTGTCGGCGTCGATCACCGCGACCGCATGCGCGAAGCCGTCGGCCGCGCTGCGCGCGATGCCGTACTCCAGCGCGTAGCCCTTGCCGCGATGCTGGTCGTCATGGCGCTCGATCACCTCGGCGCCCGCGGCGCGCGCCAGCGCCGCCGTGTCGTCGGTGCAATTGTCGGCGATGACGATGACGCGGTAATGCTCGCGCGGCCAGTCGATGGCCGCCAGGCTGCGCACCGTGCGCTCGATCACCGCGGTCTCGTTGTGCGCCGGCACCAGGATGTCGAAGCGCATGTCGCGCCGTTGCGGCTGTGGCCGCGGCAGGCGCGCCGACAGCAGCGTCAGCAGGCCCAGATAGGCGGTGGCCGCCGTGACGGGCAAGGCGATGATGAACAGGATCAGGTGCAGGAAGCCGGCCATGTGCTCAGGCGTACTCTTGGTAATGCCCGCCCCACAGCACGGACAGTTTTCCATAGTTGGCACAGGCGCGGCCCAGCCAGTGCACCGCGTGATGCCGGCCCAGCGGCCACGATACCAGCGCCAGGATGCCCGCGACCGCCATCTGCGCCAGCGCCCGCGCATAGAACGCCACGCGGCGCATGATCGCGGGGCGACGGTCGCGCAGGCGGCCGGCCTCGAAGTGGATGGCGAAATCCTGGCCGCCGCGCAGGGCGCGCTTCAGGATCCAGCCGGTGCGCATCCGGCTCTCGGGCACGGGCTCCGTCACATACGCCTCGTCGCACCAGATCACGCGCGCGCCCTGGCCCATCAGGCGCATCAACAGGTCGCCATCCTCGCCACCGGTCAGGCCGTAGGCGGGATTGAAGACCTGCTCCTGGCGCCGCAGCCACGTGGCGGCAATGAAGCAATTGCCGGTACGCACCGCGTTGCGCGGCAAGACTTCGCCGGTACGAAAGCGTGGCCAGTCGTAGAAGCGGCCTCGCCGTATCCAGGCCGGCGCGGTTGGCGGAATCTCCGGCACGACTGGCGCCTGCACCACGTCGGCGCCATGATCGCGGGCCGCCGCGGCCAGCAGTGCCAGCCACTGGGCCGGCGCGCGCTCGTCATCGTCGATCATCGCCAGCCAATCGCCGCGCGCCAACGAGACCGTCATATTGCGGGTCAACGAAATATTCTTCTCGGGCTGGATGGCGTAGTCCAGCGCGACGCCCTGGGCCGCGAAGGCCGCGCGCCGAGCCTCGACCACGGCGCGCGCGCTGCCCTGGGCATCGTTGTCCACCACCACGATCTGCGCGGGCCTCAAGGTCTGCGCCGCCATATCGCCCAGCAGCAGGTCCAGCATCACCGGACGGCGGTAGGTGGCGATGCACACACTGATGGGGCCGGTGCTCATGGCGTTTCCTCGAAAACCAGTTCATACCAGGGGCTGGCGCCGTCATCGCGGGTCTGCACCCGCACGCGCACGCCATCGGTGCCCGAGGTCGCATCGGCGGCAGGCAGCGCCGCCCGGCGCCGGCCTTCGCCATCCAGCGGATAGACCGACAACCGGCCGGTGCGCGGCGCCAGGCCCAGCATGGCCGGCGTACGGCGCAGCCAGGCTGGCGAGCGTGTGGCGTAGCTGCCGGACGGCCCCGGCGAACCGGCGTCCGGCTCCAGCGTCGACCAGGCGCCCTGGCCGCGATAGGGCACCCGCAGCTTGGGCCGGGCCGGCATCGACCCCGGCTGCGTGCCGGTGGTGTCGTTGCCCAGGCCCAGCAGCATATGCCGCGACCGCGCCAGCGGCTGGCCGTCCAGCGGCGTAAGCATGGCGCTGGCCGCGCCCGCCGCGTCGAACTGCATCCAGACGGACGAACCGCCGATGCGGCCGCTGCCCACCGCGCCGAACACGGCCCACAGGGCCGGCGCGTCGATCACGATGCGGCCCGCCGACGCGTCGTGGCTCAGCAAGGGCGTCGCGTTCGCCAGGCTCGGCAGCGCCACATCGGGGGCCGCGGCCAGGTCCAGTCCCACGCGGCCCCGCAACGCCCATTGCGGCTTTACGCCCAGGCCATCGGCCAGCCCGGTGGTGATTGCATCGAAGCGCCGGTCGGCGCCGAGCTGCAGGCGCTGCCGCGGCCCCACCGGCAGGGTGATCGCGTCTGGCAGCGCGGCCAACAGCGGCTGACGGAACAACCGCGCGCTCTGGCCCGCCAGCGCCATGCGTCCCCAATCGCCGCTCAGGGCGAAGCGCGACGGCGATTGCGGCAGCCGCTGGGCGTCGCTGTAATCGAAATAGAACAGGCCATCCCAGTCCTGAAGGGCGCCGACCGCGCTCATCAGCGGCAGGATCTCGGCGCCGCGGGGGTTGGGGAAGGGCTGGTTGAATTCGCTGACCACGAAGGGCCGCTTGGCATCGCGCCGCAGCGACAGGGCCAACACGCGGTCGAACTCGTTGCCGCTGGCGCTCAGGTCCGGGATGCGCCAGTCATTATCGGCGCGGATGTCAGGATGCCCGACGTAGAAGTGCTCATCGATATAGTCCATGGCGACCTGGGAATCGAAATTCAGCAGGCCGCCATAGCCCATCTGCGTGCCGGTCACCGGCACCCGCGGATCGGCGCTCTCATGCACCACGCGGCGCAGGCGCTCGAAATAGGCCTGGTCGGTCGCCGCCAGGAACGACAGGAAATCGCGTTCCCGCAGATCCACCTTGGCATCGCTGCCGAACAGCGCGTTGACGCGCCGCACGATCCCCGAACGCAACTGCGCCAGGCCGCTCTCGTAGAGCGGCTGCTGCTGGCCCGGCACCGGGAACTCGACCGCGTTGTCGTTGCCGCCCGCGCAGCCGCCCCAGGCCGCGCAGGCCTGCGCCAGCGACCCATGGCGCAGCATAAGCCAGGCGCGCCACTGCCTGCGCAATTCAGGCGCATAGGCCGACGGAATCGCCGCGAGCCAATCCGGTCCCAGCCAGGCCGCCAGCAGCGACGACTCATTATTGAGCTCGACCATGGCGAGCGCCGGATTGTCTTTCAGGCCCAGCGCCTGGATCAGCCGTCGCGCATAGTCTTCCTGCATCGCGATCAGGCGCGGGTCGTACACATGGATCGGCGCTGTCAGCGGCGGCATCTCCGCGCCGCCATCCAGCGCCGGCAACCCATCCACCCGCGGGCGGAAGCGATAGCCCACGTGCAGGTTCAGGTTGACGTAGATGCCCTCGCGCGCCAGCGCCTCGATCAGTCCGCGCAGCCGCGCCACCGCCGTCGGGCTGAACGTCGGAAACGGCCCCGTCGTCAGGATGCTGATCGGTGCGTCCGGGTAGTCCGACGGCAGCGAATCCAGATGATGCAGGCGCACCGCGTTGAAACCCAGCTTGCGCAGTTGCCGCGCCAGCACGGCGGCCTCGACCGGATCGGGGAAGTTGGCGCCGAACGTCAGGTTCACGCCGAACAAGCGCACCCGCGCATCGTCGGCCGTTCCAGGCAGGCCGTCGGCGCCGACGCGATAGAAATGCCCGTCGCGCACGACAATGCGCGAGGCCGCGTCCAGCGGCCGATTCAGCGCCGACACATCCGGCGCGCCGGACAGCGCCGCCGGGTTCATCTCGAACCCGAACCAGCCGCCGGGCGCCGCCGCCGCGGCGCTCATCACCCACGCCAGCGCCAGGGCCGGGGCCAGCACGGCGCGCCAGCGCTTCATGCCTCGCGCTCCCGGCGCACGGCATAGGACCGCGCGGCGGCGGCGCGGACAGGCGGTGGCGCCGGCTTGGACGCCGCCGCCGCGCGCTGCCGCCAGCGTTCCATCGCCAGGCGGCCGCTGATCGCCAGCGACGAATAGATGAACATGATGTTCTGGAAATTGGTGTCCCGCAGAATCTGGCTTTCCGAGAAATTACTGACCATGATCGTCACGCAGATGCCCAGGTGCATCGCCGCGTCCTCGCGGTCGATCTTGAACAGGCGCATGATGCTGACCACGTGCCACAGCAGGCACCCCAGGAACAGCCCCATGCCGACCTGGCCCAGGTCCAGCAGGATATCGATATAGCCGTTGTGCGCCTGTCCCGGCAGCCAGCCCAGCTTGTCGGCGATGAACTGCGCCGGACCGCCTTCGCCCACCCAGAAGGCGCTGTAGCCGATGCCCCAGACGGGATGCCGCTGGATGGCCAGGTCCACCAGCGCCCAGATCTCGCCGCGGCCCGTCAGGTCATTGCTCTTGTTGAACAGCGACGTGACCACCAGCACCAGATCGTCGATACGCGGCATGCGGCCCACCGCCACGTAGAACATCAGCAGGAAGTACAGCGCCACCAGCAGCGCGGCCAGCATCAGGATCTGCCCGGTATGGCGGCCGCCGAAAAACCGCTTGCGCGTCAGCAGGTAGACCCCGGCGCCCAACCCCGTCACCAGCATGGCCGTCGCGCTCTTGGCCATCACCAGCATGAACACGCTGAACAGCAGCCCCACCGCGCTCAGGCGCCGGATCGACGGCGTCATCAGCCATTCGCGCAACCACAGCAGCACGGCGAAGCCGGCAATCGAGCCCAGCATGTTCTTCTGCCACGTGATGCCGCGCCAGGCGTTGCCCAGCAGGGTGTCCACCCCCATGCTCGGGATGAACACCGCCACCAGGCACGACAGCACCAGCACGATCGTGTACGTGCCCAGGATGACGCGCAGGAACTGGCGCGGATTGCTGAAGGGCGGCGCCACGGTCAGCCCAATCAGCACCAGCCCCGCGAAAATGATGGTGCGCTTGATCGTGATGTCCGGATAGGGCGACCAGGTCGCGCTGACCAGGCAATAGAGCACCAGCAGCATCAGGAACAGATTGGACGCGCGCAGGTTCATGAGCGCCGGGCGGACGTGGTGCCAGAGCACGAACAACGCGCCCAGGAACAGCGACCCGTACTGCACCTGGCGCAGCATCGAACCCTGCTCGATGGTGTGATTGGCCTCCGGACCTACCGCGTTGACCGACAGCGTGTCGGGCACGATGGCGAACAGCAGGCTCAGCCCCACCAGCAGCCAGACGGCCCAGCGATCGCCTCGGCTCTGTCCGCCAACCGCCACGACCGCGGGCGCGCCCATGGCCGTTCCCCTCAACGCCGCAGCCGCGCCGGCAGCAGCGCGCGCAGCCGGTCCTTCCAGCCACGCGGCGCATCCGGCTCGTATTCGTTGTAGACCGTGCCCAGCACGCGCACGCCGGCCGTCTCCAGCACCTCCGCGGTCCGCGTCAGGGCGCTCAGCGACGTCACGTCCTTGCGCGCCACCAGCACACAGGCATCCACCTGGCGCGCGATGCTTTGCGCGTCCGAGGAATGGGTCGCCGCCGGCGTGTTCACGATGAAGATCTCATACTGGTCGGCATAAGCGGCCAGCAGCCGGTCCAGCGCCGGCTCGCGCAGCAGTTCGGCGGGGTTGGGCGGTTGGGGCCCGGCGTCCAGTACGCCCAACGTCGGAAAACCCGGCACGGCGCGGCTGTCGCCAGCCGGCGCGCGTCCCGCCAGGATCGAGGACAGGCCCGCGCCGCTGGCGGCGCCCAGAATGTCATCCTGGCCGCTGGCGCGCAGGTTGGCATTGACCAGCAGCGTGCGGCGGCCGGTCTGCGCGAACGCCAGCGCCAGGCTGGCCGACAGGTAGGCGCGGCCCTCGCTGTCATCCGGGCTCACCACCGCCACCGCGATGCGCGGCAGATCTTCCAGGCGGATCGAGATTTCGGCGCGCACCTGGCGGATCGCCTCGGCCTCCCGGCTGAATGGCGCCGCCGCGATCGCGAGCTGGATGTCGCCATGCTGGGCCGAGGCGTAGTCATAGCGGTATTGCTCGGCCAGCACCGACTGCACGCGCGCTTCCGACACGAAGCCGAGCTTCACGGCGGCCTGGCCAAAGCGCAGGCGCTCGGCCTGCTGCAGTTGGACCACGTGCTGCACCTGGTCCTCGGTCAGCAGGCCCAGGCGCACGAAGCGCTCGCCCATCTTCTCGCCCGGCACGGTATCGGGCGCCTGGTTCGAAGCGGGTTCGCCAGCCTGTTGCTGGTTGAGGCGGTCAAACAGAGGGCGCAGCGTGGAATCGCTCATGACGTCACCGTCGCGGGAGTCGGGTTGCGGCCGATGCGGCCCAGAACGGGCTGCCGCGTATTGCGCTCCAGGTCTTCGGCGCAGCGGATGCGGCGGCGGCTCAGCTCCAGCAGCATCGCCAGCGCCAGGCCCGCCAGCAGGCCCACCACCAGGCCCAGCGCCAGGCTGCTGCGCACCTTCGGGCGCGATGGCGAAGTCGGCACATCGGCCGCGCGCAGCACCGCCAGGTTGGGTAGGGAAATATTGCTGGCCATCAGGATACTGTCGTACTTCTGCAGCGCGGTCTGGTAAACCTGCTCGACGCCGGCGAACTGGCGCCGGTAGGCCGCGATGCGATCGCGCTTGGCCATCTGGTCCAGGACCTTGGCGCGCTGCGCATCTATATCGCGCTGCAGCGCCGCCTTCTGCGTCTGCAGGCGTTCCAGCTCGCCGCGCTGCGCCTCGATGGCGGCCTTGGACTGGCGCGAGATATCAGCCAGCATCTGCGAGCGTTGCGCCAGCAGCCCGGCCACGGTCGGGTGCCTCGGCCCCAGCGAGCCGCGCAATTGGCCGAGCTGGTGATCCACCACCGTCAGGCCGTTGCGCAGATCGTTGATGGGCGCAATCTGCCCCACCTCGGGCAGATCCTCAGGACGGATGCCGCTCTTGAGCAGGCGTTCTGTGGTTTCGTTGCGCGCCTTTGCCGCCTCCAATTGCGCGTCCAGCGTCAGCATTGACGTCGTCATGTCGTTGAGCGTGCGCACGTCGATATCGCCGCCGGTCTGTTCCGTGTCGACGATGCCGGTTTCCTGCTGGTAGCGCGTCAGCTTGTCCTGGATGGCGTCGACTTCGCCGCGCAACTGCTCGAGCTGCGCCGTGTACTGTTCGCTGCGCGCGCGGGCAGCCGCCGACGAGATGTTCTGGCTGACCGCCAGGTAGGAATTGACCACCGCGTTGGTGAATTCGCGCGCCTTCTGCGGCGTATTGGCGGAGAACGACACCGTCAGCACCCGGCTGTTCTGCTGCTTGACCACCTCCAGGTTGCGGCGGATGTAGTCCACAAGGTCGTTGTGCGCCTTGGTGCCCTGCGCCGCGTCCGGTCCCGACAGCAGCTCCAGGGTCGAGATCACGTGGTCCGCGACCGCCTGGCTGCGGATCATGTCGATCTGCGTCTGCATATAGCTTTCGTCGAGCAGCGCCGAAAACGAGCGTCCGTTGATTGGGTCGTTTTCGCGGTAGTCGATGAAGACGTCCGACGATGCCGTCCACACGCGCGGCAGCACCAGCAGCAGCAGGCAGGTCAACGCCAGCGTGGCCAGGGTCACCCGGGCGATCAACCTCGCGCGGGCGGCCAGCATTGCCCACACCTGATTCAACGAGAGCAGACTGTATTCGGGAGTCACGGCGGGATCTGGAGTCAGCGTGGCGTAATGACTGATTCTACCGGAGAGTCCGATCTGGGGGCCAGATGGGAAAAATACCGGAAATAAAACGCCCGATGACGGTATTTATGGCAAAAAAAAGGCAAGGGCCTGGACCCTTGCCTTTCTAGCCTGGAACGGCGGACCGCTCCAACAGCTTTCACTTAGATGATACGTGCGGCTTCAACCAGACGCACCACGCGCCACGACTTCGAGCGCGAGATGGGACGGCCTTCAGCGATTTCAACCGTATCGCCTTCGTTGTACTGGTTCGACTCATCGTGCGCCTTGTACTTCGCGGAACGCATGATGATCTTGCCGAAGATGGGGTGCTTGACGCGGCGTTCGACCAGAACGACGACAGTCTTGTCCATCTTGTTGCTGACGACCTTGCCGACCAGCGTACGCTGGCGCTTGGCCACTTGGGTGTTTTGGGTTTCGCTCATCTTTATTTCCCTGCCTTCTCGGTCAGCAAGGTACGCACGCGCGCGATGTCGCGGCGCACGTTACGCAGCTGGCTGGTGTTGGCAAGCTGCTGCGTGGCCTTCTGCATACGCAGACCGAATTGCGCCTTCAGCAGGCTTTCGAGCTCTTTGCCGAGCTCGGCGGCGTCTTTCGAACGGAGTTCGCTGGCTTTCATGTCTTAGTACTCCTTAAGCACCGATATGACGCGCGACGAACGTGGTCGAAATCGGCAGCTTGGCAGCGGCCAGGCGGAAAGCTTCACGCGCGAGCTCTTCGCTAACCCCTTCCATTTCGTAGAGCACCTTGCCGGGCTGAATCTCGGCGACCCAGTACTCCGGGTTGCCCTTACCGTTACCCATACGGACTTCGGCAGGCTTTTGCGAGATGGGCTTGTCCGGGAAAATGCGAATCCAGATGCGGCCGCCGCGCTTGATGTGACGGTTGATGGCACGACGAGCGGCTTCGATCTGGCGAGCGGTCAGACGGCCACGGCCGGTGGCCTTCAGACCGAATTCGCCGAACGACACGTGGGTGCCACGGGTCGCCAGACCGGTGTTGCGGCCCTTCTGCTCTTTGCGATACTTTCTGCGAGAGGGTTGCAGCATGGTTATTCTCCTTCAGGCGCCGGAGCAGCGTCCGCCTTGCGGGGACCACGGCCACGACCACCCGGACGACCGGTGCGAGCACCGTCCGGACGATCACCACGCGGAGCGCGGCGCGGACGACGTTCTTCTTCACGCGGGGCGGCGGTTTCCGGCGGCAGTTCGCCGTTGGCCAGCATGTCGCCCTTGTAGACCCAGACCTTGATGCCGATCACGCCGTACGTGGTGTGGGCTTCGGAGGTGCCGTAGTCGATGTTGGCCTTGAGGGTGTGCAGCGGCACACGGCCTTCGCGATACCACTCGGTGCGAGCAATTTCGATACCGTTCAGACGGCCCGAGCTCATGATCTTGATGCCTTGGGCACCCAGACGCATGGCGTTCTGCATCGCGCGCTTCATGGCGCGGCGGAACATGATGCGCTTCTCGAGCTGTTGCGAGATCGAGTCGGCGATCAGTTGAGCATCGGTTTCCGGCTTGCGGATTTCTTCGATGTTGACGTGCACGGGCACGCCCATCAGGCGCTGCAGATCAGCCTTCAGGCTTTCGATGTCTTCGCCGCGCTTGCCGATCACCACGCCCGGACGAGCCGAGTAGACGGTGATGCGGGCATTCTTGGCGGGACGCTCGATGATCACGCGACCGACGGAGGCGCTCTTGAGCTTCTTCTTCAGGTACTCGCGGACGCGGATGTCTTCGGCCAGCATGCTGCCGAATGCCTTGTCGTCGGCGAACCAACGCGAGGACCAATTACGGGTGACCGCGAGACGGAACCCAGTGGGGTGAATTTTCTGACCCATCGTGACTCCTTAAGCTCCGACCTTGACCGTGATGTGGCAGGTCTGCTTCTCGATACGGTTGCCGCGGCCCTTGGCGCGAGCGGAGAAGCGCTTCATCGACTGAGCCTTGTCCACGAAGATCGTGGTGACTTTCAGTTCGTCGATATCGGCGCCGTCGTTGTGCTCGGCGTTGGCGATGGCGGACTCGACAGCCTTCTTCAGGATGGCGGCGGCCTTCTTCGGCGAGAAGGTGAGGATCTCGAGCGCACGGCCGACCTTCTGGCCGCGGATCAGATCCGCAACCAGACGCGTCTTTTGAGCGGAGATGTGAACCCCACGGATAATGGCAGTAGTTTCCATCGCTTACCTCTTCGCCTTCTTGTCCGCGGCGTGACCCTTGAACGTACGGGTCAGCGCGAACTCGCCCAGCTTGTGACCGACCATGTTCTCGTTGATGTAAACGGGAACATGCTGCTTGCCGTTGTGCACAGCGATCGTCAGACCGATGAACTCGGGCAGGATCGTCGAGCGACGCGACCAGGTCTTGATCGGCTTCTTGTCTTTGCCCGCGACGGCCGTGTCCACCTTTTTGATCAGGTGAGCATCGACAAACGGGCCTTTCTTGATCGAACGTGACATAGTGTTCGCCTCTTACTTGCGCTTGCGCCGTTGGACGATCATATTGTTCGTCCGCTTGTTGCGACGGGTCTTGTAACCCTTCGCCGGGGTGCCCCACGGGCTGACCGGTTCGCGTGCTTCACCGGTACGGCCTTCACCGCCACCGTGCGGGTGGTCGACCGGGTTCATGGCCACGCCACGAACCGTCGGGCGGACACCGCGCCAACGCATTGCACCGGCCTTGCCGATTTGGCGCAGGCTGTGTTCTTCGTTACCGACTTCACCGATGGTGGCACGGCATTCGATGTGCACACGGCGGACTTCACCCGAGCGCAGACGCACTTGAGCGTAGGTGCCTTCGCGAGCCAGCAGGACGGCGGAAGCGCCGGCCGAACGGACCATCTGGGCACCCTTGCCGGGCAGCATTTCGACGCAGTGAATCGTCGTACCCACCGGGATGTTGCGGATCGGCAGCGTGTTGCCGGCGCGGATCGGGGCTTCGATGCCCGAGATCAGCGTGGCGCCCACTTCCAGGCCGCGCGGAGCGATGATGTAGCGACGCTCGCCGTCGGCGTAGCACAGCAGAGCGATGTGCGCCGTACGGTTCGGGTCGTATTCCAGACGCTCGACCTTCGCGGGGATGCCATCCTTGTCGCGACGGAAGTCGACGACACGGTAATGTTGCTTGTGACCGCCGCCACGGTGGCGGATCGTGATGTGACCGTTGTTGTTACGGCCCGAACCACGGGTCTTCTTTTCCAGCAGCGGCGCGTAGGGCTCACCCTTGTGCAGGTTCGGGCTGACAACCTTCACCATGCCACGGCGGCCAGCCGAAGTCGGCTTAACTTTTACGAGGGCCATTTACTTCACCTCCGCAAAGTCGATTTCCTGGCCGTCCTTGAGCGAGACGTAGGCCTTGCGCTCATTGCGGCGGCGGCCAACGAATCGGCCAAAGCGCTTGACTTTGCCCTTACGGTTGAGGACCTGCACGGACTCGACCTGCACCTTGAAGAGCAGTTCGACGGCAGCCTTGATTTCCGGCTTGGTAGCGTCAGCCACGACACGGAAAGCGACTTGCTGATTCTTCTCAGCGACGAACGTGGCCTTTTCGGTCACGATCGGAGCCAGAATGACTTGCATCAAGCGTTCAGCGTTCATCCCAGCATCTCCTCGAGTTGAGCGATGGCCGGCTTGGTGATCAGCACTTTCTTGTAGTGGACCAGCGACAACGGATCGGCATAACGGGGCTCGACAACGGCAACGTGCGGCAGGTTGCGGGTGGCGAGGTAAACATTTTCATCAACGTTGTCGGTGATGATCAGGACCGAATCCAGGCCCAGGCTCTTCAGCTTTGCAGCGGCGGCCTTGGTCTTGGGCGATTCCAGATCGAACGATTCGACGACGGCGATGCGGTCTTCGCGAGCCAGTTGCGACAGGATCGAGCGGATCCCGGCGCGGTACATCTTCTTGTTGACCTTCTGGCTGAAGTTCTCTTCCGGCGAGTTCGGGAAAATCCGACCACCGCCACGCCACAGCGGCGACGAGGTCATACCGGCGCGAGCGCGGCCGGTACCCTTCTGGCGCCAGGGCTTCTTGGTCGAGTGCTTGACTTCCGAGCGATCCTTCTGAGCGCGGTTGCCGGCACGGGCGTTGGCTTGGAAAGCCACCACGATCTGATGAATCAGCGCTTCGTTGAAGTCACGGCCGAAGATCGTGTCGGGCGCGCTGAAAGTCGCGGCCTGACCTTGGTCGTTCAGGAGCTTGAGATCCATTTACTTACGCTCCCTTCTTGGCCGGGGCCTTGATGGCCGGACGCACGACGATATCGGCGCCAGCGTGGCCGGGGACAGCGCCCTTGACCAGCAGCAGGCCGCGCTCCACGTCAACGCGAACGACGTCGAGGTTTTGAACGGTGCGGGTGACATCACCCAGGTGACCCGCCATGCGCTTACCCGGGAAAATACGGCCCGGATCTTGAGCTTGGCCGATCGAGCCGGGAACGCGGTGCGAACGGGAGTTACCGTGCGAGGCGCGTTGCGAGCCGAAGTTGTGGCGCTTGATGGTACCGGCAAAGCCCTTACCAATGGTGGTGCCCGTGACGTCGACCTGTTGGCCGGCTTCGAACACCGATTCCACGGCGATCACGGAACCCGCCGCAAATTCAGCGGCGCGGGCGGGATCAAGGCGGAATTCTTTGAGGATGCTACCGGCTTCAACGCCGGCCTTGGCGTAGTGGCCCGTTTGTGCTTGCGGCACGCGCGAGGCGCGACGAGCGCCATAAGCCACCTGGATCGCGGCGTAGCCGTCGGTTTCCAGCGACTTAACTTGGGTCACGCGGTTGTTCGACACGTCCAGCACGGTCACCGGGATGGATTCACCTTCCTCGGTAAAAATGCGGGTCATGCCGACCTTGCGACCCACCAGCCCCAGCCGGTGAGCGGCGGGCGTGGGTGTCGAATTCGACATCGTTTTCTCCATTCCCGACTGCGATTGGTCGGGGCTAATCAGGCAAAAGGTAACGGCCTTTGCCCTACGACTATGTTCAACCTGGCTTGGGGTTGCCGGCCCGGAAAATCCCGGACTTGCGCGCGCCTCACCATAGTTAGACCTGCCACAAAATGGCAAGCTTGGCATATTAGCACGTTTTTTTCAGGCAGCACAAGCACTTAGCGTGAAAAGGCGCCTGCCCTGCCCCCGGCGCGCCAGGCTGTGGCGCAAAAACAAATGGCCGCAGTCCCGAAGGATTGCGGCCATTCTGCACAAGTCCACTGGCGAAGGTAGCGGACTCGCGATACGCCTTACTGCAGCGCGATTTCGACGTCGACGCCAGCCGGCAGGTCCAGACGCATCAGGGCGTCAACGGTCTTGTCGGTGGGATCAACGATGTCCATCAGGCGCTGATGGGTACGGATTTCGAACTGGTCGCGCGACGTCTTGTTGACGTGCGGCGAACGCAGCACGTCGTAACGGCGAATACGCGTGGGCAGCGGCACCGGGCCGCGGACAACGGCGCCCGTGCGCTTGGCGGTGTCGACGATTTCAGCGGCCGATTGATCGATCAGCTTGTAATCGAAAGCCTTCAAGCGGATACGGATCTTTTGGTTTTTCATGGCGTTTCCTAAAGAACGAGAGGCGAGGGCTTTGATTCGCCCCCGCTGGTTGTGTGCTGCTTACGTGATCCGGATTACTTCAGAATCTTGGCGACGACGCCGGCGCCGACGGTACGACCGCCTTCACGGATGGCGAAACGCAGGCCTTCTTCCATGGCGATCGGGGCCAGCAGCTTGACGGTCATCGTCACGTTGTCGCCCGGCAGGACCATTTCCTTGTCGGCCGGCAGGTCGATCGTGCCGGTCACGTCCGTCGTGCGGAAGTAGAACTGGGGACGATAGCCGTTGAAGAACGGGGTGTGGCGGCCGCCTTCTTCCTTGGACAGGATGTACACCTCGGAGGTGAAGTCCGTGTGCGGGGTGATCGAGCCCGGCTTGGCCAGAACCTGGCCGCGCTGGACGTCTTCACGCTTGGTGCCGCGCAGCAGGATGCCCACGTTGTCGCCGGCTTGACCTTGGTCCAGCAGCTTGCGGAACATTTCCACGCCGGTGCAGGTCGTCTTGACCGTCGGGGTGATACCGACGATTTCGATTTCTTCGCCAACCTTGATCACGCCGCGCTCGATACGGCCGGTCACCACGGTGCCGCGACCCGAGATCGAGAACACGTCTTCGACCGGCATCAGGAACGCGCCGTCAACGGCACGCTCGGGCGTCGGGATGTAGGTGTCCAGGGCTTGGGCCAGCGACAGGATCGCTTGCTCGCCCAGTTCGCCCTTGTCGCCTTCCAGCGCCAGCTTGGCCGAACCCTTCACGATCGGGGTGTCGTCGCCCGGGAAGTCGTACTTGCTCAGCAGTTCGCGAACTTCCATTTCCACCAGCTCGAGCAGCTCGGCGTCGTCAACCATGTCGGCCTTGTTCAGGAAGACGATGATGTACGGCACGCCAACCTGGCGGCTCAGCAGGATGTGTTCGCGCGTTTGCGGCATCGGGCCGTCAGCGGCCGACACGACCAGGATCGCGCCGTCCATCTGGGCGGCGCCCGTGATCATGTTCTTGACGTAGTCAGCGTGGCCCGGGCAGTCAACGTGCGCGTAGTGACGCGTTTCCGTTTCGTACTCGACGTGGGCCGTGTTGATCGTGATGCCGCGAGCCTTTTCTTCAGGTGCCGCGTCGATCTGGTCGTAGCCCTTGGCTTCGCCGCCGAACTTGGTCGACAGAACGGTCGTGATGGCCGCCGTCAGGGTGGTCTTGCCGTGGTCGACGTGACCGATCGTGCCGACGTTCACGTGCGGCTTGGTGCGTTCGAACTTACCTTTTGCCATGATCTCTATCCTTTGACTTTCAAGGAAACTTTAATTTCTGCCGGGACCGCCCGGATGGGGCGGGCCCGGCAAAGGGTTATTTACTTGGCCCGAGCGGCGATGACTTCGTCAGCGACGTTCTTGGGGGCCTCGGAGTAATGCTTGAATTCCATCGTGTACGTGGCACGGCCTTGCGTCAGCGAACGCAGGTTCGTGGCGTAACCGAACATCTCGGCCAGCGGAACTTCGGCCTTGATGGTCTTGCCACCGCCGACCATGTCGTCCATGCCCTGGACCATGCCGCGACGCGAGGACAGATCGCCCATCACGGTACCGGCGTAGTCTTCAGGCGTTTCGACTTCAACGGCCATCATCGGTTCCAGCAGCACGGGGCTAGCCTTGCGCATGCCTTCCTTGAACGCCATCGAGCCGGCCATCTTGAACGCGTTTTCGTTCGAGTCCACATCGTGGTACGAACCGAAGAACAGCGTGACCTTGACGTCCACGACCGGGTAACCGGCCAGGATGCCGGCGGGCAGCGTTTCCTGGATGCCCTTGTCCACCGCGGGGATGAATTCGCGAGGAACCACACCGCCCTTGATGGCGTCGACGAACTCGTAGCCGCCACCCGGCTCGAGCGGTTCGACCTTCAGGACCACGTGACCGTACTGACCACGACCGCCCGACTGCTTGACGAACTTGCCTTCGACTTCTTCGCAGGTCTTGCGGATGGTTTCGCGGTAGGCCACCTGGGGCTTGCCGACGTTCGCTTCCACGCCGAATTCGCGCTTCATGCGGTCGACCAGAATTTCCAGGTGCAGCTCGCCCATGCCGGAAATGATGGTCTGGCCGGATTCTTCGTCGCTGCGCACGCGGAACGACGGATCTTCCTGAGCCAGACGCGACAGCGCCAGGCCCATCTTTTCCTGGTCAGCCTTCGACTTGGGTTCGACGGCCTGCGAAATCACGGGCTCGGGGAACTCCATGCGCTCGAGCAGGATGTGCGAATCGACGTCGCACAGCGTTTCGCCGGTCGTCACGTCCTTCAGGCCCACCACGGCGGCGATGTCGCCGGCCAGAACTTCCTTGATTTCCTCGCGGTTGTTCGCGTGCATCTGCAGGATGCGGCCGATACGTTCCTTCTTGCCCTTGATGGGGTTGTAGACCGTGTCGCCCGACTTCAGGACGCCCGAGTAGACGCGCACGAAGGTCAACTGACCCACGAACGGATCGCTCATCAGCTTGAAAGCCAGCGCCGAGAACTTCTCGTTGTCGTCGGCATTGCGGTTGATGGCGTTGCCATCGTCGTCCTGGCCGTCGACCGGGGGAATGTCCACGGGCGAAGGCAGGTAGTCGATGACCGCGTCCAGCATGCGCTGCACGCCCTTGTTCTTGAAGGCGGTGCCGCACAGCATCGGCTGGATTTCGCCAGCGATGGTGCGTTGACGGATGGCCAGGTTGATTTCGGCTTCGTCCAAGGAACCCGTTTCCAGGTACTTGTTCATCAGCTCTTCCGACGACTCGGCGGCGGCTTCAACCAGCTTTTCGCGCCATTCGGCGGCGGCGCCTTCCAGCTCGGCCGGAATGTCCTTGTAGTCGAACTTGGTGCCTTGGCTGGCTTCGTCCCAGATGATCGCCTTCATCTTGACCAGGTCGATCACGCCTTGGAACGTGTCTTCGGCGCCGATGGGGATCACGATGGGCACGGGGTTGGCGCGCAGACGCGTCTTCAACTGGTCATAGACCTTGAAGAAGTTCGCGCCGGTACGGTCCATCTTGTTGACGAACGCCAGACGCGGCACGCCGTACTTGTTGGCTTGACGCCACACGGTTTCGGACTGGGGCTGAACACCACCCACCGCGCAGTAGACCATGCAGGCACCGTCCAGGACGCGCATGGAACGTTCCACCTCGATGGTGAAGTCCACGTGCCCCGGGGTGTCGATGATGTTGATGCGGTGCTCGGGGTAGTTGCCGGCCATGCCACGCCAAAACGCCGTCGTAGCAGCCGACGTAATGGTGATGCCACGCTCTTGCTCTTGTTCCATCCAGTCCATGGTGGCGGCGCCATCATGCACTTCGCCAATCTTGTGATTGACGCCGGTGTAGAACAGGATACGTTCGGTCGTGGTGGTTTTCCCTGCATCGATGTGCGCAGAGATGCCAATGTTGCGATAGCGCTCGATCGGGGTTTTGCGGGCCATGGTGGGTTAGTCCTTAAATTACCAGCGGAAATGGCTGAAGGCCTTGTTGGCCTCGGCCATCTTGTGCGTGTCTTCGCGCTTCTTCATCGCGGCGCCACGACCTTCGGAGGCGTCGATCAGTTCGCCAGCAAGACGCAGATCCATCGACTTCTCGCCACGCTTCTTGGCGGCTTCACGGAGCCAACGCATAGCCAGGGCCAGGCGGCGCACGGGGCGCACTTCAACCGGCACTTGGTAGTTGGCACCGCCAACGCGGCGGCTCTTAACTTCGACGATCGGCTTGATGTTGTTGATCGCCAGGCTGAACACCTCGATCGGCTCCTTGCCGGTCTTGGTGGCGACTTGCTCGAGGGCACCGTAGACGATGCGCTCGGCGACGGCCTTCTTGCCGTCCAGCATGACGACGTTCATGAACTTGGCGAGCTCGACGCTGCCGAACTTGGGATCGGGCAGGATCTCGCGCTTGGGTACTTCGCGACGACGGGGCATTGTTGCTTCCTTGTGTCTGTTCAGTTGAACCGTGTTTCATTACACGGCCATGGCCGTCCAATAAGACGACCCCTTACGTGCCGCGCACCTTCCCATGTTCCGGATGGCGCGGTTGCACTTCCCTAATGACGGATGGCCGCCACGCGGGGGTACTGCTGATTCGCGTTGCGAATCCTTAGGCCTTCTTCGGGCGCTTGGCGCCGTACTTCGAGCGGGCTTGCTTGCGATCCTTGACGCCTTGCAGGTCGAGGGAACCGCGCACGATGTGATAACGCACACCGGGCAAGTCCTTCACACGACCGCCACGCACCAGAACCACCGAGTGCTCTTGCAGGTTGTGGCCTTCGCCGCCGATGTACGAAATGACTTCGTAACCGTTGGTCAGACGCACTTTGGCAACCTTACGCAGAGCGGAGTTCGGCTTCTTGGGGGTGGTGGTGTACACGCGAGTGCACACGCCGCGGCGTTGCGGGCAGTTTTCGAGCGCGGGGCTCTTGCTTTTGATGATGCTGACTTCGCGCGGCTTGCGCACGAGTTGGCTAATGGTAGGCATGACCTTTGAAATCCCTTTTACGTACCACTGGTAAGTACTTACGTACTCGTCTCTTCGAGTGATGACTCTCGGAGAAGGCGGCTCGCGCAAATCCGCCTCAAACGTTCAGATACGTAAAAGAGCGGGCTTGCCAACAAACCATGACAAACGCACAAACCGGATGCTTCGGAGATGGCGGCGTCGGTTGACGGGGGCTCGTGACGCACCCCTGTGGCCTTGGGCCGCCAAGCTGGGCGCGAAGGCTTTGCTTGGGATATGGCCGGACCTGTCTTCCTGGCGCCTCAAATGCCAGTCCTGGCATCGACTTTGCGCGCGATTAAAGCAGTAAGCCCTTTAGCATAGCTTAGATTCCGGCGCACTGTCAAAATCTTTTGTAAGCGTTGCGTGGGGACACGTTGGCGGCAAAAGACGGCCAGTTAGGCGCAGGTCCGGCCCAGGTCGGGAAAATTGGGGCCAAATTGACGACACAAAGGCGCGGGTCTTGGCCGCGCGGCTTATTGGTCGGCGAACAGGTAGCCGCTGCCGTAGACGGTGCGAATCGGCAACATCAACCCCGCCATTTCCGCCTTGCGGCGCAGACGGCTGACGATCACATCGATGCTGCGCGTGCCGCTGGCGCGCGCGCCGCCGCCCTCCTGGCGCAGCTCTTCGCCCAATTCGTCGCGGCCGACCGCCCTGCCCGCCACCTCGAGCAGCGAGCGCACGATCAGGCGTTCGTTGGCCGACAGCGAAATCGTGGTGCCGGACGGCGCCGCCAGGGTCCAGCCCTGGTCACGCAGTTCCCACTGGCCAAGGGTGGGCTCCTCGGTCGCCAGATTATCCTGCACGGCGGGCAGGCGTCGCGCCAGCGCCAGCAGGATGCAGGCCAATTCGCGAGGGTCGTGCGGCGGCGGCAGGCAGGCGTCCGCGCCGCTCTGCAGGCAACGCAGGCGGGTATCCAGGGACAGGTTGTTGCCCATCACCACGATACCCAGCGGCGACGAGCCGTGCAGGCGGGCCACCAGGGCATAGCCGATTTCACCGAGGGTGCCCACATTCAGCACCACGGCATCATAGGGACTGTTGCTGAGCAGGCCGAACAATTCCAGGGAAGTCGAGCAGCCGCGGGCCGAAATTCCAGCTTGAAGCAGCGCAGACACAGCGGTATTACGTGCGGCCTCGTCCGGCGACATCATCAGTACGCGCAATTGATTCATAGTTCTTTCCATCCCATCTGCCCCGCCCGCGCCCGGCAGACTGCGCCGGTTGACGGGAGGGGTCGGGACAGTGTGGCGCGTTGTTGTGCAACAACTCCAGTCAAGATTCGTTAAGTTTGCAATGTTTGACAGTTCTTGGCACAACGTAGCCAACAGTGACGCCACGCGAGTTATCATTCCATTACACAATCCTTTCTTCTTCTTGCAGTAGGGCGCCACAGGGCGCGCTTGCGCAGCCAACCTTCGCGAGACCACGTCTGATGAAAATCGCGTCGCTGGAAGACGACCTGGACCAGGCGAAACGTATCCAGCAAGTCCTGACTGCCGCCGGATATACCTGCACCAGCTATCAGCAAAGCCGCGACCTGCTTGCCGCTTTGCGCACTGAAACGTTCGACCTGGTGCGGCTGGACTGGCACCTGCCCGATATCGATGGCGACGATGTGGTGCGCTGGCTGCGCGCCAACATCGGCCCGCGCATTCCGGTCATCTTCCTGACCAACCGTTCCAGCGAGGACGACCTGGTCGAGGGCCTGCGCGCCGGCGCCGACGATTACATCGTCAAGCCGCTGCGGCCGCTGGAGCTGCTGGCGCGCGTCGCGGCGCTGCTGCGCCGCAGCCAGATCGCCGAGCCCGCCGATGAATCGTTCGACGTGGCCGACTACCGCATCGAGCCCGCCGCGCGCACGATCCTGCTCAAGGGCGCGGCGGTCACGCTGGCGCCCAAGGAATTCGAACTGGCGCTGCTCTTTTTCCGCAACCTCGGCCGCCTCATGTCGCGCGACGTGCTGGCCGAATGCGTCTGGAACCGCGAGATCCCCGCCACCTCGCGCACGCTCGACACGCACCTGTCGAACATCCGGCAGAAGCTGCAACTGCGCCCGGAACACGGCGTGCGCCTGAGCTCGTCCTATGCGCTCGGCTACCGGCTGGAATTGATATCCGCGTCCGAAGATAGCCCGCCCCCCGCGCCCTAGCGCCCGGCGGCATTACCTGGAGATTTGAACGACATGAGCCGCTGCCGCGCGCTTTCTTTGCTTGCCCTGCTTTCCGGCCTGCTGCTCGCAACCTCCTCCCACAGCCAACCTGCGGGCGCGCTGGGAGAGAACTTCATCTACCGCGTGCGCCAGGGCGACACGCTGATCAACATCGCCGCGACCTACACGCGCAACCAGGCCAACTGGAGCCCGTTGCAATCGCTTAACCAGGTCGCCACGCCCGAACGCCTGCCCATCGGGCTTGAACTACGCATCCCCCTGTCGATGATTCCGGAGCGCGCCGCCGATGCGCGCGTGGTCCACGTCAGCGGCCAGGCGAACCTGGACGGCCAGGCCCTCAAGTCGGGCGCCAACGTGGCCGAAGGCAGCAAGGTCGTGACCGCCCCCAACGGCTTCGTGACCCTCGAGCTGGCCGATGGCTCCAAGCTCACGCTGCCGGCCGACGGCGCCGTCGAGCTGACGCGACTGCGACAATTCGAAGGCACCGACCTGACCGACTCGGTCATCCATGTCGAACGCGGCAGCGTCGAATCCAGCGTCGCGCCCGGCGGCCAGGGCGTGGGCCGTTTCGAGGTCCGCACGCCGGTGGCCGTGACGGGCGTGCGCGGCACGCGTTTCCGTGTGCAGAGCGGCAGCCAGGGCGTGCGCAGCGAAGTGCTGGAAGGCAGTGTGCGGCTGCAGCCGCACGCCCCCGGCGCCGCCCCGGCGCAACCGGTGGCGGTGGCCCGGGGCTACGGCGCCGCCATCGGCGCCGACGGCAGCGTGGCGGGCGTGCGGCCCTTGCTGGCCGCGCCCCAGCTCGGCGAGCCGGTGCGCGCCGGCGGTGGCAGTTGGACCAGCGCGTTCCCCCCCGTGCCTGGCGCACAGGCCTACGTCGTGCGCGTGGCGCGCGACGCCGACGGCACGCAACCGGTGTCCTCCACCCGTTTTCCCGGTCCGGACATCCGCTTCAGCGCTCCCGGTCCCGGCACTTTCTACGTTTCGGTGCGGGCCATCGACGAACTGGGCCTGGGCGGCCTGGACGCCACGGCCACCTTCACCGGGGTGAACCAGCTGATGACCAACAGCGGCCTGGGCGTCGCCACCGGCTTCGGCGGATTCGTGACGCTGAACGATTACTAGATCCACGCCCATGGCAGATGCCGCCGACCCCAACGACCGGGCCTCGCGATCAGGCCTGTGGTTGACGGTGGCGCTGGCGCTGCTGGCCGCGCTGCTCGGATCCTTCAATGGCCTGGGGCGCGTCGATCAGATCCTGTATGACCGCGCCGTCGCGCTGACAGGGCGCGACATGTCGCCCGACATCGTGATCGTGGCGATCGACGATACCAGTATCGATGCGCTCGGCCGCTGGCCCTGGCGCCGGGCAGTGCACGCGGCGTTGCTGGACCGCCTGCAGGGCGCGCGCGCGGTCGGCCTGGACCTGATCTTCGCCGAGCCCGACACCACTCATCCCGGTGACGACGCGATCCTCGCCGACAGCTTGCGCCGCAACGGCCGCACCGTGTTGCCGGTGGTGTTGGACCGCCTGGCCTACCCCTCCTCCATCAGCACGCCCATCCCGATCCTGGCGCAAGCCGCGGCGGGCAGCGGCTTCATCAACGCCAACCTCGATGCCGACGGCGTGCTGCGGTCGGCGGTACTGACGGCGCGTTTCGCCGGCGAGCGCTGGCAGCATTTCGCGTTGAGCATGCTGGACGTGGGCGGCCAGGCGGCGATGGCCGACCGACTGCTGCGCCGCGCGGGCAAGGACGGCGGCATCCTGATCCCCTACGCCGGCCCCGCGGCGCACACCCGTGCGGTGTCCTACCTGTCGGTCCTGCGCGGCGACGTGCCGCCCGAGCAGTTGCGCGGCAAGTATGTGCTGGTGGGCGCCTGGGCCACGGGCCTGGGCGACGCCTACACCACCCCGGTCTCGCACGAGGTGAGCGGCATGCCGGGCGTGGAGATCATCGCCAACCTGCTGCAGGCGGCCAACGACGACATCGCCTTCCGGCCGCCCGTGCCCTGGCTCAATGCCCTGTTCTCGGCCCTGCCGGTGCTGCTGGCCTGCCTGGCGCTGTGGCGCCTTTCGCCCAACCTCGCGCTGCTCGTCAACATCGGGCTGCTGGCGCTGGTGCTGCTGGCCAGCCTGCTGCTGCTGGGGCACAGTTATCAATGGTTCGCGCCGACCGCCGCGCTGGTGGGCGTGGCGCTGTGTTATCCCTTGTGGAGCTGGCGCAGCCAGGAGGCCGCGCTGCGCTACATGGACAACGAATTGCGCCGCCTGCAGCGCGAATACCCGCCCGTGCTGAACGAAGCCCGGGCGCAATCGGGCGGCCCCAGCGCCTCGCTGGAAAGCCGCGTCGGCGAACTGCGGCGCGCGCTGGCGCGGGTGCGCAACCTGCGGCGCTTCCTGGCCGACGGGCTGGATGGCATGCCCGACGCAACGCTGGTGTTCGACCAGGACGGCCGCATGCAATTTCGCAACCAGGCCGCCGTGATGTACTTCCAGCGGCTGGGCATGCGGCCGCCGCGGGTCGGCCATCCGGCCATCCACCTGCTGGAAAAGACCATCGGCGACGACGCCACGCGACAACGCGTGGCGCAGGTATTGAGCGGCCAGGGACACACGGCCGAGCAATCGCCCTGGAGCGCCGACCTGGAAGTGCGCGACCACGCCGGCCGCGACCTGATCCTGAAATGCGCGCCGATCCATACGGCCGAGGGCAACTTCGCGGGCACCGTCGCCACCCTGACCGACATCTCCGGCATACGCCAGGCCGAACGGCAGCGCGAAGAAACGCTGCGCTTCATCTCGCACGACATGCGCGCGCCGCAAAGCTCGATCCTGGCGCTGGTGGAAATGAAGCAGGATGGCGTGCCTCAGGACGGCCGCGACGAGACCCTCACCCGCATCGCCGCGCTGGCCAATCGCACGCTGCACCTGGTCGACGACTTCGTGCACCTGACGCGGGCCGAATCGATGGCCATCAACGCGGTCGAGCTCGACCTGGGCAGCCTGCTGCAGGACGGCGTCGATGAATTCTGGGCGGCCGCGCACAAGCGCGGCATCACGCTGGCGGTCGCGCCCTCGCTGCCGGTCGCCTACGTACTCGGCGACCAGACGCTGCTGATGCGGGCCTTGAGCAACCTGATCGACAACGCCATCAAGTACAGCCCACCCGACACCCGCATCACCTGCGACATCGACCAGGCAGCCGGCTACTGGCGCGTGCACATCCGCGACCAGGGGCAAGGCATCGCGGCGCAGGATCTGGCGCGGCTGTTCGAACCGTTCGCGCGCGTCGGGGTCGCCACCCGCGGGGACGTAGGCGGCGCCGGATTGGGATTGGCCTTCGTGCGCACCGTGGCGCAACGCCACGGCGGTGAGGTCGAGGTGAACAGCCAGACGGGCGTCGGCTCGGTGTTTACGCTGTGCCTGCCGGTGGCGCCCGAGGACACCACGACCCATTAGGACCTGGCGGCGTTCACATCACTGGAAGGTGTGCGAAATGACGGCCGGCTTGCCCGGCTTGACTTCCAGAGTCGCCCGATAGGGCGGCAGGTCGGCGTTGCGAAGCAACACTTGGTATTTGCCGGGAATCAGCCGCAATTCCTTGACCGGCGGACTGATGCCGCGCGCCACGCCATTGATCCACACTTCTCCCCACGGCCGGATGTCCAGGCGCACCAGCACGGGCACGGGCTTGGGTTTGGGCGCGTCGTCCTGCGGCGCCGCGGCCGACGCGGCGGGTTCCTGCAGGCGTGGCGCGGCATTGGCGTCCGGCTCCGACGCGGCGGGCGGCGCGGAGGGCGCGGCCGCCCCAAGTCCGGCAGGAGGGACGGCGGGCGGCGTCGCCGCCGGGCCGCCCGCGTCCGGTGCGGGCGTATCGGGCAGGACGGCCTGCGGCGCGGGCGCAGCCGACTGTGGCGGCGTCGGTTCGGCGGCGGGAGCCGCGGGGCTGGCTGCGGGTGGCGCAACAGGCGCCGCCGGCGGATTCGGCTGCACCACTTCGGAACGGGTAATGAGGGCATTGCCGGTGCCGAGCCCCGAGCGGATCCAGGCGTAGGCGCCGGCCCCGATCAGCGCCACCAACAACAGCAGAAACAGCAGCGGCCGGCCGCCGCCGCGCGGCTTGGCGGCCACTGCCGCAGGCGCGGCCGGCACGGCCACCACCTCGGCCGCGGCCGTTTCCGGCGCGGCGGGCGACTCGTCCACGTAGACCGCGATGTCCAGCAGGGCGGCCAGCTCCCCCAGGGTCTGCGGTCGGTCGGCCGGCAGCATGGCCAGGCCACGATCGATCGCGTTCAGGAACGCCGGGCTGTATTTCGTCAGGCCCAGCGATGCCAGGGGCTCGTAATTGTCCGTGGCGCGGCGCTCCGGCGCCGGCGGCGGGCGCAGCCCGATCACCAGTGCGTGCATCACCGCACAGAGCGCGTAGACGTCTGTCCACGGGCCGCGCGGCCATTCGGCCGAATCCGTGTACAGCTCGAACGGGGCAAAGCCCGGCACGGGCGTCAGCCCCGAGCGGCGCGAGCGGGGCACCGACAGCTCCGGCAACAGGTGCGCACGCGCGCCTTCGTCCATGCCCACCGTATCCAGCGAGATGTCGCCGCATATTTCGCCTTGCGCATGCAGGCCCATCAGCGAAGGCAGCAGATCCGACAACAACCGCTTGATGCGGGTTTCCGGCACTCCGCCCGCCGCACTGGCGGCGATGGCGCTCAAGGGGCGCAACGCGAGCGGCGCGGCACCTGAAAAAGGGCTGCGCGGCGTGTGCAGGCCGGCGGGTGAGGACATGTTCAACATACTGCGCAAGGGGCGCGAAAACGGGTTAAGGGCAGATAGGCGGAATATTATCCAATCCGTTACGCCAGGACATTGCCGAAAATGTCGGAGCGCATCAGGCTGTGGCACGATAGCGTATCGTCAAATTCCCCCACCTAGATGAAAGCCCATGAAAATTCGCCTGCTTGGCAGTTTGCTCGGATTATCGTTCGCCCTGGCCGGCTGTTCCGGCCTTCCGGTCGCCCAGCCCGACCATCCGCCCACGCCCGAGGCGCTGGAACAGTTGCAACAGGTTCGTGACCAATATAGCGCCGGGCACTACGGCGAGGTCATCCGCCGGGTGGCCAGGTCCGACGAGCTGGCCGGCTCCAGCAAGGCCGTGCGCATCGAGGCCTACAAGCTGCAGGCGTTCAGCTACTGCGTCAGCAAGTATCCGCAACTTTGCGAAGACAGCTTCAGCCGCATCCTGCAACTGGATCCCGCCTTCGAACTGGCGCCGAACGAAGCCGGCCATCCGGTCTGGGGCCCGGTATTCCAGCGCGCCAAGAACCAGGCCGCCAGGTAGCGTCAGCGCCCCGCCGCGCAGACAAAAAAAGGCCGCTGATTCGCATCAGCGGCCTTTTTGCTTCTGGCCTCCCCCGCCGGGCCTGCGCGGGGGGTGCACCGGACGTCGCCCTTATTCGGCGGCGTCCTCGCTGCCCAGGTCGGACGACGGGGCATCGGCGTCCAAGCCCACCGTGACCGGCGAGTCTTCGAACGGGTTGGCCAACTGGCGGGCGGCTTCGCGTTCCGCGGCCTCCAGGGCTTCCTTGTCCTTGCGGGCATGGTGGTACGCCAGGCCGGTACCGGCCGGGATCAGGCGGCCGACGATGACGTTTTCCTTCAGGCCACGCAGGTCGTCGCGCTTGCCCATGATGGCGGCTTCGGTCAGGACACGCGTGGTTTCCTGGAACGAGGCGGCCGAGATGAACGAGTCGGTCGACAGCGAGGCCTTGGTGATACCCAGCAGCACGTTTTCGTACGTGGCCGGACGCTTGTCTTCAGCGTTGACGCGGTCGTTCTCGTTCAACAGCTCGGAGCGCTCGACCTGCTCGCCCGGGATGAACTCGGTATCGCCCGCATCGACGATGTTCACACGGCGCAGCATCTGACGAACAATCACTTCGATGTGCTTGTCGTTGATCTTCACGCCCTGCAGACGGTACACGTCCTGCACTTCGTCGACGATGTAGGTCGCCAGCTTCTCGATGCCCTGCAGGCGCAGGATGTCGTGGGGATCGGCCGGGCCGTCCACGATCATTTCGCCCTTGTTCACCACCTGGCCGTCGTGCACCAGCACCTGCTTTTCCTTCGGAATCAGGAACTCGTGGCTGACGCCTTCCAGGTCGGTGATGACCAGGCGCTGCTTGCCCTTGGTGTCCTTGCCGAACGAGACCGTGCCGGTGACGTCGGCGAGCATGCCGGCATCCTTGGGCGAACGGGCTTCGAACAGCTCGGCCACGCGCGGCAGACCGCCGGTAATGTCGCGGGTCTTTTGCGATTCCTGCGGAATACGCGCCAGGACTTCACCCACGGCAACCTGCTGGCCGTCACGCACGGTGATCAGCGCGCCGACCGGGAACGAGATGTTCACCGAGTGATCGGTGCCGGCGATCTTGACGTCTTCGCCGTTCTCGTTGACCAGCTTGATCTGCGGACGCATGACGATCTTGCCGCCACGGGTCTTGGGCGTGATGACGACGAGCGTCGACAGGCCGGTGACTTCGTCCACCTGCTTGGCCACGGTCACGCCTTCTTCGATGTTCTCGAAGCGGACGGCGCCACCGTATTCCGACACGATCGGACGGGTCAGCGGATCCCACGTCGCCAGGCGCGCGCCGGCCTTCACGGCCTCGCCATCGCCCACCAGCACGGTCGCGCCGTACGGGATCTTGTGGCGCTCGCGTTCGCGGCCGTTGTCGTCGAAGATCGCCAGTTCGCCCGAGCGCGAAATCGCGACGCGTTCGCCCTTGGCGTTGGTGACGTAGCGCATGGTGCTGGCAAAGCCGACCACGCCGCTGGACTTGGTTTCCACCGCGCTGGCCAGGGCCGAACGCGACGCCGCGCCACCGATGTGGAACGTACGCATCGTCAACTGCGTGCCCGGTTCACCGATGGACTGGGCGGCGATGACGCCGACCGCTTCGCCCTGGTTGACCGGCGTGCCGCGGCCGAGGTCACGGCCGTAGCAGTGCGCGCACAGGCCATGGCGCGTTTCGCACGTCAGCGGCGTGCGGACCTTGACTTCGTCCACGCCGATGCGGTCGATCATGTCGACCATGTCTTCGTCCAGCAGGGTGCCGGCGGTGATCGCCGTTTCCTGCGTGTCCGGATTGACGATGTCGATGGCGGCCACGCGGCCCAGGATGCGGTCGCGCAGCGGCTCGATGACTTCACCGCCTTCCACCAGGGCCTTCATGTTGTAGCCCTGCGAGGTGCCGCAATCGTCCTCGGTGATCACCAGGTCCTGCGTCACGTCGACCAGACGACGGGTCAGGTAACCCGAGTTCGCGGTCTTCAGTGCCGTGTCGGCCAGACCCTTACGCGCGCCGTGAGTCGAGATGAAGTACTGAAGCACGTTCAGGCCTTCACGGAAGTTCGCGGTAATGGGCGTCTCGATGATCGAGCCGTCCGGCTTGGCCATCAGGCCGCGCATGCCGGCCAACTGGCGGATCTGGGCGGCCGAACCGCGAGCGCCCGAGTCAGCCATCATGTAGATGGAGTTGAACGATTCCTGGCGCACTTCCTCGCCGTGACGGTTGATCACGGGTTCGGTGGCCAGTTGCTCCATCATCGCCTTGCCGACCTTGTCGCCGGCCTTGCCCCAGATGTCCACCACGTTGTTGTAGCGTTCCTGGGACGTGACCAGACCCGACGAGTACTGCTTGTCGATTTCCTTCACTTCACGGCTGGCTTCGGCCAGGATGCCTTCCTTGGCCGACGGGATCAGCATGTCGCCCATGGCGATGGAGATACCGCCGCGGGTGGCCAGGCGGAAGCCCGACTGCATCAGCTTGTCGGCGAAGATCACCGTGTCGCGCAGGCCGCAACGGCGGAACGACTGGTTGATCAGGCGCGAGATTTCCTTCTTCTTCAGCGCCTTGTTCAGCACGGTGAAGGGCAGGCCCTTGGGCAGGATCTCGGACAGCAGCGCGCGGCCGACGGTGGTTTCGTGGCGGCGGATCACCGGCTGCCATTCGCCATTCTCGTCACGCTCGTGTTCCTTCAGGCGCACGGTGATGCGGCTTTGCAGCTCCACTTCGCCGTTGTCGTAGGCGCGTTGCACTTCAGCGACGTCGGTGAAGAAGATGCCTTCGCCCTTGCCGTTGATGCGCTCGCGCGTCGTGTAGTACAGACCCAGCACGATGTCCTGGGACGGCACGATCGACGGTTCGCCGTTGGCCGGGAACAGCACGTTGTTCGACGCCAGCATCAGCGTGCGCGCTTCGAGCTGGGCTTCCAGCGACAGCGGCACGTGGACGGCCATCTGGTCACCGTCGAAGTCGGCGTTGAACGCCGCGCAGACCAGCGGGTGCAACTGGATGGCCTTGCCTTCGATCAGGACCGGCTCGAACGCCTGGATGCCCAAACGGTGCAGCGTGGGCGCACGGTTCAGCATGACCGGGTGTTCGCGGATGACTTCTTCCAGGATGTCCCAGACCACCGGTTCCTGGCTTTCCACCAGCTTCTTGGCGGCCTTGATGGTCGTGGCCAGGCCCATCATCTCCAGGCGATTGAAGATGAACGGCTTGAACAGTTCCAGGGCCATCAGCTTGGGCAGGCCGCACTGGTGCAGCTTGAGCTGCGGACCCACCACGATGACCGAACGGCCCGAGTAGTCGACGCGCTTGCCCAGCAGGTTCTGACGGAAACGACCGCTCTTGCCCTTGATCATGTCGGCCAGGGACTTGAGCTGGCGCTTGTTGGCGCCGGTCATGGCCTTGCCGCGACGACCGTTGTCCAGCAGCGAGTCGACGGCTTCCTGCAGCATGCGCTTTTCGTTGCGCAGGATGATTTCAGGGGCCTTCAGCTCCAGCAGGCGCTTCAGACGGTTGTTGCGGTTGATGACGCGGCGGTACAGGTCGTTCAGGTCGGAGGTCGCGAAGCGGCCGCCGTCCAGCGGCACCAGCGGACGCAGGTCCGGCGGCAGCACGGGCAGCACTTCCATGACCATCCACTCGGCCTTGATGCCGGACTTCTGGAAGCCTTCCAGCACCTTCAGGCGCTTGGAGATCTTCTTGATCTTGGCTTCCGAGCTGGTGGCCTTCAGTTCGCCGCGCAGCGTTTCCACTTCGCGGTCGATGTCGATGGTGCGCAGCAGTTCGCGCACGGCCTCGGCGCCCATCAGGGCACGGAAGTCGTCGCCGTATTCCTCGGTCTTGGCCAGGAAATCGTCGTCCGACATGATCTGGCCGCGCTTGAGCGGCGTCATGCCGGGTTCGATCACGCACCAGGCTTCGAAGTACAGGACGCGTTCGATGTCGCGCAGGGTCATGTCGAGCACCATGCCCAGACGCGACGGCAGGCTCTTCAGGAACCAGATGTGCGCGACGGGGCTGGCCAGCTCGATGTGGCCCATGCGTTCACGGCGAACCTTGGCAACGGTAACTTCAACGCCGCACTTCTCGCAGATCACGCCACGGTGCTTCAGGCGCTTGTACTTGCCGCACAGGCACTCGTAGTCCTTGATCGGGCCGAAGATCTTGGAGCAGAACAGACCGTCACGCTCGGGCTTGAACGTGCGGTAGTTGATGGTCTCGGGCTTGCGAACTTCGCCGTAGGACCACGAACGGATCTTCTCGGGCGAGGCGATGCCGATCTTGATGGCATCGAATTGCTCGTCTTGCGAGACTTGCTTAAAGAGGTCGAGTAGCGCTTTCATTAGTTACGCTCCAAATCCATGTCCAGGGCCAACGAGCGGATTTCCTTGACCAGCACGTTGAACGATTCCGGCATGCCGGCATCGATGACGTGATCGCCCTTGACGATGTTTTCGTATACCTTGGTGCGGCCGGTGATGTCGTCGGACTTCACCGTCAGCATTTCCTGCAGGGTGTAGGCGGCGCCGTAGGCTTCCAGCGCCCACACTTCCATTTCCCCGAAACGCTGGCCACCGAACTGCGCCTTGCCGCCCAGCGGCTGCTGCGTCACGAGCGAGTACGGGCCGGTCGAACGCGCGTGCATCTTGTCGTCGACCAAGTGGTGCAGCTTCAGGTAGTGCATGTAGCCGACGGTGACCGGACGCTCGAACTTCTCGCCGGTGCGGCCGTCGTACAGCCACGCCTGCGTGCGCGAGGGCGTCAGGGCCATGCGCTTGGCGACGTCGTCCGGATAGGCCAGTTCCAGCATCTTGGTGATTTCCTCTTCGGTCGCGCCGTCGAAGACGGGCGTCGCGAACGGCACGCCGTTCTTGAGGTTCTGGGCCATTTCCATGACTTCTTCGTCGGTCAGCTCGTCGATGCGCGCGCCGGTGCCGGTCGTGTTGTAGACCTTGTCCAGGTAAGCACGGACGTTCTTGACCTGCGCGGTGCGCTCGTCGCGCAGCATGTCGGCGATGCGGTGACCCACGCCCTTGGCAGCCCAGCCCAAGTGCACTTCCAGCACCTGGCCCACGTTCATCCGCGAGGGCACGCCCAGCGGGTTCAGAACGATGTCGGCCGGCGTGCCGTCAGCCATGTGCGGCATGTCTTCCACCGGGGTGATGCGCGAGACCACGCCCTTGTTGCCGTGACGGCCTGCCATCTTGTCGCCAGGCTGCAGACGACGCTTCACGGCCAGGTAGACCTTGATCATCTTCAGCACGCCCGGGGGCAGCTCGTCGCCCTGCGTCAGCTTCTTGCGCTTCTCTTCGAAGGCCAGGTCGAACTGGTGACGCTTCTGCTCGAGCGATTCCTTGGCCTGCTCCAGCACCACGGCGTGGGGCTCGTCGGCCAGGCGGATGTCGAACCACTGCCAGCGATCCAGGTCGGCCAGGTAGGCCTTGGTGATCGTCGCGCCCTTGGCCAGCTTGCGCGGGCCGCCATTGACGGTCTTGCCGACCAGCATCTTCTCGATACGGTCGAACTGGTCGTTTTCAACGATGCGCAGCTGGTCGTTCAGGTCCTGGCGATAGCGGCGCAGTTCATCGTCGATGATGGACTGGGCGCGCTTGTCGCGCACGATGCCTTCGCGGGTGAACACCTGCACGTCGATCACGGTGCCGGTCATGCCCGAAGGCACGCGCAGCGAGGTGTCCTTAACGTCGGACGCCTTTTCACCGAAGATGGCGCGCAGCAGCTTTTCTTCCGGCGTCAGTTGGGTTTCGCCCTTGGGCGTGACCTTGCCGACCAGCACGTCGTCGGCGCTGACTTCGGCGCCGATGTACGTGATGCCCGAATCGTCCAGGCGGTTCAGTTGCGTCTCGGCCAGGTTGCTGATGTCGCGCGTGATTTCTTCCGGACCCAGCTTGGTATCGCGAGCGACAACCGTCAGTTCCTCGATGTGCACCGAGGTGTAGCGGTCATCGGCCACGACCTTTTCGGAGATCAGGATCGAGTCTTCGAAGTTGTAGCCGTTCCAGGGCATGAACGCGATCAGCATGTTCTGGCCCAGGGCGAGTTCGCCCAGGTCCGTCGATGCGCCGTCGGCCAGCACGTCACCCTTGGCGACACGGTCGCCACGCTTGACGATGGGACGCTGGTTGATGTTCGTGTTCTGGTTGGAACGCGTGTACTTGATCAGGTTGTAGATATCGACACCGACTTCGCCGGCGACGTTTTCTTCGTCGTTCACGCGAATAACCACGCGCTCGGCGTCGACGTGGTCGACCAGGCCGCCACGCAGCGCCTGCACGGTGGTGCCCGAGTCAACGGCCACGGTGCGCTCGATACCCGTGCCCACGACCGGCTTTTCCGGACGCAGGCAAGGCACGGCCTGACGTTGCATGTTGGCGCCCATCAGCGCGCGGTTCGCGTCGTCGTGCTCCAGGAACGGAATCAGCGAAGCGGCGACCGACACGATCTGCGACGGGGCCACGTCCATGTAGTGCACGTTGGCCGGGGCGGTCAGCATGGTTTCGCCGGCTTCACGGCAAGCCACCAGGTCGTCCACGAACTTGCCTTCGTCATCGAGCGCGGCGTTGGCCTGCGCGATCACGTAATGGCTTTCTTCGATGGCCGACAGGTAGTCGATCTGGTCGCTGACGCGGCCGTCGACGATCTTGCGGTAAGGCGTTTCCAGGAAGCCGTACTCGTTCAGGCGAGCGTACAGCGCCATGGAGTTGATCAGGCCGATGTTCGGGCCTTCCGGCGTTTCGATCGGGCAGACGCGGCCGTAGTGGGTCGGGTGCACGTCGCGGACTTCGAAGCCGGCGCGCTCGCGGGTCAGACCGCCCGGGCCCAGTGCGGAGACACGACGCTTGTGCGTGATTTCCGACAGCGGGTTGGTCTGGTCCATGAACTGCGAAAGCTGGCTCGAACCGAAGAACTCCTTGATGGCGGCCGAGATCGGCTTGGAGTTGATCAGGTCGTGCGGCATCAGGTTTTCGGTCTCGGCCTGGCCCAGACGTTCCTTGACGGCGCGTTCGACGCGCACGAGGCCGGCGCGGAACTGGTTCTCGGCCAGTTCGCCGACGCAACGCACGCGGCGGTTGCCCAGGTGATCGATGTCGTCGATCTGGCCACGGCCGTTACGCAGCTCGACCAGCACCTTGATGGTTTCAAGGATGTCTTCGTTGGTCAGCGTCATCGGGCCGGTGATGTCTTCACCACGGCCCAGGCGGCTGTTGACCTTCATGCGGCCGACGCGCGACAGATCGTACGTTTCTTCGCTGTAGAACAGGCGCTGGAACAGCGCTTCCACCGCTTCTTCGGTGGGCGGTTCGCCAGGACGCATCATGCGGTAGATGGCAACGCGCGCGGCCATCTGGTCGGCGGTTTCATCGGTGCGCAGCGTCTGCGAGATGTACGGGCCGCGATCCAGGTCGTTCGTGTAGAGCGTCTGGATGTCGTGCACGTTGGCGGCGCGCAGGGCGCCCAGCACGCTTTCGGTGATCTCGTCGTTGGCGTTGGCGATGACTTCGCCGGTATCGGCGTCAACGATGTTCTTGGCCAGCACGCGGCCGTACAGGAAGTCTTCCGGCACGGAGATGCGCTGGATGCCGCCGGCAGCCAGGTCGCGCAGATGCTTGGCGTTGATACGCTTGTCTTTTTCGACGATGACCTTGCCGGAGCGGTCCGCGATGTCGAAGCGGGCCATTTCGCCCTTCCAGCGCTCGGGCACGAATTCCATCATGGCGCCTTCGCTCTTCAACTCGAAGTTGTCGAAGTCGAAGAAGTTGGCCAGGATCGATTCCGGCGTCATGCCGATGGCCTTGCACAGGATCGTGACAGGCATCTTGCGGCGACGGTCGACGCGGAAGAACAGGATGTCCTTGGGGTCGAATTCGAAGTCCAGCCACGAGCCGCGGTAGGGAATCACGCGGGCCGAGAACAGCAGCTTGCCCGAGCTGTGCGTCTTGCCGCGGTCGTGTTCGAAGAACACGCCAGGCGAGCGGTGCAGCTGCGAGACGATGACACGCTCGGTGCCGTTGATGACGAACGAACCGGTGCCCGTCATGAGCGGAATTTCGCCCATGTAGACTTCCTGTTCCTTCACTTCCTTGACGGTGGGCTTGCTGACTTCGCGGTCAAGCAGCACCAGGCGGACCTTGGCTCGCAGGGGCGAGGCATAGGTCAGGCCACGTTGCTGACATTCCTTGACATCGAACACCGGTTCGCCGAGCACATAGCTCACGAACTCCAAGCGCGCCATACCGTTGTGACTAACGATCGGGAAAATCGACGAAAACGCCGCCTGCAAACCGTCGGCTACGCGATCGGACGGGGCGGTATCCGCCTGCAGGAAAGTTAGGTAGGATTGAAGCTGAGTCGCCAAAAGGAAGGGAACGTTTTGAACGTCTTCACGCTTGGCGAAGCTTTTGCGGATGCGCTTTTTTTCGGTGTACGAGTAAGGCATGAGCACTCCGACTCGAGGTTGCATGGGCCGTCAACCACGGCCCCAGGTGATACGACTCCAGGAAACCCCTCTGGAAAGGGCATGACCCCAGCAGGGGTTTCCTGGAAACGCAAAAGCCCGGGGACGGCAAATTGCGCTGTCCCCGGGCAAATTGACGCAGGTCTTACTTGACTTCGACCTTGGCGCCAGCTTCTTCCAGCTTCTTCTTGGCGGCTTCGGCGTCAGCCTTGGCAACGCCTTCCTTGACGGGCTTCGGCGCGCCGTCGACCAGGTCCTTGGCTTCCTTCAGGCCCAGACCGGTCAGCTCGCGCACGGCCTTGATGACGGAAACCTTGTTGGCGCCGGCTTCAGCCAGGACAACGGTGAACTCGGTCTGCTCTTCAGCAGCGGCGGCAGCGCCACCGGCGGCCGGAGCGGCCACGGCCACAGCGGCGGCAGCAGCCGACACGCCGAACTTCTCTTCCATTTCCTTGATCAGCTCGGACAGTTCGAGCACGGTCATGCCAGCGATGGCGTCAAGGATTTCAGCTTTGTTAAGTGCCATTTTTAAGAACTCCAAATATTGGGTAATGCCAGGGTTTGGGTGTCGCTCGGTCGTTCAGCGAATTTCCGTGAAGGGCGGGGATTAAGCCGCGGCCTTCTGGTCGCGCACGGCGGCGAGGCCACGGGCGAACTTGGTCGGAACTTCGTTGAGCGTACGCACGAATTGCGCGATGGGGGCTTGCATGGTGCCCAGCAGTTTCGACAGCAACTCTTCGCGCGAGGGCATGGTGGCCAGAGCCTTCACGCCTTCTTGGTTCAGCAGGCTGTTGGGCAGAGCGCCCGCCTTGATGACCAGCTTGTCGTTGCTTTTCGCGAAACCTGCGAGGACCTTGGCCGCCGTAACCGGATCAGCGCTGATGCCATAGATCAGCGGACCGGTCAGTTGCTCGGCCAACGGCTCGAAAGCCGTGCCGGCAACAGCACGACGGGCCAGCGAGTTCTTCAGAACACGCAGATACACGCCCGATTCACGCGCAGTTTTGCGCAGTACGGTGACAGAGGCGACGTCCAGACCACGGTACTCGGCGATAACAATCGATTGCGCCTTGGCCACTTCGGCCGAGACTTCCTCGATTACCACCGCTTTCTCTTGACGATTGAGACTCACGGTTTGAACACTCCATCAAAAGACGCCTGGGGCCGGAGCCTTGCGCGTCAACCGAATGCGGCGCCTGGTCGAGTTCTTCGGGTAAAGAAATCTTCCTGGGGACGCCGTCTACGCTGGATCCGAACTTTGCGAGCTTCGGGATTAAGCGGGGCAGCGAGGGTACTGCTTCCAGCGGAAGGAGAACCTTCGCGCTGACCTGCTCCAGCGGTCTTTGACAGCAGCATCCGGAGGAATCCGGATGCGGCCCAAAGTACGTTTACAACTGTTGGCTTAGTTGGTAGCCGACAGCGAGGCAATTTCCACGCGCGCACCGCCGCCCATCGTGGACGAAACGGCCAGCTTGCGCAGGTAGATGCCCTTGGCAGCGGCGGGACGAGCCTTTTGCAGGGCGTCGACCAGCGCGGCCAGGTTGGTTTGCAGCTGTTCCACGCCGAACGACGCGCGGCCGATCGTGGCGTGGATGATGCCGGCCTTGTCGGTGCGGTACTGAACCTGACCGGCCTTGGCGTTCTTGACGGCGGTGGCGACGTCGGGGGTCACGGTGCCGACCTTCGGGTTCGGCATCAGGCCACGCGGGCCCAGGATCTGACCCAGGGCGCCGACGACACGCATCGTGTCGGGCGAGGCGATGACCACGTCGAAGTCCATCTGACCGGCCTTGATCTGGTCGGCCAGGTCGTCCAGGCCGACGATGTCGGCGCCAGCGGCCTTGGCGGCCTCAGCCTTGTCGCCTTGGGCGAACACGGCGACGCGGACCGACTTGCCGGTACCGGCGGGCAGCACGACCGAGCCGCGGACCAGTTGGTCCGACTTCTTCGGGTCGATGCCCAGTTGCACGGCCACGTCAATCGATTCGTTGAACTTGGCGACAGCGGTTTCCTTGACCAGGGTCAGGGCTTCGGCGACCGGGTACAGCTTGGTGCGGTCGATCTTTTGCGCAATGGCGGCGGCGCGCTTGCTCAGTTTTGCCATGATTAGATCCCCTCAACCGTGATGCCCATGCTGCGGGCGCTGCCAGCGATCGTGCGGACGGCGGCGTCCAGATCAGCGGCGGTCAGATCGGGGCCCTTGGCCTTGGCGATTTCTTCAGCTTGCGCGCGGGTCAGCGTGCCGACCTTGTCGGTATGCGGCTTGGACGAACCCTTCTGCACGCCGGCGGCCTTCTTGATGAGGACCGTCGCGGGCGGGGTCTTCATGATGAAGGTGAAGCTCTTGTCGGCGAAAGCGGTGATCACCACCGGAATCGGCAGACCAGGCTCCATGCCTTGGGTCTTGGCGTTGAACGCCTTGCAGAATTCCATGATGTTCAGGCCACGCTGACCCAGGGCCGGGCCAATCGGGGGGGAGGGGTTAGCCTTACCAGCCGGCACTTGCAGCTTGATAAAGCCGACGATCTTCTTCGCCATGCTTTGCTCCTTGCGGGTTATATCGCCCTAGCGCGCGGCCAGGGCTCCCCGGGGGTTGAAATCAGGTCTTTTCGACCTGGCTGAAATCCAGTTCGACGGGGGTGGCACGACCGAAGATCGTGACAGACACGCGAACCTTACTCTTTTCGTAGTTGACTTCTTCGACGTTGCCGTTGAAGTCCGCAAACGGACCTTCCTTGACCCGAACCATCTCGCCCACTTCGAACAGGATCTTGGGGCGGGGTTTCTCGACGCCCTCTTCCATCTGGGAGAGGATCTTTTCGACTTCCTTTTCGGAAATCGGGGTCGGACGATTGCCCGAGCCACCCAAAAAGCCGGTGACGCGGTTGGTGTTCTTGACCAGGTGCCACGTTTCGTCGGTCAGGTCCATTTCAACCAGGACGTAACCGGGGAAAATGCGGCGCTCGGTGATCGACTTCTGGCCACCCTTGACCTCGACGACTTCCTCGGAGGGCACAAGAATGCGGCCAAAAGACGTTTGCAGGCCCGCGCGCTCGATGCGCTCGTTCAGGGCCTTGTGTACGCTTTTTTCCATGCCGGAGTACACATGGACGACATACCAACGCTTACTCATTCGCCGTCCTTATTTCCAGCCCAACAACAGGCCGTAGAGAATCCATTCGATGCCCTTGTCGAGCACCCACATGAAAATGCCCATGACCGCCACGAACGCGAAAACGATGCCCGTCATCTGGGTCGTTTCCTTGCGGGTGGGCCACGAGACACGCTTGACTTCGTTGTAGGACTCGCTGGCAAAGCTCAGCGTGCGGCGCCCCGGCTCGCTGAACCAGGCGATCACGGCCGCGATCACGAGGCCACCGACAAAGACGCCGATACGAGCAGGCATCGGTTGTGCGCTGAGCACGGAAAACCCGACGATGCCAGCAATAACGACAAGAACCGCCAGCCCGAGCTTGACCCGGTCGGCGGTACTGGTTACGGTTTCTACGCTGGTATTAGACATATTGCGACGCGAGCCGCCGTGAATGCGTAACTCGCGATGATCTCCCGCGGGTTTATCCTGGCGGTGGCAGGGGCAGTAGGAATCGAACCTACAACCTTCGGTTTTGGAGACCGACGCTCTGCCAATTGAGCTATGCCCCTAAAACACTCACATTCGCACTCACGTGCACTGCACTTTCATCGTTCCGCTTCATCTATCAAGCCACTACCATGTGTAGCGGCTTGCGGAACCATACATCATACTACTTTTACAGCAAAGATGGATAGAGGGGCTTGAGAGCCCACTCTACCCATCCGGGTATTGCTTACTTCAGGATCTTGGCGACGACGCCGGCGCCGACGGTACGACCGCCTTCACGGATGGCGAAACGCAGGCCTTCTTCCATGGCGATCGGGGCCAGCAGCTTGACGGTCATCGTCACGTTGTCGCCCGGCAGGACCATTTCCTTGTCGGCCGGCAGGTCGATCGTGCCGGTCACGTCCGTCGTGCGGAAGTAGAACTGGGGACGATAGCCGTTGAAGAACGGGGTGTGGCGGCCGCCTTCTTCCTTGGACAGGATGTACACCTCGGAGGTGAAGTCCGTGTGCGGGGTGATCGAGCCCGGCTTGGCCAGAACCTGGCCGCGCTGGACGTCTTCACGCTTGGTGCCGCGCAGCAGGATGCCCACGTTGTCGCCGGCTTGACCTTGGTCCAGCAGCTTGCGGAACATTTCCACGCCGGTGCAGGTCGTCTTGACCGTCGGGGTGATACCGACGATTTCGATTTCTTCGCCAACCTTGATCACGCCGCGCTCGATACGGCCGGTCACCACGGTGCCGCGACCCGAGATCGAGAACACGTCTTCGACCGGCATCAGGAACGCGCCGTCAACGGCACGCTCGGGCGTCGGGATGTAGGTGTCCAGGGCTTGGGCCAGCGACAGGATCGCTTGCTCGCCCAGTTCGCCCTTGTCGCCTTCCAGCGCCAGCTTGGCCGAACCCTTCACGATCGGGGTGTCGTCGCCCGGGAAGTCGTACTTGCTCAGCAGTTCGCGAACTTCCATTTCCACCAGCTCGAGCAGCTCGGCGTCGTCAACCATGTCGGCCTTGTTCAGGAAGACGATGATGTACGGCACGCCAACCTGGCGGCTCAGCAGGATGTGTTCGCGCGTTTGCGGCATCGGGCCGTCAGCGGCCGACACGACCAGGATCGCGCCGTCCATCTGGGCGGCGCCCGTGATCATGTTCTTGACGTAGTCAGCGTGGCCCGGGCAGTCAACGTGCGCGTAGTGACGCGTTTCCGTTTCGTACTCGACGTGGGCCGTGTTGATCGTGATGCCGCGAGCCTTTTCTTCAGGTGCCGCGTCGATCTGGTCGTAGCCCTTGGCTTCGCCGCCGAACTTGGTCGACAGAACGGTCGTGATGGCCGCCGTCAACGTCGTTTTGCCGTGGTCAACGTGACCAATCGTACCCACGTTCACGTGCGGCTTGGTACGTTCAAACTTGCCTTTTGCCATGGCTGACTCCTGACCTGGATTGCGCTTTTGACTGAAGCTGCTGACTGAAGATAAGACTTTGGAATTTGTGGTGCCCATGGCGCGGATCGAACGCGCGACCTCTCCCTTACCAAGGGAGTGCTCTACCACTGAGCCACATGGGCATGTGTACTGCTTGGAGCGGGTGAAGGGAATCGAACCCTCGTCGTAAGCTTGGAAGGCTTCTGCTCTACCATTGAGCTACACCCGCGGCTGTCCTTTCACCACCTCACTATCTATCCCAGACTTTCAAAATTAAGGCCTTGGAGAACCAGCCACCTTCGTTGCGAAGGCCGCCCAGTTCCCTAGGCCTACATTTTAAAATCCAGGCAAACATCGCCTGGATTCAGGTTTGGGTCTCTGGTGGAGGAGGTTGGATTCGAACCAACGTAGGCGCAAGGCCAACAGATTTACAGTCTGCCCCCTTTAACCACTCGGGCACCCCTCCAGCGGAGAACTTGAGATTATGAACACTTTCAAATCCGCTGTCAAACGCCTGGGACGAAAAATATTCAAAACTTTCGTTCTGCCTGCCGCGTTTCCGCGCAGAGGGGGCGAAGCTTACAAGATTCCGCGAACGGCTGCACGAAAAAGTTCGGCGTACTGGTCTGACGTATAGACGACGGGGTTGGTGCCGCCGGACGGATCCTCGCTGGCCATGCGCCCTACCCGCTCGGCTTGCGCGTCGTCGATGCCGATGTCGGCCAGGGTGTGCGGGATGCCGACGGTCTCGCGCAACGCCAGGACCCAGTCGAGCACGGCGCCGGGACTGTCGTCCGGCAGCGCCAGATAGCGCGCCAGCGCCTGCAGCCGCGGCGCGACCGCGTGCTGGTTGGCCTTGAGCACGTAGGGCATGAGGATGGCGTTGAGCATGCCGTGGTGGGCGTCGTACAACGCCCCCAGCGGATGCGCCAGCGCGTGCATCGCGCCGAGCCCGCGCTGGAATGCGGTGGCGCCCATGCTGGAGGCCACCAGCATCTGCTGGCGCGCCTGCAGGTCGGCGCCATCGGCCACGGCCTGCGGCAGGTATTCCTTGATCATTCGCATGCCTTCCAGCGCGATGCCGGCGGCCATCGGATGGAAGAACGGCGAACAGTAGGCTTCGAGGTTGTGCGACAGCGCATCCATGCCGGTGGCCGCGGTGATGCGCGGCGGCAGGCCGACGGTAAGCTCGGGATCGAGGATGACGATCGCGGGCAGCATGCGCGCGTGGAAGATGATGCGCTTGACCTGCGCCGCCTCGTCGGTGATGACGGAGGCGCGCCCCACTTCCGAGCCCGTGCCCGCGGTGGTCGGCACCGCGACGACTGGCGCCATGCCGGCCACGTTCACGCGCAGGTAGTTGTCGCCCACGTCTTCGAAATCCCACAGCGGGCGTTTCTGTCCGGCCATCAGCGCGATGGCCTTGGCCGCGTCCAGCGCCGAGCCGCCGCCGAACGCGATCACGCCGTCGTGGCGGCCTTCGCGATAGCGCGCCACGCCATCGTCCACGTTCCTGCCGGTGGGGTTGCCCTTCACTTCGTGGAACAGGCCGCATTCGAGTCCGGCCTGGCGGCAGCCGCGCACCGCGTCGGCGATCATGGGCAGCGCGGCCAGGCCGGGATCGGTGACCAACAAGGGGCGCGCCATGCCGAGTTCGCGGCACCAGTCGGGCAACTCCTTGATGCGGCCGGGGCCGGCCTTGATGGCGGTGGGATAGTTCCAGTTGACGCTGGGGACGGTCATGTCGGCTCCTGGTCGCGCGCTCAGGCGTTGCGGCGCAGATGGAAGGATTTGGCTTGGGTGAGCTGTTCGTAGCCGACGCGCGACAACGAAACGCCGCGGCCGGTGTGCTTGACGCCGGTCCACGCCAGCGCGGGATCGAGGTAGTCGCAGCGGTTCATGAAGACGGTGCCCGTGCGCAACTGGCGGCCGAGATGCAATGCGGCCTCTTCATCCTGCGTGAAGATGGCGGCGGTCAGGCCATAGGGGCTGTCGTTCATCAAGGCGACGGCCTCTTCGTCGCTGTCGACCGGCATCACGCCGACCACGGGGCCGAAGCATTCATCGTTCATGACGCGCATGCGGTGATCCACCTGCGTCAGCAGCGTCGGCGCCACATAAGGCGTGCCGGCGCGCGCGGCGTCGAAACGCGCGGCATCGACCAGATTGCGGGCGCCGCGCGCTTCGGCTTCGGCGATCACCTCGCGCACCTCGTCGGCGGCGCGCGTGCGCACCACCGGACCGAGCGTGGTGTCCGGCTGCAGGGGATCGCCCAGCACGTACTCCTGGGTCAGCGCCGCGGCGCGATCGATGAAATCCTGGTAGCGGTCGCGCGCCACGTAGATGCGCTGGATGCCGCAGCAGGACTGGCCGGAATTGAAGAAGGCGCCGTCCACCAGCGTCTCGACCGCATGCGCCAGGTTGGCGTCGGCGCGCACATACGCGGGGTCGTTGCCGCCCAGCTCCAGGCCCACGCCGATGAAGCGGCCGGCGGCGGCCTGCTCCACGCTCTGGCCGCCGCGCACCGAACCGGTGAAGGAGACATAGCCGATCTCGGGCGCGCGGATCAGGCGTTGCGCGACGTCGTGGTTCGCGTGCAGGTACTGGAACACGCCATGCGGCACGCCCGCTTCGCTGAAGGCGCGGCCGATGAGTTCGGCGCACAGCGGGGTCTGGTCGGAGTGCTTGAGGATGACGGTGTTGCCGGCCATCAGCGCCGGCACGATGCTGTTCACGGCCGTCAGCAGCGGATAGTTCCACGGCGCGATCGTCAACGCCACGCCGATCGGCTCGCGGCTGATGAAGCGCGTGAAGCCGGCGATCTCGGGCACCTGGATCGGCGCCAGCGCTTCGGCGGCGATGCCGATCATGTGGCGCGCGCGCGCCTCGAAGCCATCGACCTCACCCGGCGTGTAGCGCAGGGGACGGCCCATCTGGATCGTGATGGCCCGCGCGATCTCGGCCTTGCCCACGACGAAGCGCGTCACCGCATCGGACAGGATGCGGCCGCGCTGCTCGATGCCGAGCGCGTGCCAGGCGCCCTGCGCGGCCTGCGCGTCGGCCAGCGCCTGCGCGACCTGCGCCTCGCTGGCGTAGGGACGGCGCACGACTTCGCGGCCGTCGATGGGACTGATGGTGATGAGTTCCTGCGTCATGGCGACCCTGTGCATGCGTGGTGAAAAGATGAAGCGGCGGCGTTCAGATGATCTCGAAATAACGAGCCAGTTCCCAATCGGTGACGTGACGGCGGAACTGGCGTTCTTCCCATTCGCGCGTGGCGGCGTAATGCTCGACGAAGGCATCGCCGAACAGCTCGCGCGCGGCTTCGGACTGGCGCAGGCGCTGCGCCGCTTCCCACAACGTCGTGGGCAGGCGCAGGTGCTCGGGAAACTGCTGCGTGTAGGCGTTGCCCTGCACCATCGGTTCGGGTTGCAGGCCCTGTTCGATGCCGCGCAGGCCCGACGCCAGCGCGGCCGACAGCGCCAGATACGGATTGGCGTCGGCCGAGCCGATGCGCACTTCGACACGCTGCGACTTGTCGCTGCCCGGGATGAGACGCAGCGCGGTGGTGCGGTTCTCCATGCCCCAGGTCGCGTCCAGCGGGGCCCAGTAGCCCGGCACCAGGCGCGAATAACTGTTGATGGTCTGCGCGTATAGCGCCATGAATTCGGGCAGGTAGCGCTGCACGCCGGCCATGAAGGCTTCCTGCGTCACGCTCATGCCGTGCGGGCGCGACTCGTCGTGGAACGCCGAGCGGCCGCTGGTGCGGTCGCGCAGCGACAGGTGGATGTGGCCGCTCTGACCGGGATGATCGTGCGACCACTTCGCCATGAAGGTGGCCATCAGACCGTTCTGCTGCGCCAGCGCCTTGGTGAAGGTCTTGAAGAGGAAGGCCTTGTCGCCGGCGGCGGCGGCCTGGTCGACCGCGATGGCCGCCTCCAGCACGCCTGGGCCGGTCTCGGTATGCAGGCCTTCGATCGGCATGTCCATGCGCTCGCACATGTCGAGCAGCTTGCGATAGAAGTCGCCCTGCACGGTGCTGCGCAGCACCGAGTAGCCGAAGTTGCCGGGGGTCCAGTTCTCCATGTCGCGGTAGTGCTTGGCGCGCACCGAGTGCGGCGTCTCGCGGAACATGAAGAACTCGTATTCGAGCGCGGCGTAGACCTCGAAGCCCATGCCGGCGGCGCGGTCCAGCGTGCGGTGCAGCAGGCGGCGCGGGCAGATGTCGGCGGCGGGGCCTTCGAACTCGGCCAGGAACAGCAGCATGTCCTCGCCCCCGGGCCCCTGCTCCAGCGGCAACCGGCGGCAGGTGCTGGGCACGATGCGCAGCTTGGCATCGGGATAGGCCGTGTGCCAGCCGGTGTACTTGGTGTTGTCGTAGAGCTGGTCGTCCAGGTCCCAGCCGAACACCACGTCGCAGAACGCCAGCCCGCCGCGCAGCGCGGCCAGGAATTTGTCGCGCCTGACGTACTTGCCCAGCATGACGCCATCGACGTCGGACAGGCCGATCTTGATATGCGAAAGCGTGCTGGCCTGGACCAGCCGCTCCGCGTCTTCCACCGTTGCTACCCCTAGTGCATGCATGGCTCGTTCACCTTGTCGTGGCTGAAGCGTTGCGTTGACGTGCGGGGTCGCGGGGCGCGGTGTTTCAGGTCACGGCCGCCCCCAGCATCCGCATCGCCTCGCGATGCAGTTGCGGCGTGGCGGCCGCGATCACGCGGCCCTGCGACGCGAGGCCTAACGGCTGCCCCGACCAATCGGTAATGACGCCGCCCGCGCCTTCGATCACGGGCATCAGCGCCAGGTAGTCATACGGCTGCAGGCCGGCCTCGACCACCAGGTCGACATGGCCGCTGGCCAGCAGGCCATAGCTGTAGCAATCGCCGCCATAGCGGCGCATGCGCACCGAGCGCGCCAGCGCCTCGAACGCGTCCAGGTCGGCGCCTTCGAAGATGTCGGGCGAGGTGGCGTAGAGAATCGCCTGGCCCAGTTCAGTGCAGGGGCGGGTACGGCAGGGTTCGCCATTCAGGCGCGCGGGCGAACCGGCAACGCCCAGCCAGCGTTCGGCCATCATGGGAATGTCGATCAGGCCCAGCACCGGGCGGCCGCGGTGCAGCAGGCCCAGCAGCGTGCCCCACAGGGGATTGCCGGAGATGAACGCGCGGGTGCCGTCGATGGGGTCGAGCGACCACACCCACTCGGCCTCGGCATGGCTGGCGCCGTATTCCTCGCCGAAGATGCCGTGATCCGGATACTGGCGGGCGATGGCTTCGCGCAGCGCTTGCTCAACCTCGCGGTCGGCACGGGTGACGGGACTTTCATCCGCTTTGGTTTCGACCATCAGGGGGTGGCGGAACCACTGGCGCGACAAGGGCCGGACCTGGTCCGCCAGCGTCTGGGCGAACGAGGAAAACGCGGCCAATTGCTGCGCGGTGGGCAGCGGCGAAGTTTGCATGACGAGCTCCGAGGCGTAACGCGGCGCGGAAAGACCCATGCGATTCGGGTTTTTCCAGTCTAGACACGTTGCCACAAATTTGCAAATATACCTAAAAACGCAACCCGGGAAACGCAACGTTTCCTCGCGCAACCCTACCGCCCCGCCCGCAGGTCGCCGTCCGCAGAAAAGCAGCTCATCGCCGTTGCCATGTATTCCTTTCCGGAGTCCCATCATGCAATGTAAGAAGAAGCTTGGTCTTGTGGTTGCAGTAATTTCCCTAGGTTTTGCCCAGGCCGTCCACGCCGGCGCGATCACCGTCTACACGGCGCTGGAGGAAGACGAGATCGCCGCCTACCTGAAGGCCGCCAACGCCGCCCTGCCCGACGTGAAGGTCAATGTGCTGCGCCTGTCCACCGGCGACCTGGGCGCTCGCCTGATCGCCGAGGCCGGCAATCCGCAGCAGGACGTGATCTGGGGCTTCGCGGTCAGCAACATGCTGGATCCGCGCCTGCAGAAGCTGCTGGAACCGTATGCGGCCAAGGGCATCGAAGCCCTGCCCGCGCAATACAAGGCCGCCGACAACAAATGGTTCGCCGCCACCGGCTACGTGGCCGCGTTCTGTGTCAACACCGACCGGCTCAAGTCCAGGAACCTGCCGATGCCGACCTCGTGGGAAGACCTGACCAAGCCGGTCTACAAGGGCGAGATCGTCATCCCCAGTCCGGCGGCATCCGGCACCGGTTATCTGCAGATCGTCGCGCTGCTGCAGGGCCTGGGCGCCGAGAAAGGCTGGGCGCTGCTCAAGGACCTGGACAAGAACGTGGCGCAGTACACGCCGTCGGGGTCGCGCCCCTGCAAGATGGCGCGCGCCGGCGAGTATGCGATCGGCGTGTCGTTCGCGTTCCCGGCGATGCAATCGATCGAGGAAGGCTTTCCGGTGAAGATGGTGATCCCGTCGAAATGGGTGGGCTATGAGCTGGAAGCCTCGGGCCTGATGAAGACCGCCAAGAATCCCGCGGACGCCAAGCGCTTCCTCGACTGGACGCTGTCGGCGCAGGCCGGCGGGCTGTACAGCAAGTACAAGGAGCTGGTGACGATTCCCGGCGCCGCCCCCAACAAGGCGGCCGAAGCCGCGGGCCTGCCCAAGGACCTGACCGCCGTGCTGTATCCGGTGGACTTCCAGAAATCGGCGGCGGAACGCGACGCCACCATCAAGACCTGGCAGGACACCATCAAACGCTGACGGCGCGCGCGGCCGGCGCGCCGGCCGCCACGCCACCGCCTGGAGTGGCCATGTACCTGGAATTGCGCGGGATCCGCAAGACCTTCGACGGCGCGGTGGCGCTGGAAGGCATCGACCTGTCAGTGGGCGAACATGAATTCGTCTGCCTGCTGGGACCCAGCGGCTGCGGCAAGACCACCCTGCTGCGCATCGTCGCCGGCCTGCTGCCATTCGACAGCGGCACCATCACGCTGGGCGGACGCGACCTGTCGGCGCTGCCAGCGCGCAAGCGCGGCTTCGGCATCGTGTTCCAGTCGTATTCGCTGTTTCCCAACATGACGGTGGCCGAGAACGTCGGCTACGGGTTGCGCATCCGCGGCGAGATGCGCGAGCGCATCGACGCACGGGTGCGCGAATTGCTCGCGCTGATCAAGCTGCCGGATTATGCACAGCGTTATCCCCACCAATTGTCCGGCGGCCAGCAGCAGCGCGTGGCATTGGCGCGCGCGCTGGCGGTGGACCCCGCGCTGATCCTGCTTGATGAACCCCTGTCGGCGCTGGATGCGCGCGTGCGCACCGACATGCGCGCCGAGATCCACGAGGTGCAGCGACGCCTGCGGATCCCGACCATCATGGTGACGCACGACCAGGAGGAAGCGCTCACGCTGGCCGATAAGATCGTGTGCATGAATGACGGCCGCGTCGAGCAGGTGGGATCGCCTTCCGACCTGTATCTGCGGCCGAGCACACGCTTCGTCGCCAACTTCGTCGGCCTGAGCAACCTGCTGCCGACCGACTGGGTGCGCGAGGCCATGCCGGCGTTGCTGGCGACCCGGCCGGACGGCGCCAGCGAGCGTTTCGAGGCCTGCCTGCGGCCGGAAAGCCTGCGCATCGCCGCCGACGAGCGCGGGCCGGGCCGGGTGCGCGAAATGACCTTCATGGGCAACCTGACGCGCGTGCGGGTGGACTGGCGAGGTCGCGAGTTGCTGGTCGAACAACAGGGCGCGGCGGGCTTGTCGCAGGGCGCGCCCGTGCGGCTGGACCTGGCGCCGGAACAATGCGCCTGGGTTCGCGTATGACTGCGTCCGCCACGCCGGCACGCGCGGGAGTCATGGCATGAACACGGTTCGTATCGGCGCCGCCACTTCGCCGCGGGCCAATCGCTCGTCGGCATCCCTGGATCGACTGCTGCTATGGACCTGCGTCGGCATCCCGATGGCGGGCCTGGCGCTGTTCTTCCTGTATCCATTGGCCACGGTCGGCTGGCGCAGTCTGGTGGAAAAGGACGGCGCTATCGGCCTGGGCAATTACGCCGACGTGTTCGCCACCCGCGGCATCCTGACCGCCACCGCCAACAGCCTGACGATGAGCGCGGCCACCACCGCCGTCAGCCTGCTGCTGGGCTTTGCCATCGCTTTCGGGCTGGACCGCAGCCGCATGCGCGGAAAGGCGCTGGTGAAGCTGGCGCTGGTGCTGCCGCTGCTGGCACCGTCGCTGGTGCAGGGGCTGGGGCTGATCTTCATCCTTGGACGCAACGGCCTGGTGCATCGCTGGACGGGCTGGGAATTCGATATCTACGGGTTCTGGGGCCTGCTGATCTCCAACGTGTTCTACGCCCTGCCCCAGGCCGTGCTGATCCTGCAGGCGGCGCTGCGCAACACCGATGCGCGCTATTACGACGCGGCCGAGGTGATGGGCGCGTCGAGCGCGCGGCAGTTCTTCGACATCACGCTGCCCAACTGCAAATTCGGGCTGCTGAGCGCGGCGTTCGTGGTGTTCGTCATCACCATCACCGACTTCGGCAACGCCGCGGTGATCGGCGGCAACTATCGCGTGCTGGCCACCGAGATCTACAGCCAGGTGTCGGGGCAGATGAATTTCGGCATGGGCTCGGTGGTCGGCATCCTGCTGCTGCTGCCGTCGCTGATCTCGGTGCAGATCGAACGGGTGGCGTCGCAGCGCCAGTTCGGCGCCGCCTCGCCCAGCGGGTTGCGCGTCACGCCGCAACCGGCGCGCGGCCGCGACCTGGCGTTCACGGCCGGCGTATTGCTGTGCGCCGGCGCCATCGTGGTGACGGTGGGCACGGTGGTGTTCGCCAGCTTCATGCGGCTGTGGCCGTACCGCATGGAGTGGACCTTGAAGCACTACGACATCACCGTCAGCGGCGGTTATGCGCCGCTGTGGACCTCGCTGTACCTGTCGCTGGCGGCCGCGGCCGGCGGGGTGCTGCTGCTGTTCTTCCTGACCTTCGGCGTGTGCCGCATCCCGCGCGCCTGGGCCAAGCTGGTGTACCTGGTGTCGGTGCTGCCCGTGGGCGTGCCGGGGCTGGTGCTGGGGCTGTCGTACATCTTCGCCTTCAATTCGCCCGCCAATCCGCTCTACGCGCTGTATGGCAGCGCCGCGCTGATCGCGCTATGCAACTTCTACCACTATCACACGCAGGGCTTCCTGACGATGATGACCGGCATGCGCGCCGTGCCGCAGGCGCTGGAGGAGGCGGTGAGCTGCCTGGGCGGCGGCACTGTGCAGGTGCTGCGCGACGCGGTGCTGCCGCAGATCGCCCCAACGGTGCTGGGCGTGTTCTTTTTCCTCTTCATGCGCTCCATGGTGACGCTGTCGGCGGTGATCTTCCTGGTCACGCCGTCGGTCAGCGTCGCGCCGGTTTCCGTACTGCGGCTGGACGAAGCCGGGTTCGTCTCGCAGGCCGCGGCCTATTCGACGCTTATCATGCTGGTCGTGGGCGGTTCGCTGCTGGCGATGCGCGCGTTGATCGCGCTGCCGGCGCGACGCCGCAAATAGATTAGGAAGCATCCGATATGTGGCAAGAAGAGCGGTATCAGAGAATCCGCGCCCTGCTGTCTTCCCTGCAGCAAGTATCGACCGACCGTATCGTCGGCGAACTGGGGGTATCGCGGGAGACCGTCCGGCGCGATCTGCTGGAGCTGGAGGCGATGGGCGAATTGCGCCGCGTGCATGGCGGCGCGGTGCCGGTGCACAGCGAGCCGCCCATCACGGAACGCGTGCATACCCGCGTCAAGTACAAGCGCGCCATCGCGCGCGCCGCCGCCGGCCTGGTGACGAGCGGCCAGACGCTGTTCCTGGACGCCGGCAGCACCACCAGCATGCTGGCGGACGAGCTGGCCAAGCTGAGCGGCCTGACCCTCATCACCAATTCTTTCGACGTGGCACTCAAGGTCGGCGCCGCCGGCAACGGCGCCAATGAACTCATCATGCTGGGCGGATCGGTGGGCGGGCCGGTGTGCGCCACCGCCGGCGACATCACCGTCGCCGAGATCCACCGCTACCGCGCCGACGTGGCGTTGCTGTCGCCGGTGGGCGTGGATGCCGAATGCGGCGCCACCAGCTACGACCTGCGCGAAGCCGAGGTGGCGCGCGCCATGGCGGCCAACGCCAAACAGCGCATCCTGCTGGCCGACTTCAGCAAGATCGGCCTGTGCAGCCGGGTGTCGTACTGCGAGGTGAACCGCATCGATCACCTCGTCACCAACACCAACGCACAGAAACAGCCGGCCTTCGCGGCCCTGAAGAGCGCGGTCGGCAAGATGCTGGTGGTGTAGCGCCGCCTCAATCCACCGACACCCCCGCCACCTTCACCATGTCGGCCCAGTACGCGGTGTCCTGTTGCAGGCGCTTGCCGAACGCATCGGGCGCGCTGCCGACGGGCTGGCTGCCGCCGGCCTGGATCTTGGCGATCACATTGGGCGACTTCATGGCCTGCGCCACCGCCTGCGCCAGGTAGGCGACGCGTTCGGGCGGCGTACCGGCCGGCGCGAACAGGCCGTACCAGTCGTCGGCCGTGATGCCGTCCATGCCGGATTGGCCAAGCGTCGGCGCGCCCTTGAAGATGCCGATGCCGTTCTCATGGCTCAGCGCCAGGATGCGCAGCTTGCCGGCCGCCACCATCGGCTCGGCCGAGGCCGGCGAGGTGATCAGCATGTCGACCGTGCCGCCCATCAGGTCGGTGATCGCGGGCGCGGCGCCACGGTACGGCACGTGCACCAGCTTGACGTTGGCCTTCTGCGACAGCAGCGCCCCCATCAGGTGGCTCATGGTGCCGTTGCCGGGCGTGGCGTAGGTGATGACGCCGGGCTGCTTGCGCGCGGCGTCCAGGTAGTCGCCCAGCGACTTGTAGGCGCTTTCGCTGCGCGCCACCAGCACCAGCGGCGCCGAGGTGATCTGCGAGATCGGCACGAAATCCTTGAGCGGATCGAAGCCCACGTTCTTGTACAGGCGCGGGTTGACCGCCATCACGCTGGTCTGCGACATCACCAGCGTATAGCCGTCGGGCTTGGCGCGCGAGACCTGCGAAGTGCCAACGTTGCCGCCCGCGCCCGAGCGGTTTTCCACCACCACGCTCTGGCCGGTGATGGCGCCCAGTTCCTGCGCGAGGAGACGCGCGACGCCATCGTTGCCGCCCCCCGGCGGGAACGGCGAGACCACGGTGATGGGCTGCTTGGGATAGTCGGCCAATGGCGCCGGCGCCTGGGCGTGGGCATTCATCCCCCAGGCGAGGCAGGCCAGGGCCGCGGCGGTCTTGCAGGCATGCTGCAGATTGAGCTTGATCATCGGTATTTCCCCTTGTGGTTGGCGGCCGGATGCTCGGCCGTCCATTGCATTTCGGTTCGCCATGAACCGTCCGCGCCCCGCCGTCGAAAGCGTCGGGGCGTGCTGATCGGATGAAGCGTTGGGCGCGGCCGCCACGGCGGCCGCGAGGATCATGCAGTCACGGCGGTCACCCGGCCGGGAAGCGGTAGGCGGCGCGTTCGCGCGCGTCGATCTGCTTGACCAGGTTGGTCTCCCAGGCGAGGTACTGGCGCGCGGCGGCCTTGTTGCCGTCGTGGCGGTCGTGCACAAAGAACAGGTAGTCGATGCAATCGGCGTCGGCCGGCTCGGCCGGCGTAGACACCAGCGCCAGGCCGGCAGCCGACCAACCCGCGGGCGTGCCCAGGTTGGCCTTGACGTCGCGCACGCCGAGCGCGCGCAGGTCCGCCGCGGCCCAGGCGGCCACCGCGCGTTCTTCGGCCAGCAGCACCAGCGGACGCGAGGGATCCAGCGCCAGGTCGGTGAAACGCGGCCGCACCGACCAGCGCGCCCCGTCGATGTGCTGCGCGCGATAGCGCATGCTGGGACGTATGTCGAGCAATTGGGCGCCTTGCGCCTGCGCGGCGGCCAGGGCCGCGTCGTCGAGCAGCGTCAACGCGGGCTCCGCCGCCGGGGCGAGAGGCGCTTGCAGGTCGGCGGCCACGCCTTCCCGCAACACGCTCGCGTCCCAGCCCATCTGGCGCAGCCAACTGGCCACCACCGGCGCGCGCACGCCTTCGCCATCGAACACCACGATGCGCGCGCCGCGCACCGCCAGGTACTGGTCGGTGGCCTGGATCAACTGGCCGCCGGGCGTGTGCTGGGCGCCCGGCAGCGAGCCGCGCGCGAATTCCTCGGCGCTGCGCACGTCGCACAGGAAGGTGCTGCGGCTGGCGTCGTTCAGCCAGGCGCGCACCTGCGCGGCGTTCACTTCCGGCACGCCGTGACGGCGGGCCAGGCCAGCCGAGCGCTGCGCCAGGTCGGGCAGGTCCGCGGCGGCCACCGTGTCGTCGTAGCGGCGGCTGGCGCCATGCTCCAACTTGAAATCAGCGAGATACCAGCCCTGCGTGCCGTTCTCCAGTGCATAGACCGGGTTGGGCACGCCCAGATTGATAAGCGTCTGTGCGCCGATGATGCTGCGCGTGCGGCCGGCGCAATTGACCACGATGGTGGTGCTCGGGTCGCGCGCCAGCGTGTGGGCGCGCAGGGCCAGCTCGCCGTTGGGGCAGCAGATGCCGCCGGGAATGCTCATCTTCTGGTATTCGCTGTAGGGCCGGCCGTCCAGCACGATCAGGTCGTCGCCGCGGCGCTGGCGCTCGGCCAGGTCGGCGGCGCTGATGCGCGGGGTGTGGAAAACCTCTTCGGCCAGTTCGCCAAAGGTCTTGCTCGGCACGTTGACCCCGGCGAAGGCGGCATAGCCGTCGCGCTGCCATTGCGCGATGCCGCCGGCGAGGCGATAGACCCGCGTGTAGCCCAGGGCGCGCAACGCTGTCGCCGAACGCGCGGCGACGTCGTCGTCGCCACCTTCGTCATAAACCACCAGGCGCACGTCGCGACGCGGCGCCAGGCGCGCGATGTCGGCCTCGAGCCGGCTGAACGGCACGGGCGCCGCATAGAACAGATGGGACTCGCCGTACTGGCCATGCTCGCGCACGTCCAGCAGCGCAATCTCGCCGCCGTCATGCAGCCAGCCCTTGAGGGTGTGCGAGTCGATATCGGCCAGTGTCAGGTGGGAATGGGAATGCATCGTTAAATCCGCAGGGAATCGGAGGAAGGGGCGTTCTGGGTCTGCAGGCCGGGCCGCAATTGGCCGAATGCCTGGTCGAGGTCGGCGATCAGGTCGTCCGGCTCCTCCAGACCGATATGCAGGCGCAGCATGGCGCCGTGCGGGGCGACGGGCAGGGAACGCGCTTTGGACAGATTGACGGGAATCACCAGGCTTTCGAAGCCGCCCCAGGAAGCGCCGATGCCGAACAGGCGCAGCGCGTCGATGGCGCGTTCCATGTCGGCGTCGGTGATGCCGGCGGCGAACTCAAGCGTCAGCAGGCCGTTGGCGCCCGAGCATTCGCGCCGCCAGACCGCATGCGCGGGATCGTCGGGCAAGGCCGGGCACAGCACGCGCGCCACTTCCGCCCTGCCCTGCAGCCACTGGGCCACGCGCAGGGCGCTGCGGGCGTGCTGCGCCATGCGCAGCGGCAGCGAGCGCATGCCGCGCAGCACCAGGAAGGCGTCGTCGGCGCCGACGGTCTGGCCGAAGTCGATGCTGGCGCGTTCCAACGCGCGCCAGGCGCGGGCATTGGTCACCACCGCCCCCATCATCACGTCGGCATGGCCGCCCAGGTATTTGGTGGCGGCGAGGATCGAGATATCCGCGCCCAGCGCCAGCGGCTGGCACAGCAATCCCGAGGCCCAGGTGTTATCCACAGCCAGCCAGCAATCGTGGCGCCGCGCCAACTCGGCCAGTTGCCGCAGGTCCGGCATCTCGTAGGTCAGCGAGCCGGGCGACTCGGCATAGATCATGCGCGTGTTGGGACGCAGCAACTGCGCCAGGCCGGCGCCGTCCGGCCGATAGAAGGTGAATTCGATGCCCAGCCGCGCAAGGTGCTCGGCGCAGAAGCGGCGCACCGGCTCATAGACCGCGTCGGTCACCAGCACATGGTCGCCGGCGCGCAGATAGGCCAGCAGCACGACGGCGATCGCGGCCTGGCCCGTCGGATAGAGCTGGGCGCGATGGCCCTGCTCCAGCTCGACCAGCGCGTCTTCCAGCGCGTGCGTGCTGTCGGTGCCGCGCGCGCCGTACGACGGCAGGCGTTCCTGTTCGCGGCGCGCGCGGGTGTCACGCCAGGCCGCGACGCTGTCGAACACATAGGTGCTGGCGCGCGTGACCGGGGTATTGACCCAGCCGGCATGGGGACGCCCGGCGCGCAGCAGGCGCGTCGCGGGCCGCAGGGGCTTGTTCATGATGTTCAGCGGCGGGTCTGCACGCCGATCGGCATGACCTTGCAGGTGCCTGCCGCCAGGTCGAAAGCGAGTCGTTCGGTCAGCGTCTCCAGGGCGCGGCCATACATGTGCAGGTGGCGGATGACGCTGTCGCCCTGGATCTCGACGGCATGGATGTCGTCGGGCATCAGCGCGATGCCGCTGCCGGGTCCCACCACCACGGTGCCGGTCTTTTCCAGGCGGCCCACGCCCGGCACCGACCCGTCGTCGGTGCGGTCGTAGACGTAGTTGTATTCCACGCCTTCCACGGCGGCGATACAGGCCCAGGTGGTGTGGTTGTGCGGCACGATCTGCTTGCCGGGGCGCATCACGTTCAGGTAGAGCGCGTAGCTCTTGTCGGCGTCTTCGCCGATCAGGTAGCGCGCCTGGCGCTCGCCCTCTTCCGGCGCCGGATAGCGGTCCTGGGCCCACCAGTCGGTGTGGCTGGCCAGGCCGATCAGCTCGTCCAGCACGGCCTTCAGGCTGTCGCGGTTCAGGCCCTTATTTCCTAAAGTATTTTTAATATTTCCGATGGCGCTATCGATGCCCTGCTGCTGGGGGTGCGTGGTGCTCACAGTGACTTTCCCTCGTTTTTCATGAGTTATTACGGTCACTGTATCGCCGCGCCGGGGCGCCAACAATTTAAATTGCCTTAATATTCCATAAGCACTGCTAATACTTTAGACCCACCGCCCCCATGCGCAATCTCGATCTGGACCTGCTACGCACGCTGACCGCGATCGCGCGTTACGAAACGTTTTCCGAAGCGGCCAACCGGCTGCACAAGACCCAATCGGCGGTGACGCAGCAGATGCAGCGGCTGGAAGCGGCCATCGGTTTGCCGCTGTTCGAGAAACAGGGGCGCAACAAGGCGCTGTCCACACATGGACGGCGCCTGGTCGAATACGCGCGCCACATGCTGGCCATCAACGATGAAGCGCTGCGCGCGCTGCAGGATGCGCCGCTGGAAGGCGACCTGCGGCTGGGCGCGCCGCTGGACGTGGCCGACACCATTCTGCCGACCCTGCTGACCCATATCGCGCGGTCGGCTCCGCGCGTGAAACTGGAGATCCGCACCGATCGGAGCCCGTTCCTGATGGACGCGTTGCGCGCCGGCGAACTGGACCTGACCATCTCGACCCGCTTCGACCAGGAATTCGAGGGCGTGGCGCTGCGCACCTCGCCCACGGTATGGCTGGCCTCGGCCGACTATGTGCATGACGTCAACGCGCCGGTGCCGCTGGTGCTGGCCGACGAGCCCAGCATCTTTCGCCGCCTGGCATTGACCGCGCTGGAGCAGGCGCAGGTGCGTTGGCACACCAACTACGTGGCGCCCAACCTGGTCGGCATCAAAGCCGCGTTGCGGGCCGGCCTGGGCGTGACGGCGCGCAGCGTCGAACTGCTGGCGCCGGAGATGCGGGTGCTGGGCGAAAAGGAAGGCCTGCCGCCGTTGCCGGACGTGACGTACTTCCTGTGGATAAGGCGCGACCTGATCAATCCGCTGACGCGGCAAGTCTACGACATGCTGCGCACCAGCCTGGGATTGGCGCATGGCGCCGACGCGCCGCCCAATCCCTGACAGCGGCGGTCAACGCAATGGCCCGCTGTGCGCGGCCGCAGGCGTCGCTCAGTAGCGATCGAAGCAGCGCTGCAACGCCGCGGGCTCACGCGTGACGCATAACGCCAGCATCAGCAGCACGCGGGCCTTCTGCGGATTCAAGTCGCCGGCGGCGACGAACCCCAGCGCCGCGTCATCCAGTTCGACGTCGCGCGCGACGAAACCGCTGCCGGTGCGACTGGATCGCGCCACCGCGACGCCGTTGGCGGCAGCGCGGGTCAGGGCTTCGATAGCCAGATCGGTGGCGTTGCCGTCGCCCACGCCCGCCAGCACGATGCCGTCGGCCTGGCGCGCGACGAAATCGATGACGTCGCCCTGCAGGTCGGCGTGCGCATAAACGATGTCCACGCGCGGCCAGCCTGCCTTTTCCAACAATGCGAGTGAAAACTCGCTTTGCGTGCTGTGCGTGGTGGTGTTGCGTGAATAGAAGCACGGCGTGCCGCCGTGCATGACGCCGGCGCGGCCGCGGTTGGGCGAGGCGAAGGCGTTGATGCCGGCGCTGGCGATCTTCTGCAGTTCGCGGGCGTAGTGCACGTCCTCGTTCATGACGACCAGCGGACCGCGACCGCGGGCATCGGGATGGCGCGCCAACGCGACGGCGTTGTACAGGTTTGCCGGGCCTTCGGCGCCCAGGGCGGTCGCCGGACGCATCGCGCCCACCAGCACCACCGGCTTGTCGTGCCGGATCACCAGGCTGAGGAAGTAGGCAGTCTCTTCAAGCGTATCGGTGCCGTGCGTAATGACGATGCCGGCCACCGACGGATCGGCGCACAGCGCATCGACACGGAGCGCCAGCGCGCGCCAGACGTCGTGCGTCATGTTCTGGCTGCCGACATTGGCGACCTGTTCGGCGCGGATATCGGCCAGCGTGGACAGTTGCGGCACGGCGGCCAGCAGGTCGCCCACCGAGAAGGATCCCGCCTTGTAGCCGGCGGAGGTGGCATCGGCCTGCGCGCCGGCGATGGTGCCGCCGGTGGCCAGGACCGCGACGACGGGCAATGCCTGCTCAGGCATCGACGACTCCCGACAGGCCTTGCCGTTCCAGCAGCGAATTCAGGTGTTCCCAGCCATGGAAGTCGATGACGATCTGGCCTTTTTCCTTGGCGCCGACCTTGAGCGCCACGCGCGTGCCCAGATGGTCGGACAGCGCTTCTTCCAGGCGCGTCAGGTCGCGCGACACGCCGTTGGCCTTTTTCTTGGGCGAGGCGGCGCTCTCGGCTTCCTTGGCGGTCTTTGCGACCAGCTTTTCGGCTTCGCGCACCGACAGGCGACGCGCGATGATCTGGTTGGCCAGTTGGATCTGCGTGGCCGCGTCGACCGCCAGCAGCGCGCGCGCATGGCCCATGTCGACATCGCCAGCCAGCAGCATGGTCTGCACCGCGGAAGCCAGGTTCAACAGGCGCAGCAGGTTGCTGGTGGCCGAACGCGAGCGGCCGATGGCCTGGGCGGCCTGCTCGTGGGTCAGGCCGAATTCGTCCAGCAGGCGGCGCACGCCATGCGCCTCTTCGAGCGGATTGAGGTCTTCGCGCTGGATGTTCTCGATCAGCGCCATGACGGCCGCGTTCTCGTCGGCGACTTCGCGCACCAGCACCGGCACTTCCTTGAGGCCGGCCAGTTGCGCGGCGCGGAACCGGCGTTCGCCCGCGATGATCTCGTAGTGGCCGGGCGCATCGCTCAGCGCGCGCACAAGAATGGGTTGCATGATGCCTTGTGTGCGAATCGACTCGGCCAGCTCGCCCAACGCGCCCTCGTCCATGCGGGTTCGCGGCTGGTACTTGCCGGCCCGCATCTTCGAAACAGGCAAGGTGGACGGCAGACCCTCGGGCTTGGCCGGGGCCTTGCCGATATTGTCGATGGCAGGCGCGTCGGCGCCCAGCAAAGCGTCAAGTCCGCGACCCAATCCCTTGGGTTTCTTGGTGGCCATAGTTAAATCCTCTTTCCTTCTGTTCTTGGTATCCCGAGCCGGGCTCAGGCGGCCGCCTGCTCGGCGGGCAGGCGGTACCAATACGCGTAACAGTCTTTGAAACCGTAGCGGCCATACAAAGCGCGCGCGGCGGTGTTTTGCGGCTCCACCTGCAGATAGGCCGTGGTGGCGCCGTCTTCGACGCATGCGGCCAGCAGATGCTCAACCAACATCGCGGCATGTCCCTTGCGCCGCTGCGCGGGGTCCGTCACGATATCGAACAGTCCCGCGAGGTCGCCATCCCGCACGGCCATGCCCCCCGCCACGCATGCGCCGGCGGCGTCGAACGCCAGCACCGGCAAGATATCCACAGCCAGTCCTTCCAGGCGCGCCTGATGCTCGGCGATGTGCTCTGGCCGGGAATCGCGCATGCGTCCGACCGCCGCCGCGAAACGGGTGGCGTCCACTGTCCTGAAAAGCAGATCGCCCCGGGCGGCCAGCCTGGGGGCGAGCGGCATGCTCATGACTCGGGTCTCTTCGGTAAGGAGGAAGCCCCGCGATGCCAGTTCGGCATCCAGGGCGAAATCGGGGCCGATGGAGGTCAGGCGCACCACCATGGGCAGGCCATGACGCGCGTACAACGTTGAACAATACGCCAGCCGCTCATCGAGCGGACGTGTGGATAACCCCAGCACATTGATGCTGCGTACCCGTTTGGCGGACGACGGCGCAAAGCGCACCAGCCAGCCATCGTAGAGCACCTGCGCGCGCACTGCCGTGGCGTTGAGCGCGGCCTCTTCCAGCCGCACGCGCAGCCCGTCCCGCACGTCGGCAGGCGGCGTGTGGGTGGCGTCCGGGGACAGGCGGATGACGGCGGACATGATGCGGACAGCTTATTTGTTGAGTTCGCGGACGCGCTCGATCATCTCGGCGCCAAAAGAGATGTACGCTTGCGCGCCACGCGAGGCACGGTCGTACACCACCCCGGGCATACCGTAGCTGGGCGCTTCGGCCAGGCGCACGTTGCGCGGCACCACGGTCTTGAAGACCTTGTCGCCGAAGTGCGATTCGAGCTGCGCCGACACCTGTTGTTGCAGCGTCATGCGCGGATCGAACATCACGCGCAGCAGGCCGATGACCCGCAGGTCGTCGTTGATGTTGCGATGCACGCGCTTGATGGTGTTGACCAGATCCGACAGGCCTTCGAGCGCGAAGTACTCGCATTGCATCGGGATGATGACGCCATGCGCTGCGGCCAGGCCGTTCAGCGTCAGCAGCGACAGCGTCGGCGGGCAGTCGATCAGGACGAAGTCGTACTGGCTGGCGACGGTGTCGATGGCGGCCTTGAGCTGGCGCTCGCGTTCATCCATCTGCACCAGGTCGATCTCGGCGCCGGACAGCTCGCGGTTGGCGGGCAGCACGTCGTAGCCGCCCGATTCCGAGCGCACGCGCGCCTGCTCGATGGTGGCTTCGCCGATCAACACCTGGTACAGATTCGACTCGAGCGAATTCTTGTCGATGCCGCTGCCCATGGTGGCGTTGCCCTGCGGGTCCAGGTCCACCAGCAGCACACGTTGCTTGTGCGTGGCCAGCCCGGCCGCCAGGTTGATGGCGGTGGTCGTCTTGCCGACACCGCCCTTCTGGTTGGCGATGCAGAAAACGCGGGCGGTCGAGCTGGGGGGTAAGTTCTTCATAGGGTTCCTTGACTGCGGCGCATCCAGATCAGGCAGCGTTCTGCTTGCAGCTCCGGCACCCGGAGCGGCTGAATATGGTCGACTTGCCATTCCCCACGCGCGTGCAGCGCCTGGATCTCATCATCCGGGACCTTGCCCTTCATGGCGACGAGGGTACCACCGTTGCCCACATGTCTGCCCGCGAGCATCGCAAAATCCTCCAAGGATGCGAAGGCGCGCGACGTCACAATGTTGCAGCCGGCGGGTTCCAGCGTTTCGATGCGCGCGTGGCGCGCCTGCAGGTTCGGCAGCGCCAGCGCGCCGCTCATCTGCCGGACGAATGCAGTTTTCTTTTCAACGGCGTCGATGCAGGTCACCGACCATTCGGGCCGCATTACCGCCAGGACGACACCCGGCAGCCCGCCGCCCGAGCCGACATCGTAGACCTTGGCCGGCGTGCCGGGCGCGCCCAGGATGTCGCTGAACGGTCCCACGGCAGCGAGGCTGTCGAACAGGTGCTGCACCAGCATCTGCTGCGGATCGCGAATGGCGGTCAGGTTGTAGGTCCGGTTCCAGCGCTGCATCTGCGCCAGGTAGTCGAGCAGCTTGGCGGACGCCGCGGCGTCCGCCTGCAGTCCGAGCTGCTCGAAGGCATGCGCGAGGCGGCCGGCCATGTCCGCGCCGGCCGGGTGGGGATGGGCGCTCATGCGGCTTGCTTGCGCGAGCCGTAGTGCAGGCGCTTCAGGTGAATCAGCAGCAGCGAGATCGCCGCCGGCGTCACGCCCGAAATACGGCCGGCCTGGCCGATGGTCTCGGGGCGATGCGTCTTGAGTTTCTGGCGCACTTCGAACGACAGGCTGGTCACGGCGTCGTAGTCGACGTCGGCCGGAATGGGCTGTTGTTCGTGCGCGATCTGCTTCTGTACTTCGTCCTGCTGGCGGGCGATGTAGCCGGCGTACTTCACCTGGATCTCGACCTGCTCGGCCAGGACTTCGTCCTCAACCACCCCCGGGCCGGCCAGCAGCGTGCCGTCGACATTGCGGGCGGTCATCAGCGCTTCATAGGAAACGTTGGGCCTTTTCAGCAGGTCTGCTAGTGAGTACTCACGTTCAATTGCCTTGCCCAGCAGCGGTTCCGCCACTTCCTGCGGCAGCACGCGGGGATTGACCCACGACGACTTCAGGCGTTCGACTTCGGCGGCGACGGCGTCGCGCTTGCGGTTGAATGCGTCCCAGCGGACATCGTCGACGATGCCGAGCTGGCGCCCGATTTCGGTCAGGCGCAGGTCGGCGTTGTCTTCGCGCAGGCTCAAGCGATATTCCGCACGCGAGGTGAACATGCGATAGGGCTCGGTCACGCCGCGCGTGACCAGATCGTCTACCAGCACGCCGAGATAGGCCTCGTCGCGGCGCGGCGTCCACTGCTCGCGATCCAGTGCGGACAGGGCGGCGTTGACGCCAGCCAGCAGGCCTTGGGCGGCGGCTTCTTCGTAGCCGGTGGTGCCATTGATCTGGCCCGCGAAATACAGGCCTGCGATTGCCTTGGTTTCCAGCGTGCTCTTCAATCCACGTGGATCGAAGTAGTCGTATTCGATGGCGTAGCCGGGGCGCAGGATATGCGCGTTCTCCAGGCCGGGCAAGGAATGGATCAGGTCCAACTGCACATCGAACGGCAGGCTGGTGGAGACGCCGTTCGGATAGACCTCGTGCGTGTCCAGCCCTTCGGGTTCCAGGAAAACCTGGTGCGATTCCTTGTCGGCGAAGCGGTGGATCTTGTCTTCGATCGACGGGCAGTAGCGCGGGCCGACGCCTTCGATGACGCCGCTATACATCGGCGAGCGGTCCAGGCCGCCGCGGATGATGTCGTGGGTCCGGGCATTGGTATGAGTGATCCAGCACGGCAGTTGCCGCGGGTGCATGGCCACGTTACCCATGTAAGAGAACACAGGGATCGGATCCAGGTCGCCCGGCTGCTCTTCCAGGATGCTGTAGTTGATGCTGCGACCGTCGATGCGCGGCGGCGTGCCGGTCTTCAAGCGGCCTTGCGGCAGTTGCAGTTCCTTGAGGCGTTGTCCCAGGGAAATTGCCGGGGGGTCACCAGCGCGGCCGCCCGAATAGTTCTGCAGTCCCACGTGGATCAGGCCATTCAGGAACGTGCCGGCGGTCAGGACCACCGTCTTCGCCCGGAACTTCAGGCCGACCTGGGTAACGGCGCCGACCACGCGGTCGCCCTCCACCATCAGGTCTTCCACGGCTTGCTGGAACAACCAGAGATTGGGCTGGTTTTCCAGGCGGCCCCGGATGGCCTTGCGGTACAGCACCCGGTCCGCCTGCGCGCGGGTAGCGCGCACGGCCGGCCCCTTGGAGCCATTCAGGATACGGAATTGAATCCCCGCCTCGTCCGTCGCCAGCGCCATGGCGCCGCCGAGGGCGTCGACTTCTTTGACGAGATGACCCTTGCCAATCCCGCCGATGGAGGGATTGCAGGACATTTGGCCTAGGGTCTCGATGTTGTGAGTCAGCAGCAGCGTCTGGGCACCGGTGCGTGCCGCAGCCAGCGCCGCTTCGGTACCGGCGTGGCCGCCACCGACGACGATGACATCGAATTCGCGGGGATAATCCATGATGGGGAGATAAGAGAGCGTTCGGTGCTCATTATAGAGGCAGGGGGTGCATGTTTCACGTGAAACATGGTTCGCTGCAGCAATGGAGGCAGTAACACTGCGGCTCGTGTGCAGATTGACAACGAGAAACCGTCGATCGGCGTTTGAATATGTCGGCATCTGCCGCTGTTAGAGGGTGAGGCTCCATGGGAACATCTTGTGCCCGTAGTGAAACGAGGCAATGTTTCACGTGAAACATGGGCGCCGCGGAGGACAACGGAGAGTCCAATACTGTTCATCGCTGGCATCGCAGCATGAGGCAGAGATCGGCCTTCCCCGCCAGCGATTCCCCTCCTCTGCGCCTCGCGTCATGGCCGGCCGATGTTTCACGTGGAACATGTAGTGCATCCAGCGATGAGGGAGTTTCCGAATCGACCTCCACATCGATTCCGACCTGGCCACCGTCAATATATCGATAACCCAGACGTATCGGCCGCCCCGTTTCACCGATACTGGACACCGATGTTTCACGTGGAACATCGCTGTACAAAGGGCCATTAACCACAGGTCCACCCACGCCGTAATGCCAGCCGATAGATATTCCTCGTCAATTGCAGATGCCTGCGTTCGATGTTTCACGTGAAACATGCCGCACCTTGCGGTTGGAGTTGGGGCGGCAATCCGCTAGTCGATCACCACTGAATAGTTGTTCCACGTGGAACATAGAGAAAAGCACATCGACCCCTGAGCGCCTGTCGCATTGACAATGCGACGAGCCCGGGCGCTTCATGGCTCCAGCGTCCCTACAAGCCAAACAAATAATGCAGGAACAACGGTTCCTCGCTTAGTGATCGGGCAGTCGGGCATCTAAAGAAAAAAAGCGTTTTATCTTCCCCTATCCTACCCCTACCCCTAAAAAATCATCTTTTCTAGTGTTTCACGTGGAACAGCAAGTCCAGTCCGTCCAACGTGGGCGCCCGGAATCTCACAATTTTCACCATCGCATTCGCGGTCATTCATCTTGAATGTCTCTCGTCATTCATCTGAAACACCAAGGCCCTATGACAAATCCGCCACACCGGGAGCGGACGCCCGGCACCGTTCGCTTCTTCAACAGCCGAACGGCAATGCCACAAGCCGACGCGCCGAAGCATATCGTCCGGAAATGGCGTGAGTGGATTCTTGGGCTAAACCGGAAAGCCGACGCAACGCCGCCGGCGCGTTGTGCACAAACCCATCCACAGCCAGGAATGCTCCCGGGACCTTGGTTTCACGTGGAACAACTTTGGGGATAACTCGAAGATGCGCCACAGCAAGAAGTCGACAACGCGGACCTGAAGCGATCGAAGGAGAATTACCCAGATTGCGGAAAGCGCACAAATTCGCAACGCGCCACCCGGCGGAAAACCTGGCTACAAGCGCAAAATTGCCATGCCTGCAACGTCTGCGATCCGGCCTGCAGGTATACCCGGGACGATACGGCGAGACGGGAAAACAGCAGTGGAAAAGATTGTGGATAAGCCGCCGCTATCGGCGCGATAAGCGTTGCCAAAATAGGCCCCCGCTGCGGAAAACAAGTCGGTCCCGCTCCGGCCGCGCAGTTGAGATATCGCCTTCGACTTCACGGGGAACTTCACACCCGGTCAAAAGTCCAACCGCGCCTTAAGCTGGCGCCAGCATCTTATTCACATATTTATCCCACGCCGCTGGACCGCATCGGCGGGCTGTGCGCAACTCATGCAGGACGCTCGATCGCACAATCATCTTGCCCGTCCGCGGAGTTTCGCGCCATCATCCTTTCGGCTGACACGTGTTCCCGCAATGGCCAATCTGGGCGCTAACTGTGGAAAACTCATTGGCGAAAATTTCCGCCTGAATTTTCCTTCACATGAAATCCACAAGTACGGGGTCGCGATGCAAAACCGGACGGCAGCAGGCCACCGGCCAATCGTGGAAGACGATTTTTGATCCACTATCCCCATTTCTATCCACAGGCTGAACCCCCACCTTTTGGCTACTCGAGGTGTCATTCTGTGCATAACCCGGATGGGGATATCTTTGTGCACAACCGCGGCGCGGATGGACAAAAAATGGGTCGTGGCGGGCATCACTGATGGCCTGGCAACGACGAATGCCATGCCGCGAGACAGGCAAAAAAAGCCGTAAATGCCCGCTTTTCCTAGGGAAATGCACTATTTCCCTCGACGCCCGCCCGGTCCGGCGCAGCGGCGCAGCCAATGGGAAAATCGCCCTTCCGCCTCGACAGATCTTTCCAGGAATTGTGCAAAACTACGGCGCGAAAAGGCGGTGTGCTTCATTACTGCGCAGCGCAATGCACATGCCCGGGAATAATTATCCACAAACTTATCCAACGCTCGAGGATATGTTAGTAACCACTAACATCACCGTATGAGCAGGCTGCGGACACGGCTGCCGCAAATGAAACAACGCCCCAGACCGCGAGGTTCTGGGGCGTTGCAGCCAGGCCAGGCCTGGCGGACGGGAAATTGGGATTTCCCGATTTAGAGCGGGCGAATTTCGGCCGCTTGAGGTCCTTTCGGACCATCCTTGACTTCGAATTCGACTTCCTGCCCTTCGTTCAGGCTGCGATAGCCGCGGCCCTGGATGGCGGAAAAGTGTGCGAAAACATCGGTGCCACCGGCATCCGGCGTAATGAAACCGTAACCCTTGTCAGCGTTGAACCACTTGACTTTGCCCTTCTGAGCCATTTTCCTAGCGTCCTGTAATTAACGAAATGCAATGAATCAAGGACGCCGTGAGAACTGAACGACCGGTAGGGATACCTGCGTTGCTGCTGCGTTCTCGCTTGCCGCAAAAGCGGCAGAACAAGTCCGCGCGCTGCTTGAATCAACTGCGGAACCAGCATACCCACCCCGCATTACAGACTCATATAGTTGTTTTCCCCAATGTCGTATTTTTCTGACTGGAACGCCAATACCGCTACGCGGAATTTGCCTGCCGCCGCGCCAGGAACGCGTACATCGGACCGGTCACGATCACCACGAACACCATCCGCGAGACATGGAATGCGGTCACCACCGGCACGCCCAACTGCAGCACCTTGGCGGTAATCGCCATCTCGGCGATGCCCCCCGGCGTGGTGCCCAGGATCAACGTCGGCACCGGCGCCGCGGACCACAACGACAATAACGCCCCCAGGCCGAACGCCAGTGCCAACGCGATGACCGTGAACACCGCCACCGCTGCGATAAATCGCGGCGCCGCGCGGAAGAAATCCGGGCGATAACGATCCCCCAGCGACCAGCCGATGAAGAGCTGTCCGATCTTGGGCACGAAATCCGGCAACGCGGACAACTCGATGCTACTTGCGGTCAGGATCATCGCCACCAGCATTGGCCCCAGCACCCATGGATTCGGCAGGCGCAGCTTCATGAAGCACAGCCCGCCAACGCAGGTCAGCGCCACCAGCGCGGCCAGGCCGGCGCCATGCACGGTCCTGGGCCCGGGCACGGTGGGGTCGATACCGGCCACACCCCACCACTGGAAAATGAACGGCACTGTGACCACGACCAGCAGCACGCGCACGCTATGCGCGGTCGCCACGCGGTCGATGCGGGCGCCGTGTCGCTCCGCCAGGCTCGCCATTTCGCTGGCCCCGCCCATGGCCGACGAAAACCACGCCGTCTTGAAATCAGCATCGGTGTAGCGCCGCAAAATGGCGGTGCCGATGAACGCCAGCCCCAACGCGAACATCATGCCGACGATGATGGGGCCGGCATTGCTGCCTATGTGTCCGATCACCTGCGGCGTGAAATACAGGCCTAGCGACGTGCCGATGACCCATTGGCCGGCGTTGCGCGCCGGCCGCGGGCATACGGTGCCGCCGCCCGCGATGCGCACCGCCGCTGTCAACAGCAAGGCCCCCAGCATCCATGGCAACGGCAAATGCATCCACAGCGCCAGCAAGGCGCCGGTCAACGCGATCGCCAGGCCGCCGAAGACCCTCCACAACATGTTTTGAACCACGATACCGCCCGCGCCTATAAGCTCATGAGAAACCCGAATTATGAGTTAGTGGGATACTTACGAAAACTCTCTTGCACACCCAGCGTTCCACTTCGCGTCCACCATGATCCGATCCAAACTTCCCGACGTCGGCACCACCATCTTTACCGTCATGAGCCGCCTGGCCATTGAGCACAAGGCCATCAACCTGGGCCAGGGCTTTCCGGATTTCGATCCCGATCCCGCGCTGTGCGCGCTGGTCAGCAAGGCCATGGCCGACGGCCATAACCAATACCCCTACATGCCCGGCGTGGCGCCGCTGCGCGAAGCCATCGCCGCCAAGACCCAGACCCTGTATGGCCGCGCCTACGACCCGGAAACCGAGATCACCGTCACCAGCGGCGCCACCGAGGCGCTGATGGCCACCGTGCTGGCCGCGGTCAACAGCGGCGACGAAGTCGTCGTCATCGAGCCCTGCTACGACTCCTACCTGCCGGCCATCCGCCTGGCCGGCGGCACCGCGGTGCCGGTGCCGCTGCGCGCGCCCACCGCCGAGGATCCTTACTACCGCATCGACTGGCAGCGCGTGCGCGACGCCATCACGTCCAAGACCCGCCTGCTGATGCTGAACTTCCCGCACAACCCCACCGGTGCCGTGCTGGACGACAGCGATCTCGATGCGCTCGAGGCCATCGTGCGCGACACCGGCGTGCTGTTGGTGTCGGACGAGGTCTATGAACACATCGTGTTCGATGGCAAGCCTCATTCCAGCATCGCGCGCCGCCCACTGCTGGCCGAACATGCGTTCGTGATCTCGTCGTTCGGCAAGACCTATCACACCACCGGCTGGAAGATCGGCTACTGCTGCGCGCCGCGCCAGCTCAGCGCCGAGCTGCGCAAAGTGCACCAGTTCATGGTGTTCACGGTGCCATCGCCGATGCAGTTCGCGCTGGCCGAATTCATGCGCGATCCCAAGCCCTACCTGGACCTGCCCGCGTTCTACCAGGCCAAGCGCGACCGCCTGTCGCAAGGCTTGGCCAAGACACGTTTCAAGCCGCTGCCCAGCCCCGGCACGTTCTTCCTGCTGGCCGACTACAGCGAAATCTCCAGGCAGAACGAGGCGGACTTCGCGCGCGACCTGACGGTGCGCCACGGCGTCACGGTGATTCCCGTTTCGGCGTTCTACCAGAAGCCCGACGCGGCTGAGTCGAACCATCGCATCGTGCGCTTCTGCTTCGCCAAGAAAGACGCCACGCTCGATGCCGCGCTGGAGCGCCTGGCGCGGGTCTGAAGACGCGCCGCGCGCATCAAGACGAAGCGCCCCATCGGGGCGCTTTCCTTTTGTCTCGACCACAAATGTAGAGATGAAAAAAAGGAGCGCCGCGGCGCTCCTGAACTACCTCCGGCGTGATCCGCTCCGACGCCGCGCGGCCCCGTGCCGGCGGGGCCGCGGCGCGGAACCCGTCACACCGGTTCGGCGGCAACCTTCCTGGCCCGGCGCACGCGGCGCAGGATCTGCGGCACCACCACCACGGCGATGGCGGCGGTCCATAACGTGATGGCGACAGGGCTGGCGAACAGCACCGACACGTTGCCATCGGTCATCGACAAGGCCCGGCGCAGGTTCTGCTCCATCATGTTGCCCAGCACCACGCCGAGCACCAGCGGCGCCATCGGCACGCCGAACTTGCGCAGGAAATAGCCGAGCGCACCAATGCCCGTCACCAGCAGCAGATCGAACGTGCCGGCGTTGATGGCATACACGCCGATATAGCTGATGCACAGGATGCCCGGCACCATCAGCCAGCCCGGCACCGACAGCACTTTCGAGAACAGCCGCACCATCGGCACGTTCATGACGAACAGCAGCACGTTGGCCACGAACAGCGAAGCGATCAGCCCCCACACCAGTTCCGGCTTGGTGTCGAACAGCACCGGACCGGGCGTGATGTTGTAGAGCGTCAGCGCCCCCATCATCACCGCGGTGGTGCCCGAGCCCGGCACGCCCAGCGTCAGCATCGGCACGAACGAGCCGATCGCCGACGAGGTGGCGGCGGCTTCCGGCGCAACCAGGCCGCGCATGTCGCCCTTGCCGAACTTGGCGTTCGGATCCTTGGCTTCGATGATGCGCTTTTCCTGCGAGTAGGCCACGGCCGCGGCCACGCTGGCTCCAGCGCCCGGCAGCACGCCGACGCCGAAGCCCACCAGCGCGCTGCGCACCACGCTCCACCAGGTGAACGCCAGCTCCTTCAGGTTGAACAGCTTGCGGCCGCTGGGCTTGACCTCGACGCTGTGGCCCGCCATCACCTTCTCGAGCATTTCCAGCATCTCGCTGACCGCGAACAGCGCAATCACGACCACCACGAAATCGATGCCATCGGCCAGGTGCACGGAGTCGAAGGTATAGCGGTATACGCCCGAATTCGCATCCACGCCGATGACCGAGATCGACAGGCCGATCATGGCCGCCAGCACGCCCTTGATGGGTTGCTTGCCGAGCAGGCTGGTGAGGCAGCAGAAGGCGAAGATCATCAGCACGAAGTACTCGGCCGGACCGAACGCCAGCGCCCATCTGGCCAGCAGCGGCGCCAGCAGGATGATGCCCACTACCGACACGATGGCGCCGAAGAACGCGGACCACGCCGACAGCGACAGGGCGACGTTGGCCAGTCCCTGGCGCGCCAGCGGATAACCGTCCAGCGTCGTCATGATGGCGCTGGCCTCGCCCGGCACGTTCAGCAGGATCGAGGTGATGCGGCCGCCATATTCCGCGCCCACGTAAACCGCCGCCAGCAGGATCAGCGCGGTCTCGGGCGGCAGGTTCATGGCGAACGCGATCGGAATCAGCATCGCCACGCCGTTGATGGGCCCCAGGCCCGGCAGCACGCCCACCATGGTGCCGAAGAACGAGCCGATCGCGGCCACCAGGATGTTGGTCCATGAGAACGCAACGCCAAAGCCGATCGACAGATGATCGAGGATTCCGCTCATATCAGGTTCTCCAGCAAGCCACCGGGCAGGACGACATCCAGCACCTTGTCGAACAGCACGAAAAAGAAAACGCTCATGACCACGCCGCCAAGCGCGCACTTGGCCCAGCCGCCGCCGAACAGGCGGCCGACGAAGACCGTCATCAACGCCGTCGCGATGACGAAACCGAGCCACTGGAACAGAAAGGCGTAGGCGGCGGCGAACACCACCATCAGCGCAATACGGCCATTGGCGCCGGCGGGATTGGGTTCGACCGGGTTGCCGCCCTTGTAGGCCAGCCGCAATCCGCACAGGCCGATGATCAACGCCAGCAGCAGCGGGAAGGCGCGTGGTCCCACGGGTTCGTAGGCGAATGGGGCTTCGATGCCCCACCCCGCCCAGGTCATGAAGGCCGCCAGCAGCAACGCCGCGATGCCCAGGATTCGATCGTTCATGATCAGCTTTCCGTTGGTTGAAGGACCGCGCGGCGCGAGCCCGCCCTGGCCGCCGGCTCCAGGCCGGCGGCGCTGCGGGCGCGCTGGATGCGCGCGGCGGGATGGGAGAACGCCCTGCGGCTTACTTCTTGACCAGGCCGAAGGAGCCGGCCAGTTCGGCGTACTGCTTGACCTGCTGCTTCACGTAGGCGTCCAGGTCGGCGCCGGTCTTGTTGAAGGGGAACAGGCCCTGCTGTTCGCGCAGCTTGGCGAACTCGGGCGCTTCGGTGACGCGGTTGAAGGCGTTGACCCAGAACTGGTAGTCGGCATCCGACACCTTCGGGCCGACGTAGAAACCGCGGATGATGGGCCAGACGATGTCGTAGCCCTGCTCCTTCGCGGTCGGCACCGTGCCGAGCTTGCCCGGCAGGCGCTGATCGTTGAACACGGCCAGCACGCGGATCGGTGCGCCGCCCTCGAGCATGGTGAAGGCTTCCGCGGCATCGCCCATGTAAGCCTGGATATGGCCGCCACGCAGCGCCGTCACGGCCTCGCCGCCGCCCTCAAAGGCCACGAAGCGCATCTTCTTGAAATCGACCCCGGCCGCCTTGGCGGTCAGCGCGGCCTTCATCCAGTCCTGGCTGCCCACGGTGCCGCCGGCGCCCAGCACGATCTTGGTTGGATCCTGCTTGAAGGCGTCCATCAGGCTCTTGAGGTCGGTGTACGGCGAATCGTTGCGCACCACGGCCACGCCGTAATCGGTGCCGATAGCCGCCAGCCAGCGCACGTCGTCGACGTTGTACTTGCCGAACTTGCCTTGCGCGAGATTCAGCAACGAACCGCCCGAGAACGCCACGATGGTGCCGGGCTCGTTGGGATGCTGGGCCACGATGTTGTTGTAGGCCACGGCGCCGATGCCACCCGGCATGTAGACGATGCGCATGGCGCTCTTGAGCGCCCCGCTCTGCTTGAGGCCCTCGGTGGCCAGGCGGCAGGTCAGGTCGAAGCCGCCGCCGGGCTGGGCCGGCGCAATGCACTCGGGGCGGCGCGGTTCGTCGGCGGCATGGGCGGCGCCCAGGGAAAGGGTGATCGCGCCGAGCGCCGCGACGGCGGCCAGGCGCAGCTTGAGGCTGGTCTGCATTCTTGCGTCTCCGAATTTATAGGTCTAGGCATGGCTGGCGATCGGGGCGGTCTGCCGCCGGGTCGGGCTCCAGCGGATGCAACCGTACAAAATCGAAGCTTTCCAATACCTTTCAAAAACCGCTATTTTCCTGGTGCGGCGCAACATCGGACGCCATTTCCAGGGAAAACACCAACGCGGCGCGCAGGCCGGGCAAGGGCGTCCGGTTCTCCAGCACCAGGCGGGCCCCCAGCAGCCCGGCAATGGTGTCGACGATGGCCAGTCCGAGGCCGGCGCCGGGCTTGTTCTTGCCGGCCGCGCCGCGGCGAAAGCGGATGCCGGCCCGGGCGATGTCTTCGGCTGACATGCCGGGACCGCTGTCTTCCACGGCCAGGCTGGCCTGGCCGGAATCGCCGCGCACCACCACCGTGACCACGCCGCCGGGGGCGGTGTAGCGGATGGCATTGTCGACCAGGTTGCTGACCGCCTCGCGCAACAGCCAGTCCACGCCCTGGACCACGACCGGGTCGTCGGCGGCGTCCAGGCCGATGTCGATCTGCCGCGATCGGGCGGTCGGCAGCAGGGCCCGGATGACGCCATGGGCCAGTCCCACCAGGTCGACCGGCTCGGCCGCCAGGCCGCCTTCGGCCAGCGAGGCGTCTTTGGCGCGCGCCAGGGCGAGCATCTGGTTGGTGGTGCGTACCGCCCTGTCCAACCCGTCCTGCATCGCCAGAAGGGCTGTACGGACCTCCTGGGGGCATGTTTCGCGCAAGGCATAAGCCGTCTGGGTGCGCAAAACCGACAAAGGCGTGCGCAACTGGTGCGAGGCGTCGTCCAGGAACTGGCTCTGGACCCTCGCCTGAGCCGCGTAGCGGGCCATGTGGAGGTTTACGGCCGCCACCAGGGGTAGGACCTCACCTGGCATCTCCGACGCGCTGACGGGGCTTAAATCGTCCGCGGAACGCCTCTCCACTTCCTGCTTCAGGCGCTGCAGGGGGCGTAAGGCCATGAAAACCCCCAGGACGATCACCAGGACGCTGATCAGGATCACGGCCAGATCCCGCTCCACCGAGCGCACCAGCACCTGGTGCAGGAAAGCCTGGCGGCTCTCCAGGCCTTCGGCGACCTGGACTATAACCCGTCCCCCTTTGTTCGCGTAGAGCGGCGGGTTCATCGGCCTGGCCAGGGCGGCGACCCGTACCGGGGTGCCCAGGTAGGTCGCGTAGAAAAACTGGGCTTCGCCGGATTCCAGCGGCTGGGGCGGCATCGGCAGCCCGGGATGACCGATTTCGGCCAGCCCATCCTCGGTGGCCACGCGGTAGAACACGCTGCCATTGGCCGTCAGCTCGAAAAATTCCAGCATCAGGTACGGCTGCTCCATGGCTAATCCACCGCTGGCTGTGGATATGTTGTGGTCGATCGCGCGCAGCGCGCCAGCGAGCGACCGGTCATAGGCGATATCGACCTGGTTGCGCAACTGGTGGTTGGACAGCCAGAGCGCGCCGACCATCACCAGTACCAGGGTCGGGATCAACCACCAGAGCAACTGCGTTTTCAGGGTCCGGTTGCGGTTTTTTTTCCTGGAAACCGGGGTTTTTTCCGGAAAACTAGTTGTCAACAGCGTTCTCCAGGCAGTAGCCCATGCCGCGCATGGTGGTGATCTGGACGCCGGTTTCCGCCAATTTTTTGCGCAACCGGTGCACCAGCACCTCGATGGCTTCGAGGTTGATGTCGGCATCGTCGGTCACGATGCGATCCAGGATCTGCTGCTTGTTGATCGGTTCGCCGCTTTTCTGGATCAACACTCGCAGGACCGCGTGTTCACGTGGGGATAACTGCAAAGCCTGTCCGGAGACCGTGAATTTTTGCGCGGAAGTCTCGAAAACCAGGTTTCCCAGGGTGAGTCGCGGATGGTCGCGGCCACGGCTGCGGCGTACCAGTGCGATCAAGCGCGCTTCCAATTCTTCCACGACAAACGGTTTCGGCAGGAAATCGTCCGCGCCTTCGTGAAGTGTCCCGATTTTTTCGGCCAGCGAATCGCGCGCGGTCAAGACCAGCACCGGCGTACGGTCGTCGCGCGCGCGGATCTTCGCCAGCAAGGTATGGCCATCCATGCCGGGCAGTCCCAGGTCGAGGATGACCGCATCGAATTCTTCGACCGCCAGTCTTCTTTCGGCGACCAGACCGTCATCAGCCCAGTCGACCACGAAGCCCGCGTGCCGGGCCAGGCTTCTGGAGAGCCAGCGAGCAAGTTCGGCTTCGTCTTCTATGAGAAGGATGCGCATGGACGGAGTCCGGGGGGGCGTGGCTGGGAGGTGAGAGAAAGCATGTTTGTCTTTTCCCTGTATTTCTCTTTATATAAAGACTAATGATTAATAAGGCCTGTGGATAACTACCTTAACCTTGGAAACCTGTTTTTTTTCATCAGGTTGCGAGCGTTTTTGGCTGTGCAAGAACTCTGTGTGGGAAAAGAGCCGAAGTTGGACAAGATTTGGGAGTGGACCAAAAACCCCCGCTTGTTCAACTTGCCTCCACACAATGTGCACAACCTGCCGCCCTAGGAGTTATCCACAGCCCTTTTCTGCCGAACCGGGTCGGGAAGCGGCACTTTTACCCCGAAAAAACGCCCCTTGCCTACCCTGGTTTTCGCCCCTTTCCAGGCGCGTAAAGGCCTTTGGAGGCGTTGCGGGAATCGGCCATGTGAGGGGTGGCGTGCCCGTGCGGTTGACGTTGGGCTGAACAAAAAGTGAGCAGATTTCCGCCGTAGAATCCCGCCCATGGCACGACAACTCAGAATCAAGAAACCGGCCTGGGCGACCTGGCTGAGGGGCCGTTTGCTGGCCGACAACCTGCCCGCGACCTTGTGCGCGGCCGCGCTGATGGGACTGGCCGGCGCGCTGGCGACGGTGATCTTTCGCGAACTGCTCGGCGGGATCCAGATGGTCCTGGGCGGGGTCGATTCACCGCACGGGATGGTCTCGCTGGCGCGCGGAATGTCGCCCTGGGAACGGCTGCTGCTGCCGGCGGCCGGGGGCGCGATCGCGGGGTTGATTCTGCAGGCGGCTGCCCGGCGCCTGCCGCCGCGCGGGGCCGCCGACTATATGGAAGCGATCGCCATCGGCCGCGGCGTGATCGGCTTTCGCCAGACCGTGGCGCGCAGCATTTCTTCTTTGTATTCAATCGGTTCGGGCGCATCGATTGGCCGCGAGGGACCGATGGTGCAGTTGGCGGCGATGTTCTCGTCGCTGTCGGGCCGCTATCTCGTCCTGCCGCCTCGCCATCTGCGGCTGCTGGTGGCCTGCGGCGCCACCGCCGGGATCACCGCCGCCTACAACGCGCCGATCGCCGGCGCGCTGTTCATTTCCGAGATCGTGTACGGCGCCATTTCCTCGGCGACGCTGGTGCCCCTGGTGGTGTCGTCGGTGGTCGCCAATATCGTGACGCGCCAGATCCTGCACTACGACGCGGTGTTCCACATGCCGCCGTTCGAGTTCGTGTCCGGCTGGGAGGTGGCCAATTACCTGGGGCTGGGCCTGATCGCCGGGGTGGTGGCGCCGCAGTTCCTGCGGTTTCTCGACGGGTCGAAGGCGTTGTTCCGCCGCCAGGCCCTGCCGTTGTGGGCCAAGATGGCGCTGGGCGGACTGGTGGTCGGCGCCCTGTCGGTCTTAAAACCCGAGGTCTGGGGCAATGGCTACAGCGTGGTCAACAGCATGTTGCACACGGAATGGGCCTGGCAGGCCGTGGCGGCGATCCTGCTGTTCAAGATCGTGGCCACCGGCGCCAGCGTCGGTTCCGGCGCGATCGGCGGCGTGTTCACACCGACCTTGTTCGTGGGCGCGGCAGTGGGCGCGTTGTATGGGTCCGGCCTGCACGCGCTGTTTCCCGCCAGCGATCTGTCGGCCGTGTCCAGCTACGCGGTGGTGGGCATGGGGGCGCTGCTGGCGGCCACGACCTACGCGCCGCTGATGTCGATATTGATGATCTTCGAGATGACGTTGAGCTACGAGGTGATGTTGCCGTTGATGCTGGCGTGCATCACCGGCTTCGTGATCGCGCAACGCATCCGGCCGGATTCGGTGTACGCGAAATCGCTGGCCAGCAATCGCATTGTGCGCGAGACGTTGAAGGCGGCGCCGGTGCCGACGGCGGACAATGCGCGGGATTCCTGACCGGAATTTTCGACAAAAACCCCTTGGAAATAAGGGGTGAGCAAAAGCTCATGTTTTTTATCGATGTTCTTCAATGACGTGCGGAGTGGCGTTCTTGAAGGAAGCTGGTTTGCCTGGATGTCATTGAAATCGAAAGGAATGGCCGTGAGGAACGGCTTCGACCAGTCGGGAAGGAAGGGGGCCGGATTGATCGCGAGAGGCGGGTTGGGATTTTTCAAATAAGTGAGCTATTGCTCGCTTATTGGGGATCGGTCAATCCAGGCTTTTAGTCATGAATACGCGCTTCAGGCCGGTCTCTTCGGCGCGATGCGTTTCGACATAGCCGTAGCGGTGATAGATGGAGATGTTCTCGCTCATCGCCTCCTGCGTGTAGAGCCGGATGCGGCGATACCCGGCCCGCCGCGCCGCGATTTCCGCCCAGTGCATCAACGCGCGGCCATAGCCGCGCCCTTGCGCGCCAGGCGACACCGCCACATTGTCGAGCAACAGGCAATCCGCTTCGCGCACCAGGACCAGCACGGCCTGGATGCCGGTCTCGTCTTCCAGCACCTGCGTCTGGCCCTGCGCGATGCGCATGCGGTAATCGTCGCGCATCGGTCCCGGCGTGGCGCCGATGCGCGCCACGTAATGACGGTAGGCGTCGTGGACGATGCGTTCGACCGCCGCCAGATCATCGACCGTCGCCAGGCGGATCCGGTGAGGTGTGCTGGCGGGAGCGGCCATGAGCGCTACTTCCCGATGCAGAAGCTCGAGAAGATCTCGCCCAGCAAATCGTCGCTGGTGAACTTCCCGGTGATGCTCGACAGGCTGTCATGCGCCAGCCGCAATTCCTCGGCGAACAGGTCCAGCACGCGGTCGTCCTGTTCGGCGTGCTCGGCCGCCAGCGCCAGGTGGTCGGCGGCGTCCTGCAGCGCGTGCAGATGGCGCTCGCGCGCCAGCCAGGGCGACTCGGCGCCGGGATTCCAGCCGGCGATGCGCAGCAGTTCGGCCCGCAACGCGTCCAGGCCGGCGCCGCGCTTGGCGGAAATGCCCAGTTCGCCGGGACCGGCGACAAACGCTGTGGATAACAGGTCCACCTTGTTGAAAACCTTCAACACCGGCGTGCGCGGCGGCAGGCGCGCGGTAATCTGCGCGTCCAGTTCGTCGCCCGGCTGGGTGGCGTCCTGCAGGTGCAGGATGACGTCGGCGCGTTCGATTTCCTGCCAGCTGCGGGCGATGCCGATGCTCTCCACCGTGTCTTCGGTTTCGCGCAGGCCGGCGGTGTCGACGATGTGCAGCGGCACGCCGTCGATATGGATCTGCTGCACCACTTTGTCGCGCGTGGTGCCGGCGATCGGCGTGACGATGGCGACGTCGTCGCCGGCCAGCGCGTTCAGCAGGCTGGATTTGCCGACGTTGGGCTGGCCCGCCAGCACCACATGCAGGCCTTCGCGCAGGATCACGCCCTGGCGCGCCTGGGCGATGAGATGACCGAGGTCGCCGGCCAGCTTTTCCAGCGTGGGGCGCGCCTGGTATTTCTCAAGGAAGTCTATTTCCTCTTCGGGGAAATCGAGCGTGGCCTCGACCAGCATGCGCAGGTGGATGATGCGGTCTGACAGGTCGTTGACGCGCGCCGAGAAGTCGCCCGACAGCGAGGCCATGGCGCCGCGCGCGGCCGCCACCGACGAGGCTTCGATCAGGTCGGCGACCGCTTCGGCCTGCGCCAGATCCATGCGGTCATTGAGGAACGCGCGGCGGGTGAACTCACCCGGTTCGGCCAGCCGCAGCCCGAGGTCGCGGCCCGCCGCCAGGCAACTGTCGAGCACGCGGCGCAGCACGGCGGGGCCGCCGTGGCCTTGCAGTTCGAGCACGTCTTCGCCGGTGTAGGAATGCGGCCCCTTGAAGTACAGCGCGATGCCTTCGTCGAGCAGCTCGCCATCGACCGCCTTGAACGGCAGATAGTGCGCGTGGCGCGGCGTGAGTTCGCGCTGGAACAGGCGACGCACCAATTCGGACAGGTCCGCACCAGAAACGCGCACGACGCCGATGCCGCCTCTTCCGGGGGCGGTGGCAATGGCGGCGATGGGGGCGTGGGTGGACATATCGGGGATAACGCGAAGCAAGGACAATAGGGGAATATAACTGTTGCGCGGGGCCTTGTTTGCTGGTTAAGGTGCGCCAGAGGTTTAAAACCCGAAACATCCCTGGGAGATCATGATGGCATCTCGGTTTTCGCGTGCGTTGGCCTGTGGTTCGGTAGCGGTTCTATTGGCCTTCGGCACCCTCAATTCGGCGCTGGCGCGCGATCTGGTGATCGGGCTGAAGACCGAGCCATCGTCGATGGATCCGCAGTATCACGCGCTGACGCCGAACACCCAGATCTCCCAGACCATCTTCGACACGCTGGTGGCCACCGACGCGCAGCTCAAGCCGGTGCCGGCGCTGGCCGAATCCTGGACCGTCGACGGCAAGGTGTGGACCTTCAAGCTGCGGCCTGGCGTCAAGTTCTCCGATGGGTCGCCGTTCACCGCCGAGGACGTGGTCTTCACCTATGACCGCGTGCCCAAGGTGCCGAACAGCCCCTCGCCGTTCACGCTGTATCTGGGCTCGGTAGCCAAGGCCGAGGCGGTGGATCCGATGACCCTGCGCATCACCACCAAGGAAGTGGCGCCGAACCTGCTGGTGAACCTGGCGCAACTGCCCATCATGTCGAAGAAGGCCGCCTCGGGCCCCGCGGCCGAAGGCAAGACCACCACCGAATTGAACAGCGGCGACGGCCTCATCGGCACCGGTCCCTACAAGTTCGTGTCGTGGAAGCGCGGCGCCGAATTCGTGCTGGCGCGCAATGAAAACTACTGGGGCAAGAAGCCCGTGTGGGACAAGGTGATCTATCGCCCGATCAGCAATGCCGCGGCGCGTGTGGCCGCCCTGCTGGCCGGCGATGTCGACATGATCGAGGATCCCCCGACCGATGACCTGCCCAAGCTCAAGGGCGACAAGAAGCTGTACGTCGAAGAGACGCCGTCGGTGCGCGTGGTGTACGTGGCGCTGGACCAGTACGCCGAGCCCTCGCCGGGTATCCAGGGCACCGACAAGAATCCGTTGAAAGACAAGCGCGTGCGCGAAGCGCTGTCGCTGGCGATCAACCGCGATGCGCTGGTCGAGCGCGTAATGGGAGGCGTGGCGCTGCCCGCCGGCAACCTGCTGCCCTACCCCATGTTCGGTTCCAGCAAGGAACACTCCAAGGCGCCCAAGGCCGATGTCGAAAAGGCCAAGGCGCTGTTGAAGGAAGCGGGCTATCCCAACGGTTTCTCGATCACGCTGGGCTCGCCCTCGGGCCGCTACGTCAACGACTCCAAGGTGGCGCAGGCGATCGCCTCGATGTGGACCCGCGTGGGCGTGAAGACCAGCGTCGACGCCATGGCGCCGCCGGTGTTCTTCAAGAACCGCGACAGCTATGCGTTCTCGGCCTATCTCGCCGGCTGGTCGGTGACCAGCGGCGAGATGTCGAACGCGCTGACTTCGCTCCTGGTGACGCGCAATCCGGAAGCCGGCCTGGGCACCACCAACCGTAGCCGCTACTCGAATCCCAAGATGGACGAGCTGGTCAAGGAAGCCTCGTCCACCATGGATGACGCCAAGCGCGCCGAGCTGTTGTCCAAGGCCAGCAACATCGCCATGGATGATTTCGCGATGCTGCCGGTGCACTTCGAGCTGTCGGTGTGGGCGATGAAGAACGACATCCGCTACCAGGGCCGTCCCGACCAGGTCACGCTGGCGCAGTTCGCAACGCTGAAGAAGTGACGCGCGTCGCGGGCGGTATCCAGTGCTAGCGACAATCGTACGAAGACTGCTGCAAACCATCGTCGTCATGCTGGTCATGTCGGCGCTGGTCTTCGCCGGCATCTACATGGTCGGCGATCCGGTATCGATGCTGGCCAGTCCGGAGGCCACCGAGGCGCAGCGCGCCGCCATCCGCGCCTCGCTTGGCCTGGACCTGCCGCTGTGGCGGCAGTACCTGATCTTCATGGGCCAGGCGGTGCGCGGCGATTTCGGCAACAGCTTCCTGACCGGCGAGCCGGCCATGCGCCTGATCCTGGAGCGCATGCCGGCCACCGTCGAGCTGGCCTGTGTGGCCATGCTGCTGTCGGTGCTGATCGGGGTGCCGCTGGGCATCATCGCGGGCCTCAAGCCCAAGGCGGCCGGCTCGCGCGCCATCATGACGGGATCGGTGCTGGGATTCTCGCTGCCCAATTTCTGGGTGGGCCTGATGCTCATCATGGTGTTCGCGGTGATGCTGGGCTGGGTGCCGGCCGGCGGCCGCGGCCAGACCGTCAGCATCGGTTCGCTGCAGTTGAGCGTGCTGACGTTGGACGGCTGGCTGAGCCTGGCGCTGCCGGCCGCCACCATCGCCTTCGCCAAGTGCGCCATGATCATCCGCGTGACGCGCGCCGCCACGCGCGAGGCGCTGCCGATGGACTACATCAAGTTCGCGCGCGCCAAGGGCCTGTCGGAAAAGCGTGTGCTGGGCGTGCATCTGCTCAAGAACATCCTGATCCCGGTGGTCACCGTGGCGGGCCTGGAGTTCGGCCAGGTGATGGCCTTCGCGGTGGTGACCGAGACGGTGTTCTCGTGGCCCGGCATGGGCAAACTGCTGATCGATTCCATCATCAACCTGGACCGGCCGGTGGTGGTGGCGTACCTGCTGCTGATCGTGTTCTTCCTTGTGATGCTGAACCTCGTGGTGGACATCATCTATACGGTGCTGGATCCCCGCGTACGCCTGGATAGCCGCCGATGACCGCCCCCGTGACTGCTGCCGTACCCGCCGCCGCCAGGGAACAGACGCCGTGGCGCCGTTTCGTGGGCGATTTCTTCGCCAGCAAGCTGGCCACGCTGGGCCTGGTGATGCTGGTGCTGATCGTCGGCGCCGCCTTGCTGGCGCCGTGGATCGCGCCGCAGAATCCGTATGACCTGGCATCGCTGGACATCATGGATTCCAAGCTCAAGCCCGGCAGCGAAAGCGGCGACGGCAGCATGCATTACTGGCTGGGCACCGATGGCCAGGCGCGCGACCTGTTGTCGGCGATCCTGTACGGCATGCGCACCAGCCTGCTGGTGGCCACCGTGTCGGTGCTGGCGGCCTTCGGCATCGGCGCCACCGTCGGGCTGATCGCGGCGTACTTCGGCGGGCGCATCGATGCGCTGCTGATGCGCATTGTGGATATCCAGTTGTCGTTCCCGGCGATCCTGGTGGCGTTGATGCTGCTGGCGATCCTGGGCAAGGGTGTGGATAAGGTGATCATCGCGCTGATCGTGGTGCAGTGGGCCTATTTCGCCCGCGCCGCGCGCGGCGCCGCATTGGTCGAACGCGGCAAGGAATACGTCGAGGCGGCGCGCTGCATGTCGCTGTCGTGGGGGCGGGTACTGTTCCGCCACGTGCTGCCCAACTGCATGCCGCCGCTGATCGTGATCGCCACCATCGACCTGGCGCACGCCATTGCGCTGGAAGCCACGCTATCGTTCCTGGGCGTGGGCGTGCCGGTGACCGAGCCGTCGCTCGGCATGCTGATCTACAACGGCTTCGAGTACCTGCTGTCGGGCCAGTACTGGATCTCGTTCTTCCCCGGCATCGCGCTGGCGCTGGCCATCATCGCCATCAATTTGGTGGGGGACCACCTGCGCGATGTGCTCAACCCGCGCCACGCGAACTGAGGGCGGACGCGATGCAGATACAAGCTGTGGAAAAGTCGCCGGTCCTCGATGTGCGCGGACTGAAGACGCATTTCTTCACCCGCAACGGCGTGGTCAAGGCAGTCGATGGCGTCGACCTGACGCTGGCCGAGGGCGAGATCCTGGGACTGGTGGGTGAATCCGGCTCGGGCAAGAGCATCACCGGCTTCTCGCTGATGGGCCTGCTGGACGAGCCCGGCCGCATCGTCGAGGGCGAACTGCGCCTGAACGGCGAGGACCTGCGCGGCGCGTCGCCGGCGCGCTGGCGGCAACTGCGGGGCCAGGAGATCGCCATGATCTTCCAGGACCCGATGATGACGCTGAACCCGGTGCTGCGCGTCGATACGCAGATGATCGAAGCGGTACAGGCGCACCACAAAGTATCGCGCGAACAGGCGCGTGAACGCGCCCTGCAGACGCTGACGATGGTCGGCATTCCGTCGCCGCAGGAACGCCTGCGCACCTATCCGCATCAGTTGTCCGGCGGCATGCGGCAACGCGTGGCGATCGCGATTGCATTGCTGAATTCGCCGCGCGTCATCATCGCCGATGAACCCACCACGGCGCTGGACGTGACCATCCAGGGGCAGATCCTGTTCGAAGTGCAGAAGCTGTGCCGCGAGACCGGCACCGGCCTGGTGTGGATCACGCACGACCTGGCCGTGGTGGCGGGCCTGGCCGACCGCGTGTCGGTGATGTACGCCGGCCGCGTGGTCGAGACCGGCAGCACGCGCGATGTCATCAGTCATCCGATGCATCCGTACACGCACGGCCTGATCGCCTCGATTCCGACGCCGGAATCGCGCGGCCGGCCGCTGGTGCCGATTCCCGGCATGACGCCGTCGTTGCTGAACCTGCCGCAGGGCTGTGCGTTCCGCGGGCGCTGCCCGCGCGCCAGCGAGGCCTGTCTGACCGAACCGCAGCCCGTGGAAGTGCGCCCGTCGCAATGGGTGCGCTGCTGGCATGCCGGCGCGCCGGAGGTCCAATGAACGCCGCCGATCGCAACGCCGCCCCCATCCTGTCGCTGCGCGGCGTGGAGCTGCGCTTCACGCAACACGTGGACCTGGCCGGCCGCATCGCCAACCTGCTGGGCGCGGGTTTGAAGACGCAGGTGGTGCACGCCGTGGCCGGCGTGGACCTGGACGTGCAGCCGGGCGAGGTCATCGGCATCGTCGGCGAATCCGGTTGCGGCAAATCGACGCTGGGTCGCATCGTCTCGGGCATCCTGCCGCCCTCTTCCGGTGAGGTGCACTACCAGGGCCAGGCGGTGAAGGCCATGGCGGGCCCGCAGCGGCGCGCCTACGAGCTGGGCGTGCAGATGATCTTCCAGGACCCTTACGCCTCACTAAATCCGCGCATGCGGGTGCGCGAGATCATCGGCGAGGCGCCGGTGGCGCACGGCCTGATCCGCGCGCGCGACAAGGCCGAGTACGTCGCCGGCCTGATGCGCCAGGTGGGGCTGGACCCGGCGTTCGCGCAGCGTTATCCACACCAGTTCTCGGGCGGCCAGCGCCAGCGCATCGGCATCGCGCGGGCGCTGGCGCTCAAGCCTTCGGTGATCGTGTGCGACGAGGCCGTGGCGGCGCTGGACGTGTCGATCCAGGCGCAGGTGCTGAACCTGTTCGAGCAACTGCGCGACGAGCTGGACCTGACGTATCTGTTCATCAGCCACAACCTGAGCGTGGTCAGCCACATCTCGGATCGCGTCGCCATCATGTACCTGGGCCGCGTGGTCGAGCTGGCGCCAACCGACACCGTGTTCCAGCGCGCCAACCATCCGTACACGCAGGCGCTGCTCAAGGAATTGCCGACGCTCACGCCGGGGCGCCGCAGCTACCAGCCGATCAAGGGCGAGCTGCCGTCGCCGCTGGATCCGCCGGGCGGCTGCGCCTTCCATCCGCGCTGTCCCCAGGCGATGCCGCGCTGCAAGACCGAACGGCCGTTGCTGCGCGAGGTGGCGCCGATGCAGTTCAGCGCCTGCCACCTGAACGACGCGCGCTAGCGCCAATCCGTAACAACGCTGGACGCGGCCGGCGACGGGCGCGAGAATTTTCCGATACCCTGTCATACGACATCCGTTCTCTTCTCTCCCTTCCGCCTATCCACCGCCATGAAAACCCTAGCCGAAATCGAACGCGCCCACGGTGAACTGACCGAACTGCGCCGTGACATCCACGCCCATCCCGAACTGGCCTTCCAGGAAACGCGCACCTCCAACCTGGTAGCCGAGCGCCTGCGCCAATGGGGGCTGGAAGTCCACACGGGGCTGGGGAAAACCGGCGTGGTCGGCGTGCTGCGCGGCGGCAGCGGCGGCAAGACCATCGGCCTGCGCGCCGACATGGACGCGCTGCCCATGCCCGAGCACAACCGCTTCGCGCACAAGTCCACCATCAGCGGCCGCATGCACGGCTGTGGCCACGATGGCCACACCACGATGCTGCTGGGCGCGGCGCAATACCTGTCCACGCATCGCGATTTCGACGGCACCGTGGTGTTCATCTTCCAGCCGGCCGAGGAAGGCGGCAACGCCGGCGCGCGCGCCATGATGCAGGATGGACTGTTCGAGAAATTCCCCTGTGACGCGGTGTTCGGCATCCACAACATGCCCGGCATGCCGGTCAACCAGTTCGGCTTTCGCGCCGGTCCCACCATGGCGTCGAGCAACCGCTGGGACATCGTCATCAAGGGCGTGGGCGGCCACGCCGCGCAGCCGCATGCGTCGGTCGACCCGATCATCGTCGCGGCCGACATGGTGCATGCGCTGCAGACGGTGATCTCGCGCAGCAAGAATCCGCTGGAGCAAGCGGTGCTGTCGATCACGCAAATCCATGCCGGCGACGCCTACAACGTGATTCCCGGCGAAGCGGTGCTGCGCGGCACGGTGCGCACCTATTCGGTCGAGGTGCTCGACAAGATCGAGGAAGACATGCGCCGCATCGCCACCACGCTGCCGCAGGTGTATGGCGGCACCGGCACGCTGGACTTCGTGCGCGCCTATCCGCCGCTGGTGAACTGGGACAAGGAAACCGCGTTTGCCGCGCAGGTGGCCGAGGACACCTTCGGCGCCGAGAACGTGGTGCGCGACATGCCGCCCTTCATGGGCGCCGAGGACTTTTCCTTTTTCCTGGAAGCCCTGCCCGGCACCTATCTGTTCCTGGGCAACGGCGACGGCGACCATCGCATGGAGAGCTATCACGGCATGGGGCCGTGCCAGTTGCACAATCCGAACTACGACTTCAATGACGCGCTCCTGCCGGTCGGCGCGACGTATTGGGTCAAGCTGGTCGAGGCCTACCTGCCCAAGCACAAGTAGCGCGCCATGGCGCTTCAGGCATTGCGGTTATTTGCTTATGCGCCTTGCCGCCACAAACCGCCCGCTTGCCCCGGGCGGTTTTTCTATATGACGCCAGGCTTTGTTCAAACGCCGATAACTTCGTTTGAGATACAAGGCGCGCTTTCCATAATCGGTCATTCCTGATCCATCCGCGGACGGATCTCAGCGCCGGCGGCAACGCCGCCACGCCAACCGGAGTGACCGATGTCCCAGAGCAACGCCGTGCGGCGCGAAGAGGCCGCCCCCGTCCCGCCGCCCCCGGCCGCGCAGGCGTTCGAGCTGCGGCCGCTGCCGGGCCCCGTGGGCGCCGAGCTCATCGGCCTGGACCTGGGCCGCGAGCTGTCGTCCGCCGATTTCAAGCGCGTGCACCAGGCGCACCTGGACCACCACCTGCTGGTGTTCCGCGATCAGCGCATCACGCCGCGGCAGCACATCGACTTCAGCCGCCGCTTCGGGCCGCTGATGATCCACGTGCTGCACCAGTTCCACCTGGCCAATCATCCCGAGATCCTGATCGTCTCCAACATCGTCGAGAACGGCAAGCCGGTCGGCCTGGGCGATGCCGGCAAGTACTGGCATTCGGACATCTCGTACAAGGAACTGCCCAGCCTGGGCTCGCTGCTGCATGCGCAGGAATTGCCTGCGCAAGGCGGCGACACGCTGTTCGCCAACATGCACCTGGCCTATGACACCCTGCCCGCCGCATTGCGCAACGCCGTCGAGGGCAAGCGCGCGGTGCATTCGTACCTGGCCAAGTACGGCCAGTTGCAGAAGGAAGGCAACTGGCGGCCCAACCTGAGCGCGCAGCAGGTGGCGCAGGTGCAGGCGGTATCGCATCCGGTGGTGCGCACCCATCCCGAGAATGGCCGCCGCGCCCTGTTCGTGAGCGAAGGCTTCACTACCCACATCGAAGGCCTGCCGGAGGACGAGAGCCGGCAATTGCTGGACGAACTGTTCGCGCACAGCGTGCGGCCCGAGCACATCTACCGTCACCGCTGGCAGCCGCACGACCTGGTGTTCTGGGACAACCGCTCGCTGATCCACCTGGCCGGCGGCACGCCGGATCATCTGCGCCGCAAGCTGTACCGCACCACCATCGAAGGCGACGTGCCGTTTTAGGCCGGCCCGCGACTAATCCACAAGGAACGCCATGCGTCTGTCTCCTGAACTGCGCGAACGATTGATCCGCACCGTCACGGCGGCGGGCGTGGCATTGGCGTTGGCCGTCGTGGCCCTGGCCTCGCCCACGCCCGCGCTGGCCGCCTCGTCCATCGACAGCGTCCGCGCCGATCTGTGGATATCCCAGCATCCCTAAAATAGTCCGGTACGCATCGACCGCGCCTTCGGCATCCCACGGATGCGCGCGGTTGCGCCTATCGGACTCGACATGCTGGCAACCTCTTCCATTGAACTCATCGGCAACACCCCCCTGATCACGTTGAGCCGGGCGCACGACGGTCCCGGCCGAATCGTGGCCAAGGCCGAATTCCTGCAACCGGGCGGCAGCGTCAAGGATCGTGCCGCCAAGGCCATCCTGCTGGCCGCGCGCGCCGATGGCCGCCTGGCGCCCGGCATGCCGGTGGTGGAGATGACCAGCGGCAACATGGGGGCGGGCCTGGCCGTGGCCTGCGCCGCGCTGGGGCATCCGCTGGTGGTCACCATGTCGGCGGGCAACAGCCCGGCCCGCGCCCGCATGCTGGAAGGACTGGGCGCCGAGGTGGTGCTGGTGCCGCAGGTCGATGGCACCCCCGGGCAGGTCACCGGCGCCGACGTCCAGGCGGCGGCCGAGGTGGCGGCGGCTTTGGCGCGCGAACGCGGCGGCTTCTACGTCGACCAGTTCAACGCCGTCGAATGCATGGCCGCGCACGAAAGCGGCACCGGCCGCGAAATCCTGCAACAGCTTGGCGCGCCCGTGGACGGCTGGGTCGCGGCCGTTGGCACCGGTTGCACCTTCATGGGCGTGGCGCGCGCGCTCAAGGCGGCCAGCGCCGCCACCGTTTGCGCGGCGGTCGAGCCGCTGGGCTGCGAAGTGCTGGCCGGCGCGCCGGTGACCAAGGCGCGCCACCTGATCCAGGGCACCAGCTATGGCGCGGTGCCGCCGCACTGGGATCCGTCCCTGATGGATCTGAGCATTGCGGTCACCGACGACGAGGCGCAGGAATGGCGGCGCCTGCTGGCCGTGCGCGAGGGCCTGTACGTGGGTTATTCCGCCGCCGCCAATGTATGCGCGGCCGCCAGGCTGCTGCGTTCGGGCCGGCTGCGTGCGGACGCGACGGTGGCCACCGTGCTGTGCGATACGGGCCTGAAATACTAGCAAGCGGGTTTTCCACAGCATGTCCGGGCAAGACTATCCACAGCCCTGTGAAAATCCTGTGGATTGCCTGTGAATTGGCTGTGGACGAATGGGGATAACTTTTTCCGGCCCTGCTGTGGAAAAGTCGCTTGCGGCGGTGTCCGGAGCAAAGCGCAGGCGATAAACGCGACCGCCGCCAGGGGAACAAGCCGTGAAGGCCGGCGAAAAGCGCTCGACAGACAAAGAAATCGGGCGGCCCGCGGGCCGCCCGATGTGTATTGCGCGGGGTGTCGGCCGCGCGTGGACGCGGCCCTTACCGCCTTACAGCTTCAGCCCCAGCGCCTTGGCCACGCCCGCCGCGTAGGCCGGATCGGCCTTGCGGAAGTGTTCCAACTGGCGACGCTGGATTTCCTCGGGCACGCCGGCCATGTGGCGGCCGATGTTGCCGAACAGCAGTTCCTGCTGCGCCGGCGTCATCAGGCGGAACAGCGCGCCCGGCTGCGAGTAGTAGTCGTCATCGACGCGGTGGTTCCAGCGCGCGGCGGCCTGGCCGTCCAGCGGCAGCGGCGGTTCGCCGGCCGACGGGGTTTCCTTCCATTCACCCGCGCTGTTGGGTTCGTAGTTGAGCGTGCCGCCGGCATTGCCGTCGACCCGGCCCGCGCCGTCGCGGTGATAGCTGTGGAACGGGCAGCGCGGGGCGTTCACCGGGATCTGGTGATGGTTGATGCCCAGGCGGTAGCGGTGCGTGTCACCGTAGGAGAACAGGCGGCCCTGCAGCATCTTGTCCGGCGAGAAGTCGATGCCGGGCACCACGTTGGCGGGCGTGAAGGCGGCCTGCTCGACCTCGGCGAAGTAGTTCTCCGGGTTTTTGTTCAGTTCCAGCACGCCCACTTCGATCAGCGGGTAATCGCCGTGCGGCCACACCTTGGTCAGATCGAACGGATTGATGTGATAGGTCTCGGCTTCGGCCGCGGGCATGATCTGCACCTTCAGCGTCCACTTCGGGAAGTTGCCCTGCTCGATGTTGTCGAACAGGTCGCGCTGCGAGCTCTCGCGATCGTGGGCCACGACCTGCGCGGCTTCCTCGTCGGTCAGACAGGCGATGCCCTGCTGCGACTTGAAGTGGAATTTCACGTAGAAGCGTTCGCCTTCGGCATTGACGAAGCTGAAGGTGTGCGAGCCGAAGCCATGCTGCTGGCGCAGGTTGGCCGGAATGCCGCGGTCGCTCATCAGGATGGTGACCTGGTGCAGCGATTCGGGGCTGAGCGACCAGAAATCCCAGGCCGCCGTGGCGCTGCGCAGGTTGGTCTTGGGGTCGCGCTTCTGGGTGTGGATGAAGTCGGGGAACTTGAGCGGGTCGCGGATGAAGAACACCGGGGTGTTGTTGCCCACCAGGTCCCAGTTGCCTTCGTCGGTGTAGAACTTGATGGCGAAGCCGCGCACGTCGCGCTCGGCATCGGCGGCGCCGCGTTCGCCCGCCACGGTCGAAAAACGCAGGAACAACGGAGTCTGCTTGCCGACCTTGGAGAAGATGCTGGCGCGGGTGTACTTGGTGATGTCGTGGGTGACGGTGAAGGTGCCGTAGGCGCCCGAGCCCTTGGCGTGCACCACGCGTTCGGGGATGCGTTCACGGTCGAAATGGGCGAGCTTTTCTATCAGCCAGAAGTCCTGCAACAGCGCCGGGCCGCGCGGGCCGGCGGTCAGGGTGTTGGTGTTGTCGGCCACCGGGGCGCCCGAGGCGGTGGTCAGATGCTTCTTGTCGGTCATGGACACACTCCCTACGTAATTCCTGGAATGCGCGGCGCCGGGGCCGCGCAGCGTGATCGGATACCGCCCGGGACATTGCCGGCCGGGGGATATCTCCGACACATCATAGGGGTCAATGTTTGCAGTGTGAAGTTGATTGATCTATAAAATTTGATTGAAAATAACTATCACACGCGCGACTTCAGGCGCATCGGCGCCAAACCCCTTGCAACGGGGACGAAAAAAAACCGGCCCCTGGGGGCCGGCTTTTCATGGTGCGAACGGGAATCAGCGGTTGGCCGCGGCTTCCGTCTTGCGCTGCATGGCGCGGGTGATGGACCACTGCTGCGCGATCGACAAGGTGTTGTTGACGCACCAGTAGAGCACCAGGCCGGCCGGGAAGAAGAACATCATCCCGCCGAACACCAGCGGCATGATCATCATGACCTTGGCCTGGACGGGGTCCGGCGGCGTCGGGTTCAGTTTGATCTGCAGGAACATGGTGGCCATCATGATGGCGGGCAGAATGAAGTACGGGTCGCGGATCGACAGGTCGTGCACCCACAGGATCCACGGCGCGCCGCGCATTTCGACGCTGGCCAGCAGCACCCAGTACAGCGAGATGAATACCGGGATCTGCACCACCATCGGCAGGCAGCCGCCCAGCGGGTTGATCTTCTCGGTGCGGTACATCTCCATCATGGCCGCGTTGAGCTTCTGCTTGTCGTCGCCGTACTTTTCCTTCAGGGCCTGCAGGCGCGGGGCGACCTGCTTCATGCGGGCCATGGAACGGTAGCTGGCGGCGGCCAGGGGGTAGAACAGCGCCTTGATCAGCACGGTCAGGGCGACGATGGTCCAGCCCCAGTTGCCCAGGATGGAATGCAGCCAGGTCATCAGCGTGAACAGCGGCTTGGCGATGATGGTCAGCCAGCCGTAGTCGACCACCAGTTCCAGGCCGGGGGCGAGCGCCGCCATGGCCTTCTGGTCCTGCGGGCCGACCCACAGGTGCGAATCGACGCGGGCGGCGGCGCCCGGGGCGATCTCGCCGACGGCTTCGATGGTGCGGGCGGCGTACAGGTTCTTCTGCACTTCCAGCACTTCGTTGTTGCGCGGCTTGCCTTGCGGCGGCACCCAGGCGGTGGCGAAGTAGTGCTGCACCACGGCGATCCAGCCGTTGTCCGCCTGCTTGATGTAGTTGGCCTTCTTCTTCTCGATGTCGGCGAAGGTCATCTTCTGGAACTTGTCCTGTTCCGAGTAGACGGCAATGCCGGTGAACGTGTGATAGAAGCTGGAGGTATCGGCCGGATCGTTGCCGTCGCGCTCGAGCTGCAGGTACAGCGCCGGCGTCACGGGGGCGGCGCCGACGTTGGCCAGGTCGTGGCGCACGTCGATGTCATAGCGGCCGCGATGCAGCGTGAAGGTCTTGGTGACCTTGACGCCACCCGATTCGGCTTCGAACGCCACCACCAGGCTGTCGCCGGTCATCTGGCGGTCGGTCGAGACCACGCGGAACGGCGTCTGGTGGGTGGGGAAATTCTGGCCGTTGGCGGCGCCGACCACGCCGGTCTGGGCAACGTAGTTCAGGCCCGCGGTGCGGTCCAGCAGCACGGTGGGCTTGTCGGGCTGGCCGGTGGCCGGGTACTTCAGCAGCTCGGCGCGCACCAGTTGGGCGCCCAGCGTGTCGAAGGTCAGGCGCAGCACGTCGGTGGTGACGACGACTTCTTCCGAGCGCGTCGGCACCGGCGCGGCGGCGCCAGGCACGGCCGAAGGCGCGGCGGTGGCGGTCGCGGGCGGCGCATTGGGCACCGAGGGCGTCGCGTTGTTCGCGGCGGCCGGCGTGCCGTTGGCGGTCGTGCTGGCCGTGGGCGTGGGCGCCCCGAACAACGACGGTTTGCCGTTATGGATCTGCCAGTTGTTCCAAAGGAGCAACAGCGAGAAGGAGAAAATCATCCAGAGGACGGTTCGTCGGATATCCATGGTGCCTACTGAAGTGAATACGGGCCAGCAAAGCCCGCCAGTTTAGCGTCAATCATGCTCGGTGCGGTGGCCATGGGAGCAGCAGGCCCCGCGCTTGGTTCCCTTGTCGGCGGGAACCGGGTCCCAGCCGCCGGGCGACCAGGGGTGGCAGCGGCCGATGCGTCGCAGCATCAGCCAGAAGCCGCGCCAGGGTCCGTGGCGCTCGATCGCCTCGATCGCGTACGCCGAGCAGGTCGGGGTGAAGCGGCATTGCCGGCCGATCCAGGGACTCAGGAAAAACCTGTAGAACCGGATCGGGGCAATGAGGATTGCGGCCCCCACGGAACGCCCGCGCTGCGCGCGGCCTGCCTGCCGGGGGGATGGGCCGTTCATCGCGCGATCCGCTCGAAGTGAGCGTCCGCTTCGGCCCGGGCCGCCTGTTTCAGCGCGGTGAGCGTGGCGGGCGTCACCTTGCTGTGCAGCCGGACGACGTAGTCTTTCGCCGGCAACCCCAGCCGCCGGTGGCGGAACGCCTCGCGGATGACCCGCTTGAGGGCGTTGCGCGTGGTGGCATGGGCGGCGAAGCGCTTGGCGATCACCAGGCCCAGCCGGGCACAGGGAGCCTGGCCGGGGGGCAGATCGTTGGAAGCGGCGCTCACAACGAAAAACGCCCCTCGGGCCAGACGCCGGCCTTTGAGGGCGGCGGCGAACTCGGAGGGGCGATGCAGCCGCGCCTCCGGCGGAAGCGTGGCGCGCGGCATGGACTGCGGGTCAGGCGTGGGTCAAGTGTCTGCGCGACAGCGAGACTTAGACGGCCAGACGCTTGCGGCCCTTGGCGCGGCGGGCGTTCAGGATGGCGCGGCCAGCGCGGGTCTTCATGCGCACGCGGAAACCATGGGTGCGCTTGCGGCGGGTAACGGAAGGTTGGTAGGTGCGTTTCATGGACGATCCACAAAAAGAACAAAAGTCAGAAGGGACCTGCCCGGAGGGTTCCTGGTCGCAAATCCGGTAGCGGGTATCTAGTAAGCGTTTCGCTGCGAATCGCATGTGATATGCGGATTCGCTGGCAAAGACAGGCTTGTAGACGGGGCTCTGGTCCGGGCAATACCCGGGCGACCTATTCAGCAAGGCACAGTTCCGGGGGCGGGGTAAGTGTAACCATTACCCTATTACCCGTGTGAACCTGGGCCTTCTGCGAAACCTTCTGACAGACAGAATTCGGAAAAGCCCACCATTTCAGCAAGTTTTCCCTGTCTTGTCAAACAGTTAAGGGGGCAGATTGTGCACGCCCATGCCCTACCCTGTGGATAACCCGTGCCCAGGCAAGGTAGAATCGAGGTTTGAATAAGAGCGACATGAAAGAATTCTGGCAGACCTGCGTCAGTCGTCTTGAGCAGGAACTCCCCCCCCAACAAATCAGCGCGTGGATACGACCGCTGGTCCCGCTTGCGTATGACGAAACGCAGGCG